>CAWHQL010000027.1:0-5930 GCA_963831515.1 uncultured Alphaproteobacteria bacterium | reverse complement strand
GTCGAATGACATTTGCGGAATGCGATTTCCGAAATTCGCCAACGGCAGGCGTTCGAAAACGACGTAGGCAAGGCCCCGATAGGCCGGCGCATCGCCTTCTTTGGCGACAATGAGCGGATCGGGTGTCTGATCCTCATCTCCAACGTAAATACGAATGGTCAGGCCTGACACATCCAGCGGCTTTCCATCCGCCCAGATACGCAACACCGCCCCTATCGGTCCTTCGCACAGCCCCACTGCCAGATTGGCAAAGTAGGAATAAGTGGTTGTGTTCGTAGCGACGGGCGGACCTCCTCCTATTCCCTTACCCCCGCTGGCCGGCTGCGAACTGGTGTTTACAGCCTCCTCAAGATTGGTCGCCCAGATCACCTGTCCCGATAGGCGCGCGCGACCATAGGCACGAGGGATCGGCGCGCCCGCCGTTGAGGCCATGACCTCAAGGTCCGCCAAGCGCGGACCATCACGAGAAACTTGGCCGCGATTGGAAAACAGTGCGCGATCGATCGCGTTGCCGGCAATTGCGCCGACTAGCCGACCGGCCACAGCACCAGCCGGACCAAACACGGCCGTCCCGGCAGCAGCGCCGGCAGTTGAAAGGACAAGTGCGGCCATTAGCCGATGACTCCAGGAAATCTGAAAACGTAAGCCAGGTGTCTGCGCCACCACGGCGCAATCACGACTTCTGCAACAACGGCGCCGTCGTGCGCATGCACCATCTTGTCAGGCGCTGTTACGATAGCTGCGTGTTTTGCCGGCAAATTTGACCGCCACCGGAATAGCAGCACGTCACCCGGCTCGAAACTCTTGCGTCCGATCGCCTTGAGATGACGGGACGCAGCTTCGGCCAATGATTCGCGCCCGCTCGATTCCGCCCAGTCTGGCGCATAAGGCGGCGCAATTTCGGGCTCCCGACCGAGTACGGCGCGCCATACGCCGCGTACCAGGCCAAGGCAGTCGCAGCCGACTCCTTTGAGTGAAGCTTGATGTCGGTAGGGCGTGCCAATCCAGCTTCGCGTTTCCGCGACAATATCTTCCCGGCGAATTGACATAGTTCAACTTTGCCGGCTCGCGCCGTCGTTGCCGGGCTGGCCCGGAAGGGGGTAACTCACGACAAAGTCATTGCCGGGAATATGTGGGAAGCCGCGAAAATTTGTGATGTTGTTGAATCGCTCGTGGCAGGTCTGGAAGCGTTTGTCGCAACCAGCAGAAATAACGAACGTGTCACCGGCGGCAATAGGCTCCGGCATCACTTGCCAGAGTTCGATCGTGACGGCGCCGTCGTTGCGATGGTTTTTTACTTCCACGCTTAAACCCTCATTCTCGCCACTCGTGAACGCAAGCTTGCCAGCCCTGAACCATCCGTCATCAAACCTGTCGAGCCCGTTTGCAGAGAACGCTGAGTTGGTATGTTGTTCGGCCACAACACCGTTTCCGAGAAAGGCGCTGTTCGTGAGATCAATCTTGCAACGGGCGTCGCCCAGATCGGTCGAACACGTCACGGTGTAAAGCCGCCCACTCTCCTGCAACAATCGATCGCTCAGTCCACGCACCTCAGCCGTAAAAGCTGCTGACTCGCGCTTGACTTCCCCCAGTAAGCCTTTCGCGAGAAGTACGCTCAACTCGGGCTCGGTCCAGTCGGTGAGCCACAGCTCGACTGTGGCCGCATCATATCGGCCGGCTGAAAGATCGCGTTCGTTTAGAGTTTCGCTGGAAAGCGCGCCAGAAATCTCTGAACTGTCGACTGCAAATCCAATCTTCTGCGTCTGCTCGCTCCCAGACAGCCCACTTCCCGTGCGGCAAACGATATTATGAAGTGACACATCCTCATCGTGATCAGTAAAGCCCTGTACCAATCCGTCTGCACGAATGATGATCCAGCACCGGCATAGCGTGGTGACTCCAAAGTCTAGCCTTGCCTGTAAAGCGTCTGGAATTGTCCTCAAGGTCTAATCTCCACCAAAGGAATTTTTGGAATCGCCCCAGCTGCAAAAGCAGACAGGTCCGTTTCGAGATAATCGGTGTCAAAGCGCACCGGCACATCGAAAAAGAATCCAGCCGTAATCGCCGTGCCGTTTGCCGGAATGTGGCCGGGGAGAAACGTGACTGTGCCTGTCGCAGGATCCACGCTGAAGCCCGCACCTTCTTCAATTTCACCTTCGGCTACTGCAACGCGCACGCTATGCGGCACAGGCTTTGCGATCGGCCGTCGATAGGGCAAATGGAGCGAGCCGTAGGTTTTGCTGAGCTGAAACGACTGTTTCAGACCGTCGCCGACGCCAATGACCTGATCGGTCGGCGCTATCGGTGCGCCCGGTACAGCCGAAGAATGGTCGAGCCGGTCTCGCCAGCGAAAGCCGTAAAGACGCCCTCGCCTTTCCTCAAAGAATGCAAGTACCTGTGAGAGCGCCTCGAAAGTCTTGACGCCGTAGCCGGCATCGTAACGCCGGCGAGAATGGGCCCAGCGCGCGTTACGCTCTTCGGCCCCCGAACCGAGCACGACGACATCGGTACGCCGCTGTGGCCCGCCAGCACTTTTAAGCGCGATGTCGAGCGGAAAGAGCACCTCATGAAACGTTGCCATCGATTTACAATCCGCGTTGGCCTCGCGCAACAGCGCGGGCGATCTGACCTGTGATGTATGCCTCCGACCGTCGGAAGCCCTGCATGTCGGGCGTCGCAATCTGAACCGTGATGTTGGGCTGTGCGTTCGCGCCGTTCATCGCAATTCCCAACCGGCCATCCGACCCGCGCGTCAGCGGGACGATCGCTTCCGGGCCGGCTTCACCTGCCAAACCGACTCCACCTGAAGGAAGCGGGAAATAAGCCGGTGACGCGATCACACCACCTGCCGCGAACGGAGTTATCGAACGCGCGCCTACGACGTCGGAAGGGTCGCTTCTTTCTCCGAACAAGCTGCTGAACAGTTTACTCAAACCACTCGCCAATCCCTTTGCCGCAGGGTTAAGCGCCTGCATAACCGCAAGATTGGAAAGGCGCAGAGCAAGCTGCTTGAGCACATCGTCGAATTGCTTGCCGCCCGCAGTCGCGTCGGTGAAAGCTTTGCTAATCGCTTTCGCAAACGTCGCCGTGCTGATGCCCAACATCTGGGTATTGTCGCGCATCTTCTCCACGGTATCGGGCAGATCGCCGTGCGGTGCCTGGTCGACAAAACTATCGTTATCGATCATCTGGATATCTCTTCATAAGGTCGCTCAATGATTTCCGATCAAGAGGTCGGACGCGGTTGCTCGTGGCGTCAATGGCGTAGGCAAGTTCGCGCGGTGTCATGCGCCAGAATTGCTCGGGCGAAAGCCGCAACTCGCCAAGGCCGAAGCCGATTGCCTGCTTCCAGGGAAAGGGTGTCATTCGTCCCCTTCCCCGAACGTCGCTGCGATCAACTCAGCAGCAATGCGCACATACCCTTGAATTCCGCCATCAACCGCCATCGCTGCGACGTCTTCATCGCTCACGATTTCGCCGGCCCCAGACAGACCCGCACGGATGATGCGTGTAAGGTCGCGCGCGCTGAGCCGACCCGATCCAAGCCGCTCGGTGAGAGCCACGAGATCATCTGCGCCGAAGGCATCTTCAAGTTCCGCCAGCGCTCCAAGCGTAAGAACTAGCCTACGCTTAGCGCCACCGATCTCCGCCTCTATCTCGCCACGGTAACGATTGGCCATCTCATGCCGCCGTGAATGCGAGTTCGCCGGCGGACTCCAACGACATGTCGTATGTCAGTTCGCCATTGTGTTCGCCGGCAAATTCCAGACTGCCGATCTGAAAAGGACCTTGAACAGTGCCAAAGGACGGGATGACGATCTGGTAGATTATGATCGCGCCTTCGAAGAAAGTCTGTCTGATCAGGACATCGCTTGATGCGTCTCTGAACAGACCGCGACCCGATACCGATGCGCGTTTGACGCCAGCGCCATCGAGCAGCTCGCGCCACCGATTTGCGCTTTCGGCATGAGTGATGTCGACCGCTTCAGCATTGAATGAAATACGGCGTGTTCGCAGACCTGCGACGGTCGTATAACCAGAGCCGTCAGCGATCTTGATCAATAGATCCTTGCCTTTTTGAGCAGTCATGAAATTTTCCTTCGTTAAGCTGGTTCAGTCACAGCGCGGAAGCGCACCAGCGCGTGATAGGTGCGACCGTCTGCTTCGCGGCGTACATCCGCGGCTGCAAAGCGAAAATTGACGAGGTGGTGCCCAGGAAGCGTCAGCGGTGCATCGTCCAGAGCCTGCAGGAGTGTGCCGGTGATCAAATGTGCTTCGTTATGACCGCCTCGCCGAGACCATGCGTGGAGAGTGAGTTGATGCTCTTCCGCTGACACGTCCCCGGAAGAAAAATTGCTGATGCGCGCATCACCGAGTGTGACATAGGGAAACGCGGCGCCGCGTGGCGGCTCGTCGTAGACTTTGGAGCCGCCGAGCAAAGCATTCAGCGCGGCGTTGTTCTTCAGCGCATCGTGCACGGCAGCACGAAGCGCCGCTGAAGCTGCGGTAGACATTCTCTAATTGTCCTGTTTGAAAAAATGTAAACGGTTTACTCGTCCCGCTCTTCGGCTTCGATCTCGATAAACCGGCGGTCGGCACTTGGGCGCACGGCGATGATGCCGTAAATATGTGTGCTATCCTGGAGGCGATGCTTGATCGTGATGTCCGAACGCGCGCGCACAATGATACGGTAGCGCACAACGGCACCGACGCGGTCGGCAGCGGTGGCGCCCACCGCTGAGCGAGGCACGACCTGTGCCCAGAGCTTCGTGACAACGACATATGATCGCGTTATGCCGCCAGCTCCGTCATCCGCCTCGGACGGCGCTTCCAGCACCAGCCGGCGGTTAAGGCCACCCGGTGCCGTCATATCGAAAACATCCTGTAAGGCGCGATGATCGCGGCAACTGACGCTGGCGGTGAAGCATTCTGGTTTTCGCCCATAAGGCCACGATTTTCGTACCAGTGTGCCACCACCATACGGATTGCTTGTATGAGGGATTCCGGAACGTCGTCTGCCTCGTCGCCGAAACCGACTGTGACATCGATCTCGATACCTGCCGCAATACGCCCCGGTGCAGGCACGGCCCAGGGCACAAATGCCAGGCTCGAGGCTCCAAGGTCCGTCACGATAGTTTGTGAATTGATCGTGGCCGGATGGCCATTGCAGTCGAACACCCGTGCGGCATTGACCGTCTGTAGTGGGCCGGGCCGCACCGCAATGCGCCCGTGTTGTGGCCATGCGTCGAGTACCATGCGCCAGTTTTGGGTGATCAGCGCGGTGTGTGTTTGCGCTTCAATGTGGCTTCGTGCGCCGGCAATCAGAGCTGCGATGAGTTGGTCCTCATCGTCGTGCTCGACGCGCAAGAATATCTTTGTTTCCTCGACCGATATTGGCTCGATTGCAGGTCCTGTCAGCAAAATAGGAGTCATGTGCTATCCTTGGCGGGCATGCCCCGCGTCCTTTCCGTCATCGTTTTATTGATATTCGGCGCGCCCGCTCTCGCCCTGACTGGCAACGCGCCACCGGCGGCCGGATGGGCGGCGCGTCCGATCGTGATGATTGTCGACACCCGCGACGATCTCTGTACCGGCACCGCACTGTCGCGCGATCTTGTGCTGACAGCCGCGCACTGCGTCATCCGCAAGGTCGACTACACCATCAAGCCTTATCAGACGGGCGTGCCAATCCCCGTGCGCGCCATCGCACGCCATCCGCGTTTCGACCAAGCAAGCTACGCGGCGAGCCGTGCCACAGCCGATATTGCACTTCTCAAACTCGCCACCCCATTGCCGGACATCGTTGTGCCGGCAACGCTTGCGGCACCGCGCCGTGTCGTCGTCGGCGACACGCTCACCATTGCCGGTTTTGGAGTAACTGTTGCCGGGACGGCACGCGGATTGGGCTTGCCTCGCATGGCGACCCTCAC
>CAWHQL010000026.1:0-416596 GCA_963831515.1 uncultured Alphaproteobacteria bacterium | reverse complement strand
CCGTTCACCGGCGAAGAGCTTGCCGCCATCCCGGCGCATCGGCCAGACGTTGCGGTGATTCACGCGCAGCGCGCGGACAAGGCCGGCAATGTGATGATCGAGGGTGTGCTCGGAGTTCAGAAGGAGGCCGTACTCGCTTCCAAACGCTCGGTGGTCACGGTCGAAGAGATCGTTGACGAACTTCCCGAGCGCAGCCTCAACGCGGTCGTGCTGCCGCATTGGACCGTCGGCCATGTTGTCGAAGTGCCGGGTGGCGCCTGGCCGTCCTATGCGCAGGGCTACTATCCGCGCAACAACGGCTTCTACAAGGAGTGGGATGTAATCTCGCGCGAACGCGATTCATTCCATGCCTGGATGAAAGAGAATGTCTTGTCGAAAGGTCCGGAGGCTTTCGCCAAATATGCGCGAAGATCCGGATGGCGGCGGAGTGAGCCACATGGCCGACTACAAACCCAATGAGATGATGACCGTCGCGGCGGCGCGAGCCCTAAAGAACGACGATGTCTGCTTTGTCGGCATCGGTCAGCCTTCGGCTGCGTGCAACCTCGCCCGGCGACGCACGCACCGAACATCACCTTGATCTACGAATCCCGAACGCTCGCCACCAAGCCGAACATCTTCACCGTCGATCGGTGATGGCGAATTGTGCGAGACCGCTCTGACCACGGTGTCGGTCCCCGAAATGTTCCGCTACTGGCTGCAAGGCGGCCGCATCAAGGTCGGATTTCTCGGCGGCGCGCAGATCGACAGATTTGCGAATTGCAATACGACCGTCGTCGGCCCCTATGACAAGCCGAAAGTTCGCTTGCCGGGCGGCGGTGGTGCACCGGAGATCGCCACCTCCTGCGGCGAAATCTTCATCATCATGGCGCAGGGCAAACGCAGTTTTGTCGACAAGCTCGATTTTGTGACCTCGATCGGTCATGTCTCGGGTGGCGATTCACGCGCAAAGCTTGGCGTGAAGACCAAAGGTCCGACCAAGCTCATCACCGACCTCGCTCTGTTCGAGCCGGATCCACAGACGAAGGAAATGACCGTCGTCTCCATCCATCCCGGCGTCACCCGCGAACAGATCCAGGAAAATTCCGGCTGGCCGATCAAGTTTGCGGCCAAAGTGGCTGAAACGTCGCCACCAACCGCACGTGAGCTCGAAGTTCTGCGCGAACTTCATGCGCGGACCAACCGCGCACATGCGGAGGCTGCTTGATGGCGCGCGAGGTTTTCCTGTGCGATGCGGTGCGAACGCCTATCGGCCGCTATGCCGGCGCTCTTGCCAAGGTCCGGGCCGACGACCTCGCTGCTGTGCCGATCAAGGCGCTCAAGGCGCGTAACCCGAAGATCGATTGGGAAAAGCTCGACGAAGTCTATTACGGCTGCGCCAACCAGGCGGGCGAAGACAATCGCAACGTTGCACGCATGGCGCTGTTGCTTGCTGGTCTGCCGACCAGCGTGCCCGGCGTCACGCTCAACCGGCTATGCGCTTCCGGGCTTGACGCGGTTGGTACGGCAGCGCGCGCGATTCGCGCCGGCGAGATAGATTTTGCCATTGCGGGCGGTGTCGAATTGATGACACGGGCACCCTTTGTGCAAGGCAAGGCGCCGGAGGCTTTCGCCCGCACGGCAGAAATCTACGACACGACGATCGGTTGGCGCTTCGTCAATCCGTTGATGAAGCAGCAATACGGCATCGACTCGATGCCTGAGACCGGAGAGAACGTCGCCGAGGAATTCCAGATCACGCGAGCGGACCAAGACGCTTTTGCGCTGCGCTCGCAGCAAAGAGCCGGCAAAGCCATCGCTTCCGGATTTTTCGCTAAAGAGATCGTTTCAGTCGAAGTGCCGGGCGGCAAAGGCGGTCCGATCAAGGTCGACAAGGACGAGCATCCCCGCCCCGAGACGACACTCGAACAGTTGACGAAGCTCAAGACTCCGTTTCGCAATCCGGGAACCGTGACTGCAGGCAATGCCTCCGGAGTCAACGATGGCGCGGCGGCGATGATCATCGCGTCGGAAGAAGCCGTGAAGGCGTATGGGCTGAAACCCCGTGCGCGAATCCTGGGCATGGCTTCGGCGGCAGTGCCGCCGCGCATCATGGGCATCGGTCCTGTGCCGGCGACACAAAAACTGATGGCGCGCCTGAGGCAGAAAATAGGCGACTACGATTTGATCGAGATCAACGAAGCCTTCGCGTCACAATCGCTAGCATGCCTGCGCCAGCTGGGACTTGCCGACGATGCCGAACACGTCAATCCGCATGGCGGTGCGATCGCGCTCGGCCATCCGCTCGGCATGTCGGGCGCCCGCCTGGCGCTGACGGCCGCGCATGGCCTCGAGGAAAACGGCGGCAAGCTCGCGCTCGCCACCATGTGCGTCGGAGTAGGACAGGGCGTATCGCTCGCCCTTGAAAAGGTGTCATAACGAGCAAGTCATGAAGGAACGGCAATGACGCTGGTTTTTCCAAAAGAAAGTCTGAGTGCTTTTCCCAAGCACCTCACGCCCGGTTACCGCAGTACTGTTAAGCGCTCGCCGTCGAAGCCGCTGATTGTCGTGCCGCAAACGTTGTCCGAACTGACCGGACCGGTTTACGGCCACGACGCGGTGCAAGAAGGCGACAACGACCTCACCAAGCAGCACAAAAGTGAGCCGCTCGGCGAACGCATCATCGTGCACGGCCACGTGTATGATGAGGACAAGCGGCCAGTCCCCGATACGCTGGTCGAAATTTGGCAGGCGAACGCCTGCGGCCGCTACGTCCACAACGTCGACCAGCATCCGGCGCCGCTCGATCCCAATTTCACCGGAGCGGGGCGGACGATCTCGGACAAGAATGGCTACTACCGCTTCATCACGGTGAAGCCGGGCGCCTATCCGTGGGGCAATCACCACAACGCGTGGCGGCCGAACCACATCCATTTCTCCGTGTTTGGCCACTCGTTCCTGTCGCGCCTCGTGACGCAAATGTATTTTCCGGGCGACTACCTCTTTCCGTTCGATCCCATCTTCAATTCGGTCACCGACGAGAGGGCGCGCGAGCGCATGGTCTCAAAGTTCGATCTGGAGAACACCGTTCCCGACTGGGCACTCTGCTTCCGCTTTGACATCGTAGTGCGCGGACGCGAAGCCACGCCCCAAGACACAGACAAACACTGACACAGACAAACACTGACGCAGACAAGCACTGACACGGATAAGCACTAATGTCCGAGATCACTCCCTCACAAACAGTCGGTCCGTTTTTCGCCTACGGCCTTGCGCCGCACAGCCGCTGTGAATGGCGGCCGGAGCAGGGCAAGGATACCTACGACTGGAAGGACACGGCGGGCGCCAACCTGGTGACCGCGGATACCTCCGGCACGAAGGTCCGCATCGAGGGTCGCGTGCTCGACGGCGACGGCCTGCCGATCAACGACGCCATGATCGAAATATGGCAGGCGGACGCGCAGGGCCGTTACGCCCATCCGGCCGACAATCGCCCGCGGCCGAACACCCGGTTCATGGGCTTTGGCCGTTCGGCAACCGACAAGAATGGGGTCTTCAGTTTCGACACCATCAAGCCCGGATCGGTACCGGGACCCAATGGCAAGGCGCAGGCCCCGCATATTGTCTTCTGCATCTTCTCGCGCGGCATGCTGCGGCAGATCTATACGCGCCTCTATTTCCCGGACGAGGCCGCCAACGCTAGTGATCCCATCCTGACGCTGGTCCCACCCGACCGGCGCGGGACGCTCGTCGCCCACAAGGAGACCGAGGGCGAAATGCCTGTCTACCGCTTCGACATCCGGGTGCAGGGCGAGAACGAGACGGTTTTCTTCGACATCTGAGCCGCAGTCCTTCCGCTCAGGCGGGCAAGCTGTGTGCCCACGCCGCCATCAGGCTCGACCAGAATAGTGGGCGTTGTCCCCATTTCAGGTTGTGACCAGTGTTGACAACGGCACCCTCGAGCCGTTTTTGCTTGAAACAAGGCATTTTGCAGTGTGGGCAATGCGCCCACCCACCTTGCCCACCTTTCCCAATGCCATATTTGTAGTTGACGGCAGGAACCGGAGTTGGTTCGCTCGTGGCCATAACGGCCAGTGAGAGCCGGCAGGAAGCGCGCCATGAATGAACAGATCCTCCAGGAGATCAGCGAGTTTTGCCGTATGCGAGGGCTCGCAGAGTTCGACCTTCGGCCGCCGGGCCGTAAACGACGGCAAACTCGCAAGTCGTCTACGCAATGGCGGACGTATCACGACCGACACGCTCGATCGCATCCGCGCCTTCATGGCGCGCAATGCGGATGGCGTTCCAGCGCGCCGCCGTGTGCTGTTCGAGCCGACTCCGCCCGGCGTTCTGCCTGTCGTGAAATCGACGACCGTGCCCCCGGTCGCCTCCGGGCTCGCAAGCGATGATCCGCAACGCAATTTCCGTTTTTTCGACAACAGGCAGAAGTATCTGCTCTTCGTGAACACCTGTTCGGAGAAGTGGGAAGTCGCTTCGCGGGTGAGTCTTGAGCTCGCCAACATTCATCCGCGGCCTCCGGCGGTGCGCGTGTTCGACGCCGGTGTCGGTGACGGAACGGTGCTCGCGCGCGTGATGCGTTCCATGCACGACCGGTTCCCGACCACGCCTTTTTATATCGTCGGCAAGGAAATCAGCCTGGAGGATATTCGACTCACACTGCACAAGATGGCGGATCGTTTCGTCGAGCATCCGTCCACGGTGCTGGTGTTGACGAACCTCGCTTATTCGGAAGCGCCGTGGCTGGCCGTGAAATCGCTGAGCGCCGCCACCAGCCTTGTCTGGAAAGAGCTGGCGATGGAAGGCAGCACCGCGCACAGTTTCGAGAAGCAGATCACGGATCTCGAACCTTTCCTCGCCGAAAGCTGGAAAGCGCGCGTTAGTCCGAAAAGCGGCAATCCGGTGTACGAGCGCCCAGTCATCCTCGTGATCTACCGCAACGATCACCGCTTCCTGCTCGACCAGATCGTTCCAAAGCCGGGCGGTACAGTTGCCGACTACGATCTTGTGATCGCGTCGCAACCCTATCGCGCTCGCGCATCACTTGAGTTTAAGGCCAAACGCGTTCTGGCGCCGCTCGCCCGCGCTCTCGGACCAGGAGGTCGCATGATCGCGATCCATTCCTATGGGCATGATCCGGGAATGGAAATCATCAAAAAGGTGTGGCCGAACGATAATCCGTTCCTGCACAACCGCCACGATCTTCTGAAGGAGGTCAAGCACGAACTGGGTGCCGCGGGCCGCGATCTCAATTTCAACGCCTATTCCGATCAGCGGTCGCTATTTCGTTATGACATGCACACGCTGCCGTCGGAGATTTCTTCCTCGATCGGCACGTCGACGCTGCTGGCTGCATGGAACGCGGCGATCTACGTCGCGCAGGTCGAGGACGATCGGCTTTCCGATGTGAACAGCGACCGTCGCTACGTCGAGGCCACACGCGAGGTTCTCCAGGAGCATGGCGGTTTGTGGTTCTACGACGAATCCTTCGTCATTTCGCGCCGGCAACCGTGATTGGGATCTGCTCCTATGACCGCCAGCGATTTTGTGCGCGACTTTTCGATTGAGGCGACAAGGCCGAGCGCGAATGAAATTGCCCAGCTCGGCGAGATTCTCGCGCCGGGCACATCTGTCTATGTCACTGCAATTCCGAAAGCGGCCCCGGACGAGACAGTCGGGGCTGCCGTAGCACTACGCCGAGCGGGGCTCGAACCGGTCGTCCATATCGCGGCGAGACGACTGCCAAGTGCCGATACACTGCAGAATGTGCTGCAACGCCTCACCGGCGAAGCCGGCGTGCAACGCCTGTTGGTCATCGGTGGCGACATCGATGCCGCCGGGCCGTATGCCGATGCGCTCGCGGTGATCCAGAAAGGCGACTTGCGCCGCCACGGTATTGAGGAAATCGGCATCGGCGCCTATCCGGAAGGCCATCCGCGCATACCGACTGCGCGGCTGGAGGCTTCGCTCGACGAGAAAATTGCCAGCGCGACCGCACAGGGCCTGCGCGTCAACATCGTGACGCAATTCTCCTTTTCGGGAGAACGCATTATTGCCTGGCTCAAGCAGCTGCGCAGCAGCGGCATCAAGAACCGCGTCGGTATCGGGCTTGCAGGCCCGACCAGCGTGCCGGCATTGATCCGCTATGCCAAGCGTTGCGGCGTGTCGACCTCATTGCGCGGACTGGCGTCGGGAATGGCGACCAGCCTGGTCGGCAATGTCGGGCCGGAACGCATCATCGAAATGTTGAGCGCATCGCAGCCCGAGCTTGGGGAAACGCGCCTGCATTACTTCTCGTTCGGCGGTGTGGTTCAAACAGCCCGCTATGCGTGCGACTTGGCGCATACCGGCGCTGGACAGAAGGCCGCGGCGAACTCCTGAAGAGCGCCGCCGCGGCGATTTTTGCCGTCAGCTGCCAACGGCTGTGCGCCAACCCTGATGATAGGTTTCGCGCGCCTGCTGGCCGTACGGGGTCGGACCAACCTCAACGCGCATTTCCATCTGTTTATGACGCTCGACGGTGTTCTTTTTCGTGCCGCCGTTTTCCTCGCCCCAGACCAGCGTCAGCTTGGTGCCGGGCTGTGCGTACTGCTCTTCGACGAATCCGAGCGACAGCATCTTGCGCTCATTGAAGCTGTAGCCGGAGAACATCGACGCGCCGATGACCTTGCCACCGCTCATGATCGAATCGAATGAGCTTGAGGCGTAGTTCGAGAGCGGCAGGTCGATGAATTTGTAGTTCTCGCCCGGCGGAGCGAACATCGACGCGAACACTTTATTCACATCGTCATTGCTCCACGCAAAGGTCACCTTCTTGCGGTGGACCTTGCCCTGCATCGCCTGCAGCGCTTCCTTGCCGATGAAATCGTGGTCGAACTTGGTGAAGTTGTCGTAACCGAGTTCATAGGGGGTGGTGTAGTAGTCCTCGATATTGTTGGACACGAAGCTGCCACCGAGTGAGGCGTTCGCTTCATAGCTCGTACCGGGCAGCCACTGCCGGTAAGGCTTCATTTTGTCACCGGTATAGACCGCGGGAACCGGCGACGGGATCCAGCCCGAACTCAAGCGTGTTGGTCGCATAGGCGCGCGCACCGACCTGCACGATGCCCGCATCCTTACCGGCTTCAAGAATGGCAGCGCGGATTTCGTCGCCTTCCGCATAAGGTCCCCATACTTCCAAGCCGGGTGCGCCCGCCATGCCATGGCGCAACGCGCGGATCTTGCGACCGGCGATCGTGATATTCCCCATGTTGAAGAACTTGATGTCCGGAAACGTCCCGCCGTTGAGCTTCTTGATGACGTCCTGCGCGTTCGGGCCCTGGATCTGGTAGCGGTAAAACTTGCGGAAGACCGGTTTACCCATCGGGCGTGACGGCGAACGGTCGTCGTACTCGACCTTGACGTCGTACTTGCCGGCCTGCGCGTTGTACTGGATCCAGTTCGCGGTCGGATTCCGGCCGACGAAAACCAGGGAATTCTGAGCAAGATAAAAAAGGATGCCGTCGCCGATCACCTGGCCGTTGTAATTGCACGGTGCAAATTGCTTGGCCTTGTCGACGGTGAAGTTCTTGAAGGAGTTTGTCGCGAGGTGCGACATCAGCTTCAAGGCATCGGGACCTTCGACGAACAGGTTCACCATGTGGTGCGTCTGATCGAACAGCACGCATGTCTCGGCCCAGGCGCGTTGCTCATCGCGCCAGTTTGAGAATTCCGGAGCGACGACCGGATAGACATAGGCACCGATTTGCGAGTTGCGCATCATCTTGACGATGTTGCCGCCGGAGGCCTGGATCGCCTCTTCGAGATTCTTGTAAGCCATACTGACGTTCCTCTTTGAGCTGCCGTTATTTTCAATTGGCGGGACATTAGCCCGACAACTCGGTGATAGAAAAGAGCGGAAAATTGACGCGCGCGAAAAGAAGTGCTGTGAATGCGCCCGCCTGTTTTTCAATCACATTAAACGTGTTCGGGTAATCCGATGGCCCACTCCAGACCACCATTTCACGCCGACCATGTGGGCAGCCTCCTACGCAGCAAGCCGCTGCAGGAAGCGCGGGCCAAGCGTGAGAAAGGCGCGATCGGGCCGGAGCAGCTCAAGGATGTTGAGGACCGCGAGATCGAAAAGATCATCAGGAGACAGGAAGAGATCGGCCTCAAGCTCGCGACCGACGGAGAGTTTCGCCGCGCTTATTGGCATTTCGATTTCTTCAGCCTGCTCGACGGCGTTGAGCTCTACGAGCTTGACCACGGCATCCAGTTCCAGGGCGTGCAGTCGAAGCCGCAGAGCATCCGCATCACCGGCAAGATCGGCTTTTCCAACCATCCGATGGTGGAGCACTTCAAGTTTCTGAAGGCCCACGCCAAGGTCACGCCGAAGATGACCATCCCGTCACCGAGCGTGATGCATTTTCGGCTCGAACCTGGCGCTGTTGCCAAATCTGCCTATCCGGATCGCGATGCCATCTTTGACGATTTGGCAGTGGCTTATCAGAAGGCCGTACGTGCGTTCTACGATGCAGGATGCCGCTACCTGCAATGGGACGACACCGCGTGGGCCTATCTTTGTTCGCAGGAGCAACTGACCAAAGCCAAGGAGCGTGGCCTCGATGTTGATCATCTGCAGGAAACCTACACGCGCTGCATCAACAAGGGGCTCGAGGCAAAACCGGCGGACATGACGATTACGACCCACGTCTGTCGCGGCAACTTTCGGTCCACTTTCATTTCATCGGGTGGCTACGAGCCTGTGGCAGAGAACCTCCTGGCGAAATGCAACTACGACGGATATTTTCTCGAATACGACTCCGATCGCGCCGGCGGTTTTGAGCCGCTGCGTTTCCTGCCGAAAGGTAAGAAGATGGTCGTGCTCGGTCTGGTGACTTCGAAAACCGGACGTCTCGAGCCGCGCGCCGAAGTCAAAAAGCGGATCGAAGAGGCGACCAAACATGTGGCGCTCGATCAGCTCTGCCTGTCCCCGCAATGCGGTTTTGCTTCGACCGAGGAGGGCAATGTGCTCGCCGAGGACGAACAATGGGCCAAGCTGCGGATGATCGTCGAGCTGTCGAACGAAGTGTGGGGGAAATAAGCACGTCATGACACAACGCAAGACTCCACCTTTTCGCGCCGATCATGTCGGCAGCCTGCTGCGAACCGCACCGCTGAAGGAAGCGCGCGCCAAACGCGCGCGGAACGAAATCGACGCCGCTGCGCTGACGGCTGTCGAAGACCGCGAGATCGAGAAGATCGTCAGGAAGCAGGAAGACGTCGGACTGAAGCTTGCAACCGACGGTGAATTCCGCCGCTCCTGGTGGCATTTCGATTTTTTCCGCGGTCTCAAAGGTGTCGAACCGATCACCACTGCAACAGGCATCCAATTTCACGGTGTCGAGACAAAGCACGAAGCAATAAAGATTTCCGGAAAGGTGGATTTCGTCGGTCATCCGCAGGTCGAACATTTCAAGTTTTTGAAGGCACATTGCCGGGTCGTTCCGAAAATGTGCATTCCGGCCCCCAGCACCTTTCACTTCCGGCAAGGGCGCGCGCTGGTGAGCAAGGAGGTCTACCCGGACATTGATCAGTTTTTCGCGGATGTCGGAGCGGCGTGGCGCAAGGCGATCCGCGCTTTCTACGACGAGGGCTGCCGCTATCTGCAGCTCGATGACACCGCCTGGGCCATGATGTGTGATGCGAACGAGCGCGAGCAATCGAAGACGCGCGGCGACGATCCGAACAAGCTGCCGGCGGTCTATGCAGCCGTGATGCGCGCGGCGCTGGAAGGAAAACCCGCCGATCTGGCGATCACCATGCATTCCTGCCGTGGCAACTTTCGTTCGACGTGGATTGCGCAGGGTGGTTACGAATTCGTCGCGGAACACCTGCTCGGAAAGACCAATCTCGACGGGTATTTTCTGGAGTACGACAACGATCGCGCGGGTGGCTTTGAGCCACTACGCCATTTCCCCAAGGGCCAGAAGCAACTTGTGCTCGGTCTGGTGACCTCGAAGAGCGGACGGCTGGAACCCAAGGACGACATCAAACGACGGATCGACGAAGCGACGAAATATGTTTCGCTCGATCAGCTGTGTCTGTCGCCCCAGTGCGGCTTTGCCTCCACCGAAGAAGGAAACATTCTGGCCGAGGAAGAGCAGTGGGCGAAACTTCGGATGATCGTCGAACTGGCGGATGAGGTGTGGGGGAAGTGACGTCACTGCCTGCCGCCCGGGCGTCAGCGGAAAGTTGTATGTCTCCACGCAAAGCACCTCCCTTTTGCGCAGACCACGTCGGCAGTCTTCTGCGCACGCGGCCGCTCAAGGAAGCGCGCGTCAGGCGCGAAAAAAATGAAATCTCCGCCACTGAACTGAAGGCGATCGAGGATCGCGAAATCACGGCTGCGATCAGGAAGCAGGAAGAGATCGGTCTCCGTGCCGTCACCGACGGAGAATTCCGTCGCGCGTTCTGGAATTACGATTTTCTCGGAGCATTGCCGGGCGTGGAAGCCTATCTCGGCGAGCGCAAGATCAAGTTTCAAGGCGTCAACCCGAAACCCATGATGCTGCGCGTCACAGGAAAGCTCGGCACGTTCACCGGCCATCCTATGCTCGATCATTTCAAATTTGTCCGGGAGCATGCGAAAGCGACAGCGAAGATGACCATCCCTTCGCCATCATCGCTGCATTTCCGCTATGGGAGAGACGCCATTCCGGAATCGATCTATCCGGACATGGCCGATTTCTATCGCGACCTCGGGCAGACCTATCGTCTTGCGGCGCGCGCCTTTGCCGACGCGGGCTGCCGCTATTTGCAGCTCGACGAGGTCAATTTCGCATATCTCTGCGACCCGAAACTGCGCGCCCAGGTGGCAGGCCGCGGCGAGGATCCGGAAAAGCTGCCATCGATCTATGCAGACATGATCAACGCCGCCATGTCAGATATTCCATCCGACATGACCATCGCCATGCATCTGTGTCGCGGAAATTTCCAGTCAACCTTTGTCGCCTCGGGTGGCTACGAGCCGGTCGCGGAAATTCTGTTCAACACCATCAACGTGCACGGCTACTTCCTGGAATACGACAGCGATCGTGCAGGAGGGTTTGAGCCGTTGCGTTTCGTGCCCAAGGGAAAGACGATCGTACTTGGACTTGTCACGTCGAAATCGGGGCGGCTCGAATCGCGCGATGAACTCAAGCGCCGCCTCGACGAAGCAGCGAAATATGTACCGCTCGAGCAGCTATGCCTGTCGCCGCAATGCGGTTTCGCGTCCACGGAAGAAGGCAATATCCTCTCCGAGGACGAGCAATGGGCAAAGCTTGCGATGATTGTCGAACTGGCCGAAGAAATCTGGGGTTAGCGGAGGGAAAATGTCACAGCGTAGCAAACCGCCGTTCCGCGCCGATCATGTCGGCAGCCTGCTGCGACCGCCGGCACTAAAGAAAGCGCGCGAACAGCGCGCCAAAGGCGAGATTACGCCGGCTCAACTGAAGGAGATAGAAGACCGCGAGATCGAGCGCGTCATCCGGAAACAGGAAGAGGTAGGCCTGCAGTCGATCACCGATGGTGAATTCCGCCGCTCCTGGTGGCATCTCGATTTTCTCTGGGGTCTCGACGGCATCGAAAAACACGTCATGGATACGGGTGTGTCATTCGCCGCGGTGACCACCCGCAATGAGGGCCTCAAGGTAACCGGAAAGGTCGGCTTTTCCGGCCATCCGATGATCGAGCCTTTCAAGTTCGTCGCGGCTCATACAAAGCGTACACCGAAGATCACGATCCCGGCGCCATCGGCGGCCTACGGCCGACCCATGCGAACGCCGATCGATGAGAAGACGTATCCGAAACTCGACCGTTTCTTCGACGACCTCGGTCAGGCCTACAAAAAGGCCGTGCGCGCCTTCGCGGATGCGGGCTGCCGCTATCTTCAGCTCGACGAGGTATTCATCGCCATGCTGTGCGATCCGAAATACCGGCAGACGATGAAAGATCGCGGCGACGATCCGGAGCGGCTTGGCGAGTTATACGGCGATCTCGTCAACACCGCGATGTCGGATATTCCCTCCGATATGACGATCACCATGCACATGTGCCGCGGCAACTACAAATCGACTTACATGGGCGCGGGCGGCTACGAAGCCGTGCAGGAGATCCTGTTCAACAAGATCAAGGTGCATGGTTTCTTCATGGAATACGACACCGACCGCGCCGGCGGGTTCGAACCGTTGCGAATGTTGCCGAAGGACCGAATGGTGGTGCTCGGGTTGGTTACGACTAAGAGCGGGCGGCTGGAGCCTAAGGACGAGCTCAAGCGACGTATCGAACAAGCTGCCAAATTTGTCTCCCTCGATCAGCTGTGCCTTTCGCCGCAATGCGGCTTTGCCTCCACCGAGGAGGGCAATGTCCTCGCCGAAGAAGAGCAATGGGCGAAGCTTCGTATGATCGTCGAACTCGCCGATGAGGTGTGGGGCTAGTTTCGCATGGCTGACATCGTCAAAGGCAAAACCGCCATCGTCACCGGGGCGGGACGAGGGATCGGACGTGGCATTGCCATGTTGCTCGGCGCGGAAGGCGCGCGCGTGGTGGTCTGCGATATCGGTGCGAGCCTGCAAGGTGAGGGCAACGATGCCGGTCCGGCTCAGGAGACGGTGGATGCCATCAAGAAGGCAGGCGGCGAGGCGATTGCCTCGACACTGTCCATCACCGAGCCGAAGAACGCGGAAGCCATCGTCAAATCGGCGCTCGATGCTTTCGGCCGCGTGGATATCCTGGTCAACAATGCGGGGATTCTGCGCGACGTGATCTTTCACAAGATGAGCTGGTCTGACTGGTCGGACGTGATTGGCGTGCATCTGAACGGCTCGTTCAATATGAGCCGTGCGGTCGCGCCCTTGTTTCGCGAGCAAGGGTCCGGTTCGTTCGTTCACATGACGTCGACATCAGGGCTCGTCGGTAATTTCGGTCAAGCGAACTATATGGCCGCCAAGCTCGGCATCATGGGCCTGTCGCGCGGTATTGCACTCGACATGGTGCGGTTCAATGTACGCTCGAATTGCATTGCCCCCTTCGCGTTTACGCGCATGATCGAATCGATTCCAACTCAATCGGAACAGGACAAGAAGCGGATCGAGGCCTTTCAACGGATGACGCCGGAGAAAATCGCACCGCTTGCGGTCTATCTGGGTTCCGATGCCGCAGCCGACATCACCGGACAAATTTTTTCGGTCCGCAACAATGAGATTTATCTGTTCAATCAGCCGCGGCCCATCAAGACGATCCACCGCGCCGAAGGCTGGACGCCTCAACAGCTTGCGACTGAGTTGAAGCCGGCTTTGGCGCCATCGTTCACGCCGCTGGAACGCTCGGAAGACGTGTTCAATTGGGACCCGATCTAGGCGCCCTTGTCAGGCCCATCCGGCTGCATAGAGTGGGACCATGAAAAAGCGTGGCGCCGGGCACGAGGAATTCACCGATATTCGCGACGGCGTGCGCGCACTCTGCGCCAAGTTTCCAGGTGAATATTGGCGCGCACTCGATCGGGAGCGGGCGTATCCGACTGAGTTTGTCGCCGCGCTGACAAAAGCTGGCTACCTCGCCGCCCTTATCCCCGAGGAATATGGGGGCAGCGGCCTCAATCTCGCCGCGGCGGCCGCGATCATGGAGGAGATACATGCCTCTGGGGGCAATGGTGCCGCCTGTCATGCGCAGATGTACACGATGGGCACCATCCTGCGTCACGGCAGCGATGCACAGAAAGAACGATATCTGCCGCTGATTGCGAGCGGCGAACTTCGTCTGCAGGCATTCGGCGTGACCGAACCAACCTCGGGCACTGACACTTTGTCCCTGCGCACCGTGGCGCGGCGCGAAGGCAACGACCACTACGTCATCAACGGGCAGAAGATCTGGACGTCGCGAGCCGAACACTCGGATCTCATGCTGCTACTCGCAAGAACCACGCCGAAGGAGCAGACAAAGAAGCGCACGGATGGCCTGTCGGTTTTTCTAGTCGACATGCGACTCGCCCAAGGGTCCAATATCGTCATCAATCCGATCCGCACGATGATGAACCACGCGACCACACAGATCTTTTTCGACGATCTGCGCGTGCCGGCTGAAAATCTGATCGGCGAGGAAGGAAAGGGCTTTCGCTACATTCTGGGCGGCATGAATGCCGAACGCATCCTGATCGCCGCCGAATGCATCGGCGACGCAAAATGGTTCATCGCCAAGGCAACTCAATATGCCAAAGAGCGTGAATTGTTCGACCGGCCGATCGGCCAGAACCAGGGCGTTCAGTTTCCTATCGCGCGCGCCTACGCGCAAATGCGCGCGGCGGAACTGATGGTGCACGAGGCTGCCCGCAAGTATGACGCCGGCGAGGAAATCGGCGCCGAAGCTAACATGGCCAAGCTGCTGGCGGCCGATGCGTCATGGGCTGCAGCTGACATGTGCGTGCAGACCCATGGCGGTTTCGGATTTGCCGAAGAATACGACATCGAGCGGAAGTTTCGCGAAACGCGCCTCTATCAGGTCGCACCGATCTCAACGAACATGATTCTCTCCTATCTGGCCGAGCACGTGCTCGGTCTGCCCCGGTCGTATTGAGATGACGCCGCCGCTCGATGGCCTTCTTGTCGTTTCGGTCGAGCAGGCTGTCGCGGCGCCGCAATGCACGTGCCGTCTCGCCGATGCCGGCGCGCGCGTGATCAAGGTCGAGCGGCCGGAAGGCGATTTCGCGCGCGACTACGATCACGTCGTTCACGGTGAGAGCGCCAATTTTGTCTGGCTCAATCGCGGCAAGCAATCGATCGTGCTCGACCTCGGCAAAGCTGAAGACAGGACACTGCTCGAAGCGATGCTGGCGAAGGCCGACGTATTCGTACAGAACCTCAAGCCCGGCGCGATTGCGAAGCTCGGCTTTGCGGTTTCGCGCCTGCGCAAGGATTATCCGCGGCTCATCTGTTGCTCGATCTCGGGTTACGGCGAAAGCGGACCTTACGCGCAGCGCAAAGCCTACGATCTTTTGATTCAGGCCGAGTCCGGCGTCTCTTCGGTGACCGGTGGACCGGAAGGGCCCGCACGGGTCGGCGTATCGATTGTCGACGTCGCCGCTGGCCTGAACGCATACGAGGCTATTCTCGAAGCGCTGATCGCGCGCTCACGAACGAATGAGGGTGCCGAAATTTCGGTGTCCATGTTCGACGCCATGGCGGAATGGATGACGGTGCCGCTTCTGCATGGAGAGGGTGGGATACCGTTCCGCCGCATCGGGCTCGCGCACGCGGCAATCGCGCCTTACGGCGTGTTCAAGACGCGCGACGGTGCCGACATCCTGATTGCCATTCAGAATGACCGAGAGTGGCGTGTGCTTGCGGAAAAGGTGTTGGGCGATGCGGCACTAGGAACAGACGCGAAATTCTCCACAAATCCGAAACGCGTCGAGAACCGAACTGAAACCGATGCCAAGGTCGCAGCCTGTTTCGCACGGCACGACGTCGCGGCGCTGATGAAGCAGCTGGAATCGGCCGACATCGCCTTTGCGCGCGTCAATGATTGGGAGCTTTTGTCAAAGCACGCGCACCTGCGAAGGATTACGGTCGGCGCACCGAGTGGGCCGGTAAGTATGCCGGCGCCCGCGCCGCTGCGCGCAGGGCAGGAGCGCGGATATGGACCGATCCCGGCGCTGGGCACGCACACGGCCATGATCCGGCGGGAATTCTCGAAGTAGCGCTCAGTCGATCGTCGCGTGTTCGACTTTCGCCCCTGGTGCCGGCCGCGTGCGGCCGATGATCAGGATCAGCGGGATTACGGCAAGCGTCAGGACCATCAGCAGCTTGAAGTCATTGAGGTAGGCGAGCATCGCCGCCTGCTGCGTAACGATCGCGTCGAGCATCGCACGGCCGGTATCCGTTTGCACATTCAAATTCCCGACCACATCGGGCATTTGCAACGCGCCGTTGAACGGCGTGACCTGTTCCGTCAGTCGCGCGTGCATCTCCGTCGTCTTGCTGGTGAGATTGGCGATCACCATTGATATGCCGATCGAGGAACCGATATTGCGGGTCAGCGTAGTGATGGCGGTTGCGCCGGTGCGCAGGTGACTGGGTAAAGTTGCGAACGCAACGGTCGAGATCGGCACGAACAGCAGGCCCAAGCCGATGCCTTGCACGATACTGGTGACGACGATCGTCGTCTGCGTCACGTCGAGCGAAAAGCCGGTCATGTAGTAAAGGGTTCCGCCGGCGAGCAGCAGGCCGCACAGGATCAGATAGCGTGGATGCACCATCTGCATCAGGCGTGGTGCGGCCAGCATGGTGATGAGTGTGCCGACGCCGCGCGATCCGAGCAGAAAGCCTGCCGTCTGGATTGGATAGCCCAGCAGGTTCTGCATGAATGGTGTCACCAGTGCCATGGTGCCGAACAGCACTACGCCGATGACCATCATGAAGATGCAGCCACTGATGAAATTCCGGTCCTTGAACATTTCGAACCGTACGAACGGCTCGTCCGTGGTCAGCGAGTGCGCGAAGAAATAGTAGAAACCTGCCACCGAAACGATCGCTTCGATCCAGATTTCCCTTGAATCGAACCAGCCGACCTGCTCGCCGCGATCGAGCAAGAGC
Organism: uncultured Alphaproteobacteria bacterium; assembly: GCA_963831515.1. Lineage (GTDB taxonomy): Bacteria > Pseudomonadota > Alphaproteobacteria > Rhizobiales > Xanthobacteraceae > Pseudolabrys. The sequence continues at coordinate 399,986 of CAWHQL010000026.1, read as the reverse complement.
TGCAGCGAGCCGATGCCGACGGCGAGTGCGACAAAACCGAACCAATCAAAGCGCAGTTGCTCATGTTTTTTCGTTTCTTCCATGAACATCCACATGCCTAGCAGGGTGATGATCCCGATCGGCAGGTTGATCAGAAACACCCAGTGCCACGAATAATTGTCGGTAAGCCAGGCCCCCAGCGTGGGGCCCATGATCGGTCCCAACATCACGCCGACGCCCCAGATCGCCATCGCCTGCCCGCGTTCCTCGGCGGAGTAGGCGTCCAGCAGCACCGATTGTGACAGCGGCACCAGTGCCGCCCCGGCCATACCTTGCAGCAGCCGGAACAACACCATCTGTTCTATGTTCTGCGCCAAGGCGCAAAGAAATGAGGCGACGGTGAAGCCGCCGACGCAGATGATAAAGAGTTTCTTGCGTCCGAAGCGTTCCGACAGCCAGCCCATCGGCGCCGTCATAATCGCGGCGGCAACGATATAAGATGTCAGCACCCAGTTGATCTGGTCGAGCGATGCGGACAGTGAGCCCTGCATGTATGGCAGGGCGACGTTGGCGATTGTCGTATCGAGCGCCTGCATGACCGTTGCGGTCATCGTGCAGGCGGTTATCAGCATGCGCCGCAGCTTCGGATCCATCGAAGCGAAGCGCGCGGTCATTTTGCTTCCTGTGCGCGCGCCGACATGAAGGGCAGCCGGCTGCGGCCAGTGTCGATCTCAACGTTGACGCTCATGCCCGAGCGCAGCAGCTTGGTATCGTCGCTCTTGTCGAACGCGATCCGCACCGGCACGCGCTGCACCACTTTCACCCAATTGCCGGTCGCGTTCTGCGGCGGCAGGATTGAAAACTGGGCGCCGGTCCCCGGACTCACAGCCACGACAGTGCCTGTGAAGGTACGATCAGGGAAGCTGTCGACGTCGACCGTCGCTCTTTGTCCGACACGTAGATAGGTAATGTCGGTTTCCTTCGGATTTGCGTCGACCCACGGCGCCTGGTCGTCGACTACGCTCAGCACCGGTGTGCCCGCTGCGACGAAACGACCGAGCTGGATGTTATCCACCTGCGTCGCCGTGCCGGGCATCGGCGCGCGGACGATCGTATGATCAAAGTCGCGCTGCGCGCTGTCCAGCGCCGCCTTGGCCTGGGCATATCCCGGAAACTTTTCCAGTGGCAGATCGGGATTGCCCAGCAACTGAGTCAACGTCGTATCGCGCTGTTGAACGGCGAATTCAGCCTGCAGCTTTGCGGCGACAACCGCGGCCAGGGCTGTGTCGAGGTCGGCCTGTGAGCCGGCCTGCGAACTCACCAGCTTGGTCTTGCGGTCGACGTCGCGCTGCTTGAGATCGACGTTCTTCTCCGCGAGCTCGGCGAGGATATTCAACGATTTGAGATTGCTCTTGAGCTTATCGAAATCGCTGCGCGCGGCGTCGAGCTTGGCTTTGGCCTGCGCGAGTGCGAGCGCGAAAGGCTCACGGTCAAGGGTGAACAGCTCGTCACCCGAATTGACATGCTGACCTTCTCGGATAGCAACATTGACGATCTTGCCGGAAATATCCGGAGTGATCAGAACCTTTTGCGCGCCGACATAAGCATTGTCGGTGGAAATGTAGCGCCCGCCGGAAAGATAGATGCCCAATCCAATGACAAGGACGAGCGCCGGCAGGCCGACGAGAAGGATCGTTCGCAAACGCTTGCGTCCGATCCGCGCAAACAAACCTGTTGCGCTCGACGGTTCCGTCTTTGCTTCCGGCGACGTTTTCGACTCAGGGGCCGGTACGATCTTGAAGGCTTTTTCACTCATGACTTATCCAGCGACTGCTTGTTGTTGATTTGTGTTGCGCGCGATGGCTGTGCGCAGATTGTCTTTGACCGTCCCGAGTTCCTTCAGCATGCGCTCGATGGAGGCCATCGAAACTCCGTCAAGCACGACTTCCATCATTTCCGCACCGAGGCTTGCCAATCGATCGAGCAGGGGCTTTGCCGCCGGCTTGAGATACAAGCGGTTGGCGCGCCGATCGTTCGGATCAGCACGGCGCTCGATCAGGCCGTTGTCGGACAATCGATCGAGAAGGCGCGTCAAGGTGATCGGCTGCAGATCGAGCAGATCTGCGAGTTCCGTCTGCTTCAGCCCTTCGTTGCGGTCGATCCGCATCAGCACCGCCCATTGGGCGCGTGAGATGCCGAACTGGCGCGCCCGCTGATCGGCATAGGTTTTCAGCAGGCGAGCTACATCCATGATTGTAAAGGCGAATTCGCGTTTGATTGGTTGCGGAGGCATGGTCTGCTCTCAGGTTGCGTGGCATATAATAAGCAAGCTTATAATAAGTTCAATATGTCATTTCGGCAAAGCTGCCGCGCGTGTGCTGCGTGGATGACGACCCGTTTGGCCTCGGGCAAAGTCGCTGCCGAACGTCGCCAGGAAGGAACTCAACGCATGGACATTGGCTTCATCGGCCTCGGCAACATGGGGCAACCGATGGCGCGCCGGCTTATCGCCGCCGGCCACAAGCTCATCATTTACGACACGCGCAACGATGCTGTTGCACCGCTGGTAGCGTTGGGGGCGCAACTCGCGTCGTCGCCGGCCGACGTCGCGGATCGGGTCGAAACGGTCATGGCAAGCCTGCCGTCGCTGCAAATCTCAGAAAAGGTTGCGATCGGAGAGGGCGGCGTCATTCAGGGCAAGCGAATCAAGCGGTTCATCGATCTGTCCACCACAGGCGCAACCGTTGCGGCAAAGATCGCAGCGGTGCTCGCGAAGAAAAATATCGTGCAGATCGATTGTCCGGTAAGCGGTGGTGTTGGCGGCGCCAGCAAGGGCACGCTTGCCGTGATGGTTTCGGGGCCGAAGGCCGAAATCGATCTGGTGAAGGATGTGCTGGCCGTCTTCGGAAAAGTATTTGTCATCGGCGAGAAGCCGGGAATGGCGCAGACCATGAAGCTCGCCAACAATTTCCTTTCGGCGACCGCCATGGCGGCGACTTCGGAAGCGGTGGCGATGGGCGTGAAAGCTGGTCTCGATCCCACCGTGATGATCGATGTCATCAACGCCGGTTCTGGCCGAACCACGGCCTCGGACGGAAAATTTCCGCAGGCGATTCTGCCGCGCACCTTCAACTATGGGTTTGCGACAGCATTGATGCTCAAGGACGTTCGACTCTGCGTTGAGCAAGCGAAAAGCCTGAACGTCCCAAACTCGGTGATGAGTGCCGTGCTGGATCAATGGGAGACGACGAACAAGGAATTCGGCGGCGACAGTGATTTCACCGCTATTGTCAAAATGATCGAGCAACGCGCCGGCGTCATTGTGGGCAAGAAAACATGAGCGACGATATCCACGAGGTCTACGCAGTCTGTTACGGGACGCACGGACGCAAGCGTTCCGAAAACTATATCTTCGGCGACCCGCACGACGACATGACGTCGATTGCCTATTACGTGTGGGTGATCAAAGGTCCGCACGGCACGTTCGTCTGCGACACCGGTTTCGATGAAGTCGCGGCAAAAGAGCGTGCACGCAAGATCACTCATCCGGTCGGCGAAGGGTTGAAGGTGCTCGGCGTGCAGCCTGACAAGGTTGATCACGTGATCGCCACCCACATGCATTGGGACCATGCCGGCAACTACGACCTGTTTCCCAATGCGCGCTATCACATCCAGGACACCGAGATGGCCTACGCCACCGGACGCTGCATGTGCCATCAGATGTTGCGCATTCCCTTCAGCGAGAGCGACGTGCTGGCGATGGTGCGAAAAGTGTTTGCCTACCGCGTGGAATTCCACGACGGCGTTGAAGAACTGGCACCCGGTATAACCGTGCACAAGATCGGCGGACACTCGAAGGGTCTGCAGTGCGTGCGGGTAAAGACAAGACGTGGCATGGTCGTGATCGCTTCTGACAGCTGCCATCTTTATTCGCATATCGACGAAGGTCGCGTGTTTCCGATCACGTACAGCGTCGGTGATACGCTCGAGGGCTACAAAACGCTGAAGAAACTTGCGAGTTCGCGGCACCACATTGTGCCGGGCCACGACCCGGAGGTTGTGAAGATCTATCCGGCGGCGAAGCCCGGCCTGGAGAACTGGATTGTGCGGCTGGATGCGGATCCGAAGATCTAGGCCAGGCCCAATTCCGCGAACGCGGTCTTGTGATGCTCGGCGCTTTCGGGGGCGAAGCAGCAGAAAACCACGCGCGTAATACCGCTAGGCCGCGCCGCTATTTCAGCGGCGACAGTGCCGACCGCGATACGCGCCGCAAGATCTGCCGGGAAACGATAAATCCCGGTCGAGATTGCCGGATAGGCAACCGATGTCAGCTTATTGACGGCTGCGAGATCGAGCGCCGTCCGGTAACAGCCGGCCAACAACGTCTCTTCGTTCTTGTCGCCGCCGTCCCACACTGGACCGACGGCGTGAATGACGTGTCTGGCCTTGAGCTTGTAGCCGCGTGTCATCTTGGCCGAGCCTGTGTCGCAGCCACCGAGCGCACGGCATTCGGCGAGCAATTCCGGCCCGGCCGCGCGATGAATGGCGCCATCCACCCCGCCGCCACCAAGCAACGAGCGATTGGCGGCGTTCACGATCGCATCGACATCGAGCGAGGTTATATCCGCGACAATGATGTTGAGCGCTGTCTGACCGATTTCGGCAGTAAGCTCCGCCATACGAGGGACTATATCACGCCCCTGTCACCTCGGGCGCTGCCTCGAAATCGACGGTCGATCTTACACCGATGTCATCAAAGTGCGCGTCCAGAAACCGGCGCGCGGCACGCCGGCCGTTGTTGTGGAGCATTTCGAAAAAGTCAAAGTCGGTACTAAGGCGACTCGCGGCGTCAAGAGTTTGGGCTGCACCAGTAAGCTCGATCCGGTGCACGTTGATGCGCCGGTATTGTCCAGGGCCGGTTCCGCGCTGCAGCTTACCTTCGTCGATGAGCTTGCCGACGAAAGTAAGTCCTCGCAATTCCGCCATCAGCGACGAATTGAACGTGATCTCGTTGATCCGCGCCAGGATCTCGTCCTGCGTTTTCGGAATCTGTTTACGCCTGACCGGATTGATCTGGACCAGCAACAGGTTCTCGGTCTGCGTTGCGCCAATCAGCGGATAGAGCGCCGGGTTGCCGACGTAGCCTCCATCCCAATAGGCTTCGCCGTCGATTTCGACGGCACGAAACAGGTGGGGCAGACAAGCCGAAGCGACGATCATGTCCGCGGACATTTCCTCTCGCCGGAACACGTGCAGTTCTCCGGTCCGCACATTCGTTGCCGACACGAAGAGCTGTAGATCCTCGTACGCCTTCACCGAGTCGAAATCGACAAAGCGTCCGACCAGATCTTTCAGCGGATTGATATTGAGCGGATTGAAATCGTAGGGGGATAGATACCGCGTCAGTGCCTGCATCCAAAGGCCCACCGGCGTATCCTCGATTGGCCAGAACGAGAACAGCCGATCGACAGCGCGGCGCTGCACGTCGGGAAGATTCCCGCCGAGGCTTGCCGCATGCCAGAAATCTGTGAGTCGTTTGCGCGCCTCCTCCGGGCCGCCGCGCGCGAGTCCGTCCGCGAGCATGATCGCGTTGACCGCGCCTGCTGATGCACCGGATATGCCTTCGACCGTCAGACGACCGTCTTCGAGCAGGTGATCAATTACGCCCCAGGTAAAGGCTCCCAACGCGCCTCCGCCCTGCAGCGCGAGATTGATGCGTTTGCCGGCTTTCGGAGAGCCGGATTTGCCGCCGCCGAAAGCGCGCGCGAGAAATTCGATCATCGCTGGCGAGTCACTGCGCTACCCAGCCGCCGTCGATCGAGTAGGCCGAGCCGGTTATCGTCTCGGCGGCGTCGCCGCAAAGGAACACGGTGAGTGCCCCGATATTTTCCGGCTTGGTGAATTCGTGCATCGGCTGTTTCTCGGACAACAGCTTGGTAGCTTCCTCTTTGACGCTCGTGCCCGACGCCTTCGCGCGCGCGTCGATCTGCTGCTGCACGAGCGGCGTCAGCACCCAGCCGGGACAAATCGCATTACAAGTTACGCCATCGTTGGCGGCCTCCATGGCGACAACCTTGGTCAGACCGACAAGGCCATGCTTGGCGGCGACGTAAGCCACTTTTTGCGTGCTGGCCACCAGGCCGTGGGCCGAGGCGATATTGATGATGCGGCCCCACTTCCTCTTTTTCATGCCCGGCATTGCGGCGCGGATCGTATGAAACGAAGAGGACAGGTTCGTCGAAATGACTGCGTCCCATTTCTCGATCGGAAAGTCCTCGATGTTTGCGACGAATTGGATTCCGGCATTGTTGACCAGAATATCGAGCGTGCCGAATTCCTTTTCAGCCGTGCGGATCATGTCGGCGATCTCGGCCGGCTTGGTCATGTCGGCAGGCGAATAAAGCGCCTTGACGCGAAAGTCCTTCTCAACACCGGCGCGGATTTTTTCGATTTCGGTTTTATCGCCAAAACCGTTGAGCATGATGTTGGCGCCTTCGCGCGCCAGTGAATGCGCAATTGCGAGGCCGATTCCCGACGTGGAACCGGTCACTAACGCTGTCTTGCCTTTGATCATCTGCGGTCCTCATGAGAGCGACGCCCCGGTCTCGAATGCGGGCGAAAACTGCCCCTATTTTTGTTGCACCGCAACATATATGTTTCGTGACGTAGGGTTTCGAGTGGTTTGACGTTAGACTTCAGTCGGAAGGTGGAACGTTCCTTGGTCAGAAAATCATCCGCGCACGCGGTTTTTCCGGAACCGGGCCACGATCATAGACGCTGCGCGAGCGATGCAATCGCGCACGCCGAGGCGATCTGTGCAGCCCGAAAGGAACGTTTGACTCCCATGCGCCGCCAGGTGCTGGAGGCGCTTTTGGCGAGCCACCGACCGCTCGGCGCCTACGAGTTGATCGATCGGCTGGAAGTTCGCGGCGCGCGGCCGGCGCCGATTACGGTCTATCGCGCACTCGAGTTTCTGCGTGAACAGGAACTTGTCCATCGCATCGAGAGCCGAAACGCCTTCATCGCATGCGTGCATGGTCATGAGGCCCATGAGCCTGTCGTTTTTCTGATCTGCGAGAAATGCGGAGCGGTTGGCGAGGCGGCATCTGCCGCTGTCGCCGACACGATCAAGAATGCGTCACGTGCGGCGGGGTTCGTGCCGAAAACACCGGTGATCGAAATCTCCGGCATTTGTGCCCACTGCAAGGCCGCGTGAGGCGATCCGCGCGTTGTCCAATCCAGCCTACACATCGACCACGCGTCCACTCGATGCGCTTGCGGCCAGCATCGTGGTCGTCCTTTGCCTGTCCTGGGGTTTCAACCAAGTTGCGACCAAACTTGCGATCCACGACATTCCACCGTTGACGCAAGCCGCCGCGCGTTCGGCTTTCGCGACGCTGTTGATTTCCGTGTGGTGCCGATTGCGTGGCATTCCGATGTTCAAGCATGACGGCACGCTGTGGTTCGGCATGTTGGCAGGCATTCTCTTCGCAGCCGAATTCATTCTGATCTTTCAGGGCCTCCTCTACACGACCGCCTCGCGTGCGACGTTGTTCATATATCTTGCGCCGTTCTTTGTAGTGCTTGGCGCGCGCATCCTTCTGCCAGCGGATCGTTTCAGCGTCGCGCAATGGCTAGGCCTTGCTTTGTCATTCTGCGGCATGGTGGTTGCCTTCGGCATTCCCGCTCCGGCGACCGATCCCAGACAATTGACCGGCGACATCATGATGGTCGGTGCCGCGCTGTTCTGGGCCGCGACCACACTGACGATAAAGGCGAGCCCGCTTACCCGCACGTCGGCCGAGAAAGTGATGCTCTATCAGCTCGTCGTATCGGCGCCGATTATGGCTGTGGCGGCGCTTCTCGTGGGGGAGCACGTCACGCACATGCCGTCGGGGTTGGCGCTGGGTGCGTTGGCTTACCAGACGATCTGGGTGGTCAGTGTGACATTCGTCATCTGGTTCGCGCTGATCGCTCGATATTCGGCCAGTCGGCTCTCGGCGTTCACCTTTCTCACGCCGCTGTTTGGCGTTGCTGCCGGGCACCTGGTGCTGGGCGATCCTTTGACGCCTGCGTTTGCGGCTGCAGTGGCGCTGGTTGCGGTGGGATTGCTGCTGGTTAACCGGTCCTAGAAATTAGGGCCAATGTGATGGCTTTCACTCATGCCCGTCCTGCTATATCTGTCTGGCACAGAATTGCTCTGAAGGCCGGATGAGTACGCACGTGCAAAGACACAAAACTGTCGGGGTTGAGGTCGGCGGCGTCACGGTGGGTGGCGGGGCGCCAATCGTCGTTCAGTCGATGACCAATACGGATACGGCCGATATCGAGGGTACCGCGCGCCAGGTGGCGGCGCTGGCGGCGGCCGGCTCCGAGCTCGTGCGCATTACCGTCGATCGTGATGAGGCGGCAGCCGCGGTAGCCCCAATCAAGGAGCGCCTGCTCAAATGGGGCATCGCCGTGCCGCTGGTGGGTGACTTTCACTACATCGGCCACAAGCTTCTTGCCGACCATGCAGGCTGCGCGCAGGCGCTCGACAAGTACCGCATCAATCCCGGCAATGTCGGCTTCAAGGACAAGAAGGACAAGCAGTTCTCCGCCATCATCGAGATGGCGCTCAAGCACAGCAAGCCGGTACGCATCGGCGCCAACTGGGGCTCGCTCGATCAGGAGCTTCTGACGCAGCTGATGAACGAGAACGCCAAGGCGAAGGTCCAGAAGGACGCGCGCGCGGTGATGCACGAGGCAATGGTGCAGTCGGCGCTGCTGTCGGCGGCGCGCGCCGAGGCGATCGGGCTGGCGAAGAACCGCATCATCCTCTCGGCCAAGGTTTCGGCGGTGCAGGACCTGATCGCGGTCTATGGCGAACTGGCGCGCCGCTGCGACTATGCGCTGCATCTCGGGCTGACCGAAGCCGGCATGGGCTCGAAGGGGATCGTTGCCTCCTCGGCCGCCATGGGGATCTTGCTGCAGCAGGGGATCGGCGACACCGTGCGCATCTCGTTAACGCCGGAACCCAATGGCGACCGCACCCGCGAGGTGCAGGTGGCGCAGGAGCTGTTGCAGACCATGGGCCTGCGCACCTTTGTGCCGCTGGTTGCGGCCTGTCCCGGCTGCGGGCGCACCACCTCGACGACGTTTCAGGAACTGGCCGCCGACATCCAGGGCTTCATCCGCGACTCGATGCCTCACTGGAAGACGCGCTATCCCGGGGTTGAGACGCTCAATGTTGCGGTGATGGGCTGCATCGTGAACGGGCCTGGGGAATCCAAGCATGCCGACATCGGGATTTCGCTGCCGGGGACCGGCGAGCAGCCGACCGCACCGGTGTTCATCGACGGCAAGAAGGCGGCCACCCTGCGCGGGGCAACGCTGAGCGCCGATTTCAAGCAGATGGTCATCGACTATATTGAGCGCCGCTGGGGACAGACCGCGCGGGCGGCGGAGTAGAGGGACCGGTTGCACGCGACGGTAGCCGCGCTACCATCCGGATAAAGATATCGCGTAAAGGTGCCCCATGAGTTCACTTAGCGGTAAGGACGGCCCTCGCTATCGGCACGCTGCGGACGAATCCGCACCTTACGAGACGATCGGTGTGGAGAAACTGACGCCGATCATCGGCGCGGAAATCGAAGGCGTCGACCTCGCAAAACCTTTGTCCAACCGGACGGTGGATGAGATCCATCGAGCGTTGGCTGAGAACATCGTCATATTCTTCCGCGATCAACACATCACGCCGCAACAGCATCTTGCATTCGGCCGCCTCTTCGGAGAATTGCACGTGCATCCCGCCGCGCCGCATGAGCCAGGCGAACCGGCGCTGATGAAAATCTATGCCGACAAGAACAGCCCGCGGGCTAACGGTGAAGGTTGGCACACCGATGTGTCGTGCGATCTCGAACCGCCGATGGGGAGCATTCTTTACATCAAGCAATGTCCGCCGCATGGCGGCGACACATTGTTCGCCAGCATGTACGCGGCTTACGACGCGCTGTCCGACCGAATGAAAACCTATCTGCACGGACTTACGGCCGTGCATGACGGCGAGCCGGTTTATCGAGGCCTCTATGCGAACACGGGCGTTGCCGACAAGCCGTCCTATCCGCGGGCCGAACATCCCGTTGTACGAACGCATGCAGTAACGGGAAAGAAAGCGCTGTACGTCAATCGTGGGTTCACAAACCATATCGTCGGCATCCCGCGCGACGAAAGCGATGCCATTCTGGCCTATCTCTATCAGCACGCCGAAAATCCGCTTTTCCAATGCCGGTTTCGCTGGACCGAAAATGCTATTGCACTCTGGGACAATCGCTGTTCGCAGCACCGGGCGATGTGGGATTACTGGCCCCACACGCGGTCGGGCAATCGGGTGACGGTGAAAGGCGAACGTCCTTTCTGACGCGGCCAGAGTCCTGAAGTTTCGCGGAGCAAACGGCTATATCCAGCCGCCGCCATCCTTGCCACGGTTCGCGACGCTCGCTTCTTCCAGATCCAGCTCATATTCTATGCGACGGCGTGCTTCGTCGGTAATCTTGCCTTCGCGCAGGAGCTGGTAGATGAAATCGCGTTCGACATCGATCAGCTCTTTCTTGACCGCAGCGCTCTGGCGCGTGTGATCCAATGCGTCTTCCAAGTCGTTGGGCAAGATCTGCCGCCGGCTCTGGTTGCGTGTGCGCAAAAGATCGATGACATCGTCATGCAATTCGCGCTCTTCGATGAGCTTTTCGAATCGTTTTTCGACTTCATCAAGAGCAGACAGTCGCGCGTTCAATTCGGATTGGATGGCGCCGGCCTGTTCTTCCTTGCCGAGCCGCGTCAATCCAATCCAGCGTACGACGAACGGAAGCATCAGGCCTTGGCCAACAAGGGTGATAATGATGACGCCGAAGGTTATGAACAGAATAAGGTCGCGGTGCGGAAAGGGCTCGCCGTTGTTGAGCGTGAAGGGAATTGCGAGCGCGGCGGCAAGTGAAACGACGCCGCGCACGCCAACGAAGCCGATCGTAAAAGGCCCCTGCCATGGAGGGGAGGGATCGCGTTTGGCGAGTGCCGCGCTGGCCCAGCGCGGAATATAGGTTGCCGGAAAAATCCAGATGAACCGCGCCGCAATCACCAAAAGCGTAATTCCGACGGTCGCAACGACCAAATCGCGAATTGAGAAGCCCTGCACACGGTCGAGCAATGCACGCGCCTGTGATCCGGTCAGCAGGAACACAAGGCCTTCCACGAGATAGACCAGAAAATTCCAGAAAAAGATCCCTTGCAGCCGTGTGGCTGAAGAGATCAGGCGCGGGCCGTTCCAGCTGACGTAAAGGCCGCAGGCGACCGTGGCCAACACGCCAGATCCGCCGAGATGTTCCGGTACCCAGAACGCGAGGTAGGGCGTCATCAGCGATAGCGTGATTTCAACCCTTGGCTCATGTGCCCACTGCCGCAGACGAAGGCTCAACCAGCCGACTGCGATGCCGTAGATAATTTCGCCGACGACAATCAGGGTGAAAGTTCCTGCTGCCTCCGGCAGCGAGAAAGTGCCGGTGGCGGCAGCGGCGACTGCAAATCGGTAAAGGATCAAGGCCGTCGCATCGTTGGCCAACCCTTCACCTTCCAGCACCACCCGCAACCGCCGCGGCAGCGGGAGCCGCCGCACGATCGCCAGCGGAGCAACCACGTCGGGTGGCGCGACAATGGCACCAAGCACAAAACCCGTCGCCCAGCTGAAGTTCAGCAGATAGTGCGCGGCGATCGCCACGGCACAGGTGGTGAATACGACGCAGCCGAAGGCAAGCAGAGTGATCGGCCGCAAGTTGAAACGGAATTCTCGCCAGCTCATTGAGACGCCGGCCGAATAGATGAGCGGCGGAAGGATCACGAGCAGCACGACTTCCGGCGCGAGCTGAATGCGCGGTAAACCTGGAATGAGTGCCATGCCGACGCCGGCCACCACCAGCACAATGGACGGTGCGGTTTTCAGGCGCTGGGCAATAACTGCCGCTGCGGCCAGGACCGCCAGCATGAACAGCAGGGTACCCATGATTCCGGTCATATGAGGTTCGCCACCATGTTCACTGTCAGTGCCAGTACGACGAGGTTGAAGAAGAACGACAGGACGCCATGAACCGCAGCCATGCGCCTGATGACCTTGCTGGTGACCGCCACGTCCGAAACTTGTGAGGTCATTCCGATGACCAAAGAGAAATAGAGAAAGTCCCGATAGTCGGGCTCGCGATCGTCGGGAAAACGCAGCCCGCCAATCTTTCCGTCACCGCCCTCACCGTAGTACTCGTGCGCGTAGTGGAATGAAAATATCGTATGGACGAATGTCCACGACAGCAGAATGGTTACGAACGCAAGTGCTACGCTCAACGCAGTGCTGCCTTGCGGTAGCTGTTTGGCGCCGCCGAGCGCGAACACCACGGCGACAAGGCTGGCAAACGTCGCGATGATTGACAGGGTCAGGATGGCGCCGGCGCCCTCATCTTGTTCCGACGCGCGGCGACGAATGTGTGTGACGTTCGCGCGCCACATCAGAGACAACGTCAGACTAAGGTAGACGATAACGCCCGCATCCCATCCGGCAAGCGCACGTGTTCCCCACCCAAGCGTAAGCGGTTTGACTGCTATCATGACCGCGATGCCGACCAGGATCGCAAGTGCAAGCTTGGCGTGGAGTTTGACCATTCGCAGCGGCAGCGATGATGGCAGACGTTTGGCGCTGGGCATCCTTGTTCGCTCTCAGGTTCTCCGCTCTGCGACGAACCGCGCAGCAGCGCGCAAAGTATCGGCCTTTGCACCGAACCGGGCCAGCGCGCTATCGGCGTCGGTCACCAGTTCCTTAAGGCGCGCGCGCGCCCCTTGCGGACCGAGGGCTGCCACAAGTGTTGCCTTGCCCGCCGCGGCATCTTTGCCGGCAGCTTTGCCGAGTGTTTTGGTATCGCCCTCAACGTCAAGCAGATCGTCGGCTATTTGGAAAGCCTGGCCGATCGCGACGCCATAGCGATCGATATCGGTGAGTGCGTCCGTGTCGGCTTTTCCAAGAACGGCGCCGGCCCGACACGCGAAGCGGATCAACGCGCCCGTCTTCATCGCCTGCAGCGTGGCGATCTCTTTTTCACTCAAGGTGCGCTTCGGCTCGAAGCGACCTTCGGCGGCGAGGTCGAGCATTTGCCCTCCAGCCATACCGCCGAGTCCGGACGCGCGCGCGAGCTCTGCGACGAGCGCGATCCGTACCGAAGCATCGGCATGAACCTCGGGTCGTGCCATGACGTCGAACGCCAGCGTAAGAAGCGAGTCGCCAACGAGGATTGCGGTGGCCTCGTCGAAAGCCTTGTGCACCGTTGGTCGCCCACGCCGCAGATCGTCATCATCCATTGCCGGCAAATCATCGTGCACCAGCGAATAGCAATGTACGAGTTCGAGCGCAGCACCGGCGGTTAGTGCACCTGAGCGCGCAGCCCCGAACACGGCGGCGGTCTCGACCAGCAAAAACGGTCGCAGGCGTTTGCCGCCATCGAGCGCTGCATGGCGCATGGCGGCGATAAGGCGTGGCGGCCGAAAAATCTCTCCTTCGAGCGGTGCATCTCCGAGCACTTGCTTGAGCAACATCTCGGTCTCTGCCGCAATCGAGGCAAGCCGCGCGGGGAAGTCGGTAATACCCTTGTTCATTGCTACATTGTTAGCCGCTACGAATGATCTCGCAAAGTGGGGCGTATCACGGCGGATTGGATAGGTTAATCTCCGACGGTGAAACAACCGAACCTCAAACGACGCTCTACGCTGTGGCGGGTGCTGCGCATCGTTGGCCTGGTCTTGCTCGCGGTTCTGTTGCTGCCGTACCTGATCACACCGCTCTATACGGTGGTCAATCCGGTCTCGACCAGCATGCTCTGGCGGCGCTTGAGTGGGGCGCGGGTCGAGCATCACTATGTCCCGATTACGCGCATCTCGCCTTCCTTGTCTTATGCTGTGATCGTCGCCGAGGATGGTCGCTTCTGCAGCCATCACGGCATCGATCTCGCGGAACTTCGGGAGGCTTTCGCCGAGGCCGACGACATGGATGAGATGCGGGGCGGTTCGACCATCACCCAACAGGTGGCAAAGAATTTGTTCCTCTGGCAGGGGCGCAGCTACGTGCGTAAGGCGCTGGAATTTCCGCTGGCGGTTTGGATCGACCTCATACTGTCGAAGCAGCGTGTTCTGGAAATTTACCTGAATATCGCGGAGTGGGGCCCCACCGGTGAATTTGGCGCCGAGGCGGGGGCCCGCCGCGCCTTTGGCAAATCGGCTCAGGATCTTTCCCGCTATGAGGGGGCCTTGCTGGCAGCAACCCTGCCAAATCCGGTGGTCCGCAATGCGCGCCGTCCGGGGCCGGGCCTCCAGCGGTTGGCCGGCCTCTATGTGGCGCGGGCTGCAAAATCCCCGGCTGCGGCCGCGTGTCTACGTCGAAGCCACTAGCGTTACCGCAAGCCTTCCTCTATAAGCCCGGCTTCAAACCGACATATCGTGAATTTTCAGGAGTTTCCTCCGATGGCTGTGCCGAAAAGAAAAACCTCACCGTCGCGGCGCGGCATGCGCCGTTCGGCGGACGCGCTCAAGCGCCCGGCCTATGTTGAGGACAAGGATTCAGGTGAGCTGCGTCGTCCACATCACATCGACCTGAAAACCGGCATGTATAAAGGCCGCCAGGTTTTGAAGGCGAAGACCGAGGGTTAACGCGACGGGGTCAAGGTAAGCTGCGCCATGTTCATGCTCGGCTTCCCGTTGCTGCTGATTCCATTCGCGATCTACAACATCATCGCATTTCTCATGCCGAGTGTGGCCTGGACCAGTGTGGTCTCAACGGTTCACATGATGTCGGGCACTGATTGGACTATGACGACGGGTGACGTGCTCGTTGCGGTCGCAATCCTGTTGCTCTGCGGTGAGGTTATGAAATCGTCCCGCATCAGCAGACGCACAATCATCGACCATGCGTTGTCGTTGATTCTTTTTCTCGGCATGTTGATCGAGTTTATTCTGGTCAAGCAGGCCGCTACCGCGACATTTTTCCTTCTCCTCGTCGTGGGGTTCATCGACGTGCTTGGCGGCTTCGCGGTTACTTTGCGTTCGGCTCAGCGAGACCTTACGGTTGAAGGTGTCGAGCGCGTTTCACCCTGATAAGTCGAACCATCGCCTGAGTTTGCCATGAGCCGCGATTTTCAGCTCCCCGGCCGCTCGCCCGTGATCGCCTGTGAAGCTATGGCGGCGACGTCCCATCCGCTGGCAACGCTTGCTGCAATCGAGACTTTGCGTGCGGGGGGTACGGCGGCCGATGCGGCCGTGACCGCGGTTGCCGTCCTGTGCGTTGTCGAGCCACACATGACGGGCATCGGAGGCGATTGCTTCTCGCTTGTGTCCCGGCCGGGCAAGCCGGTCTGGGGTTATAACGGCTCAGGCCGTGCAGGGATGAAGGCGTCCGATCAGTTGCTACGCGCGCAGGGTCTGTTTGAGATCGGCAACTCCATCCATGCGGTCACCGTGCCCGGTGCGATCGAAGCCTGGGAAGAAATCCTGAAGGCGCATGGCCGCTTTGGTCTCGACCGCGCGCTGGCGCCCGCGATCAAATATGCCGAGGAAGGATTCCCCGTCAGTGCCCGCGTGGCCTGGGACTGGCACAGACACGTCGCCAAACTCAGGGCGGACGCCGGAGCCTCTACGCACTATCTTTTCAACGGTGCAGCTCCCAGGGAAGGCGACGTCATTCGCTTTCCGGCGCTTGCGTCAACGTTGAAGGCCATCGCGGCTAAGGGCGCGCGTGCTTTCTACGAGGGCGAAATCGCGGACGACATGGCGAAAACGCTTGCAGCGAGTGGCTCATTCCTCACTCGGGAAGATTTCGCGGGTCACCGTGGCGACGCGGTTGCGCCGATTTCGACCAACTATCGCGGGCTCGACCTTGTGGAGATGCCTCCGAATGCACAAGGGCTCACCGCGCTGGTGATGCTCAACATCCTGGAGAACTTCGAAGTTGGTGTGCTGGATCCGCTCGGGGCGGACCGATTTCATCTGGTGCTTGAGGCCGCGCGCCTGGGCTATGCCATGCGCGATACCCACATCGCTGACGATGCGCACATGCACACTTCGGTCGAGGATTTGCTCGATAAAAAGTTCGCCAGCAGGCTTGCGTCGCTTATCGACATGAAGAAGCGCGCGAAACTACCAAGCGCGCCAGCGCCCGGAAATGACACGGTCTATCTTACGATCGTCGACCGTGACCGGACGGCCGTTTCCTTCATCAATTCTCTGTATTCAAGCTTCGGCATCGGAATATGCACGGAGAAAACGGGCATCATGCTGACCAATCGAGGTGCTTGCTTCACGCTGGAGCAGGGGCACCCGAACGTCTTCGGCCCCGGCAAGCGCCCGATGCATACGATCATTCCGGCACTCGCGATGCGCAATGGCCGCTGCGACATGAGCTTCGGCGTCATGGGCGCGCACTACCAGCCGATGGGTCACGTTCAGATCATTCTCAACATGGTCGACTACGGCATGGACGTGCAGCAGGCGATCGACGCTCCACGGTTTTTCTTTGAGGGTGAAAAGACCGACGTCGAGCACGGCACGCCGACAACGACGATCGATGGACTCAAGGCCAGGGGGCACGACGTGGTGAGGGCAAGCTTGCCCTGGGGTGGCGCACAAACCATCAAGATCGATTGGGACCGCGGCGTACTGATTGGGGGCTCGGAGCCGCGCAAAGACGGCTGCGCACTCGGCTACTAAAGTGCGTCGAGCGCTGCGGTGGCCCGATAGGCGGCCAACGCCACATTTGGCTCGGCGCGGCGGCGCTCGCGCGTTTGGGGATGCCCGTCCTTGGTCGCAACAAGCTGCGCCAGAAACGGAACATGGTAATGGCTTGTTCCTGGCTCGAACGTCTGACGGGCGCGAGCAAGCACAACCACCGCACGTGTCCCGGCGGGTTCACCGAGACTCGTCGCATCGGATTGGCACACTGGTGCATCGCTTTCTTCAGGCCGCATCGCGATACCGTTTCAATTCCGGACAAAACCGGTTCCTTTTACACGGTATGCGCAAGGCGCGTGCCACCCGGCGTTAACCGCCTGGTCACGCGAAAGCCTCGCCTTTTTTAGATTGGTAAACGGCGATTTCCGGAAATATGCCGGCGTTCGCAAAGGGACGAGCGACTAATCACTTCTCGCCGAGCTTATCCATTCGCTTTTGCATTTCGTCGAGCTGGCGCTTGAGTTCGTCCATTTCGCTGCTTGGACCTTGCGGTTTTTCCGACGGTTTCGCCTGACCGCGCGCGAACGGGGCGAACATGGCGAAAGTCTTTTCAAACATCTCCATGTTTCGCCGGACCTGGTCCTCAAGCGGTCCAAATGCACCCACGCCGAAAGCTTGCGCCATCTGTTCGCGGAATTTGCCCTGTTCCTTCGACAGAGATTCAATCGAAGCTTCCAAAAAACGGGGTACCAGCATCTGCATGCTGTCGCCGTAAAAGCGGATCAGCTGACGCAGGAAGGTAATCGGCAGGAGGCTTTGTCCTTCCTTGTTCTCCTGTTCGAAGATGATCTGCGCGAGCACCGAGCGCGTGATGTCTTCTCCGGTTTTTGCATCGTAGACGACGAAATCCTCGCCAATCTTGACCATCGCGGCGAGGTCTTCGAGCGTCACATAAGTGCTGGTCCCGGTATTATAGAGCCGCCGGTTCGCATACTTTTTGATTGTAACCGGCTCTTTTTTTTCCTCTGCCATGTGGATCACACGTTTCCCTGCCCAGGCTTTGAGCATAGCCAATTTCCGCTCATATGGGCCACCGTTTTGTGGCACCGCGGCAGCACCTTATGTGGTGAGGCATCCCTTGCGAAAAAGCCGAAAAAGCGCCAATTGTCGGGGATATTCGACTGGCAAGTCATGTTGACAGACTAACGTGGCCTGCCGAGGATGCGGCAGTGCCAAAAACCTCTGCCCGCCCCAGAACTCGACGCAACAGGAGCATCGGATGAAAGACGACATCGTCATCGTGAGCGCTACCCGCACCCCGGTGGGCGCATTCAATGGGGCATTCGCGAACCTGCCGGCCCATGAGCTCGGCAAAACGGCGATCAAGGCGGCAATGGAACGCGCGGGTATCGAAGGAGCGCGCATTAGCGAAGTGATCATGGGACAGATCCTGACCGCGGGTCAGGGTCAAAACCCGGCGCGGCAGGCTTCGATCGCCGCCGCCATCCCGGTTGAGACACCCGCGTGGGGCGTGAACCAGCTATGCGGCTCGGGCCTGCGCGCGGTCGCGCTCGGCTATCAGGCGATCCTCAATGGTGACAGCGACATCGTTATTGCGGGAGGCCAGGAGTCGATGAGCATGGCACCGCACTGCCAGCACCTGCGCGCCGGCGTAAAGATGGGCGCGTTCGAAATGATCGACACCATGATCAAGGACGGGTTGTGGGACGCCTTCAACGGCTACCACATGGGCGCCACGGCTGAGAACGTTGCCAAGCAGTGGCAAATTACCCGTCAGCAGCAGGATGAATTTGCAGTCGCTTCGCAGAACAAGGCTGAAGCGGCGCAGAAGGCAGGCAAGTTCAAAGATGAGATAACTCCTGTAACGATCAAATCGCGCAAGGGCGACATCGTGGTCGACACGGACGAATATCCGAAACCCGGAGTTACCATCGAATCGATCGCCAAGCTGCGTCCCGCATTTGACAAGGAAGGATCTGTGACTGCGGCGAACGCGTCCGGAATCAACGACGGTGCTGCTGCGCTAGTGCTGATGAAGGCGAGTGAGGCCGCCAAGTTGGGCAAAACCCCGCTTGCGCGCATCGTGTCCTGGGCACAGGCCGGTGTCGACCCGTCGATCATGGGCACGGGGCCAATCCCCGCTTCGCGCGCCGCACTCAAGAAAGCCGGCTGGAAAAAAGAGGATCTCGATTTGGTCGAGGCGAACGAGGCTTTCGCCGCGCAAGCCTGTGCGGTCAACAAAGACCTCGGGTGGGATACCAGCAAGGTCAATGTCAACGGCGGAGCGATCGCAATCGGGCATCCGATTGGTGCGTCGGGTGCGCGCGTATTGGTGACGCTGCTTTATGAAATGCAGAAGCGCAATGCCAAGAAAGGGCTCGCCACCCTCTGCATCGGTGGTGGTATGGGCATTGCCATGTGCGTCGAGCGGTAGCCGGTTCGGCGTTGATTTAGGTCATGGCCGGGCTTGTCCCGGCCATGATGTTTTAAGAACATATGTTTCAAGAAGATTATTTGAGGGAGCGAACCCATGGCGCGCGTTGCATTGGTAACGGGGGGAACCCGTGGAATTGGGGCTGCAATCACCAAGGCTTTAAAGGCATCCGGTTGCAAGGTCGCCGCCAATTACGGCGGCAATGATGAGGCTGCACAGAAGTTCAAAGCCGAGACTGGCGTTCCCGTTTTCAAGTGGGACGTGTCATCTTACGACGCTTGTGCCGAAGGCATTAAAAAAGTGGAAGGCGAAGTCGGGCCGATCGAAATATTGGTCAACAATGCCGGCATTACCCGTGATGCAATGTTTCACCGCTTGAAGCCTGAACAATGGACGGCCGTCATCAATACGAATCTCGGTTCGCTGTTCAACATGTGCCGCCCGCTCATCGAGGGGATGCGCGACCGCAAGTTCGGTCGCATCATCAATATCTCTTCGATCAACGGCCAGAAGGGTCAGATGGGACAGGTGAATTACTCGGCGGCAAAAGCTGGCGAGCTGGGCTTCACCAAGGCTTTGGCACAGGAGGGGGCACGCTCCGGCATTACGGTGAACGCGATCTGCCCGGGCTACATCAACACCGAAATGGTGCAAGCCGTACCGAAGGACGTTCTGGAAAAGTCGATCCTTCCGCAGATTCCGATTGGCCGTCTGGGCGAGCCCGAGGAGATCGCGCGCTGCGTGGTGTTCCTCGCGTCTGACGACGCGGGCCTGATCACCGGCGCAACGCTGAGTGCGAACGGTGGGCAATACTTCGTCTAGCCCCGTCGAATCCATGAAGAAGTTTCTTATAGCGATCGTCGCCGTCTGCTTGTTCGCGCCGGCAGCGGCGATACGCGTTTCAGCACAGGACGTCGATGCCCGCTGCAAAGATATTTACGACAAAGTCGCCTGCGGCTGTGCCGTACAGAACGGTGGGCAAATCATTCCCCCGCAGAGCGGGGTCAAGCGCGAAGGCTTGAAGTTGCGCCCGACGGAAGGTCAGGAAACAACCCAGACGCTTGATGGCGGTCGCGTCGCATTTCCGAAATACTTCAGGCGAGATGGCATCAAGATCCACAAAAGCCGTGCTCTCGAAGGCTATCTCGCGTGCATGCGCAGCAATGGTCGCAAGTAGCGCGGGTAGAGTTTTATCGCTTTTGGCTTCGCGGCGACCAGCTCACAGGCGCCAGTTCAAATCCGTCAAAAGAAAAACCCGGCGCGACAGTGCAACCGGTTAGTGTCCAAGGGCCAACGCTCTCTGCGGCTTGCCAGGCGCGTGCCGGCACTGTCACTTGCGGCACCTCGCCTGCATGGATGTCGGCGCCCAGGCGGAAGATCTCTTCCTTGGATCCGTCGACCACTTCGAGCTTCAGTGGCGCGCCGGCGTAATAGTGCCAGACTTCGACCGAGTCGATCCGATGCCAATGCGAGCGCTCGCCGCTCGCCAGCAGAAAAAGAATCGCGGTGGAAGCCGGACGGCCTTCAACCTGCCGCGGATCGCGGAATGTTTCGCGATAATGCCCGCCCTCCGGATGCGGCTTGAGTCCCAGCGAGCTTATTATCTCGGAAGCGGTAGGTGAGGGCATCTGAGCCGTCAAAATTTGTTTTTACGAGCCCGAATTTCCGCGAAGACCTCAGCCGGCGGTCGACCAGTCATGTTTATCCCTGCTGCCACGTCGGGCAGGTCGGCACGCAGGAATGGGTTCGCTTTCTTTTCCTCGCCGATCGTCACCGGAATGGTCGGTTCCTTTTGTGCAATTTCCTGCTTCGCTTGGGCTTCACGCGCGGCAAGCGCCTTGTTGTTCGGCTCGATCGTACGCGCAAATTTGATGTTGGCCTCGGTGTATTCGTGCCCGCAATAGATCTCGGTATCGTCCGGCAGATCGCGCAGCTTTACGAGCGAGTGCCACATTTGGTCCGGCGTTCCTTCGATGACGCGACCGCAGCCGATGGAAAACAAAGTGTCGCCAACGAACGCAAGCTTGTCTCCGTGAAACCAGTAGGCGATGTGGCCAAGCGTGTGTCCCGGCGTTTCAATCACATTGGCCGACAAGGTCCCGACTTTGACTTTGTCGCCTTGGCGAACGGTTTCATCCACTGCCGGAATTTTGGAAGCTTCAGCCGCGGGCGCCACGACACGGCACTTGTATTTTTCCTTCAGTGACCTGATGCCGTCAGTGTGGTCCGCATGGTGATGCGTGACCAGGATGTCGGTCAATTTCCAGCCTGTGGCCTTTAATGCAGCCTCGATCGGCGCTGCGTCTGGTGCGTCGATACTGGCGGTGGCACCGCTGGCGGGGTCGTGCAGCAGCACCCCAAAATTGTCGGATCGGCAAAGAAATAGACGGGTTTCCGCTGGCATTGGGGTGTTCCTGTTGACGTCCTGAGCAGAAATTAACCGTACCACGGCGGTGAATGAACATGCACCTCTGTGCGTTCCGCGGTGTTAGCGTTTTGCTACGGCGTTTCATGATAGTTTTGTGGCATGTCAATCGACGTAGTGGATCTTCGAAATTTCTACGGCCAACGGCTGGGGGTCGTTGCCCGCCGCTTCATTGGTCGCGGCATTCGCTCGTTGTGGGGCAACACTGCAGGCCAGCGCGTGCTCGGCATCGGTTACGCCACGCCTTATCTGGGCCTCTTTCGCGAGGAGGCCGAGCGATGTTTCGCGCTCATGCCGGCGGGGCAGGGCGTCGTGAAGTGGCCGACGTCGCGTCCTGCTTTATCCGCCCTTGTCGATGAAAACGAATTGCCGCTCGCCGATTCAGCAACGGATCGTGTGATGCTTGTGCACGCGCTTGAAATGACAAATGACCCGGGCGCGCTGCTGCGCGAAGTGTGGCGGGTGCTCGCTTCCGGAGGCCGCCTGCTTGCTGTTGTGCCAAACCGGCGAGGTCTTTGGGCGCGAATGGATACGACGCCCTTCGGGCACGGTCGGCCTTATTCGCGCAGCCAGATCAATCAGCTTTTGCGTGAGACCTGGTTTACTCCAACGGGCTGGAGCGAAGCTCTTTACGTGCCTCCGGTTGAACGTGGCTGGTTTCTGCGGTCAGCGGTCGCGTGGGAGCGAACCGGTGCAACACTGTCCGCGCCGTTTGCGGGAGTGCATCTGGTGGAGGCGACCAAGCAGGTCTATCGAGCGATTCCGGCGCGCCGCGAGAAGCGACGACTGGTGCCTGCGTTGGAGCCGGCACTGGCGCCGTCACCAGGCGCGTAAAGCGAGCGGATCAATTTAGAGACGGTCGAAATTCCCGCTTGTCGCGGGAACGAACGGCGATCGCCGGACTACTCCGGCTGCCGTGGCTCGTCACCACCGCCTTCGTCTTGTGGCGATTGCGGCGCCGCGTTTTGCTGATGACCGCCGCTGTAGTCGGGCCGATCCGGGCGGTAACCACCGCCACCACGGTGACGGCGCCGACGGCGATGCCCAAAGCGGTCCTGGTTTCGGTCGCCTTGGTTTCGGTCGCCTTGGTTTCGTCACCCTGGTTGCGATCACCTTGGTCGTGGCCGTTTTGCCCGGAGTTTTGTTGTGGCTGACCGCCGCCGGTAATAAATGCCGGCAAGCCACCTACATCCTGTCCGCCTTCGTGTGTGCCTTGGTTCGGATGATGCGGCTGCGGTTGCTGCTGCTGGCGATTTTGTACCTGTTGGTCGCGCGGCGGAAATGGTTGAGCGTCGCGCGGGAGATACGGCTGCTGCTGAGGTTCGCGCGGCGCGTAGCTCGGCTCGTTCTGGCCCATGAAGGGTTGGCCGTCGTCGTCGTCACCGTCGAAACTTTCGTCGCTTCCCTGCTGCTGCCCGCCGGGCGCGCCCTGTTGCGGCTGCTGATTATAGTAGGGGTTCTGCTGGCGAAACTGCTCCTGCGCGGCGGCAATAAGACGAAAGTAATGTTCGGCGTGCTGGTAGTAGTTCTCGGCGGCAACCGGATCGCCGGAGCTTTGGGCGTCGCGCGCAAGCTGAATATATTTTTCCGCTACGTGTGAAGCAGTCCCGCGAATTTTAACATCAGGGCCGTTTGATTCATAAACGCGCGTCAGCGGGTTTTGGCTTTTGCGGTGATTATTACCGCGTCCCCGCATGCGCTTCTGACCGTTTCTCATGTGCCTGTTATCGCCTTTTGCCTGTTTCGGCGTTACGCGCCGACCTCAATCACTTTGCAAGCCCATACAATCTCATTGCGCGGCCGGACCTGCACTTCTTGTCCGCGCCAATGATCAAACCGTTGTGTTTCTTTATCGCGTTAGTCGCAGCAACCCCTCAGCCGCGTTACTCCCGCGGCGTTGCCAACCTTTCGTTACGCGCATCTTCCCAGGTTTCGAAAAATGATGCGCCCAACCGGTGAAGCATCCAGACCCATACCTGGCGAATGTGCTTGCCGTCTATTCGAAGTCGGCTCTTCGTCATCCGCCTTGCGCCGAACCACACAGAGCATCGGCTCTGGGGCTCACGGCGATGCAACCGTCACGGGTCGATTCCGTGACCGGAAGCTAGTCGTTTCCGTGGAATAATCCAAGAGGTTTTTTCGGCCATAATGAGCTCTGCAATTTCCATTGGGTGGGAATGCAACTCGCTCATGGCACGAAACCTGCGCCGAGTACACGCGGTGTTCCAGCCAAATCTTCGCGCGCGATCCCGACTGTAAATCCCGCATTGGTAAATAATTTGCGCACTGCTGGTTCCTGTCCTGCACCCAATTCAACGAACAGTCGTCCACCCTGCGCCAAAAGCCGCTTTGCATCCGCTGAAATGGAACGGTAGGCAGCCAACCCGTCCTCACCGCCGTCGAGTGCCACCGTCGGGTCGTAGTCCCGCACCTCCGGCGAGAGAGAGGCAATGTCGCCACGAGCGATGTACGGAGGGTTCGAAACCAGCAGATCGAACTGGTCCTGCACGCCCGCAGCCATGTCGCAGGCAATCAGGCTGCATCGGTTCTCGAAGCCGAGTTGCGCCACATTGGCCCGTGCCGTCTCTAAAGCCGCGCGGCTGATATCGGTGCCGAGCCCGATAGCGTTCGGCAGCTCACTCAAGAGAGCCACGAGCAGCGCCCCCGACCCGGTACCGATGTCGAGAATGCGCAACTTTTCCATACGCAGACCATTGCGCACGACAAAGTCCAGCGCGCCTTCGACCACAGTCTCGGTCTCCGGCCGCGGCACCAGAACATCCGGCGTTATCGTAAGTGCAAGACTCCAGAATTCTTTTCTCCCGAGAATGCGCGATACGGGCTCGCGCTTCAGTCTGCGCGCGGCTAGTCCGGATATCGCATTCACTTCGCGGGCCTCCAAAACGCGATCCGCTTGAGCAATCAAGCGCGCACGGTCGAGATGCAGCGCTTGACCCACGAGCAAACGAGCATCGACGTCGGCGTCCTCAATCCCGGAAGCACGGAACGCCTGCGTAATAAGCTGCAGCGCCTCGGAAACGGAAGCGCCGTCCTTCAGCCCCGGAATGACTCTCACGCCGCGCCTTCGGCAGCCAGCAACTCAGCCTGATGCTCGGTGACCAGTGCGTCGATGACCTCGTCAAGAGCTTCGCCCTCTACGATCTGCGGCAGCTTGTGCAGCGTGAGGTTGATGCGGTGATCGGTGACGCGACCTTGCGGGTAGTTGTAGGTCCGGATGCGTTCCGAGCGGTCGCCCGAACCGACCTGCCCGCGCCGTTCGGCCGCGCGAGCGGAATCGCGCTTTGTCTTTTCGACGTCATAGAGCTTCGCGCGAAGCATCGTCATCGCCTTTGATTTGTTTTTGTGCTGCGACCGCTCTTCCTGGACAAATACGACGATTCCGCTGGGAACGTGCGTGATGCGGATGGCGGATTCGGTCTTGTTGACGTGTTGTCCGCCGGCTCCTTGCGCGCGCATAGTATCGATCTTGAGATCGGACTCGTTGATGTGGATGTCGACATCCTCCACCTCAGGAAGCACGGCGACAGTCGCCGCGGAGGTATGGATGCGTCCCGAGGCTTCGGTATCGGGTACGCGTTGGACGCGATGCACTCCCGACTCGAATTTAAGCTTGGCAAATACGCCACGGCCGCTCACCTCGGCGACGATTTCCTTGAAGCCGCCTTTCGTACCTTCGCTCAGCGAGAGAATTTCCGTTTTCCAGCCCTGTTTGGCGGCATAACGTTCGTACATGCGGAAAAGGTCTCCGGCGAACAGTGAGGCTTCGTCGCCGCCTGTACCCGCGCGGATTTCGAGGATCGCATTGTGATCGTCCATCGCATCCTTTGGCAGCAAAGCGAGACGGATCTTTTGCGTCAGGGCTTCCTTGCGTTCCTGCAATTCGTGTCGCTCGTTGTCGGCAAGTTTGCGCATCTCCGCGTCCGTGCCGGAATCATCGATCAGCGTGGAAAGCTCGACGATTTCGTTCTCGGTACCGCGATAGGCTTTGATCGCTTCGACGACCGGGTTTAGCTCCGCAAATTCACGTGACAGCTTTACGTAGACATCCGGTGACAATCCGCTGGCGAGCTCGCTTTCCACCAATGCATGGCGGGCGAGCAGAGCGTCCATCTTCTGTTGTGGCAGAACCGTCAAAGCTGCAATCCCTCGTTGGCGGCGAAGGTCTCAAGCTTTTGGCGGATGGAAACGCTGCCGACCGGCTGCTCAAGACACGGCAGAATAAAGTCTTCGCCCTTCCGGCAGTCGAGATCGAGCAGAAGCGCTTTCACCGGCCCGACAGCGGAGGGAGACAGCGACAACGTACGATACCCGAGAATGGTCAGCGCCAGTGCGCCGATCGGCTGCGAAGCGAGTTCCCCGCAAAGCGTGACTGGCTTGCCGTGCTTCTTTGCCTTGTCGGCGATGTCCTTAAGCGCGCGCAAGACTGGCGCCGAAAGTGGATCGAATTGTTCCGAGACCCGCGGATTGCCGCGGTCGGCTGCGTACAGGAACTGCATCAGGTCGTTAGAGCCGACAGAGAGGAAATCGACCCGCTCGAGTAACTCGTTGAGTTGGAACAGAAGCGATGGAACCTCGACCATCGTGCCGATCTCGACGCGCTCGGGCAATTCGTGTCCGTGCCGCCGCAGGTGAGTTAGCTCGACCTCGACCAGCGACTTTGCTTTGTCGAATTCTTCGACGACGGCGATCATGGGAAACATGATCTTAAGGCTGCGTCCGCTCGCTGCGCGCAGCAACGCGCGCACCTGGCTGCGCAGAAGGCCGGGCCGATCGAGGCCAAGCCTGATCGCCCGCCAGCCCAGCGCGGGGTTTTCTTCCTCGATGTTCCGCATGTACGGCAGCACTTTGTCGCCGCCGATGTCGAGGGTACGGAATGTGACCGGCTTCTTTCCTGCTGCATCGAGAACTGCGCGATAAAGAGCGAGTTGTTCGCCGGTGCGTGGCAAAGTGGTCGCAACCATGAACTGCAGTTCAGTACGAAAAAGCCCGATGCCGGCCGCGCCCGTATCCTCGATGTGTGGAAGATCAATGGTGAGCCCGGCATTGATCATCAGCGAAACCTTTTGTCCGTCCTTGGTGATACAAGGACGCTCCCGCAGTGCCCGATATTGCGCTTGCCGGCGGGCGCGGAGTTTTACGCGCTCACCATAGGAAGCCTGGATGTCCTGCGGAGGACGCATATGGACATGGCCTGTCGAGCCGTCGACGATGATGGGATCGTTCGGCTCGACCAGTCCGGTGGCATTCTCTATTTCGCCGACGGTCGGAATTCCAAGCGCGCGCGCCACTATCGAGACGTGAGAAGTCGGTCCACCTTCCTCGAGTATCAGGCCGCGTAGCCGCTTGCGATCGTAGTCAAGAAGTGCCGCGGGTCCCATGGACCGCGCGACGACAATCGCATTTTCCGGCATCTGCTCTTTGGTCGGAGCGTGATCCTGTCCCATCAGCACGCGCATCAGCCGGTTTGCGAGATCATCAAGGTCGTGCAGGCGGTCGCGCAGATAATGATCGGAGGCACGCAGCATGCGCGCGCGCGTATCCGATTGAACGCGTTCGACGCCGGCTTCCGCGGTGAGGCCGGTCATGACGGCCTCGCGAATTCGATGCAACCAGCCCTGATCGTAGGAGAACATCCGGTAGGCTTCGAGCACGTCACGATGCTCACCACCATCGGCGATGTCGCGATGCTCGACCAGCCGGTCTAGATCTTCGCGCAAGGTAGCGATCGCGGCGTCGAGGCGCTTGAGTTCGTGCTGCACGTCGTCGGCGATGACGTCGGTGATGACGACGCGAGGCTCATGCAGCACCACGTGACCGAGTGCGATGCCGTCGGACAGCGAACTGCCGGTGAGATGCATCGCGTGCCGTGCGACCGGTTCCGCGCCAGGACGGGCGAGGGAAGACAACTCACCCGATGCAATCATCTCGGCGAGCACCATCGCCGTTGTTTGCAGGGCTTCTTCCTCTTCCTCGGTATAGGTACGGCGCGCGCGGTTTTGCACGACGAGCACGCCGAGCGTGTTGCCTGCACGCAGGACCGGCACGCCCAGGAATGAATGGTAGATTTCTTCGCCGGTTTCCACCCGGTACGAGAAGGCCGGATGAGCTTGGGCGTCGGACAGATTGATCGGATTGGCTTCGCTCGCCACCAGGCCGACGAGGCCCTCGTCAGCCTTCAGGACGGTCTGGTGGACGGCTTCGCGCTTGAGGCCTTCGGTCGCGTATAGCTCGAGCGTTCCGTCTACGCGCAAAACGTAGACAGAGCACACCTCGGCCACCATGTTGGCGGCGATAAGCACCACCACCTTGTCGAGTCGATCCTGCGCGCTGACCGGCTCGGCCATAACCTCGCGAAGCCGGCGTAACAGCACGCGCGGACCGCCGAGCGCGCCACGCATTATGAGGTCCTCTGGCCGCAGCGTCCTTACGGCCAAATCGTGTACGAATAGCGACCGTACGATCATGGATCGGCGGGCGCCTACGCGTCAGGCTATAGCCAATGGGCCATGCAAGGGGCAAGCCAAAGCGCAGTCAGGGGTCAACGCTGGGCGCGTGCACCCCAGAGCCGCCCCCTCCATCCCAATAAGGCCGCCCAGACACTGATCCCGCCCCAGATCACCCAGAGCAGGACCAGGATGGTGAACTCGCCGACAGAGCAGGTCTGGCCATCAACGCAGCGTCTTGAGAGGAGGCCGCCAAGAGAAAGCGTCGCGAGTCCGACCGAGTACAGCATGAAGCAGGCGAGCAAATAGACCGCGATCACTGCGGCGCGCCGGATGTGTGACGGCATGTCTTGCGCCGTGAGCGCCTTTCGGCGACCCCTGAAATGGTAGGGTTGCGCCTTGCCTAGGTCTCTCATCTGGACCGTCGAGCGGGTCAGGAGGTCGTGAACAGCCTGATGGCGAGACGTCATCGCCATTGCCAGGAAGGAGTACCAACCCAGCAGCGATTTGATGATCATGCGGGCAAAGGCCTTGATGAAGCTGATATTGCCGCCATGGTCGTCGACCACCCGCATGTTGCACAGGTAGTGGCCGATCGTGCCACCAGTCAGGGAAACCAGCAGGGGCTCATAGAAGAGCCAGGTGGCGGCGACCGTCGCGCCCAGAATGCGGGCAATATGGTCCGATGCGAACGAGACCGCGAGCATCAATGCGACCGCCAGAATCAACATGAAAATGATGGCATCGATGAACACGCCTTGTAAGCGACGCGTGAAGCGCGCGTAGGCGTGCGTATCCGGCGAAGCTTCGCTGTCGACAGTCACTATCTGTCACCGCCACGAAATGGTCTGGCTTCAATGAGACGCGAATCGGCGATCGCAGGTTCAAAAACCGCGGGACAATATTTATTCCTTCTCGGCCCGGACGCAGGCCGGTTCCGGATTTAATACGCGCGATTTGGAAGGCTACTTTGCCAGTGTTTTCAACAGACTGAGATCATAAGTCATCGCAAACAGAGCTCGCCCCGAAGCGCTACAGCCTCTCGAAGCTTGTTGCCTCGTCAGCCATCGCTCAAATCTTATCCAGCCCGTAGAGCGTGTGCAGCGTACGCACCGCCAGATCGGTCTGGGTGGCCTTGATGAGCACCGAGAACTTGATCTCAGACGTTGTGATCGCGAGGATGTTGATCTTCTGTTCGGAGAGAGCCTTGAATGCCTTTGCGGCGACACCGGCGTGGCTACGCATTCCGATTCCGATGACGGATACCTTGGCAACATCAGTCGCGCCATCCAGCCGTTCAAATCCGATAGCACCTTTTGCCTTGTCGAGAGTGACGCGAGCGCGCTCGTAGTCGGCGGATGGGACCGTGAAGGTCAGGTCCGTCGTGGCGCCGTCGGCCGACACGTTCTGCACGATCATATCGACATTGATATTGCTGTCGGCGAGCGGACCGAAAATCGCAGCAGCGACTCCCGGCTTGTCTTGCACTCGACGGAGCGAGATCTGCGCCTCGTCCTTGGAAAAGGCGATCCCGGTGACGACTTGCTGTTCCACGATGTCTCCTTCGTCGCAAATAAGCGTGCCTGACGGCGGCTTTGTGGGGTCGATATCCTCCGGCTTCTCGAAACTTGAGCGCACGAAGATCCGCACGTTGTGCACCATCCCGAGCTCGACTGAACGCACCTGCATGACCTTGGCGCCGAGTGAAGCAAACTCGAGCATTTCCTCATACGCGATCTTGTCCATCCGGTGAGCCTTGGGCACGACGCGCGGGTCGGTGGTGTAGACGCCGTCCACATCGGTGTAGATGTCGCAACGCTCGGCACCGATGGCGGCCGCGATCGCAACCGCCGAGGTGTCAGAGCCGCCGCGGCCAAGCGTGGTGACGCGCCCGGTTTCCTTATGCATGCCCTGGAAGCCGGCAACGACTGCGACTTGGCTGTGTTCCTTGAATTGTTTGATCAGTTCGGCGCCGTTCACATCAAGGATGCGGGCGGAGCCGTGCGCGTTGTCAGTCACGATCGGCAGTTGCCAGCCCTGCCACGAGCGCGCATTGACTCCCATTCCCTCGAGAACGATCGCGAGAAGTCCGGCGGTGACCTCTTCGCCGGTGGCCACGACCGCGTCATATTCACGCGCGTCATGCAGCATGGCGGCCTGTCGGCACCATTCAACCAGTTGGTTCGTTACCCCCGCCATCGCGGAAACGACGACAGCCACGTCGTAGCCGGCATCGACCTCGCGCTTGACGTGCCGCGCCACATTGCGGATGCGGTCGAGATCGGCGACGGATGTTCCGCCGAATTTCATTACCAGTCGAGCCATGACAGTCCTGGATGCGCCGAAAGGCGTTAACAAACAATCGATGCAAGCGCGCAAGGTCCGAGCGCCGGCTCGAAAAGGCGCGTATACATACCGGCGGTGTGCGGCAACCGCAACATCGGTGCTGCTACGCCGGTCCAGCCACAAAAAACCATTGCCAGATCATGCGATACATCGATCATATCCTGCAGCCTGGCGAGACGGTGGCGTATACGACCACTTTGCACTGGGTTGTGTACCTGCCGGCTATAGGTCTTTGGCTGCTGGCCTTCGCAATCCTGATACTGGGTGGCGCTCTCGGTCCGGTCTCGCTATTGGTCGCAATTGTCTGCGCATTGGTTGGTTTCGGTCTGGCCTTCAGCGCGTGGTTTCGGCGCTGGACAACGGAAATCGACGTGACCGACAGGCGTATCGTCTACAAGCGGGGCTTTATCCGCCGGCACACTGTTGAGATGAACATGGACAAGGTTGAAAGCGTGGACGTTGACCAGTCGGTACTAGGGCGCATGCTCGACTATGGCGATATCACGATCCGCGGAACGGGCGTTGGCATCGAGCCACTGCACGATATCGATGCGCCGCTCGAATTCCGAAATCAGGTGACAGCCCGCTGACGTCGCGGCGATCGGAGAAAGTGTTATGGCAGATAGACGTCACGCACCGTCGATCGATCAGGCCGAGATCGAGCGTTTTTCGCGCCATGCTGCCGATTGGTGGGACACGCGCGGGCCTATGGCCGCATTGCATAAATTCAATCCTGTCCGTCTTGCCTACATCCGCGACCAGGCCGCCGCCTCCTTTAATCGCGACCCCAAGAAGCTCGATTGCCTCAAGGGGCTACGCATTCTGGATATCGGATGCGGCGGTGGCATCCTGTCCGAACCGCTTGCACGGCTTGGCGCAGAAGTAGTTGGTGCCGATCCGTCGGACGAAAATATCAACGTCGCCCGTGCGCATGCCCAAGATGGGCACGTCGCGGTCGACTACCGTGCAACGACGGCGGAAGAACTGGCCGCCGCGAACGAGCGCTTTGATGTCGTGCTGGCGATGGAAGTGGTTGAACATGTCGCCGACGTCGATGCATTCGTCGCGACGTGCGCAACCATGGTAAAGCCTGCGGGATTGATGATCGCCGCCACGCTAAATCGCACGCTGAAAAGTTTCGCGCTCGCCATAGTCGGCGCCGAATACGTGTTGCGCTGGCTGCCGCGCGGCACGCATCAATGGGATAGGTTCGTCACGCCTGTCGAGCTGGAATCCGCGATAGAGCACAGCGGTTTGCAAGTGATCGGAGAGCGCGGCGTGATCTACAATCCATTTGCCGACCGATGGCAGCTATCGTCGGACATGGACGTCAATTACATGCTGGTTGCGCAGCGCCAGAAATAACGGAGGTCGAAATGATTCTCGAGTTGGTTGAATTCAATTCTCCGAAAGGGTGGACTCGTCAGCAGGTCGCCGAAGAGGCACGCAACGTTATTCCAAAGTGGCGCGACAACAAGGAATTGCTGCGCAAGCACTTCCTTCTTGAACTCAATGGCAAGGCCGGTGCGGGCGTTTATATCTGGCCTTCAGTCGAGGCCGCAAAAAAGGCGCACAACGAAGAATGGCGGCAGTCGATCATCAAGCGTACTGGTGGCGCGCCGACGATCCGATACTTCGACCTGTTCCTGCTTATCGATAACGAAAAAGGCACTGTCACGGAATTTCCTGAGGCAGCGGAAATCCGGGCCAACGCTGCGTAGCGAATACCGGCCCCGCCGGGGACGGGCTTGTCCCGGCCCTTGACCTCTTGTTACGCAACTAGGACGTGGATGCCCGGCGCAAGGCCGGGCATCACTGTGTAAGAGACTGACGAAATGCTCTGGGCCGTCTTTACGCTGATTGCCGCGGCCGCGCAGACCGCGCGCAACGCCATGCAGCGCGAGTTGACCGCAACTCTTGGGACGGTGGGTGCCACTCACGTCCGCTTTCTGTTTGGCTTCCCATTCGCACTGCTTTTCCTCGCTGGCGTATTGATCGCAACAGGCGAGGCTCTGCCCAAACCGCCAAATATGTTCTGGCCCTGGGTGCTCGCTGGCGCTTTCACCCAAATAGCAGCGACGGCGACGATGCTTTCCGTGATGGGCCAGCGCTCATTTGTGGTGGCCTATGCCTACATCAAGACCGAGCCCGTGCACGTGGCCCTGTTCGGCTTGATCTTTCTTGGCGACAAGATCACGCCGCTTTCAGCGGTGGCCATCCTTATCGCCACGGCCGGTGTGATCGTCATCTCGCTCAAGGGCGGGATTGGTGAGAGGCCCACCGTACGTTCAACCGTCATCGGCCTCCTGTCGGGCGCACTGTTCGGGCTTTCAGCCATCGGCTATCGCGGCGCCATCCTTTCTTTGCAGTTGCCGGATTTTGTGTTGGCGGCGACATTCACCGTTGCGATCGGCCTTGTGATCCAGGCGGCGACCTTGTCGCTTTATCTTGCGCTGCGCGAGCCCAAGGTTCTCCGGGCCATTGCTCGCGCATGGCGACCTTCGATTCTAGCCGGGTTTATGGGCGCCTTCGCATCGGAATTCTGGTTTCTGGCCTTCGCCATCACCACCGCAGCCAATGTACGCACGCTGGCCCTGGTCGAGGTCCTGTTCGCGCAAGGGGTAACTCGTTTTGTGTTCAAGCAGCCAACTACGCAGCGCGAGGCTTTAGGGGTCGCGCTCGTCGTGATCGGAGTCGCGCTACTCGTGTGGCAGCACTAGTTCCGTTCGTCCGGCAAAACCGGCAACGGATGGAATTCGACACCTTCCTCAGAAAGCTCTTTCGCTTCCTCGGGTGAGGCGACGCCATAGATCGAGCGGTGCTCGATTTCTCCGTAGTGCATCTTGCGCGCTTCCTCAGGAAATTTCCCACCAACGTTGTCGGCGTTCTTGGTGAGGTGGTCGCGCAATTCCTTGAGCTTGGAGCGAAACTCCTGCTCCTGCGGGGATATCATTGCGACAGGAGCGGCCGGCACAGGCATAGCAACGTCGGCCGTGGGAGCCGGCGGTTCAGTGGGTGCGCGCTGCTTTTTTGCAGCACCCGACAGGCGCGGCGCCATGATTGCCTTCTCGACCTTGGTCGATCCGCACTGCGGACACCCCACGAGTGAGCGCTTTGCTTGCTTCTCGTAGGCGGCGGAATCCTGGAACCAGCTTTCGAATTCGTGACCGCGGTCGCAGATGAGTGCGTAACGTATCATTCTGCCCCCCGTACAACGTGCAGGTGCGCAGGTTCTGCCATCGGTTCCACGATTTCAAAGCGGCGGCCGTGCTGCAGCGACGGAACACGCGCACGCGCACTAGCCACTTCCGCGGGATCGACCTTGGCCATGACTATCCCAGGCTCGGTGCCGCCTTCCGCAATGATGCGCCCCCAAGGGTCAACGATCAGTGAATGGCCATATGTATCGCGGCCGTTCTCATGTTTGCCGCCCTGTGCGGCGGCGAAAACAAAGCATCCGTTTTCGATGGCGCGCGCGCGGATGAGAACGTGCCAATGCGCTTCGCCAGTTTGCTTTGTAAAGGCTGAGGGAATCGCCAGCATTGTAGCGCCGGCTTCGGCCAAAGCGCGGTAGAGGGCGGGGAACCGCAGATCGTAACAGATCGTCAGGCCCAATCGTCCCCATGGAAGATCGGCCAGCACAGCCGCTTCACCCGGTCGGTAGTTGCGCGACTCCCGATAACTCTCGCCGCCGGCAAGATCGACGTCGAACATATGGATCTTGTCATAGCGCGCCGCGATGTCGCCCTTTGGATCAACAAGGAAAGAGCGATTGACGGCTTTGTCCGGCGAAATCCTGATCGCCAGCGAGCCGACGTGAATGTAGATGCCGAGTTGCCGCGCGAGGTCGCGCAGAGTTGCAAGAGCTTTGTCCGATTCTTCGTCCGCGATCACGTCGAAAAGCTGCTCGCGTCTGGCGGCGAGAATGTTCGTCATTTCCGGTGTGAGTACATAGTCGGCGCCGGCCGCTTTTGCCTCGCCGATCATGCGCACGGCATTGTCGATGTTTTCGCCCGGCTTCAGGCTCGAGCGCATTTGGATCATCGCGGCGTTAAAGCTGCCTGCGGTCATGCAGATGCTCCGCCGTTGGTGAGGAGTGGATCCAGTTTGCCCGCACGTTCAAGCGCGTGCAGTTCGTCGCTGCCACCGACGTGAACGGGGCCAATGAAGATCTGAGGCACCGTCATGCGCCCATTCGCGCGTTGAATCATTTCGTCGCGGCGCTCCCAGTCGCGGCTGACATCGATCTCGCTGTAGGTCACACCTTTGCGCTTCAGCAAAGCCTTGGCTGCGTTGCAATGCGGGCAATAGCGGGTCGTATAGATCTCGACGGGCGGCATGGTGTTTCTGCGCTTTCGGACCCTTCTATATGGGACTTCGCGCTGGCGCTACAACCCGCGCGAATACCAGCACATCGACCTGTGCAGCGCCCGCACGCAACAATGCACGGGTGCAGGCGTCAACCGTGGCGCCGGACGTGAGCACGTCGTCAACTAGCACCAGGCGTCTGCCGGCGACCTCGACCCTGTGTTCAGGCGGGACGAGAAATGCCCCTTGGACGTTATCGGCGCGCTCCGGCCGAGACCGGCCGACCTGCTGCGGCGTGGCGCGGACACGTTTGAGCCCGCTATGCGTGATGGGAACGCCGCAAATCGCCGATATTGCACCAGCAAGAACGGCCGATTGATTGTATCGTCGTGCCCATCGTCTTCGCCAATGCAGAGGTACTGAAACGAGTGCATCGGCATCGGCCAACAGTTCACGGCCAGCCCGTGCCATCCAACGGCCCATCATGGGCGAGAGGTCGAGCCGGTCGCTATATTTGAGACTGTGCACCAGGATGCTGGCGACATCGTCGTAACGGGCGACGGCACGAGCCCGGTTGTAAGCCGGTGGATTGGCGATCGCTTCCATCGACAGCAGACCGGGGCCAGGGTCATAGGCAAATGGAATACCCAAGCGCTCGCAGTAAGGCGGCTCGATGAGCGACAATCTCGACCAGCATGGTGCGCAAAGGCCTTGGCCTTCGCTGACTGGCTCGCGGCATGAGGGACAGAGCCGCGGCAAGGCAAAGTCAAGGGCGACCCGAAGGGTCGCTCGCATGCTTTCGCGAAAGCGAGCGGCGTACGATTCTGGTTTGCCCGACCTTGCCGATACAAGCTCGTTCATGCTGGAACCGTAGCATAGTCGCTCGTTGCCGCGACACGATCACTGTCGCGCTATTGGACAAAGCAATGTCGCCAGGTCCCAAGATATTTGACCGACGTCTCCTCCGCGCGCGGCAAGCGCGTGCACGCAAGCTGGGCCCGGCAACTTTTCTGCTCGATCGCACTGCATCGGAATTGGGTGAGCGCCTTTCCGCTGTCCTGCGCCAATTCGGCATCGCTGTCGATCTCGGCACTCCGACCGATGCCGTGCGCCAAGTCCTTGCAGAAAGTGGAAAGGCCGGGACTATTGTGGCGGCCACCGTTCACTCGACCCCCGTCGGCCAATCGTTCTTGAGTGTAGCGGCCGACGAGGAGACGTTGCCATTTGCCAACGCGTCGCTCGATCTGGTTGTGTCGGCGCTGGCGCTGCAGTTTGTCAACGACTTGCCGGGAACCTTGATCCAGATTCGCCGCGCACTGAAGCCAGATGGCTTGTTGCTGGCTGCGCTTGTCGGCGGAGAAAGTTTGTCGGAGCTGCGCGAAGCCATCGCGGCCGCTGAGATCGAGATCGAAGGCGGAGTTTCGCCGCATATTGCTCCATTTGCCGACGTCCGCGAACTCGGTGCGCTGTTGCAGCGTGCAGGATTCGCTCTGCCGGTTGTCGATAGCGAACGGCTGATCGTACGATACGATTCGATATCCGCTTTGATACGCGATCTCCGTCACATGGGCGCCACCAACATATTGAATGAGCGCAGACGAAAGCCGCTTAAGCGCGCAACGGCACAGCGCATGGCCGAGGTTTATCGCGAGCGGTTTGCTGACGAAGATGGGCGCTTGCGCGCAAGCTTCGAAATCATCTGGTTGTCCGGTTGGGCGCCCCACGAGGGCCAGCAGAAGCCGCTCAGGCCAGGCTCGGCGACGCGCCGACTTTCCGACGCCCTGAATACGGCCGAAATATCGACCGGAGAAAAGCCGGAGCGATTGCGCTAGAGCAGAGCCATCAGGTGAGCAATCAGCGGTACGTCGGCCGGAGGCATTTCGTACTCTCGCAACTTGTTCGGCTTTACCCAGGTAAGCTCCTGACCTTCGGTGGCAATGACGGTGCCTTCCCAACGGCGGCAGACGTACAACGGCATCAGAAGATGAAAGTCCGGGTAGCTGTGGCTCGCAAAGGTGAGGGGTGCGAGGCAGTTGTCGCTGACGACTATTCCCAGTTCTTCTTTTAACTCGCGGATCAGAGTTTCCTCGGGCCGTTCGCCGACTTCAATCTTGCCGCCCGGAAACTCCCACAAGCCTGCCATCGGCTTGCCTTCTGGCCGCCGTGCGATCAGCACCCGACCGTCGGGATCGACAAGCGCGCAGGCGGCAACCAGGACGACCTTGACAGACACAGCCTCAGCCCCCACCCCCGCGCATCTCACGAACGATAGTCGCCATTGATTGCGACATACTCTTTGGTGAGATCGCACGTGAGCACACGATCGCGGCCTTTGCCCAGTCCAATCGCCACTTTCAGGCTGATTTCCGGTTTCTTCATCGCTGCACTAACAGTCGCTTCGTCATAACCCGGGTCGCGAGCGCCTTTGTGCGCCACGCGAATCCCTCCGAACCAGATCGAAAGCTTGTCGCGATCCGCCGGCTCGCCGGCCTTGCCGACAGCCATCACGACGCGACCCCAGTTGGCATCTTCACCGGCAATCGCTGTCTTCACGAGAGGTGAATTGGCAATCGACATGGCGATGCGCCGGGCCGATACCTTTGAGACAGCGCCCTCGACGACGATCTCAACGAGCTTGCGTGCGCCTTCGCCGTCACGTGCAATCTGCTCTGAGAGATTGGCAAGCACGGCGTACAAAGCCTTCTTGAATCCTTTCAGGCGCGGATCACTAGCCCGCGCAATGCGTGGCGCGCCCGATTTGCCGGTTGCAAACAACATCAATGTGTCCGAGGTGGACGTGTCGCCGTCGATCGTAACGGCATTGAATGTATCTGCGGTACCATCTTTCAGCAGCGATTGAAGAACAGGCGCCGAAATTGCCGCGTCCGTGAATACGAAAGACAGCATCGTCGCCATATCAGGAGCGATCATGCCAGCACCTTTGGCGATCCCGTTTATCGTGACGGTTGCCTTGTCGATTTTCGTGGTCGCGGTTGCGACCTTCGGGAACGTGTCCGTGGTCATGATCGCGCGCGCCGCTGCGAGAAAATCGCCGGCCTGTGCGCGCGTAACGAGCCCCTCCATCACGCCTTCAAAAGCTTGCGCCTTGAGCGGTTCTCCGATCACGCCTGTCGAAGCCAGAAAGACGTCCTCTGGTTTGCAACCAGCGGCACGAGAGGCGATCTGCGCAGTGAACTTGCAGGCGTCCCGTCCACTCTTGCCGGTGAAGGCATTGGCATTTCCGGAATTGACGACGAGGACCTGCGCCTTTCCTTTTTTCAGATGCGCGCGGCACCATTCGACCGGTGCTGACGGACATTTCGAGCGCGTGAACACGCCGGCTGCAGTTGTTCCAGCGTCAAAAAGGGCAAGCAGAACATCGGTACGTCCAGCATAGCGGATGCCGGCGGCGGCCGTTGCCAGCCGGACACCGGCAATTGCCGGCATGTCCGGGACGTGAAGCGGAGCGAGGGGGGAAACAGCAGTCGACATGGCGATCTCCGGCGTCGTGACCGGGCCTGTCCCGGACATCCACTCGAAGCATCGGCATAAAAGACGTCAATGGCCGGGACAAGCCCGGCCATTACGAAATCATTTGATGAATCCGATCCGCGCTATTTCTTCGCAGGTGCAGGTGCAGGTGCGGGTGCGGCAGCCGGCTTGTCTTCGGCCTTGGCCGGCTTGTCCATGCGTTCGATCTTGGCGTCGGCGCGTAGTTTGGTGACCAGCTCTGCCTGAGCTTTGCGGACGACAAAATTCTCGATCTGCGGCTTCACGTCCTCGAATTTGGGAGGCTGCTTCGCGCGCTTGTCCTCAACCTTGATGACATGCCAGCCGAACTGGGTTTTGATCGGTTCCGAAATCTGTCCCGCGTCCAGCTTGAATGCAGCCTCGGCGAATTCCGGCACCATCTGGTCCTTTGTGAAGTAGCCAAGGTCTCCGCCATTGGCCTTTCCCGAGGGGTCTTCGGTCACCTCGCCAGCCACCTTGGCGAAGTCCTCGCCTTTCTTGAGCCGCACAATCACGGCTTTGACCTTGTCTTCGGCTTCCTTGCTGCTTTTGTCGTCGCCGGCTGATGTCCGGAACAGGATATGGCGGGCGTGCACTTCCTTCTCGTCGCTAACTTGCTTGATGGCCTCATCGTAGACTTTGCGCATTTCCGCGTCGGTAAGCGCTTCCTTGCCGACCGACTGCAGCAGTCCTTCCATAAGAAGCTTTTTGCGGGCGAAATCGAGCTTGCGCTTGAAATCGGGCGAGTCGCCGAATTTCTTGTCCTGTGCAGCCTTGGAAACAAGGATCATGTCGGCGACGAACTGCACCAGATAATCCTGCTTGGCCTCCGGTGACATCGGCGGGATTTGACCTGCCTCATCCTCGGCGACAGCGAGGTCGCTCTGATGGACTTCGACGCCATTAACTTTCGCGACAAGAGGGTCCTTGTCCTGGGCGTAAAGTGGTCCGCTCGAAAGGAGGAACAGCGCCAGGATGGGGGCAATAAAACCGGCCGGCCGGAGGCGGACCGGAAAACCGGCGGGTACAGAAATCGTCATGGCCTTATCCTTGGATATAAGGGCCGCCTGTTCGGCAGGCGGTGCGCGCGACTATTCGCCTAACAACCGTGGCTTTGCAATGGCCGACCATCGGATGAATCTAACGTCCGCGTGACCGAAGGACCGTTAAGTCATTGGCTACGTCGCCGATTGACAACAATCCGACCCCCTCATATCTCTCGCACGGCCTTCGCTGTTCGTTGTCTGACGGCGCGTTTTGCGTCGAATTTGCCCGAAAAGTGCCGCATTCCGGAGTGCCGGAAGCAAATCCGGCCGTTGGCGGCGTGATATAAGTCCCGGCCCACGTTAGGAGCTCCCGTATGATCGGCGCCGTTGCCCGTAAGCTGTTTGGATCCGCCAACGAGCGGCGTATCCGCAGCTATCTGCCCCGGGTTGGGGAGATCAACGAGCTCGAAAAGGGACTCGAGTCTCTTTCCGACGACGCGCTGAAGGCCCGCACCGAACAATTCAAGAAGCAAGTGGCTGAAGGCGTCGCGCTTGATGAACTGCTGGTTCCTGCTTTCGCTACTGTCCGGGAGGCCGCAAAGCGCACGCTCGGTCAGCGTCACTTCGACGTTCAGCTGATCGGCGGCATGATTCTCCACGAGGGCAAGATTGCGGAAATGAAGACCGGCGAAGGCAAAACGCTGGTCGCGACGCTTCCGGTCTATCTCAATGCGATCTCAGGTCGCGGCGTGCACGTCGTCACGGTCAACGACTATCTGGCCAAACGCGACGCCGAGTGGATGGGACAGATCTACAATTTCCTTGGCCTTTCCGTCGGCGTTATCGTGCATGGGCTCGACGATGATCAGCGCAAGAAGGCCTATGATTGCGACATCACGTACGGGACCAATAACGAACTTGGCTTCGATTATCTGCGCGACAACATGAAATACCGGCTGGAGGATATGGTCCAGCGTGGTCACATCTACGCCATCGTAGACGAAGTCGAACTCGATCCTGGTCGATGAGGCGCGCACGCCGCTGATCATATCCGGTCCGCTCGACGATCGGTCCGAATTCTACAACACCATCGACGGTTATATTCCGCAGCTCGATAAGAGCGACTATGAGGTCGATGAAAAGCAACGAACTGTTACGCTGACCGAAGCGGGCATGGAGAGACTTGAGCAGCGGCTGCGCGACGCCGGCCAGCTCAAAGGAGAGTCCCTCTACGACGTAGAGAACGTTTCCGTCGTTCACCACGTCAATCAAGCGCTCCGCGCGCACAAGCTTTTCCAGCGCGACAAGGATTACATCGTGCGCAATGGCGAAGTCGTCATCATCGACGAATTCACGGGCCGCATGATGCCGGGTCGCCGATACTCGGAAGGCC
Organism: uncultured Alphaproteobacteria bacterium; assembly: GCA_963831515.1. Lineage (GTDB taxonomy): Bacteria > Pseudomonadota > Alphaproteobacteria > Rhizobiales > Xanthobacteraceae > Pseudolabrys. The sequence goes on along the minus strand of CAWHQL010000026.1, from coordinate 359,398 downwards.
TGCATCAGGCATTGGAAGCGAAAGAGCATCAGCCGATCCAGCCCGAAAACCAGACGCTCGCTTCGATTACGTTTCAAAATTACTTTCGTATGTACGAAAAGCTCGCCGGCATGACCGGGACGGCGCTCACCGAAGCCGAAGAGTTCATGGACATCTACGGCCTCGAAGTGCTCGAGGTGCCGACCAATATGCCGCTGGTTCGTCTTGACGACGACGACGAGGTCTACCGCACTGCGGCCGAAAAATATCGGGCGATCATCACTCTGATCGAGGATTGCAAGCAGCGCGGCCAGCCGGTTCTGGTTGGCACCACTTCGATCGAAAAGTCGGAGCAGCTCGCTGAAATGCTGCGCAAAGCCGGCTGGGAGCAGCACGATTTCTCAGATCCCAACGCCTTTGCTGCACTCTATTCCGGCGATGACGGCGCCACCAAGACCAAGGTGTTTGCCATTCTCAATGCCCGCTACCACGAGCAGGAAGCGTATATCGTCTCGCAAGCGGGCGTGCCGGGTGCGATTACAATTGCCACAAATATGGCCGGCCGAGGCACCGATATTCAGCTTGGCGGCAACGCCGACATGCGTATTCGCCAGGAAATCCCAGAGATTGAAGATCCGCGCGAGCGCGAAAAAAGTCCAAAAGCTGACGAGATACGCCGACAGGTTGCGCGACTTAAGGAAAAGGCGCTTGGCGCCGGTGGCCTTTTTGTGCTCGGCACCGAGCGCCACGAAAGCCGCCGCATCGATAATCAGCTGCGTGGTCGTTCAGGCCGGCAAGGCGATCCGGGTCACTCCAAATTCTTCTTGTCGCTTGAAGACGACCTGATGCGGATTTTCGGGTCCGACAAGCTTGACGGAATGCTGCAGAAACTTGGCTTGAAAGAGAACGAGGCGATCGTTCATCCCTGGATCAACAAAGCGCTGGAAAAGGCGCAACAAAAAGTCGAGGCGCGCAACTTCGACATCCGCAAGAACCTGCTCAAGTTCGACAACGTGATGAATGACCAGCGCAAGGTCATTTTCGAGCAACGTCTCGAGTTGATGCGCGACGAGACCGTGGATGAAACCATCGCCGACATGCGCCATGCGATGATCGAAGACCTGGTGGCCAAGCACGTTCCTGAAAACGCATATCCGGAGCAGTGGGACTCGGCCGGTCTTGATCAGGCCTTGCGCGAAGTCCTTACCCTGGAATTGCCTGTTCAGCAGTGGGCGAAGGAAGAAGGTATTACACCTGACGACGTCCGCGAACGCGTTTTGCGTCGCGCAGACGAATGGATGGCTGGCAAGGTGGCCAAGTGGAGCCCCGATGTCATGCGTTACGTCGAGAAGTCCATCTTGCTGCAGACCCTAGACCATCTGTGGCGCGAACATCTCGTGATGCTCGAACATTTGCGTCAGGTCATCGGTTTGCGCGGCTACGGTCAGCGGGACCCCCTCAACGAATACAAGGCGGAAGCATTCTCGCTATTCGAGGCCATGGTGGCGCATCTGCGCGAGGCGGTGACCGCACAACTCATGCGCGTCGAAGTCGTTCAGGCACCGCCGACCGAAGAGGCCTCGAAGCTCCCATACATGGAAGCGCACAAGGTCGATCCGATGACGGGCGAAGATGAAATGGCGCCGGCATTGGCGCCAGCCCTGGTCGGCAACGGAAACGAAGCGCAGGCAGAACGCAAGTCGAACGATCCGTCGAGTTGGGGCAAAGTCGGACGCAACGAGCTGTGTCCTTGCGGCTCGGGCAAGAAATTCAAGCACTGCCACGGCAGATTCGGCTGACGCAGTTCACGACAGCACGATTTCCGTGCGTGCGCCGCGAACGTCCATTTCATAGTCGAGCACGTCAACTGGCGGACGACAAAACTGCCAGGTCAATCCTGCGCTTGCGGCTCCGCGGCGAACGATCTCGTCGGCCATGATGTGATGAATGTCGTAGATCGTGTAGATATGCGTGGCGGTTGAATTGGCCCAGCTTACGCCGAGAGCGGCCATCCGTCGTTCCATCTCACGCAATACCCACTGTGCCTTCTCACGGATTGCGTCGGCAGAGTGCTCACCGATGCGAACCGCCCTTTCGCCATAGGTTTTCTGACCTTCCGGTGCCTCGCCACTGCCGGCGACGACGAACGTCGGTGCAACTGTCGCAGCAACCGGTACGGTATAAGAGAACGCATAGAAACTTGGTTCCGACGGCGGGTTTACGGCGGGACAGACGTTGCTGCGCGCGATCGGATTTATTTCGTCTTTGATGATGCCCCATCGTTTCAACGGCTCGACGTAGCTTTTGTTGAATGTGAGAAAGCCGGCGTCGTCGAAAGGACGTGGCGATCGCAACTCGCACGCACAAAACGCAAAAATTGGTCGACCCAACCCGGCAAGATGTGCCTCAATCCGCTCGAAGCCTTTATCGATCGGTACAGGCTTGGCGAAGCGCGCGCGGATGATCTCAAAGCCGGGTTCGGCGGCGACACCTGCCGAATATTGAAATACGCCATTCACGAAGCGGTATCCGCCCCGTGTGAATTTTGAAACTGTGCTCCCAGCCATTCTGTCGGTATCCGCGAATTCGATTATTTGATTTTCAGCGCCAGCTTTTTGCGAAAATTGCGGTCACGCTTGAGATGCCACTCGCGACTCATTGCATGGCGTTTGCTGGCGCACCGTTCAGAATAGAGCAGAACCCATGTGCGGCCACGGGTCGAACGAGCGCCCTTGCCGGTATTGTGCTGTGTCAGACGGCGCGTGACGTCGTCGGTCCAACCGACATAAGTCAGATGGCGGTTAGGTGTGACGGTGCCGAGAACATAGACATAGCAGTCCATGTTTCGTCCATCTTGCTGCGTGAGAGGACTATCGGAAGCTGTTGAACGTACCAACCGGCACAACCGGCTGGGCGCCCGTCAGCAAGCCGTTGTTGCTCGCGGGCGGCGTGGTGTAAGCGGTCCGAATTTCCGGTTGCCGTGGCGGCTCAGCCTTGGCGGTTTGAACTGATGGCGCAGTCGGTGCAGGAGCTCGGACAGCCGGCTCTGACGGCTTTGGCGAAGCTTCGCGTTGCTTTGCTGCTGGAGCAGCCTGTGCACTTTGCACCGGTGTCGGAGTTGCCGTGCGAACCGGAGCGGCGCGCTTCGATTTTGTCGTTGTATCATTGGCGCTGCGCGCCACAGCCTGCTCTTGTTCAGGCGCCGGCGTTTCGGTTTTCGAGCCTTTGAACCAGCCGCCGATCAAACCTGCGATGGTGGTCGGCTTCTGTTGTTCGGGGGCCGGAGCTTCGCCCTGCTTGGCCTGTGGCGGAGCCGATCGCGGTGTCGGCGTGCTTGCCGCAGCGACGACCGGTTCGGTTGTCTTAGCGGCAGCAGGAGTTGGCTTGGCCGGCGCTTCCGCAGCCGTGGCCGGTGGCGTCGTGTCGCGGGGCAGTGCGCCTGGTGCATTTTCGACGCGCGGCAGTGCGCCTGGCGCGCCGCCAACACTCGCCACTTGATAACTGCGCCCGTTATTGTCGAATCCGCTTTGCGGCGAAAGCTTCGCAACGAATACGGGGTTCATGCCGCCATCAATGCCGGCACGCGACGGAGCCGTCGCAACACCGCGGGCAATGTACTCGGCCATTTTGGACTGCTCTTGCCGCCGATGATCGAGCACCGCGTCGGCAACCGTTTTGTCGAGCTGATAAGCGGGGCATGCGCCTTTCGGATTAAACGAGAGCGGCCTGTTGGAATCATCGGACGCCGCCGCGTCAAAAACGTAACGCCTGTCGCAAACAGCAACCTTCGGTTCGCGGTGCGTCGCGTTGAAATTATCGTAGCCCTCTTTCAACATTTTCCAGAACGCGAAGTTCGGGTTGTCGCGGTGCTTCGCCATGTTCAGCGGCGTCATGCGGAACGGAAACGCTTGCAGCTGGAACGCCTTTTGTCCGCCGAAAAACGACTCGCGCGCCAGCGCGTAAATTTCCTGGATCTGCTCGTCGGTCATCGCGTAACAGCCGCGCGACGAACAATCGCCGTGCACCATCAGCTCGCCGCCCGTGTATCCCATTGCGCGGTCATAGGCGTTCGGAAAACCGGTATTGAAGGCGAGGTAATAGCTGGAATTCGGATTCATTTGGCCGGGGGTGATGGTATAAAACCCCTCGGGCGCCTGCCGGTCGCCTTCTTTTTTCTTGGGGCCGAGATCGCCGGACCAACGGCAAATCGGATAGGCCTTCAGAAGCACGAACTCGCCATCGCGATTCTGCTTCCAGATCTCCATCTCCGACTCTTCTTTGAAGATTCGACCGAGAATCGGCAATTCCTTGTCCATATTTTTCGCCGCGATCTCGGCGACCATCTTTTCGGACAAGGGGGCCTTTGCCCGGCCCGTGGGAGAAATGCTCTCACCGTCACAGCCGGCCAGAGCAATCGCAGCGGCAATAGCCGCAGACGCCAGCAGCGCGCGAGCGAAGGGTCGTTTCAAACCTGGTACTCCCCGAAGCGGCGGGTCCCTCAGAACCCAATGGTTACCCGTAAGATGTGGCATCCGCAAGGCGTTCCCCACTATCCCGGCTTACCGCTAACCCATGGTAGACAAAAGAAAATTGCCAACCCGTTAACTACCGTTACGGCCCATTGCTAGGAACTTTTCCCGCCGTTGCTTGCGAATAGCCTCGCGATCCAGCCCCTGCAGATCCGACAGGGCGTTCGCGATGGCTTCTCCGATCAGCGCGATGGCCGCCTGGGGGTCACGGTGGGCGCCGCCCGTCGGCTCCGGCACGATCGTGTCGATCACGCCAAAACGGACCATATCCTGGGCGGTGATCTTCATGCTGGTCGCCGCCTCCTGCGCTTTGGCCGTGTCACGCCAGAGAATGGATGCCGCCCCTTCTGGTGAAATCACGCTGTAGATCGCGTGCTCCAGCATGAGGATGCGGTTGGCCGTGGCAATGGCGATTGCACCGCCAGAACCGCCTTCCCCCAGGATGACTGCAATGTTCGGGACGCCAAGGGAAAGACAGGTTTCCGTCGAGCGCGCGATTGCTTCGGCCTGACCACGCTCTTCAGCGCCGATGCCAGGATAGGCGCCGGCGGTGTCGACCAACGAAATCACCGGGATGCCAAAGCGGTCGGCCATTTCCATCAACCGGACTGCCTTCCGATAGCCCTCCGGACGTGCCATTCCGAAATTATGTTTCAGGCGGCTCTCCGTGTCCGAGCCTTTCTCATGGCCGATGACGCAGATGCTTTCCCCCCGGAAACGGCCGAAGCCGCCGACGATCGCTGCGTCGTCGCCGAATTTGCGGTCGCCGGCGAGCGGAATGAAATTCCCGATTAGCCCGGCGACATAGTCCAGGCAATGTGGTCGTTGCGGATGTCGGGCGACCTGGGTCTTCTGCCAGGGTGTAAGTTCGGCGTAGAGGTCCTTTAGCGCTGCCGCCGCTTTCGATTCCAGTCGGCCGATTTCTTCGCCAATGGCGACAGCGTCGCCCGTCTCGCCCATGGCGCGCAATTCTTCGACTTTGGCCTCGAGTTCGGCCACGGGCTTTTCGAAATCGAGGTAACTACGCATTGGGTCCGTGCAAAAGGTGCTTTTTCAAGCGAAATGACGCGGGCGAAGCCTTTTAGTCAAGCAGACGGGTTAATTTGGCTTTTACGTATGTTTTTGGCCAGTCTCGGCCAACGGGTGCAAGTCGCGCACCAGTGACTTCAGCCGTTCTTCCAGCACGTGAGTATAGATTTGTGTTGTCGAAATATCCGAGTGGCCAAGCAACGTCTGCACCACCCGCAGGTCGGCGCCATTGTGCAAAAGATGACTGGCGAATGCGTGCCGCAGCACGTGCGGGCTCAGCCGATCGGATCGGATGCCACACGCTTGCCCGAGGGTCTTGAGTTCGCGTGCGAAATGCTGCCGGGTGAGGTGGCCCTGCGCGCCGAAGGACGGAAACAGCCATTTCGACTTGGCGTCGCGCTCGGTCGTCGCGCGCAGTTCCAGATACTCGGACATTGCGCTTTTGGCCTTAGCATTGAGAGGCACGAGACGTTCTTTGCCCCCCTTACCGCGCACGACCAGCATGCGCTGGTCGCGTCGCGCCGAAGATGCCGGCAATGTCACAAGTTCCGATACGCGCAGGCCGGTGGCATAAACGACTTCCAACAGACATAGCAGGCGTGTGGCCCGCAAGCGTTGTGCAAGCGGCTGCTTGGCGTTCTCGCTGTTCGCCTGCGCTTTTTTCAGAAGTGCTTCGACATCGGCGATCGAAAGCACTTTGGGCAATGGTCGTCCACGTTTCGGCCCCTCGAGGACTGCTGCAGGGTCGTCGCTACGTCGTCCTTCCGCATATAAGAACCGAAAGAACTGCCGCACAGCGGATAGGCGACGCGCAAGCGAAGATGCCTTGAACCCACGCTCGGACAAGCTAGCAATAAAGTCGCGCAGATCGTCGGTCGTCGCGCCTGCCATCGCGTGTCCCGATGCGCGCATGTGCGCCGACAGGTCTTCCAGGTCATTGCGATAGGCGGCAAGTGTGTTTGCGCCGGCGCCGCGTTCGGCTGCAAGCATGTCGAGAAACAATTCGACCAGCGCTTCGTCGGATGATCGTGGCCGGCGGGTCATCGCCTCGCTTGTGTCCGGCGTCAGTGGTTTTTGAGAAACTTGTCGGGCGGAATTGTCACTATGATCTCGCGCGGTTGATATTTGACAAAGTTAGCGAGCGAAAACACAGCGCCGTAACCGAGTCCGACAAGCAAGCCAAGAAAAATCAGAAATCTGAACAGACTCGGCATGATCAAACCCGGCAAGCGTCCGTGCACCAGCGCCTAGCGATGTTAGGCGAGTTACGACCACGTTCCTGAACCGCTGGCAAGACTGCCCTGGCCGGCGCGATTGCTGGTATATGGAACCGTGGATTCGTCTTGGAACTATAGCATGGTTAACGACGCCGTCCAAAAACCGGCGGAAAATGGCCCGGAATCCGCGGTAGTCCGCATGCTCGGCAACCGCTCGATCGTGCTCGTCGGTATGATGGGTGCCGGCAAATCGTCGATCGGTCGAAGACTCGCTGCCCGACTCGGTATCCCGTTCATCGATGCCGATGCCGAAATTGAAAGCGCCGCCGGGATGACTATTCCAGAAATTTTCGACAAGCATGGCGAACCGTATTTTCGCGCAGGCGAAGCGCGCGTGATCGCAAGATTGCTGGACAACGGCCCGCAGGTACTGGCAACCGGCGGCGGCTCCCTGATGGACGCGCAGACTCGCGCGCTAATCGGAGAAAAAGGCGTTTCGATATGGCTGAAAGCGGATATCGATGTCCTGCTCAAGCGTACCAAACGTCGCAACGACCGCCCGTTGGCTGAGAAAATCAGGGATCTGTTGCCGATACGCGAGCCTCTCTATGCTCAGGCAGACATCGTTGTTCAATCGCGCGATGAACCGCACGAGAACATAGTCGATGAAATCATGACCCAGTTGCCGAGACGTCTTGGTGTTGGCGTGGAGAAATCGTTGTGACCGCGCCGCTGCGTCAAACAGAACCAAACTTCGTGAAGGTCGCACTTGGCCCGCGGGGCTATGATATTTTAATCGGTCGTGGGCTGCTTGCAGATCTGGGTCAGCGCATCAAGACCCTGCGGTCGGGTGTGCGAGTTGCAATCGTCACCGACGAGACGGTTGGCAAAATTCATCTCTCTGCTGCCGAGTTGGCGCTCAAATCTTGCGGCATCGACAGTGTGCGCATCATTGTGCCAGCCGGCGAAAATTCAAAAAACTACGCGACCTTCGAAAAGGTCTGCGAGGCAATTATAGCTGCTCGCCTCGAACGGAATGACCTGGTCCTCGCGCTTGGCGGAGGTGTGGTAGGCGATCTTGCCGGGTTTGCCGCTTCTTGCGTGCGTCGTGGCCTTGATTTTGTACAGGTCCCGACGACGCTTCTCGCGCAAGTCGATTCTTCGGTCGGCGGCAAGACCGGAATCAATTCGCGGCATGGAAAAAATCTGGTCGGTGCATTTCATCAACCGGTCATGGTGATTGCCGATACCGGATTGCTCGACACATTACCGAAGCGGGAATTTCGTGCGGGTTATGCCGAAGTTGCCAAATTCGGCTTGCTTGGCGACGCAGCGTTCTTTGCCTGGCTTGAGAAAAATCGCGAGGACGTGTTTGCCGGCGGTCCGGCGCGCGAACACGCGATTGCCGTCTGCTGTCGTGGAAAAGCGGGGATCGTTGCGCGCGACGAGCGCGAAACGGGCGAGCGTGCGCTGCTCAACCTTGGCCATACATTCGGCCACGCGCTCGAAGCTGGTTGCGGGTATTCCGATCGGCTGCTGCATGGGGAAGCGGTGGCGCTGGGCATCGAACTGGCATTCGAACTTTCCGCGCGCAAAGGCCTGATTGCGGCGTCAGACGTCGGGCGCGTCGCCACGCACCTTGCGGCCGCTGGTCTTCCCACACAAATAAAGGATGTGCCCGGCGGCGTTCCGGGCGTTGACGTTTTGATGGATCTGATCAGCCAGGACAAGAAAGTAAGGCGCGGAACGCTCACCTTCATACTGGTGCGCGGAATCGGTGAGGCGTTTATCGAAAACAAAGTCGATCCTGGCGAGGTCCGAGCTTTTCTTACCGAAAAACTTGCAGATGCATGATCCCGAGAGATGGGACCGGATGCCGTATAAGATCATGCGCAAGAAAATAGTCCGATGACCACTTCTGACTGGCTGTCACTCGTCGTCGTCGTAATCTGCCTGCTGATTTCAGCATTCTTTGCCGGCAGCGAAACGGCATTGACCGCGTCCTCGCGCGCAAGGATGACGCGGCTGGAGAAGCACGGGAACCGGCGCGCTGCCATCGTCAATCGCTTGCTGTCGCAACGCGAGCGACTGATCGGCGGGCTGATGCTGGGAAACAACCTCGTCAACATCGCTGCGTCTGCGCTCACGACCGGAGTGCTGCTGGCATGGTTCGGGACGGCGGGAGTTGCCTACGCCACGTTGATCATGACCGTGGTGGTCGTGGTGTTCTCCGAAATCCTCCCGAAGACGGCTGCGTTTAACGCGCCGGATCGCACGGCACTCATGGTGGCGAGGCCGATGTCGTTTTTCATCAAGGTGCTCGGACCAGCGTTGATGGCGATCGAGGCATTGGTGCGGTGGCTGCTCAATCTCGCCGGCATGCACGTAGGCAAGGACCAGTCAGTCCTTTCGGCGCACGAAGAATTGCGCGGCGCGGTCGATCTGCTCCACCGCGAAGGCGGCGTGGAAGCGTCTGACCGAGATATGTTCGGCGGCGTGCTTGATCTGCGCGAACTTGCCCTGTCCGATGTGATGATCCACCGCACCAACATGATCACGCTCAATGCCGACGATTCGCCGGAGGATGTCGTCAATGCGGTTATTGCCTCGCCGGTTACGCGAATTCCGCTGTGGCGCGAAAATCCGGAAAATATTGTCGGTATTCTGCATGTGAAGGATCTGTTGCGCGCATTGCATGCTGTCGACGGCGACGCTGCCAAGGTCGACATTGCCTCGCTGATGACACCACCCTGGTTCGTGCCGGACACGCGATCCGTCTCCGAACAGCTCAAGGCGTTTCGCCGGCGCAAAACGCCTTTCGCCCTTGTCGTGGACGAGTATGGTGAAGTCGAAGGTCTGGTGACGCTGGAAGATATTTTGGAAGAGATCGTCGGCGATATCACCGATGAGCACGATGTCGCGATGCCGGGTGTCCGGCGTCAGCCCGATGGATCAGTCAATGTCGATGGTGCCGTACCGGTCCGGGATCTCAACCGCGTCATGGACTGGAATTTACCCGACGAGGAGGCGACGACGATCGCAGGACTTGTGATCCATGAGGCGCGTTCGATCCCCGAGGTGGGACAGAGCTTCACGTTTCACGGATTTCGTTTCAGGGTGTTGCGTCGCGCGCGCAATCGCATCACCGCATTGCGAATACAACCTCTGCCGCGAGTGCAGACAACTAAAGCGTGAGTTCTAAACTCCACCTTCTCCCGGCGCCGTTGCGTGGATGGCAAGCGCATGAACGCCGCCCGTGAGTTCCGCTGCGAGCAATTGGTTTATCATGCGGTGACGTTCCAACCGGGTCTTTCCTTTGAAGGCATCCGACACGATATAAACGCGGAAGTGAGTCTGTCCGCTCGGCCGATGCCCGGCATGGCCTTCATGCTGATGCGATTCATCAAGCACCTTGAGGCTTTGCGGCGCGAAAGCATCGGTCAACTTCTTTGTGATCACATCGACGGTTCGCATGCTGGACCCGCTTAGGGTAAGAGCAGGCCACCGGTCAATGGCTCGCCGGCGTTGCGAAGAAGTCTTGAAGGCGTCACTAGTTAAAGCGCATAATGTTCGGTCATGAAATTCGACTCACCCCTCTTTGACCGTATCCGCGTCAAACCGGAAAAGGATCGCCGCCCGAAAACAGGCGGTCCCAATTGCGAATGGCACGGGTGCAAGGAAAAGGCGAAGCATCGCGCTCCGAAAGGGAGAGGGCGAGAGAAGGACTATTGGCGCTTTTGTCTCAATCACGTGCGCGAATACAACCAATCCTATAATTTTTTCGCCGGAATGAGCGACGCGGCGGTGATGGCCTACCAGAAGGATGCCCTCACGGGACATCGTCCGACCTGGAAGATGGGAACCGGCAAGGGGACCGTTCGACCGGATATCGGTGCTTTTGGCAGTCACGCCGATCCATTCAGTTTGTTCGGCGAAGGCGTCCGGGCGGAACAGCGGGCGCGGGCTGAAACGCGCCCGATCCGCAATGCCGAGCGCAAGGCGCTCGACGCGCTAGGCCTGGACGTCGGCGCCACATCGCATCAGGTGAAGATGCGTTTCAAGGAGCTGGTAAAGCGTCACCATCCAGACGCCAATGGCGGCGACCGCTCGACCGAGGATCGGTTGATAGAAATCATCCAGTCCTACAACTACCTTAAATCGGTAGGTTTCGGCTGAGGCCGGATTTATAGGCAGGCAACCCTGCCTTGCCTTTCACACAGGGCTAGTTGCACCTATCTCATTGAAATAATTGATGGTGCTATTCCGACGCGGCGGGTTTTTTGCCGCGATTGGCTCTGCTAAGTTGCGGCCACCATCAGCCGGACCGTATTAGTCGGACCGCATTGGGGCTTCGGCATTCCGAAGCCACGGAGGATCAATGACCGCTGCAGTGCAAGAAGTCGCCGGGATGCCTGACATGAAAGTGTCGGTCCGGCAGGTTTTTGGAATCGACAGTGACCTTGAAGTGCCAGCTTACTCGCAGGCTGATGAGCATGTGCCGGATATCGATAGTGACTATCGCTTCGACCGACCGACGACGCTCGCCATCCTTGCGGGGTTCGCGAAGAACCGTCGCGTCATCGTCACCGGTTACCATGGTACCGGCAAGTCCACTCATATCGAGCAAGTGGCTGCACGGCTCAACTGGCCGTGCGTCCGCGTCAACCTCGACAGCCATATCAGCAGGATCGATCTGATCGGCAAAGACGCCATCGTCATCAAGGACGGCCAGCAGGTCACCGAGTTCCGCCAAGGCATTTTGCCCTGGGCTCTGCAAAACAATGTCGCGCTCTGCTTCGACGAATACGATGCCGGCCGCCCGGACGTCATGTTCGTCATTCAACGCGTTCTGGAAGCATCCGGACGGCTCACGCTGCTCGACCAAAGCAAGGTGATCAAGCCGCATCCTTCATTTCGTCTGTTTGCAACCGCCAATACCGTTGGGCTGGGCGACACTTCCGGCCTCTATCACGGCACGCAGCAGATCAATCAGGGCCAGATGGATCGCTGGTCGATCGTCACCACGTTGAATTATCTGCCACACGACAACGAAGTGGAGATCGTGCTGGCCAAAGCGAAGCACTATCGCAACGAGCAGGGCCGCGACATCGTCAACAAAATGGTTCGCGTCGCCGATCTCACGCGTAACGCTTTCATGAACGGCGACATCTCCACCGTGATGAGCCCGCGGACCGTCATTACCTGGGCCGAGAACGCCGAGATCTTCAACGATATCGGATTTGCCTTCCGGCTTACCTTCCTCAACAAGTGCGACGAACTCGAGCGTCCGATTGTTGCTGAATTTTATCAGCGCTGCTTCGGAGTTGAACTGCCGGAATCCTCGGTGAACGTGGCACTGTCATGATTTTTGCCTCTCTCGCTCGCGAGCAGAGGGGGGACGCGTGATGGCCTCCAACATCAAAACCAAACCGTCGTCGAAAGAGTCGCCGACCGAACCGTTCAAGCGCGCGGTGACTGGTTGCCTGCGCGCCTTGGCGCGCAAGCCGGAACTCGAGGTCGCGTTCGCGGCTGAGCGACCGGGACTGATGGGCGGAAAGGTCCGTCTGCCCGAACCGCCACGCAAACTCGGCAAGGGCGAGGCGGCAATCGTTCGCGGCCACGCCGACTCGATCGCGCTGCGCCTTGCGTGTCACGATCAGGCCTTGCATCGACGCCTGCAGCCGGCGGGCCAACAGGCTCGCGCGGTCTTCGAAGCCGTGGAGCAAGCGCGCGTCGAAGCGATCGGCGCCCGGCGCATGGACGGCGTTGCGCAGAATCTTACGGCGATGCTCGATGAGCGCTTCCATCGCGGCAAGTTCGACCAGATCACGGAACGTGCAGATGCGCCGATCGAAGACGCGCTCGCCCTCATGGTGCGCGAGCGTCTTACGGGGTTGGCTCCGCCGCCGGCCGCAAAGCGGCTCGTCGATCTGTGGCGCCCGCTGATTGAAGAGCGCGCGGGGCAGGATCTCGACCGACTGGAAAATCTGGTCGAGGACCAGCGACAATTCAGCGATGTCGTCCATGACCTGCTGGACGCCCTCGAAATGGGCGAAGATCGCAGCCACGACTCCGAGGACGAGGAAGACGAGGGCGAGGAGGATCGTCGCAAGCAGGAGTCCGGCGAAGACGGCGATGCCGCCGATTCCGACGATATGCAGCGCATGAGTATGGAGGACACGCAGGTGTCCGCCGAGGATATGCCTGATGCTGCGGCCGAAGCCGTCGACGCGCCTACCGCGGACATGGCCGATGATACGGACATGGGCGACGCCGAAACACCGGGCGAACCGCAGAGGCCGCGCCATTTCGGTGCGAACGAACCGCGTGGGCCGGACTATCGTGCCTTCACCACCAAATTTGACGAGACGGTTGCCGCTGAAGACCTTTGCGAAGCAGAGGAATTGGATCGCCTGAGAGGTTACCTCGATAAGCAGCTCTCGCATTTGCAGGGTGTCGTTGCGCGCCTCGCCAACCGCCTGCAGCGGCGATTGATGGCCCAACAGAATCGGTCCTGGGAATTCGATCTGGAGGAGGGGCAACTCGATCCGGCGCGGCTGTCGCGCATCATCATCGATCCATTGCATCCGCTTTCGTTCAAAGCCGAAAAGGACACCCAGTTCCGCGACACGGTCGTAACCTTGCTGCTCGACAATTCCGGCTCAATGCGGGGCCGTCCAATCACGGTCGCCGCTACATGCGCCGATATTCTCGCGCGCACGCTGGAGCGCTGCGGCGTCAAGGTCGAAATTCTTGGCTTCACGACGCGGGCGTGGAAGGGCGGGCAATCGCGCGAGCATTGGCTGACAGCCGGCAAGCCGGCAAATCCTGGCCGGCTGAATGACCTGCGCCATATCATCTACAAGTCGGCCGACGCGCCCTGGCGCCGCGCACGTAAGAACCTTGGCCTGATGATGCGCGAGGGATTGCTAAAGGAAAATATCGACGGCGAAGCGCTCGATTGGGCGCACAAACGTCTGTTGGGGCGCACGGAGCAACGCAAAATTCTGATGATGATTTCCGACGGTGCGCCGGTCGACGATTCCACATTGTCGGTTAACCCAGGCAATTATCTCGAGCGTCATCTGCGCTGGGTGATCGAGGAGATCGAAACCCGTTCTCCAGTTGAATTGATCGCCATTGGCATCGGTCATGACGTGACGCGTTACTATCGTCGTGCGGTCACGATCGTCGATGCGGAAGAACTCGGTGGTGCGATGACCGAGAAGCTTGCCGAGCTGTTCGAAGAACACGCTGCAACCGAATGGCGGGGCCCTAACCCGCGGAGACGAGTCGCTTGAGATTTTTGCGCGGCCGTCCGCTGATTGTCGGACTTCTGCTGCTTGTTTTGGCTGTAGTCGTTGCGTTTGCCGCGCCTCGTTATGCGACCGGGCCCGTGCGCGTTGTCATTGATGCAACGCCGATAGCCTCGTTCGACAATCGTGATCCATCAAAGGTCCGGTTTGGCAATCTCGAATTCCGTGGAGGGCTTGCGCTCGAGTCGACGCATCCCGCGTTCGGTGGGATATCTGGCATCCACGTGGAACCGGGCGGCAATCGGTTCATCGCGGTCACCGACAAAGGTTCATGGCTCCGCGGCCGAATTGTCTACCGTGATGGCCGGCTGGTCGGTATCGCCGATGCGGAAATGGCACCCGTTCTCGGATCAGACGGCAGACCGCTTGCCGCCCACGGCTGGTACGATACCGAGTCCCTGGCTGAGCGCGACGGTGTGCTCTATGTGGGTATCGAACGCGTCGAACAGATTGTCCGGTTCGACTATCGTCGCGACGGTTTGCTTGCTCGTGGACAACCGATCAGCGTGCCGGCCGACTTCAAGACCCTCGCATACAACAAGAGCCTCGAATGCGTCGCGGCACCTCAGCAGGGTCCCCTGGCCGGCGAATTGATCGCGGTTTCCGAGAAAAGTCTCGACGGCGCGGGCAATTTGCGATCGTTTCTGATCGGCACGAACCACGTCACGCGTTTTAGCGTCAAGCGGACCGACGAGTTCGACGTCAGCGACTGCACGATTCTGCCACCTGACGATCTATTGCTGCTCGAACGGCGCTTTTCGCTCGTGCGCGGCATAGCGATACGCATTCGTCGCGTGCCCCTCTCAAGTCTCAAAGAGGGTGCGGTGGTCGACGGCCGTTCAATGATCGAAGCTGATCTCGCCTATCAGATCGACAATATGGAAGGGATTTCCATCCATCGCACGACAGGTGGCGAAACGATCATCACGATCGTATCGGACGACAATTTTTCCGTTCTCCAACGCAATCTGCTTCTGCAGTTTGCGGTGGTGGTGGAGTAGACGCGAGAGTCGTTTGGCATGACCAAAACGTGCATGTCCGGCACAGGGCCGGGCATTGCGATCAGATGCTCCGAAAAAGACGGATTAACCGGCCTTTGGCGAGCGCTTCTTCACGATCTGCCGCTTGAGGTCGAGCACCCGTGGTGCCAACTCGTCGTCCTTTGCCTTGAGCAAAAACGCATCGAGCCCACCGCGGTGATCGACCGTCTTCAGGGCGTTGGCGGAAACGCGCAACCGAATTCTGCGGCCGAGGGTATCGGAGATCAGCGTGACGTTGCGCAGGTTCGGAAGGAACCGACGTTTCGTCTTGATATTGGAGTGGCTCACTTTGTGGCCGACCAGTGGCCTTTTACCGGTCAGGTCGCAACGCCATGACATAGCTCAGTCCTCAAGAATTTCCGCACGAAAACGTGCCGGTTCCGTTCAAATCGTCTGATTAAGATGGGCGGACGTATAGAGAGCGAGGTAAGAGGCGTCAAGCCAAGCTATTGGGCGGTATTTCACGGGATTATATGCAATCAACGTCCGCCTGGCGCTGCCAGCAACACAGTTTCGACGAAATCCGCGCCGACGTAATGCCTGTACCAGGCGTTCTGCATTAACTCTGTGGCCTGCTTCGGCCAATCTCGCGTGGTGGATCGCCCCGTGAGTGATATTGTCCGGTGCCCCAGTCGCGGAACGTCACCGGTGCCGGCGCACGGAAGGATCAAGACTTGCGTCCACTGACACAGCGTTTGCTCCTGGCGTCCGCCGCGGCGGTCTTGGCTGCTACAGGCCTGGTCGCGCCTGCACATGCGCAAGCCCGTCTCGAAGCCCACTACTCGGCGACAATTGCCGGCATTCCAATCGGTACCGGCAGCTGGTTGATCGACATCAGCGACACACAATATAGCGCTGCTGTGAGCGGGCAGACGTCAGGACTATTGCGGGCATTTACGGGTGGCCAGGGTAACGCCACCGTGCGCGGCACTCTGAACGGCGGGCGATCCCAGTCCTCGGTCTACACGGCCACCATCAATGGCCGCAGCAAAAGACTGGATTCGATCCGCATCGTCATCAGCAACGGCAACGTAAAAGAGTACAAGGTGGATCCACCGGCCGACGACGACCCGGCTCGTGTGCCGATTACCGAGACATCGCAGCGTGGCGTGCTCGATCCGATCACCGGCTCGATCGTGCGTATGGCGGGCACTGGCGATCTCCTCGTGCCCGAAGCCTGCCAGCGGACGCACGAAATTTTCGACGGCCGGCTGCGCTACGACATGCAATTTGCCTTCAAGCGCATGGAAAGGGTGAAAGCGGCCAAAGGCTATTCAGGCCCGGTCGTGGTTTGCGCAGCGTATTTCACACCCGTGGCGGGCTTTGTTCCCACGCGAACGGCGATCAGATATCTCGCCAAGCAGCGCGACATGGAGATTTGGCTCGCACCTGTCGCCGGAACCCGTGTTCTCGTGCCAATTCGCGCGCTAGGGCCGACGCCTATTGGCCAGGCGGTGCTTGAAGCCACGGAGTTCGTTTCGACCCCGATCCAGGCCGGCGCCAACGGCATGAAGACCCAGTAGTGCCCTCTTGACTCTTTGGCGCCTGACGCATCCACATTCGCATTAACTTTTGAACCGGGCTGAGCGCACTTGAACCGAGGCCCTTCTACTCCATCTTGTGGTTGCGCTGCCACTACTCTCCAGATGTCGCCGTGAACGAAGCCGTACAGCTCCGGAGTCAGTGATTCGGGCGCGTTTCGTTCCAGACTCGTTCTAAAGATTAACCACGCACATGCTTGTCGTCGCATTGTGATACAGGGAGGCCGGGAGGGCCGCTTCAGGGCTCTCTCGCCAGTCCGGACGCGTAATGACCATCAGTTTTTCTAAGCAGCCTGCCCGAGCATCGCGAGCCCGCGGCGCCGGGGTCACGGCGGTGCTCGGTCCCACCAACACCGGAAAGACCCATCTCGCCATCGAGCGCATGTTGGCGCACTCAAGCGGCGTGATCGGACTGCCGCTGCGGCTGCTGGCGCGTGAGGTCTACAACAAGGTTGCCGACCGTGTAGGCAAGGACTTGGTTGCGCTGGTCACCGGCGAGGAAAAGATCAAGCCGCTGAATCCGCGGTTTTGGGTTTGCACCGTGGAGGCGATGCCACGCGATCTCGACGTCGCCTTTCTAGCGGTGGATGAAGTCCAGCTAGGGGCCGATTTTGAGCGCGGCCACGTTTTCACCGATCGCATGCTCAATGCCCGCGCTCGCGAAGAGACTTTGGTACTTGGCGCTGCGACCGTTCGGCCGATGGTGGAGAAATTGCTGCCCGGCGCGCACGTCATCAGCCGGCCACGCCTTTCAACGCTCACATATGCCGGCGAAAAAAAGCTGACGCGGCTCCCGTCGCGATCCGCGATCGTCGCATTTTCAGCCGAAGAAGTTTACGCCATCGCCGAGTTGATCCGTCGTCAGCGCGGTGGCGCGGCGGTCGTGCTTGGGGCGCTTTCGCCGCGCACGCGCAACGCGCAAGTTGCGCTGTACCAGTCCGGCGACGTCGACTATCTCGTGGCGACCGATGCGATCGGGATGGGGCTCAACCTCGATGTGGATCATGTTGCGTTTGCCTCGGACCGCAAATTTGACGGCTATCAGTTCAGAAAACTGAATCCTGCCGAACTCGCCCAGATTGCTGGCCGCGCGGGCCGCGCAACACGCGACGGAACATTTGGCACAACCGGTCGATGCGACCCTTTTGAGCCCGAGCTCGTGCAGGCGCTCGAAAGCCACAACTTTGAACCTCTTCGACTATTGCAGTGGCGCAATACTGATCTTGATTTTGCCTCGATCGGCGCCCTGCAGGCCTCGCTTGCGGCGACACCGAGCGAACAAGGGCTGACACGTGCGCCAATTGGCGAGGACATGCTCGTCCTGGAACATGCGGCGCGCGACGAGGATGTTCGCGGTCTGGCGCGCGATCGTGCCGCAATCGCACGGTTGTGGGATGCCTGTCAGGTTCCCGACTATCGAAAGATCGCGCCTGCGACCCATGCCGAATTGGCCGTAACCCTCTATGGATTCCTGATGCGAGAGGGTAACATCCCCACCGATTGGTTCGCTCGTCAGGTTGCTCTTGCCGACCGGACCGACGGCGACATCGACACTCTCTCCAATCGGATCGCGCATGTCAGGACCTGGACTTTCATTGCCAACCGCCTGGATTGGCTTGCCGATCCGGACCATTGGCAAGGCGTCACGCGCGCGGTTGAGGACAAGTTGTCTGATGCGTTGCACGAACGTTTGGCCGAACGTTTCGTTGATCGCCGCACCAGCGTGTTGATGCGGCGGCTTCGAGAAAACGCAATGCTGGAAACTCAAATCGGAAAGTCTGGCGAAGTAACTGTCGAGGGCCATGTCATTGGACGGCTCGACGGGTTCATGTTCGCGCCGGACGCCTCAGCCGGAGGCTCCGAAGCCAAGGCGCTCAATGCCGCCGCGCAAAAAGTGCTGGCCGGAGAGATCGAGACGCGCGCCACCAGAATTTCGCAGGCTTCAAACGATCAGATCGTTCTGGCAACCGACGGCGCGTTGCGCTGGACCGGCGATCTTGTCGGTAAACTGACGGCCGGGGACGACACCTTGCGCCCGCGTGTCCGAATTATCGCCGACGAACACCTCACGGGTCCGGCACGCGAGCTGGTTCAGACGCGGCTCGATCTTTGGCTGAAGACCCACATCGAAAAATTGCTGGCGCCACTATTTTCGCTGACCGCCGCCGACGACATCACCGGCATGGCGCGGGGTGTCGCGTTTCAGCTCGTGGAATCACTTGGCGTGCTCGAGCGGCAAAAAGTTGCCGAGGAGGTCAAAGGACTTGATCAACCGTCCCGGGCCACTCTGCGAAAATATGGCGTGCGCTTCGGGGCCTATCACATCTATCTGCCGGCGCTGCTGAAGCCTGCGCCGCGTGCGCTGGCGACGCAATTGTGGGCGATAAAGCACGAAAGTCCGGAGGCTAAGGGTGTCGGCGACCTGCTGCATCTTGCGGCAAGCGGGCGCACATCTATCCCGGTCGATAAAGACACACCCAAAGCGCTTTACCGGACTGCTGGTTATCGCATCTGTGGCGAGCGCGCGGTGCGTGTCGATATCTTAGAAAGACTCGCTGACCTCATCCGACCAGCGCTCTCCTGGCGTGAAGGTGCGCCGGGCACCAAACCCGATGGTGTGTTCGACGGGCGCGGCTTTGTGGTGACCGGCGCGATGACATCGCTCACCGGCGCGTCGGGCGATGATTTTGCTTCGATCCTGCGTTCACTCGGCTATCGCATGGATCGCAAGCCCAAGCCTGTCGAGACCGCCGTAACGGCTCCCACTGCTGAACCGGCCGTCATCACGGACGGTGCGCCGGCGACTGCAGACGTAACAGTCGAAGCCGCCCCCTCATCGGATACGCTCGAACCGGCTTCCGAGCTGCAATCGCGCTCGTTGCTGCCGGAGCCCGATCTCGTGGCGCCCGAAACTGCGCCAGAGACCGCGCCCGGGTCGGAAGCATTTGTGCCGTCCTCCGAGCCTGCGGCTGAAACGGCTACTGCGAGCGATGCGGCGGCGGTGCCGCTGGCGGCTGAAACCAAGCCGGTCGAAGAACCGGCATTCGTCGAAGTATGGCGCCCGGCTGGTCGATCCGAACGTCGACCACATCGGCCTCGCCGCCAGCGTTCACAGCAGACGCAGGCCGCCCCCGCCGAAGCTGCCGCGGCGCCAGCGACCATATCGACCGATGATGCCGCATCAGCTCCTTCGGACTCCACTCAGCCCTCGCGGGGTCCGCGCCGCCCACACCCCGATCGTGGCGAGCGTTCGGATAGGGAGAAGCGCCAGGAACGGCATGAACGCCAGCAACGGGTAGAGCGTCAGGGTGAACGCACAGAGCGAAAAGATCACGCCCCGCGCCGCGAACGACCGAGGCGCGAACGTGGTGATCGTGTCGATCGGGCAGATCGTGAACAGTATTACGCAAAGCCTTTCGGCAGCGGCTCGGGGGGGCGCGACAAGCAACCGGATCCGAATTCTCCGTTTGCCAAGCTTGCTGCACTCAAACAACAGCTTGAACAGACCAACAAAGAGCCGTCTTGACTACGAACTCCAAGGAATTGGAGCGCCAGCGCATCGACAAATGGCTGTGGCATGCACGAATGGTACGGACACGGACCGATGCCGCCGCACTTACGACAGCAGGGTTTGTCCGCCTTAACGGCAAGCGCATGACGGCCGCCGGCCATCCGGTGCGAGTTGGCGATGTGGTTACGGTTGCACTTGACCGGACGATCAGGGTGGTCCGGATCGAAGGTCTTTGCGAACGGCGCGGGGGCGCGCCCGTTGCGCGTGCACTTTACCGCGATTTGACCTGAGAATCCGCGTGCGAGGCCTTCTTTGCCACCAGATCAGTCGATTAGGGAGTAGTAGCCGCGTCGGTTGCAGCTTATGTGGGGTTACGTTAGGCAGCGTTGCGTGTTGGTGTGCCGGAGTGGGGAATGACTTACGTCGTCGTCGAAAACTGCATTAAATGCAAGTACATGGACTGCGTAGAGGTGTGTCCGGTGGACTGCTTCTACGAAGGCGACAACATGCTCGTCATCCATCCCGACGAATGCATCGACTGCGGCGTATGCGAACCGGAATGCCCCGCGGAAGCGATCAAGCCGGATACCGAAGCTGGTCTCGAGAAGTGGCTTGAATTGAATGCCGAGTACTCAAAAACATGGGCCAATATCACGGTGAAGAAAGAAGCCCCCCCCGACGCCAAAGATTGGGACGGCGTGCCGGAAAAGTTCAAAAAGTTCTTTTCGGCGCAATCTGGAACCGGGGATTGAACTTCATCCAGGTACGACCCTCGGATGTAGTCGTTATTACTTTATTGCGTTGTGTTAACTGATTCAGCCAAATTTGCCTGATCGGCGAAGGGAAATCGCCATTCTAGGTCGCCATAACACTTTGATTCCGCCTAAAAATGTGCTATATATAGAAAAAATGGATAGGAACGACGTTGTCACCGGTGCGCTCCCCATTCGGGAGCATTATTTTTCGGTGGTTGAGTTCCCCGGTTTCCAGTTTAGAGGGCGTGCGATCCACGCGTGAGCAGTGGCAGGAAAAACGCGTCATAAATCGAAGAAAGGCTCCGCCGGCATGAGCCGGGGACCCAAAAAGTCTGCTGCAGTGCGGCGGACCTCCCACGCCTCTCGCGGTGCCGTCCGCGGTGGGGCTCCCGCAGCCAAGATTGCCGGTAGCCGCAAAGGCCCCGGCGAAGGAGTCATGCCCGGAATGACTAGCAATAAAAAGACTACGCAACGACAAGGCTTCAAGACTAACGAGTTCATCGTCTATCCGGCCCATGGGGTCGGTCAGATCATCTCGATCGAGGAGCAGGAAGTTGCGGGCGCCAAGCTCGAGCTGTTCGTCATCAATTTCATCAAGGACAAGATGACCCTGCGGGTTCCGACCGCGAAAATCGTGTCGGTTGGCATGCGCAAGCTGGCGGAAGCGCCGCTGGTCAAGCGGGCACTTGAGACGCTCAAGGGCCGTGCGCGCATCAAGCGCACTATGTGGTCGCGCCGGGCGCAGGAATACGAAGCCAAGATCAATTCCGGCGATATCGTCGCCATTGCAGAGGTTGTGCGCGACCTTTACCGGTCAGAGACTCAGCCCGAGCAGTCTTACTCGGAACGGCAGCTTTACGAAGCCGCTCTTGATCGGCTGTCGCGCGAGATCGCGGCGGTTCAGCGCGTCACCGAGACCGAGGCGATCAAGGAGATCGAAGCGGCTCTCGCCAAGGGTCCGCGCCGCGGTCCGAAGCCGCCCGAAGAGGGTGGTTCCGAAGAAGGCGTCGAGGAAGAGGCGGCCTGAGGAAAGACGCACAAACCGAAATTCTCGAAAGCCCGGCCTAGCGCCGGGCTTTCTCGTTTTTGAAGATATTGTGCACGGCTTGAACTGGTTGCTGTCCGTCGTCGACAAGCAGAACCACCATCTGGCTTTCCATGCGCCATCCGCGTCTCGCGAGATTGCGCACTCTGTCGAACTGCGCCCATAGATAGACTGCTTGCGCCCACAGGGGTGGGCAGCAACGGTAGTTGCTCGCAACGCATCTCTGGCTTATATGCCCGGCCAATCGCCCCTGCAGGATTAAAGGGAGTAAGGAATGACCGCTATTCGCGGCTACGTCGCGCCAACCACCGAATCCGATGCCCTCGGTGTGCATTCGCTCGACCAATTCGTACTCGCAGTACCCGACGCATCGGTCGCGCAGGATTTTTACGGCAACTTCGGGCTCGATATGCGCCGCGACGGCAACGTGCTTGCCATCAAGACATTTGGCCACGAGCACCGTTGGGGTTCGGTCGTCGAAGGCAGCAAAGCCAAGGCTCTGCATCATCTTTCATTCGGCTGCTATGCCGACGACCTTCCGCGCTTGAAAGCGCGTATCGAAGAGCAGGGGGTCAAACTCATCGACCCGCCACCTGGCTTCGAGAGCAATGGTTTCTGGTTCCGCAACCACGAAGGCGTGTTGATCGAAGTGAAGGTCGGGCCCAAGGTTTCCCCCGACCGGAAATCGGACAGCCAGTGGATCCCCGTTCCCGCAGGAGCTGCCGGTGCAACCACGCGAGAGAAAGCTCCGCCGGTACGCCCGCGCCGACTTTCGCACGTTCTGATCTTTACGAGTGACGTCTCCGAGTCGATCAAATTCTATGAGCGTACGCTTGGTCTTCGGCTTTCCGATCGCGCTTCCGATCTCGTCGCGTTCATGCACGGGATCCACGGCAGCGATCATCACCTTCTCGCACTGGTAAAATCCATCGCGCCGGGCTTTCACCATTGCAGTTGGGATGTTTCCAGCGTGAATGATATCGGCCTAGGCGCGATGCGGATGCATGACAAAGGCTGGACCAAGGGCTGGGGCCTTGGCCGGCACGTGCTGGGCTCGAATTATTTCCACTACGTGCGCGATCCCTGGGGGAGTTTCGCCGAATACTCGTGCGATATCGATTACATCCCGAAGGAAGAGCGTTGGCCGTCGGCCGACCACAAGCCGGAGGATTCTTTTTACCTCTGGGGTCCGGACGTGCCCCGCGAATTTACGATCAACTACGAAGGCGGCGAGAGCTAAACTCGATCTGAACTTCCTTCGTCATGGCCGGAACGCATCCCGGCCATTTCGTTTTCAGGAAGAAAAGAGTGAAATCAGTCGCACCCGCGTCGTCACTCAACGACAATCTTGACCTTGTCGCCAGGCTTCAGCCTGTCCTGGTGTCCCAGACCGTTGAGCGTCCGGAACCTTTCGAGAGAGTGGTCGGGCATTGCCATGCGGTGTGCGAGTTTCTCAACAGTGTCGTTTGGCCCGACGGTCACGATTTTCATGCGAAGCGGCCGGACCTGCTGACTCTCCTTCAGAGTCATGCGGCGAAAGCTCATGATCGATTCGCGAAACGCGAGATCGACCTGCGGCGTTCTCGCTTTGGCAGCAAAGATAAAACGGTAGACTTCGCTGCCGAAGCGCACGGCGTACAAACGGAATGACCAGCTGCCGCCTCCGGCCGTGGCGGTTGCCGCCGGGAAACCGTTGACCGAGAACTCTTCGACACTTGTCGGATCGACATTCTCCATCCAGCCTGACTTCAGGTAATCCGGCAAAGTCTGCTCGGCCGGCACGGCCACCACATCGAGGCGCAAGGCTTCGCCGCCGCCTTCCTTGAGTCCGAGCACCGCTTGCGCCGTATTGTCGAGCGTGAAGTTCGGCGGCGCGACAAACGTAAAGCCGAGCTTTGGATGGAGAAAATTTCGACCGCGCGCAAAACCTTCGCTCGGATCATCGCCATAAACCATTCCGTCGAGATTGCCGAGGTACTCGCTGCGGTCACGTTCGCCAGGACCGGGACTGCTGAATTGGCGCGCATTCGCAAGTGCATTTTTCACACGGTCGGGAGTCGCGGGATGACTGGACAGAAAATCCAGCGCGCGGGGATCGGCTCCGCCGGCGGAGGCCTTGAGATCCGCATTCCGCTGCATGTCGGTCAAAAAGCGCGAGGCCCCGTAGGGGTCGAATCCGGCGCGCGCCGAAATGCCCACGCCGATTCCATCAGCCTCGAATTCCTGAGCGCGCGAAAACGCCGCGAGCGTGAGCTTGGATTTGGCCAACGCGAGAGCTCCGACCTGCGGGTCGCTCAGGACGTCGTTGACCACGTGATTGATGATCGCAACCTGGCGGGCCTGCTCTTCCCGAATTGCGGCATGGTGTGCGATCACGTGCCCCATTTCGTGTGAGAGCACCGAGGCAAGTTCGGCCTTGTCGTTGGCGAGCGCGATCAGTCCGCGTGTGATGTAGAGTCGGCCATTCGGGAGAGAGAAGGCATTGATGGACGGCGAGTTGAGAATGATGACCTGGTATTTCAGATCAGGACGTTCGGACGCGGCAACAAGACGCTCGACGGTCTTCTCGATCATTGCCTGCAGACGCGCGCTGTCGTACTCGCCGCCATAAGTCGCAAGTATGCGCGCTTGCTCCCGCTGTGTTGCGGGCTCGAGTTCGGCCTGGGAGGAGGCTTGTGGCACCGGCAAGGAAATCAGACGATTGCCGGACGTGCTGGTGCAACCGGACAGAACCGCGGCAAGAGCGACGAGCAGTGCTCGACTTGCGAACTCGGATTTAAGCGTACCCATACCCGCCCTACGCATTTTCACTCGACGCGTTCGATCTGCTCAGGGGCTACGGCATCTATGACCGGGCCACCGCGCTGCTCGATCCAACCGCGTACTCTAATCGGACGCCCCTCCAGCCCCTTCGGGTCGATGCCCGCTACGGCGAATTCTCGCCGATGACGCTTAAGAATCGTTACCGTAAAGTCGCGCGTCCAACGCCGCCCAAAGTTCAAATATATTGTGGCGCCGCTTTCGCGCACCGACAATACCTTGCCCTCAACCAGTGCAAATTGGCCCCGCGCGCCTGCAATTCGATCGAGATGTTCCGGCCGCAAAGGGGCGAAATTGGGGTCGGCCCAGAGACCGCGCCGATCGGTACGCGCAACTCGTTCTGAACGCAGTAGGATATCGGCGCAAGCCTTGTCGCCGACCCTCGCTGCGACCCGAGCCTGGCCCTGCTTTACAAGTATTTCCTGGATCGATTGTTGACTGTCGCCAACATAAACGAACGCGACCGTGCGTCCGTATCGGTCGTGGTCGGAGCCGACTCGTGTGAGCTGCAGGTCGTGGCCATCGACGAGCGATTGCAGAGCGTCGCGACTGCTGTCGACGACTTCGATTGCCGCCAACCGCACCTCTCGGCCATCGGTCAGCAGCACCGTGCGCCCGTCGCGAACGCTTGCGACGGTGCCTCTTCCGGCGGCCGTTGGCTTGCAGGATTCCTGAGCCTTTGCCTCGGAGGCGAAGACTGTCGGATACGCAATGGACAAGATTGCAAGGTATGTCGCGAGCGAAGAATCCTTCAGCAAATGTCAAAACTCGCAATAAAGATGGCGGCGCGACGGCCACACGTTAGAATGCTCGAAAAGCCAGCAGACATATCGAGAAAACACCGGGAGGCTATCAATGCAAACGCGCTGCACTTTGCCAAGCCGCCGCAGGTTCCTGACTTCGGTTGCTGCTATCAGCGCAATGGCTGTGACTGGAGCGCACGGTGAAGACGCCCGTTGGCCCGATCATCCGGTACGCATTATCGTTCCTTATCCAGCCGGCGGCTCGACCGACGTGCTTACTCGGATTCTGGCCGAGCGGTTCAAGGACATTTTTGGCCAGCCTTTCGTGATCGAGAACCGTGCTGGCGCCGGCGGCAATATTGGCATCGCGGCACTTACAGGCAGCCCGCCCGATGGCTATACGATTGGCGCTGCAACCATCGGCCATTTCGCGATCAACCAGTATCTCTACAACAAGATGCCTTACGATCCTGAACGCGACATAATTCCTGCGTCGCTCACCTGGGAACTGCCCAATGTCTTTGTCGTCCCGACTGATCATGTCCCGGCAAAAACATTGGCTGAATTCCTGACCTGGGCAAAGCAAAAGGGTCGGGTCAGTTATGGCAGTCCTGGCGTTGGCACATCGCCGCATTTATCCGGCGTGATGTTCGCCAAGCAGACGGGGATCGATGGAATCCACGTCCCGTTTCGCGGTGCGGCGCAGACCATCCCGGCCATGCTGGCCGGTGACGTAGATTTTGCGATCGACAATCTCGCTTCGTACGTGCCCGTCATCCAGTCTGGGAAAATGCGCGCACTTGCCGTCACCTCGGCGCAGCGCTGGCCGACATTGCCGGATATCCCCACCATGGGCGAAGCCGGGATCAAGGACTTTGTGGTGACGTCCTGGGCAGCCTTCGTACTGCCGGCGGCGACCCGGCGTCCGATCGTCGACAAGCTTTCCGCAGCCCAAAGGCAGATTGCAGGTGAGCAAGCGATCCAGGAACGGTTCCTCGTTGCCGGCGCGCGTGTTCTTTCCAGCACACCGGAAGGTGCGATTGCCTACGCCGCGAAGGAACGAACAATGTGGAAGGACGTCGTCGCCGCGTCGGGCGCGAAAGTTGACTAGACCGAACGATGCGTTAGACCAACGGCTGTGTTACATCGTCCCCGACGGTCCCGTAGCTCAGCAGGATAGAGCAGCGGTTTCCTAAACCGAAGGTCGGAGGTTCGACTCCTCTCGGGACCGCCAGCCTCGCGATGCGCGTTGAATTTCCTACGAGGTGATCGAGTAACGTTGACGCTGTGCCAAAATCTGTTTTGTCACTTTGTGTTTGATGACAGCGATGACCGTTTTGCTCCGGCGAGTCGTGCCTTCGCGAGGCCTCGTTTGTCGGCATATTCTTTGCCATCGACCGGCGCAACATGCGGTGGATCCTTGTCGAGGTACGGCCGCCCGATCCCAAGCTCTCCCTCGTGCGCATCGATCCACTTCCACATAATGTCGCTCTGGGTGCATCGCTCTGCCCGTGTGTCGCCTTTCACGCTCACGAGATCGGCAGCAAGCCCGTGACCATAGCCACCCCGGCGACTTCCGCCGTGGTACGAACTGTCGGCCGCAGCCTTGTTGCCGCGCGCGAGCTCTTGTCTGTAATCATCGCGGAATGCGCTGGTGATGCCAGGCGAAAAGCCGGCGTCCTCCATCGCGTGAAGCGCATCATACAACTTCCGTTTGAAGTCCCGATCCATGCCTCCGATCACGTAGTCCTTCAATGACATTCCGACTTTCTGCGCGGCCTTTGGATCCTTCCACGCGAAATCCTCGGTGATGTATTTGATCAGAGTTTTGACGACAGTCCACGTCTTGCCCTTGGTCTTGACCTTTACTTTGATCCGCTCCTCCACCTTGACGGTGTCAACTTTCGGCGTCCGCTCGTACAGCGACCAAAGGTATTGGTCGACGCAAACATCCGGCTCGATACACGCATCTAGAGCTTTGGAGTTCACGGGCGGCGTGCCGGCCTTCTGCACGGGGTCAGTCGGACTCGTTGCTCGCCAACAGCACCGGTGATGCACCCGGCTCCGACATCGAGCGAGAGGTGGACAAAGGAGCGCCGTTCGTCTGCCTTGTCGGCATTCCAATCGAGCCAGTTGTGTCGCTGGTGTCGTTTCGCGCCGGATCAGGCGTCCTCAACGACGCGATTGGGGCGGGTGGCGGCGTGCCGGGTCCCACCATCTGACGCGGGTCAGACAAAGCGACATCGCCACTTCCCGTATCGACGGCGGCATTTCGTTTGTCCAGGTGGCTGCTTCAG
Organism: uncultured Alphaproteobacteria bacterium; assembly: GCA_963831515.1. Classification (GTDB taxonomy): domain Bacteria; phylum Pseudomonadota; class Alphaproteobacteria; order Rhizobiales; family Xanthobacteraceae; genus Pseudolabrys. Next base: position 331,576 of record CAWHQL010000026.1, on the reverse strand, counting down.
GTGGGTCGACGTGCGCGATGCTAACGGTCGCAGTTGTTATTTGAATGACCTCGATCGGCGTTGCGGTGCTCTCGATGGTGAGCGAACCGAGGCCAGCCGGCCCGCCAGCGACCCAACCGGCGACAGCGACCGTTGCGCACAACGCCGCTGGCACAACCACTCGCCGCTGTCTCGTCACCACTTTGCTTGTCAAGTTTCCTCGCGAAGCAATTGCGGATTTGAAACTCGGGGTTCACAACGGCGAAGGCCACAATTTCTGGTTTACGCCCAGACCCGTACCCCTCACGGGCTTCTTTTCGCCACAAAACAGCTTAGCCAGCGGGAGGCCTGTCCCGTGGTAACTACGTAGAGGGGAACGGAAAGAGTTAATACGTGGTTAACGTCGGCCAGGTGCTGTGGCTGCTTTTGGACCAAAGCAGTCCTGACTTGGTGCGCCGCGCCGCCCTTGCCGGTGATGGTGGCGGCAGTTAGTTTCCAAGCGTGGATGATCTCACGTAAGCGCAAACAGGGATTTCAACCGGAGCAGGGAATGGCCAGCCAATTGGCGACGGCGCAATCCACCGTGGCGATATGGCGTTGGCGGCCTGCTGCCATCGTGACGCTCGCGATGGTGTTCGCGTTGACAGTGTTGACCGCAGACGCCGCGCCGAAACAGGCGCAACCCCAAGAGGCGACGGCGTCACGTGCGGCAGGTGAGCCGATCATGGCGATCGTATCGATCAAGTCACAGGAGGTCGTTTTCTACGACGCGGACGGCTGGATCCTGCGCGCGCCCGTATCGACCGGCACCAAGGAACGCGAGACGCCAGCCGGCGTCTTCGCCGTTGTCGATAAAGAGGCCGATCACCGCTCGAACATGTATGACGACGCCTGGATGCCGCACATGCAGCGCATCACCTGGAACGGCATCGCGCTGCACGGCGGGCCGTTGCCCGGATATGCGGCCTCGCACGGCTGCGTGCGGATGCCCTTCGGCTTTGCCAATAAGCTGTTCGACAAGACGCGGATCGGGATGCGGGTGATCATCGCGCCGGGCGATCCAGTCCCGGTCGATTTTTCCCATCCGGCACTTCTCGTCCCGAAGGCGGAGGCCATCGTGGCGGCGCCGGCGCGGGTAGAGACGCTCGCCCGCGAGGCCGCGGAGGCCGCAAAGGCGGCCGACGAGGCAAAGAAATCTGCCGCGGCAGCGGCGCGCGAGACCGCATCACTTGCGACATCGCTGCGCAAGCTGACATCGCTCAAGGCCCGCGCCGATTCCGAACTCGCGGCCGCCGACAAGGCGCTCGCGGCCGCAAAAACGGATGAGGCGAAGCAGCGGGCCGAGGAGCGGAAGCAGAAGGCCGTATCCAAGGTCGCGGAAGCGGGGAAGCAGCTCGATACCGCAACGGCCGACGCGAAGTCGAAGCCCGATGCCGCCGCTGCAAAGGAGGCCCTCAAGGCGGCCGACGCCAGGAAGGCCGCCACCGCCAAGGCGGCGCTCGACGCGAAGCTCGCGGTCGTGCCCGTCTCGATCTACATCAGCCGCGCCACGCAGAAGCTTTACGTGCGACGCAACACGCACAAACGGTGGCCTGACGGGGGTGAAGTGTTCGATTTCAGCATCGAGGTTCCGGTCACGATCCGCAATCCCGAAAAACGGATCGGCACGCATGTATTCACCGCGATGGCGCGCAAGGATGCCGGCCTGCGCTGGACTGCAGTCACGATCGACGACGCGGACGACGCCAAGGGTGCGCTCGACCGCATCACCATCCCGCAGGATGTGCTCGATCGCATTGGACCGACCGTATTGCCGCGATCCTCGATCATCGTCTCGGATGAGCCACTGAGTAAAGAGACCAACTATCGCACCGAGTTTGTCGCGGTGCTCAGCAACCAACCTCAGGGCGGGTTTATAACGCGCCAGCCTACCCCCGTTGACAACTTTGCGAGCGACGACGGCTTCTTTTTTCCCCGAGGTAATTGGGGCGCCCAACCTGGCAATACGCCTCGGCGCGGCGACTATCAGCGGGACTACTACAATAGACGGGCGCCGAATCCGTTTTTCCTGTTTGGTCGCTAAGGTGACCGCCAGCCTTGCGATGCGCGTTGAAATTCGAAATTTTTGACCAAAAAAGTCCCACCACTAAGGGTGGGGGCTTTTTCCGTTGTCTGGCGGCGCGCATGTGCCGCTCTACCTCTTCAAGCTATGATGCCAAATTGCGAGGATGGCTGCTTGACCTTCATTGCAAATTCAAAGACTACGAATGGCAATGACGGTCGTTAATTGAGAATAAGAACGTGCTCAACTCACATCACCAGGCAGACCTGCACTTTCCCTTCGCCGCGCCCCCAAATCCTGACGAATTAGTTGAGGTCCACCCTGGCGTGTTGTGGGGGCGGTTGCCTTTGCCTTTCCGGCTCGATCACATCAATGTCTACTTCATTGACGACGGCGACGGTTGGGCTGTCATCGACACTGGCATCGGCGATGAGCCGACTCGGGCAGTTTGGCAACGGCTTCTTGACGGGCCATTGCGCGGCCGACGCCTCACGCGCTTAATCGTGACACATTTTCACCCCGACCATATTGGTCTCGCCGGCTGGCTGGCCGAGCGCTACGACGTTCCGCTGCTGACAAGTCAAACGACCTATCTTTCATGCGTCAATATTTCGCTCAGCCCAGGCGCCCTCGACGCCAAGATTTATCGCGATTTTTATCTCCGCCACGGGCTAGATGCCGAAACGACGGCGCAGGTTGCGACGCGCGGCCATAGCTATCTCAGAATGGTCACCGGCTTGCCGCCAACTTTCCGTCGGCTGATCGCACAGGATGTGATCAAGATCGGTGGCCGCATATTCGAAGTTCTTAGCGGCGATGGCCATGCGCCCGAACAGCTCATGCTGCATTGTCCGGCCGAGAAATTGTTTTTCGCAGCAGACCAGATTCTCGCAAAAATCACGCCGAACATCAGCGTCTGGGCGGTCGACCCCGAGGGCAATCCTCTCGATCTCTACTTACGTTCACTGCGTAGCCTGCAAGCCTCATTGCCGCCAGACACTTTGGTCCTACCCGGTCATCAATTGCCTTTCCGCCAGCCGCAAGTCCGATGTACTGAACTCATTCGCCATCACGAAGAGCGCTGTGCCGCAATTGCGTCAGCTTGCCGCGGAATACCACGCACCACTGCTGAGATAGTACCCTTCGTGTTTCGGCGATCGCTGGATCCACACCAGATGAGTTTTGCGTTCAGCGAGATACAGGCGCATGTAAATTACATGGTTGAGCGCGGCGAGTTATTCTGGGGAACTGGGCGCGATAACGTCCACACAGTGGAATCTACGGCTGCACCAGCATCTCCGCACACAAGGTAATTCGAGGAGTGGTCAGTATCTGATTTCTGCCAGTCGGATGAGTTCTTCGGGCGTTGTAGTCGGAAAACCGAAAAATTCGAGATACGCGGGAATCTGTTCGAACAACATGTCGATGCCCACTTGAATTTCACAGCCTCGGTTCTTTGCCGCAACCAGGAATGGCGTCATCTCCTGTTTCATCACGACATCGCCAACGAATGTAGTTTGCGAAATTCGCGTGACGTCGATGGGCATCGGGTCGCCAACGTTCATGCCTAGAGGAGTCGCGTTTACAACAAGGTCATATCCTGCGGGATCATTAGTTCCGGGTATGACCGACAACTTTGGATAGTGTTTGCGCAAGCGATTCGCGAGGCCGGACATTGCTTCGCTGCTGGCGTCGTGTAGAGCGATCACCGCCGCGTTGGCAGCGGCAAAAGACGCGGCGATGGCTGAGCCCACGCCTCCCGAGCCCACCACAAGAATGTTTTTACCGGCCGGGACAAAGCCCTTGCGCCGGACTGCTCGGACAAATCCTTCGCCATCGAACATATCGCCAAGCAAAGAACCGTCGGGCCTCTTCAGGATAGCATTGCAAGAGCCCGAAACGCGGACGGCCGTCGTGACCTCATCGAGAAGCTGTACCGTTGTAACCTTGTGAGGCATTGTCACCAACGCGCCCCGGATATTCGTCAATTTAAACAGGGGGCGCAGCACGTCCGCGTAATTCTCGCTCGTGACGCCCATCGTCATCACAGCGGCATTGATGCCCGCCTTACGAAAGTACGGGTTGTAGATCATCGGTGCCTTAAAAGTTGTGGTCGGATAACCTAAATGCGCAATCAGAATCGTATTGCCATCAACCATTTGCGTGCCGTCCAAAACCTAGCGGAGTTTCGCCCCGTCGATGGCGTGCTCAACGCAGTTGTTGACGTGTACGACCAAAATTGCCTTCGCCTTCTTGGAATCGCGGTCCAACGCGCTTTCCATCAGTTGCCGATGCTGCTTGATCGGTTCGGTGCCCCGACGATCAGCCCAGATCATCGGATAGCGAAAATAACGATCGAACGCCCGCCGATGGGCCTCCATAAGAGCCGTCGAGCCGCAATTTGAGATCAATGCTTGATGAAATTCTTCGTCATAGCGCTTCCAAAGAGCATTTTCGCGTTTCGATGAGCCCAAACGCTGTTCGACCACTGCGAGTTTGTGGTGTGCCGATACGACCCGGCCTTCCCATTCAGTGTCGCCGCGTTCGAATGATTTCTCGATGGCGTAACTCTCCAGCAGAATGCGGAGCTCAGCCAGCTCTCTGAGATCGGTCGCAGACACCGGCGCGACTTCAAAGCCGCGCCTCGCTTCCGCCACCACAAGGCCTTCCGATGACAGCCGGGTGAGGATCTCACGAAGCGTACTGATGCTGACGCCATAGCGCTCTTTAAGCGCTTCGAGTCGAAGTTTTTGGTCAGGTTGCAGGTGACCAAAAATTATGTCGCTGCGAATGCGACGATAGCCGTCGTCGCCAACGGTTTCAGTATCGCCAACCCTCTCAAGCACGAACTTATCCCTGCAGATTTAGAAGAAGCTATCAGACAAACACCATATCACCATACGAAGAGAAGAGTCTCAATTGACTCTACGATTATCATTGACCTACGGTCTAGGTTGGAAACGCCACTAAAGAATGACCACGCGACAACGCGATAGGTCGGTGGGAGCGACTTTGAACTACAAGCTAGATTTCGCGCCCGTCATTGATGCACTTCCGGCGCTGCTATTGGGGTGCCTTGGCACGCTTTGGCTGGCCTTGGCCGGAATGGCACTGGCTATCGTGATCGGGATTGGCGGCGTGGTCCTGCGCGACTCTCGGGTAAAGTTCTTTCGCTGGCTTGTTATTGGTTTCGTCGAGTTGATCAGAAACACACCGTTCCTCGTCCAGATCTATTTCATCTTCTTTGCTTTGCCCCTTGCCGGCGTTCGGCTCGATCCGACGCCCACTGCGATCATTGCATTGGGCGTCAACGGCGGAGCGTACGCGATCGAAATCATTCGCGGTGGCGTGCAGTCGATCAACAAAGGACAGGTCGAGGCGGGATTGGCTCTCGGACTTCACAAACTGTCGGTCTTCCGTTTCATCGTTTTGAAGCCTGCGCTGCGCGCCGTTTTTCCTTCGCTAGCCAGCCAGTTCGTGCTTCTCACACTCACTACCAGCATCGCCTCCGCCGTTTCAGCTTACGAGCTGACTTCGGTTGCAAAACGCGTCGAGTCGAACTCGTTCAGGAGCTTTGAAGTCTACGGCGTCGTAACTTTGATGTACCTCGTGATGTCGTGGATCGTGATGAACATTCTGAACTTCATCTCATCGCGATACATCAGCACCTATCCGGTGAAGTAGCATATGGGCAAAGGCGAGTTTCTATTTCTGCTCCAGGGCCTCAAGTGGACGGTGGTACTCGCCATCGTGAGCTTCTTGTGCGGTACGGTAACTGGGCTCGCCATCGCACTCCTTCGTACTTCGGGATACCCGGCGGTAGAGCGCACGACAGCCGGTTATATTGCGCTGTTCCAAGGCACGCCGTTGCTGATGCAGCTGTTTGTCGTCTACTACGCACTTGCACTGTATGGCCTGAAAATTGACGCGTGGATTGCGGTCGCAATCGGGTTCACGTTGCATGCCAGTGCCTACCTGGGCGAAATATGGCGCGGCTCGATCGAGGCTGTACCTCGAGGCCAGGTCGAGGCCGCCAAGGCACTCAGCCTGAATTATTTCTGGCGAATGAAAGATATCGTTCTGCCGCAAGCCTTTCGCATCTCGCTTCCAGCGACGATCGGTTTTCTTGTCCAACTCATCAAAGGCACCTCGCTCGCCGCCTTCGTTGGTTTCACCGAACTGACGCGGGCCGGAACGATGGTCTCAAACCAAATTTTCAAACCACTGTTGGTCTTCGGAATCGTCGGCCTGATGTACTTCGCCCTTTGCTGGCCGCTGTCATTCTTCGGCAGTCGGCTGGAAAGCAAGTTTGCCGCGACCACGAGATGATCGTGCGTCGGCAATGTCTGCAATAACCAAAAACCCCAGGGAGTTAGTGAGATGCAGGACGGAAAACTAAAGTTGGATCGACGCCGGCTCCTTCTGACCGGTGCGGCCGCGATGGTGGCGCCCGCGGTTTTGACCGCACCAGCCTTTGCGATCACACCGGACGAAATCAAAAAACGCGGCAAAGTCATCATCGGCATCCAGGGTGATAACCCCCCGTGGGGATACGTCGATTCAAGCGGCAAACAACAGGGCCTCGATTCCGACGTCGGTCTGCTTTACGGCAAGTACCTGGGTGTGTCCGTTGAGTTCATGCCGCTCGAAGTTGCCAATCGCATCCCGGCATTGACCTCCGGTCGGGTCGACATCCTCTTTGCGACGATGGCAATGTTCGCGGAGCGCGCGAAGGCGGTGCAATTCAGCAGGCCATATGCGGCGAACATCATTCTTCTCATCGCGCCCAAGTCGGTAGAGGTCAAATCCCCCGCCGACATGGCGAAGCTCAAAAGCATCGGTGTCGCGCGCGCGGCCGCGCAGGATACGCAAGTGACGAAGAACGCGCCGGCCGGCACCAACATCCTTCGCTTCGATGGCGACGCTGCTTCGATCCAGGCGCTCGTTTCCGGACAGGTCGAGGGCCTTGGCGGCAACATGTTCTATATTGATCGGCTAGAAGAAGCGAAACCGGGTTACTGGGAAAACAAGATCGAATTCCAGCGCATCTATAATGGCGCGTGTACCCGGCTTGGCGAAAAGGAAATGAATGCTTCGGTAAACGCATTTCTTGACCAGATCAAAGCCAACGGCGAGCTTGGAAAGGTCTATGAAAAGTGGATGAAGCGGCCGCTCCCGCCGATGCCAGAAAGCGTTGAAGGGGTTTCGTTCGTCGCAAGCTGAGTAAGTCCGCAAAGGCGTCAGAGCCATGAGCAACATGCAAAGAACGCCCGAAGGTTCCTCGCAGCCCATGATTGTCATGGAAGGCGTGGAAAAATGGTACGGCGACTTCAAAGCCCTGACGAACATCAACCTGACGGTCCGCGCAGGCGAGAAAATCGTTCTGTGCGGACCATCGGGGTCGGGCAAGTCGACGCTCATCCGCTGCATCAACCATCTGGAAAGTTATCAAAAAGGTCGGATCGTCGTCGACGGCGTTCACCTGGATGACAAACAGAAGACAATCGATTCTGTGCGCCGCGAGGTGGGAATGGTCTTCCAGCAATTCAATCTGTTTCCCCACCTTACAGTCCTGGATAATTGCACTTTGGCGCCGATACGCGCGCGGGGCGTTGATCGCACGAAGGCGGAAGCAACAGCGCGTCGCCTGCTGGAGCGCGTGAGAGTGTCAGATCAAGCCGGCAAATACCCGGCCCAGCTTTCCGGCGGTCAACAGCAACGCGTCGCAATCGCCCGTGCCTTATGCATGGAGCCGAAGGCGATGCTGTTCGACGAACCAACGAGCGCGCTCGATCCGGAAATGGTGAAGGAAGTGCTGGACACAATGATCAGCCTGGCGGTGGAGGGCATGACGATGATCGTGGTCACTCACGAAATGGGTTTTGCTCGCCAGGTCGCCGATCGCGTGATCTTTATGGCAGAAGGTTCGATCGTGGAAGAGGGGCCGCCGGCCGACTTCTTTAAGAACCCACAGCACGCGCGGACGCGAAAGTTCCTCGGCGAAATTCTGTCGCAACATTAGCCGCGTTGATTGGAGTGAGGGCACATGAAACGGAGCGCCTACGTCCTAAACGGCCCCAATCTGAATCTGCTTGGTACGCGTGAGCCGCATATTTATGGCACCACCACATTGGCCGAGGTGCAAAAGCAATGTGAAGGGCATGGCGCGAAGAAAGGGATTACAATTTCTTTCTATCAATCGAACCATGAAGGGGTTTTGGTCGATTTGATTCAAGAGGCAAGGACGAAAGCCGACGCAATCATTTTCAATCCGGCGGGATATTCGTTTCATTCGATACCCATTCTGGATGCGCTGAAAACGTTTGAGGGGCCGATCTTCGAAGTGCACATCTCGAATATCCATCGCCGCGACGAACATCACCGGCATTCCATTACATCGACCGCGGCGACCGGCGTCATTTGTGGGTTGGGGCCGCAAGGGTACATCGCTGCCATAGATGCAGTGGCTGCCATGCCAAATGATTGCTTTGCCTCGTCCCATGAACGACGAAAGCAAATCGCATGAAAAGCTGCCGGTGAACGTTCACGCCGGATACATTGAGGAAAGTCCATGACGCCTGTTGTGGTCACCGTAGCAATTACCGGCTCGGTGCCGCGCAAGAAGGATAATCCGGCGGTCCCGATCACGCCTACTGAGCAGATCGAGAGCACCAGGGAAGCCTTCGAGGCCGGCGCGACCCTCGCGCATATCCATGTGCGTAACGACGACGAAACGCCCTCTTCGGATCCAGAACGCTTCGCCAAGGTGTGCAAGGGCATCCGAACCCATTGTCCCGGCATGGTCGTGCAGTTTTCGACTGGAGGGCGCGGACGGGACCCGCAGGCCCGGGGCAGTTCGCTTTTTCTAAAGCCTGACATGGCTTCGCTGGCCACGGGATCCGTCAACTTTCCCAGCATCGTCTATGAGAATCAGACCCCGCTTGTGGAGGATCTTGCCTCCAAGATGAGGGACAACGGCGTCAGGCCAGAAATCGAGGTGTTCGATCTTTCGCATCTTCACGGCGCCCGGCGACTTGCCGACCAAGGGCTATTGGACGAGCGGCCGCACGTGCAATTCGTCATGGGCATCAAGAACGCGATGCCAGCGCAGGAACACCTGCTCGACGTTCTTCTGACGGAAGCAAAACGCCTTTTTCCGAGTTGCACCTGGACGGCAGCAGGAATCGGACGGTATCAGGCGGAAGTCATGGGCTGGGCCCTGGCGCGTGGCGCTAACGCGGTTCGCACGGGCCTTGAAGATAACATTCGGATCTCGAAGGACCGCCTCGCGAAGAGCAACGCCGAACTTGTGCAGCTGGCGGCGCACGCCGTCACTCAGCGTGGCCGCCGCGTTGCGACACCGCAGGAGGCGCGTCAAATCCTCGGCCTCCAACAAGTTTAATCGGCAAGCCAACTAATTGAAGCGCGCAAAGCTGATGGTGATGGCTCGCGCAGCTTATCGGGCTGAGTAGGCCAACGCGTCACTTTTTTGGATATTGGCTTTCCGCGCCGAATACCGGGACCAACACATATTTTAAGTAAAGAAGCTGACCACTCCGACGGTCAGCATCAAGCCAAGAGCGAACCGGCGCACGGCGGTGTCGCTCAATCGTCCGAAAAGTTTGGCTCCGAACCAAGTGCTCACCAGAAACGGAATCGTCAGGAGTACAGCGGTTGTCGCGAGTGCGCCGCTTATCGCGCCTGCCGCAGCGAGCATAGTCAGCCCAATCACGGAAATGGCTGTTACAAACACAGTAAGATTGGCGCGCGTGACTGCAATGGGGTCAGGGCCTGAAAGCAGATAGAGAATGACAGGTGGTGCCCCAACGCTTGTCGCGCCCAGAAGCACTCCGACAACGCTGCCAAGTGCAAGTGACGTTGCAACTCGCGGCGTCCCGCCGTAACGAAACCCGAACAGCAGCATCGAACTGAATAAAATTACGACGCCTGAAATTATCTTCCTGGCGACGCCTGGATCGAGGGTCAGCAACAAGTAGCCGCCGATAGGGACTGTCACGACGGCCGGCAATGTGAGGTACAACAGCGTACGCCACCGTACTTTTGGCAACGCATCTGGAAACATCACCAAGGCCGCCGCGGTTTCCAAAAGGAGCGCGATCGCGACTGCGTTGACCGGAGGGTAAAGGACGGACAAGACGGGGGTCATTAACATTGCGCCGCCGAAGCCGGTCGTGCCCCGCACGAGTCCGGCGACAATGACGATGGCTATAGCCGCAAGCTCGGTCGTGACCATGGGCTAAGGCCGCTATGTTGTCAGAATGCCGCCATCGACCGGAATAACTGTCCCGGTAATAAAACTCGCGCGATCAGACGCGAGAAACGTCGCCAAGTCAGCAATATCTGACAGGCTGGCGAGCCGTCCCAAAGGAATCCTGGCGAGCACTTTACGCCTGACCTCTTCAGTCAGTGCCGCGTTGGTCATCGCAGTATCGGCCACCGCGGGCGCAATAGCGTTGGCCGTTATCCCGTCAGGGCCTAGCTCTCGCGCCAATCCCATGGTGAGGGCGACCACTCCGGCTTTGGTCGCGCCATAAAGCGTATTTCCGACCGAACCCCCGCCGCGCATGGCGGACACCGATGCAATGTTGATTATCCGGCCGCGTTTCTGACGGCGCATGAGGGGAATCGCGGATTTAACGCAATACACAACCCCGGACAGATTGATTTCGTGCACTCGCTGCCACTCCGCCGTCGGCAAATCGGCAACAAGTCCGGTTGAAAGAACGCCCGCGGCATTGACGAGAATGTCGAGACTGTTATGGCGAGCCTCGAGCTGGCTAAATGCGTGAGCCACTGACGTCGGCTCACCAACGTTCGCCACGACAAAGTGACTACCGGCCCCGAGTGATTCAGCTAGCTTGCGAGCCGCGACTTCGTTTCGGTCGAGAATGCTCACGTGACAACCCTCGACCGCGAGAGCACGGGCAATGGCTTCGCCGATCCCGGCCGCTCCGCCAGTGACGACCGCGACGCGACCTTTCAGGTTGAGGTCCATGATGATCGCGCCGCGGTCGGGGTCACGTTTACTTGTTGTCGACGGCCATATCTCGTTTGTGGGCCTCGGTCATCGCAATGACCGAAGCCGCGCTGACCATACTGACGAATAGAACGTACAAGCAAATCAGCCAGGGCTTGCCGCCGCCCGCCGGCAACAACGCTGTGGCAATGATCGGCGTAAGTCCGCTCGCGTAGATTCCGGAGAATTGGTACACAAACGATATTCCAGTGTAGCGCACACGCGTATCGAACAATTCCGAAAACAATGCGGCCTGCGGGCCATAGACCGCTGGATATACGAATGCGAACGGGATCGCGATCGCCAGCCAGACCAACAGAGGTTCTTTGGTTTGCATCAGCCAGAAGGACGGGAATGACAGAATTCCGATCAACAGCCCCGCGACGGCAAACATCCGCCGGCGCCCGATCTTGTCGGACAGATTGCCGTAAATCGGCAGCATGATGATCATGATTGCAGATGCAATCATCACACCGGCGAGTGCCGTCTGCCGTGGCAGGCCCAAGGTTCCCGCGAGATATCCAACGATGAACACACCAAAGATATTGAAGGTAACGCCCTCGATGTAACGGGCGCCAAGGCCAAGAAGAGTATTCTTGCCGTGAGTGCGGATCAGCTCGAAGAACGGTACGTGCGCAACCTTTTTAGTTTCCTGGATGCGCGTGAACGCCGGAGTCTCCATGATCTTCAAACGAATATAGAGACCCACTGCCACCAGCACCGCGCTGACGAGAAACGCTATCCGCCAACCCCAGGAAAAGAAGTCGGCCTCGGGGAGATATGACAGCAGATAAACCATTCCTGAACTCAGGAGCAGGCCGGCCGGAACGCCGATTTGCGGCCAGCTGCCGTAGAATCCACGTCTGCCGGCTGGCGAATGCTCTACCGCCATCAACACCGCACCGCCCCATTCGCCGCCGATGCCTATGCCCTGGAAGATGCGCAGAAAAAGCAGCATTACCGGGGCCCAGATTCCTACCGAAGCGTAGGTTGGCAGACATCCGATCAGGAATGTGGCGATGCCCATGATCAAAATGGTGAGAACAAGCACCTTCTTGCGTCCGATACGGTCGCCATAGTGGCCAAAAATAATTCCGCCGATTGGTCGTGAAATGAATCCAACGAAGAAAGTCGTATACGCCAACAATGTGCCGACCAACGGATCGAAGTTTGGAAAGAATAACTTATTAAAGACAAGGGGAGTGACTACTCCGAAAAGGAAGAAATCATACCATTCGATCGTTGTGCCAATCGCACTTGCGAATGCGATTGTGCCGATCGACGTTCCAAAACCGCCGGACTTCTGATTTTGACTTCATAGTTTCCCCCCTTTTTTCGCCGCTCAGATCTATTCTGTCGGCAGTTCTAAGATCTTCCGTGCCTCCGCAGGACTTGCTGGATGTCGTCCAAAACTAGAACACAATCCCGCAAGGCGCGTAACCAACTCGCCGTTGCTGCGAGCGAGACGATTCTTGTCGAACTTGATGTTGTCTTCGATGCCGGTGCGGACGTGCCCACCCAATTCAAGGCACCACTCGTTGACATCGAGCTGATGGCGTCCAATTCCTGCAGCCGACCACGTCGCATCGGGCATGAGATCTTTCAGTTCGGCGATCAGAAATTCCAATAACCGGCGTCGAACCGGGAGGGCATTCGGAATGCCCATCACAAACTGAACCTGACACGGACGCTTGAGGAGGCCGCGATCAGCCATGATCTTTGCGTTGTAGAGCATCGCTACGTCAAAAACCTCGATCTCAGGCTTCACGTTGAATTCAAGCATAGATCGCGCGAGCTCTTCGACAAGCTGCGGTGGATTTTCATAAATCTGCACGGCGAAGTTGACCGAGCCCGTGGCGAGCGAAGCCATATCGGGCTTGAGATACAGCATTCGTCCACGTTCGTTCTGGCTACGGCCGCGCCCGCCGGTGGAGAACTGTATGATCATCTTGGGACAATGCTTTGCGACGCCCTCCTGGACCTGCGCAAAAAGGTTCGGATCGGAGCTGGGGCTTTCGTCGGGGTTACGCACGTGAATATGCACGACCGATGCCCCGGCCTCGAACGCTTCGTGCGTGGATTCAATCTGCTCGCTGGGGGTGACCGGTACGGCCGGCGTGTCAGCCTTACGGGGGATTGCTCCTGTGATAGCGACAGTAATTATTGCGGGTGTCGTCATAGGCATCACCGCGCCTGTTGAACGAGATGGATCGACTGGATGTCGCGACGCTGCGTGATCTCCTTAAGTAATGTGAGCAGCGGCGTCGAAGCCAGCGGATAGGTCGTGTCGATGGGTCCGGCCGCTTTCAGCGCGTCATACTCGCGCCGGGCGTAGAAGGCAGCGAGCAGAAGATCGTCATCAGAAGCGAATGGACCACGTTCCTGACGGATTTTCGGAATTCCCGGCTCCAGCAAGTCGCCTGGTCGCGCTGACGTCGGCTCAGCCCCATTGGTGATGCGGTCATAGAGGTTGGGATCGATCGGGCCAGCAATCTCGCCGTAGTAGCCCAGCACATATTTCCTTACTTCGTCCGGCACAGTCGCGTATCGCTCCTTGCCCATCACATTGAGGACGGCTTGGGTCATGACGAACTGCGCAAAGGGGCTAACAATAATGGGATAGCCCAACTCGCAGCGCACGCGCGCAGCTTCCTCGAGCACCTCAGGTAAGCGATGGGCGATCCCAAGTGGCGCAAGTTGCGACTTCAGATTGGACACCATCCCACCCGGCATCTGATGTTCGTAATGGAACGCGTCATGTTCAACGATGTTGCCGACGGGCTTGCCCTCGCGTTTGGCAATGTAGCGTAGGCGTTCGGCAACCTCGTGCACCGGCTCCAGATTGACCGGTGTGCTGAATCCCGCACGTCGTATGTTCTCGACGAACCATTCAGTGGCCGGATGGGACGCTCCGTTGGCCAGCGTAGATGTCGCGGTGTGAACAACGTCGACCCCAAGCTCCACGGCGCGACACGCGGTATATGGCGCAAGTCCGGTAAGACAATGCGAATGGAGATGCAGGGGTAAACTGCCACACGCCGCCTTGAGCTTCGGGACCAGTGTGTAAACCCGTTCCGGAGTCAACAAGCCGCTCGGATCTTTGATGTAGACGGCATCGACACCGAGCGACACCAGCTCACGTGTCTTTCGCACATAATAGTCATCAGTGTGGACGGGGCTAACAGTGTAAACAATTCCACCCGCGGTATAGAGGCCGACTTTTTTGGCTGCCCGAACCGGCACCTGCATGTTGCGCATGTCATTCAGCGCGTCATAGGGAGTGTGGTAACGGATGCCATTGGCGAAGATTCGTTCTGCTGTCAGTTCGACAATGTCATCTGGAAAGAACTCGAATGTGAACAGACTCTGGCCGCGCGTCATCACGATCAGTGGTGTCTGTTTGACCCAGCCGCTGAGGATGCGCATTCGCTCCCAGGGGTCCTCTCGCAGATAGCGCACGCAAACATCGAAGACCGCGCCACCAACCAGATCGATTGCCTCAAATCCGGCACGGTCGAGGCGCGGTGCCAAGTCTTCCATCATCGCAGTCGTCATGCGCGTCGCCCACAGACATTGATGGGCGTCACGCAATGTCACGTCGACCAGATTGATGTTTCGCTTGTCAGCCATTGGCGGTCACGGCCTGCAAGTTTTCCTCGACCCAACGTGTGTGCACCTCGGCGCGAGCAAATTCCGGCCGTTGAAGAAGCCATGCATGAAAGGGCACCGTCGTCTCCAATCCGGCAACTTGAAAGCGCGCCAACGCTGACCTGCCGAGGTCGATCGCAGCCGAGCGATCGGCTCCCGCGACAATGAGCTTGGCCAACATGGAATTGTAGTAAGGCGGCACAGCGTAGTTTTCGTACACGTGACTATCGACACGGATTTCGTGGCCGCTTGGCGGACGCCAGCGCTTGAGAATACCCGGCGATGGCCGGAAGTCGTGCGTCGCATCCTCGGCATTGATGCGAAATTCTATTGCCACTTTGCCTGCGGAAAACGTCGAGCCAAACGAAAGCTTTTCGCCGGCGGCGACTCGAAATTGCTCGAGGACAAGATCGGTGCCCGTGACCATTTCAGTTACGGGGTGCTCGACCTGGATCCGTGTGTTCATCTCGATGAAAAAGAACTTGCCGCTTGCGGGGTCGAAGATGAATTCCACCGTGCCGGCATTGACGTAGTTGAGTGACTTGATCAGCGCGACGGCTGCTTCTGCCATCTGCGTACGAGTTGTTTGATCGAGCACTGGCGAAGGCGATTCCTCGACAAGTTTCTGATGACGACGTTGCACGCTGCAGTCGCGCTCACCCAGATGGACGTGGTTGCCGTGTTTGTCGCCGAACACCTGAATTTCGATATGACGAACCTGCGGGAAGAACCGCTCGAGATAGATCTCTGGGTTTCCAAACGCCGCTTTGGCCTCTGCGGAAGCTTGCTCGAATTGCGCAACAAAGCTCTCAGGGCCTGTGACAACGCGCATTCCGCGGCCGCCGCCGCCCCCGCTCGCCTTCAACAGAAGGGGAAACCCGAGATCGTCTGCAACCGCACCGGCAAATTTGGCCTCGGTAAAGCCCCGATCGGATCCGGGCACCACCGGAATTCCAATTGCGGCAGCAGTTCGCCGCGCCGCAACCTTGTCTCCCATGCGCGAGATGCAATCGCTGTCGGGACCGATGAAGGTCAACCCGGCTTCATTGCAGCTTTCCACGAACGCGCTGTTTTCGGCGAGAAACCCATAACCGGGATAGACCGCGTCGCATTTCATCGCGGTCGCGGTTTCCAGCAACGCAGCGACGTTCAGATAGCTCGCGGTTGCTGACGGCGGCCCAATACAAATCGCGTGGTCGGCTACCCATCGGTGAGGCGAATTCGCATCGGCAGACGAGAAGACGGCGAGGCTCTGGTGCCCAAGTTGGCGGCAGGCGCGGATAGCTCGCAGGGCGATCTCACCGCGATTGGCGACCAGCACCCGCTGCAACGCTCGCCTCCCAGTTGTGCTCTTTTAAGTGCCGTCCTCAAATGTCACACTGGATAAATTCATATTGCAAGACGTTTTGTTTCGGTTTTTGATACTTCTTATGCAGCCCATCCTCGGCACACAGCTGTCGCACGACGGCCGGCTTGATGAACGGCGGGCCTCGCCTACGGAACCGCCGGGCAAGTCATTTCCGACCGTCAGGGCTGTCGCAATTCTCGAAGCAATGGCGACGGCTCGACGCCCTCTCGGCGTTTCCGAACTCGGCGCGCTGCTGGGTCTGCCCAAGCCGACCGCGCACCGGATCGTGCGAATGCTTGAAACGGAAGGCTTGTTGCAGCGGGAACCGGGGAGCCGCCGGTTCGTGCCGGGCGCCCGAATGGTGCAATTGGGGCTAGGTATCGTCGCCGCCTCGATGCTGCGTGGCCCGCGCCACGCAATCCTGGAGGCGCTTTCACAACAGATCGGCGAGACCTGTAACTTCGGAGTGATGACCGGGAGCCATGTCATTTACCTCGATCGGGTGGAGTCGGCATGGCCTTTTGGATTGCGCTTCGAGCCCGGTTCACGCGTGCCATTGCACTGTACGTCCATGGGCAAACTGTTTTTGAGTCAACTGCCGGAAAAAAAGCGCGCTCTGCTCCTTCGATCGATCCCCCTCTATCGGTACACAGAAAACACCATCACCGAGGTCGCAAAGCTTGAGGCAGAGATCGAGACCATTCGAGCGACCGAGATTTCGACTGACAACCAAGAATTTCTAGCCGGCGTTGTGTGTGTCGCCGTTCCGGTGCGCGCTGCGGGCGGGCAGCGGGTCGCGGCGCTCGCAATTTCTGCTCCGCTTGCGCGCATGTCGCTAGAGCAGAGCTTGCGCCATGTTCCGCTTCTACAAACCACGGCCGACCGATTGACGGCAACCATCGATGAAACAGGGTCCGATCCGAACGGGCAGGAGAACACGTGAGCCTGACATACGATGAGATTGCCGAGATCATAAAGCTCATCGACAGCAGTTCCTGTGATGAGCTTATCGTCGAGACAGGCGATATCAAACTTGTGGTACGCCGGAATGGCGCCGCTCCAGGAGCAGCGGCCGAGTACGTCGAGCGCGGCTCCGCGCCTGTTACCGTTTCCCCTTCCGCGCCACAGAAGGTGCGCGGCGTCGCACCGAAGGTCGGAGCTGTTGCGGGTCAGATCGAAGTTGCTGCTCCGATGGTCGGAACGTTCTATCGCGCGCCCAATCCGGAGGCGGCGCCTTTCGTCGATGTCGGCACCGTCGTCGGCGTCGGCGACCCACTTTGCCTGATCGAAGTGATGAAGTTGTTCACGACGATCAACGCCGAGGCTGCCGGTCGGATCGTTCAAATTGGTGCGGAGAATGGCGAACTCGTCGAGTACGGACGCGCGTTGTTTGTCATCGAGCCGGTCTAGCTGGAGAAGTCGTAATCGAAAGTTGAAAAGTCAAAAGGATATTTGCCTCGCAACAAAAATGGGGGAGTGAAATGCACAAGCAAGCAACTACGCGATTGAACGCGATAGCCGGTGCGACCTTCGCCACTTTCTTTCTCGCATCGGTTCCAGCGTTGGCTCAGAGTTTTACGGATTGGGGTTGGCCGCAGCCCTATGAAAAAGTTTCCGACAAATCCGTTGACTGGCTGAAACAGAAAGGCTGGTGGCCGCTCGGTTTTGGTTGGCAAGGCCCGTTCTCGGGTCAAAACACGATCAACGTCGTCATGGACAAGGCCGAGCTTATGCAAAAGCGCGGTCTCGAAGCTAAATTCCAGGCGTTCGCTGCAGGTCCCGATGTGAATGAGGCCGTGGCCTCTGCCCGGATCCAGGTTGGGAACGGCGGAAATTTTCCATTCACATCGCTGCTGGATCGCGGGGTGCCGGTGCGGGCCATCGCTGTCGTTGCCCCGAACTTGAAACATTCCACCGTCGTGCCTGTGGATTCACCCATTAAGAGTCTGGCGGATTTCAAGGGCAGCAATCCGCCGGCGACGATCGGTATCGTCACAGGCTCATCTGCCGAATTCTATTTCACACAAGCCGCTGAAGTCGTCGGGCTGCAAATCGGGAAGGACGTCATCCTGAAGAACATGCCGCCCAGCGAACAGATCTTGATGGCGAAAGGCATTGGCGCGGTTGTGCCGTGGGAGCCGTCCGTCACCATCATCGAGGAGCGAAAGTCTGGCCGCGAGGTCGATACGATCTTTCCTTACAACTTCTATGAAGGCATGTTTTATGTGCGACAGGAACTGATCGACAACGTTCCGGACGTTGTGCAGGCGATCAGCGACGCTTTCATGGAAGCGACCCTGTGGATCAGGCTCAATCCAGACAAAGCAGCCGATTTCCTGGCCGCAGAACCGACCCTGAAGTCTTTCGGGAGACCTCTGCTTCTTCAGCAAACCCAGATTTACAATAATCTCTACAAGCCGACTTACAGCTATCCCTTCGCGAAGCTGTGGGGCGAGGAAAACGCGCGCATTGCGAAATGGCTGAAAGATCGTAACCGTGTCACAAAGGCGCTGAGCGCCAAGGACTACGAGGATTTGTTCGATACCAAATTCATGGAGAAGACGTATGGGAAGCTTGGTTGGAAGGTCCCAACGCAAGCGCCCTTCATCCCGGCGAATTGGACGGGCAAGATCGGAACCCTTCCGTACCCGAGTTATGCGAACGTCAATACACTTAAGGAGCCGCAGCCGTGGCCTGAACCGGGCGATCTGACGCGACCATGGTCATTTGCCGGAACGACGTACAAGCCATGAGTCGCTCTTTGTGAAGGTATCCGCCGGAAGCCGGAAACCATCGGGCCTAGCGGCAGGTTTTTTCCGATGAGGAAGGGTCGCCCGATTTGAGCGCATCGACTCAAGGCGAGGACACCGGTTTGGCGTCGCGGCCTGCGGGGATGCGAAAAAGCAGGCTTTTGGCATCCCTTCCAAATCTCACTTTGCTTTTTCTGCTGATCCTGGCTTGGCAATTCGCCTCAACAGTGTGGTTGCCAAGCATCGATCCGCACATGGCGGTGCTCATGCCGGCGCCGACAACGATTGCGCGTACGGCTGCCGGTTTGGTCGCATCGGGCGAACTATTTTTTCATCTCGTAGCCAGCCTCAAGCGCGAAGCCTCGGCATTCGTGTTCGCGGCGACCGCCATTCCGCTTGGAATCGCGATGGGGTGGTGGCGGGTCATCTACAATCAAGTCAACCCGATCATGGAAATCCTGCGTCCGATTCCGCCGCTGGCGTGGATACCTCTCAGCATTCTCTGGTTCGGCATCGGCGACGCGCAAAATGAATTCATCATCTTCCTGGGAATGTTCTTTCCGATCCTGATCAATACAATTGTCGGCGTGAAGAATGTGGATCCGAACTTGGTGCGAGCGGCCCGCAGTCTTGGTGCGCCCGAGCACAAGGTCCTTTCACGCATTGTACTCAAGGGTTCGCTGCCTCAGATCATCACCGGCGTGCGGATTGGGCTGGGAGTTGGCTGGATGGCGCTCGTGGCGGCTGAACTTGTTGGGGCGAATTCCGGACTCGGTTTTCTCATCAACGACGCGCGAAGCATGTTGCGCACCGACACGATTGTCGTCGGTATGCTGACCATCGGTCTGGTGGGACTTCTTGATTGATACTGCCATCCGCGTTTTGGGGCGCAAATTCTTGCCGTGGTCATTGGCACTGAGCAGGTAGGGCGTGAGATGGGCCATCTTGCTATCAAGAACTTGTCCAAGATTTACGGCGACGGTGACGCGACAGGAAGCGTAGTGGCACTTCGCGATGTGAGCTTTGAGGTTCCGAACCACCAATTCTGTGCGATCCTCGGTCACAGCGGTTGCGGCAAGACGACCCTGCTGAACATTGCGGCGGGTTTCGAACCTCCCACGACCGGCAGTATTGCCGTCGACGGAGTGCCGGTCCGCGTGCCTGGCTGGCAGAACACGATGATTTTCCAGGACTACGCACTGTTTCCTTGGATGGATGTTTCCCAGAACATTAGTTTCGGCCTCGAAATGAAAGGTCTGCCCACGCACAAGCGCCAGGACTTCACGCGGCACTATGTTGATCTCGTTGGTCTCGCCGGCTTTGAAAACAAGTTTCCGCACCAACTTTCAGGGGGAATGCGGCAGCGTGTTGCTATCGCACGCGCCCTGGCTGTTCAGCCGCAGCTGCTTTTGATGGATGAGCCGTTCGCCGCGCTGGACGCCCAGAATCGCAGTTTTATGCAAGACGAGCTCGTTCGCATCTGGCAGCGTGAACCAAAGACAGTCGTCCTTGTGACTCACAGTATCGACGAGGCCATCAAGCTATCGGACTGCATCGCAGTAATGACGCGCCGACCGGGTCGCGTAAAGCAGTTCATCAACGTCGATCTACCCAGGCCGCGCGACGAAGATGACAAGTCCTATCTTCAATTGAAACGACATCTACGCGCCTTGATTCACGAAGAAGTCGAAGTTCAACGACCATAACCACCCGCTCAACGGGGCCGATCTTATTGGCCCACGGTCCAACTCGATTCTGCGTTCGACAACCAGCACCATGAGAGGCGCGCAGAGCCAAGTGGCAGATAGCTGGAGAATTTCAATGTCCGTAAGACACCGATCTTCGCTGATTTGGGTAGCGTGCACGGTTTTGCTGGGCGCGGCAGCGATCGATACTGGAAGCGTGGCACTTGCCCAGAAACCCAGTCAGGCTCAAATCAATGCAATGCGACAATCGTGTCGCAGTGATTACATGGCGCATTGCTCCAGCGTTCCGACTGGTGGTGCGCCCGCTCTGAACTGTCTGAAGCAGAATCTCTCGAATCTCTCGCCGGCATGCCAGAGCGCCGTAAAAGCAATCGGGTCAGACACAGCTGCGGCAGGGACGTCAAACGCCCCCGCGGCCACGGCAACCCCAGCTGCTCCTGCGTCACGTGCGCCTTCACCAAGTGCACCTGCGGCACCGGCGGCCGCCGCGCCGCCCGCCACGGGGCAACCGACTTCTGCTGGCACAAGCAAGCCCAGCCAGGCCCAACTCAGAAGTGTCCGCCAGGCGTGCGGTGCTGACTACAGAACACATTGTGCGGGTATTCCGCCGGGCGGGTCTGCATCGATTGCCTGTCTGAAGCGCAACGCAAGAACTCTGTCCGGAGCGTGCCAGCAGGCACTGGGAGGCGTCGCGGGTGTCGCCAGCGCAGCTGCCCCTGCCGTGGCGCCGCCGCCGCCGGCTGAGCCAGCACCGCTTCTGGTGACCCCACGCGAGGAACTATTCATATTGCGGACAGCGTGCGGTGGCGACTACGCCGCGTTCTGCCGTGGTCTTCGCCCTGGTGCCGGTCGGATAGCGGCCTGTTTGCATTACAACAGCGCCAGTCTGTCACCTCGCTGCCAACAAGCGCTTGTTGCGCTACGCGAGGGGCGTTGAGCCGACTAGAGCTTGTCGGATTCGGTGCACTCTCTCGACCGCTATCGGGCAGAAGCGATCTTTTTCCGTGCGGGCGATTTGCTCGTTCGGATGAGCCGCCTTGAGGCGTCTTTGGCGGCGTCAATGTATGTCCGGTTGCCGTGAATAAGCGTTAAGGCCATCGAGCCTTCCATCAGAAGCATTATTTCGCGAGCTCGTTCGGCCGGAAAGGCAACTTTCGCCTTTGACAGTCGCTCGGCAAGCCAGGTTTCTGTCGTCGCCTTGTGACGGCGGGCAATGCTGCGGGCCGGGTGGCCAGGAAGATGCGCAAGTTCGACGACGAGCTTGGTGAAACCCGGCCCAGCCCAACGCGGTGTTGCTGCTACCCATCTTGCCAGTTGATCGAAGAAGGATTCGATCATGCCGTCAGGGTCGGCGGGCATCTGATCGCCGATGTGGCTTAGTCGCTTGCCGGCCAGATCATTGTGATAGTTGAGGACAGCCGCCAGAAGGTCGTCCTTGCTCTGGTAATAAGCGTAGATCGTTCTTTTAGTGAGCTTCGCCCGGTCGGCAATGCTGTCGATACTCGTGCGGGTGAAGCCGGACCGCCAGAAACATTGGTATGCCGCGTCGATAATGCGCTGTCGGGTCTGCTCCGTTTTCATGCGCATTTGCGTCTCCGACCAAAAGTATACCGACCAGTGAATTTACATCATTTGTCGATCCTGAAATGGTTTTCCTCGAGAATTTTGCGTGCCAAGCCGATCAACCGTCTGCGAACAGTGGACGCGGGCAATGTCATTTCAATCGCTTACGATCAGAAACATCAAAGCAACTCCGGTTGTTCTGAAACTAAAGCGGCCCGTGGTCGCGCGTATCGCGACCCTTACGGACTGGCCGCTCATATTGATCGATCTCCACACGGAAGAGGGCGTGGTCGGGCGGAGCTATCTCGAACCCTATACGACGAAGACCATGAGGTACCTCGTTCCGGCACTTCATGATCTTGGTGAAATGTTCAAAGGCCGGAAACTCGTGCCTATTGAACTTTACGACCTTGCGCGCAAATCACTGCACTTTGTGGGTTATCAGGGCCAATCGACGATCGCTGTTTCTGGCCTCGACATGGCAGCGTGGGATGCCCTCGGCAAAGCGGCCGGTGTCCCTTTGTGTGTTCTTCTCGGAGGCTCGGTTGGCCCGGTCCGGGCTTACAACAGTAACGGACTGTGGCTCCAGGAACCGCGCATAGTGGCGGAGCAAGCAATCGAATTGCGTGACGAGGGCGGTTTTACCGGCCTGAAGCTGCGGCTCGGCCGCGAAAAATTACGTGACGATATTCAAACAGTGTTGGCGGTGCGAAAAGCGGTCGGCGACGACATGCACCTTATGATCGATTTCAATCAAGGTTTGGATTTGGGTGAGGCCTTGCGACGCTGTCATGCAATCGATGACCTGGGCCTGGATTGGATCGAGGAGCCGATCGTCTATGACAATCTCGACGGCTACGTGCAGCTTGCGGCCGAGCTGAAGACGCCAATCCAGATTGGCGAGAATTTCTATGGTCCGCGCGATCTGCACAGAGCGCTTCAGAGCAAGGCCTGCGATTTTGTAATGCCTGATTTCATGCGCATCGGCGGTGTTACCGGCTGGCTAAGGTCAGCGGCTATTGCCGGCGCGGCGGGTATACCTATGTCGACGCACCTTTACCCGGAGGTCGCTGCTCACGTCATGCGGGTCACCGAAACGGCGCACTGGCTCGAATGGCAGGATTGGGCCGATCCGGTCCTGCAAAAGCCGTACGCGGTCAAAGACGGCTTGATAAATGTGCCCGACGCACCAGGACTCGGTCTGGAGTGGAACGAAGACGTGGTCGCGGCCAACCGTGTCAATTTGTAAGCGCTCTTTAACTGCAGAGCGCGACGATCATATCGAATAATGTGCGCGTGCCAGTGGTGCCCCAAAGAGCGAAGGCCGCCATGCTGAGCACAAGGGCAACAACGCCAGTCGACCACAGCAGAAAATAGGGAGTGCGGGCGGACGATGGTTCGGTCATTTGACTCACCCGATTCATCTGTCGGCAGCAATTACGCAGGCACTGCCGAAGTCGCCAGGCGCGGCACCGGCTGCTCGCGAATGAACCAGTGAATCACAGCCGCAAATATGCCGAGGCCGACCGAGATCCACCACATTAGATCATAATTGCCTTGGATGTCGTAGAGGCGGCCGGCGCCCCAGCCACCGAGGAAGCTCCCCAACTGATGGCTGAAAAACACGATACCCCACAGCATCGACATGTGCGTTGGCCCGAACATGTAGCCGACGAGGCCGCTGGTCAGCGGAACTGTGCCAAGCCAGAGGAAACCAAGCGAAGCCGAGAACAGCAGCACTGACACCCATGAAAGCGGCAACGCCAGGAACACCATAAATGCCAGTGCCCGCAAGGCGTAGAGTAGTGCGAGCATGTCTTTTTTCTGATGCTTGCTCCCGAGCCAGCCCCAGATCAAAGAGCCGGCGATGTTGAACAGTCCAACCAGGCCGATTGCCCAGCCTCCGAGTTCGAGAGCCGAAATGGTGGTGCCAAAGAACGACATGCCGACAGCTTTATCGGAAATGTACGAGGGAAGATGCAATCCAATGAATGACACATGGAAACCGCACACGAAGAAGCCGACGGTCAGCAACCAGAAGCCGTACGTCTGAAACGCTTCCTGCAGCGCATCTTTTGCGTCTTGTTTGCCCGCCGCGCCGGATTTTGAGACCGCTGCACGGTTTTCCCGCAGCCCCACGGCCAGCGGCACCATCAGCATCGAGAGCACCCCGAGGATAAGCATGGTCGTGTGCCAGTTATCCAATCGGTACTGCAGCAGCGACGCGAATGGCACGATAGCGAATTGACCAAACGACCCACCGGCCGTCGCGACGCCAAGCGCGATGGAGCGTTTCTCGGGCGGAGTTTGTCGGGTGATGGAACCGAAGATCGGTCCGAATCCCGCGGCTGACATACCGATTCCACACAGCACATTTCCAAAAGTGAGCATCACGCTTTCGGTCGCAAACGCGATCATGAACATGCCAACGACGTAAAGTGCGCCACCGGAGGCGACCGTCCGAGCTGTACCAAAGCGATCGGAGATATTGCCGACAAACGGCGACAATCCACCCATCAGGAGCAGCGCCAACGCGTTGGCGAAGGACCATACCTCGCGCCCAACGCCGAGGTCGGCTGCTATTGGCTTCTGGAAAATGCCGAAACTCTGCCGGGCACCGATCCCGATGGTGAGAATCAAGGCTCCGCAGATGACCGCGATCCAGAAACTGCGTTCCTGCGGTTTAGCGGCCACATCGATTGGGGACGCGGACATGGAGCCTCCCGACTTTCTAGAAACAGGGGTATACGCACCTTTTCCTTGACATTAATAAGCGCATACGCACCTATTGCCAAGGGGAGCGTCAAGTATTCGGACCCAGGTTTTAGAATGCGAGCTATGCAGAAAGCACCGTCCCAACCCCTCGATAGTACCGCATGCAATTGCCTGGCGCTTCGCCAGGCCGCACGCCACGTCACCCAGATCTACGACAGCCATCTGTCATCGGAGGGACTGCGCACCACGCAGTACTCGATCCTCGCAAAACTGAACCGGCTTGGGCCGCTTTCGATCAACGAGCTGGCGAAGTCGATGGTTATGGATCGAACCACGCTCGGCCGCGCCATCCGCCCGCTGGAGCGCGACAGGTTACTGACGATCGGGGAGGGCGAAGACGGTCGCACGCGCAGCTTGCGGCTCACAGCCCGAGGCGAAGCACGGTTGAAGACGGCCGCGCCGAAATGGCGTGCAGCGCAGAAGGAGTTTGAAACGGCGTTTGGCGCCAGGGATGCCGCCGGATTGCGGGACGTCCTGCAACGCGTGGTCTCCGTAAACTAAAAGCGGTCTCCGCGCAGCCGGCGAAGCAGTGCCTGTTTTCGAGGGCCAAAACGAACTGTCGCCGCGGGGCCGGAAACCCGGGACCTATTTGAAATAGAGTAGTTCCAACTTATACTTTCGCCGGGGGACTTCATCACGAACCGGGAAGGATGAAGTATGCAGGTTGTGTACGAGCCATGGCTCGTCCTGCTTTCCATCGTGATGGCAATCCAGGGTGCCTATGTCGGGTTCACCCTGACAAGCCAGCTCGGCGATGCTGTCGGGGTTCGACGACGCGTATTGCTTGCCGGCGCAGCTTTCTCTCTCGCGGTTGCCATCTGGACAATGCATTTCGTCGGTATGCTGGCCGCCCGAATATCGTTTCCGATCGACTATCTGGTGTTCCCGACGCTGCTCTCGCTGCTGGTTTGTGTGCTTGTCGTCGGTGTCGCCGTGTTCGCGATCAGCAGCGGCCCGGTTTCTTTGCCGCGCCTATTTCTGTCTGCGTGTCTGATGGGCGCCGGTATCTTCAGCATGCACTACATCGGCATGACCGCGCTGCATGCGAGCGCGCACATGGAACACGCGCCGTTCCTTGTCATGGCGAGCCTCATCATAGCCATCGTTGCATCCGGTTTGGCGCTTTGGCTTGCGACGGGAGAAGTACGTCGACCGCCATTGATATTGTCGTCAGTCGCCTTCGGAATAGCCGTTTCGGGAATGCACTACACGGCGATGGCGGGCATGAAACTTTTTCCGCTGCCCGCCACAACGAGTGCGCCGGCACTTTCGACTGACCTGTTGGCAATCGTCGTTGCGGTGGTTGCGTTCTGTGTATCGGGCATATTCCTGTTGGTCCTCGTGCCGGATCGCACCCGAGGAGAGTTCTCCCCCGTGAAGGCCGCGCCAGAACCCGCGCAAAGCTTGCAGGTTGCCGGCGCATCTGCCGCCCCTGTTCAATCCGTCGAAAGCAAAGATTATGAGGGTCAGTTCGGCCGGGGAACCTATGCGCCGCTCGGCGGTGCCGGTAAGCCGCCGCCGCGTATCGCCCAACATCTGCCTGTCGAGCGGGACGGCGCGACGCAATTCATCGCGGTTGAAGACGTTGTCGCCGTTCACGCCAACGCTCACTACACATATGTCTTCAACGGCAGCCTCAAGCTGTTTTGTCCGTTGGCGATCGGGGAAGTGGAATCGCGGCTCGACAAGAACCGGTTCATTCGCGTCCACCGCAGTCACATCATCAACATCGATCGGGTCATAGGACATCGACGAAACGGCGATAGCGAGATGGTGGAGCTCACCGCGAGCGACCACTACTCCGTCCCGGTGAGCCGCAGCCGCATCGGCTGGCTGAAATCCCGGATC
Source organism: uncultured Alphaproteobacteria bacterium (assembly GCA_963831515.1). GTDB lineage: Bacteria > Pseudomonadota > Alphaproteobacteria > Rhizobiales > Xanthobacteraceae > Pseudolabrys. The sequence goes on along the minus strand of CAWHQL010000026.1, from coordinate 304,860 downwards.
AACGCCCGGGCCGGCTAGGCCGATCACGTCAGCAGTTCTGACGCAATTCGTGTTGCTATTCGTGCAATCTTTGCTGCTGTTGGTGCAGGCGCACCTCGCATCATAAATCCGTCATTGCTGCCGCGGCGCGAATTCGTCACGCTGACTGCAGTCACATGGACAGGACGCCCGCCTCAGGGACCGCAAGTCGGTCGTAAGCCGACCGGTCAAGGGCTTCCGGGAGGTACACCCATGATACCGGGGTCATTCGCCTATCATCGTCCATCATCGGTCAAAGAAGCCGTCAGCCTTTTGGGCAGTCTCGGCGACGACGCGCGCGCAATCGCGGGCGGGCACAGCCTTATTCCGATGATGAAGTTGCGGCTCGCAAGCCCCTCGCACCTTATTGATCTTGCCGGGGTCGCCGATCTCAAAGGCGTCCGCGAGGACGGCAAGGACATCGTCATCGGCACGATGACGACTCAGCACGAGGTCATCGGCTCGGACCTGCTGAGCAAGAAAATTCCGATACTGGCTGAAACCGCAACCCTGATTGCCGATCCGCAAGTGCGTTATGTCGGCACGATCGGCGGCAACGTCGCCAATGGTGACCCCGGCAACGATATGCCGGCCGTGATGATGTGCCTGAACGCGACCTATCACGCGGTCGGCAAATCAGGCGAGCGCCGCATTGCAGCGCGTGAGTTCTACCAGGGCGCATATTTCACGGCGTTGGAGCCAGGCGAGATCGTGACCGCCATTCGTATCCCGACCCCGCCGGCTGGGCATGGCTACGCCTACGAGAAACTCAAACGCAAGATCGGCGACTATGCGACAGCTGCAGCGGCCGTTGTGCTGACCGCAAGCGGAGGCAAGGTGGCCAGTTGTTCGATTGGCCTGACCAATGTGGCGGAGACGCCGCTGTGGGCCGAAGAGGCAGGCAAGATCCTGACCGGCTCGGCGCTCGACGCTGCGACGGTGAAGAAAGCGGTGGCGGCTGCGGAAGCCATTACCTCGCCGGCGAGTGACGCCCGCGGACCCGCCGCCTATCGCACCAAGATGGCAGGCGTGATGCTGACGCGCGCCGTTGCGCGCGCCAAAGCGCGCGCCGGCCTTTGAGCTACAGGGAGTAAGCCATGGCGAAATCCCAGATTTCCATGACCGTGAACGGCAAAAAGGTGGAGGAGCTGGTCGAGCCGCGCATGCTGCTCATCCACTTCCTGCGCGAACAACTTCAGCTCACCGGTCCGCATATCGGTTGCGATACCAGCCATTGCGGCGCGTGCACGGTCGACCTCGACGGCAAGTCGGTGAAGTCATGCACCATGTTCGCGGTGCAAGCGAACGGTGCGGATATCCGCACCATTGAGGGTATGGCCGCGGCAGACGGAACGTTGCACGCACTGCAGGAAGGTTTCCGCGAGATGCACGGACTTCAGTGCGGATTCTGCACCCCGGGCATGATCGTGCGCGCGTATCGTCTGCTGCAGGAAAACAAAAATCCGACCGAAGACGAAATTCGCTTCGGCATCTCGGGCAACCTGTGCCGCTGCACGGGCTACCAGAACATCGTCAAAGCCATTCAATACGCTGCCGCCAAGATCAGCGGCGTGCCGTTCCAGGAGGCTGCAGAATGAACGACATGACCCCCACCTCCGCCGAACGCGCTGAAAAGCTCCAGGGCATGGGCTGCAAACGCAAGCGCGTCGAGGACATCCGCTTCGTTCAAGGCAAGGGCAACTACGTCGATGACATCAAGTTGCCAGGCATGTTGTACGGCGATTTCACCCGCTCGCCGCATGCGCACGCCCGCGTCAAGAAAATCGACACCACCAAGGCAGCCGCGGTGCCCGGTGTCGTGGCGGTGATCACTGCGGAAACTCTAAAGACCGTCAATCTCGCGTGGATGCCGACGCTTGCCGGCGACGTACAGATGGTGCTCGCCGACGGCAAAGTGCTGTTCCAGAATCAGGAAGTGGCCTTTGTCATCGCCGAAGATCGCTACACCGCGGCCGATGCCGCCGAATTGGTCGAAGTCGAGTACGAAGCGTTGCCGTGCAACGTGGATCCGTTCAAAGCGATGTCCGCAGATGCGCCTGTGATCCGCGAAGACATAAAGGACAAGAAGGAAGGCGCCCACGGCCCACGCAAGCACTACAACCACGTCTTCAATTGGCAGGCGGGCGACAAGGCCAAGGCCGACGCCGCCTTTGCCAACGCGGATGTGACGATCAAGGCGATGATCCCATATCCGCGCGTGCATCCTTGCCCGCTCGAGACCTGCCAATGCGTAGCGTCATTCGACAAGATCAAGGGCGAACTCACGTTGTGGGGCACGTTTCAGGCCCCGCACGTCATCAGAACCGTCGGCTCGCTGATCTCGAAGATCCCCGAGCACAAGATCCACGTGATCGCTCCCGATATTGGCGGCGGCTTTGGCAACAAGGTTGGTGCGTACCCGGGTTACATCTGCGCGATCGTCGCCTCGATCGTGACCGGCCGCCCGGTGAAATGGGTCGAAGATCGCATTGAGAATCTTTCGACGACTGCGTTCGCACGCGACTTCTTCATGGAGACAGAAATCGCAGCGACAAAAGACGGCAAGGTAACCGGCCTGCGCTGCTACACGATCGCCGATCACGGTGCGTTCGATGCTTGCGCCAATGCCACCAAATGGCCGGCCGGTCTGTTCAGTATTATCAGCGGCTCATACGACTTCCCGGCCGCACACGTATCTGTCGATGGCGTCTACACGAACAAGGCGCCTGGCGGCGTCGCCTATCGCTGTTCGTTCCGCGTCACCGAGGCCGCTTACGCGATCGAGCGTGCCATGGACATCATGGCGCTGAAACTCAAGATGGATCCGGCAGAATTCCGGATGAAGAATCTCATCCGGCGTGAGCAGTTCCCGTATACCTCGGCGTTCGGCTGGGTCTATGATTCCGGCGACTATCAGACCGCCTTTACGAAGGCGATAGAGACGGTCGGATACAAGCAACTCCGCGAAGAGCAGAAGAAGCGCCAGGAAGCGTTCAAGCGCGGCGAGACGCGAGAGTTGATGGGTATCGGCATTGCGTTCTTCACCGAGATTGTCGGCGCCGGGCCTTCGCGCAATTGCGACATCCTCGGCATCGCGATGTTCGATTCCGCCGAGATCCGCATACACCCCACCGGCACCGGCATCTGTCGTCTCGGGACGAAGTCGCAGGGGCAGGGCCACGAGACGACCTACGCCCAGATCATCGCTACCGAACTGGGGTTGCCCGCCGATAACATTGCGGTCGAAGAGGGCAATACCGATACGGCGCCCTACGGTCTTGGCACTTACGGGTCCCGATCGACGCCGGTATCTGGTGCAGCGACCGCGATGGCGTGCCGCAAGATCAAGGCCAAGGCGCAGATGATCGCCGCCTACATGCTGGAAGTGCACGACGACGATCTTGAATGGGATGTCGATCGCTTCCGCGTGAAGGGCAATCCGGAACGCTTCAAGACGATGACCGAACTTGCCTGGGCGGCCTATCACGAAGTGCCGCCGGGCATGGAGCCTGGCCTTGAGGCGATCAACTACTACGATCCGCCGAATTTTACTTTTCCCTTCGGCGCCTACATCTGCGTGATGGATGTGGATGTCGACACGGGGTCGAGCAAAGTGCGCCGGTTCTATGCGCTTGACGACTGCGGCACGCGCATCAATCCGATGATCATTGAGGGTCAGATCCATGGCGGACTGACCGAAGCCTTCGGCATCGCCATGGGCCAGGAGATCCACTACGACGAGGATGGCAACGTGACCACCGCGTCATTGATGGACTATTTCCTGCCGACCGCCGTCGAGACCCCGAAATGGGAGACCGACTGGACCACGACGCCGTCGCCGCACCATCCGATTGGCGCCAAAGGGGTTGGAGAGAGCCCGAATGTGGGCGGCGTACCGTGCTTCTCCAACGCGGTGAACGATGCTTTTGCATTCTTGGGTTCGACCAATATCGCGATGCCGCACGACAACTGGCGTACGTGGACGGCAGCCGACAAACTCGGTCTGCATCGGTGAGAGCACTCAGAAACAGGCATTTGCGGCGCCGGAGCGATCCTGGCGCCGCACCCCTATATAATGAGACATGACCTTAAACCGCGACGATATCTCTAACCGGCTGGCCGCTGTCGGCTACATTGCCGATCACGATGTGGCGACCGCGATTTGGCTGATGGACTTCCTCAAGCGGCCGCTGCTGCTTGAGGGTGAAGCCGGTGTCGGCAAGACCGAAGTTGCAAAGGCTCTCGCTGCAGTGCACGGCGCCGAACTGATCAGGCTGCAATGTTACGAAGGCCTCGATCAGAATGCGGCCCTCTACGAGTGGAACTATCAGCGTCAGCTCCTCGCTATCAAGACGCGAGAGGGTGCGGGCGCAAACGCCGACGTCATTGAAGAGCATATTTTTTCCGAACGTTATTTGCTCGAACGGCCTTTGCTGGCTGCGATCCGTCGCGAGAAGCCTCCGGTGCTTCTCGTCGACGAAGTAGACCGCGCGGATGAAGAATTCGAAGCTTTCCTGCTCGAGCTGTTGTCTGATTTTCAGGTCAGTATCCCAGAGCTGGGAACCATCAAGGCTACCTCGATCCCGCGTGTTGTGCTGACGTCGAATGGGACGCGCGAGCTGTCGGACGCGCTGCGCCGGCGTTGCCTCTATCACTACGTCGATTTCCCGGACGTCGATCGCGAAGCAAAGATCATCATCACGCGCACGCCGGGCATCGATACGACGCTGGCTCTGCAGATTGCACGCATGGTTGCCAGCGTGCGCAAGGAAGATCTGCGCAAGGTTCCTGGTGTTGCCGAAACCCTGGATTGGGCGGCAACGCTGGCGGGTCTCGATCTGCATGACCTGCAGCAGGAACCGGAGGTCGTGCACGAGACCATGATGTGTTTGCTCAAGACGCGCGAGGATCGCAGTCGTCTGACGCGCGAGGTGACCGAACGGCTGCTCGGCAAGGTGGCCTGAATGAGTGCTGGTGCGCGACAATCCGCGAACGCGAATCCTGAGTCAGGCGGGTGGTTTGCCGCGCGCCGCCGGTTGGCCGGGTTCGCACATACGTTGCGCGACAACGGCTTCAAGGTTGGCGTGGCCGAAACCGGCGACGCACTCGCGATCCTTGCAGGGCCATTGGCAACGCGACCCTCCACGTTGAAGCCTGCATTTCGTGCGCTGTTCTGCGCAACGCACTCGGACTGGGATCGTTTCGACGAGATTTTCGATGCCTATTGGCTGGGTCGTGATGTTCATCAAGCGCGTGTACTTGCGGGCGCGGCATTTGAAGGACGCGCGCCTGGCCGACATCTCAAGGATGTCGGAACTCCGGCAGGAGCACCGGGCCTTCCGGATCATTCCGAACGACACCATGACGTTGGAGATGATGCAGGCGACGGACGCGGCAGGCGCGAGGGCGCGTCTCGGTTCGAGAACCTCGCAAGCACTGACCTACGCCATATCGTGGACCCGGCCGATGTGGCGCAGGCCCACGCGCTCGCGGCGCGACTATCGCGGGTGATGCGGGCGCGGCTGGTGCGTCGCGAGCGCGTACGCCGGCGCGGGCGGCGTCTCGATCTGCGCCGCACCATTCACCGAAATATCTCGCACGGCGGCACGTTGCTTGATCTCGCTTGGCGCCGGCGCAAGATCAAACCATTGCGGCTGGTTTTTCTTCTCGATGCGTCGGGTTCAATGAGCCTCTATACGGCGTTTTTCGTTCGCTTCCTGCACGGTATTGTCGATGCGTTTCACGAATCGGAAGCTTTTGTCTTCCATACGAGACTGGCGCATGTGTCCGCATCGCTGCGCGATCGCGATGTCACGCGTGCAGTCGACAAGCTGGCGCTGATGGCGCAAGGCATCGGCGGTGGCACAAAAATCGGCGAGAGCCTGGCAACTTTCAATCGTTGGCATGCGCGACGTGTGATCAATTCGCGCACGGCGGTAATGATCGTTTCGGACGGCTACGACACGGGCGCGCCCGAGCAATTAAGCGAGGAAATGCGACGCCTGCGCCGGCGATGCCGACGCATTATCTGGCTCAACCCGCTGATCGGCTGGCGTGATTATAGCCCGCAGGCACGCGGCATGCAGGCGGCGCTGCCCTATGTCGATCTGTTTGCGCCAGCGCACAGTCTTGAAAGCCTCGCTGCCCTCGAACCTTACCTTGCGAGAATTTGATGGATCGCGCCTCCGACATCCTGCGCATCATCTCGGCACGCAAGGCGGCCGGCGAACCTTTTGCGCTTGCGACCGTCGTGCGCACGGTGGCGGCGACGGCCGCCAAGGCCGGCGCAAAGGCAGTCATTTTGCCGGATGGTACGATTTCGGAAGGCTGGATCGGTGGCGGTTGTGCTCGCGCGGCGGTTCTCAAGGCGGCCAAGGACGCACTCACCGACGGAAAATCGCGTCTTGTTTCCGTACAGCCGCCGGACTTGCTCGACCAGCACGGTCATGCGCCCGGCGAAGAGCAGGGTGGGGTGCGCTTTGCCAAGAACATGTGCCCGAGCGAGGGCACGATGGATATTTTCGTGGAGCCCGTCTTGCCGCGATCTCAGATCGTCATTTGTGGGTCGAGCCCGGTGGCCATTGCTGTCGCGGACTTTGCCAAACGTGCAGGATTTGCGGTCACAGCTTGCGCGCCGTCGGATGAGCAGTCAGCCTTTGGCGACATCGACCGGCGCATCGAAGGCTACGCGCTTCCAGTCGACGAGCCGGGGGCTCGCTACATTGTCATCTCGACACAAGGCCGTGGCGACGAAGCCGCCTTGCTTGCCGCGCTTGCGGTTGATGCCGAGTACATTGCTTTCGTCGGCAGCCGCAAGAAAGCTGAAGCCTTGAAATCATCAATGGCCCGCCGTGGCATATCCGAAGAACGGCTCACCAGGCTCAAGGCGCCTGCGGGGCTCGATCTGGGGGCGATTACTCCTGAAGAAATCGCGATCTCAATTTTGGCCGAGATTGTTGCTGTGCAGCGCCGCAGGGATTCGCGCGTCAAGCCAGCGAGAGCCTGAACCGCTCATATCGATCGCAAAAAATGGCGACCATCCCTTGCGGTCGACCGCTGCCCATAGTCGAATGCAAGGCCATCAGCCAAAGTCGTTTGTCACGTGATGAAATATGAGTGAGGGCGGTCAGTTTACCCGGCTGTTCAGTCCGCTGCAGGTCGGCGGCCGCACCCTGAGAAACCGCATCGCGTTGCCCGCTACCCTGACCAATTACGGGTCGGGAAATCGCATTACGCCGCGCTGGATCAATTTTTTGGCCGAACGTGCCAAAGGCGGGGCGGGCATGATCATCACCGAAATCCTTGCGGTCGATCCGGCGGCGCTGGCGCAAGGTGCGATCATCACGGCTTTCGATTCTGCCAACGAAGATGGCTTCAAGGCGACTGCCGCAGAGGTCGAAGGTCACGGAGCCTGCCTGGTCGGTCAACTATGGCACCCCGGACGACAGCAGCTTTGGAGTCCGATCTCGTCGCCCAAAGGGATCTCCGACCAGCCCGATGCGTACAGCTGGACAGTCCCGCATGTGATGAGCACCGATGACATGCGGCGGGTGGCGGACCGGTATGTCGAAGTTGCCGGACGTCTCAAACGCTGTGGATTTAACGGCGTGGAGCTGCATGGCGCGCACGGCTACCTCATCACGCAAATCCTCTCGCCATGGTCCAACCAACGAACCGACATCTATGGTGGGTCTCTCGAAAATCGCGTTCGCTTTGTGCGCGAAGTGGCGCAAGCCATCCGCCAAACATGCGGGAGTAATTTCGTCATCGGACTCAAAATGCCTGGTGACGAAGGCGTCGCCGGCGGCATCGATCCCGAGGAGGCTGCACGCATCACGAGCCTTCTCGCGCGCGATCGCGTGCTCGACTATTTTGCCTATAGTCAGGGTAACTTCACCCTGAGTTTGGAGACCCACGTGCCGGACATGTATTTCCGGCACGGACACTTCCTGGACATCCACAAGAAGCTGCGCCCCGCTGCCGCCGGGCAGCCGGTGATGGCCATCGGCCGCATCGCGACGCCTGAAGAGGCCGAAGCGGCAATCGCTGACGGGGCCTGCGATCTTGTTGGCCTGACGCGCGCATTGATTGCCGACGCAGATTGGCCGGCGAAAGCGCGTGATGGACGGATCAATGAGATACGCCCGTCGAGCTACGATAATTTCTGCTGGGGCGAAATTCACGCCGGGAAACCGCTCGCGGAAGTCAACAATCCGCAGCTTGGGCAAAAAGGCGAGTCGGGTTGGCGCGCGCCCGTGGCGTCGAAAAAGCGGCGTGTCGCCATAATCGGCGCTGGCCCTGCAGGTCTGCAGGCGGCTGCCGTCGCGGCCCATGCCGGCCACGATGTGACCCTCTTCAGTCGTTCAGTCAGCGTTGGCGGCAAACTGAATTGGGAAATCAGCCTGCCTGGCCGCGGCGAATATCAGAAATTGATTGGTTGGCTAGAGAGGCAGGCGCGCGAAGCCGGCGTGAAGATTGAAGCCGGTAAACCTGCGGATGTGGAAGCCGTAGTCGCGATCAAGCCTGATCGAGTTATCATGGCTACTGGCTCTCACCAGCGACGGCCAGACAACTTTACAGGCGACGGAATTGCGGCGCGTGATTGGAACCCGCAATCCACCAAAGAGCGCGTGAAGGGAACAGCCGTCCTCTTCGACATGGATCACAGCGCCGCAACCTACGGCGTCGCGGACGGGTTGGCACAACGATACTCCCGCGTCGTTCTCCTGACCCCACGCACGCAGATCGCCAGAAACGTCAACTATTGCAGCGCGATCGGCGTCTACCGCCGGCTCTATGAAGCGAAAGTGGAGATCGTTCTGGCTGCGGAACCGGTCACACTCAAGAGCAACGTCCTGACCTGGCGGAATACCTTTACTGGCCGGTTGGGCGAGATCGATGATGTTACGCTGTTTGTCTGGTCTACGCCGCGATTGGCCGATGATGCTTTCGCTGCCGCGATCGAGCAGACAGGAATTGAGACGCGTCGGATCGGAGACTGCATGGCGCCGCGAAATCTGTTTTGCGCAATCCATGAAGGTGAGGCTGCGGCAATTGCTCTATGAGCCCACAGAGTCGGTGCAGGCGAGCGATGGATGTTTGAGCGAACCCTGAATGTCTTTTGGATCGTGTTTGGCGCCGCGTCAGCCGCCTATGCGTGGTCGCTTGGCATGGTCGGTCCGGCCGGCCCCGAAAGTGGACTCTTTCCGTTCATCGCGAGCGTCATTGTGTCGGGTGCGGGCATCATTCTTCTACTGCGACCCTTAGGTGTGGCCCCGGATTTTCCTCGCGGTAGAGGTCTGTGGCGCGTTCTTGGCGTAGTCGTCGGACTGATCGTGATGGCGGCCGGCATGCCATATCTCGGTTTTTCCGTAACCAGTTTTATCACCATGATCATTCTGCTCCGTGCTGTGGACCAGAGCAGTTGGCTGAGCGCCGTCACTCTCGCTTTCGTATCGACCGCATCGGTGTTCTGGCTATTCGGCCAAATGCTGGGCATGGCGCTGCCACGTGGACCGTGGGGCTGGTAGATCATGGAGGCGCTGAACGGGCTCCTCACCGGTTTTGGCGTCATCCTGACGCCGTCCAACCTCTATCTTTGTTTTCTTGGCAGCTTGATCGGTACGCTCGTCGGCGTGCTGCCTGGAGTCGGTCCGCTCGCAGCGCTTGCGCTGCTGCTTCCAGTAACGTTCACGCTGTCGCCAGTCGGCGGCTTGGTCATGCTGTGTTCGATCTTCTACGGAGCGATGTATGGCGGCTCGACGACTTCCATACTTCTGAATATTCCGGGCGAAGCCGCATCCGTGGTGACCTGCTTTGACGGCCATCAGATGGCGCGGCAGGGCAGGGCCGGTCCAGCGCTCGGTATCGCGGCGATCGGATCGTTCATTGCTGGCACACTTGGCGTCATCATCATGACGTTCTTTGCGCCGGCCATCGCCGCCGTCGCCATTCGTTTCGGCCCACCTGAAAATTTCGCGCTGATGGTACTCGGGCTGGTCTGCACGTTGTTCATGATTTCGGGCTCGACCATCAAGGGCGTGTTGATGATGGCGCTCGGATGTTTGACCGCGGCGGTCGGGCTGGACGTCGTCAATGGACGCGAGCGCTACACGTTCGGCTCGGTGGATCTCAGCGGCGGGATCGAACTTTTGGCGGTTGTCATCGGGTTGTTTGGAATCGCCGAGATACTGAGCAACGTTGAAACAATGGCAAAGACGACGTTGCTGGCAGATCGCATCCGCGGCCTGTGGCCGTCTCTTGCCGATTGGCGCGCGTCCTGGCGGCCGATACTACGCGGCAGCGGGCTCGGGTTTCTCCTCGGATTGGTGCCCGGTGGTGGTCCGGTAACCGCAGCCTTTATGTCTTATGCGCTGGAGAAACGCATCGCGGCGCAACCGGAGCGTTTTGGCAAGGGTGCGATCGAAGGTGTCGCGGGCCCGGAATCCGCGAACAATTCCGCGGTCGCGGGCAGCCTCATTCCGGTGTTGTCACTGGGCATTCCAAGCAACCCGGTGACAGCACTGTTGCTCGGGGCGCTGATCATCCAGGGCATCCAGCCGGGTCCGCTCTTCATCGCGCAACGACCTGATTTGTTCTGGGGGATCGTTGCCAGCATGTACATTGGCAACGTGTTTCTCCTGCTTCTGAACCTGCCGCTCATTGGGCTCTGGGTTCAGTTTCTGCGCATCCCGTACCGCGTGATGTTTCCAGTCGTTTTGCTGCTATGCGTGGTCGGAACTTATTCGGCGAATAAGAACGTGTTCGATCTTTGGATCATGCTTGGATTCGGGATAGGCGGTTATGTGCTGCGCAAACTCGAATACGATCTTGCGCCGTTTGTCATAGCCTTCGTGCTGGCACCCCTTCTCGAACAATCGCTCCGGCAGTCTCTGGTCATGTCGCCCGACGGCGCTATGATCCTTGTCAAACGTCCGGTGGCGGCGGTGCTGCTCGCTGCAAGTGCGTTACTGACGTATCTGATGTTTCGTCGTCAAACCAAAAACGAGGGAGGGCTATCATGAAATGGGCCGGGATTGCTTACGCCTTGGTCATTGCTTTGCTTTCCACGCCTGCCGGGGCGCAAAGCGATCCGAAGGCAGAACTTGCAAAACTGAAACCGAAGGATTTCCCGACTCAGCCGATCGAGTTCACGGTCGTGTATCCGGCCGGTGGTGGCATGGACGTCAGCGCGCGCTTGCTGGCGAAAACCGTCGAGAGCTTGAGCGGTGATCGAATCATCGTCAACAACCGCACCGGCGGTGCCGGCATGGTTGGACATTCATTTCTCGCAACCCAGGCAAAACCGGACGGCTACACCGTAGGTGTCATCGCGAGCCTTCTGTGGGGCGACGCCATGTTGCGCGCGCAAGGGCGCTGGGCGCACACCGATCTGGAACCGATCGCCTATGTTAACAGCGACGCACTGATCTGGGTCGGCTCGACGGAAGGGCCCTACAAGGGCATGTCGATCAAAGACATCGTGAATGCCGCCAAGGAAAAGCCCAACACGATCCGTGTCGCCATCGTACCCGGCAGCATGTGGGAATACATCCTCGATCAAATCGAGGCGAATTCCGGAGCGAAGTTCCTGCGCGTACCGTTCCAGGGCGGCGGCGCCGGCATCACGGCCTTGATCGGCGGCAATGTCGATATCGCGCAAGGGTTCTTCTCGGAATTCCGTGGCTATCTCGAAGGCGGCAAAGTAGCTCCGCTCGCGGTCGCATCGGGAAGTCGTATGGACTTCCTCAAGGATATGCCCACTTTCAACGAGGCGTTCGGCAGCAACGAATATCTCTGGCAACTCGTTCGTTATGCGGTCGTGCCGAAAGGCACACCGGCCGACCGCAAGGCCTATCTCGCCGCGGCCGTGCAGGCCGCGATGAAGGATCCCGAATTGATTGCGGAGTATCGCAAGCAGGGGGTGTTCTTCGATCCCAAGCTGCAAAATTCCAAAGATCTGGCTGCGGACTTGAACGCCTATGCCGACGTAGAGCGTCAGTTTTACGTCAAGACAGGTCGGCTCAAGTAGAGACCGTCATGTAGCCGGAGACGGCGGCGCGCGGGTGCGCCGCCGTCGATGGATTGCGAAAGAGCCGCGATGCGTCGTAGTACCGACCGAATATTGACCACACACACCGGAAGCCTGCCGCGACCAGAGAACCTGACTCGCCTGTTTGTTCGGCGCGCGCTCGGTGAAAGTGTCGATTCCAATGAAATCGCCACGGCCGGGCTCGATGCGGTGCGTGCCATCGTGCCGAAACAAGCGGAGGCTGGCATCGACGTTGGAAACAACGGTGAGCAACAGCGGGATTCGTTTTTCCTCTATTTGAAAGAGCGATTGACCGGCCTTGGCGGGACCTGGCAACGGCCGTCACGTGCCGATGTTGATCGCTATCCGGTGTTCAAGAAACGGTGGCTGCAGCAGACCTCGAGCCAGGCGCGCGTCTCGCCGAATGAGGGCTTGCCGATGGCGATCGGCGATGTCCGCTACAAGGATCCCGCGGCGATTGAAGCCGAATGCCGCGACTTCCAAAACGTGCTTGCGCTCACGCCAAATATCTTCGTCGAGTCGTTCATGAATGCACCGTCGCCCGGCATTGTTGCAGCGGCGATCAAAAATGAACATTACGATACGTTGCAAGGCTATCTGCAGGCGCTCGGCGAGGCGCTGCGGATCGAATACGAAGCCATTGTGCGGGCAGGGTTCGTGCTGCAGATCGACGCGCCGGACCTCGCGCTTGAGCGCCATATATCTTACAAAGATAAACCGATCGGCGAGTTTGTTGCCTTTGTTGAATCGGTCATTACCGAAATCAATCGTGCTCTGCGGAACGTAGCGGCCGATCGTGTTCGGCTGCACGTCTGTTGGGGCAATTCAAAGTCGCCGCACGATAGTGACGTGCCGCTTGAAGACATATTGCCTGTCATACTGCAGGCGAAAGTCGGGGGATTGGTCTTGCCGTTTGCGGGGCCGCGGCATGCGCATGAGTTCAGTCGCTTCGCTGAGATGCCGCTGAAGGCCGATCAGGTGCTGGTCGCCGGAGTAATCGATCCGCTCACCAATATCATCGAACATCCCGAGGTCGTCGCCGATCGAATCGAACGCGTGGCAGCGGTGGTAGGCGATCCTTCCCGGGTTCTGGCCGGAACCGATTGCGGTTTCGACACGTCGGCCGGCTGGGGCCGCGTCGCAGAAGACGTGGTCTGGGCAAAGCTGCGGACGTTGCGGGAAGGGGCGGATTTAGCCTCAAAACGTCTATTTCAATCGTAATCGGAGGGCGAGCGATGACTGTTACGTCTGCATCCCCGATATCAAACACCAGTGAGGATGCCCAGCTGCTCGATACCATCGAGCGCTGGACGATGCGTGAGCTCAAACCGATCGTTCGCGAGTACGACCACGAGGACCGTTATCCGACAACTGTCGTGGAGCAGATGAAAGAACTCGGACTCTTCGGTGCGACGGTCAGCGAGGAGTACGGCGGGCTCGGTCTTTCGGCGATGACCTATTCCAAGATGATCATGATCATCTCGTCGGTGTGGATGTCTGTCACCGGCATCATCAACTCGCACCTGATGCTGGCGTTGGCCATCGAGAAATTCGGCACGCCAGAGCAAAAAGCAAAATGGCTGCCCAAGATCGTATCCGGCGAGGTGCGCGGTGGCCTTGCTCTGACTGAACCCGACGCCGGCACGGATCTTCAGGGAATTCGCATGACCGCGCGGCGTGACGGTGGGGACTATGTCATCAATGGCTCGAAGACTTGGATTACGAACGGCGCGGAAGGCTCATGTTTTGCTCTGCTCGTCAAAACCGATCCCCAGGCTCAGCCGCGCCACAAAGGCATGAGCCTGTTCATTGCACCCAAACAAAAGGGCTTCACGGTCGGTCGCAAGCTGGAAAAGCTTGGATACAAATCGATCGATACGGCAGAGCTTGCTTTCGAAGACTATCGTATTCCCGCCGAAAACCTGATTGGCGGCGTCGAAGGGCAGGGATTTTACCAGGCGACGAGCGGTCTTGAGCTCGGTCGCATCAACGTCGCCGCACGGGGTGTCGGCATTGCCGAAGGAGCGCTGAAACTGGCCGCAGACTACGCGCAGACGCGCAGGACCTTTGGCAAGCCGATCTGCGAGCACCAGGCGATCCAGCTCAAGCTGGGTGACATGGCGACGAGGGCTCGCGCCGCACGTCTTCTCGTGCTTGACGCTGCGGCGGCGTTTGATCGCGGCGAGCGATGCGACATGGAAGCCGGCATGGCAAAATATTTTGCCAGTGAAGCCGCGCTTGAGAATTCGATCGAGGGAATGCGCATTCACGGCGCGTATGGTTATTCGAAAGAATTCGACATTGAGCGGCTCTATCGAGATGCGCCTTTGACCTGCATCGGTGAAGGCACCAATGAGATGCAGCGAATTATCATCTCGAGGCAGTTCATAAAACGGAATCCCGCGACATGAAGCCCCTCAGCGGATTGAGGATCGTCTCTGTCGAACAGTTCGGCGCGGGGCCTTATGGAACGATGTTGTTGGCCGATCTTGGTGCGGAAGTCATTAAAATCGAGAACGCTGCTACGGGCGGCGATCCCGCCCGCAAGACCGGGCCATATTTTCTTGGCGACAATGACAGCGAGTATTTTCAGGTCTTCAACCTGAACAAAAAGAGTGTCGCGCTCGATCTGAGAACGGAGGAGGGCAAGGGCGCGCTTCGAGAGCTGGCACTGACGGCCGATGCCGTCATGAACAATCTGCGTGGAGACCTGCCGGCAAAAATGGGCCTCGACTACGCCAGTCTCGGAAAGCTCAAGCCGTCAATTGTCTGTGCCCATCTTTCCGCCTACGGGCGCGACGGTTCTCGCGCCTCCTGGCCGGGTTACGACTATTTGATGCAAGCAGAGTCGGGCCTGATGCATCTCACGGGCGAACCTGAAGGGCCCCCGTCCCGGATCGGCGCCCCTTCCATGGTCGATCAGACCGCCGGACTGACTGCTGCGTTTGGTCTTCTGGCCGCCGTGATCCAGGCCCGCTCTACCGGGAAGGGCTGCGACGTGGATACCTGCCTGCTCGATGTTGCCATCCATCAACTGGGATATGCGGCGACCTGGTATCTCAATAACGGGCTGCGCCTGGGCCGACAGCATCGCAGCGCGCACTATTCCCTTGCGCCGGTGCAAACCTATCCGACGGCCGATGGGTGGATCTTCATTATGTGCATGACTGACAAATTCTGGCTCGAACTCGCTGATGCCATCGGTCGATCGGACCTGAAATCCGAAACGCGGTTCAACACGACAGCCTTGCGTCACTCCAACCGCGAGCAATTGACGGAAATCCTCGATCGCGAATTTCGCAAGCAGCCGACCCGTTATTGGCTCGACAAGCTCAACGGGGTCGTGCCCGTCGCGCCTGTTCTGGATATCGCACAGTCTCTCGACAATCCGTATCTTGCAGAGACGCAAATGATTTCGAGTGTGCCGCATCCCGCCAAACCGGACCTGCGTGCGCTCGCAAATCCGATCAAGATCAACGGAAAGCGTCTCGAACAGTCGGTATGTCCGCCGCTCGGAGCGGATAACGCCGCCTTCATCGGGCAGCCGTTGCAACAACGGCGTAAGGCGCCCTAGCAAAGCGTCATCGCACAATGAGTCGCAAGATTGCCCACGCGGTAGGGTTCGCCAACCTCTCAGGCGCGGATTTTGCGTCGTTTCTCTCTGAAGATCTCGCGGCTGTTTCAGCGCTTTTTGAGACTACAAATATTGCGACCGCACGACAGATACCGACGGCAGACATACTTTTTCTCTATACGCGGTTTTCGACGAGCGGCGCTTTGGACGGAACACCGGATACCGGTGTGCGCCAGGTTGCTCAGGAGTCGCGTTCGAAGATTTCTTGTCGTGGCGTCACCAATACCCGAAGACACCATTCAAAATGCCATGAGTTTTCCTGGACCAAAAACGGCCAATCTGGTTTTCACGCTCGATCGCAAGGGGCCTGCGTTCACGGGCTTTTTCCATGCCCTTTTTGAGAGAATGCGTGACGGTGAAGACCTGCTTCAGGCGTGGGTCGAGCTTGCGCCCCAGGCGCCGATGGAAACGGATGACAATCCTGAACTTGTGCTGTTGCCCGAGGGCGGCGCAATCGCCTTCGCGCCTCGTCGCGGACAGACGTAACCATCTTCAGTCTTCCGAGCTTCAGTGCTGCAGGATTTTCGACAGGAACAACTGCGCCCGCTCGCTGCGTGGCTTGCCGAAGAATTCCGCAGTTGGCGCGTCCTCGACGATCTCGCCCTTGTCCATGAACACGACGCGGTTGGCCACTTTGCGAGCGAAACCCATTTCGTGCGTGACCACGATCATCGTCATGCCTTCTTTGGCAAGCGTTACCATAACGTCGAGCACTTCATTGATCATCTCCGGATCGAGCGCGGAGGTCGGCTCGTCGAACAACATGGCAATCGGATCCATTGCCAAGGCTCGCGCGATGGCGACGCGTTGCTGCTGACCGCCCGAAAGCTGACCGGGATATTTCTGCGCGTGTGCGCTTAACCCCACGCGCTCAAGAAGTTTCATGCCCTTTTCCGCGGCGGTTTTCGGGTCGCGTCCGAGCACCTTGATCTGCGCCAGTGTGAGATTGCGTATGACGGAAACATGAGGGAAGAGTTCGAAGTGCTGGAACACCATGCCGATGCGGGCGCGCAGTTTCGAAAGATTGGTCTTGGGGTCGCCGACGGAAATTCCCTCGACCGTGATGATGCCCTCCTGGAACGGTTCGAGCGCATTGACGCATTTGATCAGCGTCGATTTTCCCGATCCCGATGGACCGCACACCACAACGACCTCGCCTTTGGAAACATCGGCCGAGCAATTCTTCAGGACCTGAATTTTGCCGTACCACTTACTGACTTTGCTGATTGTGATCATGGGTGCTCAGCGAATGATGGCGATGCGGTTCTGCAGGCGGCGCACGCTGTAGGAGGCGGCGAGCGAAATGACAAAATAGACCGCCGCGGCGAACAGGTACATCTCGACGAGGCGGCCGTCGCGCTGTGCGATCTTGGATGCGGCCCCGAGGAAATCGGTGACGGAGATCACGTAGACCAGCGACGTATCCTGAAACAATATGATGGTCTGCGTCAGTAATATCGGCAGCATATTGCGGAACGCCTGCGGCAGTATGATCTCCCGCATGGAAGTCCAGTAGGACATGCCGAGCGCCTCTGCCGCCTGGACCTGGCCGCGCGGGATCGACTGAATTCCGGCACGCATAATCTCGCAGAAATAGGCGGCCTCGAACAATGTGAACGTTACCAGCGCCGAAAGAAACGCACCGACCTGGATCGGCCGCGACGCGCCTGTAATCCATTGGCCAATATAAGGCACCAGGAAGTAGAACCAGAAGATCACCAGGACCAGCGGCATGGAACGGATCAGATTGACGTAGGCGCCGGAAACCTGGGACACACCCGGAATATTCGAAAGTCGCGCCATCGCCAGCAACGTGCCGATGACGATGCCGCCGGCCGTGGCCATCAACGTCAGCATGATGGTGAAGCGCATGCCGTCGAAAAACAGGTACGGCAGCGAGCGGAGGATGACGTTCCAGTCGAAATTGGAGAACATCGTTTTCGTCCCTCAGTGCGCCGCCGCCGGCTGACCCATGCTGATGAACCCAGGCACCGCAACGCGCCGTTCGACCCAGCGCATCCCGTTTACGACAACGATGTTGATGATGATGTAGATCAGGGTAGCGCCCGTGAATGCTTCAAAGACCTGAAAGGAAAATTCGGCCATCGAGCGTGCCGCTGCGGTGAGCTCGATGAGTCCGATGGTCAGGGCCACCGAAGAATTCTTGATGATGTTGAGAAATTCAGAGGTCAATGGCGGAAGAATGATACGAAATGCCATCGGCAACAGAACGTATCGGTACGTCTGCGGCAACGTCAGACCCATGGCGAGTCCGGCCATGCGTTGTCCGCTGCGCAGGCTGAGAATTCCGGCTTTGACCTGTTCGGCAACGCGTGCCGATGTGTAGAGACCGAGACAGATCACCGCGTTGTAGAACGAAGCGTTGGTCGACTGCTTGAGCCAGTCACCGATTGTTGACGGTACGAGTTCCGGCAGCACGAAGTACCAAAGGAACATCTGCACCAGCAGCGGGATGTTGCGGAACAGCTCGACATACGCATTGCCGAGTCGAACCAGCCAGGGATTCGGTGATGTGCGGATGACGCCGACGATTGCGCCGACCGTAAGCGCGATCGCCCATGCAAGAAGCGCCGTCGCCAGCGTCCAGCCGGCGCCGAACAGCAGAAGTTGCAGGTAGGTGTAGGTCCCATCCGGGGACAGCTGGAAAAAGATTCCCCAATTCCAGTTGTAGTTCATCCGCCCCACCCCTCACGCAATAGCGGCGCGGCTTTGACACCGCGCCGCCAAGTCTAACGCTAATCTGGAGGCTATTGATAGTCTTTGGGATCGCCACTGTCGGTTGGCTTGGCGATGACCTGCTTGAAAGCGGCGCTCATCGGCACCTCAAGATTGATCCCCTTGGGCGGGATCACATTGAGGAACCACTTGTCGTAGATCTTGTTGATCTCGCCGCCCTTGTAGACGGCGACCATGGCGTCATCGACCACCTTCTTGAAGGCCGGATCGTCCTTCCGCAGCATGATGCCATACGGCTCGACCGACAATGCATCGGTGGAGATATCGTAGTCCTTGGGCGCCTTGGAACCTGCGACGAGGCTGTACAGCAGGATGTCGTCCATCACGAAGGCGGCTGCGCGACCCGTCTCGACCATCAAAAAGGCCTCGGCATGATCCTTGGCCGGGAGGATGTTGAGACCAAGATTTTTCTCGGTGTTGAGTTCGGTGATCTGCTTGATGTTAGTGGTGCCGGACGTCGAGACGACGGTCTTGCCTTTGAGGTCTTCAAGCTTTTTGAGATTGGCGGCCTTTTTCGAGACGAAGCGATTGGCCGTCACGAAATGAGTAATTGTGAAGGAGACCTGCTTCTGCCGCTCGAGATTGTTCGTCGTTGAGCCGCACTCAAGATCGGTGGTGCCGTTTGCCAGAAGCGGAATGCGGGTGGCGGAGGTGACCGGCTGCAGCTTGACCTCGAGTTTGCTGAGCTTGAGGTTCGCCTTCACCGCATCGACGATCTTGTTGCAGAGGTCCATGGCGTAGCCGACGACCTGCTGCTTGTCGTCATAGTAGGAGAACGGAACCGAGGATTCGCGGTGGCCGATTGTGATCGTGCCGGTATCCTTGATTTTCTTGAGTGTGCCGTCCTGTGCGGCGGCGGTGCCGGCGAGCAGGCCGACGGCCGCAAGAGTTGTGAGCATCGCCTTCAAACGCATCGAAACCCCCGTAATCCTTGCACATTTTATGGGTCCGGCGCCCTCATGACGCCGGTCTCGGGACCTTAACACAGCCCTTGGCCCGAATCCCAATAGATCGCCGGCCACGTGGCCCCTAGTTTGCCGTCCCTAACTGACGGAAATGGAGAGATATAAAGAGCGCATATATGGCCAGACTGCTGTGCGTTCTTTCACGCAATGCCTTCGGCGAGGCAAGGAAAGTCGGTAGTATGACTTGTGCGACAGGCATCGGGGCGGCGGCGCGAGTTCAACAGCTTTTGTCAGACATTGCGGAATTGATTCCGCCTGGTACTCGCGCACGTTTAGGCATCAGAAAGGGAGAGAACTATGAAAGTACTCGTTTTGACGACCGCACTGCTGATGGCGTGCGGCAGCGCATATGCGGATTCTTGCAAAATGGAAGCCGGCAACAAGAAGCTCGCGGGTGCCGCGATGACGAGCTTTATGAAAAAGTGTGAAACAGACGCGAAAGCTACGTGCGCCAAGTCGGCGGCCGAAAAGAAATTGGCTGGTGCTGCGAAAGACAGCTTCACCAAGAAATGCGTCACTGACGCGACCGGCGCCTGATCAGCAGATCCTCAGCGGCGGCAACTCCGCTGAGGCCGCAGACGTGTCCTACTTGGCGCTCGCGTCCTTCAGGATCGGCATCAGTCGGGCAACTTCGCTTCTTACGAGATCGCCGAGGGCCTTCGGCCCCCGGCGGCTCGGTTCTGCGATGTCAGCGCCGAGTTCAGCCAGGCGCTTCTGTACACCTTCTTCGCTGAGACCTTTGCTCAGGGCATCGGCAAGCCTGTCGATGATGGCCTTCGGCGTGCCTTTAGGTGCGAACACAGCGTAGAACGGCGCGCAGTCGAATTCGGGCAGGCCCTGCTCGTACGAAGTCGGGACGTCGGGCAGCAACGGACTTCGCTTTTTCGTGGCGATCGCGAGTGCCTTGACAGTCCCCGCACGCACGTGCGGCAGCGGTCCGAGCACGGGATCACAATCGTAATCGACCTGACCCGCGAGGATGGCATTCATCACAGGCGCCGTGCCGGTGAACGGCACCATGGTCGGCTTGATGCCGATCGCCGAGTTCAGGAGAAGACAACCAACGTAGGACACCGATCCGACGCCGGCGTGTCCCATGTTGAGTTTGTTTTCGTTGGCCTTCGCGTAGGCGACGAATTCCTGGAGATTGTTGGCGGGGAAATCCTTGCGGACGGCGAGCAACTCGGGCTGCTCGGCGATCAGCCCGATCGGCTCGAAATCCTTCTCCGGGTCGTAGCCAAGATTGGGATAGAACGCGGGCGCTGCGGCGTGCGTGCCCATGTGTCCGGAGATGATCGTGTAACCATCGGCCGGAGCGCGCGCGGCGCGAAGCGCGCCGATCGTGCCGCCGGCGCCGCCGACATTCTCGACCACAAACTGCTGACCAAGATGGCGGGAGAAGATGTCGGCCACGATGCGGCCGGTGATGTCCGCCGGTCCGCCAGGTGCGAACGGCACAATCACCGTCACTGTTCGCGCCGGATAATCCTGCGCCTGCGCACTATTCGTCGCCGCGAACGCCAAAAGCGCCGCCGCGATCCATTGCCCCTTCATCGCATCCTCCCTGACATGGCCGGCTTTTGCGACAACCATAGCCGTGCGGCGTAACGAATTACAGAGAGCCCTTAGAGGTCGCTCTATTCCGCCCGATAGAATGTCGCTGCATCCGCGCTGAATGCCTTGCGCGATTGCGGATCGAGATAAAGCATATGTCCGCCGCGATAGAGCTTGAGTTGCACACGGCCGGGCGGGTCCAGTGCCGGCATGTGGTCGATGATGTATCGCGTCATTCCATAGGGCGTGATCATGTCGGAGTAACCGTGCGCGATCATCAGGCGAAATGACGGTCCGTAAGCGAGCAACACGCGGAGGTCGTCTTCGGCACTCGCCTGCACGCGGCCACCCTGCCAGTCCCAGCGGCCGGTGACGTCGCCCGCAAGAAGCGCGTAGGTCATGTCGGTCTGGAATCCGAGTTCGTTGCGCGCATACGTGGCCATCGCTCCACCATAGGCGCGCGAGACGGCGTCGAGAATCGGATCCGGTGTGCGCGACGATCGCCTCTCCGGATAAGGATCGTCGGCGGCAAAGCTTGCGTCATATTGGCTGACGATTTTGCGCTCATCCGATCGCAGGGTCTTCACATATGCATTGGCGGCAAAACCTCGCGCCTGCGCCACTGCGTCCAACGGCAATCCGGTCGTCTGTGCCACGCGCTGATAGAATGCGCTTGCCTCGTTTCCCTTCAATTGGGGCCCGGCCAGGGTCACGAGATAATCCGTCATCGCGAACTTTTCGGCCGCGGCGAGCGCTTCAGGAGTGAACGCTTTCCGGCGCTCCAGCTCGGCCGCCGCCAGTGACGGCAGTTGCAGGGCAGCCCGCAGTGCAGAACTGTCGTCCCCAAAAGTCAGCCAGCCTTCCAGGAGCGGTGACAACATAACGATGCCAGCCACCACGATTCCCTGATCGCGTTGCAAGGCGCGCGCGGCCTTGGCTGCACGAAAACCGCCATAGCTTTCGCCAAAAAGGTACTTCGGCGAATCCGCGCGGTTGTTCTTTGCAACGTAGAGTGCGACCGCCTTGGCCATGGAGTCGGCATCACTGTTGACACTCCAGAAGTGCTTGGCGTCATCTGACTTGACCGCGCGGCTCCAGCCGGTGCCGACTGGATCGATCAGCACGAGATCCGTGAAGGCAAGCCAGGTATCAGGGTTGTCGCGCAAGCTCGCTCGTGCTGCATCCCGCCCGTCCGGTCCAAAATCGAGAATGCGCGGCCCAACAAGACCGAGATGGAGGAAGGCTGAGGCTGCGCCCGGCCCTCCATTGAAGACAAATGTAAGCGGACGGTTTTTTGCGCCGTTTTTCAGAACATAGGCTGTGTAGAAAACCGACGCGCTTTGCTCACCCGACTGATCGAAAAAAGCGAGGGTGCCAGCGGTTGCCGTATAGGCAAGCTTGCCGCGCGGCGTATCGATCGCGTGTTCGGTGACAGAATCGGCCGGCAGGAGGCGAAGCACGCCTTTATCGGAGGTGTGCCGCTCGGCCGCATTCTGCGGTCGCTCTTTGGAAGCGTCTTCTGCGCTAGCAAAACTGAGCGTGCTGGCGACCATGATCGCCAGCACGATGCGAATTAAAGTAGGAGGTACTTTTGGCACGCTCGGCTCCAATGATAGTTGCGTGCCCCCCGATGTCTGCGGCGACCCCGAGCCGCTCGACGGCTTAACGCCTGCCGCGGAAGTTCGGTCGCCGCTGCTGCGGAGCCGCTGTGGGCGCGTCACCCTTGTGACGGAAGCTGATGCGTCCGCGCTGGAGGTCGTAGGGCGACATTTCGACGATCACACGGTCACCAACTCCCGTTCGAATGCGAAACTTGCGCATCTTGCCGGCAGTATAAGCGAGCACCTCATGTTCGTTGTCGAGCTTCACCCGGAAGTTGCCATCGGGCAGAACCTCGGTGACCGTACCGTCGAACTCCAGCAATTCTTCTTTCGCCATCCAGTCGTCTCCGGTTACTCAGCGATTGCCAGCATTGCTGCGCGGCTCGCCCGAGCGTCGCAGGAATGTAACATTTCCCAATCCGTTTGGCTCGCCTTTCCCGTGTTCCGCATGGTGGGATTGCGGCCGGGCATTGTGATGGCCATGGCTGCTTTTGTGCCGGTGCTGTTGCTGTTTGCCCCGGTGTTGGGGTCGGCCGTTCTTGCGGTTGGCCGGATGGTGTGGGGCCGGATGCGCCGGCGGCTGGCCGGTGCGGCGGTCTGTCACCGGAATCGTCATACGGATCAACCGCTCGATGTCGCGGAGATAGGCTCGCTCCTCGTGATCGCAAAACGAAATCGCAACGCCCTCGGCACCCGCACGCGCAGTACGACCGATGCGGTGCACATAGCTTTCGGGAATGTTGGGCAGATCGTAGTTGACCACGTGGCTGACGCCATCAACGTCGATGCCGCGGGCGGCAATGTCGGTGGCAATCAGCGTACGCAACTTACCGTCACGGAAAGCCGCGAGCACGCGCTCGCGCTGGCTCTGCGACTTATTACCGTGGATCGCTTCGGCGGCATGACCGGCTTTTTGCAGACCACGTACTACCTTGTCAGCGCCATGCTTGGTGCGGGTAAACACCAGGACACGATCGGTCTTTTCGGTCTTGAGGACCTCGACCAGCAGCGACGGCTTTGCGGCCTTTTCCGTCAGAATAACACGTTGGTCGATACGGTCGGCGGTCGAGGCTTGCGGCGTGACCGCTACGCGGACGGGATCGCGCAACATCGCATCGGCGAGGCGGGTGATCTCCTGCGGCATAGTGGCGGAGAAGAACAGCGTCTGCCGGGATTTCGGGAGCATCCCGACAATCTTCCTGATGTCGTGGATGAAGCCCATATCGAGCATGCGGTCGGCTTCGTCGAGAACCAGCACTTCTATCTGGTCGAGCCGCAGCGCACGGCTGTTGACCAGATCGAGCAGGCGGCCGGGCGTGGCCACAAGCACCTCGACGCCGCGCGACAGTGCGCGGATCTGGCGATTGATCGGCACGCCGCCGATCGCAAGAGTGACGTCCAACGGGCGGATGTGACGGCCGTACGTCTTGAAGCTGTCGACAATCTGGCCCGACAATTCGCGCGTGGGAGACAGCACCAGCACGCGGACGGATTTCTGCGCGGGACGCTGACGTTTGTTGAACAGGTGATTCAGGATCGGCAGTGCAAAGGCTGCGGTCTTGCCGGTGCCGGTCTGCGCAATGCCGATGACATCGCGGCCTTGCGCGGCAATCGGAATGGTCTGAGCCTGGATCGGAGTGGGGGTGACGTATTTTTCATCCGCGAGAGCGCGGGTGATCGGCTCTGCGAGGCCGAATTCGTTAAATGAAGTCAAAGAGACTCTTTCTTATATGGCGAAACGACCGTACTGCCTTGCAGCCGGCGGAATCGCGGGGTTCTAAAGACATCCCGCGTTGCCAGGGTTGTCGTTTGGTTTAGAGATTTCGGATGGGCGGGGCGAAATTCGTTTTAAAGAGCTTCGTGCACGCGGCCCGCAAACCCGAGACCGGGTCCTTCATCCGCACCGGTCATATGACAGGCGGCAATGTCCTTTTCAAGGCGCCAGACCCTCTTATTCCTAGGAATGATGAATAAAGTGGTTGCAGACGGCCCTTTCCGACCGATGGACAAGGCAATACAGATCGGGGAATGTCAGGCCGAAAAGCCAGTTCTGAGCCAAAATACGTACTCCGGAGCCATCGAATGTCGTTCCCCAGGGCCTCCCAGGCCCTTTCTCGCTTTACCGTTCTCGACCTGACCCGGGTTCGCTCGGGCCCGACCTGCGTCCGCCAACTTGGCGATTGGGGCGCAAACATCATCAAGATCGAGACGCCACCACATCTCGTCGACGGCGAGGGTCCAGGCGGGCCGCGCGAAGGCTCTGATTTTCAGAATCTTCAGCGCAACAAACGCAGCATGACGCTTGATCTGAAATCGCCCAAGGGGATCGCGGCTTTCAAGCGAATGGTCGAGAAGGCCGATGTGGTGGTCGAGAACTTCCGTCCGGATGTGAAGGACCGCCTCGGCATCGATTATGAATCGCTGAAGAAGATCAACAAGCGCATCGTGCTCGCCAGCATTTCCGGCTTCGGCCAGGACGGGCCTTATGCGAAGCGCCCGGGCTTCGACCAGATCGCGCAAGGCATGGGTGGACTGATGTCAGTGACCGGCGCGCCAGGCGAGGGGCCGATGCGCGTTGGCATTCCGGTTGCCGATCTGACCGCCGGACTATTTTGCGCGCTGGGCATTTTGACTGCGCTGCTCGAACGCGAGACCTCCGGGGAAGGTCAATGGGTGTCGACCTCACTGTTGCAAGCGCAGATTTTCATGCTCGACTTTCAGGCATCGCGTTTCCTGACCGAAGGCGTGGTCTCGAAACAGGCCGGCAACAATCACCCGACGTCGATTCCGACCGGCGTGTTCAAGACCAAAGACGGATATTTGAATATTGCGGTTGCCGGCGCAGTGATCTGGGAGCGCTTCTGCACTGCGGTCGATCGTCCGGAGTGGATCACGTCTCCGGATTACAAGACCGGCAAGCTGCGGTTACAGAACCGTGACAAACTCAACGCTGAAATCGACAAAGCGACGGAAACCAAGTCCAGCGCGGAGTGGGTAGAGATTTTCAACAAGGTCGGCGTGCCGTGCGGGCCGATCTATTCGATCGATCAGGTGTTCGACGATCCGCAGGTCAAGCATCTCGGCATTGCGCAAGAATTGGCGCGATCGGATGGCAGCCGGCTTGGGCTCCTCGGCCAGCCGTTCAAACTGTCGCGCACGCCGAGCAAGATCGCCGCGCGGCCGCCGAACCTCGGCGAGCACACTGATGAGATCCTCAAGGAATTCGGTTTCGCCGAAAAAGACATCGCCGAGCTGCACGCGGCTAAGGCGGTTTAGGGAGTGAGTGGAATGTCGCAGACCGACAAAATGCTGTCGCGCAAGGAAGGCAAGGTTGGCTATCTGACCTTCAACAATCCGGAGCGTCACAACGCCGTCTCGCTGGAGATGTGGGAGGCGGCCTCGGGTTTTCTCGAAGAGTTCAAGAACGACAAGAATATCCGTGTCGTCGTCGTCACCGGTGCCGGCGGCAAAGCGTTTATCTCTGGCGCCGACATCTCGAAATTTGAGAAAGAGCGCTCGACGCAGGAAGGCGTCGATCGCTACAACGCCGCCGTCGACCACGCGAACAATGCCTTTTACACGTTTCCCAAGCCGACGATTGCCATGATTCGCGGCTATTGCATTGGCGGCGGTGTCGGGCTCGCCTTGTGCTGCGATATGCGAATCTGCACCGAGGGTTCGAAGTTCGGAGTGCCCGCGGCAAAGCTCGGTTTAGGCTACCGGTTTGATGGACTGAAGAAGCTCGTCGATCTGGTCGGGCCTTCCTTCGCGAAGGAAATCTTTTACACCGCGCGCCAGTTCACTGCCGAAGACGCGCGCATCATGGGTCTGGTCAACCGTGTGGTGCCCGACGCTGAATTGGAAAGCTACGTAAAGGAATATGCAGAGACCATCGCGGCCAATGCGCCCCTGACGGTCGATTCCGTCAAATTCATCGTCGGTCAAACGGTCACGGACGAGAGCAAACGGGACCTGAAGAAATGCGATGATCTTGTGCAGGCCTGCTTTGCCAGCAACGACTATAAGGAAGGGCGCAAAGCATTCATGGAGAAGCGTAAGCCGGTATTCACCGGTTCCTGAAGGGTGGACGCGAACACAAGCGCGTCAGCGGTGTTGGTACAGGGCGTTCGGAATTATACAGCCGTGCAAAGCGGCGGGTTCAGGGGAGGAAGCGCGTGGCGTCGGTCGAATTACGGGATCTGACCAAGCGATACGGCGATGTCGCTGTGGTCGACGACATCTCGCTCACCATCGAGCACGGTCATCTGGTCTGCCTGCTGGGTCCATCGGGCTGCGGCAAGACGACGACGCTTCGGCTGATCGCCGGTTTCGTGGAGCCGAGCAAGGGCGAAATTCGTGTCGGCGACAAACTGGTCTCATCGCCTTCGCGTTCGTTGCCGCCTGAAAAGCGCAACATGTCGATGATCTTTCAGAGCTACGCGCTGTGGCCGCACATGACCGTGGCGGAGAACATCATGTACGGTCTGAAACTGCGAAAGATGGACCGCGCAACCATCGGCAAGAAGCTCGACGCCATTCTGGCAACCACGCGGCTTGCACCGCTTGCGCAACGTTACCCGGGAGAATTGTCCGGCGGCCAGCAACAGCGCGTGGCGCTCGCGCGCGCCCTCATCGTGGAGCCGGAAACGCTCCTGCTCGACGAACCGCTGTCAAACCTCGACGCCAATCTGCGCGAGGAAATGCGTTTCGAGGTGCGCCGGCTGCACGATGCCTTTCGTTATACGACGGTCTATGTGACGCACGATCAATCGGAAGCGATGACCACGGCCGACCTGATTGCGGTGATGAACGCCGGCAAGATCGAACAGGCCGGTTCTCCGGAGGACATCTACGACCGGCCGCGGTCGGAGTTCGTTGCCCGATTTATCGGTTCGAGCAACGTCATCAAGGGCAAGGGGCTCGATGCGTCTCGCATCGATTTCGCCGGCACACCGCTTCGTTGCACAGGCGAGCAAATCAAGTCGGGCGTATCGACGCCGGTCTCGATCCGTCCGCATGACATCACAATTTCAGCGACGCAACGACAGGGTGAAAACATCGTGCCGGCGACGGTGGTGCGGCAGGTCTTTCTCGGTGGCAACCGCGACTATATGGTTGAGGCCAAGGATGGCACGCAGCTGCGCCTACTGGCTGCCGCAAGCGAGAACATCCCGCAAGGCAGTACGGTCTGGGTCTACTTGCCGCCTGAGCGCTGCCGTGCGCTGAGCGGATAACGATTTCGCGGGGCGAACTAATAAAGCTGAAGGTATGGAGGATACGCCAATGAAAGGCTCGAAGATCTCTCGCCGCGACGTGCTGGTCGGCGCGAGTGCGCTGACTGTCGGCGCCGCGTTCTCAACAAGAGTTTTGTCTGCCGCGCCGCCCGCGAGCCCGGTTACGCCGGCGCTGATTGAAGCGGCGAAGAAGGAAGGCAAGGTTGTCTGGTACACCTCGATCGACCTCAAATTATCGGAGCAGATCGGCAAGGCATTCGAAGCCAAGTATCCGGGCGTCTCCTGCAAGGTCGAACGTACGGGCGCTGAACGCATCTTGCAGCGTATTGGTCAGGAATACACCGCCAACGTTCATGCGGTCGACGTCGTAAACTCATCCGACGCTTCGCATCTGGTCTATTGGAAAGACCTGGGCGTGCTCGAACCTTATGTCCCGGAAGACGTTGCCAAGTTCTATCCTGCCGATCACAAAGATGCAGACGGCACCTACGCGAGTTTTCGCGTGTTTCTTTCCATCATCGCCTACAACACCACCATGGTGAAGAAAGAAGAGGCGCCGAAAAGCTTTGCGGACCTGCTCGACCCGAAATGGAAGAGCAAGATCGTCAAGGCACACCCTGGCTACAGCGGCACGATCATGACCGCGACCTATCAAATGTCGCGCGATCTGGGGTGGGAGTACTTCGAAAAACTCGCACAGCAGAACGTCCTGCAAGTGCAGTCAGCCGCCGATCCGCCGAAAAAAATCGCGCTGGGCGAACGTGCGGTCCAGGCGGACGGCGTCGAATACCTGGTCCTGCAGGAGAAAGAATCCGGCCAACCCGTCGAACCGGTCTATGCGCCAGAAGGCAGTCCTCTAATCATTGGGCCCAACGGCCTGTTCAAGGCCGCGCCGAACCCGAATGCAGCGCGTCTGTTCCAAAGCTTCTGCTTCACGCCCGAATGCCAGCAACTCTGTATCGACATCGGCGGTCTGCGGTCGGTGCATCCGCAGATCAAGGAGCAC
Source organism: uncultured Alphaproteobacteria bacterium (assembly GCA_963831515.1). Lineage (GTDB taxonomy): Bacteria > Pseudomonadota > Alphaproteobacteria > Rhizobiales > Xanthobacteraceae > Pseudolabrys. The sequence continues at coordinate 276,039 of CAWHQL010000026.1, read as the reverse complement.
ACCGGTCGTACGCCGTTGAGCCAGATCAAGATGATGAAGGACGACGCCGCGGCGGTTCTCAAGAATGGCGAGCAGATCAAGGCGCGCTACACGAAAATTTTCCGTGTCTAGCCTCAACAGTGGATGGTCGGGACCGCTTCGGCCATCCACTACTCCCAGCCGGCGAGTACTGACGATGAAAACAGCCAAAGCCAAACAGGCACCGATATGACCATCGCTCTACCCGCATCGCCGGCCCGGCGCGGGCTCGGAATTGATCTGTCGAAGCCGGTGCTGATCGTATTCGCGGTGATCCTGTTTTTGCTCATCGCAATGCCGCTCTCTTGGCTCGTTCTGTATGCCTTCAGCACTAAAAATGGGTCGTTCACGCTCGACAATTTCTCTCGCCTGCTTTCCGATGCCGCATTTCTTGACCCGTTACTAACCACTTTTGCTCTCGCCACCCTGTCCGCGGTGATCTGTTGCGTCGTGGCTGCCCCGATGGGCTGGCTGGTGGCTCGTACGGATATGCCGCTGCGCCGCACGGTGCGGCTGCTGGTGACGGCGTCGTTCGTCACGCCACCGTTTCTCGGTGCGATCGCGTGGGAATTGCTGGCCGCACCGAATAGCGGGTTGCTCAACCAGCTCTACCGGGAACTGACCGGCGCCGAGCAAGGCGCGCATTTATTCAATATCTACAGCTTCACCGGCCTCGTCTTTGTCATCAGTTGCTACACGTTTCCTTACGTATTCGTGCTGGTGGCGAACTCGCTCGATCGCACTCCAGGTGACCTTGAGGACGCATCCGCTATTCTTGGCGGAAAGGCCTGGGACACCGCGCGCCGGATCACGATTCCGCTGGCGCTTCCTTCGTTGCTCGCGGGCGCTCTGGTTGCATTCCTGCAAGCGATGACATTGTTCGGCTCGCCGGCCATCCTGGCGATGCCGGCCGGCTTCCACACGATGACCACCAAAATATGGAGCCTGTTCCAGTTTCCGCCTCAACCGGAACTGGCCGCAGCCGCTTCTCTGCCGCTCCTGATTCTCACGATTATCCTTTTGCGCGCGGAACACGTAATTCTCGGCCGGCGCGGTTACTCCGTAGTCGGCGCGAAGAACAGTGAACCACGCATAGTGCGGCTTGGCCGCTGGCGTTGGGTCATGCTGACAGCCGCGATGCTGGTGCTGACGTGCCCGGTTTTCCTGCCCTATTTCGCGCTGCTCAATGCTTCGTTCTCGAAAGTGGCCTCGCACCTGGTGTCGTTGAATAACTTCACGCTGCACAATCTGCACTTCGTCTTCTTCGAATTGTCGGCAACCAGGCTGGCGCTTTGGAATACATTCATCCTCGGAACACTGGCCGCAACAGCCGGCACCGTGCTCGCGCTCGTGATTGCCTACGTTCACACGCGCCAGGCCGTTCGCGGCTATCGCCTGCTCGGCTTTCTCGCAACCGCTCCGGTGGCGATCCCAGGGATCGTCCTGGGCGTCGGGTTGTTTTTCACCTATACGCGCCCGCCCTTTGTGCTTTACGGGACGTTATGGATTCTGTTGATCGCTTTCGTGACGTTGAGTATGCCGGCGGCCTATCAGCAACTGCAGTCGGCCTTCAAAGCCGTGCATCCAGAACTAGAGGACGCGAGCCGCATACTTGGCGCCACGCGGTTGCGGGCGCTCTGGCAGATCACCGCGCCGCTGCTGCGAACAAGCGTGATAGCCACGTGGTGCTTTATCTTCGTCGGTGTGATCCGCGAGCTGTCGGCGGCGATCATGCTGTTCACCTCGGAAACCAAGGTGCTGTCGGTACTCATCTATGATCTCAATGAAAGCGGCGATCTCGCCGCCATCGCGGTGCTTGGTCTGCTGATGCTGGTCCTCACGTTCGGTATAGTCGCGCTTGCCAACAGCCTGAAGTTCGGTGGCGCACGCCGGCTGTCTACGACGCCATGATCGCGGTGGTCCTGTGAGTGGCCGATTGCCCAAGGTGTCCGTTGCCGAGCAGCTTGCTGAGCGCATCGCAGCTTTACAGGCTGACCGCCTGTCGAAATCCATGCGGCAAAAGTGCGAAGAGCTGCTGATCGACGTGGTGGGTCTTTGCGTGACCGCACGCAACGAGGACTACATCAAGAGTGCTCTCGCCGCTTGCGACGACGAGGGGCCATGCACAGCCATCGGCCACGCGCGCGGCTTCAGCGCTGCCAGTGCTGCCTTCGTCAATGGCACGGCCGCACATGGCGAGGATTTTGACGATACGTTCGAGGGTGGCCCCGTGCACGCCGGTGCAGTGATTGTGCCGGCGGTGTTGGCGGCGTGCGAGCGCCATAGGCCGGATGGTAGCGCCGCGTTTTTCGGAATCGCGGTGGGCACCGAGGTCATGTGCCGTCTGAGCACGGTCGTGCCGAAGGCCGTTCACAAGGCCGGGTTCCATCCGACAGCCATCTTCGGCGCGATGGGCGCGGCGGCCGGCGTGAGCGCCGCGTTGGGCCTGAACGCAAAACAACTTGTCGATGCATTGGGCATTGCCGCCAGCATGGCGTCGGGCATCATCGAGTACTTAGCAGAGGGCACCTGGACGAAACGACTGCATCCCGGATGGGCGGCACAATCCGGCATCCGCGCGGCGCTGCTGGCGCGCGGCGGATTCCTTGGGCCGCGTACCGTGTTCGAGGGTGTCCATGGACTGTTCCACGGCTTCGCCCATACAACGCAAGGTGACTACGGCGCCCTCACTGGCGATTTCGGTTCGCGTTGGGTAACCGAGACGCTTGCATTCAAGCCCTATCCCTGCGGGACCATGGCGCATCCTTACATCGATTGCGCAAAACGACTCGCGGCCCGCGGGATCAAGGCCGGCGATGTGAAGGAACTGATCTGCGAAGTGGCCGAAGGCACGGTGCACAGGCTATGGGAGCCGCTTGCCGACAAGCAGCGCCCGCCCAATGGTTACGCCGCGAAGTTCTCAACGCCTTTTCTGCTCGCCACAGGCTTTGTACGCGGCGGTGTCGGCCTCGACGCCTTCACGGACGCTGCGGTACACGACAAAGATGTGCTCGCGCTCTCTTCGAAGGTCCATTACGTGATCGATCCGGATAATCCTTATCCGAATAATTTCACCGGCCACATTCGCGCGGTCCTCAATGATGGGACGGTCGTAGAAGAGCGACAGCCCCATTTCCGTGGCGGGGCGCACGAACCGCTCTCTCGCGCGGACATCGATGAGAAATTCATGCTCAATGCTCGCCATGGCGGGTGGGATGAAAAGCGCGCCGCGGGGGCGATTGCGAAACTTGGGAAGCTTTTCGACGGAAAAATCGATTTGGCATTCTTGCGGGGATAGATTTTTCGTCGTGCCGGCAAAATATTACGCATGACGAGTGGAGAAAGCCTCATGAGTGAAAAAGAGCTCGCCGGTAAAGTGGCGATCGTTACGGGTGCCGGACGCAATATCGGCCGCGCCATCGCGCTTCAACTCGCGCACGCCGGCGCCTCGGTCGTCGTCAACGTACGGTCCAACAAGGCCGAAGCCGATAGCGTCTTGCGCGAAATCGAAGCCGCTGGCGGGAAAGCAGCCATTGTTCTCGGTGACATCGCAGACGAGAAGACAGCGACTGCGCTCGCTGATGCTGCGCTAAAGAACTTCGGGCGGATCGACATTCTGGTCAACAATGCCGCGCTTCGCCGCGAAAAGCCGATCACCGAAATGACCTATAAGGATTGGCGCGAGGTGATGAGCGTGATCCTCGACGGGGCTTTCCACTGCGTTCACGCTTGCCTGCCGGCGATGAGGAAAAACGGCGGGGCAATCATCAATATCGGCGGGATGAGCGCACACATCGGTTCGAAGGATCGCGCGCATGTCATGACCGCCAAGACCGGCCTGGTTGGATTCACCCGCGCACTTGCGCATGACCTCGCCGCCGAAAAAATCACCGCCAACTGCGTCGTGCCGGGTGCGATCAACACCGCACGCCCTGCCTCATCGCAGGCTCCGGCACATCACCTCACGCATGGCACCATCTCCGGCGAGCGGGGGGAGCCCGAGGATGTCGCGGCCATGGTGCGGTTTCTCTGCAGCCCCGGCGGGCGCTATGTCACTGGCCAGACCATTCACGTCAGCGGCGGCGGTTACCTGGGTTCATAGTCGGCCGCCGTTTCGCGAGCGGTGACAGGGTGGCCGCACCCTTGCGAAAGTGCTAATCCAACCGCCCAAGATCGTTCAAGATCGTTCCGGGTAACAACGAGGCTCCCATGTATTCCGATCTCGCGCTCTATATCGACGGCAAGTGGCTCAACGGCGAAGGCCGCAAGGGCGAGGACGTCATCAATCCAGCAACCGGGAAGACCCTCGCGCGCCTGCCGCACGCTAGCAAAGCCGACCTCGATGCCGCACTGGCCGCAGCTGAGAAAGGTTTCGCGGTGTGGAAGGCGACCTCGGCCTACGACCGCTCGAAGATCATGCGGAAGGCTGCCGACCTGCTGCGCGAGCGCTTCGATCACGTTTCCAAGGTAATGACCCAGGAACAAGGCAAGGTCTATGTCGAGTCGCGCGCGGAAGTGATCACCAGCGCCGACATCATCGACTGGTATGCCGAAGAAGGCCGTCGCACATATGGTCGCGTCGTGCCCGGACGGCAGAAGGGCGTCCGCCAGATCGTCATCCAGGAGCCGGTCGGTGTCGTTGCAGCGTTCACACCCTGGAATTTCCCGACGCTGACACCCGTCCGTAAGATTGCCGGGGCGCTTGCGGCCGGCTGCTCGATCATCATCAAGGCTTCGGAAGAAACGCCGGGCGGCTGCGTTGAACTCGTGAAATGTTTCGCCGATGCGGGTGTGCCGGCGGGCGTGCTCAATCTTGTGTTCGGAGTGCCCGCTGAAGTGTCCGAGCATCTGATTCCGAAGAAATCCGTCAAGAAGATCTCGTTCACCGGCTCTATTCCCGTCGGCAAGCATCTCGCCGAACTGGCGGCCAAAGGCATGAAGAAGGCGACCATGGAGCTGGGCGGCCACTCGCCGGTTGTCGTGTTCGACGATGCCGACCCGGAAAAAACCGCTGATACCATCGCGGCGTTCAAGTATCGCAATGCCGGGCAGGTCTGCATTTCACCAACCCGCTTTTATGTGCAGGAGAAAAACTACAAAAAGTTCGTCGCTCGCTTCACCGAATACGCCAAGGGGCTGAAGCTCGGTGACGGACTGGAGAAGGGCATCACGTTGGGCCCGCTCGCCAATCCGCGCCGGTTGGACGCGATGGAAAGCTTCGTCAATGACGCCAAGGATCGCGGCGGCAAGGTGGCGACCGGTGGATCGCGGCACGGCAACCAGGGCTTCTTCTACGAGCCAACCGTGATCACCGATGTTCCGGATGATTCCAAGGTCATGACCGAGGAGCCGTTCGGTCCTCTCGCACCGATCGTGCCATTCAAGACCTTTGACGAAGTGGTCGAGCGCGCCAATTCTCTCCAGTTCGGCCTCGCCGCGTATGCCTTCACCACATCAGACAAGAATGCGTCAGCAATCAGCGACGCGCTGCAGTCCGGAATGGTCGGCGTCAACAGCATCGCTATCTCGACGCCTGAGACGCCATTCGGTGGCGTCAAGGAATTGGGTTACGGTTCCGAAGGCGGCGTCGAGGGTTTGCAGGCTTACATGAACATCAAGTTCATTTCGCAGGCATAGTCGCGGTCTGCACTGCGCGCGTGATGGCCGGGCTCGTCCCGGCCATTTCGTTTGATGGCGCTTATTTTGCCGCCATCCCCTTCTGGCATGCTGCCCAGACTTTTGCAGGTGTTGCCGGCATGTCCATGTGATCGGCCGCGCCATTCGGGATGGCGTTCGAAATCGCGTTCATCACCGCGGCTATGGCTGCCGTCGTGCCGGCTTCACCTGTGCCCTTGACGCCGAGCGGATTGCTCGTTGCCGGCACGGAATGCACCGCTTCGCGCAATTCGATCGGCATCGTATGAGCGTGCGGCATTCCGTAGTCCATGAATGAGCCCGCGACCAACTGGCCGCTGCTCGCATCGTAGATCGCGTTTTCAGCCAGCGCCTGGCCCAGGCCTTGTGCGATGCTTCCGTGCACCTGGCCTTCGACGATCATCGAGTTGAGCATCACGCCCGGATCGTCGACCGCCGTATAAGTGACGAGGTCGACTACGCCGGTTTCGGGGTCGATCTCTACCTCGGCGATGTGACAGCCATTGGGAAATGTGAGGGGAGCCTCAGCCTTCTCTTTGGTGTCCAGATTCTCGCCATGCTCGTGCGCGCGCCTTGCCGTTTCGAACAACGATATCTTGCGGTCGGTTCCGACGACCTCGAAATTTCCGCCGTGGTACTGAATGTCCGCTTCGGAAGCCTCCAGCAGAGCCGAAGCGACCTTTTTGCCTTTTGCCAGCATGACGTCGGCCGTGTGCACGATCGCGCTTCCCGCGCACATGGCAGAGCGTGAACCGACCGACGCAAAGCCGGTCAGTCCCTGCGCGGTGTCGCCGTGCCGATGCTGAATCTTTGCGGCATCGATCCCGAGCCTGCCGGCGAGCAGACGCGGAAAAACGGTCGCGTGCCCCTGTCCGGTGGATTGCACATTGCAGCCGAGAATGAGCTGCTCTCCACCGGGAAACGAGACGGAAGCCTGTTCCATCGGCATTGCACCTGCGTGCTCCAGCATGCAGGAGACCCCGATGCCGCGAAGCTTTTTGCGCTTTGCCGATTCACGCCGCCGTTTGCTGAAATTTTCGAAATCCGCGAGCTTCAACGCCATGTCTACAATCGTCGGAAAGTCGCCGCTGTCGTATGTGTTGATCGGGGTTTTGAACGGCATGGCCGATGGGGGAATGAGATTCTTTTTGCGCAATCGCACCGGATCGATACCGGTAATGCGCGCAGCTTCCTCCACAACGCGTTCAAGGGCGTAATTTGCTTCCGGTCGGCCGGCCCCTCGATAGGGGCCGATCGGTACCGTGTTGCTGAAATAGCAGGCGACCGAAACATCGACCTTTGGAATGCGGTACATGCCGGGCAGGCAGCGGGCGAAATTGTTGGTGTTGATGCCGACGCCCGCGGTGCTCACGTAAGCGCCCTGGTTGCAAAGATGTCGTACGCGGAGCGCGAGAAATTTCCCCTTTTCATCGAGTGCCAATTCGGCCTCGGTTACGGTATCGCGTGCTTGCGTGTCGGTGAGGAAGGCTTCCGAACGAGTTGATTGCCAATGCACAGGGCGGCCGAGTTGGCGCGACGCCACCAGCAAGGCTGGATATTCCGGGTAGGGCGGCGTCTTCATGCCGAATGCGCCGCCGACGTCCTCGGTAATTACGCGCAGCTTTTCCGGTGGAAGGCCCATAACGCCGGCGGTCAGGTTGCGCAGGGAGTTGGCGCTCTGTGAGCAGACGTAGAGCGTGTAGCTGTCATTTGCCTTGTCATAGACGCCGGTAGAGCCGCGCGTCTCCATCGATGCAACAACCATGCGCTGATTGACGACGCTCACCTTGGCAACGTGTGGCGCTTTGGCGATGGCTTCAGCAACGTCACGCTCGTTGTTTTCGTCAGGCACTGGGCCGGGCCAGTCGACACAAAGGTTGCCGGGCGCTTCGGTATAAAGTTGGGTGCCGTCTTTTCTCATGGCGTCATGCAGATCGACCACAGCCTGCAATTCTTCGTATTCGACCTGCACGAGGTCCGCTGCGTCCTGCGCCGCGGCGATCGTCTCGGCGATCACCATTGCGACTGGGTCTCCGACATGCATGACCTTTTCACCCGCGAGCGAAGGTCGAAACGGCATGATCATCTTGGCGCCGCCGCGGCCGGGCACAGGTGGATGCCGTGACACGCTGCCGACATTCGCCGCCTTCATGTCTTCGGCAGTCAGCACGGCCAGAACTTTCTTCGCCTTTCGCGCTTCGTCCGTTCTGACCGACACCACACGCGCGTGCGCATGTGGTGAGCGTACGAAAGCGGCGAACGCGGTATTGGGCAGCCGGGGGTCATCCATGAAGCGGCCCGCTCCGCGCACCAAGGCATCGTCTTCAACGCGCGGCGTGTGGTTCGCATCGGTAGGACTTGTGGTCATGTAAGATCCGGTATTGCTTGCGGGGTCTCGTTTATAGCCCAAAGCACAGGGTGCAACAGGGGCTTGCGTCTGTCAGCGGGCTGCGGCACTGAGGCCCTTGTTGCCGCACCACGTGCGGCGCCTTTCGGGTGGTGAAATGAGCAAAGTGCGAACGATCGACACTCATACGCATGTGTTGACCCAGGAGACCGCCGCGCTGTTGCGCAAGGAGGCTCCGAAGGTACCAGTGACGATAACGCCGATCGACGAGGCATCGGCAACGCTCGATGTTGGTGGAATTGCCTACCGGCCTTATCCGCGCGGCGGCTTCGATATTGAGCATCGATTGCGCGACATGGACGCGGCGGGCGTCGATGTGCAGGTCCTTTCCGTCACTCCGCAAACATATCTTTACAATCAGGAAGCCACGCTAGGTGCGGCTACCGCAGCGATTCAAAACGATCAGATCGCGAAACTGGTCAAGGAGAATCCGCAACGGTTCATGGGAATCGCAACATTGCCGATGCAGGCGCCGGAAAAAGCCGCCGGCGAACTCAGACGGGCGGTGACCAATCTTGGCCTGCGCGGAACAATGATCGCGTCGAATATCATGGGGAAGAATCTCGACGACCCGAGCTTCGAGCCCTTGTGGGCTGCCGCCGAGGATCTCGGTGCTTTCGTCTACGTGCATCCAAACAATGTGGCGGGTGCCGATCGCATGAAGTCCTATTACCTGAACAATTTGATCGGAAATCCACTCGACACCACCATTGGTGCGGCCTGCCTCTATTTCGGAGGAGTTCTCGATCGTCATCCGCGGCTCACCGTGATTTTGGCTCACGGCGGTGGTTTTACGCCCTACCAGGCCGCGCGATGGGAACATGGATGGGACGTGCGGCCTGAGCCTAAAAAGAACATCTCAAGCCGACCGAAGGATATCGCGAAACGTTTCTACTACGACACGATTCTGCACTCTGCGCCGGTGCTGGAGTTCATGATCGGGCATGTCGGCGCTGACCGTGTCATGCTCGGCAGCGATTATCCTTACGACATGGGCATGATGGATTGCGTGAAACACGTGCGAGCGCTGAAGATTTCTGATGCCGACAAGGCGACAATTCTCGGTTCACGCGCGGAAGCTTTGCTATCGGGGAAATCATGAACGTCCAGTCCACCAAAGCAGTGCGGATTCCGACGACGGCCGTTACAGGCTTGATCGTTGATGCAATGGGCAAAGCCGGCGTGGCTGAAGATGATGCCGGCAAGATCGCCGACCTCATGCTGGAGGCGGATCTGGTCGGCGCCGATGCGCACGGCGTGTTTCGCCTCCCGCAATATGTCCAGCGGCTACGGCTCAAGTCGACAAATCCGCGTCCGAACATCACGGTGAAGCGCACCGCTCCGGCAACAGCGCTTGTCGATGGCGACAACGGCATGGGTCATCTGGTCGTTGCGCGCGCCGCAGAGACTGCGATCGAACTCGCGCGCGAATGCGGCGTCGCCTGGGTCGGCTGCCGCATGTCAGGTCACGCCGGCGCTGCCGGCGTCTATGCGGCTTTGCCGCTCAAGGCCGACATGATCGGGCTGTATTCTGCGGTCGCCAACGCCAATCACATGCCGCTTGCCGGCGGCGCAGAGCCGCTGCTCGGTACAAATCCTCTGGCGATTGCAATCCCTGCAGGCAAGGAAGCGCCGATTGTACTCGACATTGCCACCTCGATTGTCTCGTACGGCACGATCAAGAACCATCGCCTGCAGAACAAGCCGCTGCACGACGACTGGATGATCGATCCAAAAACCGGAGAGCCGATAACCGATCCGCACAAGAGCGCGGAAGCGCTGCTCCTGCCGATGGCGGGCTACAAGGGCGCGGGACTCGCGCTGACGTTCGGCCTTCTCGCCGGCACGCTCAACGGTGCGCTGTTTGGTCGCGACTGCGTCGATTTCAATGCTGAACCTGACAAGGTCACCAATACCGGTCAGTTCGTGCTCGCGCTCGATCCGAGCCGATTTCAGCCGCTCGATCAATTCAAGTCCGAAGTCGATCGGCATATCCGCGACATGCGCAATACAAAAGCGCTGCCGGGACAAAGTGTTCGTCTGCCCGGCGAGCAGCGAGCGCAGCGTCGTGTCGATCGCCAGCGCAACGGACTTGCGCTTGCGCCCGAGCTATTGACGCAGCTCGACAAATTGGCGGCCGAGTTGTCGATCAAAACGCTGCGCGAACGTTCCCAGGCTGCATAGCCAAATCACAGAACGGCCTCATTTGTAGCGCTCTAGGAGCGATCAGAGCGCCTCGCTCTCGGTCAGCGCGAGGTCACGCGATGCGCAGTTCGCGCAAATTGTTTGTCAAATCAGGACGATGAAGCTGATCGAGTCCAACAAAATCGTGTTGTGGGTTGCACGGAAACTGGCGCACGCGAGTTTTCTTCTCGCGCTCGGCGTCGTTTTTTCCGTAATGCCCATGCCGAGCGTCTCGAGCGAGAATTCTTTAGATCGAATTCAGGCCGGTTCGTGGGTTGTCGCGTCGATGTACTGGGAAGACAAACTTGTTTCGACCGGCAAAGCCTTCAATCCTATCGGATGGCACGCAGCGCATAAGACGTTGCCGATCGGTACACTCATCCGTGTGTCGAATCCGAAGAACCATCGTTCAATCAACGTGACAATCAACGACAGAGGTCCGTTCGTCGCGAATCGCGATCTGGATTTAAGTCTTGGTGCCGGCACGTTGCTCGGACTGCAGGGGTTGGGCACGGTCTATCTGGAAGTTCTGTCGATTCCGCCGATAAAGGATCGCCGGCCGGTCGTGGAAAGTTTGTTCGCGGTCAACGACGCCAACGCTGCCTGCGCCGGTGTCCAGCCCTGCTAAGGCGGGTTTTGCCGCGCGCGACTGTGGGTTCCATGCCTCTGCCGGGTGCGTCGCTTAACCGCTGTCCCGCGCCAAATGCCGCCAATGATGGGGAATCTGAAGTTCCGGCATTAACCTAAAAAGGTAAACGAGATTTAACGATTACCTCCAATTTGTTAACCTTTATATCTCTAACGGGGCGGGACGACCGATTGCGCTCAACGCGGCCTTTTGAGGCGCCGCCATCGCTTGCCGTTCGGCTTGCGGCGCAACCGGGAGGCCCCGTCGAATGCATCCAGTCCTGTTTCAACTCGCCGCCTGCCGAGGGTCGAGAGTGGGCGCGCGGCGCTGACAACGAGGGAGTGGCGGAGTGACGGCAGGGATTTTGCTCAGTAGCCAAACGCGCGGCGATTCGGTCGAGCTCAGCGCCGCCGGGTCTTGGACGGCCGAGTACGCCGGCGCAATTGAGCCTCAGGTGGACGCCGCGACGCGCGGAGTCACCGCGCGTAGCGTCGCGATCAATATCGCGCGCGTCGATTATCTCGACACGTATGGCGCCTGGCTCATCGAACGAACTTTGCGGAATTGGACGAGCCAGGGACGCGATGCGCGTCTCGTCGGCCTGCGTGAGGATTACCGAGGTCTTTTCGACAAGGTTCACGCCGGAACGCAGACGCTTTCGCCGCCGCCGCCGAGACGGAACAGCATCATTGCGACACTGGAAAGCGTGGGCATGACCATGGCGTCGGTCGGTGCCGATCTTGTTTTGCTGGCGCAAATGCTCGGATCGCTGTTGGTCGCACTCAAGCGCGTCATGTTGAGGCCGACGAGTTTCCGCTTTACGTCGATGGTGCACCAGCTCGAGCGCGTTGGCTGGCGGGCGGTGCCAATCGTTTTGCTGATCACCGTGCTGATAGGCGCCATCCTCGCGCAGCAAGGCATTTTCCATTTCCGCAAATTCGGAGCGGATATCTTCGTCATCGATATGGTTGGCGTTCTGGTCCTGCGCGAAGTCGGCGTGCTGATTGTTTGCATCATGGTCGCCGGCCGGTCCGGCAGCTCCTATACAGCCGAGCTTGGAGCCATGCGAATGCGCGAGGAAGTCGATGCGTTGCGCACGATGGGCTTTGATCCGGTCGAAGTTCTCATTTTGCCACGCATCATAGCGCTCATCATCGCCGTTCCAATTCTGACATTTCTCGGATCGATGGCGGCGCTTTACGGCGGCGGACTCGTATCGTGGCTGTACGGCGGCATTCAGCCGGAGGTCTTTCTTGCGCGGCTGCGCGAGGCCGTAACCAGCACCACGTTCGAAGTGGGAATGATCAAGGCGCCCTTCATGGCGCTTGTCATCGGCATTGTCGCCTGCGTCGAGGGATTGCAAGTGCAGGGGAGCGCCGAGTCACTCGGCGAGAAGACGACCAACTCCGTGGTGAAATCCATTTTCCTTGTCATCGTGCTCGACGGTGTCTTCGCCATGTTTTTCGCCGCCATCGGGATGTGAAATGGCACAAGATCCCGTCATCGAGGTGCGCGATCTGGTTGTCGAACTCAAGGGCAACCGGGTTCTCAATGGCGTTACGCTCGATGTCTATCGGGGCGAAATCCTTGGCTTCGTCGGAGCGTCCGGCGCGGGCAAGTCCGTGCTTACACGCACGATCCTCGGGCTGCTGCCTAAGCTGTTGGGACGGATCAACGTCTTCGGAGTCAATCTGGACGAAGCGGGTGAGCAGCAGCGTCAGGAGATCGAGCGCCGCTGGGGCATTCTTTTCCAGCAGGGCGCTTTATTCTCGTCATTGACGGTCGGTGAAAATATCGAATTTCCGATCCGGGAATATCTCGACTTGTCCGATCGCCTGATGACTGAAATAGCGATCACCAAGTTGGAAATGGTCGGACTGAAGCCCGATGTCTACCGTAAGTTTCCGTCAGAACTCTCCGGAGGCATGATAAAGCGCGTCGCGTTGGCCCGTGCACTGGCTCTCGACCCGGAAATTCTCTTTCTGGATGAGCCGACTTCGGGCCTCGACCCGATCAGCGCCGGCGATTTCGACCAGTTGATATTGACCCTTCAGCGGGTTTCGTCGATGGCCGTTTTTATGGTAACCCATGACCTCGACAGCTTGCATACGATCTGCGACCGGATCGCTGTTCTCGGCGACGGCAAGATCATTGAAGCCGGAACTATGGATACGATGCTGGCATCACAGCATCCATGGCTTAAGGCCTATTTCCATGGTGTACGCGCCCGAACGGGCCTGAAAGCTGCGGCAAGGAACTAGCGGAGTAGGATGATGGAGAGAAAAGCGCATTACGCACTGATCGGACTGTTCACGTTCGCCGTGGTTGCGGGCGCGTTTGGCTTCATCTTCTGGCTGCACCACTCGTCGGGAAAGAAGCAGGCCGTCGCTTACCGCGTGATCTTCGATAGTTCGGTGTCCGGGCTGCAGGTCGGCGGAAACGTTCTGTTCAACGGAATTCGTGTCGGCGAGGTCACCAATCTGCGCCTCGATCCCGACAAGCCTAACCAGGTCGTGGCGATGCTGGCGGTCAACAAATCGACGCCAATTCGTTCTGATACCCGTGTCGGTCTTGAATTTGCCGGTCTCACCGGTGTCGCCGCGGTATCGCTCAAGGGTGTTTCGTCGAAGACGCCTCTTATCGAGAGAGAAGAAGGCGAGCCGCCCACGCTGAAGGCCGATCCGAGCGCCAGTCAGGACATGATGCAGGCCGCGCGGGAAGTGCTGAACAAGGCTGAAGAGGTCATCGCCGCCAATCAGGAGGCGGTGCATCAGGCAATCGCGGATCTCGCGACGTTCAGTGCTTCACTTGCACGCAATTCCGACAGCGTCGATTCGATCGTGAGAGATGCCAAGGATACGATGAGCAATGCCAAGGAAGCGACCGCTTCGGCACGCACGCTGATGGAAAACCTCGATAAGCGCACGGACGACATCACGATCGGGGTCAACAAGATGACCGCGACCGCAACGCGACAGATCGACATTGCCGGCAAGGCGATCACCGACCTGGCGCACAATCCGCAGCGGTTCCTGTTCGGTGGCGGCGGCAGCAGCAGCGAGGCGCAGGCCGCGCCGGCGGCAGCACGTGCCGCGCCGGCGGCGGCACCTCGTAAAAAAACTCAACAGCAATAACGAATAACGTCAGGCGGCAGCGCGCACTTCGTCGGGATCGAGCGGAAGCTTTACCGGCTGCTTGCGCTTGGCCGACAGGTCGAGCGCTTTCGTCAACATCAGGTTGCGATGCGCTTCCTCCACAGTCGCCGCCGCCGTAGGCAGGCCGAGGGCTACGCGGTTGAGCCATGAATCGGTTTCTTCCGCCATCGGCCCGCGCAATTCGCCGAGCGCCATGTCTCCTGGCGGATAGCTGCCCATGAAATCGACCAGCCGCGACGTATCGGGGTTGTAGCCCTCGGACTGGGGCTTGGAGACCGCCAGAACGATATCGCGATGCGTGTCGTCGATGGTGAGCACGCCGGTCGTGCCGACGATGCCGACCTCGAGCGAATAGACCGCGGCCGGCCAGGTCACCGGCAAGGCCCAGGACATGTTGAGGTGATAAATGGTGCCGTCGGAGAAATTGATCATCCCGGCGGTGCCGTCGATGCCCTTGTAGGAGGGCCCAAGGACCTTGTCGACCGAACGTGCGTAACACTCGACCGCGGTTTTCCCTTCCAGACACCACATGCAGATATCGAGTGCGTGCGTGCCGGAAATGACCATCGGCGAAATCGTTGTCGGATCGTCGGTACGCTTGTAATTGTCGATTGCGACGAGCCGGTTCATGAAGGCGCGTGAAGTCACCATGGTGACATCGCCGAGCGCCCCCGTACGGCATTTCTCCTTGGCTGCCAGCCACCGGCGACGAAAACGCTGAGTGTAGCCGACGACTGCATCCAGCTTTGCCGCCTTGATCGCCTTCAGGACGCGTTCGGATTCTGCGAGATTGGTGGCAAGCGGCTTCTCGATCAGCATCGGAATGCCGCGCTCGACAGCGGCCATAATCGGATCGACGTGGAGGTGTTCGTCGGTGCAGATAATTGCGGCAGTGACCTCAGGCCGCTTGAGCAGTTCGACATGGCTTTGCGTCACGAAATCCGCGTTGATCTTGGGGCCAACTTCGCCGGCGCGGTTCGGGTTCTTCTCCGCAAGCCCGATCCACTCTACCGCCGGATGCCGTGCCGCTACTTCGCCGCGAAACAATCCAACGCGACCGCCGCCGATAATTGCGAGGCCCACGCCCTTGGCCGATTTCCTCATGTGGATTCGCGTCCTCTCATTGATTTACTCCCGCGCGGATCTTCTGCTTGAACTCGGCAATGGCTGAAATGCTCTCATTGGTAAGGGGCAAATCGACCGGCTCATTCCGATCGGCGGAAAGATCGGCCGCGCTGTAAGTTTCCATCACGCGGCGGGCACTTTCCGGCGTCACCATCACCGGCGTGTTGCGGATGCAGGCCTCCAGAAAATGGATCGTTTCCGGGCCCATGCCGCCGGCGAATACGTTGTCGACCCATTCACCGGGCATGGTGGACATCGGAAACTGCTGGCCGTCTTTCGCCGTGTTGAGCCAGTTGTCGCGCTGGGTGTCGTCGAGAAACAGGGAACCGTCAGTGCCGGTAATCTCGATCCACGTTGCGCAATAGTTCGGATAACTCGGCGGCAAATTCCAGCCGCCGCCGATCATCACCGCCACGCCGTTGTCCATGGTGACTGTCGTGAACATCACGTCATGCGAGCCGTTGATCGGCTCCATGTAGCCGTAAGCGCCTTGCGAATAGACGCGTATCGGCTTGGCCGGCTCCAGCAGCCAGAGCACAAAGTCGAGGTCATGGGTCGACTCCATGACGACCGGCGAGAGCCTCACGCGGCTGGCGATCTTCTTGCCGAGACTGCGCGAGAGATGTCGGCTGACCAGCACGGACACGACCTTGCCGAGCGTACCGTCGACGATCTTCTTCTTCGCATAGGCGATTTTCGGATTGAAACGTTGTGAGTAGCCGATGGTGAATTTCAGGTTGTTGCGTTTCGCAAGCTGTATGAGTTCGTCCGCTTCCCACAATTCAAGAGCGATCGGCTTTTCCAGCATCACATTCTTTCCGGACTTCAGGCAGTCGCGGCAGATCGGATAGTGGTTCGATTCTGGCGTGGTCGAGATATAGACGACCGAGATGTTCTCGTTGCGGATGATGTCGTTGTAGTCGAGCGTCGCCGTAGCGGGCTTATAAAGCTTCTTCACTTCGGCCAGACGATCAGGACGGATTTCACAAAGGTGCAGTTTGTCCACCAATGCAGTGCGAGAGAGCGTGTCCGCGCGCGTGCCCCCGACCCAACCGACACCAATCACCGCGGCTTCAACCGTTTTCACCAGACTTCTTCCTTCTTCCGTTTCCTGTGAGGCTTGCGGCCGGCTGGCCGTGCGGGCGGCAGACTAGCTTACGCGTGTCATGGCCGAAAGAGCGCGGTTTTTCAACGTGCGAAAGCACCTTGAGCGCCGGCACTACCGAAAACCTGCTTGGTGAATTGCGGATAAACCTCCGCCAATTGGACCGCGACGACCTCGCGCAACAGCTTGAGTGTCTCGTTCGACGGCGGCGGGGTCTCCGGAACGGCGTTCGGCATATCGAAATCGAATCCTGTGTTCTCAATGACTTCATCGACCGTGTGGCCCGGATGCACACTCGCCAGCGCGAAGCGCCCATTGGAAAATCCGAACAGGCAGCGGTTGGTCACCAGTGCAATTGGTCCGCCCGGACGATAGACATTGTCCGCGTTTGCGCCCGGCGCGCTGATGAAATCGACTTTGGGGACGAGAGTGCGGCGCGAGTGCTCCGTGCGGAAAAGAATGACCTTGGGAACCACATAGTAGAGATAGGCCGACCCGAAGGAGCCGGGAAAACGCACCTTCGGATGCTCATAGTCGCCGGTACTCACGAGGTTGACGTTGCCCTGTCCGTCGATCTGCCCGCCTGACAGAAAAAAAACGTCGATGCGGCCTTGCCCTGCGCAGTCGAAGAGCTCCCGTGCGCCGTCGGTGAAGAAATTGTGTTTGCGACTTTGCAGCAACGAAACGTAAGGACGGCCTTGGCCACGTTCGCGCGCGAGCAGAGCCGCGGTCGCCGGAATCGGCGACGCGTTGCCGACTGCCACATGACGTACATCCCCGATCAGACGGGCGATAACGTCGGCCAGCAACTCCTCATCTCGGAACTGCAACGTTTGCGTCACGTAAGGCCGCCCGACGGCCGATTACGCCGCTTTCTTCTCGTAGACATACTTGTTCAGGTACTCCGCAAAACCTTCGGCCGTTCCAGCCATTCGCGCGTACTCGGCGAGGTGGTCGGCGTCTACGCCATAGAAATCCGGCAACCCGAGAGGCCACGAACCGCGCTCGGCGATAGCCACGCTCTCCACATAAAAGCCGGGGAGCGTTCCGGCAGCGAGCGTCGGATCATCGAGCAGATTGCCGTCATGAATTCTCTCGACCGTTGCGATCGTCTTCTCTGCGGCGTGTGCCATGGTGGCCAGCTCGCGCTGGCGGCCGATCCACACATTGCCGAAGCGGTCGGCCATCGGCGCATGGATCAGCGCGACGTCCGGTTTGATCGCAGGCAACAGCACGATCTGATCGTTTTCGCCGAACGGACTGTCGATCACTTTCCAGTCGGTGCGGTATTTCAGAATGTCCGAACCGATAAGTCCGCGCAGCGGCATGAACGGCACGCCCTTTTCCGAGGCCTGCAAGGCTGCGTGCAAAGCCGGACAGGTCGCATCTTTGAGTTTGATGGACCCCGAAATGACAGCGGCCGTGAAGCGCGGAGCGGGACCAAATTCGCCGAGACTGACTGCGCTTGTCTCCAATGTGTCGATGCACCCGGCACCGATCAGAAGATCGGCTTGCAAGCTCGATGTCGGTAGAGCGACCAGATAAAGCTTTTTCACGCCACGCCTTATGAGTGCGCGTGTCGCTGCCATCGGAACCCCGGAGACCTCGCGCGGTACGACCAGCATGCACCCATCTGTGATTGGCGCGATCGCATCGTCGATTGATTTCGCCAGTTGAAACATGGCGGTCCGCAAAGGTTGCGCGGCATCAAAGCCGCTACCATTTTTCCCATTGTTTCACTTGCAACGTCTACTGGATTTTGCGACTTGGGTTGAATGCCTGCCACTTTGCAAGACAAGCTGCGCGCCAAGCAATTTGTGATCACCGCGGAAGTCACCCCGCCGGTGTCCGCCGACCGTGCCGAATTTCTGGCAAAAGCGCTGCCACTGAAGGGCCTTGCCGATGCCGTGAACGTCACCGACGGCGCCGGTGCGCGGCCTCATCTCGGCGCCGTTACGGCAGCCGCGATGCTTGTGCAACAGGGCATCGAACCGATCCTGCAGTTCACTTGCCGCGACCGTAACCGCATCGCGGTACAAAGCGATCTGCTCGGCGCCGCGGCATCGGGCATTCGCAATCTGCTGATGCTGCGCGGCGACGACCCGAGTGCTGGCGATCAACCGGATGCGAAGCCGGTATTCGATCTCGATCCGCGTGGACTTCTCATGACAGCGCGACGCCTGCGCGACATGGGCGAACTGCCGACGGGTCGCAAGATCGGAGGCCGCGCCGATTTTTTTCTCGGCAGTGCGGACAACCCGATCGACCCGCCGCCAGGATGGCAGCCGACCAGCTTGCAGGCCAAGGTCGAGGCCGGAGCGCAATTTGCGCAGACACAATTCTGTATGGATGCCGGTGTGGTGCGCCGCTACATGGCGCGGCTCGCGGAGTGCGGAATAGCCGAACGACTGTCGGTCATCATCGGCGTCGTGCCGTTGCGTTCGGCAAAATCGGCACGTTGGATCAAGGAGAAGCTGTTCGGCGCTGTAATTCCTGACGCGATCATCGATCGCATGGACCGCGCCAGCGATCCGGTGGCGGAAGGCCGTCGCATATGCGTCGATCTGGTGCAGGAACTGGCAAGCGTCCCGCACGTCGCCGGCGTCCACATCATGGCACCCGGCAACGATGCCGTGGTGCCCGAGGTCATTGAAGCGGCGCGGGCCAGCATCAGCCGGCTCGCGCCTGCCTGATCGTTCAGCTCAGCGCGGATTTCACCCGGTCAGGAGAAAACGGCACACGCCGGATTCGCACGCCGGTGGCGTCGAATATCGCGTTGGCAATAGCCGCCGCCAGAGGCCTGATCGAGGGCTCACCGGCGCCCGAGGGCGGGAGGTCCGGATGGTTGATCAGCACGACGTTCACTTCGGCCGGCGTCTCCGTGATGTCGAGGATCGGATAAGTCAGCCAGTCAACGCTGGTCACTGATTTGCGGTCAAAGGTGACTTCCTCCCAAAGCGTTCTGCTTACGCCCTGGACGATGTTGCCTTCGACGCATTTCACCAATCCGTCCGGATTGATGATCTGCCCGCAATCGTGAGCAACGGTGAACTTGCGTGCCCAGATCTTGCCGGTCGAGCGATCGATATCGACTTCGGCGACGATGGCGACGCGAGTGCCGTTCCGCTGAGAATAGGCGATACCGCGACCCGATACCTTGTTGCCACTTTGGTCGCGGCGAGGCGAAGGTCTTGTGTCCCACTTTGCCTTTTCCGCGGCCGCTTTGATCACGGCGATATCGCGCGGCTCCTTGATGTGGCGCAATCGGAACTCGATCGGATCCGCATTCACCGCCGCTGCGACTTCGTCGATGAAGGATTCGCTTGCGAAGTGGATCTGCGGGCCGACCGGATCACGCAAATGCGCAGTACGAAGCGGCGAGGACCGGTCGAGCAGGGGCGGGATGGTCTCCCATGCCATACGCTTGTTGTCGAACGCATAGGATTCCGCGGGTACGCCGAAGCCGTCGCCCGATTTCAGGGCAACGCCGAGGGTTTGTCCGCTCAGTGTGTCGTGTGGCTTGCCGCCATTGGTGTTCACATCGAGCCGTGAGAAGCCCTTGCTGGTGAACTCGTAGCCGATGACTTTTCCAGTCGCATCGAGTGCAGCTCGTGCCTTGTGGATCGACGCCGGACCTTTCGGATCCCATCCGGTCCCCTCGTCACGCATGTATTGCAGGCGCACCGGTTTGCCGACCGCCTTCGCAAGTACCGCCGCGTCCATGGCGCAATCGTCCGCATCATTGCGGCCATAGGAACCCGGCCCGCTTGTGTAGATGACCCGCACTTTATCGACCGGCAGGTCGAGCGTGAGTGCAAGGCCCTCCTGAACGAAGTGGGACTTCTGCGTGCCGCTCCAGCATGTCACCTGGCCGTCCTTGATCTGAACAAGCGCGCACGCCGGACCCATGCTGGCATGGGACTGGAATGGCCATTCGTATTCGGCCTCGATGACCTTGGCGGCATTCTTGAATGCCTCGTCGACATTCCCGTTTTCCTTGTCGACGCTACGCTTGCGCACGCTCGCTTTGCGAATGTGATCATAAAGCGAAGCCTGCTCAGGGAAGGGCTGGTCAACCTTCGACCATTCAACCTTGAGCTTCTGCGCGGCCTGTATTGCGTCCCATTCCTTGTCGGCGACGACGCCGAGGAAACCTTTGTCCCACACGACTTTGGCGCCGGGGATGTCCTTGATCGAGCTTTCATCGACTTTCACCGGCACAGCGCCGGCGACGCCCGGGCGAATCGTGCGCCCGTGCACCATGCCGGGCACTTTCACGTCGGTTACGAAGTCCTCTTGCGCGAAAACTTTTGGCGCAACGTCTTCGCGCTTGATCGGTTGACCGACGATCTTGTGTTCGCTGGGATTTTTCGGCTGCGCCTTGCCGGGGGCGTAGAGCGTGTTGCCGAATTGCTTGTTCCAGTCGAGTTGAACGTTGAAGTATTTTCCGCCGAGCATCTGTTCGTAGGAAATTCGCTTCGTCGCATCGGCACGCGAGCTCACGACGCCGTCATTGACCACGAGCTGTTCAACCGGCGTTGAGAGAAGGCCGGCAGCCATTTCCACCAGGACGCGACGGGCTTCCGCCGAAGCCATTCGCATTTGCTTGCCGCCGAACTGAATGCCGGTCGAACCGGAAGCGCCGCCCTGATTCACCGAATTGGCAGTATCGCCCATGAACACTTTGACGCGCTTGAAGGGAACATCCAGTTCTTCCGCGACGATCTGTGCGATCGCGACGGTCAGGCCATGGCCCATATCCATCTTGCCGAAAAAGGCCGAAACGGTGCCGTCCGCGTTGACGGCGACGTACGATGAAAGTTGATCGGGTGTCAGTGGTGGCTTCGCGCCCTGTGCGAATGCGGTTTGGAGCGACAGGACTGTGTCGAGCGACACGGCAGCCCCAATGGACACGACGAGGGCACCGCCACCGAGCAGCAGCGAGCGACGGGTGAAAGCAGAGCTTTGTTCGAATTTTGTCATGGCACCCTCCCTCAACCCATCATCTCGGCGGCACGCTTGACCGCCTTCAGAATGCTGATGTGAGTGCCGCAACGGCACTTAAGGCCCGAGAGGGCGTCCTTGATCTCGGCTTCCGTTGGCTTCTTCTTGTCGCGAAGAAATGCCGCGGCGGTCATGAGCCAGCCGTTTATGCAATATCCACATTGCGGCACCTGCTCTTCGATATAAGCGGTCTGCAGCGGATGTGGTTTTTCAGGGGTACCGAGACCAGCAAGGGTCGTGATTTTTGCGTCCCCCACCGTCGACATCGCTGTGATACAGGAGCGGGCCGGTTGTCCATCCATGATGAACGGTACAAGCACCGCATTGCGCGAGTCCGCAGCCGAAATGAGGATTGTTAAGCCCGAGTTCGTCGCGCAGGGCATAGAGCAACGGCATGTCGGGGTCGGCGTTTATGGTGTGGGATTTGCCGTTGACGGTAATAGTGAAGCGTTGGCTCATGGCGTTCAGCTCCCTGAACAGGATTGCGGGCGCGGTTGCTTACGGCCGACCGTGCCCCTTGCAGACGCGTCTGTGCCGACGCTTGCGGGTGAAAGGCTAGTCTCACAGAGTAAACTTGGAAACGCCGCCGATATAAATTTCGTGTTAACATCGTTTGAACAGAGGTCCAGTCAGAGGCCTCAAAGGAACTTGCGTTCAGGGAGGAACTTCGCGATGCGCAACCTCGCCGGGAAGATCGCTGTTGGACCCTTGGTGGTCGCCGCGATCGTGGCCTTTTGTTCAACCCGCGCTGACGCGCAAGAAAAGATTTGGAAGCACGGCCTCATCAACGCCAAATCCGACGCCGGTATTTTCCTGATGGTATCGACCCGCGATTTTGCAAAAAAGCAGGGTCTCAAGCTAGAAATTTCGCAGTTCAAGGATGATCAGCTTGCCTTGAAGGCATTGATCGCCGGCGAACTCGACAGCTTCGAGGGTGGTCCCCAAGGTGTCTTCGCCGCCGACGCCAAAGGTGGCGACGTCAAGCTGCTCGGGTGCCATTGGGTTGTGGTGCCGCACGGAATTTTTGCCAACGAAAAGGTGACAAAGGTCGAGGATCTCAAGGGCAGGCAGATCGCGGTATCGGCACCGAATTCCATGCCCGACATGCTGGCACGGTCCGCGCTGGCAAAATTCGGCGTTGCCGATACCGAGGTAAAACTGGCCGCCATCGGCGGCGACAACGATCGTTACCAGGCGCTTGTCGGCGGTGTTGTCGATGCCGCGGTCGTGTCGAACGAGTACCAGCCGGTCGCGCCGAAGAACATCCATCTTCTGGTCGCCGGTCGTGACGCCGTACCGAATTTTCTGCGTGTGTGCATGGTATCGACCGCAAAGAAGCTGGCTGAGCGTGGCGACGACGCTGTGAAATTTCTTGCCGCCGAGATGAGCGCGCTGCGGTTCGCGCTTTCGCACAGGGATGAAACCATCGCCCTGACCCGCGAGCTTACACGTGCCAAGCCTGACGATCCGCGCCCAGCTTTCGTGTACGATGATGCCGTCCAACACAGTGCCGTTGACCCGACACTGCCTCTCCCGGCAGACAAGATTCAGTGGATCCAGGAGCAGATGGTGAAGGCGGGCCGCTTGAAAGCCCCGCTGGACCTGAACGCCGTGACCGCGCCGGAGTATCGCGAAAAGGCACTTCAGGTCGTCGGCCACTGACTGGGCCACATTTTGGAGAAATGAATGGGTGAGGTGACTTTCCTCGACGTTTCCAAGCGCTTTTCCCTGCGCGTGGACGGCGAGATTCATCACGTGCAGGCGCTCGATCGCATCAGCTTCACGGTCAAGGACGGCGAGATTGTTGCACTCATCGGTCCTTCCGGCTGCGGCAAGACCACGGCTCTGCGCGTCGCCATGGGTCTCGATGCTGCGAGTGGTGGCCGAGTCACCGTCGACGGGCGCGAGGTGCACGGCTGCGGTCATGATCGTGGCATGGTGTTTCAACACGCCGAATTGCTTCCCTGGCTTTCCGCTCTGCAGAACGTGATGTTCGGGCTGGAAATGAAAGGTATGCGCGGCGCACCGTTGCGCGAAACGGCCGAAAAATATCTTCACCTTGTGGGGTTGAAGGACTCGCAGAATCGGCGGCCGCATCAGCTTTCAGGAGGCATGAAACAGCGCGTCGGCATCGCGCGCGCACTTGCCATCGACCCCAAGGTCTTGTTGATGGATGAGCCGTTCGGTGCACTCGATGCGCAAACGCGGGAATCGCTGCAGGCGGAGCTACTCGATATCCATGCCCGCACCGGCAAGACCGTTCTCTTTGTCACGCACGATCTCGATGAGGCGGTTCTGATCGCCGACCGGATCGTCGTGATGAAGCATGGTCGTGTGCACGAGATTATGGATGTGCCACTCAAGCGACCGCGCCCCGATCTCGGCATCGTCCGCGGAACGCCGGAGTTTGCCGAAACGCGTTACAGGGTTTGGCGCGCGATACACGACGGCGCCGTGGTGCACTGATGGTCGACGTCGCCGACACAAGCAAAACAACAGCAGCGCCGGCGTCTGATCCGCCCGAGCGGCGTCCATTCCCGCGGTGGGTGATCACGCTGGCTTCCGTCGCGTTCATGCTGATCCTTTGGGAGATTTTTGGCCGCCGCATCAATCCGGTGTTCGGTTCCTATCCGTCGGCGATAGCGGTGGCATTTTGGGACCTTGCGGTCACCGGCCAGTTGTGGTCGGCGCTCTATGAATCCTTGCGACCGTTTCTGCTTGGCTATGCCCTTGCGATCGTTGTCGGCGTGCCTCTCGGCTTGTTGGTTGGAGGGTTCCGCGCCGCGGAGGCAGCACTCGGCATCTATGTCACAGCCGGCTACGCAATGCCGCTGGTTGCACTGGTGCCATTGTTGATTCTGTGGCTTGGCCTCGGCTTTGCGGTGAAAGTCGCGGTCGTATTCCTGATGGCCTTGTTTCCCATCTGCATCAACACATGGCTTGGCGTAGTTGCCGTGCCAAAAACATTGATCGAGGTCGGCAAATCTTTCGTCGCACCCAACATTGTCATTCTTCGCCGCATCGTCCTGCCGGCAACGCTGCCCTACATCATGGCCGGGATACGTCTCGCGGTTGGTCGCGCAGTTGTTGCAATGGTGATTGCGGAATTCTTCACGACCATCTCGGGTCTGGGCGCGGTCATCATCAATTCGGCGAACAATTTTGACACCGCCACCATGTTCGTCCCGATCATCATTCTGATGGTGATGGCGATCGGACTGAACTGGCTGATCGGGTTCGTCGAGCGCAAGGTCGCGCCGTGGCAGGCGGAGATCGCCGGGCGAGACAGAGAATAGTTTCTCTGCAGAGGCGGTCTTTAGACCAAGGCCCTGATCGCCTGAACTAGCGTACGCACCTGGTGCTCCGAAATATTCCGCGTGATGAAAACGACGCGGCTCTGCCGGTTTGCGTCCGGCCATGCCTCGAGCTCGACCGGAGGATGGGCGAGGTGCTGCACGAACTGCACCAGCACCGGTCCCTTGCAGCCTTCGACATCGAGAAAGCCTTTGACACGCAACAAGTCCGGCCCGCGCAACTGCATCAACGTATCCATCGAACGCGCAAATACCGCCCATGGCATCGGCGTTTCTTCGGCCAGGACAAAACTGCCGATACCATCGCTGTGAGCAGCCTCCGCAACGAATGGGTTGCGCTGGTCGGTAACCGGTTCGATAAGGCGCTGCGGATCGATTTCACCGTTGACCGCCTCCAGGATCTCGGCCCCGGGATTGAGGGCGCGCAGTCGGGAGGTCAGCGTGCTCAGTGCGCTGTCGCCGGCGATATCTGTCTTCGTGACGATGAGACGGTCGGCGAGTATCACCTGCCTGCGCGCCTCCGCCGACCATTCAAGCGTGTCACCTCCGGTGACGGCGTCGACGACCGTTACAACAGCTTCGACATGAAATGCGCCGCCGAGGGCGCGATCGGTGGCGAATGTCTGGAGAATGGGGCTGGGATCGGCCAGTCCACTGGTCTCGATCGCGACACGGCGGAAGTCCGGCAGTTCGCCGCGCTCGCGCTCGACAACCATACGGCGTAGCGCCTGCTGCAAATCGGTGCGGGTGATGCAACACAGACAGCCATTGCCAAGCAGCACGGTCTCATCAGCACTGGAACGCACCAGTGCGTCGTCAATGCCGGTCGCACCGAACTCATTGACGACGACGGCGGTGCCGTTGCCCTCCGGCGTATCAAGGAAGCGCTTGAGAAGCGTTGTCTTTCCCGCACCGAGAAAGCCGGTGAATACAATGACGGGGACACGCGCTCCGCGTTCGCGCTTGAGTCTGCGGCCGAAACGCCCGGCGGCGGGTGAGGGGAAGACTTCGTTCAGAAATCCATCTCCAGTATGTACAGCCCGCCCGTATGGCGATCGACCGTGTAAACGATGCCGCGTTCGTCCACGAACACGTCGTTAAGCTGAACCGCACCCGCCGGCGTGCCTTTTGGCGGTGGGGGGACAAAGGTCGCGACCTCTTTCGGCTGGAACGGATTGGAAATGTCGTAAGCGCGCATGCCACCATTAAAGAAAGTGCCGATGACGATCTGGTCCGATTGCCAGGCGGTCGGGACCGATGGATTTTCGTGAATATTGTGCGCGCCGAAACGCCCGCCACGATTGGCATAGGCATCGACCGGAGGCAGTGGGCACGTGGAAATAGAGACAAGATTCTTTTCGTCCCGCGCATCCAGGACCCACACAAGTTTGGGCCAATCCTCGGCTTTGTTCTCGGTAGACTCGTCGGTGACGATCAGCAGGTTGCGCTCGAACAGCGGAACGGCTGTATGCATGAAGCCCGTATAGGGCGGAGAATTGGTCCAGTGCGAAATCGGCTTCGGTTTCGTCTTGTCGGCAATATCCATCACGAACATGCCGCCGTCGATGTAGCAAAGGTAAAGCCTGTCGGGGCGCTGCTTGTAGACGTTGGTGTTGTGCGCGCGATAACCCTTGTCGAGCTTGTGTCGCGGTAAAGGCGTTTCGCCTTTCTTGGTGCCCGGCATCCACCAACGGCCGATCTCGACCGGCTTCGACGGGTTGCGCACGTCGATGCATTGATAGAACTGGTCGTCGTTCGGGTGGCTCGGCACAAAGTCCGGCGAGCCCGACGCCATGTGCACGTATTCGCCGTCACAGAACCACAATTGATGTACGCCACGCGAGTTCGCTCCCGAGCAGTCGAGGAACGAGATGGATCGCGGTTTTTCCGGTACCGAGACATCGAACAGCTCGAGCCCAGCCGGTTGCTGGTTCACTTTCTGGGTCTGGTAAGCGACCGCCATGATGTCGCCGGACAATTCCAGCGAGTTCGATCGCATGTAGGGTTTAGGCAAGTCAGTCTGCACCACCACTTTCGGCTGGCGCGGATCGGAAACGTCAACCGCGGTGAAATTCTTCGGTGCGCTTTCATGGGCCAGCCAAATGATGCGTCGCCCGTCTTTCGCGATCTGAACCGACATGCCTTCGCCCATGCCGCCGAAGCCGCCGAGATCGTTTTGCGCAAGCAATTTGAAATTCCATGTGGTGGGTTCCGCGCTTTTGTTGAGCGGATTGCTGGCAGTGGACATTCACGTCTCCGTGGCTTGGGTATGCGGAAAGGCCGGCGCAATTTGCGCCGGCCTTGGTTACTACAACATGCGCACTAGTCCGTCATCCGGGGTATCAGGCGCTTGCCTGCTTGAGGAATTCAGTGCGAAGCGCCTTGCTCCAGTCAGGGACCGCCTTGATTTTGTTTTCCTTCAAGAGAATTTCGGATTGCTCTTGCATGTAGGGCACGAGGTCAGACGGCCATCCGGGCTGCACTTCAACCCGCGCCAATGCCTTGGTAAAAGTGTCTTTCGACAATTTGAATCCCTTTGACTCGAAGAACGAGTAAATCGTGTCGGCGACCTTGTCCGGTTTCGATTTTGAAATCCTGGGCGACCTCAAGCCAGGCCTTGAGATAGGCCACGATAGTTTCCGGGCTCTTTTGTACGAATTCCGGTGTTGCAGCCATGAACACCGGCAGCTTGTCGAACTGGCTGTATTCGGAAATGGTGACAGCCAACCCGTCTGCCTCAGCGATTGCGTTGTACGGTTCGACATTCGCCATCGCGTCCACGGTCTTGGCCGCCAATGCCGCCACCATGTCATCGACGTTCATGCGTACTTCCTGGTAGTCGCCTTTCTTGAGGCCGGCTTTCGGCGCAATCTGGTCTACGAAGATATTTCCGGTGGATGAGCCCGTCTGATTGGCAACCTTGAGTCCCTTCAACTGCTCGATCTTGGTGATGTTGAGATCCTTGCGCGCCATCACGCGCGCGGTCTTTCCGACATATTCAATCATGGCGATGGCGAGCAAGCCGCCTTTGTCGTGACCGATCGCGAAGGAAGGGCCAGCGTAGGTACCCATATCGACCTGGCGCGCCACCATTTGCTGCATTGTGAGATTGCCGGACGGGACGGCGAATTCTTCGAACTTTACGCCGTGCTTTTCCAGCAGCCCCGAGCGTAGCAAGTAATAAGTCGGCATGCCCCACATATTGGTCTGGTAGCCCTGCCGCACTGTTTCCAACGCCGCTGCCGGCCTTACGCCAAAGGTCGCCGCGAGCGCGCCGGCGCCGGTTGCTGCGAGATAGTGACGGCGTGTTAGTCCGCCTGTCTTTGTCATTGGTGTCCTCCCTTATGCGTTCGCCTTGCCATTGGCTTTCGTAGGCTCGCTCGCGCCGGTCTCGTGACCAAGATGGCGCAACAGCATCTTCTGAAAATCGAGAAACTCGATGCTGAGTGGATCGCGTGGCCTCGGCAGCGGAATTCGAATTTCGGCTTTTATCGTACCGGGATGCGGTGTCATCACGATGACCCGATCGGCGAGATAAACTGCTTCAGAAACGTTGTGCGTCACGTATATCACAGTCTTGCGCGTTTCCCGCCAGACGTCCGCCAGAAGTCGCTGCATGTCGTCGCGGGTCAACGCGTCGAGGGCTGCAAAGGGTTCGTCCATCAAGAGAACGGAAGGATTGTAGGCAAGGGCGCGCGCAATGGCGACGCGCTGCTGCATCCCTCCGGAGAGATGATGCGGGTACGATCCGGTGAATTTATCGAGTTTCACCAGGCGCAGTTGCTCGCGCGCGATTTTCTCCCGTTCATCCTTTGGCACGCCTTTCATCTCGAGGCCGAACGCGACATTGCCGAGCGCGGTACGCCACGGGAAAAGCTGCGCAAAATCCTGGAATACGACGCCACGGTCCATTCCATGACCGTCGACCTTCTTGCCACCAATGCGGATTTCGCCGGCCGCCGGAGAAATAAACCCCGCGACGATATTGAGTAGCGTCGATTTCCCGCAACCGGAGGGGCCGACGATGCATACGAATTCCGAAGCGCCGATGTTCAGGGTCACGTCTTTGACCCCCGGGACTTTTCCGCCCGGGGTGTCGTAGATCAGCGAGACTTCGCGAATTTCGATGGGGACCATACCTGCTACCTTATCGCGCTAGCCTTTTGTCGCGCGCACCATGCCCCACCGCATTACAGTCGTGCGCTCGAGCGATCCGAAGACGAAGCGCTCGAACACGAAGCCGATTATGCCGATCACGATCAACGACGCCAGCATGGTGTCGGTGTTGAGGAACTCTTTGGCATCGAAAATGACCCAACCCAGGCCCCAATCGGAGGCGGCGATCATCTCCGCGCCCACGACGGCAATCCACGCGCGCAAGAACGCCTGCCGCATGCCGGTAATAATGAAGGGCGAGGCGCCCGGAATGATGACCTTCCAGAACAGCCTGTGTTCGTCGGCGCCCATCGCGCCCGCCGCGCGCAGCCAGATCGGGTTGACTGAACGCACGCCCGACCAGGTGTTGAAGATCATCGGGAAGGTCGCTGCATAGAACACGATGAGAATCGTCGTCAGATTGCCAATGCCGAACCACAGCATAAAAAGCGGCACAAGCGCGAAGGAAGGGATCGGCATCATCGCGCTGACGAGCGGCAGAAAGAAGTTCTGCACGCTCTGGAAGCGGGCCATCAGGATCCCGAGTGGAAGACCAACCACGACCGCGAGAGCGAAGCCGAACATGACGCGATAAAGCGTGAAGGCCGCGTGCTCGATCAGGCTGCCATCTGCGAGTCCGGCAAACAACGTGTGCGCGATTGTCGGCAGCGTCGGCAACAATGCCGGTGCGAAGTAACCGCTGCGCGCGAGAGCCTCATAGGCGGCCGCCGCAACAAGCAAAGACAGCGTACCGCGTACAAGCGAGCGCCGGCGTGATCCTGGTTCCGTCATGACGAGATCATGCCCCAGCGCACTACGGTGTAGTTTTCGATTTTCTGGAAGACGAATTTTTCCAGCGCGAGCCCGATGAGGGCGATCACCACGATTCCGGCCATCATCGTATCGGTGTTGAGGAACTTGCGCGCACCGAAAATCAACCAGCCGAGCCCCCACGGCACGGCTGCAAGCATCTCCACTGCCACAAGGATGCGCCAGGCTTGCGCGAGTCCGAGCCGCATGCCTGTAAGAATATACGGCAGCGCGCCCGGGAGAATGACATGTCTGAACAGGCGCCGGTCATCGGCGCCCATGGCTTGCGCCGAGCGAACCCAGATCTCCTTGACGGCTTTAACGCCGGTCCAGCTGTTGAAGATGATGGGAAACGCCGAAACGAAGCCGACCAGCAGGACGGACGAGAGGTTGCCGAGCCCGAACCAGAGCAGGAACAGCGGCGCATAGGCGAGGCCGGGGATCGGGGCGCCGATCGATACGAGCGGCAGAAAAATATCCTCGGCGCGGCGCGAGCGGCCCATCAGCACGCCGATGGTGACGCCGATGATGGCCGCGAGCGCAAATCCGGTGAGCAAGCGGATGACTGTTTCAATGGCGTGATGAGGGAGGATGCCCGTAATCGTCAAATTCACAAACGAAGTGGCAATCTCTTCGAGTGTCGGAAAAAGCCGGCGGGGAAAAATACCGCTCCAGGCAATGATCTCCCAGATTGCGCCGACGACAACGAAAGGAAAAATATTTCGCCAGATCACCCGCAGGCGTTCGCCGCCCTGCGATCGATCGGGTGCATTGTCGGCAGTGATGACAGTAACGGCGTCCTGCATCCGGGCCCGCGTTCCTCCACGGTCTGGGCCACGTGATCTCTAGGCGTGGTCCTTTTTCGGCCTTGTAACCGGCCTTGATCGAAGAATAGTGCGCTTTGAACGCCTACCACAAGCACGTGCGGCGTCGACGTGTTGGGCAGAAATGCGCCACTGGCGCATTTGTGGCAGAACGGCTAAAGCCCCGGCACGCGCACTTTCAAGTCGCCAGGATTTCAACGGGAGAGTTTCGGGATGTCGAAGAATGCTCAGAAGATCGGCTGGATCGGAACCGGCCGCATGGGCTTGCCCATGGCGGAACGCCTGCTCAAGGCCGGCCACGACGTAACCGTCTGGAATCGTACTCGCGCGAAAGCCGAACCATTGGCCGCCAAGGGCGGAAAGATCGTCGACAAGCTTTCCGAACTGGCGTCATGCGACGTCGTGTTTTCGATC
Source organism: uncultured Alphaproteobacteria bacterium (assembly GCA_963831515.1). Taxonomy (GTDB): domain Bacteria; phylum Pseudomonadota; class Alphaproteobacteria; order Rhizobiales; family Xanthobacteraceae; genus Pseudolabrys. Next base: position 245,241 of record CAWHQL010000026.1, on the reverse strand, counting down.
GTGTCCGAAGGTAAGGATCTGGAACAGGTACTCTTCGGCAAGGATGGTGTCGTTTCCGGATCGGGCAAGACACCCGCCGTCTTTGTCGATTGCTCGACGATTTCCGTCGAGGAATCTGCCGACATCCGCAAGAAGCTGAAGGCGCGCGGCGCCGATTACGTCACCGCACCGGTTTCTGGCAATGCCAAGGTGATCAAGGCCGGCCGATTGTCATCGGTCGTTTCGGGGCCAGAGGCGGCATGCAAGACGATCATTCCGCTGATGGAGGTGATCGCTCCGCAGGGCGTTTCGTACGTCGGCGATGGTGAGCTCGCGCGCGTCTGTAAGATTGCGCACAACGTCATGCTTGGCGTTGTGATCGAAAACCTCATCGAGATCACGCTGCTTGTGAACAAGATGGGCGTGCCGCGCCACGCGTTCCTCGCCTTCCTCAATAATGGCGTCATGGGATCGATGTTCACACGCTACAAGTCGCCCGCTCTGGTGAACCTCGACTGGACCACGACCTTCACACCGGAATTGCTGCGCAAGGATCTTGACCTTGGCCTTGAGCTCGGCCGGGAAATGGATGTCCCAATGCCTGTCACGGCCGCCACGCGCGAAGTCCTGCAGGGCCACTTTGGCCACGCTACCCTCCAGCCAGATCCGCAGGCCTATCTCAACAAAGACTTCGCGGCGCTGATTGAGACGATGGCTCTCGCGGCCGGAATGAAGCTCACGCCCGAAAACAAGAACGTGCCGACGGGGCTTGAGAGCTGAGGCTCAATGCGCGCGTTTCAGCGCGCGCGACAAAAAAAGAGGGCCCCTTGCGGGGCCCTGTGTGCATAAGGTGGAGGATTCACGCCGCCGTCTAAGCCTGAAGGGAGGAAAACGGCGGCTGCGCACGACACCACTCAAATCGCATGGCGCGTCTATCACAAGTAAAATGGACATAAATTTCATGGAGGTTATGCAGAATGCACATGTCACATCTCCTCCGTTCGAGTGGTAATTGCCGAAAACGGGAGCCCTAAATGACATTCAAGCTCTACAACGCCCCGCAATCGACCTGCAGCCAACGCGTCCGATTTGTGCTGAACGCCAAGCATCTCCCGTTCGAAGAGGTGAGGCTCAATCTGCTCGAAGGGGATCAGCTCAAGCCGGAATACCTCAAGCTAAATCCAAATGGTGTTGTGCCCACGCTCGATCATGACGGCGCGATCATTATCGATTCCACCGTCATCACCGAATACCTCGACGAGATATCGCCAGACGGCAGCTTTACGCCGGAAGACCCGGTCGCACGCGCGCACATGCGCACGCTTATGCATTTCATAGATGAAATGGCCGGCCGCCGCCGTACGGGTGCCGACTTTCAACCTCGCCTTCCTGCCGAGCTTTCAGAAGATGAGTCGTGTAGCTTTTGTGGCGATGGCGGAAAGCAAGCCGTTGCGGCGCGAGTTCATGCTCACCATGGGGCAAACCGGCTTTCCTAAAGCGGACATGGATGCCGCACTCGGCCGTCTGCGCCGTACCTACGAGCGCATGGATGCCGAAATTGGGAAGAGTGGCGGCCCGTGGCTGCTCGGCAAGGACATTACTTTGGCTGACGTGGCCGTGATGCCATCACTCATTCGTATAGATGACCTGGGATTGCCTGGCTGGCACGACCTGCCACGTGTCGTAACCTGGTTCGACAATATCCGCGCGCATCCGGCCTTTAAGCCGACTTTCTATCAGGGTTCGCTGGTGAGCGAACGCTTCCCGCATTTGCGGGAAAAGGCATCAGTTTGATTGTGCGTCAGATGACGGACCGGAGCGCGTAATTGCGCTCCGGTTTTTTCGTTCAATACTTCGCTGAGATCGGCAGTTCTTCCGCGGGGAACAGCGAGATCAGGCGGCAGCCTTTGTCGGTGACCACGACTTCTTCCTCGATGCGCGCAGCGGAGAAGCCGTCGGTGGCGGGACAATAAGTCTCGATTGCGAAGACCATGCCTTCCTTGATCTCGGTCGGGTGGTCCATGGACACAACTCGCGAGATGATCGGCCGTTCGTGCAAGTTCAGGCCGAGACCATGCGCGAACTGCAAGCCGAACGCCGCCATCTCGTCTGGGAAGCCGAACTCGTTGGCCTTCGGAAAGACCTCGCAAATATGCGCAGTGCTTGCGCCGGGCTTGATGCGGGCGATGGCATTGTCCAGCCATTCGCGCGCCTTCTTGTAGGCGTCGTGCTGCGCCGGCGTTGCACGCACGACATTGAAGGTGCGGTAGTAGCAGGTGCGATAGCCCATGAACGACTGCAGGATGTCGAAGAACGCCTGGTCGCCCGGACGGATCATGCGGTCGGTGAAATTGTGCGGATGCGGGTTGCAGCGCTCGCCGGAAATCGCATTCACCGCTTCCACGTCGTCGGAGCCGTGCGTGTAAAGGAACTTGTTGACCTCGGCGACGATGTCGTTTTCCCGAATTCCGGGCCGCAGCATTTCATTGACCACGTCATAGGCGCCATCGACCATCGCGGCGGCGCGATTGAGCAGCGCTATCTCGTCTGACGACTTGACCTCGCGCGCACTCAGCATGATCTGCTGGCCGTCCTTTATCTTGAGCCCGGCCTTTTCCAGCTCGAACATCATCGGCGGCTCAATGATATCGACGCCGATCGGCATTTTGGCGACGCCGGCGGCTTTGATAATCGAAGCCATTTCCTCGGCGTGACGCTTCATGAGTCCGAAGGCCGGGTCGACAGTGCCGCGCAGGCCGACGAGGCCGGCCTTGCAATTCTCAGGCTTGAGCCACGGCGAATAGAGCTTGTGATGCATCGCGGCCGAGCCGAAGTCCCACAGGATCGGATCGCCACCGCGTGTCAGCAACACCCAGCGCGAAAGCTTGTCGCGTGCCCATTCGCCGATCTTGGTCGAAGTGACGTAGCGGATGTTGTTGTCATCGAAGAGCAACAACGCGCCGAGGTCGGAAGCCTCGAGCGCGGCCTGCGCGCGGCCGAGGCGATACCGATGCATGCGGCGGTAGTCCACACGCTCCTCGAAATCGACGCCCATGGTGCCGAGCACCGGCAAGTGCCGCCCCCAATTGTAACGGGGATTAATGTCTTCCGCGGTGATCTTCACCGGCTCGCGCGTTCTCTCGTCCATGGTCGTCTCCTTACGCGGTATTGATACCGGCCTTATCGCCGGAAGGGTCGATTGATTATAGGCCTAGTCGGCAGCGTTGTCGGCAGGAATGGGGCGCGTCAATGAGCCTCGACGTTGGCGTCCTTGATCACGCCGCCCCAAACCTCGGTCTCTTTCCTGATGAATGCCGCGGCCTCGGCCGGGGTGCCGCCGGCGGCGCGCAGGTTGATCTGGGCAAAGTGCTCCTGCGCTTCGGGGCTTTGCAACACCTCGTTTACGGCCTTGTTGAGCTTGGCAATTATGGCGGCCGGTGTCTTCGGGGGCGCAGCCATCGCATTCCAGGTGCCGGACTCGAAATCCTTCACGCCAGCCTCAGCGAGTGTCGGTATGTCCGGCAGACTGGGGATGCGCTTGTCAGTTGCCACTGCAAGGATGCGGGCCTTGTCGGCCTGATGCAGTTTGATAGCGGAAGCCAACTCCATGAAAATAAAATCGACATGGCTCGCGATGATGTCGTTGAGAGCCGGCGCAGTTCCTTTGTAAGGCACGTGCACGAGCTTGGTGCCAGTGACGCGCTCAAACAGAGCCGCAGTCAGGTGCGAGGTAGTGCCGATGCCTTGCGAGGCGTAATTGACCTTTCCGGGATTCGCTTTGACATAGGCAACGAACTCTTGCGGGGTCTTGGCCGGAAAGTCGGGACGCACCAAGAGCACATTGGCAATCGAGGTCATGATCGCCACCGGCTCGAACTGCGTGGGATCGAAATTCATCTTCTTGTAAAGAAGAGGATTGATCGTAAGTGGCGCCGGTTGCGCGGCCAGCAACGTATATCCGTCGGGATCAGAGGTGAATACGGCCTCGGCGCCAATATTGCCCGCGGCACCTGCGCGGTTCTCGACAATGACGGGTTGGCCGAGTTTCTGGTGGAGACCTTCAGCAACGATACGCGTCACGGTATCGACGCCACCCCCGGCCGGCACGCAGACGATGATCTTGATCGGCTTATTCGGGAAAGTGGCGGCGGGATCCTGCGCCAGCGCAGTCGACGCCAGGAACAAAATCGCCGAAATCGATACGAACAGTCCGCGCACTCGTAATCCTCCCTCGCGTCTTCAGCTTATGCGACGCGCGCCAGCTTTTGCGCCGGCAATTTCAGATTGAACAGCCGTATGGCGTTGCCACCCAGAATGCTGCGCTTTGCCTGCTCGTTCAGAAACGGAAGATCGTAGATTGTCGACGGCAGGTCAAAATCCCAGTGCGGATAGTCCGAGGAATAGAGCAACTGCGTTTCCGCCTTGATCATGCGGAACGTCTGCTCCAGCGCGGCCATATCGGTCATCTCCATAGGCTGCGAGGAAAAGTACATGTCACGCATGTATTCGCTCGGCTTTTTCTTCAGCGCGGGCGCTTCCGACGAACGCATCATGTACTCGTTGTCGAAACGCTGCATCATGAATGGCACCCAGGCCAAGCCACTTTCAACCCATAGGACTTTCAGCTTTGGAAACCGCTCCGGCAGTCCATTGGTGATCCAGTTTGCGAGATGCACCATGTTGTAGAACACGAAGCCAAGTGCGTGCACGGAGATGAAGCGATTCATCATGCCAACGGACTGGTCGGCCCAGTTGTAGCCGGCGTGAAAAGCAAGCGGCAGGTTCATTTCTTCCAGCAAGGCGTAGGTCTTCATGTACGAATTGTGATGCACCGGCCGGTAGCGCGCCGATGTCACCATGAATCCGACCACGCCCTTGGCTTGGCCGAACTCCTGCACCATCCTGAACGAGGCTTCCGCATCGTTAAACGGCAGATATAGCATCGAGCGGATACGAGGTTCGTGCGCGAGGACACGTTCGGTAAGCCAACGATTGTAGGCGCGGGCGAGGGCGACTTCGACTTCAACCTGCGGATGGAGCCCAAGTTGAAGCATCGGCGTGGGAAACATCACCGCCACGTCTATTCCAATGGCGTCCATCCACCGTCGTGTCAGCGCGATGTCGCGTTGCACACCGGGTTCGGTCTCTTCCAGGCCGCGTACGGCGTAGCGCATGACACGCCCGCCCATATCCTGATAGCCAACTCCGGCCGGCAGCATGCCGACACTCTTGGCGCTGGCCTGCCGCGCACTGCGCGCCAGCTGCTGCAATACCGGATCGTCCATGTAGTCGAGAATTTCGCCGATCGATTCGCTTTCGTAGTGATGTGAATCCACATCGACGATCGGAAAATCCTTGTAGCCGCGCTCGGTCGCCTGCTTGCTTGCGTGCGCGAGCAATTTTGATGTGTCGAATTCCTCGACCTCCATCCGGCGAAAATCACTGAGCGGAAGATCCATTTGCCTATCCGCCTGCTTGTCGCCCTGACCACGCCTGCCACATGCCGAGCTCGAAGAGCTGCAGGTTCACGGCCTTGAGCATGGCAGTTGCCGTTATCATCACGTCAGTGGCGGTCACGGCGTCGGCCGGAAAGGCGGGCAGGACGCCATCCCGCTCGGCTACGCGCTCGGCATAGAGACGAATGGCCTTCGCCAGATTGCTCTGGATGTCCGAGTCGCTCAGACCTTCGTTCGTCAGCATGGCAATTTCAGCTTGCGACGACATAGATATCCTCCCCGCGCCTCAACACTTCAAAACTTTTCAACCTCAGACTGCGATCGGCCGCGCATTCGCCCGTCTTGAGATCGTATTCGTAACCGTGCCACGGGCACACGAAGTGAATCTCGTCGCTGGAAAACTTCTGCCCGACCCAACCGCGATCGGGACCAAGGACGTCCTCGACCTTGTGCATGATGATGCCCTCGCAGGCCGGTCCGCCCTGGTGGACGCATAAATTCTCGTACGCGTAGAACTTGCCTTGCCAGTGAAACACCCCGATTTCGCGACCCTTGTGCGCCACGATGCGGCGCTCTCCGTCGGGAAATTGCGAGACTTTGGCGACAAACAGTTCCGTCATTGGGGCCTTACTTTTTGGACGAACGAAAAGTATGGCACTGAACAGTGCCGTGCGGCAACGAAGCGGCCTTCGCAAAAATCAGAACCAGGATTGCCGTGATCCGCATTGTCTAAGCCCGCAGTATCCAGCAAGGTTCGGCGCAATCGAAAGGGCGCTGGATGGATGCTGCCTCAACTCTTGCCGCAATAGCGGGCGCATTCCTGCTGGCGGGTTTCGTCAAAGGCGTCATTGGTCTCGGATTGCCCACCGTGTCGATCGGTCTGCTGGGGCTTCTGATGACGCCGGCCCAGGCAGCCGCAGTTCTGGTGGTGCCGTCGCTTGTCACGAACATCTGGCAAGCGGCAGTTGGTGGCGGTCTTCTCGCACTGGCGCGGCGATTGTGGCCGCTGCTTGCCGGAATCTGCGTTGGGACCGCTCTAGGGGTGGTCTTCCTGCCGCGTGATGACAATGGTCGCGCAACTGTGTGGCTGGGATTGGCGCTGGCGGTCTACGCGGCGCTCGGTTTGGTGAAAGTCGAGTTTTCCGTGCCGCGCCATGCCGAAACCTGGCTCGGATTGTTTATGGGGGCCGCAACGGGCGCGATCACCGTTGCGACCGGCATCTTCGTCATGCCGGGGACGCCCTACATCCAATCCATGGAGTTCGACCGTGATCGGCTGGTGCAGGCACTGGGCCTTTCATTCACGGTATCGACGGTCACGCTCGCGGCGGCACTCGCCTATACCGGCCACGTGCAAACATCGCTTGCCTGGCCTTCAATTGTGGCGCTTGTCGCAGCGCTTGTCGGTATGGGCTTGGGACAACTCACGCGCGGCAAAATCAAAGCAGAGACCTTCCGGCTGTGCTTCTTTGTCGGGCTAATGCTGCTCGGTCTGCATCTGGCGCTGCGCGGGCTCTTGTGATCGATTAGGCGCCCTTATCTCGTCATCAGGAATACGTGCGATGAAGATCGTCGACCTCTCCCATGTCATGAATGTGCACACGCCCGGCTGGGTCGGTTATGCCGGCAACAAGATGTACTACGCGCAAAATCTCCAGACGCAGATGATCGTCGCGCAACGCATCGATACGGCACTGCATGTCGGCACGCATTTCGACGGTGCCATGCATGCAACCGACAACCGCAAGGGCGACATGGCGTCCTTGCCGCTCGACTTTCTCGTCAACCGAGGCGTTGTGGTCGATATCTCAAAACACATGCACGATTGGGCGGTGATTACGCCGCAGATGATCGAGAGCGCGGGCGCCGACATTCGCGAGGGCGACATCCTTATTTTGCACACGGGATGGCACAAGCACTACGAAGGTCGGCCGCAGCAGGATCTGGTGAAATACTTCTGCTACCACCCGGGCCCCAATCTCGACACGCTGCATTGGATGCTGAAAAAAAAGATCAGATGGTGGGGCATGGACACAGGTTCATGCGACCACGCCATGAACACGTCGATTCGTCGCATGCGACCCGATCTCGCCGAAGAGTTTACGAAAAAGCACGGCAAGACACCGGCCGAGTATTTCGGCACGTTCGAATACACGCACAAGAAATCCGGCCGCAGAGTGCAGCAGGATATGTTCCCTTTCCACAGCTGGGCCTTTCAGGAAGGCTTGCTGCACGCGGAGAACCTCGGCGGCGATATCGACATGATGCTCGGCCAGCGCTGCGTGATTGGCGCATTTCCCTGGCGCTACGAGGGGCTCGAAGGTTGCCCCTGCCGGATCGTCTGCTTCCTCGGCACCGACATGTCGGTTGAAGCGGTCGGTGACGCGGCCAAAGCCATTTTCTAACTCGCCCCGCCTTCGTCACTGTGCGTTGGCGAGGCGCGGATCGGCGTGATTGTTCTGCAGTGTCGACTGTATCGCTTCACGCAGCAGTGGATGATTGTTCTTGGTCCACCGGTTCACGTGAATATCAGCCAGCAATTTCGCCGATTTTCCGAACACGACGATGCGGTCGCCGACGCTGATTGCTTCTTCCAGCTGATGCGTGATGAGGATTGCGGTTGATCCGCATTCGCGCGCGAGCTCGAGAAAGGTTTCGCGCAATTCCGCAGCCGTCACTTCGTCGAGATGGCCGAAGGCCTCATCCGCAAGGAGAATGTCAGGCCCGACAGCGAAGGCGCGGGCAATCGCCACGCGCTGGCGCATCCCGCCGGACAATTCGTGCGGGTAGGCATTGGTGAAATTGCCGAGCCCAAGCCGTTCGAGCCAGGTGAGAGCGCGTTCGCGTTGTTCAGACTCTGGCAAGCCGATGAGTTCGAGTGGGAGCCGCGCATTGTCGAGCGCCGAACGCCACGGCAGGAGGCGGTCTTGCTGGAAAACGGTCGCGATTCGGCCACGAAAATCATCGAAGTCGAAATGCGGGCTTTTGTCTCCGATGCGGAGCGAACCTTCGGTCGGCGCTTCAAGGCCGATCATCAGATCGAAGAAAGTCGATTTCCCGCAACCCGTCTGGCCGACGATCGCCACCACTTCCCTCGGGGAAATATCGAGATCAAGGCGATCAATCGCGACCACAGCTTGCCCGGTGGTGGTCTGGCGGAAGATCTTGCGCAGGCCACGGACTTCAATAGGCGGGGGACTATTCATACGCGCCACCGCAATACGCGCGCTTCGACCCGTGCGACGACCGCTTCAAGCAGGAACAGCAACGCCACCAGAACCAGTGTCCAGGCGAATACGTCAGCCACGGAGAATAGCTCCTGAGCGACCGACAGTTGATGCCCTATGCCGGTCACGGCGCCGACCAGCTCCGCGATCGTCACGACGCGGATCGCCAGGCTGATATTCACCTTCCAGCTGGTGAAGATGGTCGGCAGGATCGCCGGCAGCATCAGCTTGAAGAAATATTGCCACGTCGTCGGCCGGAACGATTGCATCATATGGCGCAGATCACGCGGCACGCCATGCATGGCATCGAGCGTGTCGATGAGGAAAACCGGCCCGCAAACGACCACAAGCACGAAGCAGATGCGGAACTCGACGCCCGGAAACCACAGCACTGCGAACAGAATCCATGACACCACCGGCACCGCCATGAGAAGGCGGATCATCGGGTGCAAATACTTGTCGAGCGAGTCCGAACGATACATCGCCATCGCCATCGCCACGCCGAGCAGAAACGAAACGATGAGCGCGGCAATCACGCGCGCCAATGTCACGACAATGTCGATGGGTGTGATAGTCGCGACGCTTTTTGCGATGCGTACAAAGCTCGGGATTGCGAATGGCGGAATCCCCAGATAGGGCGCCAGATGCGACAGAGTTTCCCAGGCTAGCGCGAAAACAAGAAGGGAGACGAACGTCTGGCGCGGAAAAGTCAGAACCGGGACAAACTCGCGGTACCCCTCAATCATCGGACCAGCACGCTGACGCGTTTACGGCGAATAGATGATCTTTTCGTCCGGCATTTTTTCGTAGAAACCCGCCTTCACCGCGCGCTCCATCATGTCGGTGATCGTCTTGCGGACGGCTGGGTCCCAGGCGGGTTGAATCACCATTTGCAGGCGCTTGCTTTCGAGCGCGGCCGTCAGAATGCCTGGCGGAAGCTTGAGTGTCTCGTTGGCAATCTTGTCAGCCTCTGCCGTATCGCTTTTCATGAATTGAGCGACATCCTGCAACGCCGCGATCAGCATCTTCGGTGCGTCCGGATATTTTGCAATCGCGTCGGCGCGCATCGCCGTGACGATCTCCCAGCCTTCCTGGCCAGTGATTTCCTTCCAGCCTTCTGCGCCGTTGAAGATCACCTTCCAGTCGGGGTTTTGCTTGAGAATGATGCTGGCGAGCGGCTCGATGACCAGAGCCGCGTCCACGCGATCCGCTTCCAGTTGCGCACGTGCGACCGCGAAATTGGCATTGACGACGATGATATCCCTGCCGAGATCGAGGCCCTTGGCCGCCGCGTACATTTTTGTCACCTGGAACTGCGAGCCGCCCATGTCGACGGCAAGCTGTTTGCCCTTCATGTCGGCCAGAGATTTGATCCTGTCGTTCTTGGTGAAAATGACGAGGTCGGCCAGCGTAAAGCCGGTGCCGATGATCCGCACCGGCACGCCTTCCTGGTAAAGCTTCTGCAGGATCGTCGGGCCGCCGATAAGGACATCAGTCTCACCTGTTGCGAAAGCAGCATAGAAAGCCGAGATCGAGGGATAGGGCTTGGCATCAAGTTCGAAGCCGTTCTTGGTGTCGAAGCCGCGTGCCTTCATGATGTTCCACACCAGTGGATTGAACACCGGCAGCGTCAGACTTGAAACTTTAATGACCGGCTTTTGCTGGGCGTGCGCGGGTACCGATACCGTGCTGATGGCCGCAATCGTGAAAGCAACGCTAAGCGCGGCAAGGCCGCGGCGAGACAAGTTCGACATGGACACTTCCCCCTCGTGGTCACTCAGCCCGTGATCTTGCGCGTCACGTGGCTGGAGTGCGAGTGCGACTTTACTCCGCTTTCGTTTGCGTGCAAATAATCGCGCCAGAGTAGCGGAGGGCGTGATGCCGCACATCGCCGCACGGGATGGTACCCGGCTTTACTACGAAGAAGCGGGCGTCGGAACGCCAGTTGTTTTCGTCCATGAGTTTGCCGGCGACTATCGCACGTGGGAGATGCAGATGCGGTATTTCTCCCGCGCGCACCGTTGCGTCACCTATAGCCAGCGTGGGTATCCACCATCTGATGTTCCGGAAGATGGCGCGAAATACAGTCAGGATATCTCGCGCGACGATGTGATCGCGGTAATGGACGCGCTGAAGATCGAGAAGGCGCACATCGTCGGTCACTCGATGGGCGCTCTCACCGCACTCCATGTCGGCATTCGTTATCCCAAACGCTGCATTTCCGTTACTGCTGCCGGTTGCGGCTATGGTTCGAGCGCCGATCCAAAAAAAGTCGAGGAGATGCGGGCGTTTTCACGCGCGGTAGGCAACGCTTTTGCGACCGAAGGAATGGCCGTTGTGAGCGCGCGGTATGCGGACGGTCCGCAGCGCCAGCCGCACAAGAACAAGGATCCGCGCGGCTATGCCGAATTTACCAGGATGCTTGGCGAACATTCGGCAACAGGTCACGCGCTCACGATGATCAACTTGCAGGCCGAGCGACCGACGCTTCAAGAGATGGAACCGGACCTGAAAAAGTTCTCCGTTCCATTGTTGATCATCGTCGGAGACGAGGACGACTGGGCGCTCGACGGCAGCGTATTCCTGAAGCGCATAGTTCCCACCGCAGGTCTGCTGGTTATCCCGCGTTCCGGACATACGCTTGTTCCCGAGGAGCCGATGGCTCTCAACGCGGCGCTCGCCGACCTGTTTGCAGCAGCCGAGGCCGGCCGCTGGCTCGCGCACAAACCACCAAAATAAACTTCGGAGGAAGCGATGGACTTGAAGCTCAAGGGCAAGACCGCCTTGGTCACTGGCGGCAGCGAAGGCATCGGCAAAGGGATTGCCCGCACACTGGCGCGGGAAGGCGTCGATGTGGCGATCTGTGCTCGACGCAAAGAGCCGCTCGAAGCGGTGGCGAATGAAATAGCCAAGGAAACGGGACGCAAGATCGTGGCGATAGCTGCGGATCTTCGCAAGGACGCCGATGCCAAGAATTTCATCGAGCAGGGCGCGAAGGCGCTCGGTCGCGTCGACATCATGGTCAACAATGCGGGCTCGGCAGCCGGCGGCGTCATCGAACATCTGACCGAAGATGATTGGGAGAAGGGCCTTCAGCTCAAGTTCATGGGCTACGTGCGCTGCCTGCGTTACGTGCTGCCCATCATGGTCAAGCAGGGCGGCGGACGAATAGTCAATTTGATCGGCAATGACGGCGTTAAACCGTCTTATTGGGAAATCTGCCCGGGCGCAGCCAACGCAGCCGGCCAGAACCTCACGCTTTCGCTTGCCGGCCAGTACGGCAAGAACAACATCAGTTTCGTCGCCGTCAATCCGGGGCCGGTCCGTACCGAGCGCTGGGCAGGCCTGGTCAAGGCCATGTCGCGCGACATGAAGATCTCCTACGAGCAGGCCGACAAACTCGCGCCCGCCTCGATCCCGATGGGCCGTATTGCGGAAGTCGATGAGGTCGCAAACCTTGTCGTTATGCTCGCTTCGCCGCTCATGGGAATGGTCAACGGGACCATGATCGAAATCGACGGCGGACAGGACAAGCCACTGATGGATCGCTTCCGCGACAAGCCGGGTGGCTGACCGGTTCGCGCAAGACGCGTGGCTTGACACCTCGGGCCCGTGGTCGGACTATTTGCGTACAAACAAGTTCGCCGGCCTGAGGCGAGCAAAGTTGAGGATTGCAGATACTCGCGCTCCCGCGAGTGCGGCGCGGTTATCCGTCACGAAGGGAACGAAGTCATGATCAAGCGTCATGTGCAATATTTCGCGGTTGCTGGCCTCTTCGCCGCCGGCCTTATGTCGTCGGCATCGGCGCAGGACACCATCAAAATCGGCGAACTCAATAGTTACAAAGCGCAGCCCGCATTTCTCGATCCCTACAAGAAGGGTTGGGAAATGGCGATCGAGGAAATCAACGCAAAGGGTGGCGTCCTTGGCAAGAAACTCGAGGTGATCTCGCGCGACGACGGCGCCAATCCCGGCGAAGCCGTGCGGGTCGCCGAAGAACTGGTTACGCGCGAAGGCGTGGCGATGATCGCCGGTACGTTCCTCTCGCACATCGGTCTCGCGGTCACGAATTTCGCGGGCCAGAAGAAAGTATTCTTTCTTGCTGCCGAGCCGCTGACCGACAAGATCACCTGGCAGAACGGCAACAAGTACACATATCGTCTGCGCTCAACGACCTACATGCAAACCGCGATGCTGATGCCGGCGGCAATCGCCGCCAAGAAGAAAAGATGGGCATTGGTCTATCCGAACTTCGAGTACGGTCAGTCGGCTGCCGAGAACTTCAAGACGCTGATGAAGAAGGCGCAGCCCGATGTCGAATTCGTAACCGAGCAGGCACCGCCACTTGGCAAGATCGATGCCGGTGCGGTCGCGCAGGCGATCGACGATGCGAAACCTGATGCGATCTTCAATGTGCTGTTCGGCGGAGATCTCGCGAAGTTCGTGCGCGAGGGCAATACGCGCGGCGTATTCAAAGATCGAACTGTGGTGAGTCTGCTTTCAGGCGAGCCCGAATATCTCGATCCTTTGAAAGACGAGGCCCCGGTCGGCTGGGTCGTCACCGGCTACCCGTGGGACAAGATAAAGACCCCTGAGCATCTCGCTTTCGTCGATGCCTACAAGAAAAAATACAATGACTATCCGCGGCTCGGTTCGATCGTCGGCTACGTGACGATGACTTCGCTCGCGGCGGGCATCGCCAAAGCAAAATCGACTGACGCAGAAAAGCTGGTCGAGGCCTTCAAGGATCTCAAAGTCGATAGCCCGTTTGGGCCGTTCCGGTATCGTGCAAGCGATCACCAGGCCACGATGGGTGCCTATGTCGGCAAGATCGCTCTGGAAGGTGGGAAGGGGACCATGGCGGACTTCGTATACGTCGATGGGGCGACCGTGCTGCCATCGGACGCCGAAGTCATCAAGCTGCGGCCCACGGAATCGAATTGATGTGATCTCGACCTGCGCTGCGCCGACGCCCCTTGCGTTTGCAAGGGGGCCGTCGGGCGCGGGCGGCGCCAATGATTGCGGGTGAGGCGTGTTAGCCTGACAATACGTAACTCTTAACCCAGCTCGTGCCGGCCATGCCGGCGCGAGCCGCCCTCTCAAACACGGGAGAGGGCCAGAGAGCTCGCAGCGTCAGCCTCATGACTTTCAGCGCATTCCTGTTTCAGGCGCTCAATGGCCTTTCAACCGCCTCCGGCCTGTTTTTCATTGCCGTCGGCCTTTCGCTGATCTTCGGCGTTTCCCGCATCATCAATATCGCGCACGGGTCCCTCTACATGCTGGGGACCTACATTGCCTATTCGTTCGCAACGCGTATCGGCGGAGCGCTTGGCTTCTGGGGTGGGATTGTCGCTACTGCACTCGTTGTGGGCGCCTTGGGCGCACTTATCGAGGTTCTGCTGCTGCGCCGCGTGTATCGCGCGCCCGAACTTTTCCAGCTGCTTGCCACCTTTGCACTGGTTCTGATTATCAATGATGCCGCGCTGTGGCTGTGGGGTCCTGAAGATCTTCTTGGGCCGCGCGCGCCGGGCCTGCGCGGGTCAATCGAAATCCTGGGCCGTCGTCTGCCGAGTTACGATCTGTTTCTGATCATCATTGGCCCGCTTGTGCTGCTCGTCCTGCACTTCACGCTCGCGCGCACGCGCTTCGGCCGGCTGGTGCGGGCCGCGACGCAGGATCGCGAAATGGTGAGCGCTCTTGGCGTCAACCAGGCGGTTTTGTTCACGTCAGTTTTTGCGCTTGGTGCAGCACTGGCCGGGTTCGGCGGAGCTCTGCAGGTCGCGCGCGAGCCTGCGAACCTTGCCACCGATCTGGTGGCGATCGGGGACGCCTTCGTGGTTGTGGTGGTCGGCGGGATGGGCTCGATAACCGGTGCCTATCTGGCCGCCGTGATTATCGCCGAAGTGAAAGCAATATGCATCGGCATCGGTGTTGTCGATTTTGGGTTTGCGACTGTCAATTTTTCCAAACTCACGCTGGTCGCGGAATTTCTGGTGATGGCAATTGTGCTCATCGTCCGGCCATACGGGTTGCTTGGCCGGCCGCAAGGCCAAGTGCGATCTCTGGCGGAGCCCGAGGATCCAATCCGGCCGGCGACACCGGCCCTAAAGGTGTTCGGCGTGGCCACGCTTGTGCTGCTGCTGTGCCTGCCGCTGCTCGCGCAAAATTCTCCCTATCTCCTCATTCTTGGCATCGACGTTTTGATCGCGGTTATTTTTGCGACCTCGCTGCATTTCATCATGGGGCCCGGCGGCATGCATTCGTTCGGGCACGCGGCATATTTCGGCCTCGGGGCATATGGTGCGGCACTGCTCGTGAAATGGCTGGCGATGCCGATGGGCGTCGCGTTGCTGGCCGCGCCGATCGTCGCGCTCGCCGGTGCGTTGCTATTTGGGTGGTTCGCCGTGCGGCTTTCCGGCGTCTACCTCGCAATGTTGACGCTGGCTTTCGCGCAAATCGTCTGGGCATTGGTGTTTCAGTGGGAGACGCTGACCGGCGGATCGAACGGTGTAATCGGGGTCTGGCCGCCGAAACCCTTCGATAAAGCCTCAGTCTATTTTCTGCTGACACTGACGCTTGCGACGATTGCAATACTGCTGCTGCGGCGTTTCCTGTTTGCGCCGTTCGGCTACAGCATGCGCGCGGGCCGCGATTCTCCGCTGCGCGCGGAAGCGATCGGCATCGACGTGAAACGCGTACACTGGCTTGGGTTCGCTATTGCCGGCGGCATTTGCGGTGTGGCCGGCGGGCTCTTCGCTTTCGCCAAGGGTTCGATTTCCCCGGAAACGATACATGTCGGGCGTTCGATCGACGGGCTGGTCATGGTGTTGCTCGGCGGCATCCAAACTCTCACTGGGCCGATCGTGGGCGCGTCGGTATTCGCCACGCTGCAGGATACGGTCATGCGGCAGACGGAATATTGGCGCGCCTTGCTTGGCATCATCATCCTGATTTTGGTGCTGGCCTTCCCGCAGGGGATTGTCGGCGCGTTTTCCTCTATGTGGCGGAAGGTTGGGGCGAAACCATGAGTGTTCTCGCCATCCGCTCGCTATCCAAGGCATTCGGCGGGGTGCGCGCCGTCAATGATGTCTCGTTTGAGATCGGCGAAGGCGAGTTCCTTGCCATGATCGGTCCGAATGGGGCCGGCAAGTCGACCTGCTTCAACATGATCAACGGTCAACTGAAGCCGGACTCGGGCCAAATTCTTCTAGAGGGAAAAGATATTGCCGGACTCGCGCCACGGGTGATCTGGCGACTGGGTGTAGGACGGACCTTCCAGGTTGCCGCCACGTTCAACTCGATGACGGTCATCGAAAACGTGCAGATGGCATTGATTTCAAACGCGGGCGAAACTTACGAGCTTTGGCGTTCTGCGGCTGACTTGCATCGCGATCGCGCGCTCGAGCTGCTGTCCCAGGTCGGCATGCACGAGGCTGCCGATCGCCCCAGCCGCGAGCTTGCATACGGGGACATTAAACGCATCGAGCTCGCCATCGCGCTCGCTAACCAGCCACGGCTTCTGTTGATGGATGAGCCTACCGCAGGCATGGCACCACGCGAGCGCAACGAACTCATTGCGCTCGTCAAACGGCTGGTAATTGAGCGCCGTATTTCGGTTCTGTTCACCGAGCATTCGATGGACGTGGTGTTCGCTTTCGCCGATCGGGTCATTGTTTTGGCGAGGGGGCGTCTGATCGCCGACGGCGATCCGGCGAGGATCCGCGACAATGCGCAAGTGCAGGAAGTCTATTTCGGCACCGGCAAGACATTTGCGGGAGCCACACAGTGAGCGAAGCGATGCTGACCGTGGAATCCCTCAGTGCCTGGTATGGCGCGGCGCGAATTCTGTATGACTTGAGCTTCGATGTCGGGCGCGGGGAAGTGGTGGCGCTGATGGGACGCAACGGCGCCGGTAAATCGACAACAATGAAGGCGGTCATGGGCCTCCTCAACCAACGCAAAGGCGTGGTGCGCTTTAACGGCGAAGATATTTCGGATCGAAAGCCGTTCGAGATCGCACGTCGCGGCCTGGGTTTCACTCCGGAAGACCGGCGTATTTTTGTCGATCTGACCGTTATGGAAAATCTCGATATCGGCCGCCAGCCGCCTCGCCTTTTCGCGGACGGTACGCCGGCTCCGTCATGGACGCCGGAGCAGTTGTTCACACTTTTCCCCAATCTCGCCGAAATGCCCGATCGTCCCGGTGGGCGCATGAGCGGCGGCGAGCAGCAGATGCTCACGGTGGCGCGCACGCTAATGGGAAATCCGCTGCTGGTGCTACTCGACGAGCCGTCCGAAGGCGTGGCACCCTTGATCGTCGAGCAGATGGCCAACACCATTCTCGCGCTGAAGAAGCAGGGCTTGTCGATTTTGTTGTCCGAACAGAATATCCATTTCGCCCGGCTGGTGTCGGATCGCGTCTATGTGTTGGAAAAGGGTCAGATTCACTGGAAGGGTTCTGTTGAACAACTGGACCGCAATCCCGAGGTTCAAAGGACTTATTTGACGGTGTAGCATGGTGCTCGCATGAGGACATTGCGCGGAGAAAAACTGAAGGTCGTGGACCAGACCGAAGCGTCGGAAGGACGCTACGTTCTCGATGACCAGGCCGGCTTTCTCATGCGCATCGCGATGCAGCGTCACACGTCGATCTTCACCTCACGGATGATCGAAGGACTGACGCAGACCCAGTTTGCCGCCTTGGCCAAGCTGTACGAGGTCGGTCCCTGCTCGCAGAACTACCTCGGCCGGCTGATCTATCTCGACGCCGCAACCATCAAGGGGGTCGTCGATCGATTGGATTTGCGCGGTTTCGTTACCGCACTTAACGACCCGAAGGATCGTCGTCGGCGGGCTGTCGCGCTCACGGAACGCGGAAGAAGCGTGACTGAGGCGGCCATGGTCGTCGCGTCCGATATAACGACAGCCACGCTGGGTCCGCTCACTGCCGATGAACAGCGCCAACTCACAAAGTTGCTGCGCAAATTGGGCTGAATGCGAGGGTGAAATGCTGTTCAGCGTAGGTGATGCGACCATTGTCCGCGTAGAGGAAACAAATCTTCCGACCTATCCGATCCGCGAAATCTTCCCGGAGTTCAGCGACGCGCATTTGGCTGAGCATGGGGCATGGCTCGCGCCAAATCACTACGAGGCCGAATCCGGCCGGATCAGGCTCGCGGTTCACAGCTGGCTGCTTCAGGTCGGTGGCAAGAAAATTTTGATCAACTCGTGCTGCGGCAACAACAAGGTCAAGCCGGGGCGGCCCTTCTGGAACATGCTCAACTTACCGTATCTTGAGCGTCTCGCCGCCGCCGGCGTTCGACCGGAGGAAATCGACCTCGTGATGTGCACGCATCTGCATCACGATCATGTCGGCTGGAACACTCTGCAGAAGGACGGAAAATGGGTGCCGACATTTCCGAATGCCCGCTACGTGTTCTCCAAGCCGGATGTCGACTACTTCTCACGGATTGATGCCGACCCGAAAGAAGGTCCAGCCGAACTCGGTACGTTTCGCGAATGCGTCGTCCCTATTCTCGAACACGAGAAAGCCGATCTGGTCAGCGGCGGTCCCCATCGGCTCAACGAGTTTATCGAGATCGACTCAGCGCCGGGCCATTCGCCTGGGCATGTGTTCTTCAAACTGGAAAGCAAGGGTCACCGCGCGGCCTTCATCGGGGACGTGTGGCATCACCTCCTGCAAGTCTACTATCCGGACTGGAACTTCCCGAAGAATTCCGACGCGGCGCAGGCGAAGGTCAGCCGGCGTAAAGTGCTGGACTATTGCGCCTCGAGCGGCGCGTTGGTGTTTCCGGGCCATGTGGGCCTGCCGTTTGCCGGCCGCATCGAAGCGGCTGAAAAAGGGTATCGACCGAATTTTCCGCCCTGATCAGAATCCGTAGAGCGCGGCAGGATTGTCGATGAGCGCCTTGTTGCGCGCGCGTTCGTCCGGAATCCAGTCCAGCAGCATATCGAGCATCAAGGCGTCGTCCGGAATGACCACGTTCGGGGTTGGATGGGGCCAATTGGATGCCCATAGCATTCGTTCGGGCGCTGTTTTGGCCAACACCTTGGCGAGCTTGCCGACATCGTCGTAGTACGGCGGACCAACCTTGGAGACTTCGTAGGGGGCCGACAGCTTCACCCAGGTACGGCCGCCTTCGAGCAAATTCAGCAGAGTGCGGAATCCGGGGTGATCGAGCGGAATTGGCTCGAGAAATTTTCCGACGTGATCAACGACGAGCGTGCTGGTCAACCGCTTGAGTGCGGTCTCGTGTTCCGGAAGGTTGCGCCCGTCGAGCTGCAGTTGCACATGCCAGCCGAACGGCGCTACCCGCGCCGACATGGTTTCGAGAATTTCCCAGGGCAGGGGAGCTCCCGGCAGCATGAAAAAGCGGATGCCGCGGGCGCCGAGCTTTGTCAGCCGGTCCAGCTCCGCGTCGGTAACAGTTTCATCGACGACGACAATGCACCGTGCATTTGGACCGATGTCCGCCACCGCCTTCAGCGTGCATCGGTTGTCTTTGCCGTAGGTCGAGGGCTGCACGACCACCGTGCGCTCTATGCCGACCCTGCGGCACATCTTCTGATATGCGGAAACGGGCGCATCCGGCGGCACGAATTTCGCGGTCGAGGCTGTTGGATAGCTTCCGTCGTAGACGTGCATGTGGGTGTCGCAAAGACCCGCAGGCGCCTTCAGTCTTGGTTTTACGTCGCTGTCGATTGGCACGGTCACCCCTGTGGGCAGATCAGCCCTGTTCCGCTCGGGCTCTGGAAGCATCCGACCGAGGCCGGCAAAACTTGCTTCGGCAGCCAGAGCACCACCTCGGGAAAGTATATGCAGAATGCGATCGTTGCGAAAAAGACAACGTAGATCGGCAACGCCGCGCGTAACGCCTGCGAAAAGCGCACACCGACGAACTTCGAAGCCATCAGCAGCACAAGTCCGTAAGGTGGCGTAATCAAGCCGAACGCGAGTGTCGCAATCAGCACGACGCCCATGTGCACCGGATTGATATGACCGGCCGCTGTCAGCGCGTTCACGAGCGGCATGAAGATGATGATGGTCGGCACCGGTTCAATGAAGTCGCCGACGATCGTGAACAGAAGCACCATCATCAGCATGATGAGATGCGGATCGGTGCCCGCGATGCCGATGATCCAGTCGGATATCACGATCGCTCCGCGCAGATAGGCAAGCAGGTAGCCGAATGCGTTGGCGGCGCCGATGGTGATCAGGGGCAGCGAGAAAATCAGGCCCGCCAGACAGAAATCGTACGGCAGGTTCCAGATGTGCCTGGGATTGAGGGCGGGGATGACGACGATGATGATCCAGGCTGCCGCGACGACACCGGCTTCGGTTGGCGTGAACCATCCGGTCAGGATGCCACCAAGCAGAATGACCGGGATCATCAGCGGGAGCGCGGCCTCTTGTGTCGCACGTGCAATCATTCCGAACGAAGCGCGCGGTCGTCTAAATCCAACCGGCCCGAAGAAATAGCAATAGATCATCAATCCAAAGCCGATCATCAGACCGGGCATGAAGCCGGCCATGAACAGACCTGCAATTGATACGTTGCCGGTCGCGCCGTAAACGACGGCAGTGATGCTCGGCGGCACCAGTGCCGCAATCGTCGATGCTGCGGCGATGATGGCGGCGATGAAGGGGCCTCCGTACCCTTCCTTCTTCATCGGTCCGGCAAGCGCGCGGCTCATTACCGCAACATCGGCCGTCGTCGAGCCCGACATTTCGGAAAAGAACATGCTGAAGACCGTGACGACCTGGGACAGGCCGCCACGCATGTGGCCTACCAGCGCCATCGACAAATTCGCGATGCGCACGACGACGTTCGCCGAACTCATCAATTCGCCGACCAGAAGAAAGAACGGGATTGCAAGCAGGGCTTCGTTGTCGACCCCGTCGAAGACCTTCTGAATGATCGCCGCGAGCGAAACATCCGCGAGCAGCGCGCCGACGAAGACGCCTCCCAGCAACGCGAATGGCACGGGCACGCCGAGATAGCCGAAGCACAGAAAGCAGGTCGTCATTAGCGCGAGAATGATCGGCGCGCTCACTGGTTCGTCTCCGGTCTCGATGCGCCGAAGGCGGCCGTATGCTCGGGCTCCGGCGGCTCCGGATGGTCGAATCCGTTGCGGCAGCCGTTGACGATCTGCTCGACTGTGAACAACGCGATAAGCGCGCCGCAGATAGGAATCGCGGCATAGAGTGAGGCGATGGGCGTGTTCGACGGCAAGCGGAAGCTGCCGAAGCCACGCAAGTAGTTGAGGTAACCGTAATAGATGAGGCAAAAAGCGACTGCGAGCACGATTAGGCGGATGACAAGCTCTGCGATCAGACGTGACCGGCCCTGCATCGATTCCGCTACGGCCGTGAGATAGAGGTGGTCGTTGCGGCGCGTCGCGACCGCCGCGCCGATGAAAATTCCGTATATGAACAGGGTGGACGTAACTTCCTGGAGCCAGAGCCAGGGGCGGCCAATGATGCGGGTGGTGATATCGGCACAGACCGACATTGAGAAGCCAAACAGCGTCAGGCCGCAGATGATCATCAGGATCAATTCAAGAGGATCGAGCGCCCTCCATTTAAGGTGACGCTGTCGCTGCAAGACCAGCTTGTCGGCGATTCCCATTCCGCACGTCCGTCTATTTGGAAAGGCCGGCGCTGCCGGCCTTTCCGCATTCTGCTTTAGGCGAGGACTGTTACTGGACTGATTTGATCAGGTTCTTGATCTTGTCGGCGTGAGGTCCGAGTTCTTTGGCGAGCTTGTCGAGCATCGGATCCGAGATCTTGCTGAAACCTGACTTGTCGACATCGGTTACGATCTTGATGCCGATCGCCTTGAGTTTGTCAGCGGCCGAGCGTTCGAGATCGAAGGCTTTCTTCGGCTCTTGCGTTGTGACGTCGCGACCCGCCTCAAGAACCCATTTCTTTTGATCGTCGTTCAGGCTCTGCCACAGTTTATCGCTTATCCAGAGGATGGCGTTGTTGGCTTCATGCTGCGTCATCGAGAGCACGGGCGCAGGCTCGTAGTGTTTGTTGATGAGGTAGACGTTGACGGAGTTCTCCCCGACGTCGACGACGCCGGTCTGAAGCGAGGTGTAAACGCTGCCGAACGGCATGTGAACAGTCTGCGCGCCGTAGGCTGCGAAGGTCGCGTCCTCGGTCGCGGTGGCCTGCACACGGATTTTCAGGCCTTTGACATCTTCAATCTTGCGTATTTCCCTCTTGCTGTACATGTTGCGAAGGCCCTGCGTGCCAAGGCCGATGACATGGATGCCTTGCACGGTCTGGTCGATCATGTCGCGTATTGCTGCGAACACTTGCGGGTCGGCCAGCGCCTTGACCATGTGATCTTCACCGCGAAACAGGAAATGCAAGGACATAACTCCCGCCTGCGGCGAGATCGTCGCGGTGTTTGCAGAGGAAACGATTGCAAAATCGAGATCGCCGGATTTGACGAGCTGAAGAAGCTGCGGCTCCTGTCCAAGCTGCGCTCCGGGGTATTGGTCAACCAGCATTTTGCCACCGCTCAATTCCTTGAGCTTGGCTGAAAAGATGTCATACGCGAGGCTGTAGCCTGAGTTGAGTTGCTGATCGTGCGCGAAGCGGTAGTGGCGTTCCTGTGCGCTTGCGTTGAACGATACGGCCAAGGCGCCGGCCAGAAGGGCCAGTCCCCATCTGCTAATGATCGTCATTGTTCCTACCCCGATATTTTTTGTTTCTCACGACCCTTGAAGGGCCGGATGGAATTGTAATCGAGGGCAGAGGGGACGGATAGACAATCTTACATGATGGCCTTTAACCGCTGAGGCGTGACTGGAAGTTGTGTCACCGCACCGGGACGCTGAAGGGCGTCGTCGATCGCCGAGGCAATGACCGCGCCGACCGGATTGGCCCCGCCTTCGCCCGCACCCTTCAAGCCCAGAGGATTGAGCGGGCTCGGCGCATCCTCGGAGACGATAATGGAGACCTCCGGTACTTCGCGTGCCGTTGGCATCAGATAGTCGGCGAAAGTTACCGAAAGAGGCTCGCCCGCTGCGTCATATCGGAACTCCTCCAGCAGGGCGCCGCCAATGCCTTGCGCCAGACCGCCGGCAATTTGTCCCTCGACCAGCTTCGGGTTCACGGCTTTCCCGACGTCGTAGGCGATCACATAGCGCTCGATAGCCACGTTGCCGGTTTCTGGATCCACGCGCACGGCAGCGACGTGCACGCCGTAGGGATAGACCATATGGGTCGACTCGAAGGTTGCCTCGGCACTCAGGCCGTCAGGCAAAGCGCGCGCGAGATCCGCCAACCGCATCGACGGACCCGGCGCGTCGGTCCGAACGATTACTCCATCGACGATGTCCAGCGTTTCCGCTCGCGCCTGCATCAGTTCTGCAGCAGCGCTCAGCGCACGAGCACGCAGTCCTGTCGCGGCGAGTCGCGAGGCCTCGCCGCACATCACCGTCACGCGTGAGGCAAACGCGCCCATGCCGCGCGCGATTCTGTCGGTCTGGCCGTGAATCACACGGATGTTCGTATAGTCGATGCCGACAGTGTCGGCGCAGATCTGCGCGATGACCGTCTCCACACCCTGACCGATGGAGGCGACGCCGGTAACCACCTCAAGCGTACCGTCCGGCATCACTCCGATCCGAACCGTATCGAACGGGCCAAGTCCACTTTTCTCGACGAACATGGCGACGCCGGCTCCGACCTTCTCGCCGTTCTTGCGGCGTTCGCGAAGCTGCTCCTGAAGCTCGTCCCAGCGTGCGGCTTTCAGCGCCTTGTCGAGCAGAAGCGCATAGTCACCGGAATCGTAGACGATTTTCGTACCGAGCGTGTCGAGGCCGAGCGCATAGGGCATTGCGCTTTTGCCGATGAGGTTACGTCTGCGGACTTCAACGCGGTCGATCCCGACCTTGGCAGCGATTGCATCCAGCAGACGTTCACGCACGAACGTCGATTCGTAGCGGCCCGGCGCGCGGTAGGTGCCGCAAGGTGTCTTGTTAGTCAGGCGAATGTGCCCGACCGCGCGATAAGCCGGTACCCGATAGGGGCCCGGTAGCATCGCGGCGGCAAGGTCGGGAACCGTCGCCGCGTGCGTGCGCATATAGGCGCCGTTATCGTGGAAGAATTCGTCTTCGATCCCGAGAATGCGACCCTGTGCGTCAATCGCGGCACGGACGCGGTGATTCTGATCGCGCGAATGATTGGCCGCGGTCAGATGCTCGCGGCGATCCTCAATCCATTTGATTGGGCGGCGAAATTTCAGCGCTGCGGCGCAGACCAGAATATCTTCGGGATAGAGCTCACCCCGGATGCCGAATCCGCCGCCTACGTGGCCCTCATAAAGCTGAACGGACTCTGGAGTCCGTTTCAACATCCTTGCGATCGTGTCGCGATTCCAATGCGGTACCTTTGCGGCGCCATGCAACTCGAGCACATCGCGTGTCTCGTCATATCGTGCGACGGCTCCACGCGTCTCGATCGGGACGCCGGAGTGCCGACCGATCGAAAGTTCAAGCGAAACGATCGCAGACGCATTGCGGAATACGGCGTCGACATCGCCGTATGATTTTTGCACGACGCCCGGTTCTGTCGTCAGGCCTTGGTCATACTGGCCCGGCGGCTCGCTTGCCGACATGGTCGCCGGACGCGCCTCGATCGAGAGCGTCACCAGGTCTGCAGCGTCTTCGGCGAGGTACGGGTCCTCAGCAAAGATAGCTGCGACTGGCTCGCCGACGTAGCGCACGACATCCTTTGCCAGGATCGGCTGCTGGTAGGGCTCCAGCGGTTTCAGGCCGGTCAATCGAAACGGAATGTGCGGGATTTCGGCCACGTCTGCATGCGTCCACACGGCGTGGACGCCGGGCAGCGCTCAGCGCGGGTTCGGCGTCGATCGAAGTTATTTTCCCGTGCGCGACGTCTGAGCGGACGACGCGCATGCATAACTGCCCGGGGAATGAAATATCGGCGGCGTAGCGGCCAAGACCCAGCAGCAGCGGCCGGTCTTCCAGACGCGGCACCGAACGGCCAATGAATTTCCGTTTATCGGACATGAGCGATGGCGCTCATCCTTTTCGCATCTCAATCGCTGCCGCACGGACCGCCTTGATGATGTTCTGGTAGCCGGTGCAACGGCAAAGGTTGGACGAGAGCACGTCGAGAAGGTCTTCGTCGTTGATATCTGGATGGCGCTCCAGAACCCCGACTGCCAGCATCAAAAATCCGGGCGTACAGAAACCACATTGCAGCGCGTGATGATCCATGAAGGCCTGCTGCATCGGATGCAGCTTGTCGCCGTCCGCCAGGCCCTCGACGGTACGGATCTTCCTGCCGTCGGCCTGCACGGCGAACATCAGGCAAGAGCGCATAGGTTCGCCATCGACAATGACCGTGCAGGCGCCGCAGACACCATGCTCGCAACCGAGATGGGTTCCGGTCTGTCCGCAATCTTCACGGATGGCATCGGCCAGCGTGCGTCGCGGTTCGACGGCGATCGCGTGATCGCGGCCGTTGATATTGACCGTGATCGCGGTTTTCTTGCTCATGCAGTCTTCTCAGCTTTGCGCAAAGCAGCGCGTATGCGCTGGGGAGTTGCCGGTATCTCGTTGATTTCCACTCCGAACGGCGAAAGCGCATCATTGATCGCGTTGACCACCGCCGCTGGGGCACCGATCGTCCCGCCTTCTCCCAGTCCCTTCGCTTGAGTGATCGAATTCGCGCTCGGTGTTTCGATGTGATGAAGTTCGATTTCCGGAATTTCGCGCGCGGTCGGCGGCAGATAGTCGGCCAGCGTCGCGGTAAGAATACCGCCGGTTTCGTCGTAGATGATTTCCTCGAGCAACGCGTTGCCGATTCCCTGCGCGATGCCGCCATGCACCTGGCCGTCCGCGATCATGGGATTGATGATCCGGCCTGCATCTTCCGCCACCAGGAACTTCTCGACCCGCACATGCCCGGTTTCCACGTCGACGTCGACGATTGCGACATGACAGGCGTTGGAAAAAGTGCCCGGGGGATCGTAGTGGCCCGTCTCGGAGATGCCAGGCTCAATCTCGCCCTTGAATCGATGCGTCTGCGTGTAGGCCTCGCGCGCAAGCTTTGCGATCGGAATTGTCCGGTCTGTTCCGGCGACTTTGGCCATTCCGTCAGCAAGCACGATGTCGTCAGATGCGGCCTCGAGCAGGTGGCTCGCTATCTTGAGTAGCTTGGCGCGGACTTTTCGTGCGGCGATCAGCGAGGCCCCTCCGGAAATCACCAAGGACCGGCTGGCGAACGTGCCCCATCCGTAAGGCGCGCGATCGGTGTCGCCATGCACCACCTTGATCATGGCAGGCACGATACCAAGCTCGTCTGCGATGATCTGAGCAAGCGTGGTGCGCAAGCCCTGGCCGTGCGGCGATGACCCGATGCGAGCTTCGACGAAGCCGGATGGATCAACGGAAACAATGACAGTCTCCCATCCGGGCGTAATTTCCATCCCGCGGGCCGCGAATGCCGGGCTGCCATAGCCGGTGCGTTCTGAGAAAGTCGCAAAGCCGATCCCGAGGTAACGGCCTTTGGCGCGCGCATCGCTCTGACGCTTGCGGAAGGCTGGCACGTCGATCGCCTTGACCGCCATTTCCAGCGTCTCTTTGTAGGTACCCTCGTCGTATTCCAGACCCATCGCCGATTTGTAGGGAAATCTGTCGATCAGGTTTCGACGCCTGATGTCGATCGGATCAATGCCGAACGCACGCGCGGCCTTGTCCATTAATCGCTCGATTGTAAATGTGATCACCGGGCGTGAGACACCGCGGTATGGCGCCATTGTGCAGGTATTGGTCGTGACGCCGCGCGCGAGGCACTGGTATTGCTGAACGTCGTACGGCCCGGGCATTTCGGCCATCGCCATCAACGGTTCGACGCCGCAAGTGGTGGGAAAGCAGGAATACGCCCCGACGTTTGCGACAATGTCGGCCTTCAGCGCGAGCAGTCGGGCATTTTTGTCAAAAGCGCCTTCGAGCGTGATGTACTGGTCACGCGAGTGAAAGCCGGCGATGAGATTCTCGCGGCGATCCTCGATCCAGCTCACCGAGCTCTTCAGCTTTCTCGCCAACCACACGAGTACGACATATTCGCTCGCCAGCGACATCTTCTGTCCGAAGCCGCCGCCGACATCGGGCGCGATCACGCGCAGATCGGATTCGGGAAAGCCAACCACGTCGCAAATTGCAGTGCGTGTCAGATGAGGCATCTGAGTCGTGCAGGTGAGAGTGACGCGCCCGGTTGCCGCATCATAAGCGGCATGGGCGCCCCGAGCCTCCATCGGTGTTGCGTTCTGGCGATGCGACCGTACTTCCATCGTGACGATCTTGTCCGCCGCACCCCATGCAGCGTCGAAGTCCGGCGTTTTCACCTTTCCTTCGAGAATAACGTTGCCAGGTGCTTCGGGGTGGATCTGCGGCGCGCCGGATATGAGCGCGGCACGTGCGTCGCTGACTGCCGCCGTTTCGTCAATTGATAGCTCGACGTGCTCCGCAATATCTTCCGCCTCTGCCGCTGTCGGCGCCACGACCGCGGCAACAAGCTCGCCGGTAAAGCGAACGACGCCGTCGGCAAGCGGTGGCTGACCGACAGGCTTATATGAAAACTTGTGCAGCATTGGCGTGATCTTCTTCACACCAGTGAGATCAGCCGCAGTTATTACCATCGCTCCGTCCGGAGTGTGGATGTTGGCAAGTTTCCCCGCGGCAACAGGGCTACGCACAAAACGCACCCAATGCGCGGCAGGAAGGTCTGCGGTGAATCGTCCCTGGCCGGTAATGAGCGCGGGGTCTTCGAGGCGACGGATGGCGCGTCCGACCCAGGTCATTCCGGAGCCGCGGGTGCCATGCGCACTCACGAGACGCTCTGCTCCAAAGCACGTCGGACAACGGCGCGCACAAGGTCGCGCCGATACTCGGCATCGGTCTGATGATCCTCGAGCGGATCGATCGCCTTGGCAGCTGCGTCCGCGGCAGCGCGAAACGCAGCATCGGTTGCGCCGCTGCCGTTCAGTGCAGCTTCCGCCTCCGGAATGCGCCGCGGAAAGGACTCAGCGCCCCCGACACCGACGTGCGCATCGCGGATCTTGCCGTCTTGCAGGCGGTAGGTCGCGAGCGATGCCGCCATGGCGAAATCGCCGGCGCGACGACTGAATTCGTTGAAGCCAAACTTGGTGTCGTTTGAAAGCAGGGGCAGTTTCACCTCCGCGAGCAATTCGTCTTCCGCCAGTGTCGTGGACATGATGCCGGCGAAAAAATCGCTCGCCGCGATGGTACGGGAGCCGCGCACGCTTCGTGCAACGAGCGTGGCATCGAGCGTCGCTGCGACCAGGCACCATTCCGACGAGGGATCGGCGTGCGCGAGACTTCCGCAGAAAGTCCCACGCATGCGGATCGGATAGTGCGCGATATGACGCGCAACGACAGTGAGCAACTGTCCGAGCGGATTGGCGATCACGGGTTTGTGGAAGGCGGCGTGGCGCACGCAGGCGCCAATCGAAAGCGTTTTCCCATCGCTCGCAAGCTTGTCGAGCCCGGCGACGCCGTTGATGTCCACAAGGTGCGCCGGTTTTGCGAGGCGAAACGCCATGATGGGGACGAGGCTTTGCCCGCCCGCCAGAACACGGCCATCTTTCGGTGCCACCTCGGCCAGCGTCTTCAGCGCCTCATCGAGCGTCTTCGGCACATGGTGAACGAAGGGCGCGGGTTTCATGCGGCGAACGCCTCGGGGCGGGGAGCTAATTATTTGTACACAAACGATAAACCGGGCCCTTGGATTGTCAAACGACTAGGCCCAAAAGCTATTAACAGTGCGGTATTCCGCTCCTTTCATTGCGGACGGCACTTTCCTATCCTATTTGGCAAAACAAACGCGCCTGTGCTGGGGGGATGAGGATGCCAAATAAAATGAGAGTCGTTGCAGCCGCCTGTCTGGCCGGCGCCGTAATGGCGGCCGCCCCGACGCTGGCCGACGAGGCCAAGCGGCCGAGCAAGGTGTCATTCTATTTTGCCGCGCACGAGGACGACTGGCAGTTGTTCATGAATCCCTCCGCCTTTCAGGACGTAATCGGCGGGGCAGCCAAGACCGTGTTCGTGCATTTGACCGCGGGCGACGCCGGGCTGGGCACCGGTTTGGGCGGGCGCAAGCATCCGTTCTATCTGGCGCGCGAGAACGGCGCGGAAGCCGCTATCCGGTTCATGGCCGATGCGGACGCGATACCGGGTGAGCGTGTTGCCGCGCCGATGATGTTCAATGGGCACTCGGTGTATCGCGTCAGCTATCGCAACACCGTGGGATATTTCCTTCGTGTTCCGGATGGCAACGCGTCCGGTGCAGGCTATCCCGAGACCGGCTTTCAATCGCTGAAGCGTCTGGCGAGCGGTGAGAACGATATCCTGCGCGCGGTCGACGGTTCGGCCACCTACCACGGGTGGGAAGATCTGGTCGCCACGGTGCGCGCGATCATCGTCTACGAGCGCGGGCGGGCCGGGTTAGTTCAAGTCAATGTCGCGGAAACCGATACACGGATCAATCCGAACGACCATACCGACCATCTGATGACTGCAAAGGCGGCGCTCGACGCGGTCAGCAATTTTTCCTGTGTGCGCAAGGTCTATTACGTGGACTATGCCAGTTCACGGTTGCCGCAAAATCTGGATGCGCAACAGCGCGACATGGAAAGCTCTGTGTTTGCAGTAACGCTTGCCGGTATTCAGGCACTCGATCATAAGACGTCGTGGGATCACTATGATCGATCCTTCGTCGGTCGGAACTATTTTCGTGTCCAGGAGCCTGTTGGCCGATGCGACACACCGATGGTGGCGGCAGCCCACTAGATCTTTATCGCATCCTGCAATCGCCGACGTCGCGGCCACGCGTTCGGGCCGCGCCGTCACGATAAGTTCATTTTATAGAAGCGTTGTTGCCGGATAATACCGCTGTCTGCGCGGACCTTTATCGAAACCTTTTTCGTGCGGGTCCGTTTCCTTCGCAGATGCCAGCCACCGTTACCGGCTCCCGATGCGCTATGTAGATGCGCTGTTTGCCCTGCAGCCTCGCCGTGTCGTATCAGTCGACGCGCTGCGCGGGTTCAGCATTTTCTGGATCATCGGCGCCGACGGAGCGATCTGGACGCTCGACCGGATGCTGCGCAACAAGGGCCCGGCGCTCAACTCGGTGGGCAGCTTTCTCGGCGGGCAGATGAACCACGCGGAGTGGGTAGGGTTCCGCTTTTACGACCTGATTTTTCCGCTTTTTATTTTTGTCACCGGCGTGTCGATCGTGTTGGCATTGCCTAGGCTTGTCGAAAAAGAAGGAAAGGCCCGCGCGCACCTGCATGTCTTGCGTCGGGCTCTGCTGCTCTACGCATTGGGGTTGGTTTTTTACGGCGGATTCAGTCAGCCCTCGAGCGATTTGCGCTTTGTCGGCGTCCTTCAACGCATAGCCATCTGTTATCTGTTTGCGTCAATCCTGTTTATGAATTTCGATTGGCGCGGATTGACGGCTGCACTGGTCGCGCTGCTTGGCGGCTACTGGGCTCTCATGACATTCGTACCGGTACCGGGCGTGGGTGCCGGGTCGTTCGATCCCGATGCAAATCTCGCCAATTGGATCGATGCAAATTATCTGCCTGGGAGACTGTGGGACACAACCCGCGATCCTGAGGGCCTGCTCAGCACGCTGCCGGCAATTGGGACCTGCTTGCTCGGCGTATTTGCCGGGTTGCTGCTCAAAGACGATCGCGCCACCGCAACACAGAAGTCGCTTTGGTTGATAGGCGGTGGCGCTGCGATGGTTGCTGCCGGTTATCTTTGGAGCCTTCATTTTCCAATCGTGAAGGAGATCTGGACATCGTCATTTGTGCTGGTCGCCGGCGGTTACAGTGCGATCCTGCTCGGTGTCATGCATCAGGCCATTGATGTCTGGGGATGGAAGTTGTGGGCCACCATCTTCGTATGGATCGGTGCCAACGCCATTGCGATCTATTTCATCAACGGAATTACGGGCTTCGAACCATTTGCCCTGCGCTTCGTGGGCGGCGACGTGAAAGTCTGGTTCGACCAAAGCGTCACCCCCGGCATGGGCGTCTTTGTTGCCCATTTGCTGGGGCTTGCTCTCGCCATCGCGCTCGCCGGTTACCTGTACCGCAACAAGATTTTTCTGCGCGTCTGAGTCCGTCAGGTTCCCACTTTCAGCTCGGATACGAGTGCACGCAGCGCGGCGACGGTCGAGGGTGCCACGCTTTTGCCCGTACGCGGATTTTCCGAGGGGATATTTTCAATCGTCATTGTGAACCGTGCGGTATCGGCATCGACCGAAATCGTGTGGGTATTTCTGGTGACGTTCGGATCGGCCCAGATCTCGAGTTGAGTGCGATCAGGCCCAATACCGGCGAGACTCAGCGCAGCCGCCACGTTGACGTTGGCAGGGAATCCACGAGCTCCCTCTCGCGCGCTGCCATCGAACACTTTCAGCGGCTCTTTCAAGCCGCTCACGGAGATTCCTTTTTCGCGGAGGTAAGGCGCGCCCTCAAGGCCGGCTGGCGGCTTGCGTGTCACCATCTTGACCGAGTGAATGGTGCCTTCAGCTGCCGCGCGAACGGCGTCGAGGCCGATCAGGGCGCCGGTGGGCACCAGAATGCGTGCTCCCTTTTGTTTGGCACGCTCGATCAGGTCGACATTCTCCAGCAGTTGCGCGACCGAGAGCGGCATGAGGATGCGGCCTTTGTCGATCGCCGACAGGGCGACATCGCGAAACAGCGCGGGCGGCAGACATTCGACGACGATATCGCAGTCATTTGCCAGTTCCGACATCTTGCGGACAGCAATGCTTTCGCCGACTTGAGGCAGCGCGCGGCGAGCTTTCTCGGCGTCGCGAACGGCGACCGCGGTCAGCTTAAGGCCCGGTACTCCGGCAATCAGGCGTCTCGCAACTTCGAGACCGACCGCGCCGAGACCGGCGATGCCCACGCGCAACGGCTCCTTGGTTTTCGGCCCGCTCATTTCTTGCGTCCGGAAAAGTTGGCTTTGCGCTTCTCCATGAACGCACGAACGCCCTCCACGTAGTCGGGTGTCGTGCTGGCCGCGCGCTGAAGATCGCGCTCGAGATCGAGTTGCGCATCGAGCGAATTCATGGCCGACGCATTCAGAGCCTGTTTGATCAGCGCCAGACCTTGCGTCGGCGCTATCGCAAAGTGCTCGCAGATTCTGGTCGCTTCGTACATGAGAACTTCGTCTTCTACCGCACGCCAGATCAAGCCCCAGTCCGCCGCTTTGTCGGCTGGCAAATCCTGCGCCAGCAAAGCCAGTCCGCGTGCACGCGCATCTCCGACAAGACGCGGCAAAACCCACGTGCCGCCGGAATCAGGGATCAGTCCGACGCGCGCAAAGGATTGAATGAATTTCGCTTTCAGACTGGCGATGACGATGTCGCAGGCGAGCGCGATGTTGCAACCGGCGCCAGCGGCAACACCGTTCACGGCTGCGATAACAGGAAAGGGGAGGCTCCGCAGGCGGCGCACGAGTGGATTGTAGTAAGCTTCCTGGGCGCCACCGAGCACGACGGACTCACCCGGCTTCGCAAGCCGATCGCTCAAATCCTGACCTGTACAGAAGCCGCGACCCGCGCCCGTTATCATCAGGGCACGGCAGCTTTCATCGGCTTCAGCGTCGTCTATCGCCTTTCGCAGAGCGAGATGCATCGCCTCGTTGAAAGCGTTGAGCTTGTCGGGCCGGTTCAGGGTAATGATCCGATAACCGGGACGCACATCAACGAGGATCGGAGTGTCGGCAGTCATGGCTTGTTGAGAAACCGGTCGAGCACGCCGATTTCTTTCTTCTCCTTGTCGAAATCGTCGGCGATACGCTCGTAAAGTCGAGCAGCCGCAGCGAGCATTTCATGTTCGGCGCGCTCGTCGCCGACAAAGGCGGCGATTTCGTCAAGCTCGGCGACCCAGCGATACGCCTTGGAATACATCGATGGAACCTGGTTCGAAAGGTAGCGCAACAGGTCAGGTCGGCTTTCGGCAAGCTCCGCCCTGAGCGCGTCGGCCGAACCCCCTCTGGTCGCGGCAAGCATCATGGCCGTGCCGAGTGCGGTAAAGCCTTTGGTGATGCCCGCGTACGACATCTTGAGCGCCGATGCCGCAGTCACTGGTCCATCGAGCACGCGCACGATCAACCCGTAATCGTTGAGTTTGGCGAGGTCGGCGGCAGCGGGGCCGGATGCGTAAATCTTTGTGTTGGTCGATCCCGGTTTCGGCGGCGGGCCAATGATGCCTGCGCCAACAAACGGACAACCGGTCGCGGCAATCTCGTCTGCGATTTTCTGAACGGTCGGCGGGCTAACCGCATTGCAGTCGACGTACAGCGGTTTTTTGTTGGCCGCAGTCAGCACGGGCGCAAGCCGCTTGGCGAGACCAAGCGCATCACCGGGCGGGATGATCGAGAGGAAAAAATCGGCTTCAGCCAGCGTGCGGTCCTCGACCGGCTGCATGCCAGCCTCACGCGCTCGCTTTGCGCTTTCTTCGCTGCGACCGGAAAGCGAAGTCAGTACCGTCACTTTGTTTTCGGTGAGCCGGCGTCCGACGCCGGCGCCCATATTGCCCGGCGCGACAACGGCAACAGTAGGAGTGGCACTCATGATCCGGTCACACCGCCATCCAGATTGATACTTTGGCCGGTGACGAAGGCAGACGCCTCGGACGCCAGGAACAGCACGGCTCCCACAAGATCCTCCGGAACCTCAGCGCGCGGGACGCATTGCATCGCAATAATGCGCTCCTTCTGTGCCGGCGTCACGGTCTTGCGCTCGATCTCGGTGAAGGTCGCGCCCGGCAATATGGCGTTCACGGTGATGCCTTCGGCGCCAAGCTCGCGGGCCATCGACAGGCTCATCCCCGCCAGCGCGGCCTTGCAGGCAATGTAGTGCAGATAGTTTGGTCGTCCGAGGCGCACAGCGCCGGACCCAACATTGATGATGCGCCCCCATTTCGCTCGCCGCATTGCCGGAAGAACTGCCCGTGCACAAAGAAATGGCCCAGTCAGGTTGACGCGAAGGACGCGTTCCCACTCGTCCAGTGGAATTTGATCGAAAGGACGCATCTCCAGTGTCGAGAAGATGCCTGCATTGTTGATCAGAACATCGATGCGGTCGTATTCGTCTTCAACCAGCTCGACCATCTGTTCGATTGAGGCGGGATCGGCGACGTCGGTCGTGACCGCAAGCGCCTGGCCGCCGGCTTTCAGGATTTCCTCGGAAACCGCGGCGGCTTTCTTTTCATTGAGTTCGGCGATGACGGCTCGTGCACCGGCCGAGGCGAATGATTTTGCCAGAACGCGGCCAATGCCCTGTCCGGCGCCGGTTATGATGACGACGCGATCCTTGAGACCGGGAAAGACGATGTTGTCTGGATCAGGCATTGCGACGACGCGAAAGCGGAATCATGCTGCACCTCGCTCTAATCGAGGCAAAGACTCGAGCGATGCGCGGGCATCCCACGGCGTCCACCAAGGTTTGATACCGAGGTCGCGCGCGATCAGGTCAGCGCTGATATAGCCAGCGCCGCCGGAAATCGCGCCGCCGGGATGGCCGGCAGAGCCGGAGTTGTACAAGTTGGGGATCGGCGAGCGATAGCCGAAATGATTGTACATTACCTGTTCGGCGTTGAAGGCACCCATGAAGATGTCGCCGCCGCGCATGTTGATCATCTCCTGAACATACTCGCGGCCGGTATAGACGTATCGCCCGAGGATATTTTTACTGGTCATGTTCGGGCAGTAGCGGGCAAAGCACTCGATGATCTTGTCGGAAAATTCTTCCTTGAACGATTCGTAGGACTGGCCGCCAAGATCGGGGTTGAGCGGCATCACGTGCCAGCAATACGTCGTATGTTTGCCCGGAGGCGCCTGCGTCGGATCCAGCAGGCTCAATGGCCCGGACCCAAATTGCACAAGCTTGGGAACACGTCCGGCTTGGACATCCTGGTGCGCCGAGAAGAGGTCCTCCATGGTTTCCGCACCGATGCTCCATTTGAGCGTACGGTTGATGTTGGGGTCGAACTTTTCAGCTGCAAACCTCGGGCTTTCATCAAGCGCGAGATGCAGTCCAAACAGGCTCCATGCCGTGTACTGAAAGGCGTCGAGCTTGTTGAGAAATGCGGCGGGCAATTGCTCGCGCCCGATCAGGTTCTCGAATGTCTGATGCACGTCGAGCGTGGAGGCGACAAACTGTTTCGCGCGCACAGTGCGGCCGTCAGCCAACTCTATGCCGGTGGCCCGGCCGTTCTCGATGACGATGCGGCTGATATTGACCTGTGGCTGGAAAGAACCTCCGGCAGCAATGAAGGTTTCCATCAATCCGCGCGCCAGGTTGAAAGAGCCGCCCTCACAGAGTTGGTAGCCGCTGTCCAGATCGAAGGCGCGAATCACCGAGCCCATCGGTGAACTCTTTGAAAGCGTGTCCACCAGCCAGGTGCCGAACAGCGAGACCTTGAACAGAAACAAAAGTCGTACATGTTCGTTCTCGAACAATTCGCGTACGACATCGAGCGGCTGGCGATCTGAGACTTCGAGAAACTCGCGCCCTAATGCCGTGCGTGACAACAGCGATTCACGCTCGGCTTTTGACAGGGGCTCGGCATAGCGCTCCGGCAAGAAAATCTGTGCGGTGATTTTTTCAGCCTTGCGATTCCATTCGCGGAAGGTCGCCGCATCCTTTTTCGAGAAACGGGCGATGTTGGCGATCGACTCTTCGAGATCGCGGCCCAGCACGAGCGCAGATCCATCGTGATGAGCCTGGCCGAACTCATAGCGAGGCGTGACATAGGTGACGCGCTCGTCCAGATTCAGATCCTTGAACCAGGGTGTTTCGCTGATGTGGAAATGATTGATCGAGTGCAGATTATGGTAGAAGCCCGGCAACGTGACTTCGCGCGTGCACAATCCGCCGCCATAGGTCAGTCGACGATCGACCAGCAGGATGTCGAGGCCGGCGCGTGCCAGATAGCTGCCGAGGATCAGCCCGTGATGCCCGGCGCCGATGATGATGCCGTCGTAAGTTTTTTCGATTGCCTTGGACAAAGGTCGATTTCCCCGGAGAACCCGCACAGTCGTCTTGCGAACTACACTGCCGGTCGGCCGGCGCAGCGGTCAATGGCCACGGGTGCATGGCCAACAAGCCGGATTTGCTGGCCTTTTCAGCAAGACGCAACACTGCGTCGCTGACGGCGGTGGACCTTTGGGCGCAGGTCCCGGTAGATTAGCGGCCTGCATACAATGGCCGGAAAAGGCCCCTGGGAGGAAACTATCATGCGGAAAGTCTTGTTAGCTGCAAGCGCGGCCGCGCTGCTTGCGGCGGGTCCGGCGGTGGCCCAGAACAAATCGATCAAAATCGGCTTCGTCAGCACCTTCAGCGGACCTGTTGCCGTCATCGGCAACGACATGCGCAATTCGTTCGAGCTGGCGCTCGATCATATGGGCCGCAAGATGGGTGGCCTTCCGGTCGAGGTCGTATACGAAGATGACACCTTCAAGCCGGAGGTCGGCAAGCAGAAGACCGACAAGTTGATCGAATCCGACAAGGTCGATTTCATCGTCGGGTACATCTGGTCGAACGTGCTGCTGGCTTCGATGAAGTCGGCGGTCGATTCCAAGACCTTCCTGATCACGTCGAATGCCGGCCCGCATCAAATTGCGGGTGAGCAGTGCTCGCCGTTTATCTTCTCGACATCATGGCAGAACGACCAAACGCCCCAGGCGATGGGCCACTACATGAATCAGAAAGACGTGAAAACGGCCTTTCTGATCGGACCGAACTATGCCGCCGGCAAGGACATGCTCGGTGGCGT
Source organism: uncultured Alphaproteobacteria bacterium (assembly GCA_963831515.1). GTDB lineage: Bacteria > Pseudomonadota > Alphaproteobacteria > Rhizobiales > Xanthobacteraceae > Pseudolabrys. The sequence goes on along the minus strand of CAWHQL010000026.1, from coordinate 208,695 downwards.
GGCGTCCACGTTCAAAGGCAAGATCGTCGGGCAGGAACTGACCAAATGGCCTGATCAACTCGACTTCTCCGCGGAACTTGCGAAAGCAAAGGCGGAAAAGCCGGATGCCATCTTTGTTTTCTATCCGGGCAAGGCGGGCGTGCAATTTTTGAGTCAGTACGCTCAGTCGGGCCTCAAGGGTCAGATTCCGCTTTATACGGCGTTCACGATCGACGAACTCTCGCTTCCGTTGCAGAAAGATCTCGCGCTCGGCGTGCCCGGTGCGCAGCAGTGGGTGAACGACCTCCCGAACGAAGCCAACAAAAAGTTCGTCGCCGACTATCTCAAGAAGTATCCGGGGCTGCGGCCGTCCTTTTACGGTGCGCAAACCTATGACGCCGCGAACCTGATCGCGTCGGCAGTCGCCGCGACCAAGGGGAACCTTTCTGACAAAGCTGCCGTGCAGAAGGCGTTGGAGAAGGCCGATTTCAAATCGGTGCGGGGGAATTTCCGCTTCAACACCAACCATATGCCGATCCAGAATTTCTATCTGCAAGAGGCGGTGAAGGATGCGGACGGCAACTTCGTTCTCAAGACCGTCGCGACGATCGTGGAAGACAACCAGGATCGCTTCGTCACTCAGTGCAGCATGAAATGATCAACCGCTGATTATGACGGCGGTGGCGCAATGGTGCCGCCGCCGTTTGCTTATCCGCATAGCGATCGGCGCCCACCATGACGCTGTTTATCGAACAATGCCTGAACGGTCTGCAGTTCGGCCTCCTGCTGTTCCTGCTCGCTGCTGGTTTGACTTTGGTCCTCGGCATCATGGACCTGGTCAATCTTGCGCACGGCTCGCTCTACATGCTCGGCGCCTATTTTGCCGCGACCTTCGCGGCATGGACCGGCAGCTTCGTGTTCGGCGCCGTCCTGGCGCTTGGCGCAACGCTGCTGGTCGGCATGGCGGTAGAAGTCATCGTCATGCGCAGACTATATGGCCGAGATCATCTCGATCATGTGCTCGCGACCTTCGGTCTGATCTTGTTCTTCGACGAGCTGGTGCGGTTGATCTGGGGGGCCGGCGGCATGAGTTTGCCTTTGCCGTCGTGGCTAAATACGTCGGTTCGGGTTCTGCCAAACGTCGATTATTCAGCCTACAAACTCTCGATCATCGTGGTGTCGCTGGGTGTCGCGGCCTTTCTCTATTTTCTCGTCATGCGCACGCGCCTTGGCATGTTGATCCGCGCCGGGGCATCTAATCGTGAGATGGTCGGCGCGCTCGGAGTGAACATCAAGCTGCTGTTCACGCTCGTGTTTGGTCTCGGTGCCGCGCTGGCGGGGCTCGCGGGGCTGATGCAGGCGCCAATTTTGACGGTTCAGATCGGCATGGGTGAGAACATCCTCATCCTCGCTTTCGTCATCACCGTCATTGGCGGCATGGGCTCGATTCGTGGCGCTTTCGTCGCAGCCATTCTTGTTGGGTTCATCGACACGCTGGGCCGCGCATATTTCACCGATTTGCTGCGGCTTACGTTCAGCAAGGAAACGGCGGCGACGGCAGCGCCGGCGCTGTCGTCCATGCTGATCTATCTGCTGATGGCGATCGTGCTGGTCATTCGCCCCGAGGGCCTGTTTCCGGCGAACAGCAAATGATCCCGACGCTCAATCTGCGCACTGTCGTTGGTCTTTTGCTGCTGCTCGCGCTCGTGCTTCTGCCGCTCTACGTCGAACTTACCGGCAGCCGCTTCTTGCTCACGCTGTTTACGCGCATTGTAATCCTGGCGCTTGCGGCGGTGAGCCTCAATCTGATCCTCGGCTATGGCGGGATGATGAGTTTCGGTCACGCCGCCTACCTTGGCATCGGTGGCTATGCCGTCGGGATTCTTGCCTTCGAAGGGATCACGTCAGGCTTTGTGCAATGGCCCGTCGCGCTTTTAGTGTCCGCGTTTTTCGCATTCGTGATCGGGGCGCTCAGCCTGCGCACACGCGGGATCTATTTTATCATGATCACTTTGGCCTTTGCGCAGATGGCCTATTACATTGTTGCCGGGCTTGCCCGCTATGGCGGTGATGACGGCCTGACGATCCAGAAGCGCAGCCAGTTCATTGCGCCGATCAATCTCTCGAACAAGGTGCAGTTCTATTACATCTGCCTTGTTTTGCTGTGTGCCGCCATTTTCCTGGTGTGGCGCATCGTCAACTCCCGTTTTGGAATGGCAATCCAGGGTGCGCGATCGAATGATATGCGCATGCGCGCGATCGGCTTTCCAACCTATCGCTATCAACTCATCTGTTTTGTCATTGCCGGGACGCTGTGCGGTCTTGCCGGGGCGCTGCTTGCCAATCACACCGATTTCGTCAGCCCGGCAATGATGTATTGGACGCGTTCAGGCGATCTCATCATCATGGTTGTGCTCGGTGGAATGGGCTCCACCTTCGGCCCATTGTTCGGTGCAGTGGCGCTGCTCGTGCTGGAGGAAGTGCTCTCGGGCATCACCGAATACTGGCAGATCATCCTCGGGCCGCTGCTGCTTTTGGTCGTGCTCTTCGCGCGGGGCGGAATCGACGGTCTGCTCGGGAAGGTGCGCCATGGCTGAATTGCTGCGGGTTGAAGGCCTGGCAAAGCGTTTCGGCGGCATCGTGGCCACCGATGACCTGACGTTGAACATTCCCGAGGGGGAATTGCATGCCGTCATCGGTCCGAATGGCGCCGGCAAAACGACACTGATCGCACAGCTCAGCGGGCAACTTTTGCCCAACTCAGGCCGGATCCATTTTGCTGGTAGCGATATTACCGGCGTGTCGATGCCCTCCCGAAGTCTCCTGGGACTCGCCCGTTCATTTCAGATCACCTCGCTGTTCCTCGATCTGAGCGTGCTCGACAATGCCGCGCTGGCTGTCCAGGCACATGCCGGTCATTCATTTCACTTCTGGCGCAATGCTCGCCGCGAGCCGGAACTACGCGACCCGGCACGGGCGGCGCTGGCGCGTGTCGGTTTGAGTGCGCGTGCCGATCTGCCCGCATCCGCTCTCAGTCACGGCGAGCATCGGCAGCTCGAGCTCGCAATGGCGCTCGCATCTCGACCTCGCATGCTCCTGCTTGATGAGCCTATGGCGGGACTTGGCCCTGAAGAGTCAGCGCGCATGGTGTCAATGCTGCGTGACCTCAAGAAGGAGCTGACCATTTTGCTCGTCGAGCACGACATGGAAGCGGTATTCGCGCTCGCCGATCGCATCACAGTTTTGGTTTATGGGCGGGTTATCGCCTCGGGAAAACCCGAGGACATCCGCAACAATGCCCAGGTGCGCGACGCCTATCTTGGCGAGCAGGAGGCTGTTCATGGCTGACAGCGTCCTTGAGGTCACAGGGATCGAGACTTGCTATGGCCTCAGTCAGGTGCTGTTCGGCGTTTCGTTTGCCATCGCCTCCGGTGAGATGGTCACGCTCATGGGCCGTAACGGCATGGGCAAGACGACCACCGTGCGCTCGATCATGGGGCTTACACAGGCGCGCGCCGGGACCGTTCGTTTCTTGGGCGAGGAGATACGTGGCCTGCCGTCATACAAGGTGGCGCAACGCGGCATTGGTCTCGTGCCGGAAGGCCGGCAGATTTTTCCGAATCTCTCCGTCCGCGAGAACTTGCAGGCAACCGCCGTGACGCGGAATGGCGATGGTTGGACGCTGGACAACGTGTATGAGCTGTTTCCGCGATTGGCGGAACGTGACGCCAGCATGGGCAATCAACTGTCGGGCGGCGAACAGCAGATGCTGGCGATCGCCCGGGCCCTCATGACGAATCCGAGGTTGCTTATCCTCGACGAGGCGACCGAGGGCCTCGCGCCGCTGGTCCGCGCCGAGATCTGGCGCTGCCTTGCACGGCTGAAAGAATCAGGGCTGTCGATCCTGGTGATCGACAAAAATGTCGGGGCACTTATACGCGTTGCCGACCGGCACTTTTTGATCGAGCGCGGGCGCGTGGTGTGGAAGGGCTCGTCGCAGGAGCTCGCCGCAGCGACCGATGTGCAGCATCGCTATTTGGGTGTCTGATTATTCCGCCGGCTGCAGCGGCGGCGGACGCCGGCGAATAAAGGAAATGTTGGCGCCGCCCAGCCTGCGGTGTAACCGGTCGAGCAGCAGGTAGATTACTGGTGTGGTGTACAGAGTAAGCACCTGCGACACCAGAAGACCGCCGATAATGGTGATGCCGAGCGGCCGCCGCAACTCCGAACCGGGACCGATGGCAATGACAAGCGGTAAGGCACCGAGCATCGCGGCCATTGTCGTCATGAGGATCGGCCGGAATCGCGCCAGGCAGGCGTCATGGATCGCGCGTTGAGGAGGCAATCCCAGTCGCCGCTCACCGTCGAGCGCGAAATCGACCATCATGATGCCGTTCTTCTTCACGATGCCGATCAGCAGAATAATTCCGATGAACGCGATCACCGAAAGTTCGGTGCCTGAGATCTCGAGCGCCAGCAGCGCTCCCAGGCCTGCCGACGGCAGCGTCGAAATGATGGTCAAGGGGTGCGCGAGGCTTTCGTACAGCACCCCGAGCACGATGTAGACCGCAAGCAGTGCCGCCAGCAGAAGCAAGGGTTGTGCTCCGACCGCCTGCTTATAGGCCTGCACATCGCCGGAGAAGTCGGCGCGGACCACGTCGGGTATGTGCATTTCGGCAACGGCCTGTTCGAGCCCGCGCGTCACGTCTTCGATCATCGCATTGGGCGCCAGGTTGTACGTGATCGTGACCGAGGGGAATTGACCCTGATGATTGACAACCAGGGGCGCAATACCCCGCTCATATTTCGTCACTGCCGACAGAGGCACCTGCGCGTTGCCGTTCCCCGGCACGTAGATATGGGCAAGGTCGGTCGGATCACGCTGGTATGCAGCGTCCACTTCGAGAATGACCCGGTATTGATTGCGTGGACCGTAGATCGTCGAAATCTGCCGTTGCGAAAATGCGTTGTTGAGTGCGTTGTCGATGTCCTGCACGCGTACGCCGAAACGTGACGCTGCCTCGCGGTCAATCGTGATGTTGGCCTGCAGCCCGCCTTGCTCGCGGTCGGTCGTTACGTCCACGACGCCAGGCAAACGCTTAACGCGATCGACAACGCGGGGCACCCACTTTTGCAGCTCCTCGATATCCGCACTCCACAGCGTGAACTGATACTGGGCATCGCTTTGTCGCCCACCAACGCGCAGATCCTGTGCAGGGAACATGAAGGTACGGATGCCGGGAACTTGATTCAGTTTGGCCCGCAGCCGCGCCACCACCTGCAGCGTGCTGATATTGCCCCGCTGGTTGAGCGGTTTGAGGCTGATGAACAGGCGGCCGCGGTTGACCGAGGCCGAAAATGGCGACGGACCGACTGACGACCCGACGCCCGCAACCGCAGGATCCGCGAGCACGACCTCCGTCGCCTTGCGCTGCAAGTCCACCATGGCCTCGTAGGAGACGTCCGTCGAAGCTTCGGTGCCGCCAAAGATCAGCCCGGTATCATCCTGAGGGAAATAGCCCTTGGGTATCTTTATGTAGAGGCCGATCGTGAGCACGATCGTTGCGACGAACACGATGAGCATCAGGGCGCGATGATCGAGCGCGAATGTCAGCGTGCGGTCGTAGAAGCGGATCATGCGTGACAGCAGGCCCTCCACCCATCGGTCAAGCCAAGTGGCATCGCGGCTCGGCGGCTGGCGCACGAAATAGGCGCAAATCATCGGGGTGACCGACAGCGATACGACCGTGGAAATGGCGATTGCGAAAGCGAGTGTGACGGAAAATTCGCGGAACAGCCGTCCGACAAGGCCGCCCATGAACAGGAGCGGGATAAAGGCGGCAATAAGCGAGACGGAAATCGCCACGACAGTGAAGCCGATCTGCTTTGCGCCCTGCAGCGTGGCCCGCAAGGGCGAAGCGCCTTTCTCCAGGTAGCGGAATGCGTTTTCGATCATCACGATGGCGTCGTCGACAACGAAGCCGACGCTAACCGCTAGTGCCATCAGCGACAGATTGTCGATGGAGAACCCGGCCGCCCACATGGCGGCGCAGGTACCGGAAAGCGCCAGCGGCACCGTGACGCCGGCAGCGGCGGTCGGAGCCGCGCGACGCAGAAACAGGAACACCACCAGCATCACCAGCACGACGGTGGCGGCGAGCGTCAGTTGCATGTCGCGCACGCTGGCGCGAATGGTCTGCGTGCGGTCACTCAACACCGAAATTTCCAGACCTGCCGGCACCCATTGTCGAAGCTCCGGCAGCAGCTCGTAAATGCGATCGACGGTATCGATGACGTTCGCATCGGCCTGTTTGGTAATGATGAGAAGGACGGAGGGATCTCGGTTGAACCAGCCGGCCGCGCGGCTGTTGCGCACGCTCGGGCGGACGCTTGCGATGCTCGACAGCCGAATCACGGTGCCATTTACGGTACTGACGACGAGCGGATCGTATTCGCTCGCATCGCGCAGCTGATCGTTGATGCCGATGGTTACGGCTCGCTTGTCGCCGTCGAAGCTGCCCAGCGGGCCGGCCGCATTCGAGTTGGAAATTGCCGTCCGCACATCCTCCATGGAAAGGCCCATGGCAGACAGGCGGGTTGGATCGACACGGACGCGAATGGCCGGTTGCTCCGAACCCGCGACTGTGACATCGGCCACGCCCGATACTTGCGACAGACGCTGCGCGATTATGCTGTCGGCGGCGTCGTAGATGGCGCTCGGGTGCATCGTCTTGGACGTGAGCGCCAGGATGAGAATCGGCGACGCTGCAAAATTGGCTTTGCGGAACGTCGGCAACGTCGGCAAGTCGGTGGGCAGGTCGCTCAGCGCTGCGTTGAGTGCGGCCTGCACATCGCGCGCAGCACCCTCGATGCTGCGGTTTAGATCGAACTGGATCGTGATGCGCGACTGACCAAGCGAGGTGACGGAGGTCAATTCGGTGACGCCCGAAATTTCTCCAAGGCGGCGCTCGATCGGCGCTGCAACTGTCGCCGCCATGACGTTGGGATCAGCACCCGGGCGAGTGGCAGTCACATTAATGGTCGGAAATTCGACACTCGGCAGGCTGGCGACCGGCAGAAAAGCGTAAGCCACCGCACCCACGAGAAAAAGCCCGATGGCCATCAGCGTTGTGCCGATCGGCCGCCGGATGAATGGTGCAGAAAAGTTCACGGGCGGCTCCGGGCCACCCGGCGCGGCGTCGATGGCGGCGGGGCAGAGACAAGGCGGGCGCGCAGGCGCTCCATGTAAAGGTAGATCACCGGCGTTGTATAAAGCGTCAGCAATTGGGACAGCAGCAATCCGCCGACGATGGTGACGCCAAGCGGGTTGCGCAGTTCCGAACCGGTGCCCGCTTCGAGTGCCAATGGAAGTGCGCCGAACAATGCGGCAAGCGTGGTCATCATGATCGGACGGAAGCGCAACAGCGCCGCCTGCACGATTGCCTCTTCGGGCGGAAGGCCTTGATGTCGCTCGGCATCAATTGCGAAGTCGATCATCAAGATCGCATTCTTTTTCACGATGCCCATCAGCAGCACGATGCCGATCAGCGCGATCACCGATAGGTCGTAGCCGAGCAGCATCAGCGCCAGCAACGCACCGACACCTGCCGAAGGCAACGTGGAAAGAATCGTGAGCGGATGAATGAAACTTTCGTACAACACGCCAAGCACGATGTAGATCGCGATGGTCGCCGCTAGGATCAGCCATGGTTCGCCGGCCAGCGATTTGGCGAATTCGGCGGCATCGCCCGAATAGCTGCCGGTGACCGAGGACGGCATGCCGATGTTTTGTTCCGCGGCACGAATGACCGCAACCGCGTCCGACAGCGCGTAGCCTTCGTTCAGGTCGAAGCTGATGGTGACGGAAGGAAACTGTTCTTGATGCGCGATGGCGAGCGGCGCTGATGTCGGAATAAAGCGAGCAAAAGCGGACAAGGGGACCTGGTTGGTGCTCGTCACCGCATTGGGTGTTGCAGTGGTGTTGGTGTTCGTCGTGCCAGTAGCGGTATTGCCGACCGTTGCCGCGGTGCCTGTCGATGTGCTGGCGCCGGTAACATAGAGCTTCGATAAGGCGTTCGGGTCCTGCTGGTATCGTGTCTGGGCTTCCAGAATGACCCGGTATTGGTTGGCCTGCCCGTAGATCGTGGAAATCTGCCGCTGGCCGAACGCATCGTTGAGGGTGTCGGTAACGCTCTGCATCGATACGCCGAGCCGACCGGCCTGCTCGCGATCGACTTCGATCTGCATGCGGGGCCCGCCTTCCTGGGCCTCCGAGGCAACCTCGCTGAAAGCGGAATTTCCGCGCAGACTGCGCACCAGTTTGTCCGACCACTCGATCACCTCGGCGCGATCGGTGGCCACCAATGTGTATTGGTACTGTGCGCGGCTGACGCGAGTCGAAATCTGTATGTCCTGAGTGGCCTGGAAATACACCGTCACGCCGGCAACCCCGGCGACCGCGTGCTTGAGCCGCTGAACGATCTCGTCGACCCGTGCCTTGCGGGAGTCTCGCGGCTTCAGTGTGATGCTGAGACGGCCGGTGTTGGGCGTGGCGTTGATCGGGCTGACGCCAATGACGGAAACAACGCCGGTGACATCGGGGTCGGCGCGGATCGCATCTTCGACGACGCGCTGACGGCGCTGCATTTCGGTGAACGAGACGTCGGTTCCGGCTTCGGTCACCGCGGTGATGAGGCCGGTGTCCTGCAGCGGCAGAAATCCTTTCGGCACGGCGACATAAAGCAGAATGGTCGCTGCCAGCGTCGCGAGCGTGACCAGCAGGGTTTCGCGTTGATGGCGCAGCACCCATTCAAGACTTCGCTGGTATATCTCGACCGTGCGATCGATCAATTCTTGAAAGCGGGCGGTGAGGACGCCACGAGAGACAACGCTGGCGCTCTCGTCGACATGGCGCAGCAATTTGGCGCACATCATCGGCGTCAACGTCAGCGAAACGATCGCCGAAGCCACCACGGCGATTGTCAGGGTCAACGCGAATTCGCGGAACATTCGGCCTACGAGGCCGGTCATAAAGAGCAGCGGTATGAAGACCGCAACCAGCGACATCGTCAGCGAAATGACCGTGAACCCGATCTCCTTTGCGCCGCGCAAGGCCGCCTGCAGCGGGTCCTCGCCATCTTCCATGTGACGCACGATGTTCTCGATCATGACGATGGCATCGTCGACCACGAAGCCAGTGCCTATCGTGAGGGCCATGAGAGACAGGTTGTCGAGTGAGAAACCGCAGAACCACATCACGCCGAAAGTCGCGATCAATGACAGGGGTAGCGCTACGCCGGCGATGATGGTCGCGCGGATCGTGCGCAGGAATATCAACACCACGAGCACGACGAGGGCGATGCTCAGCACCAGCGTGAACTGAACGTCGTGGATGGAAGCGCGGATCGTCGTGGTGCGGTCGTTGACGATCGTCAGATTGGCGCCTGCCGGCATTGCGCGCCGCAGGCGTGGCAACTCCGTTCGCACCCGCTGGACTGTCTCGATGACGTTTGCGCCGGGTTGCCGCTGGACGTCGAGCACGATCGCCGGCTGACCGCGATACCAGGCGCCGACCTTGTTGTTCTCCAGTCCGTCGACCACGTCGGCAAGGTCGCTGATCTTGACCGGTGCGCCGTTGCGGAAGGCCACAACGATGTCGCCGTAAACCGAAGCGGCGGTGATCTGATCGTTGGCTGAGATGGTGTAGGACTGGTGCGCGCCGTCGAGCGAGCCTTTGGGTCCGGCGACGTTGGCCCCGACGATGGCCGTGCGCAGATCTTCCAGGGCAATGCCATAGGCGGCGATCCGCGAAAGGTCCACCTGAATGCGGATCGCAGGACGGATACCGCCCTGCACCGAAACATGGCCGACGCCGGTTACTTCGGAGAGCCGCGGGGCCATGATGGTGTCAGCCATATCGCTCAGCGCGCGCAGGTCGATGCTCTGCGACGTCAGCGCGAGCGTTATGATCGGCGAGTCGGCCGGATTCACCTTCGCGTAAAGCGGCGGATAGGGAAGGGTGCGCGGAAGCGTGGACGCAGCCGCATTGATCGCCGACTGCACATCCTGTGCGGCGGCATCGATGTCGCGATTAAGGTCGAACTGCAGCGTGACCTGGCTGATGCCGAATGAACTCGACGAGGTCATGGTCTGCAGTGCCGGGATCTGCCCGAACTGGCGCTCAAGCGGCGCTGTGACCAGCGCGGCGATGGTGTCAGGATTGGCGCCGGGCAGCTGCGTGGTGACCTGGATGGTCGGAAAATCAACCTGCGGCAGCGCGGAAACCGGCAGCCACCAGTAACCGAGGAATCCGCCCAACATCACCGCGACGCCAAGCAGCGACGTGGCGATAGGCCGTTGAATAAATGGCGACGATACGCTCATTGCGGTGCGGTGGACGCTGGCGCGTTACTGCCTCGCTGTCGTTGCCGCTTCTGTCCATCACGCGGTGGCGCGCGCTCTGCCGGCGCCGGCGTTGCGTTGGCAGTGCCGACCGCAACCTTGCTGCCTTCGGTGAGGCGTACAAATCCGGTGGTTACCACCCGCTCGTTCGCCTCGAGACCGGTTTTGACGACAGTCTGGGTTTCGTCCTGCTTTTGTACCGCGATCGGACGCATGGCCACCGTGTTGTCGTCCTTGACGACAAAGACGAAGGTGCCGTTAGGCCCACGCTGCACGGCGCCGGTCGGAATCACCACAACCTGTTTGAGCGTATCGACTAGCAGGCGGATGTTGACGAACTGCCCCGGCCAAAGCTGCAGGTCGGTGTTTGTGAATTCGGCTTTCAGCTTCACGGTCCCGGTGGTCTGGTCCACCTGGTTGTCCACCACCTTCAGCACGCCGCGATCAATGACTTCGTCAGTGTCCGAGCGCAGCGCTTCAACGCTGAGCGGGACCTTGGCGAAGGCAGAATTCACTTGAGGCAATTCCTGCTGCGGCAGGTTGAACAGCACCGAAATGGGGCGCACTTGGGTAATCACCACGACTGCGGACGTGGCATCGGCAGCGCGGACGTAATTTCCTTCGTCGACCATGCGGATGCCGGTGCGGCCGTCGAGCGGCGCGATGATCGTCGTGTAACCCAACATCGCGCGTGCATTGTCGATCGCCGCCTGGTCGGCTTGAACCAGAGCGACATTTTGCGCCACCAACGCTCGCTGCGTGTCGACCTGCTGTTTGTTGATGGCCGCGGTGGTGGCAAGTTTCTCGTAGCGATCGAGATCGATCCTGGAATTGGCCAGCTGCGCCTCATCCTGCGCTTTCTTGGCGACCGCCTGGTCGAGCTGCGCCTGATAGATGACAGGGTCGATGCGCGCCAGCACGTCGCCTTTCTTTACGTCGTCGCCTTCCTTGAAATTGACGCTGAGCAGCCTGCCGTCCACCTGCGGACGAATGGTGACGGTGTTGAGCGCTTTGATCGTACCGACTGCGTCGAGAAAAACCGGGACATCGGCACGGGCGACTGTGTTCGCCAGAACGGGGATCGGGCCTTCGGCGGCAAAGCGACCGGTGCGGCGCTGCTGCGCGCCGGGACCGCCGAAGACATAGTAAAGCGCGCCAAGAATAGCGACGAGGATGAACGCAACCGCCAGCGTGCGGCGGGTGCTTCCGCGCGCCTTCGCCAGAAGTTGTTTCGGGACCTCACCGTGCATCGGCGGTTACCACAGGTTTCGGCTGCCAACCGCCACCGAGCGCCTGATAGAGGCTGACGATTGCCTGGACGTGAGCAAGTCTCGCCTGAACCAGCAAATCCTGGGCAGCGTAGAGGGTCTGTTGTGTCTGCAGCACGGTGACCAGGTCGACGGTGCCTTCGCGCAGTCGCTGTTCTGAAATATCGAAAGCACGTTGAGAACTTGTCACGACGTCGCGCTGAATCCTTTCCCGCTCCGCGGTCTTGCGAATATCGTCGAGCGCATTCTCGACATCGGCAAAGCCGGAAATCACAGCCTTGCGATAGACCTGCAGCAGTTCGTCCTGCTTGCCCTTTTGCAGATCGAGATTTCCGAGCAGCTGGCCGCCATGGAAGATCGGCTGCGTAAGGCTCGCGGCGGCTGTGTAAATAACCGACTCGGGTCGCAGCAGCAGCTTGAGAATTGCGCTTTCGTAGCCGCCTGCACCTGTGAGCTGGATGCTCGGCAGAAATTGCGCACGTGCGTTGACAACGTTGGCGTTGGCCGCGGCAAGATTGGCTTCGGCTTCGCGGATGTCGGGACGCTGTGCGAGCAGTTCCGATGGCAGCCCCGGTGTGACACGCGGATAAGTAATACTGCGCAGAGTTCCGCCGCGGATCTTGACGCCCTCTGGCGACCGCCCCATCAGTACCGCAAGGGTGACGCGGTTCAGACGCAAAGTCTGTTCGAGCGGAGGAACGGTCGCCCGTTGCGTGTTGACCAGGCTTTCCTGTTGCGCCGTGTCGAGCGCGGACGCGGTTCCCGCCTGCAGCCGCTGCTGGATTAGATTGAGCACACGTGTGGCGCTGGCAATGTTCTCATGGGCAACCCGCAACCGGTCTTGCGCCGCGAGAACCTGAAAATACGCATTGGCGGCAGCCACCACCGTTGTGAGGCCGACAACCTCGCGATCGTAACGGCTGGCAACCGCGATTTCTTCGGCCGCTTGCAGCAGTGACCGGTTCTTGCCCCAGAAATCGATTTCGTAGCTGGCATTGAGCGTCGCCGTCAGGTCGTTTCGAATGATGGCCACGCCGGCTCCGGACTTCGAAACGCTGATGACGTTTGTGCTGCCGGTTGTCTTGGATTGCTGCGTGTGCAGAGCAATGCCGTTGAAGTCGACAACCGGCAGGAGCGCAGCGCCGGTGATGCGGGCGTTCGCGTCGGCCTGCACGATGCGGGCAACGGCTGCGGCGATATCGAGATTGCCTTCTTGCGCCGCCTCGATGACTTCGGTCAGTTCGCGCGAACGGAACGAACGCCACCAGTCGATCGGGGGCACAGCCGCTTCCGCCGCGGTCGGCTTGCGCGGGCCATACTCATAGGCCGACGGAATATTCAGCCCCGGCTCCGGCTTGTCGCCGGTCAGCAGGCAGCCGCCGAGGGGCAGTGTCAGAACTCAAACCCTGCAACATGATCCAGAACGGGCGCCCCCAAGCCTTCGTTCCCGCCTCCTTGCGTTTCCCAACCCCTTGCATTCAAAAAGTCTCTCAAAACCCGGCCAACGGCAACTCGGTGGCAACGATACTACTACCGTTTGTCGCTGGCGGGCTTACGTCCCGGCGGCCAATTGGCCAAGGCCTGTCTGCCCGCCGGGGAAATTTTCGAAGCGATTGCGGCAAAAATGCCCTGAATCGTCTGATCCGACGTCAACCGGGCCGCCCGGGTCTTCGCCATCGCCGCGCGCAGTGTCTCACCGTCGAACGGTTCCTGGCGTAATACGTCATGAATGCTGTCCTGGGCCGTATGATAGGCAGCTTGTGTGTTCTCGATTGCGGCGCGATTGGCCTGAATCTCGCCGCGCAGGATATCGGCGTCGGCTGGCGGTAGCGTTGCGGCGAGCCGCTCGACGCGCACGAACACATTGCGGTCCCAATAGGACGGCGCCGGCGATCGCACCATCATGGCGATAGCAATCCCGACAAAGAACAAATTGAGCGCCAGCGAAACCAGCAGCAACCAGCGCGACGACGGCCGGTCCATCGTGGGAAATGCCTGGGCGATGCTCATGGTCGCTCTCCCGTAAACGAGTCGGGTTCAGACACGAGCGAACCAAGATCGCGGCTGCTGGTGAGGACCGATCCATCAAGTCGGTCGAACGGACGATCAAGCCCGGCAATGCCGAACATGAAGCCGAGCGCTGCGCAGCAGGCGAGGGCAGCCATGCGCGGCCAGGCCGGCGCGAAATCCCAGTTCAGCAGCACGCCAGGGAGCCGCCATAGCGGTTGCTTCTGCCGCGGCAGTGGACCGCGCAGCCGCGCGAGGACGCGATCAACGGCGCCGGCATCGGCAGGTTTCGCATCACGCTTGAGCGTGTTTGTCAGGAAATCTTCGAATTGCTCATCCGTCATTTTCAATCGTCCTTATCGATCACACCACCAAGCGCGCGGCGCAGGTTCTGCTTGCCGCGGATCAGCAGGGTCTCGACCGCCGAAATCGACGCGCCGAGAATTTCCGCCACCTGCGCATTGCTCATGCCTTCCGTGTAGGTGAGCATGATTGCGTCGCGCTGGCGCGCGGGAAGCTTGTTGATCGCCCCCGTGAGCATTCGCTCACGCTCGTCGCTCTCTGCCTTTTCATCCGCCCGGGGCCCAGGGTCGACCACATCGCCGGCCGCATCGAGGTCCACCCAGGGTGCACGCCGCTTGCGGTCGAGGCAGAGATTGACGACCACGCGCGTAAGCCACGTCCGGAACTGCGCCAAAGGTTGCCACCGCGGCGCATGTGTCCAGACGCGCACGAAGGCCTCTTGCGCAACGTCCTCCGCATCCCCGGCATTGCGGAGAATGCGGCGGGCGAGGCCAAGCATGGCGGGCATATGGCGCCGTGAAAGCACCTGAAACGCACGCTCATCGCCGCGCGCGACCCGGGCCATGAGCGCCTCGTCGCTGTCATCCATTGCAATGCGATGGCTGCCATACGGTGCCCGACCATTCTAGCCCTTGGCCTACCGAAATAACGGGCGAAACGTCCAAAACCTGTGCACGCCGCACAGCGCGGAATTCGGTTCGGCCTTAACCCTTTGAATTATCTAGCCTTGGTCACTCGCCGCAGGGAAGCCAGTTCCAGCCCCTTAACCAGGCGATGCACCGTTTTGCAGTACGGCACCGGGATCCTCAGCCGTTCGCCCTCGCGCACGATGAAACCAGTCAATTCGTCGATTTCGGTCGGCACGCCTCGCTCGATATCGAGGGCCATCGAACCGGCGTGGCGGGATCGCGGAACCTCACCGGCCCGGACCTTGCCGACATAGTCCATGGGCGGAAAGGCAAACGTGCCGCCCAACGCTCGGACGACCGCCTCGCACTCAGCTGCCATGTCGTCGATCAGTGCGCGCATTTCAGGCGCGTCGTAACGGGCTGCATTGTCGCTCATCATCAGCGCACCGAGCGGATTCATGACGCAGTTGAAAACGAACTTGGACCAGACCGCACCCATGGGATCTGCGACCACTTCGGTTTCCATGCCGCCTTTGTTGAGCAGGCCGGCGAGGGGACGCACGTCATCGACGTTGCCGCGTACAGGGCCGAGCCAAGTCTTTCCCTCGATCAAATTCTCGACGCAGCCGGCCTCGACATACCGGGCCGCATTCATCGTGACGCCACGAACGACGATTGCATCCGGAGCGGATAGCAAGACTTCGGCATTGCCCATGCCGTTCTGAAGTGTTGCCAGCAGAGGATTTCCAGAAAGCACAGGCTGCAATTGCGAAAGGGCAGCCGCGGTCATCTTCGATTTGATGAGAAAAATGACCGCGTCGAAGCTCGTACCTTTCAGCGCGGACGGATCGCAGGTCGCTTCGATTCGCGCCACGCGCGGCTTCACGCCGCTCACGCGCAAGCCGCGCGAGAGAATAGCGTCGACATGCTCGGCATTGGCGTCGAGCGCAGTCACCTTGGCGACGGACGACAGGGCCGCGGCAAACAAGCTGCCGATGGCACCGCACCCGACGATGAGGATATTCGCCGACATGATGTCCCGGTCGTGCTGAGGGTCTCTTTATTCCTTCTTGATACCGCGTAGCACGATTTCGTATCGCATCTTTATCACCGCAAGCATAGGTCGGACGTTGTTCCCCCATCATCGTCACAGGGAGTGACCATGCTCGATGTCATTCTGTTGGCGGTTGTTGCCCCATCATCATCACAGGGAGCGAACATGCTCGACGTCATTCTTCTGGTTCTCGGTCTCGTCCTTTTCGCCTTGTCGATCGGTTACGCCTACGCCTGTGACCGGCTCTGAGGGAGGCACCCATGGTTTTCGACTACGCGCTCGCCGGTCTCGTGACCGCCGGACTGATGATCTACCTCGTCTACGCTCTGCTCAGACCAGAACGGCTGTAATGCACACCGATCCGGAAATTCTCTCGATGGCTCCGGATCAAATCGTGCGCGAACAATAAGGCTCCGTGTCATGACGATTATCGGCTGGGTTCAAATTCTTCTTTTTTGCGCGATCATCGTGGCGCTCACGCCGGTGCTCGGCGGTTATATGACGCGCGTTTTTAACGGCCAGCGTACTTTTCTCACGCCGATCCTGCGGCCTGTTGAACTGGCGCTCTATCGCGCGGCGGGTGTCGATGAGAAACGCGAACAGGGCTGGCTGGCCTACACGGTCGGCATGCTGCTGTTCCACGTCGGTGGTTTTGCAATTCTGTACGGACTGCTGCGTTTCCAGGCCGGCTTGCCGTTCAACCCGGCCGAGCAGTCGGCGGTGGCGCCGGATCTCACCTTCAACACCGCGATCAGCTTCATCACCAACACGAACTGGCAGAACTACGGCGGCGAAGGGCACGATGTCGTACCTCACGCAGATGCTCGGCCTGACGCATCAAAACTACTTGTCGGCGGCGACGGGCATTGTACTCGCGGTCGCGCTCATTCGCGGTTTTGCGCGTCACTCGGTGCAGACCATCGGCAACTTCTGGGTCGATATCACACGCTGCACTCTTTACGTCCTCATGCCCATCTGCATCGTTGCGACGCTCTTTCTCGTCTGGCAGGGCATGCCGCAGACGCTCGGACCCTATGTCGATGCGACGACGCTCGAGGGCGCGAAACAGACGATCGCAGTTGGACCGGTCGCATCGCAGGTCGCCATCAAGATGCTCGGCACCAATGGCGGCGGCTTCTTCAACGCCAACGCCGCGCACCCGTTCGAGAACCCGACCGCGCTGTCGAATTTCGTGCAGATCATCCTCATTTTTGCGCTCGGTGCTGCGCTCACCAATGTCTTCGGCCGAATGGTCGGCAATCAGCGTCAGGGCTGGGCGATTCTCGCCGCAATGGGCGTGCTGTTCATAGCCGGTGTTGCACTGACCTATTGGGCGGAAGCGCACGGCAACGACATCGTCAATGCGATGGGCCTCAGCGGCGGCAATATGGAAGGCAAGGAAACGCGCTTTGGCATTGCAGCGTCTGCGTTGTTCGCGGTGATAACCACCGCTGCTTCCTGCGGTGCCGTCAATGCCATGCATGACTCGTTCACAGCGCTCGGTGGCATGGTGCCCCTGATCAACATGCAGCTCGGTGAAATCATTGTCGGCGGTGTCGGCGCCGGCATGTACGGCATGTTGCTGTTCGTCATCATCGCGATCTTCGTCGCCGGATTGATGGTCGGCCGTACGCCGGAATACGTCGGCAAGAAGATCGAGGCCAAGGAAGTCAAGATGGCGATGCTGGCGATTCTGATCCTGCCGCTGATGTATCTCGGCTGGACTGCGGTCGCTGCGGTCAATCCGCAGGCGCTGACGCAGCTCGGTAACAGCGGACCGCACGGTTTCTCGGAGATGCTCTATCTCTACACGTCGAGTACCGCCAATAACGGCTCGGCCTTTGCCGGCATCACGGCCAATACGATGTTCTTCAACATCACGGGTGCAATCGCAATGTTTGTTGGGCGGTTCATGATGATCATCCCGACGATAGCGATCGCCGGATCGCTCGCGAGCAAAAAGTCTGTGCCGGCTTCGCTAGGCACATTTCCGACAACCGGCGCACTGTTCGTTGGCCTCGTCGTCGGTGTGATCGTGATTGTCGGCGGCCTCACATTCTTTCCCGCGCTCGCGCTCGGCCCCCTGGTCGAACAATTCGCGACGGTTGCTGGCACAACGTTCTGACGCTTTTTTCCCGGAGTTAAGGCAATGGAAACCTCGAAGATTCGCAAGCGGATGCCGGTGGCGACGCTGCTGGACCCCAAGATTGTGGTCCCGGCGATCGGTCAGGCTTTTGTCAAGCTGAACCCGGCCACGCTGATCAAGAATCCGGTGATGTTCGTGCTTGAGGTTGTGACGGTGCTGACGACCGTCATTCTCGTGCGCGACCTTTTTACCGGCGGTGGCAATATCGCGTTCGAATTCCAGATCGTTCTCTGGCTGTGGTTCACCGTACTGTTCGCCAATTTTGCCGAAGCTGTCGCAGAAGGGCGGGGCAAGGCGCAGGCCGATACCTTGCGCAAGGCGCGTACCGAAACGCGTGCCAAGCGCATTCAGTCGCCGGCTACGTTCAACAAGTTTGAGACCGTCGCCGCCGACAAACTGAGGGCAGGCGACCTGGTGGTTTGCGAGGCCGGCGACGTCATTCCCGGCGACGGCGACGTGATCGAGGGCATTGCCTCGGTCAACGAAGCGGCCATCACAGGTGAGTCCGCTCCCGTCATTCGCGAGTCCGGCGGCGACCGCTCGGCGGTGACGGGCGGCACCACGGTCATTTCCGATCGGATCATCATCCGCATCACGTCTTCGCCCGGTTCGTCCTTCCTTGATCGGATGATCAAATTGGTCGAAGGCGCCGAGCGCCAGAAGACGCCGAATGAAATTGCGCTCGATATCCTGCTGGTCGGCCTGACGATCATCTTCGTGTTCGCAACAGCAACGATCCCGAGCTACGTCACCTATGCCGGGGGCGCGGTCTCAGTGGTCATACTGGTCGCGCTGTTCGTCACGTTGATTCCGACCACGATCGGCGCGCTGCTGTCGGCGATCGGCATCGCCGGCATGGATCGCCTCGTGCGTTTCAACGTGCTTGCCATGTCCGGGCGTGCTGTGGAGGCCGCCGGCGACGTCGACACGCTGCTCCTCGACAAGACGGGAACGGTCACTTTCGGCAATCGCCAGGCGACGGAAATTTTCGTCGTTCCAGGCGTCACCGAGCGGGAGGCGGCTGAAGCCGCTCTGCTCGCCAGCGACGCAGACGAGACTGCGGAGGGGCGCTCCATCATCACGATGGTGCAGGACAAGTACAATGTGCGCCGGCAGACAGCGCCTGGCGACGCGCGGTTCATCCCGTTCTCCGCGGTTACGCGTCTCTCGGGTGTCGATATCGGCCAGCGCAAGCTGCGCAAAGGGGCCGTCGATTCCGTGCTGGAGTTCGCGCGCCAGGCTGGAGGAAAAAACGTTGCGGAGCCGCAGGCATTCCGTGCCGCAGTCGAAAAGATCGCGCGATCGGGTGGTACGCCATTGGGGCTGGTCGAGAACGACCGCATTCTCGGTGTCATTCATCTCAAGGATGTCGTGAAGCCGGACGTCAAGGATCGTTTCGCCGCGCTGCGGCGAATGGGCATCAAGACCGTGATGATTACCGGGGACAATCCGGTTACCGCGGCTGCTATTGCTTCCGAGGCCGGCGTCGACGATTTCATCGCGCAGGCGACGCCGGAGGACAAATTGCGTTACATCCGCGACGAGCAGTCACACGGCCGGCTGATCGCGATGTGCGGCGACGGGACCAACGACGCGCCCGCTCTCGCCCAAGCCGATGTCGGGGTCTGCATGCAGAGTGGAACGCAGGCCGCGCGCGAAGCCGGCAACATGGTCGATCTCGATTCCGATCCCACCAAGCTCATCGAGGTCGTGGAAATCGGCAAACAGTTGCTGATGACGCGCGGGGCGCTGACCACGTTCTCGATTGCCAACGACGTGGCAAAATATTTCGCCATCATCCCGGCAATGTTTCTCGCGTTCTATCCGCAGCTCGGCGTGCTCAACATCATGCAGCTTGCATCGCCGCAGAGCGCGATCCTGTCCGCGATCATCTTCAATGCGCTGATCATCATCGCACTCATTCCGCTCGCGCTGAAAGGCGTCAAGTATCGGGCGATCGGCGCCGCCGCATTGCTCCGTCGCAATCTTTGGATCTACGGCGTGGGCGGCGTCATCATTCCGTTCGTCGGGATCAAGGCAATCGACATCGTGGTCAACGCCTTGCACCTGGTCTGAGGAGAGACCGCCATGCTGAAAGAAATTCGTCCAGCCATTGTCATGGTCGTTCTTCTGACCCTGATCACCGGGCTTGTGTACCCGTTGGCGATGACCGGGATTGCCGGGGTCATCTTTCCGTATCAGGCACAAGGCAGCCTGATCGAGAAAGACGGCAAGGTGGTCGGCTCCGCGCTGATCGGCCAGGTCTTCAATGACGACAAATATTTCCACGGCCGTCCGTCGGCCACCAACGCGCCGGATCCGAAGGATTCGACCAAAACCGTCGACGCGCCGTACAACGCCACGAACTCGATGGGTTCGAATTTGGGGCCGACCAGCAAAGCCCTGATCGACCGCATCAAGGGCCAGGTCGAGGAGTTAAAGAAAGAGAATGCTTCGATGCCGGTACCGATGGATATGGTGACCACCTCGGGCAGCGGCCTCGATCCGCATATTTCGCCGGACGCGGCCTACTTCCAGGTGCCGCGAGTCGCCAAGGCGCGCGGTGTGCCGGAAGCGCGCATCCGTACGCTGGTCGACGGCCAGGTCGAAGGCCGTACGTTTGGTCTATTGGGCGAACCACGGGTGAACGTGCTTAATCTTAACCTCGCTCTTGATGCTCTGAAATCGTAGTCGCGCGAAGTTTGTCGTTCTACTACTCGTCCCGGACGGAAATCCGGGACGGGTTTTTGCGGTATGATGCGCTAGAGACACGCCATGCCTGCTGACCAAGCGCAGAGAGCTTCGCCAGACGCGCTGCTTTCCCTCGCCAAGAAGGAAGGCCGCGGGCATTTGAAGATATTTCTCGGCGCCGCGCCCGGTGTCGGCAAGACCTACGCCATGCTGACGTCCGCCCGCGCCGAGAAATCCGGCGGGCGCGATGTTGTCGCCGGCCTGATCGAGACGCACGGCCGTCGCGAAACCGAACAACTGACCGAAGGCTTCGAGACTCTGCCGCGTAAGCCGATCATCTATCGCAACCAGGTCATGCAGGAGTTTGACCTGGACGGCGCACTGGCGCGGCGACCGAGCCTGCTTCTGGTCGACGAATATGCGCACACGAATGTTCCCGGCAGCCGTCATCCCAAGCGATGGCAGGATGTCGACGAACTGCTGGCGGCCGGCATCGACGTGTGGACGACCCTGAACGTCCAGCATCTCGAAAGCCTCAACGACGTCGTGCAGAAGATCAGCAAAATTCGCGTGCGCGAGACCGTGCCG
Organism: uncultured Alphaproteobacteria bacterium; assembly: GCA_963831515.1. GTDB lineage: Bacteria > Pseudomonadota > Alphaproteobacteria > Rhizobiales > Xanthobacteraceae > Pseudolabrys. Next base: position 187,629 of record CAWHQL010000026.1, on the reverse strand, counting down.
GACACCGTGTTCGACAGGGCCGACGAGATCGTCTTGGTCGATTTTCCGCCCGACGAGCTGCTCAAGCGGCTCGCCGAGGGCAAGGTTTATGTCCAGGACACTGCCGCGCGCGCGGTCGAACACTTCTTCAAGCCGCAAAATCTCACGGCGCTGCGCGAGCTCGCTTTGCGACGGGCCGCGGAGCGGATCGACGCCGACCTGGTCGAACGTATGCAAGCCCAGGCGATCGAAGGCCCTTGGGCCGCAGGGGAACGCATCCTCGCATGCATCGGGGCCGATCCCGTTTCACCTACCGTCGTGCGCACCGCGAAGCGATTGGCGGACCTGATGGATGCTCCCTGGATTGCGGTTACAGTCGAACGCCCCGGGGCGACGCTCGACGACGGAGCCCGCCAGCGATTGGATGAAGCCATGAAGCTGGCGCAAAGCCTGGGTGCTGACACGCAGACATTGACCGGGACCGACTTGCCGGCGGAATTGTTGCGTTTCGCCAAATTCGAAAATGTCACGCAGATCGTGGTCGGCCGTTCACGCGGCAATTTTTTCAGTGAACTTCTTGGACGCTCACTTCCGCATGAGCTGGTGCGTCGTACGCAGGATATTGCCATCCATCTGGTTACCAAAGAATCCGAAGCGCCCGCCAAAAGACCGTTTTTCCGTTGGCCAAGCACCTTACAGAGCAATCCATGGCATTTTCTCTTCGCGGCCGTCGCCGTGGTCGTGGCATTGGCGATCGGCAAGGTGCTGACAACACTCACGCCGATTCCCAATCTTTCGATGGTCTTTCTTCTCGCTGTGCTTGTAACGGCGATGAACGTCGGCATGTGGCCAGCGATCTTCGCGTCGATCCTGTCGTTTTTCGCCTACAATTTTTTCTTCATCCCGCCGCTCTACACATTCACCATTGCCGAGCCTTACGAGTTGCTGGCACTGGTGATTTTCCTGGTGGTCGCCGTCATCAGTTCGGCAATGGCCGGCCGCGTTCGCGAGCAGGCGCGGATTGCGGCTACTCGCATGCGAGCCATGCGCAGGCTTTATGAATTTACCAAGCGCTTGTCGGGTCTGGCGACAGTCGATGCTGTTGCGGAAGGTGCCGCCAGTGAAATCCACGCAAGCCTTGGCCGGCCGGTTGTCGTCATGCTTGCGCACGACGATGACATCGCGCTGACGGCTGCCTGGCCGCCTGAGGATGCGCTTGACGCTGCAGCGATGACGGCCGCCCGCTGGGCTTACAGCCATAACGAACCGGCCGGCGCAGATACCGGAACCTTGCCGATTATCCCGTGGTATTTTGTGCCGTTGGGGATTGGCACAAAAACTCTCGGTGTTGTCGGCGTTGCCAAGGAGAAAGAGGGGCCGCCGCTCGATTCGGAGGCGCGGGCCCTTCTGGATACGCTGGTCGAACAGACAGCGGCCGCTCTCGAGCGCGCGTCACTGGCCCGTGAAATGGTGAGCGCGAAAACGGCCACGGAAACCGAACGGGTGCGAAATACGTTACTCGCCTCGGTCTCGCACGATTTTCGCACGCCGCTTTCTTCCATCCTCGGCTCGGCCACAAGTCTCATCGACTACGGCGACAAGCTCGACCCAACGGCAAAGAAAGACCTCCTTGGGCAGATCAAGAAAGAGGCGGAGGACCTTGATGAGATGGTCCGCAATCTGCTCGCCATCACGCGCATCGATGCAGGCGCACTGGAATTGCGTCGCGACTGGATCGACCTGCGAGAAATAAGCGAGCGTGTGGTCAGCGCCGCGCGGCGTCACGGCGCGCAACAACGGATCGAAATCGAGTTGCCGAAAGATCTTACTCTCGTGAAGGCCGATGCCACCTTGGTCGAGCAGGCGATCGGAAATGTCGTTGCCAACGCGATTGTCCACACGTCGCCCGAGACCCGGGTGGTGATCGATGCCAGCAACGCGCCCGATGCCATCGCCCTGCGTGTCACCGACAATGGGCCCGGTATTCCTTCGGACGATCTGCCGCATATCTTCGAGAAGTTCGTCAAAGGCAAAGACATGCAGGCATTAAGTGCGGATGGAAGCCACACAGGACTCGGGCTTGCGATCGCAAAAGGCATCATGGAAGCGCACGGCGGAGCGATCAGCGCAGAAAGCCCCGTGTCCGAGGGCAGGGGCGCCCGCTTCATATTGACCTTCCCGCGCAACGGTGCCCCGTCGTGAGTGCAAGGATCCGCACGCTGGTTGTCGATGACGAGGACGCAATCCTGCGATTCCTCAAGCCCGCGCTCGAGGCAAACAACTACGAAATGACCAGCACCGGCACTGTCGCCGACGCAATCAAACGCGTTGCAGCGGAAACGCCCGATATTGTGTTGCTCGATCTCGGGTTGCCCGATGGCGATGGCAAGGACGTCATCCGCCGCTGTCGCGAGTGGTCCGACGTGCCGATCATTGTCCTGTCCGCTCGCGATCGCGAAGCGGAAAAGATCGAAGCGCTCGATCTTGGCGCCGACGACTACGTCAACAAGCCCTTCAATGTTGGCGAGCTACTGGCGCGGATGCGCACGGCGCTGCGACATCGAATGCAGCGCAAGGCCGAGATTCCGGTGCTGCGCGTCGGTGGACTTGAAATCGATGCGGTGCGTCATCGCGCAACGCGGGCCGGCGCGGAGCTCAAGCTCACGCCGAAGGAATTCGAGCTTTTGTCGTTTCTCGCAAAACACGCGGGCCGCGTGATAACGCACAAGCAGATTCTCGCAGCGGTGTGGGGTCCGGCGCATGTCGAAGACACGCAGTATCTGCGGGTTTATATCGGCCAGCTGCGGCAGAAGGTCGAGGAACATCCCGACGACCCGCGCATCATCCTCACTGAACCCGGCATCGGGTATCGGATTGCCGAAAGCTGAACAGGTCAACCGCTCGCCGCGACATCGGCCAGTGCAAAGCCGGCGATGCGTTTGTAACGTTCCGACAGCGCGCGAAGCTCGTCCTGCGTAATGTATTCGTCGAGATTGTCGAAAGGCCTGTCGCCGACCAATTCCTCGACCTTGATATTGATGAAATCCGGTGGCTGCTCGCGATTGGTGCGGACAACTTTCGCCGCGGGTGCAACGCGTGCGGCTTCGTAGGCCTTCAGGGCGTCGCGTGGATCGGGGCATTTCTTCAGCAGGTCGGCGAGCGTGCGCGCGTCGATCGCTGCCTGCGCCGCACCGTTTGAGCCGCGCGGATACATTGGATGTGCGGCATCGCCGGCGAGAGTGACGCGACCGAAAGTCCAGCGGTCGATCGGATCCTTGTCGACCATCGGGTACTCGAGAATCTGGTCGGCGTCGCGGATCATCTGGGAGACGTCGAGCCAATCGAAATGCCAGCCTTCGTAGAGCGGGAAAAAATCGGCCAGATTTCCAGGCTTGTTCCAGTCGTTCTGTTCGGTGGTTTCGCGTTTGATCTCGGCCATCCAATTGATCAATTGGGTACCCTCACCGTCGATGTCGTCGACGATCGGGTAGATCACAATCTTGCCGGTGAGAATTGACCCAACCCTCATATAAGTCCGGCCGCCAAGAATTGGTTTGCGCCGCGTGACGCCACGCCACGTATTAATTCCGGAGAAAGCGACCTTGTCGTTTCGGTAGAACTGCTTTCGCAAAGCCGAATTGATGCCATCGCATGCGATGACGACATCGGCGCGAACCGGCTCGGTTGGCTTTCCGCTTGTGGTCTGTTTGAAGCGGATGGTTACACCGGCATCGTCTTGTTCGATGCCGGTGCATTCGCGGTCGGTGAGCACCGCATCCCGGCCGAGCCTTTTCAGGACGGCTTCGTAAATTATGACGTGCAGGCGACCACGATGGATACCGACTTCCGGAAAGGGATAGCCGGCAAACTTTCCGCGATCTTCCCGATAGATCAGCTGGCCGAAGCGATTGAAAAATGCGCACTCGCGATTTTCGATCCCGGCCTTGAGCAGGGAGTCGCCCAGGCCAAGCGTCGTGAACTCGCGCATCGCATGAGGCAACAGCGTGATGCCGACCCCGAGCTCCCTGATTTCCGGCGCACGTTCATAGACGCGGCAGGCAATGCCGCGCTCCTTCAGATTTAGGGCGAGCGTCAGTCCGCAGATGCCGCCGCCGACAATTGCTACTTGCATTCCATCGTGCCGGTTATTGGGCCTACAGCGGTTTCACTTCCACCTTGCGGAACTTGACCGCGCCGGCCCCGTGCTGGAGCACGATCGGGCCTTCGTCAAACATACCGTTACGCAGCTTTGCGGTCGTCTGTCCATTCAGCACGACAGTGATGTCGCGGCCGTTGGCGGTCACTTCATATGTATTCCATTTGCCGCCCGCTTTGGGCATTGGGCTCACTTCGACATAGCGCGTGATCGCGCCCGTGCCATAGCTCGGATCGGGGCGTTGATCGAAGATATTGGCCTCGTAGCACGTACGGTCGGTGATCTTTTTCGGATCGAGGCAGCGGAAATAGATTCCGCTATTGGCATCATCGCTCGACCAGAATTCGACGCGCACGACGAAATTCTTGTATGGCTTTTTGCTGACCAGATAGCCGGGGTCCTTGCCGGCCATCTTGTCGACGACGATCGCGCCATCCTCGACACGCCAGTTGGATTCGCCGACCTGATCCCATCCATCCAGGCTTTTGCCATCAAATAAAGTGGTCCAGCCGGCCTCCTGGCTGACAGCCTTCGGCGCGAGGGAGCCCGCAAAAAAGCCCAGAGCGGTGAGGGCAAGAGCAATACGGACTATACGCCTCGATGCGATACCCATGGTGTTTCCTCATTTTTTAAATTTTGAATTTGCCGATGGAGCGGCCGCAAGAATGGACGAAATCGCTCCATCTCTGTCAACATGGGGGTCCTGCCCGTTATTCCCGGAGCTCAGTGCGAAACCCGAATCCAAAACGCGTTCGTCTGGATTCGTCTTTGCACCCACCGGGACCATGGGCGACGCCATCAAAGGAGGAAACAACGATGGACAAGGCACTGTACGACCGGGGGATGACAATGCGCCGCCGGGTGCTCGGGGACGAATATGTCGATCGCGCCGTCGCAAATACTGACGACTTCAACCGCCAATTTCAGGAACTGCTGACCACCTATTGCTGGGGTGCGGTGTGGGGCGATGACGCGCTCAAGCCGCGCGATCGCAGCATTCTGAACCTGGGAATGATCGCCTGCCTCGGGCGGATGCACGAGTTCGAGGCGCATTTCCGCGGGGCATTGCGCAACGGGCTTACGCCAGGCGAACTTTCCGCTATCCTGCGGCAAGTGGCCGTTTATTGCGGGTTCCCGGCCGCCGTGGACTGTCACCGCGTGGCAAAGCAGGTCTTGGCTGCGGAGGCCAAAAAAGCCTGATCCCATCGCAAAGTCGCGTTAACGAGATGGCCCTATTGTGGTCTTGAATGTGCCTTCATCCCGGGGCAATCAGAGCCGGGATTTGGCGGCCGATAGGCCGCCCAGGGTGGATAATGATCCGATCTTCCGCTGCCTTCTTGTTCGCGTTGCCGGTTGCGGTGGCTTTTACGGCTGCGCCCGTCCTGGCGCAGTACGCCCCGCCACCGCCCGGAGCCTATTACCGGGAGCGCTTGCCGCCCGCCGTCGGGACCTACGATGACGACGAGGATCTTCCGCCGCCGCCGCGCAATATGCGCCGCGGTCAGCAGGGCGTGCTTCCGTATCCGGATGATGAACCGCTGCCGCCACCAGGTCTGTACGGTGCACCATACGGTGCGCCTGATCAGAGATCCTACGGGTACGGCCGGCCTTATCAGCAGCAGCCGCAGCAACCGCCAATGCAGGGTGCGCCGTCTCGCGGCATGAACGATCCCAATTCGCTGCGACCACCGGCTGCCATCGGCGCGGCGCCGCAAGGCGCACCGCAGCAAGGCGCACCGCAGTCACAGATCGCGGCCCTTCCGCCCGACTATCAGCCGGAAACCGGTCTGGCCAAGGAGCTCCCGCCGAATCTGAAAAAGCAGATGGTTGACTACGCGTCCAGGGAGCCCGCCGGCACGCTCATTATCGATACCGGCAACACGTATCTCTATCTGGTCCTCGGTGGTGGAAAAGCCTTGCGCTACGGCATCGGTGTCGGCCGCGACGGATTCACCTGGAACGGTACCGAGCGGATCAGCAGAATGTCCGAATGGCCGGATTGGCATCCGCCGTCGGAGATGATCGACCGGCAACCGTATTTGCCGCGGTTCATGGCTGGCGGACCTGGCAATCCGCTCGGAGCGCGCGCGCTCTATCTCGGCAAGACGCTGTATCGTATTCATGGGACCAATCAGCCCTCGACCATCGGCACGTTCGTATCGTCGGGATGCATTCGTCTGATCAACGAGGACGTCGAGGATCTCTACAGCCGTGTGCAGGTCGGCACCCGTGTCGTCGTGCTGCCCGGCAGGCCAACTGAAAACGTCGCCAACGGCGGCCCACAGTCGACTGCAAACGGTGCGGTACCTGCGGGTGCTCCAATGAATACGGCGCCGCCGAGCACGGCCTCCGTCCCGCGCGGCTACGGAAGTGCGATCACATCGTCACCCCTGCCGCCGCCGGGCCGTTAAACCGGCTGTTTTTCCGAAGCGCTGACTTTGGCGAGCCGCGTGATCGCTTCGATCATCGCGCCGGGATCGGCTTGGCCTTTTCCTGCGATGTCGTGCGCGCTGCCGTGAGCGACCGAGGAAAACAGAATCGGTGAACCGATCGAAAGTCCGGCGGTGCGGTTGAAAGCCTGTAGTTTCGCCGCGATGTGGCCCTGGTCGTGCAGCATCACGACGAACGCATCTGCACCTTTTTTTCGAAACATCGTATCGGCGCCAAAGGGACCGGATACGTCGATTCCGCCGGCGGCAGCTTTGTGAATTGCCGGCTCGATGATGTCGATTTCCTCGCGACCGAACATTCCCTCTTCGCCCGCGTGAGGATTGAGACCGCCGACGAAGATCTTCGGTCGTGCGATGCCGAGTTTTTTGAGCGAAGCATCGGTAACGCGGACCACGCGTTCGACCCGCTCCTGCGTTATCAGCGCGACCGCTTCGCGCACGCTGACATGCAGGGTCGCATGCACAATGCGCGATTGGTCGAAGCAGATCATCAGATAGACGTCATTGATTGGCGTGCTGGTTTCGCGCGCGACGAATGACGGATAGCCGTCAAAGGCAATGCCCGCCGCGGCTATCGAGCGTTCGGTCTGCGGCGCAGCGACAACGGCTTCGACGTCGCCGGCCAGTGCAGCCCTGATGGCGCGGCTTGCACTCGCGAGCGATGCCTTGCCGTAAGCGGCATCAACCGTGCCGAACTTTATCGGTACGTTGGTGCCGGCGCGCGCGTCCAGCAAGTTGACCGTCCCGTCGGTCCAGTCGGCATCGGTTGCGTTTTCGACAACGTGCAAGGTCGGCGACAAACCTGCGCTACGCGCATGAAGATCGACCGCCACCGGGTCGCCCACCAGCAGCGGGCGGCACAAAGCCCGCACGCCTGCGTTGATCGCAGCTTTGAGTGCGATCTCGGGTCCAATGCCGGCGGGGTCTCCCGTTGCAATGGCGATACGCGGCAAAGGCATGGCTCGGCTTCCGTCAGCGGCGCACCTGCCTATAATGGCGCCGCGGTTTCGATGGATAATAGCAAGTGAGCGGGGAAACGTCGCCATGATGTCGCGTGAGCAGAATGATCAGCTAAGCCGCGTCGGCCCGGATACCTTGATGGGCAAGTTGCTGCGGCGCTACTGGGCGCCTTTCCTGCTGGCCTCGGAAATTCCCGAACCCGATTGCCCGCCGGTGCGCGTGACGTTGATGAGCGAAAAGCTGATTTGCTTTCGCGACAGCAAGGGCCGCATCGGCCTCATGGACGAGTTCTGCGCGCATCGCGGGGTCTCACTCTGGTTCGGGCAGAATGAAGAATGCGGACTGCGCTGTCCCTACCACGGCTGGAAGTACGACGTGACCGGACAATGCGTCGATCTGCCCTCGGAGCAGGAAGAAAGCGGCTTCCGAAAGAACATCAAGCTGAAATCCTATCCTTGCATCGAGAAGGCTGGAATCGTGTGGGCCTATATGGGGCCGCCAGCAATGCAGCCGCCACCACCCGCGCTGGAGTGGACCGAGGTTGAACCATCGCAGCGATTTGTCTCCAAGCGTCTGCAGGAGTGCAATTATCTGCAGGCGATGGAAGGTGGCATCGATTCCAGCCACGTGTCGTGGCTGCACGGATCGGAGCTGAACAAGGATCCATTGTTCAAAGGCTCGAAGGGCAACGTCTACAACGAGCAGGATCGCATGCCCTTGTTCGAGGTTGAGGAGTTTCCGGGCGGGCTGCTGATCGGCGCACGGCGCAACGCCGACGGCGACAAATATTATTGGCGAATAACGCCCTGGATCATCCCCTGGTACTCGATCATTCCTCCGCGCGCCGGCCATCCATTGGGTGCGCACGCTTGGGTGCCGATCGACGACGAAAACTGTTGGGCGTGGAGCATCAACTACCATCCCCGGCGTGCGCTCACGAAAGCGGAAGTCTCGGCGATGCAGGACGGCGAGGGCATTCACGTCAAATACGTACCCGGAACTTTCATTCCGCTCGCCAATAAGTCGAACAACTATCTGCTCGATCGCGAGTTGCAGCGCCACGGACACTCGTCGACCGGGGTCGACGGGATCGCGATGCAGGATGCTTCCATCCAGGAAAGCATGGGGTCGATCCAGGACCGCACCAAAGAACACCTTTGCGCGACTGACAAAGGCATCGTCATGACGCGCAGAATATTGCTGCGCGCCGCGAAGGCGGCGGCCGATGGTGCCGCGGTGCCGGCGACCGAGCCGGAAGCGCAACGCGTGCGCTCTGCCTCCGTCGAGCTTGAGAAAGATGTCTCTTTCACGCACGGAGCCCGACACGGGCTCTATGCGGCGTTGGGAACAGATCCGCTCTCGGTGTAAGCGCCGGGCACTATTCCGCTGCTGTCTTCGTCGCCTTGCCGATCGCGGCATTGACCCGCGGCATGACTTCTTCGGCCATCAACTGCATCGAACGCCTGGCGAGCGTCGGGTCGACCCAATCGAGACCCGCATAGACGAGTTCGCCGAAATCGCCGGTTTCCTCATGCAGCTTGAGGATCTCGTCGACGACTTTGTTGACCGAGCCGAAGGTGACGCAATTGTCGACAACGTAATCGTCGGTGATCTCGTCGTCCGGCTGTTCTTTGTAGCTTTTGAACACGTAGAGCCGGTTGCCGCGCTTCATCTTCGCGCGCATTTGTTCGAAATAAAAACGATAGGGGCTTCTTGGCGTCATCGTGGCCATAGCGCTGTGCTACTTTGTCATCGTCGGCGACGAAGATCGTACGCGCCACACGCCAGTCGGCGATATTGGCTTTGGCGCCCGCTTCTGCCTTGCCCTTGGCGTAGTTGGCCCAGTGCGATTTGAGATGCTTTGCAAGCAGAAAGTTCGCCGACAGGGGATGGAAGTCGCGTTTTCCCATCAGTACGACGCCGGGAGAAAATGGCGCGACGACAGTGCCGACGATTTCCGGCCGCGGTTTTTGAAACGGCTTCGCCAATATGCCTACGCCAAGTTCGAGCGCCGCGGTTCGCGCGAAACCAACCTTGAAACGATTGCCGGGGAAATCGATCTCGTAGGGAGGATCGCGCTCCCACACCGCAAGGATGACGTCGATCGCTTCGGCGAAGATCTTGTTGCGGTCCTCATCGAGTATTCCGATGGCCTCCGAATCAGACGTGAGAGCGCCTGGACTTACGCCCATCACAAAGCGGCCCTGTGAGAGGTGGTCGAACATGGCGGCGTTGACCGCGATGATCACCGGATGCATCTGCGCCAGATTGGTGGTTCCGGTGGCGAGCTTGATGGTCTTGGTGTCGTGAATGAGAGTCGCCTGGAACATCATGCTGTTGGTGATGTTCTCGCACGCATCGGTCAGATGTTCGCCCACGAAGGCGTCGTAGAAGCCCAGCTTGTCCGCCAGGATGATCGCCTCACGATCCTCACGCAGCGTCTGGGACCAGTCCCGGTCCATCGGGTGAACCGGCATGGTGAAGTAACCCAACCGCATCAAACACTCTCCATTTCGACTGCCATTTCGCTTCTGCAAACTATCCGACCCGGCCGTCTCATGCAGCAAATCTTCGGTTGCATCGGCGAAAGAAGATGGCCGCGAAGTCATTGTTTTCATGATATTAAAGTTGCCGAGCAGAAACGCGACTGGCGAGCATCCACAGGCGGGTCGTGCCGGATTTCGCAATCGCGTGCCGAGCGACTAGGTTCTTTCTCGCCGCTTACGGGGTTTTCCATGTTGCGTTGGTTCCATGCCTTGATGCCGAAGGAGGAGAACTTCTTCGTGCTGTTTGCTCGGCATTCCGATGCTGTGTTGGCCGGCGCTGAAGCGTTACGGTCCATGCTGGACGGCGGCGGTGCGGTCAAATCGAACTACCAGACAGTGATGGACCGTGAGCACGATGCCGACGATGTCACCCGCGAAGTGCTGATCGCGGTGCGCCGTACGTTCATCACGCCGTTCGATCGCGCCAATATCCGCGACCTGATTACCTCGATGGATAACTCCATCGATCAGATGCAGAAGACCGCCAAGTCGGTCATGCTATTCGACCTGAATGAATTTACCCCGCAGATGCGTGATATGGCCGATGCCATCGTAAAATGTGCAAAGCTCGTTCAGGAGGCGGTACCATTGTTGCAATCGATCAGCGCCGAGGCAGGACGTATCAGCGATTTGACTGCGCGGATCTCCGCTCTGGAAGGTCACGCTGACGAATTACACGACGTCGGCTTGCGAGAACTGTACCAGAAGAATGTCGGTGGCAGCGGACTGGCATTCTTTGTCGGTAATGAAGTTTACGATCACTTGGAAAAAGTCGTCGACAGGTTCGACGACGTTGCCAACGTGATGCATGGCATCGTGATCGAGCACGTCTAGTTCGGTCGGGACAAAAGAACAATGGAAGCCGGCACGTTGGCTCTTCCGCTCCTGATCGCGCTGGTTCTCATTGCACTGGCGTTCGATTTTCTTAATGGCATGAACGATGCCGCTAATTCGATTGCGACGGTCGTTTCGACACGCGTGCTCAGCCCGTATTACGCCGTCGGCATGGCCGCATTCTTCAACTTTGTTGCCTTTCTGGTATTTGGCCTGCACGTCGCTGAGACCGTCGGACGTGGCATTGTGGATGCCAATGTCATCGATGAGGGCGTTATTTTTGGCGCGCTCGCCGGTGCGATCACCTGGCAAATCATTACCAATCGACTCGGGATTCCGTCATCGAGCTCACACGCCCTGATTGGTGGACTGGTTGGCGCCGGTCTGGCGAAGGCCGGAATCTCAGCGGTCGTTTGGCAGGGCGTGTTCAAGACTATTGGCGGGATCGTACTCGCACCGGGGCTTGGATGCCTGATCGCATTGTTCCTGATGTTGGCTGTGTCGTGGGGATTCAGACGTTTCACGCCTTATGGGGTCGACCATATATTCCGCCGCGCGCAACTGGTGTCGGCCTCCTGCTACGCACTCGGCCATGGTGGCAATGACGCGCAGAAAACCATGGGGATTATCGCTGTATTGCTGTATTCGCAGGGCTATCTTGGCTCAGAATTCTATGTGCCGTTTCCTGTTGTCATTGCTTGCCAGGCTGCGATCGCGATCGGGACGCTCGCCGGCGGTTGGCGCATTGTCCATACAATGGGCAGCAGGATTACGAGGCTGACACCGGTGCAGGGCTGCTGCGCGGAGACCGGCGGCTCGATCATGCTGTTCGCGGCAACTGAGCTCGGTATTCCGGTTTCGACGACCCACACTATTACCGGCTCGATCATCGGGGTCGGTGCCGCGAAAAAGGTGTCGGCAGTGCGTTGGGGCGTTGCAAAGGGAATCGTAACCGCCTGGGTCATTACGATCCCGGCTGCCGCGGCGGTTGCCGCCATTTTCTACTTGGTGAGCAGGTTGTTCCGCTGAGCGCTGTTCGTCCCGCGCGATCAGGCGGCAACGCGCGACAGAAAGCCTTCGACTTCCTTGCGCAGCGCGCCTGCGGCTACTTCCACAGCTTGTGAGGCTGTAAGGACGCTTTCAGCCGAATGGCGCGTCTCTGCAGCAGCTCCTGAAACTTCACTCAGGGCCGAGACGACGATCTTCGCTCCATCAGACGCACTGGCGACGTTCTGGGAAATCTCGCCGGTTGCTGCGTTTTGCTCTTCGACGGCGACCGAAACGGCTGTCGCGCAGCTGTCGATTTCCTGCATTCGACCGGAAATTTGCTCGATTGCCGACACCGCGCTGCTGGTTGCTTGCTGTACAGCCATGATCAGCCGCGCAATGTCTTCGGTAGCCTTGGAGGTCTGAACCGCCAGTGACTTGACCTCGGACGCTACAACCGCGAAGCCTTTGCCGGCTTCGCCCGCACGTGCGGCTTCGATGGTCGCATTGAGCGCAAGCAAATTGGTCTGCCCGGCAATGGCACGAATGAGTTTGATGACCTCGCCGATCTTTTGCGCGGCTTGTGCCAGCGCCGCGATCTGGTGATTGGTGCCGTGAGCTTCGGCCACGGCCGCACGCACGATTTCCGTAGTGCTTGCGAGCTGCCGGCCGATTTCGCCGATCGAACTCGCCAGTTCATCGGCGGCGACCGCCGCGGTTTGCACGTTGATTGACGCCTCGTCAGAGGCTGCGACCGCGCCGTCGGCGCTTTTCGAAGTTTGACCGGAGTTGCCGAACAGCGTGCCCGCAGTCGAGCGCATCGCCTTCGCACCCTCGGTCACCGTCCTGAGGTGATCCTCAACCCTGCGACGGAACGTGGCGATGGCCTCCTCGATCGTCGCGCGGCGTTGCTGCTGCTCCTGCATCGAAACGCGTTCGCGCTCGGCGTCGCGACGGTCGGTGATGTCTTCATGCGTTGCCACCCAACCTCCGCCGGGCATCGGACGATTAATGACGGAAATAGTACGGCCATCTTTCGACTTGACCTCGGTGCTCCTCGTGTCGCCCGCGGCCATGGCATCGATCAGCTCACGCCGGTACGCAATCGGCTCGCGTGAAAATGTTCCGTTCCTGATCCTGTATTCGAGCAGGCTGTGTAACGTACTGCCGGGTGTGACGATGTCGGCGGAGAGACCGTACATTTGCATGTAGCGGTGGTTGCAGACGACCAGGCGCTCGTTGCCGTCGAACATGCAAAGGCCCTGCGCCATGTTGTTGATGGCGCCTGTCATGCGCCGATTTTCGAGTTGCAGGCTGCGAGAGAGGAGTGCTGTCACAAGGACCGCGGTCAAACTTGCGACGACGGCCGAGAGAAACAGGGAGACGGCGAATTCGGGGGCCGACGATTCCCATAGCCGGACCGGCAGGACGAAATGGAATGCCGCAACGCTGAACGCAAAACCAACAATCCCAGCCAGCATGACCGATCGCCAGCCACGCGCGGGTACCTGTGCGGACGTACTGTCAGCCATTTTTGCGTCCAGATCGGCCTGACGGTATTCCCCAACCCGTTTTTTTGCAGTTAATTGCCGGACATAGCAGGTTAATCAGACCTTAAGATCGGCACACTGGAGGACGGACAACGATGGCGAAATTGCGCGCGGTGGAATGCCGCGAATTCATCAAGGCGGTCATCGAAAAGGCCGAAGCCATGCGGGTGCCGATTTCGATCGCGGTCGTTGGGCCTGAAGGTCACATCATCGCGGTGGAACGGATGGATGAAGCCGGCTTCATCACACCTGAAACAGCAATCGCGAAAGCCTTCACGGTCGCAGCATTTCGTTCGATGAGCCCGCGGTTTCCCGACGGGCTTGTCATTCAGCATTGGTTCAAGGAGCGCAATCCGCAATTGTTGGTGAGCCTGGCCGCCATGACCAATGGGCGCATTGCCGCGAGCGGGGGTTGTGCGCCCGTCTTCAAGGGCGACGAGATGGTGGGAGCCTACGGGATTTCCGGCGGGACTTCGCAACAGGACGAGGAGATGGCGGTGTATGCGCGCGCCAAAGTCGGCTGGGCTCATGCGCCTGAACACGACACCACCGACCCCGAAGTAAAGGCACACATCAACGCGCTCTACGCCAAGGCGGGGATCGTCGATCGCAAACTCTAGCTGTTTGCCGAAAATCTATTGCGTCACGTCGATGGTCACGGCGCTGGTTATCGTGTGCCAATGTTTCATCTCGGCGTCGAGCCAGGCCTTTGCATCATCAAGTGACTTGTTCGGCACCACATTGAAATTCTGTTTGCCGAGCTTTTCGACAGCGTCGGGCGAACTGAGTGCTTTCGTGACCGCCGTGAACAACGTCTCCAGAACCGGCCTTGGAGTCGCCGCCGGCGCGAACAGTCCGTTCCACGCTATTGTGCCGACGTCGCCGTAACCGACTTCATTCATGGTCGGAATGTTGGGGTATTCCTTCAGCCGCGCGTGATTGACCACCGCCAACGGACGGAACGCGCCGGCCTGCACTTGTCCCGCCGTCGAAGCCACGTTCAGGAATGCGGTCTGAACGTCGCCTCGCAACATGTCCTGGATCACGCCCGCTGCGCCGTTTTTGTTGGGAAGTCCGACCAGATCAAGATTGCCTGCACGCTTGGCAAAATACGCCATGTCGTAATGCGGGTAAGACCCAACGCCGACGGTGCCGTAACGGACCTTGCCGGGGTTCTGTCTTGCGTAGGTGATGAGTTCGGGAACCGACTTCACCGGGAAATCATTTGCGGTGCCGACGAGCAGGAAGGCGGGGACATCCACGAGATTGGTCACCGCCACGACGCTCTTGTCGTAGTCGGTGTTCATTTTCTTTGCGTAGATGATCGGCGTGATCGCGTTGGTCGAGACATTGCCGATCATCAAAGTGTAGCCGTCGGGCGCCGACTTCACCATCTCATCGATCGCAAGCAATCCGAAGGCGCCCGGCTTGTTCAGCACCACGAAGCCCTGGCCAGTGATCTTCTGAAATTCGTCGCCGACGATGCGCGCGACGATGTCGGTCGCTCCACCGGGCGCGTAAGGGACGATGACTTTAACCGGGCGGCTCGGGTATTTGTCCTGTGCCATCGTCGCATCGGCGCCGATGCCGAGGATGGTGACCAGCATTACGATCAAACGTAACATGTAATCCCCCACCGTTAACCCGTTTGAATCTTTCGCTGCCGCTTGCGCTACGGCTTAGGCCTTGATTCCGTGCAAGCTGTGCGAGGCATCCTTGACGGTGAAAAACAAGACATCGCCATCCGGTGTCGCCTTGCCGGCATGCACGGTGTTGGCAGGAATGTAGACGACGGAGCCCGGTGTTACGTCGATCTCTTTTCCTTCGATGTTGGCGCGGAAGGTTCCCTCCAGCACGTAAATCCATTGTTCGTTAGGATGCGAATGTGGCTCGGCTCCGGTGCCTGCCTTCATCCGCATCAGGCCGACGATCATACGATCGCCCTCGACGCACGGCCCGTGCGCGCTCGAATAGGCGGGGCCTCCCATGATCTTGTGCATCGTTTCGAGATCGAAAACGTATTCTCCAGGACCGGCGCGCTTGGCGCCCGGCGTACGTGCGAGCGACTGATTGGACATGACATTCTCCGGCGGTGAGATTGACCCATGAGATGTTAGTTGACGCTCTTCTGGCGCGCCAGTACAGCCGCGCGCGGGCCGGTATCACCGTTCGGCCACGATCGCTGGTAAGTTGTGTTTCCTACGATTCGGAGTGCAATTCCCGATGAAGCCGGTTCGCTTTGCTCTGCTGCTGGGCTTGATCGCGCTCGGCGGCTGTACCGGAACCAACGCGCCCAAGGGCGAACCGAGCTTTTATCGCAATCTGGCGCAGCCCGGAGCGGAACTCGACGCCACAGCGGCTGCGTCGATGATATCCGGATATCGCGCCAACAACGGGTTGCCTACCGTCGCGCTCGATCCCGAATTGATGCGGTTGGCGCAGGCCCAGGCGGAGGTCATGGCCAAACGTGACAAGCTTGATCACGGCGCGGGCAAACCGTTTGTGCAGAGACTGAAAGCTTCGGGTTACGACGCCAAGACGGCGGCCGAAAACATCAGTGCGGGTTATCAGACATTCGCCGAAGCATTTTCAGGTTGGCGCGACTCCAATCCGCATCGCGCGAATATGCTGCTGCCAGGCGCAACCCGCATGGGCATCGCTGCGGTCTACACGCCGGCGTCAAAATATAAAGTCTACTGGTCGCTGATCCTGGCCCAACCCGAAGACAAGTAGCGGGGACGCGACAGCCATTTATCGACGCTTTGGTCCGCAGGCCGAGACGAGCGTGGGCGTGACGAGGAATTGCAGTACATTCAACCCTCGTCATTCCGGGGTGCGCTGAAAGCGCGAACCCGGAATCCAGAAACGGGCACCGTGCCTGCGTCTGGATTCCGGGTCCGGCGCTGGCGCGCCGTCCCGGAATGACGGGCGGAGCTTGACTTTAATCCTATATGATATTATTCCTAATGCCGTTCGGTCTGCCAGAGGGCGCTCTCATGAGGCGTCATGTGGGTGGGACCGGATGCGGCGCCCGCGGCCGGGAGAGAACGCTTCTCCCGCACCCGGGCGGCGCCGGGAGCTCCGCCCGGCGGCCACTACGAGCCGCCCGCCAGGAGCATGGCCAGCGGGGGCCGACCGCCCGCCGTGCGCTTCGCCGCAAAATGCGAAGGCCGGCGGGGACAAACGGACGGCACCCGTAAAGCGCGGCCCGGCGCTGTAAGGAAGACGCCCGCGATGGCGCGCCATGAGGCGCCCGCGTCTCTCGAGAGGGAGCGCGGCATAGAACAAACAATGGTTGCGCCACCTGGCGCGCCATCTCCCTCGCCTTTGCGGGGGACAGAAAGAGACGACGGCGTACCCGGCGCCGAAAAGAATACGGGCGATGCCGCTCGCCCATGCTGTTTGACAATTGAATAAGTGGTCATTCCGGGGCGCGCTGAATGCGCGAACCCGGAATCCAGAAACACACGCCACGCCATGCCCTCCGGGCTGGACCTCGTGTGACCTGCTCACTAGGTTGGCGCCCATGCCGATACTGCCTCGCGTCAAGGACTACGACTCGCTGCGTCGCCAGTTTCAATGGCGCGTGCCAAGCCGCTACAACATTGGCGTCGATGTCTGCGATCGTTGGGCGGAGCGCGAACCGGAGCGCCTCGCGATCCTGCACGCGCGACCGGATGGACGCGACGTACCGATCACCTACGGGTGGCTGCGAGACACCTCGAACCGGCTTGCCAATGCACTGCGCGCGCACGGAATCAGTCGCGGCGATCGCGTGTCGATTCTGCTGCCGCAATCGCCGGAGGTCGCGGCGATCCACATCGCCATCTACAAGCTTGGCGCCGTCGCATTGCCGCTGGCAGTTCTGTTCGGCGTCGACGCGCTTTCGTATCGGCTGCAAAACTCCGGTGCCACGGGACTCGTTACCAATGCCTGGGGCGTAGAGCGTATCGCCGAGATAAGGAACGATCTTCCTGCACTGAAACTGGTCTTGTCTCTCGATGGTCCCAGCGATGGTGCGCTTGGATTTGCCGACGAGCTCTCTCGCGCGTCGTCGGATTTTACGCCGGTCGATACCTCTCCCGATGATCCGGCCATGATGGTTTACACCTCGGGCACGACCGGGCAACCAAAGGGCGCGTTGCACGGACACCGCGTATTGATAGGGCACTTTCCCGGCGTCGAGACGCATCATGATTTTCTGCCGCAACCGGGCGATCGAATGTGGACTCCGGCCGACTGGGCCTGGGCTGGTGGCCTGCTCAACGTCTTGCTGCCAGGTCTGCACTACGGTGTGCCCGTGGTGGCGCGTCGCTTCGAGAAATTCGATCCGGAAGAAGCCTTCGCATTGATGGCACGTGCGCAAATCCGCAATGCATTCATTCCGCCGACGGCGCTGCGAATGTTGCGCGCGGCGCCAAACCCGAAGGGTCGTTACGCCATCAATATGCGTTCAATCGGATCGGGCGGTGAGTCGCTTGGCGCGGAAACCTATGAATGGGGCAAATCGGCATTTGGTCTCGTCATCAACGAATTCTACGGGCAGACCGAATGCAATATTGTCCTCGCGGCCTGCAACGCGATTGGAGTTTCAAAGGCCGGAGCAATCGGTAAGCCCGTTGCGGGACATACAGTCGGGATTATCGATAGCAACGGCAATCAGCTTAAGGCCGGGGAGACTGGGCAGATCGCGGTGAAGCGACCGGATCCCGTGATGTTTTTGGAATACTGGGGCAAGCCGGAAGAAACGCGCGACAAGTTCATCGGCGATTGGATGACGACCGGCGACCAGGGCGTCATGGATGATGAGGGTTACGTCAGTTTCGTCGGGCGCGACGACGACGTCATTACTTCAGCGGGTTTTCGCATCGGGCCCGGTGAAATTGAGGACTGTCTGATCCGTCATCCGGCCGTAGCGCTGGCCGCAGCTGTCGGAAAACCGGATGCGTTGCGCACCGAAATCGTGAAAGCCTTCATCGTTCTCAAGAAGGGCTTTGCCGCGTCAGACGAATTGGCGTCCGACATACAAGGGTTTGTAAAAACCCGGCTGTCGGCCCATGAGTACCCGCGTGAAGTCGCCTTTATCGACGACATGCCAATGACCACCACCGGCAAAGTGATCAGGCGTCTGTTGCGGGAGCGGACGTAACTAGGCCATTTCTAGCTTGGCAACGTCGGCGAGGATATGTTCGACGACGTCTCGTTCCGCCGGTGCCAAAGCGGTCTGCGGCGGCACAGGATCGCCGACCGCATAGCCCTGGATCTGCAGGCCCGCCTTGATGCACGCCGCAAGATTGAATCGTGCGAAGGCCTCGTTGATGCGCCAGAGATCGCGCTGCAGGTTCATTGCTTCGGGCCATTTCCCCGCCCGGCAAAGGTCATAGAGACGCACGCTCTGACGCGGCACGATGCAGGCGGGCCCCGCCATCCAGCCGACGCCTCCGATCAACATCACGGCTGCCGGAATGTGCGCCGAGGCCGAAAATACTTTCATGCGCGGAGCGCGATTCATGATCGACAGCAGCCGGCCGGTATTCGTGGATGCATCTTTGATGTAGCGAATGCGCGGATGCTCGGAGAGCCGTGCGATCACATCGAGCGATAGATCGCTGCGCTGGAATTGCGGATTGGTGTAGAGCACGACTGGAATCTCGACTGCATCGGCAATCGCGCGGAAGTAAGATTCAATCTGCGCATCCTTGAGAGGAAAGTAGGCCTCGAGAATGGCAAGGATTCCGTCGGCGCCAAGTTTTTGAAACGTCTTTGCCTGCGCGACCGCGTCCGCTGTTGCGGTCGAGGCAACGCCTGCAACGACGGGCACGCGTTTGTCCGCAGCTTCGATTGTCGCCCGGACGACGGCCTCGCGCTGCGTCCGATCCAGATAGGCAAACTCACCGGTTGATCCGAGCGGCGTCAAGCCATGAACGCCCGCTGTGATCAGGTCGGACGCAAGCTTGCCCAGTACGTCTGTCAGTATCCTTCCCTGTGCGTCGATGGGTGAAACGAGATAGGGGAAGACCCCGTGAAAATCGCTCATGTGCGCAGCCTAGAATACCCACAGCGCTTCGGACGGAAATTCGACATAGTGCTCGCCCGGCTCGAGAGGGGCCGACGCGTATGCGCGCACTGTGAAGTTGTCACGCGCAAAAACGAGCTCCCACCGTTCGCCGAGATACATCGGTGCCTTGAGCTCCATTTTCACGCGGTTAGGTCCGGGACTTGAGGCGCAGTGAACACGCTCAATGCGAATGACGCCGGTCGCCTTTTCTCCGGCAGTCGCTTTGGTCCGCGAAAGGCCGGTGAGGCGCTCGCCCATCACCTCAAGCGTGGCGCGGCCGCCTGAATTTTCGAGCAGCTTTCCTTCCAGACGAATGTTGCTGCCCATGAATTCCGCCGCGAACAATTTGGCCGGCTCGTTGTAAAGCGCAGTGGGCGGACCTTCCTGAGCGATAAGCCCGGTATCGAGCAACACGATCTTGTCAGCGATCGCCATCGCCTCAACCTGATCGTGGGTCACGTGGATCGCGGAAAGCCCCAGTGTGACGATCAACGTCCGAAGCCAGGCGCGCGCTTCCTCGCGCAGCTTCGCATCAAGATTTGACAGTGGCTCGTCGAGCAGGATCACCGGCGGCTCGTAAACAAGCGCGCGGGCTATGGCGACACGCTGCTGCTGCCCGCCGGAGAGCTGATGCGGGTATCGTGCTGCGAGATGTCCAAGTCCGATTTGCGAAAGGGTCTTTTCGACACGCGTTTTTATTTCTTCAGCCGGTACTTTCCGCAGTTTCAGTCCATATGCGACGTTATCGAAAACGGTGCGATGCGGCCAAAGCGCGTAGGACTGAAACACCAGCCCAAGTCCGCGCTCTTCGGCGGGCAGGTCGATGCCGCGCGCCGCATCGAAGAAGACGCGATCGCCGATGGCAATCGAGCCGCGATGCGGTGTCTCGAGACCCGCGACAGCGCGCAACAGCGTGGTTTTGCCGCTGCCGGACGGCCCCAGAAGCGCGACGACCTCGCCGGCTGGAACCGCAAGCGAGACCCCTTTGAGAATTTCGTTGTCGCCAAGACGGAGGGCGACATCCTTGACGATGAGTTCAGCCATGCAGGCGCACTCCAAGCCGGACCGCGACGGCAAGGCCGACGCCGATCATGACCACGTTGACGACAGACAGCGCCGACACCAGATCGACGGCGCCGGTACCCCACAATGAAACCAGAAGAGAGCCGATCACTTCCGTGCCGGGACCAAGCAGATAAATGCCGGTTGAGTATTCGCGCACAAAGATCAGGAATACCAGGAGCCAGCTCGCCAGCATGCCGTACTTGATGAGCGGCACAGTCACGTCGCGCTTGACGCGAAGATCATTGGCGCCCGCAGTGCGCGCAGCCTCTTCAAGTTCCGGTCCGACCTGGAGCAGCGTGCCCGAAACGAGCCGCATGCCATAGGCAAGCCACACGATCGTGTACGCAAGCCAGATCGAGACCATCGTTGACTTGAGCGGGGAAAGGAACGGCACGAACAGGAATACCCAGAGCAGTGCAAGCCCTGCGATAAGACCTGGCATGGCGCGCGGCACCATCACCAGATAGTCGACGAGACGGGTCCACCCTGAATTCCACCGATGCACCGCCAGTGCGATCGCGGTGTAGCAGGCCACTGCGATGGCGCCACCGATCACGCCGATGCCAAGCGTGTTCAAAATTCCCCGGATAACATTCGGATATTCGGTGAGTTCGCGATAGTGATCGAGCGTCAGGACATCGAAAAGCTTCACGCCTTCGCCCCAGGTCACCACGAATGAACGCAACGTTATGCCGAACAGCGGCACAACGACGGTGATGAAAAGCCAGAATACGATCGCTCCGAAGGCGAACCAGCGCCAGCCATGCAAACGCAGGGGCTGGGTTTTCAGGCCCTTTCCGCGCACCGAGACGTAGCGCTGCGCCTGTCGCAGCAGCAGGCGCTGCATGAAAACCAGCGGCGCGGTGATGGCGATGATCGCAACCACGACAACAGCCATCAGCTGGTAAGACGGCACACCAAGCTTGTTGGTGAGCTTGTAGAGATAGGTCGACAGCACCAGAACGTCCTGCGGATCGCCCAGCACCAGCGGAAGGCCGAACAATTCAAAACCCAGAAAGAACACCAGAACTCCGGCAAACAGGATCGCCGGCAGGATCATCGGCAGGCTGACATTGACTGCGACGCGAAAGGGATTGGCCCCGGAAACACGTGCGGCCTCTTCCAAATCGGTACTCAATCCGCGCAGTGCAGCGGCACTGTACAGATAGACATGTGGGACATGGGTAAGTCCCGCGATCACGATCAGAGCCAGCAGCGAATATAGATTCCACGGCACAAAGCCGATGAGGTCCTTCGCAAGCGTCGAGAAGATCCCGACCGGGCCGATTGCCACGACATAGCCGAATGCGATCACCACCGCCGAGACGAAGATCGGAATCAGTATCAACGGCTCGAGATATTTTCGCCCCGGAACGTCGGTCCGCACCATCAGGAAGGCGAGCAGGGCTCCAAGGGGCACGGCGATTGCGGCCATGCCGCCGGCAATCACAATCGTCGTCCAGAACGCCTGCCAGAAATCCGGATCGTTGAATACAAAGGTATAGGCGCCGAACCCGAATTTGGCCGACGGATCGAAGAATGGCGCAGTGAGAAAGCTTTGATAAATGACCAGCGAAAGCGGTGCCGCCACAGCCAGCGTGGTAATCCCGAGAACCAGCAAGCGGTACACGACAATGGGCATTTGTCCTCGTCATTCCGGAACTCGCCTGGCGCGAGCCCGGAATCCAGATGAGCACTGAATTCTTTTCTGGAGTCCGCTCCGGTTTAACCGGCCCGGAATGACCAGATTTGTCGTCCCTACTGTCCCTTTTTTGCCTGCTGCCATTTCGACAGGAAGGCCAGTCGCTTGGTTTGGTCCAGATTATCCAGCAATGTCTGATCGATCGGCACCGGGCGCGCCTTGTCGCCGATCAATTGGCTCACGCCTTTGATCGTCGCTTCGCCGTCCACATCGGAACGCAGCGAGTAAAGATCGGCCTTGTTGGCGATGATGTCCTGCCCGCGCTTCGACAGAATGTAGTCGAGAAACAGTTTTCCGGCGTTCGGATTTCGCGCCTTGCTGGAAATGAAAGCGACGCGCGAGGTCACCATCGTGTAGTCCTTCGGCAAGACGATGCCGAGGTTGGGGTCTTTTTTCGAACGTCCGAGCGCGTATGAGCCGAAGATGCCGTAGGCAATCAGGTGTTCGCCGGAGGTGACGCGCTCCATCATGGCGCCGGCGCTGGTGTAGAGTTTGGCCTGCGCCTTGCCCATGGCCTTGAACAGATCCCACGCCTGCGGAAAGTCTTTGATGTCCTCATTGCAGAACAGGTAGCCGACGCCTGATCGCTCAGGGTCGTACGCCGTGATCTTGCCCTTGTAGAAATCAGGCTTGGCATTGAGCAGCTTCAGCAGGTCGGTGTGGTCTTTCGGTACGTCGGCTTCCGGGACCAGCCGCTTGTTGTAGACGAACGTAATCGGCTCATAGGTCGTGCCATAAGCGGCATCTTTCCACACCGCCCATTTCGGCAACGCCTTGATTTCGGGCGAGGGATACGTCGCAGCCTGACCGTCGGCGACAAGCTTCACCTGCAGGTCCATGGCCGACGACCAGAGCACGTCGGCGGTGCCGTTGTTGGCGGCGGCTTCGGCGATGAACCGGTTGTAAAGTTCGGTCGAATTGAGATCGGAGTACTCGACCTTGATGCCAGGGTAGAGCAACTCGAAGTCCTTGATCAGTGGATTGGCCGCAACCGCGTCAGTCGTGGCGTAGACCACGACCTTGCCTTCCTTCTTCGCGGCGTCGACGATTTTGGCGTAGTCGGCCGGGTAGCCTTCGGGGGTCTGTGCCTGAGCCGCAGCTCCGAATGCCAGTACTGTTGCAATAAAAACGCTGGATACGACGTGTCGCATAACAACTCCCGGTGCGGTTGTTGGCGCCTGCCCCCGGCGGCAACCGTTCGACGTCGATGCTACTCCAGCCTTTCCGCACCCGCCTAGGGGCCAAACAAAATGAAGCCCCCGTTGCGTAAGCGAACGGGGGCTTCCCATTGGCAAGCGATCAGTGAGCCAGTGGATCAGGGCGAACCTGGATATGGACGGCACGCGGGCGCGAGCCCTTGCCGCCTTCCATCAGCCAAGGCGTGCGATCGCCGTTGGTGCTCCAGAGACCGCGTCCCTTCCAGCCGGCATTCGGATCGTCGATGCGTCCGTCGAGTCCTTTGGCATAGAACCCCAACGGGTAAGGAATGCGCAGCATGACCATCTTGCCGTTCTTCAGGGCGACGAAGCCATCGTTGAGGTTGGCAGTGGAGATTGGAATGTTCTCGCCGAGCCCAACCGTGTTGTGCTGATCGACCCAGGTGTAGTAGCTCGCCTCGACGCTTTTATCCTCGAAGCCCTCAAATCCCGGGCCGGGATATCGGTAGAACTTCCAACCTTCAGGGCAGTGATTGCCTGTCGCGCTTGGACCGTTGAGTGGTCCCTTGCAGAGGCGTCGATCGAAACTCACCAGGTGTCCGCTCGATTCCGAACCCCACGCAACGCCATCAGCATCGATGTCGCCGCCACGAACTCCGACGCCCGGTTTAGGCACCGCATAAAATTCGGAAAGTTGCGTCTTCGGATCGAAGCGCATGAAGCCGGCCTGTCCGCCAAATACGCCGACCGTGTACCAGATCGAACCATCCTTCGGATTCGGCATGACGGCGTAAGGTCCCGAGCCGCCAGTGATGCGCGTGTCCTTGGCGGAGTCAGTCGGTTGCCCCGGTTCGGTGAAGTCGTCGCGCTTGCCATTGCCATTGGAGTCGAGAATGAACGGCGACCAGCCGACCGCTTTTTCCGAGCTGCCGGTCTCGTCAAACACCCGCGTATTGATCCAGCCCGCGACCGGCCCGGTGCCGCTGAGCCACAGCGTATTGTCAGCGTCGTAACCAAATTGCGGATGGTGCGTGCCGAAGCAGGTATCGATGAACGCATATTTCATTGTCTTCGGATCAAACACGGCTACCTGTCGTGCACTCCTCTCTAGCGGAAGAACTTTGGCGTACTGGTTATCGGAACCCTTCTTGCACCAGGCGGGATTATCCATGCCGCGTACGGTGGCCGCGAGCCAGACACGACCCTGCTTGTCGAACATGGAGTTGTGATTGTTGGCCCGTGTGTCCCACAACGCTTCCTCTCCCCAATACGGGGATTCCGCCAAGGGTTTGACGGCCCCGGCGTGACCTGGGCCAAGCGATACCGGCATTTCCGGATCGCGCACGGGCATTTTGAAGAACGAGACCTTGTTCGTCTTTGGATCGAGGATCGGCATGTTGTCGGTCGAATATTCCGGCGAACCGTACAACGGGCCATAGGCATTGACTGTCGGATTGCGCCGATCCGATGAGATGAGGTCGTGCAGGTATTTGTCAGGCGTGGACCATTCCCACGATGTGACCACGACATTTCGCTCTTCGCCTTCAGGGCGCGGTGGCTTGCTCTTGGGCAGTTCGCCCTTGGCAACCCGATCAGTCCAGTCGCCGAAATACTTGTAAGGCACGCCGCCAAACTGTCCGGCGATGCGGTTTGTCATCTGCTCACCAGACTGGCCGGACTGGATGCGGCGCTGCCAAGCTTCGGTGCCCGAGTCGAATTTTCCAAGGGCTGCCGGGATCGTGCGAGTCGCTTCCTGACCGAGTTGATGACAGCCGATGCAATCGACGTTGTTCATCTGCCGCAGCCAGTTGTCCTGCGTGATGTTCTTCGGGATGTCGGTTGACCCGCCAAATTCGCTGGCCGGGGGAATCTTCAGCATCGCGTACCAATAAGCTGCCGGATAGTAATGGGCGGCCGCAGCATCGCTGGGCGCAATGACCGCGGCGTGATTGAGCGTCGAACCCGGCTTGGCGCGCATCTTCGGAGAGTCCACGAGGCCGTAGCCGCGGACCCAGACGCTGTAATTTGCGACCGGAAGATCCGGTATGAGATAGCGACCTTGATCGTCGGTCACGACGATGCGGGCGAACTTCGTTGGTAGGTCCGTTGTCTCGGCGATGACCCAGACGCCAGCTTCCGGGCCTTTTGGGCTGGTTACAACGCCGCCGATATCGGTGCTGCCGACATCGACTTTCTGCGCATAGAGCTCGGTGACGTACGCGATCGTGAGAGTGGAAAAGAGAGCAATTGTCGACAAAGCTCGAAAGACCGAACGCAACATGGGTCGCCTCCCTGGCATCGTCGCCGGCTTGGCACCGGCTTTTGTAGAATTCAAGCAAAGCTTAGCAAAGGACGTCGCGCCGATCAGCTTACGATATCAATCAGCCGGCGAAACCGCCGCCATCCAGAAATGCCTGCTCTTCCGGTGTGGTAGTACGGCCGAGCACGGCGTTGCGGTGCGGGAACCGGCCGAAGCGGCGAATGATATCGGCGTGTATTTCGGCCCATTTGAGATTTTCCGCGTCTCCGACTGCCTTGTAGAAAGCGATTCCGAGCTCCTGATCGGCGAGATCTTCCGAGTGTTCAAAGGGAAGATAGAAAAAGCTCCGCAACTCCTTTGCAACCTGACTGTCGAAACCTTTGACAATGGCGCCTGCGGCTATGGCACGAGCGAGACGGTCGGTGGCAAAGGCCAGCGCGTCACCGCGGAACATGTTGCGCGGGAACTGATCGAGCAGAATAAGCAGCGCAAGCGCGCCTTGCGCGCTCTTTTCCCAATCAGAAAATTTTCCGGCGGCGGCCGCTTCGTACGTGTCGAAGAATCGCTCGCGAATCTCCGCGTCGAAAGCTGCGTCCTTGGTGAACCAACGGTCGTAGCCGGCCTGGTGCCAAAACGACACGATCTCATCCGCGCTTGCAGTCATTGGACCTTTCCGTCTTGAGGCGGGGGTCAGCTGGCTTCGTCGCGGAGGGCGCGCCGAAGGATTTTGCCGACGTTGGTTTTGGGGAGTTCGTCGCGAAATTCGATATATTTGGGCACTTTGTAACTGGCGAGACGGGTAACGAGATACGAACGCAAGACTTCGGCGGTGAGGTCAGGGTCCTTTTTGACCACAAACAGCTTGCCGACTTCGCCGGAATGCTCGTCGGGAATGCCCACAAGCGCGCACTCCGACAATCCACCCTAACTCATCGCGACGTCCTCGACCTCGTTGGGGAAGACCTTGAAGCCCGAGACCGAGATCATATCCTTTTTGCGATCGACGATTTTTACGCGACCTTCGGCGTCCATCACTCCAACGTCACCGGTACGGAAGAACCCGTCCTTCGTCATTGCGCGTGCTGTTTCCTCCGGTCGCTGCCAGTAGCCGGACATGATCTGCGGTCCGCGTGCGCAGATTTCACCTTGCTCGCCAGGAGGCACCTCGTCGCCATCGTCATTTCGGATTGAAATATCGGTCGATGGCACCGGCAATCCGATGGTGCCTGTCCACGCCGGAATGTCGCCACGGTTGCACGTGAGCACCGGCGAAGTTTCCGACAAGCCATAGCCTTCGATAATCGGCTTGCCTGTCGCTTTCACCCAGGCGTCGGCCACGGATTTCTGAACTGCCATGCCTCCGCCGATCGCGCATTTGAGCATGCTCCAATCGATCTTGGCGAAGGTGGGTTGATTCAGTAGTGCGTTGTAAAGGGTGTTCACGGCCGGGAACATGTTGACCTGGTAGTGCGTGAGTTCCTTGATGAGGCCGCGGATGTCGCGCGGGTTCGGGATGAGGAGACACGATCCACCTGTCCGCATGCCGAGCAGGAAACACCCCGTCAGCGCGAAGATGTGATAGAGCGGCAATGCCGTGACGATGAGAAGTCGATCTATCTTCGGCGGCGTGTCGACCATCGGCTGATTCCACGCCTCGACCTGCAGCAGGTTGGCCACCAGATTTCGGTGCAGCAGCATCGCGCCCTTCGCGATCCCTGTGGTTCCGCCCGTGTATTGCAGGAATGCCAGGTCATCAGGTCCGACAGTCGGCGCTATGAATTTCAATCGGCGTCCTGCCGCAAGCACGTCGTTGAATTTGATGCTGTCGGGTAGTGAATAGGCAGGCACCATCTTCTTGACGTGGCGCACGACGGTATTGACCAGCGTTCCTTTGATCCGCCCGAGCATGTCACCCATGCTGGCGACCACAACATGTTTGACCGGTGTCCTTGGCAGCGCCTGTTCAAGCACCGAAGCGAAGTTCTCGAGAACGATGATCGCCTCAGCGCCAGAGTCAGTGAGCTGAAATTCCAATTCGCGCGGTTTGTACAGGGGATTGACGTTCACCACTGCGCAGCCCGCCCGCAGGATCGCAGCGATAGCAACCGGATACTGCAGGACATTGGGCATCATGATCGCGACGCGGGCGCCGCGTTTCAGTCCGCGGCTTTGCAACCACGCGGCAAATGCGCGCGAAGCTTCGTCGAGCTCCTGGAACGATAGGGACTTGCCCATGCATACGCAGGCCTGACGGTCCGCGAATGCGGCAAAGCTCTCCTCGAACATTGCGACGAGCGAGGCATAGCGTGACAGATCAATAGTGGCGGGAACGCCCGGCGGGTAAGACCGCAACCAAAGCCGCTCCATAACGCTTCCCCCGCGCCGGCCTTTTTTGTTCAGGGGCCGACGTTCGATTCCCGTTCAGAATGAGTTTAACCGGTCCTGCATGCAAGTCCGCTGGCGGCGGACCGGCGGAACTATCGACCGCCGAAGGGGATAAGGGGATTGTCGGTGAGCGCTGTGCGATCGGGACGGTCCGGGGCAGCGACGCCGAGAAAAGCCTCGAAAAGCTCACGCACGACGCGCTCCGGCAGGTCTCGTGTGATAAACACCAACCGTGTTCTGTGATCGTCATCGGGCCAGCAATCGAGGCGCGCGGTCGGATGGAAAACATGTTGCACGCCATGCACCACAACCGGTGTGTCTGGCATTTCTGCGAGCTTCACGATGCCCTTGAGGCGCAGCAACTTAGCGCCATGCGTCGCCTGCAGCAGCTCTAGGAACATCTCGAGCGTACCGGCGGGGATCGCGTCTTCTGCTGTCAGAACGAAAGATCTGATGTGGTCGTCATGTCGATTGACGTCGTGATCGTGATGGTGGTCACCATGTGAATGAGCTTCGGCGGCGAGCCACTTCCTGACGTCCGGGATTTTTTTATCCGGATCGTAAAGCCCGCTTCCGAGAAGTCTTTCAGGCACGGCCTCGCCCTTGGCTGAATCGAGGATCGGCGCGGCTGGGTTGAGTGACCGAAGGCGGGCCAGGATTCGTTCGCATTGCACCGCTTCAGCCAGATCGGTTTTTGTCAGGACAATTCGGTCGGCAACGGCCGCCTGTTTTACCGCTTCGACGTGGGCGTCGAGGGTTGCCTCGCCATTGACGGCATCGACCACCGTCACCACGCCGTCGAGGCGGTAGCGCAACAGAAGGTATGGGTGGGACATCGCGGTATGCAGCACGGGTGCCGGATCGGCCAGTCCGGTCGTTTCCAGCAAGACGCGACGGAAATTGCAGCGACGGTTATCGAGGTCGCGCAACAATGTCTCCAGCGCGTCGACGAGATCTCCGCGCATCGTGCAGCAGAGGCAGCCAGACTGCAGCAGCACGATGTTGTCGCTGATGTATTCGACGAGCAGATGGTCGAGGCCTACCTCGCCGAACTCATTGATGATGACAGCGGTATCCGCGAGGGCTGGATTTTTCAAAAGCCGATTGACAAGTGTCGTCTTTCCGGCGCCGAGGAAGCCCGTCAGCACTGTCAGTGGAATAGGTGTCGGCGGAGCTTTGCGTTCAGCGGACGGCGCAGGTTCGCTCATTGCGTCGTCGCGCTGACCTTTGGCTTCGCTGGCTTGGCCGGCTTCGCGCTCTTGGTGACCTTTGCAGCCGGCTTTGCCGATTTATCGCCGGCGTCGGTCTTTCCAGCGACCTTCTTTTTCTTTTTCGGTGTGGCGCTGGCTGTCTGCTCGACCGTGTCAGGACGGTCAGCCGGGCCAGTGAAAACGACCACGGGCGGCGTAGTTTCGACCGGCGGCCCCAGCACAAATTTGGCCGGCTTCGCATTGGACAGCATGAAGGCCTGGCCATTGTTCAATTCGTTGCCGGCGCTGGCTGCTGCCGGCTCTTCCGGTTCTTCCTCGTTTTCCTCCGATGGCGGCTTGCGACGATGGCCGCCACACATCTCGTCTCGAAGATTGGGCGGCTGTGCATCGATCGGGGCCAGCGCATCCACCGTGCCGAGCGAAGGCGTAAGCCAGGACAGACCGCCGCTGTTGAATCCGCGTTCGAGCAGCTGCGCGGCCTTTTGCGCGCGCACCGCGCCCGACCACGAGCCAAGCACAACGGCGATCAGCCTTCGGCCATTCCGCGTGGCGGACGCAACGACATTGTATCCGGAGGCGCAGATGAATCCGGTCTTCATGCCGTCGGCGCCGGGATAGCGATAGACGAGCGAGTTGTAATTGCGCATCACGCGATTGCCGTAGCGGATCGACACGATGTGCCAATAGCTGTCGTATTCGGGAAATTCACGGATGAGGGCGCGCGCCAGAATTGCAAGATCACGTGCGGAGGTGACGTGGTTTTCCGCCGGGAGCCCGTTCGGATTGACGAAATTGCTTTGTGTCATTCCAAGGCGCCGCGCATTGGCATTCATCAGATCGGCAAAACCTTCAAGCGAACCGCCGACACCTTCCGCGATCGTCACCGCGACGTCGTTGGCGGATTTGACCATCAGCATCTTCAGCGCGTTGTCGACAGTTACTGTCGTTCCGACCTTGAAACCCATCTTGGTCGGTTGCTGAGCGGCCGCGTTGCGCGACACAGTGAGCAAGGTATTGAGCGAGATCTTGGCTTCCTTGACCGCCCGTAGAGTTGTGTATGCGGTCATCAATTTTGTGACCGAGGCCGGGTACCAAGGATAGGTGGCGTTTTCTGCGTGCAGCACCTTGCCAGTCGAGGCTTCAATCAGCAGCTGGGCTTCCGCCCGGGCGTGGCCGATGTGAACGAGTGACAACAGGCCGGCAGTGAGGCCAAGGGTCACGACATGAGAGCGGCGGCGTGTAAAACCAATCATCGTTCGCGCTTAGGGTCCCGAGGTCTCAGAAACGGTGAAGTTCCATATATGGCGGCGTTAGGCTATCTAAGCTTTGGACGCTAGGCAAAGTCGATGAACTACCACTAAATATTATGGTGACTCGCAAGCCATTGCCCGGGAAAACGACCAAAGTTCGGCAAAAGGAGGCATAGATGACCGCCTGTATTGTCGGTTGGGCCCATACTCCCTTCGGTAAACTTAGTAATGAGACCGTCGAGAGCCTGATCGTGCGGGTGGCCGCGGATGCCCTCGCCGATGCCGGAGTTGGTCCAAAGGACGTGGACGAGATCGTTCTGGGCCATTTCAACGCAGGTTTTTCAGCGCAGGATTTTACCGCCGCCCTTGTCCTGCAGGCCTCACCGGATCTTCGCTTCAAGCGAGCGACGCGCGTTGAAAATGCCTGTGCTACCGGCTCAGCCGCTGTACATCAGGGCATACGGACGATCGAGGCTCGTGCCGCCCGCGTTGTTCTTGTCGTCGGGGTTGAACAGATGACCACGACGCCGGCCGCGGAAATCGGTCGCAATCTGTTGAAGGCCTCGTATGTTCGCGAGGAGGCCGATATCGATGGGGGCTTTGCAGGAATTTTCGGCAAGATCGCCGGACTTTATTTTCAAAAGTGGGGCGATCAGTCAGACGCGCTGGCCACAATCGCTGCCAAGAATCACAAGAACGGCGTGGGCAATCCCTATGCGCAAATGCGCAAGGATCTGGGTTACGATTTCTGCCGGACCGAGAGCGAAAAAAATCCATTCGTAGCCGGTCCGCTCAAGCGCACCGACTGTTCGCTCGTCTCCGATGGTGCCGCCGCGGTGGTACTCGCGGATGTCGAAACCGCGCTTAAACTGAAAAAGGCCATCGCCTTTCGCGCTGCCGAACACGTGCAGGATTTCCTGCCCATGTCGAAAAGAGACATTCTGAAATTCGATGGTTGTGCCCATGCCTGGAAAAAAGCTCTCGCGCAAACGGGCCTGAAGCTCGGTGATTTGTCGTTTGTCGAAACGCACGATTGCTTCACCATCGCGGAGCTTATCGAATACGAAGCCATGGGTCTGACCGCCGAAGGGCAGGGCGCCCGCGCTGCTCTTGAGGGCTGGACCCAAAAGGACGGAAAATTGCCGGTGAATCCCTCGGGTGGACTGAAGGCGAAGGGCCACCCCATTGGAGCGACAGGGGTGTCCATGCACGCTCTTGGCGCGATGCAGCTCACGGGGACCGCCGGCGATCTCCAGGTGAAGAATGCGCGCCTCGGCGGCATCTTCAACATGGGCGGAACATCGGTTGCGAACTACGTAAGCATTCTCGAGCGCATCAAGTAGTCGCGCGAGCTGACGAGACTAATTGTATTTGCGGACTGCTGCGGGCGGCAGGAACGAGGCGTCGAAAACATCCTCGAGCTTCGGTTTTGCGGCCTTGAATTTGTAGGCCAGCGTCATCTGCTCGAGGGCGCGGTTGAAACGTTGCTCATCAATCTCGCCATATCCGTTTGCTTTCACTTCCGGCGTGATGATGTTTTCACGAATTGCCATCGTGAGCCGTTCAAGCTCGACGTTTTTCCTCGCGTCTGCATTGCGCTTGAGCACAGAGCCTATTGCCATAGCGGGCTGCTTCACGGTTTCCTTGAGGCCTTTCATGAAAGCAACCAGAAAGCCCTTCACGGCTTCCGGGTGTTCGTCGGCAAATTTGGTATTGACGATGATTGCGTTGCCGTAAAGTTCGACACCGTAGTCTGCCATCAGCAGCACGGCGATATCGTCGACCGGCACGCCTTTGTCCTTCAGATCGATGAATGAGAAATACGATAGACCGGTGACCGCATCCACCTGGCCCGCGGCCAACATCGGCTCGCGCACGGGAAAACTCACTATCTCGATCTTTACTTTCGACACATCGATATTGTTGACGCGGACGAAGATCGGCCATTGTGCATAGGCGCCGTCGGCTGCCGGCGCACCAAGAATTTTGCCTTCGAGATCTTTCGGCTGACTGACCCCGCGACTTTTTCGGCCGATCACGGCAAAGGGCGGCCGATTGTAGAGCATGAATATCGCCTTGATCGGTGCGTCGCGTTTGGTGTCGCGGAACTTGATCAGAGCATTGATGTCGGCAAGCCCCATCTCGTAGTTGCCCGAAGCAACGCGCTCGATGGTTTCGAGGGAGCCGCTCGCCGGGTCGATGGCGACGTTAAGACCTTCCGCTTTGTAATAGCCCTTGTCGAAGGGCAGCAGAAATGGCGCCGCGCGCCCATCGATTTCGTAGTCCAGCGAGAGTCTGACGCTTGTTTCCGCCGCCGTAACATCGCTCGTCAGCAGGGCGGGAAGCAACGCGAACCAGGCCCACCACCGCTTGCGGTGAGCTACCATCACCTAATCCCTCTCCGGCAGCCCGCGCAGAGCGCTTTGGCCATGGTTCAGCAAAGGACACGACGCTTCAAAGAGCAATATATTGGCCGTACATTTTGCGCTGTTATGACTAACGCCCGCCCGTCATGAAACTCGAGCGCCCCCATCTGAATCGCGAGAAAGGGGCATTTGGGTAGACTTGTGGTGGGTCGGAGTTTCGAACAATGCCGCCGGCGACGGCCAACAGGCTTGCACGCGACATTCCGCCGCTGCGGGCACCATATGCTCCTCCGGATGAAGGCATCGCAAAGGTCCTTCTGGCAAATGCCGAACGTTCCGGCGACGCGGAGGCGCGCATTGATGCGCGCACCAGGCGCCTCGTCGCGGCTATTCGTGCCCGTGCCGGAGGACTGGGCGGGATAGAAGATTTTCTGCACGCCTACTCACTGTCAACCAAAGAAGGTTTGGCGTTGATGGTATTGGCGGAGGCACTGTTGCGCGTGCCTGACGCTGAGACGGCCGATCGTTTGATCGAAGACAAGCTCAAAGCCGGCGATTGGGCACATCAGGAAACGCGATCAACGTCGCTTCTGGTTTCGGCCTCCGCCTGGACGCTGGGTGTCACCGCTCGCGTTATTCATCCCGGCGAGACCCCGGAAGGCATTGTCGAGACGCTGATCAAACGGCTCGGATTGCCGGCAGTACGAGCGGCCACACGGCAAGCCGTGCGGCTGCTCGGATCGCATTTTGTGCTCGGACAGACGATTGAGGAAGCGCTATCGCGCGCCGCTTCGCATCGCGAGGTCCTGTATTCGTTCGACATGTTGGGCGAAGGCGCCCGCACAGGTGCGGACGCTCAAAGGCATTTCGAGTCCTACGCCAACGCGATCGATGAGATCGGCAAAACGGCGGGCAACGAAGCGCTGCCGAAGCGCCCTGGCATTTCGGTAAAACTATCCGCCCTGCACCCGCGTTACGAAGCCTTGTCACGTGACCGCGTTCTCGACGAACTGACGTCCAAAGTTCTCGAACTGGCGCAGCTTGCGAAACGGCATCACCTCAATTTCACGGTCGATGCCGAGGAAGCGGACAGGCTCGAACTGTCACTCGATGTGATCGCAGCGGTGCTGCGCGACTCATCGCTTGCGGGATGGGATGGTTTCGGACTGGCGATCCAAACGTATCAGAAACGAGCCGGTGCCGTGATCGACTGGATTGTCGAGGCCGCGAGCGCGCTCGATCGGCGCCTTATGGTTCGCCTCGTCAAAGGGGCCTACTGGGACACGGAGGTCAAGCGAGCACAGGAGCGGGGACTCGCCGACTACCCGGTGTACACGCGCAAGGCGATGACGGATCTCTGCTATCTCGATTGCGTTCGCAAATTGTTGATGGCACGGCCGCGCGTCTATTCGCAGTTCGCAACACACAATGCACTGACTGTGGCCTGCACTATCGAAGACGCAGGCGGGACTACCGGTTTCGAATTTCAACGACTGCACGGCATGGGTGAGGCGCTTTACGAAACCTTGCTCGATGAGTTGCCCGATCTGACTTGCCGCGTTTACGCGCCTGTCGGTGGTCATTCGGATTTGCTTGCGTATCTGGTGCGCCGGCTATTGGAAAACGGAGCCAATTCCTCGTTTGTATCGGTGGCCGCCGATCCTTCGGTTCCTGTCGAGTCTATTCTGCGTCGACCACAAAGCTGGATCGCCGATGCATCGCATGCGCGAAATTCGCACATCCCTTTGCCTCGCGATTTGTTTGGCGCCACCCGGCGCAACTCAATGGGTGTTGAATTCGGAGATCGCGCGTCGCTTGAAGCTCTGCTCGCGGAAGTTCGTTCAGCACCAGAAGAAACGCGCGCGAGCGCGCTCATCGACGGCGTTGCTGTTGCCGGCCGTGAGCGGCCGGTCAACTCGCCAATCGATGGCGAGACCATCGGTACCGTACAGGAGGGCGATCAGGCTATCGTTGCGGCAGCACTTTCAACCGCTCAGGCTGCCTTTCCCACCTGGAGCGCATCGTCGATCGAGAATCGGGCGGTCGTGCTCGAACGCGCTGGCGATCTGATTGAGAAGAATCGCGGACGGCTGATTGCGCTTTTGCAAAAAGAGGGTGGCAAGACCATCGACGATTGTGTCTCAGAGGTGCGCGAAGCGGTCGACTATTGCCGTTACTATGCCAGCGAGGCACGCCGCACGCTTGTATCCAGATCATTGCCGGGTCCCACGGGCGAGAGCAACGAGTTGCGCATGCGCGGCCGCGGGATCTTCATTTGCATCAGCCCGTGGAATTTCCCGTTGGCGATTTTTACCGGGCAGATTGCGGGCGCGCTTGCGGCCGGCAATTGCGTTGTTGCCAAGCCCGCAGAGCAGACGCCCCTGATCGCCTTCGAAACGGTAAGGCTTTTACATTCCGCCGGCGTACCAGGTGACGTGCTCGGCCTCGTGCCGGGCGACGGCAAAGTCGGCGCGATGCTGACTGCTGACCGCCGCGTCGCCGGTGTCGCGTTTACGGGGTCGACTGAAGTGGCCCGCATCATCAATCGCGCCCTCGCGGCCAAAGATGGGCCTATCCCGCCACTCATTGCTGAAACCGGCGGCGTCAATGCGATGATCGTCGATGGTACGGCACTGCCCGAACAGGTGACTGATGACGTCATCGCGTCGGCGTTTCGCTCCGCAGGCCAGCGGTGTTCGGCTCTGCGACTATTGTGCGTGCAGGATGACGTGGCCGATCGTGTGATTGAAATGGTCGCGGGCGCCGCGCAGGAGCTGCAGCTTGGTGATCCGCGCAATCCTTCGACTCACATTGGTCCGGTGATCGATAGCGAGGCAAAAGAAAAGCTTGATCGGTGGGTGGCGGCCATGGAGGCGCGAGGTGCCGTACTATTTCGGCTCGATACTGCTTCCCCCGAAGGCGGAACGTATGTGGGGCCTGCCATTGTCGAACTTGGCAGTGCGCGGGAACTGAAGGAGGAAGTATTCGGCCCGGTCCTGCATGTAGTCCGGTGGCGTGCAGGCGAACTCGATCAGCTGCTCGATGACATTGCGGCAAACGGCACCGCGCTCACGCTTGGCATCCATTCACGTATCGACGAAACGGTTGAGCGCGTGGCACGGCGACTACCCCACGGCAATGTCTATGTTAATCGCAACATGATCGGCGCGGTTGTCGGCTCCCAACCGTTCGGCGGGAGCGGCTTGTCTGGGACAGGCCCGAAGGCGGGCGGTCCTCATTATCTGGGTCGCTTCGTCGCGGAGCAGGTGGTGACGGTGAACACGGCGGCATCAGGCGGGAACGCGACGCTGCTTTCGGAAGATGATCGCTGAGGTGGGGCGTTTCGACACCACTCAGGCGGCATTTCGAGTGAAAACGCCGCTTTTTGGACCCATTTCGTCTATTAAACGAACGATAACCGTGAAGGCAGTCCAGTACCGCGCAATAGCGACTGCTGTCACTTGCGTTAACTGGTTTGGCGCGGAGATCGGGTACTCTGGGATTTATGACTGATTCGGTCGCTCGGCTTTACGACGCTGTGATTGCTGTTCGCGGCTCCGATCCGGCCAAATCGCGAACCGCCCGGCTTTTCCGCGCCGGTCGCGCGAAAATGGCCAAGAAGCTCGCTGAAGAAGCGGTCGAGGTCGTCATCGACGCGATGCACGGCCAGCCGGAAGCCGTGGTCAAGGAAAGCGCCGATCTACTCTATAATCTCGTGGTCCTGTGGGTTCACGCCGGGGTGCATCCCGACGAGGTCTGGGCCGAGATGCGCCGCCGGGAGTTGATGTTCGGCATCGCCGAGAAAATTCCAAAGGATTTGGTTGGCGGTTCGGCGCGACGTAAGGTAGTTGCGCTGGAGACAAGGCGCGTCCGCAAGCGCCGCTGATCCGTCACAATTCTCCTCACGAGTATATCGATGACCGTTGAGGCCACCGAGCCGCGCTCGTTACTGCGCCGTCTTTATGACTGGTGTCTTTCCGCTGCCCACAAGCCACACGCCTTGTGGACGATGGGCGCAGTATCGTTTGCCGAAAGTTCGTTCTTTCCGGTGCCGCCAGACGTGATGTTGATTCCGATGGCGCTGGCGCGCCCGGAGCGGGCATACGTTATGGCAGCCTGGTGTACGGTGACGTCCGTAGCGGGCGGGCTGCTCGGCTACAGCATCGGTGCACTGCTATACGACTCCGTCGGTGCATGGCTCATCAACCTCTACGGTTACGGCGACAAGGTAGAGGCATTTCGCGAAGCCTATGCCCAGTGGGGCGCCTGGATCATTCTCCTCAAAGGGCTCACGCCGATCCCGTACAAGGTCGTGACCATTACGTCGGGATTTGCAGGCTATAATCTTGGGCTGTTTCTGCTTTTTTCAATTATTACGCGCTCCGCCCGTTTTTTCGTGCTGGCCTTTCTGCTGCACCGCTACGGCGACCGGGCGCGTCACATTATTGAAAAGCGATTGGGTCTATGGGTATTTTTAGGGGCCGCGGTGATTATCGCTGGCATCGTGGCTGCGCTATACTTGATCTGAGGGGAAGCGTACCCTCAATTTTCAGCCATGGGCACGACACGGGTTTTGACCTTGCGCCAAAATCGTTGCGCAGCTTCCTTCGCGACCGGTTTCATGTTTGTAGCCGGCCTGATGCTGATTTCGACTTTAGTAAGCGCGCAGGAACCCAGCGCGCCAAATCAAAAGGCGCAACAGAGCGATGGCTTTTTCTCCTCCGTCAGCCGTTGGCTTACGGAGCAGACTGCGAATGTGGGCACCTCGTTCAACGACGCACGCAAGAGGGTTGAAGGTTTCAGCAGCGCCGCCGGCGATGCCGCAAAAACGACGGTCGAAGGCGCCAAAGATGCTGCGGACGCCGTTGTGCGCATACCTACGGCACGCGCCATCAGCGGCCATGAGAAATGCGAGCTCGCACCGAATGGCGCCCCGGACTGCGTCGCCGCGGCTAACACGATATGCAAGGCAAAAGGTTTCGGCTCCGGAAAAAGTCTCGACATGACGACTGCGGAGGTTTGTCCGGTAAAGGTCTATATGTCCAGGCGATCGACCGGGCCCGAGTGCACGACGGATACGTTCGTTTCCCGGGCGTTGTGCCAATAGTTTCCCGCCGCGCTTGTGTCGCCGTTGGGCTTGTGTTTCCGTTTCGGCATGAACCTTCATACAAAACTGCTGGAACGTGAGGCTGCGCAACGACCCGTAACCGTCGGCCTGATAGGTGCTGGCAAGTTCGGCACAATGTTCATGGCACAGGCCCGGCTCACGCGGGGCATGCACCTTGTCGGCGTCGCCGACCTCGATGTCGGACGCGCGCGTTCTCAGCTGAGAACCGCCGGTTGGCCGGATGAGTTGTATGCCGCCACGTCGCTTGCCGATGCCCACAAGAAACGAGGAACACTCGTCACTGACAACGCTGATGCGCTGATTGCCGATCCGAACATCGAAGTCATTGTCGAAGCGACCGGTGTACCGGGCGCGGGCATTCATCACGCGATCAGCGCTATTAGTAACGGCAAACATATCGTCATGGTGAATGTCGAGGCCGATGCGGTTGCGGGGCCGCTGCTCGCGCGGCGGGCGAAGGCAGCGGGGGTCGTGTACTCATTGGCTTGGGGAGATCAGCCGGCGCTGATTTGCGAACATGTCGACTGGGCGCGCGCTGCAGGGTTCAGAGTTATTTGTGCCGGCAAGGGTACTCGCTACGAGCCGCACTATCACAAATCAAACCCCGACAATGTCTGGGACATTCTCGATAAATATCTGATGATTTCCGATCGCAAGTCGATCAACCCGAAAATGTTCAACTCCTTTGTCGACGGCACCAAGTCGGGAATTGAAATGACGGCAGTTTGCAACGCGACCGGTTTGATGCCGCAGTCGAATGGTCTTGGCTTTCCGCCGGCCACGCGTTTCGAGCTTGCTGAAATCTGCAAGCCGAAAAGCGACGGCGGCACGCTTGAAAAAGCGGGTGTCACGGAAGTGACATCCTCCGTCTATCGTGACGGACGCGATGTTCCGCACCACCTCGCGCTCGGCACCTACGTTGTCTTCGAGGGTG
Organism: uncultured Alphaproteobacteria bacterium; assembly: GCA_963831515.1. Lineage (GTDB taxonomy): Bacteria > Pseudomonadota > Alphaproteobacteria > Rhizobiales > Xanthobacteraceae > Pseudolabrys. The sequence goes on along the minus strand of CAWHQL010000026.1, from coordinate 148,651 downwards.
ATACCGACTACGCGCGCCGCTGCTTCAAGGAATATGCCATGTTGCCGGACCGGACCGGCAAATACGCCGCGCTTTATCGACCGATCCACATGATCGGGCTCGAACTCGGCATTTCGAGTTGCGAGCGCGGCACTTCGCAACGAGCCGACCGGCGCACCAACAGGCTTTCGCTCAGATGTCGTCGCGACCGCCAAGCGCGATCTGAAAGCTGGTGAGATGCTGGATGGCGAGGGAGGCTTCTGTGTCTGGGGCAAGCAGACGCCGGCCGACCTTTCACTCAGGCATGAATTGCTTCCGCTTGGGCTGGCCCACAATGTCAAGCTGAAGCGGGACATCGCCGAGGGACAGCCGCTTCGATGGTCCGATGTGAACTACGATCCGAACGATTCCGCCGTGAAGGTGCGGCGTGAGATGGAAGCAGCATTTGGTCGACGGAATGTCGGTGCCGAACCGGTGTTATGATTTAACGAGATAAATAAGAACGTCAGGGAGGCGACATGTTGAAGTATCTGTTGGCCGCAGCGGCCGCACTCGTTCTCGCGACTTCTCCACATCACGCGCATTCTGACAGCAGCAAGCTCACGGTCATCGTATTCCCGGGAGTGCAGAACCTGCCGATGTTCGCTGCGCAAGCGAAGGGCTTCTACGCCAAGCGTGGTCTCGACGTCGAAATTAAATTCACTCCGAACTCCGACGAATTACGCAATGGGCTGGCGGAAGGCCGCTATCAGATCGCGCATTCGGCCGTCGATAACGCGTTCGCTCTCAAGGACAAGGCTAACGTCGACATCGCCGTAGTGCTCGGTGGCGACAACAGCTTCAATCATCTTGTTGTCCAGCCCGAGATCCAGTCGCTGGCCGATATCAAAGGCAAGACCGTTGCCGTCGACGCCGTCAATACAGCTTACGCGTTCCAACTTTACGAAATGCTGCGCCAGAAGGGGCTCAACAAAGGCGACTACGAAATCAAGCCGGTCGGTGGAACGGGATCTCGTCTCGAGGCTATGACAAAAGATAAAGCGATGGTCGCAGCCATGTTGAATCCGCCCTTTTCGATCCGCGCCGAAAAAGCGGGCCTGAAGGACATGGGTACGGCTGCCGCTGCCCTAGGCTCGTATCAGGGCACGAGCGCGTTTGTCTTGCGGTCGTGGGGTGCGGCAAATACCGACACGTTGGTCAAGTATATCGAAGCCTATATCGAGGGGCTGCGCTGGAGTTTCGATTCAAAAAACAAGGCCGAGGTCGTCAATCTGCTGGTCGAGCGGCTTAAATTACCGGAAGACATTGCGGCGCTGTCCTACGACAGTACAAAAAATGAATTCAATCGAGACGGCGCGATCGACATGGACGGAGTGAAGAACGTGCTCAAGTTGCGCGCGCAATTCGAGGGCGGGACACCGGCGTCACCGGAAAAATATCTCGACCTGTCCTATTACCAGAAGGCCCGCGCCGGACTGTAGAAAGCCGATGTCGCACTAACCGAGTGCGATTTCGCCGTCCATTTTGTGGGTGAGGCCGACCTTGCCGATGGTGAGGACCATCTGAGCGCCGATCGTCTCGTTGCCCTTGAGCCGACCGTCTGCAACAGCTGCACGGATCGCCTTTTCTATCTCTTGCTGCGATGTGACGCCGACGACCTTGAGAAATTTTCGCAACGACATATTCAGGGCTTCTTCGTTCATTGAGGCAACTCCTTGAACGGTAAGTTTCCGGGCCATGTTACGGCGTCGGCCGCGCTTGCACAAAGTGTCGGATCGCGAAAAGCAACGCCTGTAATTTTGTTTGGCTGTCCAGCGACTTGACGCTATAGCTAGGCGCCCGGCCGGTGTGGCGGAATTGGCAGACGCGCACGACTCAAAATCGTGTTCCCAAAAGGAGTGTCGGTTCGACCCCGACCACCGGCACCATTAACCCATCGGCAGGCACACGTACCATGGACAATCTTGTGGCCTTGCTTCGCCGTGACCCGCCTGCAGCCGCCGCGGCAATCGTGGCGATTGTCGGCGCGCTGACGATCTGTGGCTTCTTTTTCTTCGAGTACGTGCTCGGGTATCCGCCGTGCCCGCTCTGCCTCGATCAACGCAATGCCTTCTACGTCGGTGTTCCGCTTGCGGCGCTGCTTTGGCTTGGCGCGAACCATGGCGCGTCCAGCAAGGTCATGATCGCGGGCTTTGCGGTTATCGCTGCGATCATGCTTTGGAATGCCGGACTATCGGCCTATCACGCCGGCGTCGAATGGAAATTCTGGCCGGGTCCCGCGGATTGCTCAGGGCCGATCAATAGTCTCGGTTCGGCCAATGATATGCTCAAGCGACTTCAAAACATCAGAATCGTCCGTTGCGACGAGGCGGCCTGGCGTTTCCTGGGCATTTCGCTTGCCGGCTACGACGTTTTGGTATCGCTGTTTCTTGCGGCAACCGCTGCCTGGGGGTTCAAGGAGTTGCTGGCGCAGCAAAGACGTTCTCGCTAGAAAATCATCAAAGGTTGGTCATCATGGAAGTTTTGATTATCGGCGCGGGCATCGGCGGGTTGACGCTGGGGCTGATGCTCCATCGCGCCGGGATTGCATGCCGGATCTTCGAGGCGGCTCCTGAACTTAAGGCGGTCGGGGTGGGCATTAATATCCTGCCTCACGCGTCGCGCGAACTGTGTGCGCTTGGTCTTGAAGACGCGCTCGCGAACGTGGCCGTCACCACTCGCGAATATTGCTTCTATAACCGTTTCGGCCAGTTCATTTACAGCGAGCCGGCCGGCCGTTTCGCCGGTTACGACGTGCCGCAGTTCTCCATTCATCGCGGCGACCTGCAGATGGTTTTGCTTGACGCGTTCGTAAAGCGGGCCGGGACAGACAAGGTGATCACTGGCTGGCGATGCACCCACGTCGAGTACGATGGGCCGGAAGCAGTTGCGCATTTCGAGGACGTTTCAGGCAAGCCGTTGCCATCGCAGCGCGGCAGCGTTGTGGTGAGCGCGGAGGGCATCCATTCGGTTCTGCGCAAACAACTCTATCCAAACGAAGGTCCGCCAAAATATTCCGGCATCAACATGTGGCGGGGGGTCACGCGCTGGAAGCCGTTCCTTTCGGGCGCCAGCATGATTCGCATTGGCTGGCACCATCCGGCGAAACTTTTGATCTATCCCATCCGAAACAATGTCGATGCGGAGGGGAACCAGCTTGTGAACTGGGTATGTGACATTGAGACACCGCAATACCAGGCGCGCGATTGGAATCGACGCGGGAGATTGGAAGACTTTCTGCCCGCGATGGCGGACTGGCATTTCGATTGGCTTGACGTGCCGAAATTCATCAGTAGTGCCGACGCGATCCTCGAATATCCGATGGTTGATCAGGATCCGCTGCCGCGATGGAATTTTGGGCGCCTGACACTTCTAGGCGACGCCGCCCATCCAATGTATCCGCGTGGAGCGAACGGTGCGGCACAGGCTATTTTGGACTGCCGCGCGCTGACCGACGCGCTTGTCGCCAACGCGGATGTGATCGCTGCGCTCAAGGTCTATGAAGCCAAGCGATTACCGGCGACGAGCGAAGTGGTGCTCGCAAACCGGAAGGCTCCTCCAGACGCCATCTTGCACGAAGTCTATCGCCGCACTGGCGACAAGCCCTTCAAGAATATCGACGACGTCATCAGCCGCGAAGAACTTATGGCTCTGTCGGAGGGCTACAAACGCGTCGCCGGTTACGACAAGGAGCGGCTTAAGACCGGGACGTAAGACAGCAAAAAAACTGACGACCACGAATTGCGAGGCGCGCGTACATCCGGCGTCGCCCACTGCACTTCGTGGCCGCTCGATGACGGAGCTGTGAGGCTCGACGTCACCTGTAAAAGCTATATAGGCGGTGTTTGTTCCAAAACAAGGTGTTCAGGGCTTTGCCAGCGCCTTGCGCTTCCATGCCTCCCAGGCTCTGCCAAGACCATAACCTTCCCGCTCCTCGATCTTCTTTGCTTCTTGGGGATCGAGATACGTCACTGGGCCGCCGAGCGCTGCCGCCTGCATTTGCAAGGTCGCATTGAGGGGAAGGAAGATGCTGCGCCCCACCACGCGCTGGATCGAAGGGCCGACAATCACCGCGCCATGGCCCCGCATCAGGGCCGCTGGATGATTTCCAAGTGCATCGGCGAGCGCGCGACCAAGCGCTTGGTCTCGGATCAGCATGTCGGTCATGCCAGCACGCTCGCGAATTTCAAATACCGGTACTCCGGCTGCGACGAATGCCGACCGGTGATAGACCGGTTTCAACGGGACTTTGCTGATTCCGAACGGTATCAACGCCGGTGCGTGCGTGTGCACGATGGCCATGACATCGGGCCGAAGCTTGTAGATTTCACCGTGGATGAATCTCTCTGTGTAGAGCGATCGGCCTTTGGCATCGACAGGATTGCTGTCCAGGTCGAATTCTAGGATGTCGCCCGCACTGATCAGTTCAGGCGCGAGTGATCGCGACAACAGGTATCGGTTCGGGTCGCGCGGATGACGCACGCTCACATGGCCCCATCCGTCGAGCACGCCCTGATCAGCGAGGATGCGGTTCGCTGCGACCAGGTCCTCAATCAGTTGCGGATCGACAGGGCCGGCGGACGCAGGACCAGACTGGGCGGCGACGGGCCCGCTGGCGCAAAGGGCAGCCACGACCGGTACTGCAAGCAAGATTGCTCGCCTGCTGCGGTAGCGATGCAGCTTGCTCTTCATGGATAGCTCCAAAGTGAGGGTGGCGCCTTACGGCTCCAGCTCGGTGTCCCAATAGAGATAGTCGAGCCAGCTTTCGTGCAGATAGTTCGGCGGGAAAAGCCGACCGTTCCTGTGCAGATGATGCACGGTCGGTTGGAACGGCATCTGTGACGGCCACATCTTGGCCTCGCCGGGGGTGAGATTGCCCTTGCGCAGATTGCAGGGAGAGCAGGCGGCCACCACGTTGTCCCAGGTCGTGTGTCCACCGCGCGAACGCGGCAATATATGATCGAACGTGAGATCGTCGCGGTCGCCGCAATATTGGCAAGCAAACCGGTCGCGCAGGAACACGTTAAAGCGGGTGAAGGCCGGGTGGGTCGAAGGCTTTACGAAGGTCTTGAGCGAGACCACGCTTGGCAACTTCATTTCGAACGATGGGCTGTGCACCGCGCGATCGTAGTTGGCGACGATATTCACGCGTTCGAGGAAGACCGCCTTTATCGCGTCCTGCCAGCACCACAGCGAGAGCGGGTAATAGCTCAACGGTCGGAAATCCGCGTTGAGCACCAGGGCCGGAAAACCGCTGGGCGAAACGTGCACGTTCAAGCGACGCTCCTCACCTCCTTGGAACGCTGCCGCCACGCAGCTGACGGGCTAGTAATAGGGCAGCGTGACAGGATTGTGAAGCCGTGACGGGGAGTTACCCGCAAGCCTGCTATTTGAGCCGGGGAAAGCGCCTGGCAAGGAATTCACCACCCTGGCGGAGGCCCTCCTGATCAATTCCGTGACCGATTCCCGCCGATACGTGCCATTCCACCGGGACCTCGAGAGCTGCCAGACCTTGCGCTGCATGAAACAGTGCCTGAACCGGAATGAGCTGATCCTCATCGCCGTGGACCAGCAACACAGGCGGTCGACTTCGAATCTCGGCGGCGAAGGTCGCGGGATCACCTTTCTCTGGCGTCACGAGCATTCCGGAGTAGCCGACGATTGCCGCCGGCGCGACCGGCCGACGCAAGCCGACATGAAGTGACATCATGGTCCCCTGGCTGAAGCCGACCAGAGCGAGTGCGGAAGGAGGGAGATTGTGCCGCTTCAATTCGGCATCGAGAAAGCTGTTCAGGACAGGTGCCGCCGCGTTGACGCCAATCCAACGTTCGTCCGGGTCGCGAAATGTGAGCGGAAACCACTCGCGACCAACTGGCGCCTGGCCACAAGGACGTGGCGCGTGCGGTGACACAAAAGCCGCGGAGGGCAAGAGACCCTGCCACGCACGGCCGATCTCAATGAGATCGTTTCCATCGGCACCATACCCGTGCAGAAAAACCACGAGTTGACGCGCGGGTCCCGTGCGCGGGGCGAGCCGCGGGCCATCGAGTTCAGCCATTCTTCTTTTTCCTTTTCGTTGGATCCTTGCCGGCCGTATTTTTCGGCCCGCCATTCGGCTGAACCGGGACTACGTCGCGTTTCTTCACCACGTGATAATAGGCCCATAGGAGATGCGCTGCCACACCGCGCCATGGACGCCATGCCTCGGCCAATTTCGCGAGCGCCTTTGCGTCGGGACGCTTTCGCAGACCAAGTGCAATGCGAGCAAACTCTTGGACCGCCAGATCGCCGGCGGGAAAGGCGTCCGCGTGACCGAGACAGAACAGCAGATAAATGTCGGCGGTCCACGGGCCCACCCCGTGAAGTGAGGTTAAGGTAGCATGTGCTTCGTCGGCGCCCATGTTGCCGACTGCCGTGAGATCAATGTGTCCCTTCGCGACGGCCTTTCCGATTTCCCGGATTGATTTGATTTTCGGCGCCGAAAGGCCGAGGCGCTTGAGCTTTTCGGGGCGCGCTCGCCGCACGGTGTCGTGATGAAACGGATCAAATGCTGCAAACAGCCGAGCGCGAATTGCGGCCGCACTTGCGGTCGACAGCTGTTGTCCGCATACGATTGCGCAAAGTCCGGAGAACCCGGGTTCGCGTCGGCGCAGAGCAAAAGTCCCTGCCTTGTCGGCGACAGGCTTGAGGCGCGGATCTGCGAGAATTAGCTGCGCAAGTCCCAGTTGCAGGTCGGCTTCGGTGCGAAGGAAGTAAGTCATGCTTTCCTTGGTATTATGTGGCTCGCTAGCATGGAAGTGGAAATCAAGCTAACGCCGAAATTCGCAACAACAATGCCACCCGTTTTTCGCTTTGCGCCGTCGCCAAATGGCTATCTGCATCTCGGTCATGCACTGTCGGCAGTCCTCAATGCCGACATGGCTAAAGCGAAAGATGGGCGATTGCTTTTGCGCGTCGAGGATATCGATCAAGCCCGTTGCCGGCCTGAATTCGAATCCGCGATCTATGAAGATCTGGAGTGGATCGGCCTCCAGTGGGAAAGGCCGGTGAGGCGTCAGTCCGAACACTGGACGGACTATCGTGCCGCCCTGAACCAACTCGAGGCCATGGGCCTCGTCTTTCCGAGTTTCGAGAGTCGCGCTGAGATTGCGCGACTGGTTGCAGATCGTGAAGCGCAGGCATCGTGGCCGCGCGATCCGGACGGGGCGCCTCTTTATCCCGGTAACGCAAAGAGTATTCCGCCTGATGAACAACGGCGCCGGATGGAATCCGGCGGACCCTACGCTTTGCGATTGGATATGGAGGCCGCACTCAGTCGTATCGGGACAGTTGGACTGGCGGGAAACAGGGGAAGGACCTGGAGGCGAAACTGGGACAATCGTGGCCAATCCGGCCATCTGGGGAGACGTCATTTTGGCGCGCAAGGAAACACCAACCAGTTATCATTTGGCGGTGGTTGTCGACGATGCTGCACAAGGCGTGACCGATGTGGTGCGCGGTCGCGACCTGTTTCACGCCACGGCCGTCCATCGGCTTCTGCAAGCGCTCCTCGGATTACCCCAACCCCGTTACCACCATCACCGGCTTGTCCTCGATGCCGACGGCCGCAAGCTATCGAAATCAACGCAGTCTACCGGCCTGCGCGAGCTTCGCGCGAAAGGCGCAACGTCTGGCTGATATCCGCCGACTGGCCGGCCTCGATTGAGCCGTGCATCCGTGGCATTGTCGGCTCGGGTAGGGGAGACATGTCCAAACGGAAGGCCAAGGCCAGATCTGCAAGGCGAACGCGTGCGTCATCACCTCGTGCGCGCAAAAACACGCAAGCGACTGCGGTTGAGGCTGCGCTCGCAGGTATAGCGCACGACATTCGCACACCGCTTACCGGCATTGTGGCTTTGGCGGAATTGCTCGCCTCTTCTGATCTGGGTGCGCGTGAACGCGAATGGGCTGGCGCGATCAAGAGCGGAGCCGATCATCTGGCTGCACTTTCGACTTTGATCATTGATGGGGCCAAAGCAAACGTTCGCGGCCTCGTGCTTCGCAAGGAGCCGTTCTCGCCGCGCCTGCTCGCCGAAACCATCGGTGTCACACTTGAGGCGCGCGCGAGCAACAAGGCGCTTTCCGCCGACGTGAGGATCGCGGCTGATCTACCTGCTATGGCTAGTGGAGATGCCTTGCGTTTGCGTGCCGCGCTGGAAAATCTCGCCGACAACGCGGTGAAATTCACCGATGCCGGGAGCGTGCTGTTCACCGCCGATGCCGCACCCGCACCGCGCAAGCGCGTGCGGCTTGTGTACACCTTCACTGATAGTGGAATTGGAATGAGCGCGGGCGAATTGAAGAAACTATTCCGCCCATTCGCGCAAGGGAGCGCGGAAATTGCCAGGCGCTACGGCGGAGCCGGACTTGGTATTTCGTTCGTCAAACGTCTTGCGAAGGCGATGGGTGGAGATCTTGTGGTCGCGAGCAAGAAAGGAGGCGGATCGACATTCCGTCTGACCGTGTTGGTCGATCATGCCGATTTGGGGGTCTCCTCAGAACGGATGCAAGCGCCGCTGGCTCCAGCGCGGCCGTTGTCCATACTTTGCGCCGAGGACAATCCCTATGGGCGCGTCGTGATGAACACGATCTTGCGCGAGCTTGGTCACCGAGTTCGATTTTGTAGAGACTGGCGAAGCGGCGATTGATGCGGTGACGCGTGGCAATTATGACGCCGTGCTGATGGACGTCACGCTCTCAGGATTGGGCGGACTTGAAGCAACGCGGCGGATCCGCACGCTGCCTGGTAAAGTCGGGCAGACCCCGGTAGTCGCGATTTCCGGTCACGACGGGATTGGCGATGCGCAGGCCGCGCGCACGGCCGGTGTGAACCACTATTTCGTGAAACCGGTAAGTCCGGCGAAGTTGGCGCAGGTGCTCGCAACGCTCACTTGCTGAATTTACGCGTTCGTCACGCCTTTGGCCCGTTCGACGATGCGCACGACATCAGACATGATGCGGTTCAGTTCGAAATCCTTCGGAGTGTAAACCGCCGCGACGCCGGCCCTCTCCAGTTCGGCTGCGTCCTCAGGCGGAATAATGCCGCCGACAATTACCGGCACGTTGAGGCCCGCTCGCTTCATGCGGTCGACGACATCCTCCACGAGCGGCAAGTGGCTGCCCGAAAGGACCGACAAGCCGATGACATGGGCTTTTTCCTTGCGCGCGGCGTCGACGATTTCCTCCGGCGTGAGGCGGATACCCTCGTACACCACTATCATTCCCGCATCGCGGGCACGCACGGCGATCTGCTCCGCTCCATTGGAGTGGCCATCAAGCCCCGGTTTGCCGACCAGGAAGGTGAGGCGACGGCCGAGTTTGCGGGAGACGCGATCAACATCCGCGCGAACGTCGTCGAGGCCGGTAACGTCATTGCGCATCGCACGGCCCACACCGGTCGGCGCGCGATATTCCCCAAAGGCCTCGCGGAGGGTCCAGCCCCATTCACCGGTGGTGACGCCCGCCTTGGCGCAGGCGATCGAAGCCGGCATGATATTGCCGTTGCCGCGCGCGGCGCGCTTTAACTCATTCAAGGCATCGGCGACTGCCGCATTGTCGCGGGACGCGCGCCATGCCTTGAGCCGATCGATCTGATTGCGCTCCGCGTCGGCCGACACGGTGAGAATAGAATCGGCGCTACCGGCCAGTGGCGAAACTTCGCTCTCGAGGTACTTGTTGACGCCCACAACGATCTGTTCGCCACGCTCGATCGCTTCGAGGCGCGCCGTGTTCGATTCGACCAGCTGTTGCTTCAGGTAACCGGTATCGACGGCAGCGACCGCGCCACCCATTGCTTCAATGCGCGCCAGTTCTTCTCGAGCCTGACGTTTCAGATCATCAACCTTGCGCGCAATCTCTCCGGAACCGTCGAAAATATCGCCGTAGTCGAGAAGATCGGTTTCGTAAGCAAGGATCTGCTGCATGCGCAATGACCATTGCTGGTCCCATGGCCGCGGAAGTCCAAGTGCCTCGTTCCAGGCCGGAAGCTGCACCGCGCGCGCCCGCGCATTCTTGGACAAGGTGACTGCCAGCATTTCTATGAGAATGCGCGCGACATTGTTCTCTGGTTGCGGCTCGGTCAGACCGAGCGAGTTTACCTGCACGCCATAGCGAAACAGTCGCTGCTTTGCGTCGGTGATTCCGTAGCGCTCACGAGTAATCTCGTCCCACAACTCCGTGAAGGCGCGCATCTTGCACAGTTCGGTAATGAAACGCAGACCGGCATTCACGAAGAACGAGATACGCCCGACGACGTCACCAAACCTTTCCGGCGATACTTCGCCCGATTTTTTCACGGTATCGAGCACTGCGATTGCGGTCGCGAGGGCGAAGGCAAGCTCTTGCACCGGCGTCGCACCCGCTTCCTGCAAATGGTAGGAGCAAACGTTTATTGGATTCCATTTCGGGATTTCTTTGGTCGTAAACAGGATCACGTCCTTGATCAGCCGCATCGATGGGGCCGGCGGAAAGACGTAAGTGCCGCGGGACAGGTACTCTTTAATGATGTCGTTCTGAATGGTGCCCTGCAGGGTACCTCGAGGTGCGCCCTGCTCGTCAGCAACCGAAATGTAAAGTGCCATCAGCCACGCCGCGGTGGCATTGATGGTCATCGACGTGTTCATCGTGTCGAGCGGAATGCCGTCGAACAGCATGCGCATATCGCCGAGATGGCAAATTGGCACCCCGACCTTGCCGACCTCGCCCTTCGCGAGCACGTGGTCGGAGTCGTATCCGGTTTGGGTCGGTAAATCGAAAGCGACCGATAGGCCGGTTTGCCCCTTGGCCAGGTTCTTGCGGTAAAGCGCGTTGGAATCCGCGGCCGTTGAATGGCCGGCATAAGTCCGGAAAATCCAAGGTTTATCGCGGTGAGTTTTGTCGCGCATCGCTGGCCTGACCGGGCCATCTTGGCCCAGCGTTTGTTGCAACGCAACATCGCTCAGCCAAGCCCGATGGGCTTGGCTGTGATTTGTCAGAGTGCGCGGTGGAAACGGGCTGATTAAGCCCGTTTCACGAGACTTATTATGAACAGCAGGATTACGGCGCCGATCGTCGCGTTAATGATGGAGGCGATAATTCCCCCTCCAATCATGATGCCGAGCGCACCGAGCACCCAAGTGCCGATAAAGGCGCCAACGATGCCCACGATAATATTACCGACGAGGCCGAAACCGACACCTTTGACGATGATGCCGGCGAGCCAGCCGGCGATCGCCCCAACGATGATGAGGATGATCAAAGCTTGCAATGACATGGCTTTCCCCCGAAAGGCGACACGTGCCCGATGACGGCCGCCTGTCGATACAATTGAATACCAAAGTCGGAGCCGCGTCGACGCCTGTGGACGAATTTATCGTCGTCAGTGAGCGGCTCAGCGACGCATGTGAACGACGGCAACGTCGTCGGTATACGCGCGTTTCCACTCGGGAAGCCGATCGAGCAGGCCAACGGCCGGCGTCGAAGGCGCAAGCAACGTCGCCTGGATGCGGTATTCGTCGAGTAGTCGCAGAAAATCCGGAAGGTTTTGCAAACTCAGCGCGCGATCATGACGGAGCATATACCGTTCGCCGTAAAGTTCGGCACGGCCGTCGATAAAAGGCGCGATGCCGACAAAATCAAGATAACCGCCGAAGTCGTAGTCGTTGAGGACCGGGCCTGCTTTGGCGAGCTCGACGAATTGGATTGCGTTTGCGGGAGTAATTCTGGCGGCTGGTGCAATATCGCGGAGCGATGCCAAAGCAGTCGTTCCCGTCAACACCGCCAAAACCACGATCGGCAGCAACATCCTGTGAGGTGGCGCCGAGACAGGGCTGTCGGCTGCAATCGCCTTGAATTGTTCGGCCAAGGGACGGGCGAGAAATATCGGTGCGAGCATTCCCAGGAGGTCAGCGTGGCGTACCTGCGACAGCGCGAGGTGCAACACGCCGAACAACATTACGATTCGCAGCCACGGCAACGTCACGCCGCGGTAAAGCGCAAAACCAAAGGCACCGAGCATGATCACTTCGAACGCACCGAGGTGCGTGAAATCCTGCGAGCGCCACTCGGCGACGGTCGTCAAGGCTGCACCCAAGGCTACCGTGCGGAACGTCACCAGAATTATCTCGGGTCCGTACGGGTTCAGACAAGCCGCGCCTAGCGCGAGAAGTGCGAATAAGAACCATTGCCGGAAAACGACCGATCGCTCCGAACGCGCCGCACGCCAGAGCGCGTCACACGCAATCGGCGCGATCATTGCCAGACCGAATGTGAAACTGCCGTGCAGGTTGGCCCATAGAACCATCAGTGGCAGGACGTGCCAGGGCGGAGCGGCGCGTGTGTCGACGGCGCGGATCAATGTAGCGATCCAGGCGACCATCACCGGGAGCGCAAGAATGTGAGGACGCGCGAGGATGTGGGGCGCCGTCAGCAAGAACGCGCAGAGCACAGCGACAAAAACTGCGTTCGGTTGCCACTCGCGCAGCAGAAATCTGGTCAACAGACCGAGAGCCGCCGCAACTGCGGCTGCCGTCAGCGCGACGACGCCAAGCCAACCTCCAACCGCGTGTGCTCCAGCAAATGCGATTTGTGAGAGCCACTCAAACGCGACCCAATTCACCCCGCGAAAGTTTGCTGAGAATGGATCGGTGGTCGGAACGACGTGGTGGTCGAGAATCCAGCGACCAAGCGCAATGTGCGAATAGGTGTCCGGATCCGAAAGCAGTCGCGGTCCTAACACGAGCAACAATGCGTAAGCGCCCGTGGCCATGAGCCACGGCAGGGTGGATTGCATATCCACCGCCATTCCACTCCGGCGAATGATCTGTTCGGACATCCCCGCGCCCTGCTGCGTTTTGGCCACGCTAGGCCGGGCCCATTGCAAAACCCTTAAAGGGCTGCTTCGCGCGATTTTGCAAAGGCGGCGCAGAACCGCCGTAACGCTTTGTCCAGGAAGAGCTTTCTGTGGCGGTAACGGCAATATTGCGATGCAACATAATTTGCGTCAGAGTGTTATCAGCCAAGGGAGAACGTCGATGCCGGCGGTTGCAAAGGCGAGGGCTATCGCACCTCTGAAAGATCTTTACGGGATCGGTGAGATTCCGCCGCTCGGACATGTGCCCGAAAAAATGCACGCCTGGGTCATCCGCAAGGAGCGGCACGGTCCTCCCGACCAATCTTTCCAGCTCGAAGTCGTACCGACTTGGCCGATCGCCGATGACGAGGTGCTCGTCTACGTCATGGCGGGTGGTGTGAACTACAATGGCATTTGGGCCGGTCTCGGGGTTCCGATCTCGCCGCTCGACGGCCACAAGCATCCGTTCCACATCGCCGGATCAGACGCATCGGGAGTCGTTTGGGCGGTAGGCGCCAAGGTCAAGCGTTGGAAGGTCGGCGACGAAGTCATCGTCCACTGCAATCAGGACGACGGCGACGATGAAGACTGCAACGGCGGAGATCCGTTGCTGTCTCCTTCGCAGCGGATCTGGGGATACGAGACGCCCGATGGATCGTTCGCGCAGTTCTGCCGTGTGCAATCGCGGCAACTGATGCACAAGCCGAACCATCTCTCCTGGGAGGAGTCGGCCTGCTACACGCTCACGCTCGCGACTGCATACCGAATGCTATTCGGCCATTCGCCGCACACTCTCAAGCCCGGCGACAATGTGTTGGTGTGGGGCGGTTCGGGCGGTCTCGGCGTATTCGGCGTGCAGCTTGTGGCGGCGTCCGGTGCCAACGCTATTGCGGTAATCTCCGACGAGTCGAGGACCGAGTATGTCCTCAATCTTGGCGCCAAAGGCGTGATCAACCGCAAGGAATTCAATTGCTGGGGCCAGATGCCGGCCGTGAACTCACCCGAGTTCGCGACCTGGACGAAAGAGGCCCGACGCTTCGGCAAGGCCATCTGGGACATCACCGGTAAGCGCGACGTCGATATTGTATTCGAGCATCCGGGTGAGCAGACATTTCCGGTTTCCTGTCTCGTGGTAAAGCGCGGTGGAATGGTCGTGTTCTGCGCCGGAACGACAGGATACAACCTGACGTTCGACGCGCGGTACGTGTGGATGCGCCAGAAGCGCATACAAGGCTCACATTTCGCACATCTCAAACAGGCGTCTCAGGCAAATCGTTTCGTGCTTGAGCAGCGTATTGATCCGTGCATGAGCGAGGTCTTCGCCTGGGACAAGATACCCCTCGCTCATATGAAGATGTGGAAAAACCAACACCCGCCGGGGAACATGGCGGTGATGGTGAACGCGCCGCGCACCGGCCTGAGAACGTTTGACGACGCAATTGAAGCTTCAGGCGGCTAGCGCTCTTTGAGCCGCATCTGTGCGATTGCTGAATTCAATTCGCCGCCATAAATGAAAATCGACGCGCAGATATAAAGGAAGACGAGCGCGACCATGGCCGATGCCAGGCCGGCGTACATCGATACGTAAGCAAACGCATAGTCGGCCAGATAACGGCCGAAAACGGCGCCACTGATCAGCCACAGCAAAAGGGTGGCAATGATTCCCGGCGCGATCTGTACGAAAGAACGCCGGCCAGCAGGCAGCCAGAGGTGTACAATCGTCAGCGCCATCACGAGAACTGACGCCGCGACAGCGTAGCGCGCAAGGGTGATGGTATTTCCGAATTGCTCGAGCGCCGGCACGTAGTGGATGAGCTTTGAGATGATCAGCGGGGCAAAGACAACCAGGAACGAAAAAGCCAATATGGCAACCGCCCCCACCAACACGTAGACGATCAACTCAATCCGAAGCACCCACCAAGAACGCATTTCTTTGATGTCGTACGCGCGATTGAGCCCTATGCGCAGACTTTCGACGCCGCTCGAGGCGAAATAAAGCGCTAACACGACGCCAACCGTCAGTACGTCTCCGCGCGTCGATGTCATCACGCCGGTGATGTCCAGAGCGATAGGCGCCGCTACCTGTTTCGGCCAGGCTTCAAGTAACAGGCGCGCGGCCTCGTCTGCGAGTTCCTGCGACCCGAAGAAAAAGCCTGCCAGCGCAGCAACCACAATCAGGAACGGAAACATGGCCATCAGCGTGGACAACGCGATGTGACTCGCAATCGCCCAGCCGTCGTCGGCGATGAAACGCCGAAAAGCGTCGTCTGCGATTTGCAGTGACCGCTTAAGAACTCGCAAGAGATGCTCCCGCAGGCGGCATTCATTTCAAATCGTCTATCGGGGGTCGCTTTGCAAGCCCTGCAGCCCAACTAGGCTGCCTGAACGCTGCCGAGGAATTGACGGACTTGGGCTTCGAGGCCCTCGGCCTCCAGGGCGACCGAATCTGCGAGGTCCCTGACGCCTGACGCCGTGGAACGGGCATCGGCCGTGACGTCGGTGACGCGGCTCATGGCTTCGGCGCCGATGCGGGCTTCACCCGAAGCCCGGCTGACACCTTCCGCAATGGAGGCCACCGCCGAATTCTGCTGGTCGACAGTCGCGGCGACCGTTGTGGCGATTGCCGACATTTCGCGGATGATGGCATCCACCTGTCCGATCGCCTGTGAAGCATCGTCGGCGGCGGACTGGATCGAGCCGATCTGCTCGGCTATCTCTTCCGTCGCCTTTGCGGTTTGGCCGGCCAGCGACTTCACCTCCGCAGCAACGACGGCAAAGCCTTTGCCTGATTCACCTGCCCGAGCCGCTTCAATGGTCGCATTGAGTGCGAGCAGATTGGTTTGACCGGCAATAGCTTGGATGAGGCCCACGACTTCGCCGATGCGCGTAGCCGCGGTTCCCAGCTCCGTCATTGTCTTAACGGTGCGCTGAGCTTCCGAAACCGCGCGGTCCGCCACCTCTGTTGACTTCGTTGCCTGCGAAGCAATTTCGCCAATAGAGGCCGCCAATTCCTCGACCGAACTGGCGGCGGCGGTGACGTTTTCAGATGCGGCGGCCACGCGGCCTTTTGCGTTCTCCGCTTCCGATGACACCGTGTCACCGGCCTTGTTGAGGTCCGCCGAGCTTGTTTCGAGTTTCATCGACGCAGCGCGGAGCTTGCCCAGTGCAGTTTCTACCGAATTCTTGAATTGCGCGATTGTCGACGCGATCACATCGCTGCGTCGTTCGCGTGCACGGCTCGTTTCGGTTTGCGTCTGGGCCAGTTTTTCACGCTCGATCATGCTGTCCCGGAATACGATGACCGTGCGGGCCATTTCCCCGATTTCGTCGTGTGCATGAGTTGCCGGAATGCGCGTCGTAGTGTCACCATCGGCAAGCCGCTTCATGACAGTGACGAGCCCGTTGAGCGGCCTTGTGATGCTGCGGCCAATCAGCCAACTGAAACCGAGGCCGAGCGCGACCATGGCAATGCCGACCGCGATAATGCCGGTTCGAGTACGCGACTGGGACACGGCGAGGCGCTCGGACGCATCGCTTGCAGTACTGCGGGCGTACCGGATGATTTCGTCTGCGCGGGGCAGCATGTTCTGGTTATCGATATCGATGATCGAACGCAGTGGACGAACACGATCATAGGCGTCGACCCATTTCTCGAAAGTGTCGGCGTAGGTCTTGACCTGCTCTTCGAGCGATCGCTTCAGTGCGGGGGTTCCTGCAATGTCGCCGAAGAGGTCGGTGAATTTTTTGTACGCCATGAGAAATTGCTGGCGCGATACTTCACTCTGATTCACCCGGTAGTCAGCCTCGAAATGCCGCATCGACAACAGGGCCACCAGCAATCTGGTGGCGTCGGCCTCCGCGAGGCCCGACATATTCTCGTTGATGATACGCTCGACGGCGTTGCCGGCTATCTGCAGGTTCTTTCGCAGACCGGACGAGTCGTCGAAGCCCAGTGTTTTCTGCTCTTGAACCAATTCATTGAAATTGCTGCGCAGGGACTTCAGGTCTTTGCTCAGCCCCTCAATGTTCTCAATGTGATTTTGGTCAATGGACGCAGTCAGTGTTTCAAGAGCCTTGAGCGCATTTGAATGTGCCTGCTCGAAGCTTCCGACCAGATTGTTGTCAGGGCTGACACTGAAGTCTTTGACGATGATGCGCATCGACGCCACCGCGCTCTTAAAATCGCGGCTGGCGTCAGCGAGCGCTGTTGAGTGGGTAACAGTAGCGAAGGCGCGCCCGACGTCGCCTTCACCGGCCGTAAAGCTGAGCCCGTTGGCGACGAAACCCGCAACCGGAATCAGCGCCAAGAGCACTATGCGGGTGCGGACGGAGAACGAGGCGAGCATGCGTGCCAGCCGGTTGAACGGAAGCGATAGTTCGATAGGACGCATGCGGTTCAGTTCGCATCCGTGGGAAAGACCCACGCAAAAGCAGAGGTAGTGATGTAGTCCGGAAATGGTTAATTTTTATAGCAATTTGCACCGCCGGCTCTGTGTTGGCCCCGGCTCAAGAGCCTGAATTCTCTTGTGACTTTGCTTTTGTGCAGTGCACGCGTAGTGTGAATGGCCGGCCATATTATCTGCGAGCTTCCGATGCCCGCCACTGCAACCCGTTCTGCTGGAAAATCCGATCTGATCGCGCTTGCTCAGGAGGCGAGCGCGTCCTTGGATGCCCTCCTTGCGGAGGCAACAACAAAGGTACGCGCGCAGGTCACGGTCGAAGGCCGGATCGTTGGCCGTGTGTTCGACCGAGAACAACGCGCCACCCACGGGCTCGCCTGGCTTGCCACCTATGTAGAGGCTGTCCGCCAACTCGCGTCCTATGCGGTGCGATTGACCGGCGAAGGAACCCTCGGCGAGCTGGAAGAGCTGCTGATCCGAGTCGGACTTGGCGAATATCTGGCCCAGGTCGTCGGCGGAATTCCGATGAGCCAAAATGAAGTGGTGAGGATGTCTGACCTCGGGCTTTCTCGAGATCAGGTTGCCGCTCGCCTGGGTCCGATCGCCGAAACTCTGATCGCCAGCGGCAATACTGCGGAACGGCGTGCGCGGCTGATCGAATTGATGCGTGCAAGTCATGGCGCCACCGTTGGCGTTTGTGGTCTCGAAGAAACACTGGAATCGGTCCGTGTGGAAATGCGCCGGTTCGCCGATGCCGAAGTCATTGGGCACGCGCAAAGTTGGCATCGGACGAACAGTTACATCCCTCTCGACGTAATCAAGCAGATGTCGGAACTGGGCGTGTTCGGGCTCACCATTCCCGAAGAATTCGGGGGAATGGAACTCGGCAAGGAATCAATGTGCGTCGTTTCGGAAGAGTTGTCGCGAGGATATATCGGCGTCGGTTCGCTTGGCACGCGGTCAGAGATTGCCGCCGAATTGATTCTCGGCAGCGGAACGGCTGCGCAGAAGGAAAAATGGTTGCCCAAAATCGCGTCTGGAGAAGTGCTTCCAACCGCGGTTTTTACCGAGCCGAATACCGGTTCGGATCTCGCATCGATCAAAACGCGCGCGGTTCGCGAAGGCAACGTCTACAAAGTCTATGGCAACAAAACCTGGATCACGCATCCGGTGCGCGCTGATCTGATGACACTTCTTGTGCGCACCAATCCGAAAGAAGCCGGTCATCGCGGGCTATCGATGCTTCTTGCCGAAAAGCCGCGCGGCGATGACAAGAACCCGTTTCCGGCAAAGGGAATGAGCGGAACAGAGATCGAAGTGCTCGGCTATCGCGGCATGAAGGAGTATGAAATTGCGTTCGACGGTTTCGAGGTGAAGGCCGAGAATTTGCTGGGCGGTGTCGAGGGTCTCGGCTTCAAACAACTCATGCAGACTTTCGAATCCGCGCGCATTCAGACCGCCGCGCGGGCGATCGGCGTCGCACAAGCCGCCATGGAGCAGGCGCTCGATTACGGGCAGAGCCGCGTGCAATTCGGCGGTCCGATCGTGGGCTTCCCTCGCGTTGCCGACAAAATTGTCATGATGGCGGTCGAAATCATGATTGCGCGCCAACTTACTTATCACGCCGCGCGGGAAAAGAACTCAGGGCGCCGCTGCGATCTTGAGGCCGGTATGGCCAAGCTGCTCGCAGCAAGAGTGGCCTGGGCAGCGGCGGACAATGCCGTGCAGGTGCACGGAGGCAACGGATTCGCGCTGGAATTTCCAGTTTCACGCATCCTGTGCGATGCCCGAATTCTCAATATCTTTGAGGGCGCTGCCGAGATTCAGGCGCAGGTCATAGCGCGACGGTTACTTGACGGCACGAACTGACGGCCAACGTTGCCGCTGGCGGCAATACCGCTCAAGCAATTTCGTCAGGGCAAAATGCCGGGGTCGTAACTATCTGTTTTCAGTTGCGTCCATTTAAGGAGGTTGGTCCATGACTGCACTTTTAATCCGGCACGGAGAGTGGGTTGTGGTCTGCGATGGGGCAAAGGCGCTGTTTCTGGAAAATGCGGGGGATATCAGGACCCCCAACCTCAAGACGGTGCAGGTTTTCGAGCAGAAGGATTTGGCGACACATGTGATTGGAACAGATGCGCCGGGCCGCACCTTCAATTCTGTTGGCAGTGCGCGAAGCGCGGTCGAGCAGACCGATTGGCACGATCAGGCTGAACGGACATTTCTGACGCAGTTGGCGCAGCATCTCGAGGAAGCGCTTGCATCCGGGCGAACGAAGTCGCTGATCATCGTGGCCTCGCCTCGCGCGCTGGGAATGATCCGTCCGGCCTATTCGCATGCCGTAAAAGCCGCGGTTCGCGCCGAGGTGGACAAGGATCTCGTTAAGATGCCAGTGCATGAAATTGAAAAGCGTCTGACTGGCGCTTGAATGGCGGCTAACTGACCGCATGATCCCTGATTATGACTGGCCCGCTGCCACGACGATGCTATGTTCGCCAGGATTCTGGGTGAAGGGCCGTCGGATGAGGCTGCATTCAAGTCTGTGTTGGCGCGGTTCTGTGCGCGCTGTGGTCGTGATGTTCACGGTCTTGACCGCGGCGGTCGCACACGCGCAAGCGACGAAGGGCGCGCCCGGTTCACCTCCAGCCGCCGGGTCTGTACCCCCTGGAGCGGCCGCTGCGACTGCGGACCCGATGGCGGTGCCCGGCTTCTGGGATCCCCGCCGTCGACCGGAAAGGCCAGATCTTTCGCGCATCAACATAGTCCGTTTCCTGACGGAAACTGATTATCCGCCCTTCAACTATGCCGGACCCGACGGAGCGCCTATCGGGTTCAACGTCGATCTCGCGCGAATGATTTGCGAGGAACTCAAGGTCGCTTGCACGGTTCAGATGCGTCGGTTCGATACATTGATCAGTGCGCTCAACAGCAACAATGGCGATGCTGTTATCGCATCAATTGGGGCCACTCCGGAAATGCGAGCGCGTGTGGATTTCAGCGATCCATACTACCGGACGCCGGCCCGGTTTGTTTCGCGCCGTGACAGCACAATCGAGGACATCCGTCCGGAGGCCCTCGAGGGAAAAAAGATTGCAGTGGTCGCAGGCACCGCACACGAAGCATTCCTCAAGACGCTTTTTACCGAAGCCGAGCTGCGGCCTTTTCCCGATGCAGACGCTGCGCGCTTTGCGCTGAAGCGCGGCGAGGTGGATCTTCTCTTCGGTGACGGAGTTTCGCTGGCCTTCTGGCTCAATGGTACCGACTCGGCCAACTGCTGCGTGTTTCGAGGCGGCCCCTATCTGGAGAGCCGGTTTTTCGGGGAGGGTGTCGGCATTGTGGTGAGGCGCGGCAATGATTTGTTGCGGCAGGCCTTCAACTGGGCACTGTTCCGGTTGTGGGAAAAGGGGCGTTTCACCGACCTGTGGCTGCGCTATTTCCCGGTCAGCCCTTTTTGAATGGCAAGCATTTGACGTGACCTGGCGGCATTTTTAGTGTCCGCGCCCCGGAGATTGTGTGTGACCGAAACTGTGAGCGACTTGCGGCAACTGGCCGAGCAGTCCAATGCGTGGCCGTTCGAAGAGGCGCGCAAGATCGTTGCGCGAACTCAAGAAGCACCCCAAGGACGAAGTGATCTTCGAGACCGGTTATGGCCCATCTGGACTGCCGCACATCGGCACGTTCGGCGAGGTCGCCCGCACAACCATGGTGCGCCATGCGTTTCGTGTCTTGACCGACGACAAGGTCAGGACGCGGTTGATCGCTTTTTCCGATGACATGGATGGATTGCGCAAAGTCCCGGACAATGTGCCGAATAAGGAGTTGTTGGAGCAACATCTCGGCATGCCTCTGACAAAGGTGCCTGACCCTTTCGGCACGCACCCAAGTTTCGGTGAGCACAACAATGCGCGCTTGCGCGCCTTCCTGGATCATTTCGGCTTTGATTACGAATTCATGTCGTCGACGGAATGTTACAAGTCGGGGCGTTTCGATCAGGCTTTGCTCAAGTTGCTTTCCCGCTTCGACGAGGTCATGGCCATCATGCTGCCCTCGTTGCGTGAGGAGAGGGCGGCAACGTATTCGCCATTTTTGCCGGTGTCGCCGACAACCGGAATCGTTCTGCAGGTACCAGTTACGGCGCACGATGCCAAAGCTGGCACTATCACCTACGAGGATCCTGACACTAAAGAACTGATTGTCACGCCGGTCACGGGCGGCCGTTGCAAGCTGCAGTGGAAACCCGATTGGGCCATGCGCTGGCTTGCGCTTGGCGTCGACTACGAGATGGCGGGAAAGGATCTGATCGATTCGGTGAAATTGTCGGGTGAGATCTGCAGGGCACTTGGCGCCGTCGCACCTGAAGGATTCAACTATGAGCTCTTTCTCGATGAAAAGGGCCAGAAGATTTCGAAGTCGAAAGGCAACGGTCTGACCATCGACGAGTGGCTGCGCTACGCCAGCCCCGAAAGCCTGTCATTGTTCATGTACCGCGAGCCAAAGGCCGCCAAGCGACTCTATTTCGACGTCATTCCGCGCAATGTTGACGAGTACTATCAATTCCTCGACGGCTTCGAGCGGCAGGATTCCCGGCAGCAACTTTCGAATCCAGTCTGGCACATTCACTCCGGCAAGCCCCCGAAGATCGACATGCCGATCTCATTCGGCATGCTGCTTACGCTCGTTTCTTCGTCGAATGCCGAGAATGCCGAAACCTTGTGGGGTTTCATTGGACGCTACCGGCCGGGGGTCACACCCAAGACGCATCCCAAGCTGAATGAGCTGGTCGAATATGCCATTCATTATTTCCGTGACTTCGTGTTGCCCGAAAAAAGATTCCGCGAACCTGCGGATGCCGAACGCGCTGCACTGATCGATCTGCGCGACGCGCTTTCGCAGCTGAAGACCGAGGCCAGCGCCGAAGAAATCCAGAACGTGGTCTACGAGGTCGGACGCCGCGAGCCGTTCCTTGACCAAAAAAAGAAGGCAAAGGATGGCAAGCCGGGTGTGTCGCTCGACTGGTTCAATCTGCTCTATCAAGTCTTGCTGGGTCAGGAAAAAGGTCCGCGCTTCGGCTCGTTCGTCGCGGTTTATGGCGTGCAGAACACCGTCGATATGATTGATGGTGCGTTGGCGCGGTCTGCGTGACAGCCGGCGCTACTGGCTCGCCCAGACGATGCGCGCAAGCCAAACGATATCGGCGGTCGGTAATGTCCGGTCGCGATGTTCGGAGTTGAGCGATTTCAATTCAACGGCTTTTGCGGTTTTGCGTTTAAGTTCTTTGACCATGACCTCGCCGTCTTTGGTCTTGACCACGACGCGATCACCCTTTCGTACAGTGGCACCTGGCGAAACGATGATGACGTCGCCGCTGCGGTAGGCCGGTTTCATCGAATTGCCGGAAATTTCCAGGGCGTAGGCGTGCTCGTCGTTCACGGAAGGAAACGCGATTTCCTCCCAGCCTTTGCCGACCGGAAAACCGCCGTCATCGAAAAATCCGCCAGCGCCGGCCTGGGCAAAACCGATGAGCGGCACGCTGTGCATTGTCGCCTTGCCGCCGTCGCTGATCAGGGTCACGAACGTGTCGAACTTGGTGCTGGTCGCCTGAAGCGCCTTGGCGACCGATTCTGTCGAAGGCCAACGCGGGCGACCTTCCGGCGTGACGCGCTTGGACTTGTTGAAGGTCGTCGGATCGAGGCCAGCCTTTTTCGCAAGACCTGACGGCGTCATCTTGGCGCGCGCGGCCAAACGATCGATGGCAGTCCAGATTTGATTGTGGCTAAGCATGGGCATGGACGCTCGCAGCGGCTGTAATAATGGGCTCGATAGGATAGGAATTATAGCCTTGAGTCGACCCCATGTCGCAACCGTTTCCTTTGCCGGCGGCCTTGAATAAGCCCTGCCCCCGCCGATAGGGTCGACCGTCATGCAACGGAGGCTCGCTCGTTGATCGGTCTTTTCGACCGCCTGTCGCGACCGTTCTTGCGTGCGCTCGATCCCGAAGACGCGCACAGGCTTGCCATCAAGGCATTGCGAATCATGCCTCTTACCCGGGCGCCGGCCGACGGGGACGAGCTGGCCGTGCGCGCCTTCGGACTCAAGTTTCCGAATCCGGTCGGTCTTGCCGCCGGCTTTGACAAGAATGCGGAGGTCCCGGAGGCGTTGTTGCGGCTCGGCTTCGGCTTCGTAGAGATCGGAACGGTCACACCGCGGCCCCAATCCGGCAACCCGAGACCGCGCCTGTTTCGTCTCGAGAGCGATCAGGCCGTCATCAATCGGTTGGGGTTCAATAACGAGGGCGCGGCCGCGGTGCATATGCGTCTTGCCGCGCGTCGCAGCTCGGGCGGGATCGTCGGCGTCAACATCGGAGCCAATCGCGACACAAAAGATCGCGCTGAGGATTACGTCCGGCTGATCGAAACGCTTTCCTCCGTTGCCAGCTATTTTACGGTCAATGTGTCCTCGCCGAACACGCCGGGTCTGCGCGATTTGCAACAAGCGAATGCACTCGACGATCTTTTGGCCCGTGTGATCGATGCGCGCGAACAAATGCGACCCCGCATAGGGCCGACACCGATACTCCTGAAGATTGCGCCGGATCTCACATTGCCCGAACTCGATGATGTGGTCGGCGTCGCTCGAAAGCGTCGTGTCGATGGAATGATTGTAGGGAACACGACTATCACGCGGCCCGGCTCTTTGCGTGACCGCAGCAAGACGGGCGAGCAGGGCGGCTTGTCAGGTCGGCCACTGTTCAAACTCTCCACGCGCATGCTCGCCGAAACTTTTGTCAGGGCGGAGGGGACGTTCCCCGTCGTCGGCGTCGGCGGCGTCGACTCCGGCGCCACCGCCATTGCCAAGATCAAGGCCGGCGCGACGCTGCTGCAGCTCTACAGCGCGCTGGTCTACCACGGCATCGGATTGGTGTCGGAGATCAAGGCCGACCTAACGGCCGCGCTCAAGCGCGGTCACCGCAACTCGCTGGCATCGATGGTCGGGAGCGATGCGGCGGCCATCACCGCGGAAAGCTGGCCAGGCTAGGATTTACTTTCCGCGCGGCGAATTGACCATACGCATGATGAACCAGATCGGGATGACGATCACCGCACCGAGCAGGAAATAGCGCCACAGCCAGCGGATCGCGTCGAAACCCATGTTCCAGATCGAGCGGATCAGCCGCTCGACGCTTTGTATGATGTCGAACGGATCGAGGCCGAGCGCCGAAAGGATCACGCCGACCAAAATCGATACCAGAATCAGGCGTACCAGCACTCCCATCGGAGAGCCACCCACCCAACGCGCGACCTGATTTTCAGACATTACCTGCCTCCATGTGCGGGCATTGTAGCATGCTCGCGCTGCGCCAGCATGCTTTCGAGGGTCTCCAGCCGATCGGCCTCGGCCGGCGGCTTGTCCCAGCGCAAGCGACTGATCCGCGGAAAGCGCATCGCGATACCGGACTTGTGGCGCGTCGAGCGCTGCAGTCCTTCAAATGCAACTTCCAGCACCAACCCCGATTTCGGTTCGTGCACGACTTCGCGCACGGGGCCGAATTTGTCGACGGTGTTGCGGCGGACGAAACGATCGATCTGGATCAACTCTTCGTCGGTAAATCCGAAATAGGCCTTGCCGACGGGCACGAGCTCTTCGCCGGTATCCCCTTTGCTCCATACGCCGAAGGTGTAGTCAGAATAATACGACGAGCGCTTTCCATGCCCACGCTGCGCATACATCAGCACGGCATCGATCACCATTGGGTCGCGCTTCCATTTCCACCATGGTCCCTTCGGACGACCGGGCACATAGGGCGCGTCGCGCCGCTTCACCATAACGCCTTCGACCGCTTCGGCATCGGCGCCGGCCCCGGCCGAAGCCGGATCGGCACGGGCGGCGGTGAGGTCACTCCAGGTCGTGAATGGCACCAGCGGTGAAATATCGACGCGCGGATCGTTCAGCCTGGTGATGAGGGCCTGCAGCCGTTCGCGCCGATCGGAAAAAGGGCGATCGCGCAGGTCTTCATCCCCTTCCGCCAGCAAATCATAGGCTCGCAAGTGCGCGGGAAACTCCGCCATCAGTTTCGGCGTCACCGATTTGCGGTTCAGTCGCTGCTGCAACACGTTGAACGTTTGGACGCGCGCCTCGCGCATGATCAACAATTCGCCGTCGATTGCACAGGGCAGCCGCAGCGAGGCGAGCAAATCAGGGAAGCTGCGGGAAATTTCCTCGCCCGTGCGTGAATAGAGCCGAGCAACCAATTCGCCATGTTCATCACGTCCGGCGACCGCCTGCACGCGGATGCCGTCCCATTTCCATTCGGCGAGATAATCCGCAGCGTTGAGAGCGGAGAGGTCGGATTCCTCCGCCGCATGCGCGAGCATTGCCGGACGGAACGGAGCTGGATCGCGTGTCGAAGGTTTCTCAGCCCGGCCCTCGAGCCAGGCGAACAGATCCAGATACGGCGGTGTCAGGCCCGGCCACAGAATTTCGATCTCGTCGGATTGCCGGTTGCCAAGAGCTGCGACGGCGGTTTTTGCCAACCGGGCCGACACCCCGATCCGCAGCGCGCCGGTCACGAGCTTCAGCAGGGCCCAACGCCCTGTCTCGTCCAGCCCATCGAGCCACCGCGCGATCTGCGCCGGCAGCTGTGCCTTGCCGAGCGTGGACAGGGTTTGCACAACGTCGGACAGCGTCGGCGCCGATCTCGACTTTTGTGACGGGTCGGCGGGCCACATCAGCGCGACCGTTTCGGACAGATCGCCAACGTAATCGTAGGACAGCGCAAACAGCGCTGGATCCGTGCGCTCTGCAATGAGACCACGAATCATGCCGGCCTTGGCGTGCTTGAAGCTGAGCGCCCCGGTGAGCGCCGCAAGCGCCCAGCCGCGCTCGGGATCAGGCGTTCCGCGCAAGTAGTCGGTGATCAGTCGCAGCTTGGCGTTGCGTCCCGGTTCGTAGGCCAGCCGGTCGAGCAGTTCGGCGAAGCGATTCATGCTTCAGCCTCGGCTTGCGCGCCGGCATCGTCTTCGTCGCCGTACCCGACAATATCGAGCGGACGCGCCTTCAAACCCTTGGTCTGGCACCAATGCACCAGCGCATCTTCCTGGCCATGCGTGACCCATACTTCGGAAGCGCCAGTCGCGGTGATCGTCGTGGTGAGGCCGTCCCAGTCGGCATGGTCGGAGATCACGAGCGGCAAGGTGACACCATGTTGGCGCGCGCGAGCGCGCACGCGCATCCAGCCCGAGGCGAAGGCAGTCACCGGTTCGGGAAAACGGCGCGACCACAGGTCGCTCATCGCGCTGGGAGGGCAGATGATGATGTGGCCGCCGAGCTCTGCCTTGTCGGCGCCGCGCACCAGCTCAATCCTCCCGAGGTTGATGGCGCGGCTCTCGTAGTAGCGTGTGATCGCCTCCATTGCGCCGTGGATATAGATCGGTTGATCGTGTCCGGCTGCGCGCAACATCGCCATGACGCGCTGGGCCTTGCCGAGCGAATAGGCGCCGACAAGATGTGCGCGTTCGGGGAACAACGCGACAGAGCGCAGGAGCTTGCCGATCTCGCCTTCGGCGTCATGGTGGCGGAACACCGGTAGCCCGAAGGTCGCCTCGGTTATAAAGACGTCGCACGGGATCAGCTCAAATGGGGCGCATGTCGGATCGACGACATCCTTGTAGTCGCCGGAGGCAACGACACGAAGGCCATTGCATTCGACCCGAATCTGCGCCGAACCGAGCACATGGCCTGCGGGGTGGAAGCTGACAGTTGCGCTGTCGAGCTTCACGGTCTCGCTATAGCGAATCGCCTGTGTGCTGCCGGCGAAATTGTCGCCATAGCGCAGGCGCATGATGTCGAGGGTTTCTTGCGTTGCCAGGACTGCACCGTGTCCGGCGCGCGCATGGTCGGAGTGGCCATGAGTGATCAAGGCCTTTTTGACCGGGCGGGTCGGATCGATGTGGAAGCCACCGGGCTTGCAACACACGCCAGACGGCGTCGGAACCAGGATATCTTCGGGACGCATCGTGATTAGATAGGTATGCGGTGCCAGACGACAAAGAACCAGGGAATGACCAGTCCGATATTTCTGTCCTCCGGTGATGTCACTGCCGACCGCCGTTTCGAATGGGCTCGCGATCGCGAGTCAAAGGGCGACCTGACGGGCGCCGCCGACCTGCTGATGCAGGCGCTTGAACTCGCGCCGAACTATGCCTCGGCCTGGTTCATGCTCGGCGATATGCGTGAAAGGCTGGGGGACCGCACCGGCGCTGTCGCGGCTTTCGGGCAGGCAAATGCAGCCGATCCGCGCGACGTCCACGGTGCCGCGCTTCGTCTCACGCGCCTGGGCGTCCGCTCTGGCGGTGCGATGGGGGAGGGCTACGTTCGCGCGTTGTTTGATGGTTACGCGCCCCGTTTCGACCAGGCACTGACGGTGGGTCTCAACTATCGCGGCCCGGAGCTGCTGTTCCGTGCCATCGAGGGGGTGCACTCGAGCTCGCCGCATGAAATTCGGTTCGGTCCTCGATCTCGGATGCGGCACAGGGCTCGCGGCTTCGCCGCTACGGCCGTTCAGCGACTGGATGGTGGGTGTCGATCTTTCGTCCGGAATGCTGGTCCAGGCACGAACAAAGGGCATGTACGACCGCCTCATCGAGAAAGAGATTCTCGCTTTTCTGGCAAGCGAAGCGGAAATCGGTGGCCATTATCACCTTGTGCTCGCCGCCGATGTTTTCATGTATTTCGACGACCTGGCGCCGATGTTCAGCGCTGTTGCGAAGGTGATGGATACGTCCGGGCTGCTGGCTTTCAGCATTGAGACGCATGAAAACGGGGACGTCATTTTGCGCGACACACTGCGTTACGCTCACGGCGAAGCGCACGTACGCACTGCTCTGGCGGCGTCGGGCCTGAACCTGCTCAGCCTGGATTCTGCGTCCACGCGCATTGAGAAAGGCGTACCTGTGCCGGGCTTGATCGTTGTGGCCGGACACTGAATTCCATGGAACCCGCGCGAGACCTCTTCAGCGCCACGCCGCAATTGCCGGATGTCTTCCTCCGCTGGTTCGCCGGTCGCGGTTGGCAGGTGCGCGAGCATCAGCTTGCGCTTTTGGGGAAAGCCAGCGCCGGACGCTCGGTTCTGCTGATCGCGCCGACTGGCGGCGGCAAGACCTTGGCCGGCTTTCTGCCGACGCTTGTGGAGTTGAGTCAGCGCGGCGTCCGCTCGCGTAACCTGAAGTCAACCGGGCGCGCTTTGGCACGCTCGCAGGGCTTGCACACCCTTTATATTTCGCCGCTGAAGGCGCTGGCCGTCGACATTGCGCGCAATCTCGAGATTCCTGTTCAGGAAATGGGCCTGCCGGTGCGGATCGAAACTCGCACGGGCGATACGCCCACATCCAAGCGTCAGCGACAGCGACGTGATCCGCCGGATATTCTGCTCACCACGCCGGAGCAATTGGCGCTGCTGCTCGCCAGCGCAGATGCGCCGTATTTATTCGGGACGCTCAAGCGCGTGATCCTCGACGAATTGCATTCGCTCGTCACGTCAAAGCGCGGCGATCTGCTGTCGCTCGGGTTGGCGCGCCTGTTCACGCTCGCACCCGAACTGACCACGATCGGCCTGTCCGCGACGGTCGCCGAACCTGACGAACTGCGTCGATTTCTGGTGCCACAGCCGTTACAGGGTCGGGCGCTTGCCGATCTGGTCATGGCACAGGCTGGCGCCCAACCGATCGTTACGATGCTTGATACCGAGGAACATCTGCCATGGGCCGGCCATTCGGCGCGTCACGCCCTTGGGGAAATTTACACGCATATCAAGACGCACAAGACCACGCTGGTATTCGTCAATACGCGCAGCCAGGCGGAGTTTCTTTTTCAGGAACTGTGGCAGGCCAACGACGATAATCTCGCCATCGCACTTCATCACGGCTCCCTTGATGTTGCGCAGCGACGACGCGTCGAAGACGCGATGACCGCCGGCAAGCTGCGCGCGGTGGTTTGCACATCGTCTCTGGATCTTGGCGTGGATTGGGGCGACGTCGATCTGGTGATCAATGTCGGTGCACCGAAAGGGTGCTCACGGTTGCTGCAGCGAATTGGACGTTCCAATCATCGCCTCGATGAACCGTCCGAGGCGGTGTTGGTGCCGGCGAATCGCTTCGAGGTCCTTGAATGCCGCGCGGCCATCGACGCCGTTGCCGAGAATGCACAGGATACGCCGCCATTGCGCACCGGTGCGCTCGATGTGCTGGCGCAGCACATCCTCGGACGGGCTTGTGGAGAGCCGTTCATTGCCGAAGAACTCTACGCGGAGATCCGCGCCGCCGCGCCTTATGCCGCACTCAGCCGCACCGATTTTGACGCCGCCGTCGACTTTGTTGCGACTGGGGGTTACGCGCTGAAGGCGTATGAGCGGTTTGCCAAGATCAGGCAGGGCAAGGACGGCCGCTGGCGCATCACGCATCCTCGGGTGGCCCAACGTTATCGCATGAATGTCGGCACGATCGTCGAGGCCGACATGATCAAGGTCCGGCTGGTTCGCTCCCGTCGCAGCGGCGCCATCGTGCCGCGCGGCGGACGGCTGCTCGGCGTGGTCGAGGAATATTTCATCGAGACCTTGAGGCCGGGGGACACGTTTGTATTTGCCGGCGAAATTCTCAAATACGAAGCCCTGGTCGAAGATGAGGTCTATGTCTCTCGATCGGACGCCACTGACCCGAAGGTGCCGGCCTACGAGGGCGGCAAGTTTCCGCTTTCGACCTATCTGGCGGCCCGGGTGCGCGCCATTCTGGCGAAGCCTGAGGCGTGGCGCGCGCTCCCTGATCAGGTGCGCGAGTGGCTGGAAATCCAGCAATGGCGCTCGATACTTCCGAAGGCTGGTGATCTGTTGGTCGAAACATTTCCCAGAGCCGCCAACTACTATCTTGTCTGCTATCCGTTCGAAGGCCGACTAGCGCACCAGACACTTGGCATGTTGCTCACGCGTCGGCTGGAGCGCGCTCGACTGCGGCCGCTAGGATTTGTCGCCAATGAATATGCATTGGCGGTGTGGGGACTGGGTGACATTGCCCTGCACATCAAGCGCGGCGACTTCTCGCTCGCCCGGTTATTCGACGAAGACATGCTTGGTGATGATCTGGAAGCATGGCTTGCGGAATCGGCACTGATGAAACGCACGTTTCGCAGCTGTGCGATCATTGCCGGATTGATCGAAAAGCGTTTCCCGGGCGAGGAAAAATCGCGCCGGCAACTTACGATTTCCACTGACCTCGTCTATGACGTGCTGCGCAAACATCAGCCAGATCATATTCTTTTGCGCGCGGCGCGCGCCGACGCGGCTACGGGTCTGCTGGATATCAAGCGGCTCGGCGAAATGCTCTCGCGGATCAGGGGGCGAATCGTTCATAAAGCCCTTGACCACGTTTCGCCGCTGTCGGTTCCCGTGCTGCTCGAGATTGGAAGGGAAACCGTGTACGGCGAGGCAGGCGATACGCTGCTGGCCGAGGCGGCCGACGAATTGATCAAGGAGGCGATGAGTTGAGCCAAGCGGCGTTAAATCTGGCGGAGGACGAGGGCAATCTCATCGTGTTGTCCGGAGTTCCACTTCTCGCGGATCCCCGTGGTGCACTCTATTGGCCGGAACATCAGCTTTTGGCCGTTGCCGACCTGCATCTGGAGAAAGGCTCAAGTTTTGCTGCTCGTGGCCAGATGCTCCCCCCATACGACACCGCGAGCACGCTGGCGTGCCTTTCTGCCGTGATAGCGGACTATTCGCCCCGTCACGTCGTCTCGCTCGGTGACAGCTTTCACGACGGTGGCGGCCCGACACGGTTGGGCGATGCGGATCGCGACAACCTGAGAAGCCTGCAACGCGGACGCGACTGGATATGGATCACCGGCAATCACGACCCCGAGCCGGCCGAAGGTATCGGTGGCGTATTCCAGGAAACGCTGAAAATTGGTGCGTTGACGTTTCGCCATGAGCCGAAAGGTGGTTCCGGCGAAGTCAGCGGTCATTTGCATCCCGTGGCGCGAATTGCGCACCGCGGCCGCGCGGTCAGCCGCCGCTGTTTTGCTGCCGATACGACGCGCCTGGTATTGCCCGCGCTCGGCGCCTTTACCGGCGGGCTGAACGTGAGAGACGCCGCCTTTGCGGATTTGTTCGGAACGCTTGCATTTAAGGCCTATTTGCTCGGCGAGGGCCGGATTTATTCTTTCACCGCAAAACGGTGTCTGCCGGACTAGTCGCGCGCGAATATCACGTTAGCGAACCAGCCGATCAATAGCGCCATCAATGCAGTCACGGCCCCGTAGAGAAGGCCGTAGTCCCGCGCGGCGTCGGCGACGTACTGTTCAAAGCCGGTCTTGATCACGTCCAGTGCCGAGTTGGTGCGGGCAACCAGAATTCCCGCCGGTGAACAGCTCAACCTCGATCCCATAGCTTCCGGTCGGCACCGCCGCCGGCATGGGGATTGCTGCACGAAATACGGTTGGCGTGAGGAAAGTCACGGCGGTTGACGACTCGCGATACAGGCCCTGCTGTGTTTGCAGCCTCAAGAAAGAACGGCGGAACGGATCGTCGCGCACCGTGTCCGCAAAGTCGGTTCCAATCCGCTGCGGCAACAAAAAATTGTCGAGCCCGATCTGCAGGCGGCGCAGCGTCTCCGGGTTGGCGATGGTATTGACCGGGCGGTTGCTCAGAACGGCGAGATAGGACGGCACGCGCACGAATTCGCGCGAATCCACGTTGACCCAAATGCCGAGCACGCGCTCCTTGCGCCGGGTGCGCAGGGTCTGGCGTGGCCCCGTTACCGTGACAACGAGATCATAAGGCGGACGCAGTGGAGTGGTGACCGGATCGGGCTCGATGGTGCCGAACAACACCAGTTCTTCACCGACGAAACTCGATGTAACCGCCACGCGATGATTGGACAGCGATACCACCAGGCGCTCGGCCATGGCGGACCCTGCACCGCAGAGCAGCGCGATAAAAGCGAGCGTGATTGCGATCCGTCGCATCATTCGCTCCCCACGTAACGAAGCGAATAGAGGTCGTCGGGCTTCACCACCAGTTCGTAGGCGAACCGGCAGCCCACCGCGAAAACCAGAAGGCCGAGAAGCAGACGCAGCCGTTCGCCGCGCATCTTCTGCCCGGTGCGCGCACCGAATTGCGCGCCGATAACGCCGCCGACCATCAGGATCAGGGCCAGCACCGCGTCCACGAGATGGTTCGTGGCCGCGTGCATCACCGTCGCCGAGGCCATTGTGACAAGAGTCAGAACCATGGAGGTACCGATGACGGTGGCAGTCGGCACTCGCAGGAAGTAGATCAGCATCGGCACCAGCAAGAAGCCGCCGCCGATGCCCATGATCGCGCCGACAAATCCGATGACGAATCCAATCGCCCAGACCGGGATCGCCGACACGTATATCTTCGAGCGCTTGAATCTCAGCTTGAACGGCAATCCGTGAAGCCACGTATGGCTGCCTGGTCGCCGCAGCGTTGCCGGCATGCCGTGACGCGTCCGCGAGATAGCGCGCACGCTTTCATAAATCATCATCGCTCCGACGATGGTCAGCAGCGTGACGTACGAAATGCCGATCATCAGATCGAGTTGGTCGAGCGCACGGAGTTCGGTGAAGAGCCAAACGCCCGTTGCCGTGCCGAGAATGCCCGAACTGAGCAACATCAAAGCAAGAGCAACGTCGACCGCACGCTTGCGCCAGTAGCTCAGCGCGCCGGTGAATGAGGATGCGGCAATGTGGCTGGAAACGGTCGCCACAGCGACTGCCGGCGAAATCCCGACGAAAATCAGCAGCGGCGTCATCAAAAACCCGCCGCCGATCCCGAACATGCCGGAGATATAGCCGACCGCCAGCCCCATCCCGAGAACCAGGAAGACGTTTACGGGCAAGTCAGCGATAGGAAGATAGATCTGCAAGCGCTTTTGTCCGACGGATTGGGGCGTGCTGTACCAACCGGTACGCCCCGTCTCGCGTCATGACAACTAGCACCGTGACATCGGATCGTCAGCAGTGTGATCGATGCGGATTGCTCGTCGGGTCGCTTTTCAGCCGGTCAGTTCCTGCCCGCAGAGCAGTTCACTGCTTTCCGGAAGCGACGGCGCTTATTGAGAGTGGACCGCCTGCGCGCGGCTTGTCCTGTGGTGGGGGCGCGGCCCGATCCCAGCCGCCCGGTGGTTCGGGAACCGCCGTCGCTGCTGTCGGCTGCGCCCGTGCCACAAAGTTTTTGACCGTGTCCTGGGCGGCTGCCAGCGTCGGGGCATCGAGGGCGGCCGCGGTATCGTCGCGTTTGCGGCCCGCATCCCGGTCGCCTTGAGCGGCGGCCAACGCAAACCACTTGTAGGACTCCGCGATGTTTTTCTCCGTCCCAAGGCCACGCTCGACCAGGACGGCAAGATTGTATTGGCTGTCGGGTACGCCATGTTCTGCAGCTTTGCGGAACCACAGGACCGCGTTGGCATAGTCGGGCTTGCCGTCCACGCCCTCGGCGTAGAGGACGGCGAGATTGTGCATGGCTTTGGCGTGGCCTTTGGCCGCCGCCGCCACGTAAAGCTTTTGCGCGCCGGCCAGGTCTTTTCTGACGCCCTGTCCTTTTTCGAGCATGCTCGCATAGCGGAATTGCGCCGGTGCAAGGCCCTTGCTCGCAGCGCGCTCGAGCCATTTGGCCGCCTCTTCAAGACTTGCGGAAATGCCTCGTCCTTCCATGAAGCGCATGGCTACTTCGTAGGCCGCGGCAGGATCACCGGCGGCCGCCGCATTGCGCAGACGCGCACCGCCGATGGCAGTGGGCAGACCATCTGCCGCAGGTGGTTGCGCGACTGGAGTGCCCGGCCGCGCTGGTCGGCTATCTGCCGCTGCTCGAGCGATCGTGCCTGTGACCTCACCTTTTGCCGGAGACGTCGGCCCTGTCGACGGAGCATTCAACAAAGGCGGACTCAGCAGCGCGGACAAGCTTCCGGTATCGAGCGAATTCAGGAGTGATTGAACGGGATCCCCCTTCGAGGCTTGCGGCGCAGGAGTCAAACTCGGCAGCGTCTGGGGGGTAATCAAATTAGCCGTGACGTCGCTCTCGCCGGTTGTCGGCTTGTTATCCTGCTTGCTTGCAGTGACCGTTTCGTTGTCCCCGTTCTGGATTTCGGTGGAATCCGCGGTGGGGTCCGTTTCGAAATTGACCGCGACCTTGCTGTCGCCGGCGTCGAAAATTCCAAAATGGAAAAAATTGCTCGTGATTTGGACCAGGCCCACGACTATGGCGACGATGCTCGCCGCCAGCAGGACGCCTTTGGCTCGCGTTGCCAACTTCGTGCGCAGTGGTACGTCGTCGGTTTTTCTCGAAGGTTCGGGACGTGCGTGGCCGTTTTTTGGATCCTGCCCTGCAGCTTGAGCAGCGCGACGGGCCGCCGCGATGAAGCTCGACTTAGACCCGGTTGCGGGAATGCTGGGGCGCGCAGCTCCAAGCGCAGCTTCCGATACCGCGATACGCATGCCGGCCACATTCGATCCAGGCCAACCGGAACCAGGTTCAAGCGGCTGATCCTCATGCAAGTCGGGTCCGGTCGTAATTTCGGTCTGACGCGCGATCCTGCTGATCGCGTCAGTCGATGTTGTGGGCGCAGCTTCAGGCAAAGCGTGGCGCTGCGGGATTGTCGTGGTCTGGGTTATCAGGTCATGCCGCACAGCACTCTTTGCGACCGGAATTGGCGCACCGTCCACGACCTGAGTCAGTTCGATGACAGCACGCTCGTCCGCGACAGGGGCTGTCCGATTGCTGCGAATATCGTTTTCGATCGTGGTGAGGCGATCGGCAACACGGTCGAGTGTCCCGTTTAAGGCCGCGAGTGCGTCATGGGTCCGCGCCATGTCCTGCTTCAGCAGGTCGATGCCAGGCGCGCTGTCTGCCCGCGTCCCGGCAGTGTCCTTCTGCGTCCGCATTTCCTCGATGTGGACCAGCAGATCGGCCAGCCCGCGCTCGATGGCATCAAGGCTGTTAAGTCGGGAGTCCGTTGCCTCCAAGCGTTCGACGAATTTGGCGATGCGGCCTTCGAAATGATCGAGTGCAGTCCAGTCTCCACGCGATTGAAGCTGTTCGATCTTGGCGGCCAGGGATTGGATCAGCGCTTCCACATGCCCTATTGCGGTATCGCCGCCATTTGCGCGTTCGGACAGAGTGCGGCTGAGAGCATCGATACGAAGTTCGAGTCTGTTGAAGGCGTCGCCGGCGGTTCCAACTGTCGCGAGGTGATCAATCTTATCGCTGAGCGACTGGATCCTGCCGGTCAGGGCGCCAACGGTCTCGTCGGAGGCGACATGCGCCGCCATATCGCGCAAGGTCACGAAGACATTGTCCAGTTGCTCGATCATGGCGGGGTCGTCTTGGGCGAGTATGAAGTCGATCTTGCGGCCGAGCGCCTCGATCGCCTCGTTGTAGCCCAACAGCTTTTCGGCCGGCACAAGCTCGCGCAGTGAGTCGCGTAGCTCGGCAAGTCCGTACTCGACCCCAGCCAGAACGTTGCTGTCGATGCCCGCCTGCCGACTCTCCACGACACTGTAGGCCAATTCCTGAATTTGCCTTTCGATGGATTCTATGGCCCGGCGTGGCAGTGCCTCATTTATCGTGTGACCGATCTCGGCGAGTTCCGAGCGTAGCGCGGCGATCTCTCCCTCCATGTCCGGGCGTCGTAGCGTCTCGATCTGATCGGTAATCCAGCGCAATTGATTTTCGAGGCCAGTCAGGTCCGGCGCCGGCGTTCTGTCTCCTTTTTCCAGGCGTCGGCGTGCGGCAATTTCGGCAATCGCAAATTCGAGCGCCTGCTTGCTTGGCATCTCAGCTGTTGATGTGCGCGAGATGTTGCTGGCCAACTGCTCGATCCGTTGCTCCAGCCGTGCAAATGGTTCGACGATCGGGTCGGCCTCGTCGCGGTCGCGCTTAGGAGCGTAGGCAGCAAATCCGCTGCGCGTTATCTGATCGAGCCGCCGTCCAAGATCATCCAACCGCAATTTTACGTCGGAGAGCTCTTCCGAAGGCCGCTCATCTTCCAGGCGTGTCTGTGACGGGGGCCTGATGCCCTGCTTCGCGGCTTGTTGCAGGATGATCGCGTTAAGCCAGTCATTCAGCGGCAGGCCAGCTCGTCGCGCAGCTTCTTCCGCTGTCCTGCGCGCGTCGGATCGAATACCTTTGACGCTCGACGCAAAGCCAAAATCCATTGCTCGCATCCACGTCCGAGGTGGTGACTTCAAGAGTCGGGTCGACTCTCGCGGAACCGCGCGCGTTAACGACGGGTGGATATGGGGCTCGGTCCTTCGTCCACGGCTGACTTTTTCCCGGCGACGGTAAACAAGCGGTTAACGTTTGGTGACGGGCTGCAGTTTTGGGCAAGACTGTGGCGCGAGCGGAGGCGTCCGCAGGTTCCTCGGACAGTAATATTTTCCGGGCAGAACACCTGAGTGCCACCGGGCTTGTCGGCCGCAAGATTAGGATTCGTGCGATTCGGCGCTAGCGCGCAGGGGTGGCATGGGTAGCGAAGAACGAAGTCACGCTTATGGCGGTACGGATCGAGCCGGTAGTACCGGCGAACCCCCCTCAGGCGCGCGTGCGGCAGACAGTCTTACCATCGGAGAACTTGCGCGCGATTCGGGCGTCACATTGAGGGCGCTGCGTTTCTATCAGAGCAAGGGCTTGCTGGCTCCGCGACGCAACGGCTCGGCCCGCTTGTTCAGCCTCGAAGACCGAGATCGTTTGATGCTGATTTTGCAGGGAAAACGATTGGGTTTCACGCTCACTGAAATCCGCGAAATGCTGTCGGCGCGGGACCGTGGTTTCGCCAAGGCGCTTCCGATCGGTCGGCGAAAATGTGTGGAGCAGATCACCCTGCTCGAACGCCAGAGGCGCGACATCGACGGCGCGCTGGCCGAATTGCGACAAATCTACACCGAGATGTTTGTCGCATCCGATTTGTCGCCTGCGAGCGAAGCTCCTGTGTCGAGAAAGACCTGACGCTTATCGTAATTTTTCGCGTTTCCAGGCCTTTAATACAGGTGTAAACCAAAACCTCCATAGTCAGTCAGTTGGAGTTTTGACCGCACGGTCGGATTGAACCTGGACCGTGGGAAGCACAAGAGATCGCCAGCTTTACATTCCGTTAACTTTTGCGGCGCTCGGCCGGGAGAGGGACGATGCCAATTTATAAAGCCCCCGTAGATGACGCCTTGTTCCTGCTCAACGACGTGTTCCATCTTGATCACTACGGAAATCTGCCGGGATTTTCCGATGCCTCGCCCGATGTCGTAGAGGCCGTATTACGCGAGGCGGCCAAATTCAGCGAAGAAGTGCTCACGCCGCTTAATCGCGTCGGCGATAAAGAAGGCTGCAAGCGCGCCGCCGATGGGAGCGTCTCGACGCCGACGGGCTTCAAGGACGCCTATAAGCAGATTGTTGAAGGCGGCTGGATCGGGATTTCAGTGCCGCCCGAATTCGGGGGCCAAGGGCTGCCCGCGACCTTGACTGGAATCGTCAACGAATTTTTCTGTTCGGCCAACATGGCATTCGCGATGTATCCGGGGCTGACCCAGGGTGCGATCGCTGCGCTGCTGACGCACGCCTCCGGTGAGCTGAAGACAAAGTATCTGCCAAAAATGGTCGAAGGTGTCTGGACCGGCACCATGAATCTCACCGAGCCCCACTGCGGTACCGATCTCGGACTACTGCGCTCGAAGGCAACCAAACAGGCGGATGGCAGCTACAAGATAAGCGGCACCAAAATTTTCATCTCGGCCGGCGAACACGATCTGTCGGAAAATATTATTCACCTCGTGCTTGCTCGCATCGAAGGCGCGCCGGCAGGAACCAAAGGGATCTCGCTATTCCTGGTTCCGAAATTCCTGGTGAAGGACGACGGTTCGCTGGGCGCACGCAATGCCGTCGGCTGCGGCTCTATTGAAGAGAAGATGGGCATCCACGGTAACTCCACCTGCGTGATGAACTATGACGGCGCCACAGGCTGGCTCCTCGGTGAAGAAAATCGCGGGCTCAACGCGATGTTCGTGATGATGAACGAAGCACGCCTGGGCGTGGGCGTTCAGGGCCTCGCGCTGTCCGAGGTTGCCTACCAAAACGCCGCGGCTTACGCGAAAGAGCGTTTGCAGGGCCGGTCGATTTCCGGTGTGAAGTATCCCGACAAGCCGGCTGATCCGATCGTCGTACATCCGGATGTGCGTCGCATCCTCATGAGCATCCGCGCGTTCAACGAGGCCGCGCGGGCGCTTGTGATGTGGACGGCGCTCAAGAGCGATGTCGCGCACCGCTCCGACGATGAAAAGGAGCGCAAAAGCGCCGACGATCACATGGGACTGCTCACCCCGGTGATCAAAGGCGTCCTCACCGACAGCGGTTTTGCCAACGCAGTCCTGGCGCAGCAAATATTCGGGGGGCATGGATACATTGCCGAGCACGGCATGGAGCAATTCGTGCGCGATGCCCGAATTGCGCAGATTTACGAAGGCGCCAACGGCATTCAGGCGCTCGATCTGGTCGGGCGCAAGCTCGGCAAGGACGGCGGCCGGGCGATCGTGGCCTTTTTCAACGAAGTGCAGACCTACCTCAAGGAGCGCGCCAACAGCGATGCGATGAACGTTTATCTCAAGCCGCTCGGCCAGTCGCTGGCGCATCTACAGCAAGCTTCAATGTGGTTCATGCAGAATGCGATGGCCAAGCCCGACAATGCGGGTGCCGGATCATACGACTACATGCACCTGTTTGGCCTGGTCGCACTCGGTTACATGTGGTGCCGAATTGCCGAAGCCGTGCTTGCGAAACTGCCGAAGGCGAACGGCTCGGCGGCGCGCTTGAACGCGAAGCTCGTCACCGCACGTTTCTTCATGGAGCGGATGTTGCCGGAGACGGCGACGCGCCTTGCGCGAATCGAAGCAGGCGCGGGGTCGACCATGGAGCTCACGGACGACGCGTTCTAGTCGCCGTCCTTACTCAAGCCATCAGGCATAGGCCATGCGGCGCCGCGAGCGTTGCAACAGCCAAATCATGATCGAAACATTCATCAAGTTCCACCCGATGCCGTTGAGGAACGCCGCCCGGTAGGAGCCGGTGAAGTCAAAGATCAGGCCCGACATCCAGCCGCCCAACGCCATCCCGAGCAATGTCGCCATCAGCACGAGGCCAAGGCGCGTGCCGGCCTCGCGCGGCGAGAAATATTCGCGCACGATGATGGCGTAGCTCGGCACGATGCCGCCCTGGAACAGTCCGAACAGCGCCGAGATCACGTAGAGAGACGCGAGGCCGTCGAACCAGAGGTAGAGAAAGAGAGCGACGCCCTGAAGGACCGATCCCAGCAACAGCGTGCGTACGCCGCCGATGCGGTCGGCAATAAAACCTGAGCCGACACGGCTGATGATGCCGAAGCCAAGCATCATCGACAGCATTTCGGCTCCGCGCGCAACGCCGTAACCAAGATCGCCACAATAGGCGACGATATGCACCTGCGGCATCGACATGGCGACGCAGCAGCCAACCCCGGCGATACACAACAGAATTTGTAAAGTCAGCGGAGAAAACGGCAATTCGGCCTGTCGTCGCGCGGCGGCAGCGTCAGCGGCGGCATCGCTTTCTTGGCCTTTGATCCGGCGGCGCATCACGAGCAAAAGCGGCAGTATCGTAATAAGACAGAACAAGCCGATACCGATGTGCGTCGCGCGCCAGCCCGTCGTCGAAATAAAATGCTGGACCACCGGCGGCCACATCGTTCCGGCGAGATAATTGCCAGTCGCGGCAAGTGCGACCGCAATGCCGCGCCGGCGCAGGAACCAGTGCGAGATGTCGGCCATCATCGGGCCGAAGCTGGCCGAGCAACCGATCCCGATCAGTCCGTGTGCGAGCGCGACCTGCCAGAGACTCCCCGACCATGCGGCCGCGAGATAGCCGGCCGAAAGTCCCACCGTCCCGATGGCCAGCGGCACCGCTATGCCGAAACGATCGGCAAGGCGTCCCATCAGCACGCCGCCGCCGGCAAAACCGAACATCACCATGGTGAAGGGAAGGGAAGCGTCGGCTCGCGTCACGCCAAACTCGGTCTGAAGCGCCGGCAGCGCCACCATAACGGACCACATGCCCACACCGCCGAGAGTGGATATTGTCATAGCGA
Source organism: uncultured Alphaproteobacteria bacterium (assembly GCA_963831515.1). Taxonomy (GTDB): domain Bacteria; phylum Pseudomonadota; class Alphaproteobacteria; order Rhizobiales; family Xanthobacteraceae; genus Pseudolabrys. The sequence goes on along the minus strand of CAWHQL010000026.1, from coordinate 108,200 downwards.
CGGCGAGGCGCAGCCACGCGTAAGACGACTCGATATCGGCGGGTTTGGCACCCGTTTGCGCATTCATGATCGGAGACCCGGCTTCAGTATGGCGGGCGGTGGTAACACCGCGGGCGCGAGTAATCCAGATCGCCAGCGATGCAGTTACGAAAAGGCCGGGATGATCTCTCGGCCGAACAAGTCGATCGATCGGCCGCGTCCTCCAAACGCATGTCACCGAATACCATCTGGCAAAGTACGGTGTTGACGCGGGTCTCTTCCTGCAAATGGATGATATAGTCTCTTACTGTGGCAGGCGAACCTGCAACCCCGTGGCCTATGCGTTGCAGTGTCGCGAAATCGCGGGGATAAATATCCTTCAGGACGAATTCTGTATTCGTCCGTCGCCAGAGAAATTCAATGGCATCACGCCAGCGCGGATAGGCAGCGTTAGCGATCGCACGTGCCGCGTCATCTGTGTCGGCAACGACAATGTGTCGGGTAATGCCGATGCCCGGTAGCGCACCATCGTCGCGTCCAAGTTTCTTCCATTCTTCATGGTAGCGATCACTGATCGCACGCGCTCGCGCGCCTGGTCCGAGCGACACGACGTTGATGCCGCGCGGCGCAGCCCAGGCGATCGCATCGGCATTTGGCGCGCCGTACCAGATCGGCGGATGCGGACGCTGCACCGGTTTGGCCTGAACAAGGTAATCTTTGTAGTTGTAGAAACGACCCTCGAAGTCGAGAACGTCGGTTTCGAAGGCGCGCATCAACACGGCGAATGCCTCCTGATACATCGCCGGTGCCAGAGCAGGATCGACTCCAAAGCGCTGATGCTCGATGAGCGCACCGCCGCGGCCCACGCCCACCGTCAGGCGTCCGCCACTCAGATGGTCGAGCATGCAGATTTCTTCGTAGAGGCGCAGCGGGTGATAGAGCGGCAATACGTAAACCAGCGGGCCCAGTTTGATTGTGCGTGTACGCTGTATGGCGCTTGCCAGAAATACGCTTGGGCTCGCCGCCATCCCGAGTGGGGTCGAGTGATGCTCGGCAAGGTGATAGCCGTGGAAACCTGACCGTTCGATCAATTCGAGGAGACGCAGACGGTCCTCGAAAAAGCGGCCCAATGGGCCGCCATCACTGTCGAGATGGTCGAAGATCGCGAAATTCAGCACGCCGCCAACTCCGTGACGGCGCCGCCAAATGCCGCTAACCTTGGAGGCAGATGGTCAATTGAAACGGCTCGTGGGAGGGCCTTCATGCGAAAGACTCTTTTCTGCCTCGTAGCTGCAATTCTGGCGGCATCCTCTGCGAACGCGCAACAGACCGTCAAGGTCGGGCTGATCATGGCCTACTCGGGCCAGTTCGCCGACACCGCGACCCAAATGGACAACGGCATCAAGCTCTACATCAAACAGCATGGCGACACTGTTGCGGGCAAGAAGATCGAGATCATCCGCAAGGATACAGGCGGTCCAAATCCGGACGTCGCCAAACGTCTCGCGCAGGAGCTGGTGGTGCGCGATCAGGTGGATGTCCTCGCCGGCTTCACATTGACGCCGGAAGCGCTCGGCGCGGGCGACGTGTCGGCAGAAGCAAAAAAACTTATGGTGGTGATGAATGCTGCCACGTCCATCATCACGACGAAGTCGCCGTACATTGCGCGCACTTCGCTGACGATCCCGCAGCTCGAAAACACTTTCGGTCAGTGGGCCTACAAAAACGGCCTGCGCAAGATCTACACCATGGTTGCCGACTACGGGCCGGGCATCGACGCCGAAACCTGGTTCACCAAAGGATTTAAGGACGCCGGCGGCGAGATCGTCGGCTCGGTCCGCATGCCGGTTGCCAGCCCTGACTTCTCGGCGTTCGTGCAACGCGCGAAGGACCTCGATCCGGAGGCGATCTTCATTTTCATCCCGGGTGGCACCCAGCCTACGGCAATGACCAAGGCAATGCAGGAGCGCGGCATTCCCGCTACGAAGATTCTCGGCCAGGGTGAGATCATGATGGACGATAACGCATTGCGCAGCATGGGTGACAGCGCGATCGGTGTCCGCACCGTGTTCCACTATGGCTGGGAGCACAAATCGCCGATGAACGAGGCTTTTGTGAAAGCGTATCGGGCCGAATTCAACCGCAGCCCCGATGTGTTCTCGATCGGCGGCTGGGACGGCATGCATCTGATCTACGAGGCGTTGAAGAAAACCGGCGGCAAAACCGACGGCGATTCCCTGATTGCCGCCGCCAAGGGTATGAAGTGGGAGAGCCCGCGCGGAGAAATATCAATCGACCCCGAAACGCGCGATATCGTCCAGACCGTTTACATCCGCAGGGTTGAGAAAGTGGACGGCAAAGTACAGAACGTCGAGATCGACAAAATCGACAATGTGAAAGATCCCGCCAAAAAATAGCGACCGTGACGACGGGGTCTTGGGCAGGAAAACGGAGCGATGGACGCACTCAATCTTCCACGACCCGAGTGGATGAGCGAAGACCTTGTCCTGCTCGAAGAGCAGGCGCGCCGCTTTATCGCTGACGAGTTCGTTCCTCATCTCGACCGCTGGCATGAGGCCGGCATCTATGATCGCGATGTGTGGACCAAAGCCGGTCAGGCCGGTTTGCTTTGCGCAACGATGCCGGAGGAGTACGGCGGTGCCGGCGGCAGCTTCGCGCACGAAGCGGTAATTAACCGCGAATTTGCGCTCGCCGGATTCGACACATTCGGCGCGCCGTTGCATTCGGGAATCGTCGCTCCTTATATCCTCCACTACGGCACGGAGGATCAGAAGAAACGTTGGCTGCCAAAACTCGCCACGGGCGAAATGGTGGGCGCCATCGCCATGACCGAACCGGGGACAGGATCCGATCTGCAGGGTGTGCGGACTACCGCCAAGAAATCCGGTAACGGTTACGTCCTCAATGGTTCGAAGACGTTCATCACAAACGGACAGCATGCAAATCTGATTATCGTTGTCGCCAAGACCGACCCGAAAGCCGGTTCGAAGGGTACATCCTTGCTAGTGGTCGAGACCGACGATGCGAACGGATTTCGCCGCGGACGAAAACTGAAGAAGCTCGGAATGGATGCCGCCGATACATCGGAGCTGTTTTTCGAGGATGTGCAGCTTCCGGCGTCCAGCCTGCTTGGCACCGAAGAAGGGCAGGGGTTCTATCAGCTGATGAAGGAGCTCCCGCAGGAGCGGCTGATAGTGGCCGTGCACGCGGTCGCGATGATGGAGCGCGCTCTGGCGTTGACCATCGACTACGTCAAGCAACGCAAGGCCTTCGGCCGCGCGATCATCGAGTTTCAGAACACCCAGTTCGAGCTCGCCGAGTGCAAGACCGAGGCCACGATTGGCAAGGTTTTCCTCGACCACTGCATTGAACGCCACGTTAAGGGCGAACTCGATACGGTCACCGCCTCGATGGCGAAATATCGATTGACCGACACGCAAGGCAAAGTGATCGACCGGTGCCTGCAATTGTTCGGTGGCTATGGCTATATGGACGAATATCCGATCTCGCGTATGTACCGGGATGCCCGGGTTTTGCGCATCTATGCGGGCACCAACGAGATCATGAAGCTGCTGATTGCGCGAAGCTTGTAATGGCCAAGCCTCGCACCAAATTTGACCGCAGATAGGTTGGAGAAGAGCTCATGCCCGAGGCATTTATCTACGACGCCGTTCGCAGCCCCCGTGGACGCGGCAAGGCCGACGGATCGCTGCATGAAGTGACCGCGCTCAACCTCGCCGCCCAGACGCTGGCGGCAGTCAAGGATCGCAACAATCTCGACCCAGCGCTTGTCGATGATGTTGTGCTGGGTTGTGTCGATCCGGTCGGCGAAGCGGGTGGAGATATCGCTCGCGCGGCGGCCTTGGTTGCCGGCTTCGGCGATGGCGTGCCGGGCATCCAGATCAATCGTTTTTGTGCTTCGGGCCTTGATGCAGTCAATTTCGCTGCGGCCGAGGTCATGTCAGGCCAGCATGAAATGACGATCGGAGGCGGCGCCGAATCGATGAGCCGCGTCGGCATCGGTGCGTCTGGCGGGGCCTGGCCGGTCGATCCCTCGATCGCAGTCACGACTTATTTTCTGCCACAAGGCATTTCCGCAGACCTCATCGCCACGAAGTATGGATTTTCGCGCGACGACGTCGACGCTTACGCCGTCGAAAGCCAGAAGCGCGCCGCCAAGTCGTGGGACGAAGGGCGTTTCAAGAAATCGGTTGTACCGATCAAGGACGTCAATGGCCTGACCATCCTCGCAAGAGACGAACACATGCGGCCCGGAACGACCATGCAGACGCTCGCTGCCTTGCAGCCGTCTTTTGTGCAGATGGGCGAGATTGCGGGTTTCGATGCGGTTGCCGTGCAACGCTATCCGGAAGTCGAAGCGATCAACCATGTGCACACGCCCGGCAATTCGTCGGGCATCGTCGACGGGGCGGCGGCGGTCCTGATCGGCAGCAAAGCGGCAGGCAAGGCCGCCGGGCTGAAGCCACGCGCGCGCATTCGTCAGTTCGCCAATGTTGGCTCTGAGCCGTCGATCATGCTGACCGGTCCAATTCCCGTTACCGAAAAAGTTCTGAAGAAAGCCGGCATGACGAAAAAGGACATCGACCTCTGGGAGCTCAACGAGGCATTTGCTTCCGTGGTGCTGCGCTACATGCAGGCCCTCAACGTTCCGCACGACAAGATCAACGTGAACGGCGGCGCCATCGCCATGGGTCATCCACTCGGCGCGACCGGCGCGATGATCCTGGGCATTGTGCTCGATGAGCTCGAACGGCGCGACAAGGAAACCGCACTTGTGACGCTTTGCATCGGCGTCGGCATGGGAACGGCCACGATCATCGAGCGCGTGTAAGCGGAGCCACTGATGCCGAAGATCGACATCGACAAGATTCCGATCGATACCGCGACCGGCTATCCGCCACCGTTCAACAAGGCGGTCGCCGGCCGATCGCGCAAGCGGCTTGCGCGCGCCGCCGGTCTCACACAGTTTGGCGTCAACATCTGCACGCTGAAACCGGGCGCAGCTTCTTCGCAGCGCCACTGGCACGAGAAGGAGGACGAACTCGTCTACGTCCTCGAAGGCGAAGTCGTTTTGTGCGAGGACAATGGCGAGACTGTACTGAGGCCCGGCGATGCAGTCGCCTGGAAAGCCGGCATGTCGGACGGGCATTGCCTCATCAATAAATCCGATCGAGACGCCGTATTCATTGAAGTCGGCACGCGTGCCGCCGCGGACCGCGCATTCTATTCCGATATCGACATGATGGTGGTGCGCGATGAAAAAGGCGCGCGCTACACCAGGAAAAACGGCGAACCAATCTGAGGGAGCGATCGATGGCGAATTTCAAGCTCGATGTCGACGGTGACGGAATCGCTCTCATTACCTGGGACATGGCCGATCGCTCGATGAACGTGATCACTACCGCCGTGATCGAGGAGTTGGGTGCACTCGTCGATAAAGTTTCAGCCGACGCCGCCATCAAAGGAGTGGTCGTCACGTCAGGCAAGGACGCCTTCTGCGGCGGCGCAGATCTGACGATGCTTGAGGGCATGGGCGCCATGTTTGCGAATTTGGTGCGCACCAAGGGCGAAGAGGCAGCGGCAGCGTTTGTGTTCGAGGAAAGTCGCAAGCTGTCGCAGGCTTACCGACGGATCGAGACCTGCGGCAAACCCTGGGTGTGCGCGCTCAACGGTACGGCGATGGGCGGCGGTTTCGAGTTCGCGCTCGCCTGCCACCACAGGATCGCCACCGACAATCCGAAAACGCGGCTCGGCCTTCCCGAAATCAAGGTCGGTTTGTTTCCCGGCGCGGGCGGCACCCAGCGGGTCGCGCGCATGATGCCGCCCGCCGATGCACTTCAGTTCCTTCTCAAGGGCGAACAACTCAAGGTCGATCGAGCAAAGGCGATGAAGCTGATCGATGCCGTGGTCCCGCAAGCCGATCTGATCAAGGCGGCGAAGGACTGGATCAAGGCCGGCGGCAAGGCGAAGGCGCCGTGGGATACGGAAGGTTTCCGCCTGCCGGGCGGACCGGTCTATTCCAAAGCGGGGATGATGACATTCCCGGCGGCCAACGCGATCTATCGGCGCGAGACTTACGACAATTACCCGGCGGCGCGCGCCATTCTTCAGGTCGTCTATGAGGGCTTGCAGGTCCAATTTGATACGGCGCTGCGCATCGAATCGCGCTGGTTCGCCAAGATTCTGCGCTCGCCGGAAGCGGCCGCGATGATCCGCTCGCTTTTTGTGTCGATGCAGGAACTCAACAAAGGCGCGCGGCGCCCGGCCAACGAACCGCCAACGAGCCTGAAGAAAATCGGCATTGTCGGTGCCGGTTTCATGGGGGCCGGCATTGCCCAGGTCAGCGCCGCTGCCGGCTTGCAAGTGGTGATCGTCGATCGCGATCAGGAAACCGCCGACAAAGGCAAAGCGGGTCTGCATAAGGCACTCAGCGACCGCGTCATGAAAGGTCGCATGAAGGGCGCCGAGCGCGACGAGTGGCTGGCGCGCATTGCACCCACCGCCGACTACGCGGCGCTGAAAGACTGCGATCTCGTCATCGAAGCAGTGTTCGAAGATCGCAAGGTCAAATCCGAGGTCATTGCAAAAATTCAGGCGGTCATCGGAGAAAAGGCGATTTTTGCTTCCAACACATCGACTCTGCCCATTTCTTCGCTCGCCTCCGAATTCAAGGATCCCGCCCGCTTCATCGGAATCCACTTCTTCTCACCCGTCGACCGTATGATGCTGGTCGAGATCATTCTCGGCAAACAGACCGGCAACAAGGCTCTGGCCGCTGCGCTCGACTACGTGCGCGTCATTCGCAAGACGCCGATCGTCGTCAACGATTCGCGCGGCTTTTACACCTCGCGCGTCGTCGGCACTTATATCCGCGAAGGCCACCTGATGCTCACCGAGGGCGTGCCGGCGGCGATGATCGAAAATGTCGGCCGCATGGCGGGCATGCCGGTCGGACCGCTCGCTTTGAACGATGAGGTGGCGGTGGACCTTGCCTGGAAAATTCTCAAGGCGACGGAGGCGGACTTGGGCGCCAAGGCCGTGGACGCGCGACAAAAGACGTTGCTGCGGGAGATGGTCGAAAAGCGTGGGCGCTTTGGACGAAAGAACGGCAAGGGCTTCTACGACTACCCGGCGAACGGTCCGAAGAAATTGTGGCCCGACCTTGTGGATTTCCAGTTGAAGAAACTCGATCCCGACAAGATCGACATCGAGGAATTGAAACTGCGTTTGCTGGGCATTCAAGCCCTGGAAACGTCGCGCTGCTTTGAGGAAAAGGTGCTTACCGATGTGCGGGAAGCCGATGTCGGTTCGATCCTGGGTTTTGGCTTTGCGCCGTTCTCCGGCGGCACGCTTTCATGGATCGACATGATGGGCACCAAGCGTTTCGTTGAACTGTGCCGCAAGCTGGACAAGAAGTTCGGCGCACGATTTGCGCCGAACAAACTGCTGATTGATCTCGCGCAAAAAGGCGAGGGCTTCTATCAGCGCTTCGCGCCCGGAAAAAAGAAGGAAGCGGCGTAAGCGGCGCCTACATCACCACCGTTAACCGCTTCGCGGCGCGGGTCACGCCGGTGTAGAGCCAGCGTTCTCGGCTGTCGGGAAAAGCAAAAAACTCATCGAAAAGCACGACGTCGTCCCATTGCGAGCCCTGGGCCTTGTGCACGGTCAGCACATAACCGTAGTCGAACTCGTCGTACGGCCTGCGCCGTTCCCAATCCACTTTCTCGATTCCACCGGCAAAACATTCCGGCCGTACCGAGACTTTGACGCCGCGCGTTGCTGTTTCATCGTCCGGCATAAGCCGCATGGTCATGATTTCGGCTTTGCCACGGCCTTTACGTCCACCGCGTTCCTTCACGGTCCACAGTCCGCCGTTGAAGAGACCTTTCTTGCGGTTGTTGCGCAGGCAGACCAGCTTGTCGCCGGCTGAAGGCATCTCGTCCTCGAAGCCGCGTCGTTCGCGCATGCGTGCGTTGTATGCACGTCGCGTTGCGTTGCGTCCTACCAGGACCTGGTCGGCCTCAAGGACGCGATCCGGATCAAGATCGCCCTTGCGCAAGACCTCGGTCTCGCCGTATCGCCCGGGTTCGATGTATTCGCCCGCGCGAATGTCCATCGACAACCGCACAATCGGATCGTCCTGAGCCTGGCGATGCACCTCGGTGAGCATCGCGTCAGGTTCTCCCTCGGTGAAAAAGCCGCCGCCCTGGATTGGCGGCAATTGCGCCGGATCGCCGAGCACCAGCACTGGCACCCCGAAGGAGAGAAGGTCGCGTCCGAGTTCGGCGTCGACCATCGAACATTCGTCGATGATGATCAGCTGGGCTTTTGAAGCAGGCGCCTCCTCCCACAGATCGAAGTTGGGCACCTCCTCGCCGCTCTCGCGCGCCCGGTAGATAAGGCTGTGGATAGTGGAGGCGCCGCGGCAGCCTTTCCCTCGCATGACGGATGCCGCCTTGCCGGTGAAGGCTGCGAATTTCACGTCTCCGTCCGCCTCATCGGCGATGTGTCTTGCAAGAGTTGTCTTGCCTGTACCGGCATAACCGAACAGCCGAAAGACCTTCGGCCCACCATCCGTGCTGGGTCCGGATTTGAGCCAGTCTGCGACTGATCTGAGGGCGTCATTCTGGTGAGGGGTGAACTGCGTCATATGGCGAAATCAGTAGCCTATCGAGGACGTTGGCGAAAGAACAAAAATAGAACGCATTTTTTCGTGCACTCGGATTATTTTCCTGCAGCGTGCGAGCCGGCACATTGCCCTTTGCGGTGCACCATGTTTAACGTCGCGGCCCTTTGCGGCGACGGAATTCTGTATGGCCCGTGATCAGATCGACATGACCCCGATCGAGACGCGCGACGAGCTTGTCGCGTGGCTTGAGGCGGGCTGCAAGCCGAAGGAGCAGTTCCGCGTCGGCACCGAGCACGAAAAATTCGCCTTCACCGTGGCCGATCATCGCCCGGTCCCTTATTCGGGCAAGCGGAGCATTCATGCATTGCTCGAAGGAATGCATGGCCTGCTTGGCTGGGACCCGATCATGGAGGGCGACAATATCATCGGCATGTTCGATGTCACCGGCGGCGGCGCGATCTCGCTTGAACCGGGTGGACAGTTCGAGCTTTCCGGTGCGCCCCTCGACAATGTGCACCAGACGGCAGCCGAGCTCATGGCGCATCTCGCGCAGCTGCGAGAAGTGGCGAAGCCTCGTGGCATCGGCTTTCTCGGCATCGGCATGACGCCGAATTGGACGCGCGCCGATATGCCGAAAATGCCCAAAGGCCGGTACAAGATCATGACGGCCTACATGCCGAAGGTCGGCAAATACGGCCTCGATATGATGTATCGCACGTGCACCGTGCAGGCGAACCTCGACTTCGCCAACGAAGCCGACATGGTCAAGAAGCTGCGGGTCTCACTCGCATTGCAGCCTGTTGCGACCGCGCTGTTCGCCAATTCACCGTTCACCGAGGGCAAGCCGAACGGGTTTCTCTCGTTTCGCTCCGAGATCTGGCGCGACACGGACAACCAGCGCGCCGGAATGCTGCCCTGGGCTTTCGAAGATGGGATGGGGTTCGAACGCTGGACCGACTATGCACTCGATGTGCCCATGTACTTCGTCAAGCGGGGCGACAAATACATCGATGTGTCGGGAAAATCTTTCCTCGATTTCTTCGCCGGCAAACTTCCTCAACTGCCCGGCGAGCGCCCGACGATTTCAGATTGGGCCAATCATCTGAGCACCATTTTTCCCGAAGTGCGGCTCAAACGTTACCTCGAAATGCGTGGAGCCGACGGGGGTCCATGGCGACGGCTGCCCTCGCTCACAGCGTATTGGGTTGGGCTGCTCTACGACGATGATGCGCTCAATGCCTGTTGGGACATGGTCAAGTCGTGGACGGCGGAGGAACGACAAAAACTGCGAGACGACGTGCCGCGGCTGGGATTCAAGGCGGAAATTCGCGACCGCAATGTGTTCACGCTGGCGCAGGAAACATTGAGGCTTTGCTCTCGCGGGTTGGCGCGGCGCAAACGGTTCGACCGCAATGGCCGCGATGAGACGCGCTATCTGCGGCCGCTGGAGGAATCCATTGCCCGCGGCATCACGCCTGCCGAAGAGTTACTGGAGAAATTCCACGGCGAGTGGAACGATTCGGTCGAGCCGATTTTCGACGAATACGCCTATTGATTCCCGGCGAGCGGATTACTCCGCCGCCTGCGCAGCCTCCGACAAGTTGTCGAGCGATGAAATGATGTGCTCGGCAAGCGCGTCAGCCAGGGCCGAGCTTTCGTGGGCATTGCGAACAAGGCCAACACGGCAACTTGGCAGATCCGGAAATCCGTCGGACGCCGAAAGCACGCGCATGCCCGGACGGAGCCCGGATTCCGGCAGCACCGAGACGGCGAGGCCGGCAAGCACGGCGGCCGCGACCGCGCCGGCGTTCGAACTCGAGTAGAGCACCCGGAAGGGACGGCCGATCGTCTCCAGGCGATCGATGGCGATTCGTCGCCACGTACAGCTTGGCCTGCCAAGCGCCAATGGCATGCGCTCCTCAAGGTGAGTCGAATGGCGATTTGATGTGACCCATAGCAGTCGCTCGCTGCGGAATGTTTCGGAAGCCCGCTTCGACTCGCAGTTGGTGATGATGGCAAGATCGATTTCGTTCGCGTCGATGCGCTCAAGCAGATCGACCGAAGGTTCGCAGATCACGCTCAGTTCGACGGCAGGGTAGCTGTGCGAGAAGCGGGCCATGATCTCCGGCAGATAACGGTCGGCGTAATCGTCGGGCACACCCAAGCGAACACGGCCGGACAGTTCGCCGTCAGAAAACGCAGCCAGGGTCTCGATGTTGAGCTTGACGATCCGGCGCGCGTAGTCGAGCAGGCGCTGCCCATCGTCAGTCAGCTTCGACGCACGGCCGTCGCGCGCGAAGATCGGGCGCTCCAGCCGTTCTTCGAGTTGCTTCATCTGCATCGATACGGCGGACTGAGTCTTGTTCACGACCTCGGCGGCCTTGGTGAAGCTGCCGGTTTCGGAAATGGCGATGAAGGTGCGCAGTTGGTCAATATCAAGCATTGCCGTCATTGGCGCGGTCCTGGATAGGCCGGAAGAGCCGGCTGGCTATATCACTATTCCTGATCAGTCAGATTAAAAACATTCGTTTCACTAATCAATCCCCGCAGTGCAATATTATGGGGTTCCAGAGGAATCGGGTGGGGATTTCGGGTGGTTCTGGGCAGCGCCAGACGCGATTTTGGCGCTGTAACCCGCGAACTGAATGGAGATTGATATGAGCGCCAAATATGTCGTTTTGCCCGTGGCCGGCAGCGCTCTGCTACGAGCTTTGGCTTCGTTGCTGGCCTTGGTGTCCTACTGGCTCAAAGAGATCGCTCGGGCGCGTCGCCACCGCCGCGAGGCCCACATATTGACCGGGCTGGACCGCCGAATGCTCGCCGATATCGGGATCACGCGCTCCGATCTGCGTGATGCCTTCTCCGAGCCGTTCTGGGACGACCCCACGGCCCTTCTGCGCGAGCGCGCGCTCGAGCGGCGTCTGAACCACTCAATCAGGCGCGCAGAGTTCGACCTGGCCGCACGGCGTCATGTGTCGGTACAGCCTCAGCAGCAGGCAACGTAACGAGTAAGAAAACGGCCGATCCCTCTCGTCGGCCGCTCGATCCGATATCCGCGAACATCCCCTCTCGCGGCCGGATCTCGCGCCCGTCGGCCCCTCCGGCGGGCGCTTACTTTTTTGTGGGCAAAGGGTCGTTGCCGCGCGGGTAGACCCTCCTGCACAATTCTCCGGCAGTGCGATAACATGCGGACGGGGCAAGCTACCGATTCTCGAATTCGAGCGGGCGCGCATGCGATTTCCAATTTGGCTGTCGGCGGCGCTCATTTTCGCTGTGTGGGCATCAATTTGCCCGGCGCATGCTCAAACCGGGTTCGATCGTCGCGGTGGCGACTACACGAACTTCCCGATCCGGAACGGTGATCCGGCAGTATGCGCCGCCCGCTGCGAGCGCGATCCGCGCTGTCATGCTTGGAGCTTCTCGTATCCACGCACCGCCAATGCGATCGCCACCTGCTGGTTGAAGAGCCAGGTGCCCGCGCGTACGGAGGACAAATGCTGCGTTTCCGGCGTTCGCGGCGCCGGCGTCATCGAACCACGCAAGGGTCCGATTGAATATTCCATTGATCGCTTCGGCGGCGACTATCGCAGTCTTGAAATTGCAGCCGATTCTGCGGGCGCACCCTGCAAGGCGGCATGTGAGGCCGACAACAAATGCCGCGCCTGGACTTATGTGCGGCCGGGCTACATTGGCGCTTCCGCGCGGTGCTACCTCAAGGACCATCTCACGCGCCCGAAGAGCAAGCCGTGCTGTATTTCCGGAGTTATCCGATAACGGCTGCGATCAGCGCACGGCGGTAAAAAATCGCGACAGACGCAAACCGGAAGGCCACTCGCTCAGCGGACGATTTCTGATGGTGAGGTCCCAAGAGCCAACGACAGCGTCCACACGGCCCACCAGATTATCCACGGGCAACATGCCAACGCCGCCGGCGCGCACGGGCACGCGACTGTCGGCGGAGTTGTCGCGGTTGTCTCCCATGACGAACAGGTGGCCGGGCGGCACAACCACCTCTGCCATCTCGTCGTACTCGGCGCGGGGGAGCATCTTGAATATCGAGTGTTCATATCCTCCCGGCAGCGTCTCGATGTAGCGCACGGCTGACACCGCGCCGCCGTCCTCGACCTCCACTTGACCTTCACCGGCGGGACTAACAGCGACAGGCGTGCCGTCTATCGAAACCCGCCCGTGGTGCACGGCGATGTGGTCACCGGGCAATCCGATTACACGCTTCACCCAGACTTGCGACCGATCGCCTGGCCATCGAAACACGACGACATCGCCGCGCTTGGGCAGTGTCGCGAAAACCCGCGACGTGTTTGGCAACGTCAGGAAGGCAGGGAGAGAAGCGGCGCTGTAGCCATACGGAAACTTTGTCGCCAGCAGTTCATCGCCAATCAGGAGAGTGGGCTCCATCGAGCCGGATGGCACGTAGAAAGGTTCCGCGATTGCGGCTTTCGCCGCGACCACGATCAAAACGATAACGGCGATATCAGCGATATTCTTGATCCAACGGGCAGGGCGCGAGTTTTCCTGCATTCGGCTAACTCCATCGACTACGCGGTGCCGCCCACCGTGATCTTGTCCATGCGCAGGCTCGGTTGACCAACGCCGACCGGCACCCCTTGGCCATTCTTGCCGCAGGTGCCGATCCCCGGGTCGAGCGCGAAATCGTTGCCGATCATGCTGATGCGATGCAGATCGGTAGGGCCGTTGCCAATTAACATCGCGCCCTTCAGCGGCGCACCGACCTTGCCGTTCTCAATCCGGTAAGCCTCGGTGCATTGGAACACGTATTTACCCGATGTGATGTCGACCTGACCGCCGCCAAAACTCACCGCATAGAGACCGTTCTTGACCGAGGCGAGAATTTCTTTCGGGTCGCGATCGCCGCCAAGCATGTAGGTGTTGGTCATGCGCGGCATAGGTACATGTGCGTGCAATTCGCGCCGACCATTGCCGGTTGGCGCCATCCCCATCAACCGCGCGTTTTGCCGGTCCTGCATGTAACCCACGAGAATGCCGTCTTCGATCAGCACCGTGCGGTTGGTCGGGGTGCCTTCATCGTCGATGGACAACGATCCGCGCCGCGCCTGGATGGTGCCGTCATCGACGACCGTGACTCCTTTGGCCGCAACGCGCTGGCCCATGAGTCCGGCAAACGCCGAGGTCTTTTTGCGATTGAAGTCGCCTTCGAGCCCGTGCCCCACCGCCTCATGTAACATCACGCCGGGCCAGCCCGAGCCGAGCACGACATCCATCTCGCCGGCTGGAGCCGGAACGGCCTGAAGGTTGACCAAAGCCTGCCTTATCGCTTCGTCCACCGCCCCTTGCCAGGCATGTGGTTCGATCAGCCGCTCAAAGCTTTCGCGGCCGCCAAAACCGTAGCTGCCAGATTCCTGTCGATCGCCGTCCCCGGTAACGATCGATACGTTCATCCGCACCATCGGGCGGATGTCGCGATACGTTTCGCCGTCGGCGCGGAGAATTTCGACGACCTGCCAGCTCGCCGCGACGCTGGCCGATACCTGCCGGACGCGTGCGTCTTTCTCGCGCGCATAGGAATCGATCGAACTCGAGCAATTTGACCTTCGTTTCGAAGGCCGGGAAGCCGAGCGGATTTTCATCGCTGTAAAGCTTGCGATTGGTGCGCGCCGGCGCCTCGGCATAAGTCCCGCTGTGTCCGCCTTTGACGGCACGGACCGCTTCGGCAGCGCGGCCGAGCGCGGCTTCGGACAGGTCCGAGGCGTGTGCATAACCGACAGCTTCGTCCTTCACAGCGCGCAGGCCGAATCCCTGGACAGTGTCGTAGGTCGCCTGTTTGAGGCGGCCATTGTCGAACGTCAGGGCTTCGGCCTGCCGATACTCGAGGAACAGTTCCCCGTCATCGGCGCCATCAAGTCCACGCCCGATAATCTGGCGCACTTTGCCACGATCAAGTCCGGCACGGTCGATAAGAGAGGAGGGTGATGTCATGCTTGGCTCCGCCACGCGCTGGACCACAGATAATGCCGCGGAAGCCGGGCCGCGAGGGGGTCACGGCAGCTTGTCGTACCCCTCGCCGAAGCCGGCAAGGCTCATTGGGAAGCCAATACCTTCTTCCGGTGTCTGGAAGATGATGAAAGTTGCGCTCTTGCCGGTGCGAAGTTTTTTGAGCAGTTCGTCGTCCATGACCACTTCGGCTATGCAGCCATTGGGTAGACAGCGCACGAAGCCCGCCCGTCCGATATCCGCCTGGTCAATCTTAAGCCCCAGACCCGACGGCAGCAGCACGCCGAGCGGGGCGACCACGCGCATGAGGCGGCTTTTCTGGTCGGCGGTCTTGAGGACGATGACGGTCAAACCGACATTGGCGCGGTCTTCCGCCGTTACGCTCTGAATGAGGGCGCACTGTTCGGCCTTGGCTCCGGGTGGCGTATCGCACCGAATTTGCCAGTCCCTGTGCACTGACTTGACTGCGCCTTGAGCAAAGGCATGTCCGGTAGCCGCAAGCGTGAGCAACGCGCCCAGCAAAATTGCTTTGCGTCGCGCCGCGCCGCGCACAGCCCGCCCGCCAAGCTCGTAAATTCCCATGATCAGTCCCTTGCCATCCAACGCGCCCACCTTGCCACCCCGAAGCACAGGCGAATCGCGGCCCGGACAGCATTCTATTCGCCCTCGTTGGGTCATGCCCGGGGGTCCTGTCAAGCAAGTATGGCCGTTGGGGGGCGGGGTTATAGGGCGGTCCCTAAAGCGCTTTTTGGATAAGCTTGGATAAGCCGTTTGTCGCATGCGGCCGCTTATAAGGCACATTGCGGGAGGGCTAGAATTGTGGTTTGAGAGGCCGGGATTTCCCCCCGTCCCGTTGCGCCGCCCAAGCTGCCACGCCCGTGGCAATGCCGTGCTCAGCGGGTCGCGCCGAACATCATCGCTGTGGTGGGCGGCAAAAAGGGGCCTGAGCAAGGCCGTTTTTCGTCGAAGGAGCGCATTGAACAATGCTGGTGCTCAAGCGGTTGATCACATTCATCGGCACAAGCGTGCCCCTCATGACCGCGGAAGTGGCGCTAGCCGCGTCGGGGCAGCCGGAGCCGTGGCAACTCGGCATGCAAAAGGGCGCGACCCCGGTGATGAATGACATCATCTGGTTCCATGACTTTCTGTTGTGGGTGATTTCAGCGATCACGCTCTTCGTATTGGCGCTGCTGATCACGGTGATGGTGAAATTCAACTCCCGCAGCAACCCGGTACCCTCGCGCACGACCCACAACACAACCATCGAGGTGTTGTGGACAGTCGTCCCGGTGCTCATTCTGGTAACGATCGCGGTGCCGTCGTTCCGCTTGCTGTTCTTCCAGCTCAACGTGCCGAAGGCGGACGTGACCGTGAAGGCCACCGGCAAGCAATGGTTCTGGAGCTACAGCTATCCGGACAGCAAATTCGAGTTCGACTCGCTTCTGGCTTGCGACCCGGAACGCACCAAGTGCGAACAGCCGCGCCTGCTCGCCGTGGACAATGAAATGGTGGTGCCGGTGAACAAGGTCGTGCATGTGCTCACGACCGGCAGCGACGTGATCCACGCGTTCGCGGTGCCTGCCTTCGGTATCAAGATCGACGCGATCCCGGGCCGCATCAACGAGACATGGTTCAAGGCCGAGCGTGAAGGCAAATACTACGGACAATGCTCCGAGCTTTGCGGCAAGGACCACGCCTTCATGCCGATCGTGGTGCGGGTTGTGAACGAGAAGGACTACAGCGCCTGGCTCGAGGACGCGAAGAAGAAATACGCAACCGACGGCAGCCGTGCGACCACAGTCGCTGCGGCCGGCGGTGCGGACTGAAGACGACGCGGGCGACAATGACGAGGTCGAAGGACAATAACGATGGCTAGCAATACGGCTGCTCCCCACGCCACACGCGATGCGCACGTACACGATGCGCACGAAGCGCATGAGCACCACCCCACCGGCTGGCGCCGCTTCGTTTATTCGACGAACCACAAGGACATCGGCACGATGTATCTGGTGTTCGCGCTCGTTGCCGGCGTGATCGGTGGCCTGATGTCGATCGCCATCCGGCTGGAACTGCAGAATCCCGGCATTCAGATTTTCCCGACACCGCACGAGTTCAACGTGTTCGTCACGGCGCACGGCCTGATCATGATCTTCTTCATGGTGATGCCGGCGATGATCGGCGGCTTCGGCAATTGGTTCGTGCCGCTGATGATCGGTGCGCCGGACATGGCGTTCCCGCGCATGAACAACATTTCGTTCTGGCTGTTGCCGGCGTCTTTCGCCTTGCTGCTTACGTCGGCCTTTGTCGAAGGCGAGCCCGGATCAAACGGTGTCGGTGCAGGCTGGACGCTCTATGCGCCGCTATCGACCAGCGGACATCCGGGGCCGGCCGTCGATTTCGGCATTCTGGCGCTGCACCTTGCCGGTGCCTCATCGATCCTCGGCGCCATCAACTTCATCACGACCATTTTCAACATGCGTGCGCCAGGCATGACCTTGCACAAGATGCCGCTGTTCGTGTGGTCGATCCTGGTGACAGTGTTCCTGTTGCTGCTGGCGCTGCCGGTGCTGGCCGGCGCAATCACGATGCTGCTCACCGACCGCAATTTCGGAACGACGTTCTTTTCCGGCGATAACGGTGGTGATCCGATCCTGTACCAGCATCTGTTCTGGTTCTTCGGGCATCCCGAGGTTTACATCCTGATCCTGCCGGGCTTCGGCATGGTCAGCCAGATCGTCGCGACTTTCAGCCGCAAACCTGTGTTCGGCTATCTCGGCATGGCCTACGCCATGGTTGCCATCGGCGGCATCGGCTTTGTGGTGTGGGCGCATCATATGTACACGGTCGGCATGTCGACCGGTGCACAGGCCTACTTCATTGCAGCGACAATGGTGATCGCCGTGCCGACCGGCGTGAAGATCTTCTCCTGGATCGCCACCATGTGGGGCGGCTCGATCGAATTCCGCACGCCCATGCTGTGGGCGCTCGGCTTCATCTTCCTGTTTACAGTCGGCGGTGTCACTGGCGTCGTCCTGGCGAATGCGGGCGTCGATCGCGTGCTGCAAGATACCTATTACGTCGTGGCGCACTTCCACTACGTGCTCTCGCTCGGCGCCGTCTTCGCCATTTTCGGCGGCTGGTACTACTGGTTCCCGAAGATGAGCGGCTACATGTACAACGAGACCATCGGCAAGCTGCATTTCTGGGTGACGTTCGTCGGTGTGAACCTCGTCTTCTTTCCGCAGCATTTCCTCGGCCTCGCCGGCATGCCGCGCCGCTATGTCGACTATCCGGACGCCTTCCATGGCTGGAACATGGTGTCGTCGTTCGGGTCGTACATTTCCGGCTTCGGCGTGATCATCTTCTTTTTCGGCTTGATCGAGGCTTTCGCGAAAAAGCGCGTGGCCGGAAACAATCCGTGGGGTCCCGGTGCAACGACGCTGGAATGGACGCTGTCATCACCGCCGCCGTTCCATCAGTTTGAAACGCTGCCGCGGATCAAATAGGGCACCGGCCTAACTCATGTCACTTGTCAGCGAAGGTGTAGAAGTCCGCGGTCCGCTCGTCGCCGGCGTCGGTGAGCCGAGCCTGGCAACGGTCGGCGACTACATCGCGCTGATGAAGCCCAGGGTCATGTCGCTCGTGGTGTTCACCGCTTTGGTGGGCCTCGCGGTTGCCCCCGGATCGATGCATCCGGTCGCCGCCTTCACCGCATTGCTCTGCATTGCCGTGGGCGCAGGTGCCGCGGGTGCGCTCAATATGTGGTACGACGCCGATGTCGACGCGCTCATGACCCGGACCGCACGGCGTCCCGTGCCAATGGGTCGCGTGCTTCCTGGCGAAGCGCTCGCGTTCGGGCTGACGCTCGGTTCGTTCGCCGTCGTCGTCCTTGGCTTGCTGGTGAACTGGGTGGCATCGGCGCTGCTCGCCTTCACCATCTTCTTCTACGTCGTCATCTATACGATCTGGCTCAAGCGCTCGACGCCGCAGAACATCGTCATCGGCGGAGCCGCCGGCGCATTTCCGCCAATGATCGGCTGGGCTGCAGTGACTGGGTCACTGGGCCTTGAGCCGGTCCTTCTGTTTCTGATCATCTTCTTCTGGACGCCGCCGCATTTCTGGGCGCTGGCACTTTATCGCACCGAAGACTACGCCCGGGCGCGCATTCCGATGCTGCCGGTGGTCTCCGGCGACGCCAGCACACGGCGTCAGATCCTGCTCTATACGCTCGTCCTGGTGCCGCTCGGCGTAACGCCCTGGGCCTTCGGCTATACCGGCGCGCTTTACGGCGTCACCGCCATCGTGACCGGGGCCATCATGGTGATGCTGAGCTGGCAGGTTTTCCGCGAAAGCCGTCCGGCGGAACGCGCAAGCCGCAATCTTTTCGCCTTCTCGATCCTGTATCTGTTTCTTCTGTTTGCGGTGTTGCTGGTCGAACGCGGATGGGGCGGGCTGATCGCCCGACTGGCAGCGTGAGCATGGAAATCGCCATGAGCGAGAACCCTGACGACGACGGCATCGTGCTTACAGAAGCACAGAAGCGCGCGCGGCGCTCCCGTTCGATTGCCATCGCTCTGGCGCTGGCAGCTCTGGTTGTGTTGTTCTACGCAATGACCTTAGTGAAAGGGCCGGGCGTTCTGATCCGCCCGATCTAGCGCGATGACCGAACTGCCTCGCAAATCCGATCTACGACCATTGCGACGCGATGTCTTTGTCGCCTCGTGTTGCGGAGCGCTGGTGGTCGGCATGGTCGGCGCGGCCTATGCGGCGGTCCCTCTCTACACCTGGTTTTGCAAGACCACCGGTTTCGGCGGTACGACCCAGGTTGCAGATAAAGCCCCCGATCACGTGCTCGATCGCGCACTCACCATCCGTTTCGATTCCAACGTTGCGCCCGGACTGCCGTGGAAATTCGTGCCGGAGCAGAATGAGATCCAGGTGCGCATCGGCGAAGTAGCGACCGTTCGCTACAAAGTCGTCAACGAGGCTGCGCGCGAAATCGCCGGGCAGGCTGGTTACAACGTTTCACCACCCACGGTCGGCGCCTATTTCACGAAGATAAACTGCTTCTGCTTCACTGAGCAGCGCCTGAAGGCCGGCGAGACCCGTGAAATGACTGTGGTGTTCTATGTCGATCCTTCGCTCGTCAAGGATAGCGATCAGAACGACCTGAACACCATTACGCTGTCATATACGTTCTACCGGCTGCGCGAGACGGATCAGCCGGTGGCTGAAGTGCCCAAGAAAAATTTGAGCAAGCTTTAACGGAGACTGAGACGATGGCCGACGCCCACGCCAAACAACACGACTATCATCTGGTCGATCCGAGTCC
Organism: uncultured Alphaproteobacteria bacterium; assembly: GCA_963831515.1. Taxonomy (GTDB): domain Bacteria; phylum Pseudomonadota; class Alphaproteobacteria; order Rhizobiales; family Xanthobacteraceae; genus Pseudolabrys. The sequence goes on along the minus strand of CAWHQL010000026.1, from coordinate 88,227 downwards.
ATGGCCGGCAGTCGGCTCTGTATCCGCCTTTATCCTGGCGGTCGGCGCCATCAGTTGGATGCATCATCTGTACGCTGCGGCGCCGCTCGTATTCGGCCTGGGCGTGCTCGGCGTGCTCTACACATTCGTTGTCTGGTGGCGCGATGTCATCCGCGAGGCCCAATACGAGGGCTTTCACACGCGCGTGGTGCAGATTTCGCACCGCTACGGGATGATTCTCTTCATCGCTTCGGAGGTCATGTTTTTCGTTGCCTGGTTCTGGGCCTACTTCAACACTGCGCTGTTCCCCGGCGAGGCCAACGATATCGGTCGCCTGGCGGCAACCGGAGGCGTCTGGCCTCCGAAAGGCATCGAGACATTCGATCCCTGGCATCTGCCGCTTCTCAACACTCTGATCCTGCTCACGTCAGGCACCACCGTGACCTGGGCGCACCATGCGCTGCTTGAAGACGACCGGAAGGGGCTGAAGTGGGGTTTGATTCTCACGATCCTTCTTGGCCTGACCTTCACGTGCGTGCAGGCTTACGAATACTCGCACGCGCATTTTCACTTCAGTGGAAATATCTATGGCGCCACCTTCTTCATGGCGACCGGATTCCACGGCGCACATGTGATCATCGGTTCGATCTTTCTGATCGTCTGTCTGTTTCGTGCGATGGCCGGGCACTTCACACCGAAGCAGCACCTCGGCTTCGAATTCGCCGCGTGGTACTGGCATTTCGTCGACGTGGTATGGCTCTTCCTGTTCGCGTGCATATATGTCTGGGGATCTGGCGTCGGGCACGAGTGACGTTTGATGGATGGTTGCTGAAAGGGCGGCGTCATCACGCCGCCCTTTTATTTTGAATTAGAAACACATGACCGAACAAACGCTGCACGGCCACCTGCCGATCGGCCGCGGTCTTCGCGGTCGCTGTCCGCGCTGCGGTGACGGCCATTTGTTCAAGGGATTTCTGTCGTTGCGCCCAAAGTGCGAACACTGTGGTCTCGATTACAGTTTCGCCGATTCCGGCGATGGCCCCGCCGTATTTGTAATCCTCATTGCGGGGTTCATTGTTGTCTTTGCGGCATTGATCACCGAAATTGTCTATCAGCCGCCATATTGGGTGCATGCCGCCCTGTGGCTGCCGCTGATCTTGATTGTGACTCTTGCTCCGCTTCGCTTGGTCAAAGGCTTATTGATAGCGCTGCAATATCATCACAAGGCGGCGGAAGGCCGTCTCGATCGCAGAGGTGAGATGTGAGCAAGGCTCGCCGCAAGCGGAGAAGCAGCATTCTCGATGCAACGCTCATGGCCTTGGCCGGCATTGTGATTCTGATTGGGCTCGGCGTCTGGCAACTCGACCGAAAGGTCTGGAAGGAAAATCTCATCACGACACTCAATACCCGGCTCAGCCGTGCACCCCAAGATCTGCCGCCGCGTTCCAGTTGGCCGCAGCTTCGTGAAGACGGGGAGGAATTTCGCCGGGTCGTTTTTCCGGCTGAATTCCTCGATGGGGAGGAAGCACTGGTCTACACAGCCGGGTCTCCGTTGCGCCCCGATGTCAAAGGGCCAGGCTACTGGGTCTTCGCGCCTGCTCGCCTTGCCGGTGGCAGCATCATCCTCGTCAATCGCGGGTTTGTGCCAGTCGATCGCAAGGACCCCGGGACGCGGACTGAAGGCACACCGCACGGCATAGTGGACATCGTCGGCGTGCTGCGCTGGCCGGAGGCGCGCAATTCCTTTACTCCGGCCGACGATCCCAAAAACAATGTCTGGTTTCTGCGCGATTCGAATTCGATCGCCACATTCAAGAAGTGGGCGAGCGCAGCGCCATTTTACATTGACCAAGAGGGGCCGACGCCCTCCGGAGGCCTGCCAAAGCCGGGCAAGCTCGAGCCGCATTTGCCCGACAATCACCTGCAATATGTCATCACGTGGTTCGGCCTCGCGCTTGCTCTTGCCGGCGTCTACATCGTCTGGCTTGCACGTCGGGTGGTCCGGCGGAACTGAGCGTTTTCTTGTGCAAGGGCCCGCCCGGGGCTACTGTGCAACTGCCGAGCGTGGCCGGACCGTAAAATTAAGCTAAATCAATGCGTTACATCTCTACCCGGGGCGAGGCTCCCTCGCTCGATTTTGTCGATGTGATGCTCGCGGGGCTCGCCCGCGACGGCGGTCTTTACGTGCCGGAACGTTGGCCGACCCTTGATCGCGCGACCGTCGGGAACTTCGCTGGGAAGCCCTATGCCGAAGTCGCGGTTGAAGTGCTCCGTCCTTTTGTCGGGGATGGCATTGCGGAAGCGGATTTGGCGCGCATGGCACGCGAAGCCTACGGCAATTTTCGACATCCAGCTGTGGCGCCTTTGACCCAACTCAATCCGAGCCTTTTCGTGCTCGAGCTTTTTCATGGCCCGACGCTCGCCTTCAAAGACCTGGCGATGCAATTTGTGGCACGGCTGATGGATTACGCGCTGCATCAACGTGCTGAACGCACCACCATTGTCGTCGCGACCTCCGGCGACACGGGGGGTGCTGCTGTCGAAGCCTTTCGCGGTCGTGCGCAGGTCGACGTCGTTGTTCTTTTTCCGCAAGGGCGCATTTCTGAGGTGCAGCGCCGGATGATGAGTACAGTGCCGGATTCAAATGTGCACGCGCTCGCCATCGAGGGGACTTTCGACGATTGTCAGGCGTTGGTGAAGGCCATGTTCAATCACCACGCATTCCGTGATCGCGTGCGGCTCTCCGGAGTTAATTCGATCAACTGGGCGCGTGTTGCCACTCAGGTGGTTTATTATTTTACGGCGGCGGTCGCGCTTGGCGCCCCGCATCGAAAAATCGCCTTCACCGTGCCGACAGGAAATTTTGGTGACGTCTACGCCGGCTATGTCGCCTCGCGCATGGGTTTGCCCGTTGATCGCCTCGTAGTAGCGACCAATGTCAACGATATCCTGGTGCGCACCTTTGCGACCGGCACCTATGAGATCCGTGACGTCATCGCGACGACGTCGCCGTCGATGGACATTCAGGTTTCATCCAATTTCGAGCGCCTGTTATTCGACGCTTGTGGGCGCGATGCGCAGGCTGTGCGAGCGTCGATGGCATCTTTGGCCCAGCACCGTCGCTTCGGTCTGTCCGCGTCGGCGATCAAAGAGCTGCGTTCGCTATTCACGGCCGACCGGGCCGACGAGCAGGAGAGCGCTGCTGAGATTCGTGCATGGGTCCGTGAGGCCAACTATTGCGTGGATCCACACACTGCCGTTGCTCTTGCGGTGGCGGAAAAGGAGAAACGGGACCTTTCGGTCCCGATGGTCGTGCTGTCGACTGCGCACCCTGCGAAATTTCCCGATGCGGTCAAGGCGGCCTGCGGTGTAACGCCCGCACTGCCGGATACCTTCGCCGATCTGGGTCGGCGGGATGAGAGGATCATTGCTTTACCGGCGGATCAGACGGCCGTAGAGCGGTACGTAACATCTGTGTCACGCGCCGCGCGTGAAGGAGCAGCTGCATGAGTGTTGAAGTTACCCGTCTTCCCTCGGGCCTTTCGGTCGTGACCGATCGGATGCCGCATCTTGAAACGGCCTCTCTCGGCGTGTGGATCGGTTCAGGCAGCCGTAACGAACAGCCCGATGAGCACGGTATCTCTCATTTGCTTGAGCACATGGCGTTCAAGGGAACCAAGCGCCGCAACGCGCGGCAGATCGCGGAGACGATCGAGGCGGTCGGCGGCGACCTCAACGCCGCGACCAGCGTTGAATCGACGGGCTATTTCGCACGCGTGCTCAAGGCGGATGTGCTGCTCGCACTCGACGTTCTGTCCGATATTCTGTCAGAGCCGACTTTCGACGCCGATGAATTGAAGCGCGAACAGAATGTGATTGTGCAGGAAATCGGCGCAACTGAAGATGCGCCCGATGATCTCGTGTTCGATCGCCTGCAGGAAACGGCATTTCCCCTGCAACCGGTCGGTCGCTCAATTCTCGGCACACCGGAGACCGTGCGGTCCTTCAATCCGGCGCGTTTGCGCGCATATCTGTCGCGCAACTACAGGGCTCCCAACATGGTCGTTGCCGCCGCCGGCGCGGTAGAGCACGCGGCGATCGTGGCGGAGATCGAGAAGCGTCTGGCGACTTTCCAGGGACCGTCTGCTCCAGAACCCGAGCCGGCGCATTTCCGCGGTGGCACCAAAGTGGAAACGCGTGACCTCGAGCAAGTGCATATCGCCATGGCGTTGCAGGGATTGCCTATGCGCGACGAGCAGCTCTACAGCCTGCAGGTATTTACCAGCGTGCTTGGTGGCGGCATGTCATCGCGTCTGTTCCAGGAAGTCCGGGAAACTCGCGGTCTTTGTTATGCGATACACGCGTTTCACATGCCGTTTTCCGACACGGGGCTGTTCGCCCTTTATGCCGGTACGGACGAAGCTGATGCTCCGGAACTGATGCGCGTCGTCATCGATCAGATTGGCAATGCCACTGAGACGCTGAACGAAACCGAGGTAAATCGTGCCAAAGCCCAAATGAAAGCGGGCCTTCTGATGGCGCTGGAAAGCTCGGAGGCGCGCGTGGGCCAGCTGGCGCGGCAGATGCTGTCTTATAGGCGCCCGGTACCGCTTGAGGAGATTGTCGCCAAGGTTGACGCGGTAACCGTCGAAAGCGCCCGTTCAGCCGGTCGGGCTTTGATCGGTCGTGCCAGACCAGCGATCGCAGCGCTCGGACCAGGCAGTGGTCTTGCAACGACTGCCGCGATCGCCGAAAGTCTGGTCCGCCGCGCGGCATGACCGCGAGACGTCCATGGCGTTTTTCCGAACCGTAAGTTCCAACGACGCAGTGCCGAGCATCACCGGCGCGGGCGTAACATTGCGGCCACCGCACAGCGGCGATTTTGCCGAATGGGCTCTTTTGCGCGAAACGAGTCGGCGCTTTCTGGTCCCGTGGGAGCCGATCTGGCCGACCGACGATCTCACGCGCGGCGCTTTCCGCCGCAGGCTCAAGCGTTATGCCGAAGACCAGCGCAGTGATCTGGCCTACGCTTTTTTGATATTCCGCAGCGACGACAATGCCATGATCGGTGGACTGACCATTGCCAATATTCGTCGCGGCGTGGCTCAGGCGGGCAGTGTTGGATATTGGGTTGGTGCGCCATTCGCTCGCAAGGGCTATATGACCGCTGCTGTGCGGGCGCTGATACCTTACAGTTTCTCCACGCTGCGGCTGCACCGGCTGGAAGCGGCTTGTATTCCGGACAATGTCGCTTCAGTCCGCCTGTTGGAAAAGACAGGGTTTAAGCGTGAGGGCTATGCGCGCGGCTATCTGTGTATCAACGGTGTCTGGCAGGACCACTTGCTGTATGCGCGTCTCAAAGACGATGTCGATTCACTGCCACAATGATTTGGTTGTCTGAGCGCGCAAAAATAGGAGAAACATGCGTCTAGCCGGCAAAATCGCAGCGTTGTTGGGTCTGTCGCTGGGTCTCGTTGGCTGCGGCTCGGGATCGAGCAATCTTTTCAGCACGTCCGCGTTGGATCTTTTCAGTACGTCATCGAAGGCGAGTGGTGGCGACGCCCAGGCTCAGGCCGCAGGAGGATCCACATCCGACATTGAGTGTCCTGGTATCAGCGTGCGCACTGGCGCGGCTACGCTCATGATTGGCGGCAAGACGGGGGAAGCCGAGCCTACTGCGTTGGACCTGCGTTATCAGGTCACGATCGTTCGTACCGCACGAGAGTGCCAGGTGAATTCCGGCATCATGACGATGAAAGTCGGCGTCGAGGGACGGGTTATCACCGGCCCCGCCGGCGGGCCGGGCACGGTCGATGTGCCGCTTCGTCTTGCAGTGGTTCAGGAGGGGGTCAACCCCAAAACGATCATGTCCAGGTTCGCCAGTGTGCAGGTTGTCGTGACGAGCGCGGTGGATCGCGTTCCCTTTGTGCACGTTGATCCGGAAATCTCATTCCCGTTGCCGCAGCCAATATCGAACATCGACGCCTACGTAGTCTATGTGGGATTCGATCCCGCGGGAGCGCAGCAGGAAAGAAAAAAGAAACCTGCGAGCAAGCCGAAGCCGCGAGCGGCCCCCGGAGCGAATCCGCGGCAAAGTTGAGAACACGATAGCGATTTAAGGAACTTCAGCTCGACGTCTAGTTCAGCTTCTTGCGAACGTCGTCGATCCCTTTGGCGATCAGATCGCCAGCCAGCTTGCCCTTAGTCTCCACGCTCAGAATCTTTTCCGCCGCGGCGACGGCAGCTTCGGCGGCGGCGCTGCGGACGTCGGCCGCGGCCTGCGCTTCTGCCTGCGCGATCTTGGTTTCAGCCATCGCGGTGCGTCGGGCCACGAAATCCTCGATCCTCGTCTTCGCCTCCGCCGCAAGCCGTTCGGCCTCGGCTTTGGCGCCAGCGATGATGTCCTCTGCTTCACTTTCAGCGGCGTGCTGCTTTTTCTCGTATTCCGCCAGGAGTTGAGCTGCTTCATCTTTAAGCTTGCGCGCTTCGTCAAGCTCGGCCCGGATGCGACCGGCACGATCGTCCAGCGCCTTCGAAACCATATTGTGCACGCCGAGATAGCCTAGGACGCATATGAAGATGACGAACGCCACCGCCACCCAGGTTTCCGGCTCACGCAGCAGTTCCATAGGTTCCGTTACCTTTTAAGAACGTCGGCGACCGCCGCATCGATCGCAGAATCCGCCGGCGCCTTGCCGATAAGCCGTTCAACAATCGCCTTCGCCGCGTCTGTCGCGATGCCGTGCACATTTGTCATCGCCGCCTGCTTGGTTCCAGCGATGGTTTTCTCTGCGTCGACTAGCTTGGCGTTGAGCTGATCCTCAAGCTTCTTGCGGGCCGTTGCCGCTTCGGCAGCCTGTTTGTCGCGCATATCGTTGGCGATTGACTGCGCCCGATTGCGGGCATCGGCCAAAGACTTTTCATAGGCAGCAAGCGCGCCGTCGGATTGCGTCTTGAACGAATTCGCCTGCGCGAGGTCGTCGTCAATCCGCTTTTGCCGTTCCGCTATGATGCCGCCGACGCGCGGCAACGCGACTTTCGCCATGATGACGTAGAGCAATACGAAAGTGATGACGAGCCACACGAGTTGCGACGCAAACGTGTGCAAATCAAAGGGCGGAAACGCGCCCTTATGCTCGCCCGGCACCGCGGTATGGGCAGTCGTGGCCATAGTAGGAGAGGCGACTGTTTCTTACAGCGCAAAGAGCAGCAGCAGCGCGATCAGCAGCGAGAAGATGCCGAGCGCTTCGGTCACGGCAAATCCGAAAATCAGATTGCCGAATTGCCCCTGGGCGGCCGACGGATTTCTCAAGGCGGCGGCCAGGTAGTGACCGAAGATGGCGCCGACGCCGACACCGGCGCCGCCCATGCCGATGCAGGCGATACCGGCACCGATATATTTTGCTGCGATTGGATCCATGACGAACTCCTTTGCTTGATCTTGTCCGGCCTTCAATGGCCAGGATGGATGGCATCGTTGAGATAGATGCAGGTGAGGATGGCAAACACGTAGGCTTGCAGGAAAGCGACGAGCAGTTCGAGCGCCGTCAGTGCAACGACCATCGCCAGCGGCAACGTCGCGCCAGCCATGCCGATAATTCCCGCGCTTCCAAGCAAAGTGATGAAGCTTGCGAACACTTTCAGCGTGATGTGACCGGCCAACATGTTGGCAAAGAGACGCACGCTGTGAGAGATCGGGCGCGAGAGGAACGACAGCACTTCAATGAATACGATGAGCGGCAGGATGTAGATCGGGATGCCTTTGGGCACGAACAGATTGAAGAAGTGAAGTCCGTGCTTCCAGAATCCATAAACGAGCACGGTCACGAAGACCGACATCGCCAGTGTCGCGGTAATGATGATGTGCGTGGTGACTGTGAAGGCATAGGGGATAAGCCCGATGATATTTACCGTCAGGATGAACGTGAACAGCGTGAACACAAAGGGGAAGAAACGCATTCCCTCGGTGCCGGCTGTACTTTTTATGGTGTTGGCGACGAATTCGTACGTCAGCTCGGCTGTCGACTGCACGCGGCCCGGCACAAGGCTTCGCTTGGCGGTACTGCCGAGAAGGAATGCAGTAATGACCACAACAGCCGCGACCATATAGGCCGCCGAGTTGGTGAAAGCGATCTCCGTATTGCCGATCTTGCCGACCGGAAACAGATCGATGATCTGGAACTGATGAATTGGATCGACAGCCATGAGTACTACAGTTGTCTATCGCGAACGACGCCTGCCGCCCGCATCACATTCAACACGCCCGCCGCAAAGCCGAGCAACAGAAATACGATGAGCCCCCACGGCGAGATTCCCAGCCAGCGATCGAGCAGCCAGCCGATCACCGCGCCCACCAGCACCCCAGCGACCAGTTCGGTCGACAGCCGGAAACCGCGAGCGATCGCCGAAGGATCGGCGGTCTGACGAGGACCGGTGTCGTTTTCGGGTGGTCGATTCGCCTGTGCGAGCCGATTGCCGAGACGTTGGAGCCTCGCGGAGAGAGCAGCCTCGTCGTCCGGCGGTTCTTTGCGATTGTCTTTGCCGCGCGTGCCGTCAGTCATGATTGCGACCCGCGCGGGTTTCAGGTCTCGCGAGTCCCGCCGCCCTAAAAGCCGCGCGGACCATACTTATCGAGTTTCATCGAGTCAAGGAAACGAACCTGCGGCATAAGTGGTTGATATGAAGCAAAAAATGCAGAAATTTTGATGACGAAGCCGGCCCGGCTGCGCACTGCAGAATGAGTGGTGCAGAGTCGGAGCCGTGCAGGTTCAGCAGGCGCTGAGTCGGTGCTAGGCTCCGGAGATCCCACCGCTGTTCACAGGAAGGCGCCATGCGCGTTTCTACGTTTGCACTCGCAGTCACTCTTGCCTGTCCCTCAGGATATTCGTGGGCGCAGGTCGCGAACGAGGGGGAGAAGGCGGCGCCCCAGGAACCCGCCGCATCGAGTCCGCAGTCATCGATCGGGAGCCGTTACAGCTTTAATCGCGTGGACAACGGATTCATCAGGCTCGATAGCACAAATGGCGAGATCGCCTATTGCAGCGCGCAGGCAGCCGGATGGATCTGCCAAGCGGTACCGATCGACCGGGCGTCATCGGCAACCGGGAACGAAGATGCGCAGAAGGGCGTCACCTTCCTGAAGGGACTGGAAGAGAAGCTGGGCCGCTTGCAGGATGAAGTTGCGTCGCTGAAGAAAGAAATTGCCGCTCTGCGAGAGCCGCCTCCGCCGCGCCCGCCTGCAGATCTATCGCCGCAAACCGGGAACGGGCCGGATATAACGATCAAACTGCCAACCCAAGAGGATGTGACTCGGGCGCGCGAATTTCTTGAAGAAGCCTGGCGTCGCCTTGTCGAGATGTTCGGCACGGTCCGTAAAGACATTATGCGCAAGACCTGAACGGCCGACCGGAGCAAGGCTGAATTCATGCCGGGTCGTTTGTCTGCCATTGTCGAGGCCGCCCCACAGCTCATTGCCAGTGCGACCCTGCGCGTAGATACGAAGGGCAACAGATTCATCGATATTACTGCCGACGCGGCAGGGTTTATCGAGAGCATCGGAGCGGGCGAGGGAGTGTTGCTGATCTATTTACGGCACACGTCGGCTTCATTGACGATCCAGGAAAATGCCGATCCCGACGTGCAGGCGGATTTGGTTGCGGCGCTCGATCGGCTTGCGCCTGAAAATGCGGACTGGGTTCACGATGCGGAAGGGCCAGACGATATGCCGGCACACGTCAAGTCGATGCTGAACGGCGTGTCACTGCATGTGCCGCTGACCGGCGGAAAACTCGCGCTCGGAACCTGGCAGGGCATCTACCTCATCGAACATCGTCGCAGGCCACACAGCCGGGACGTGATATTTCAGTTCATCGGTAGTCGGAAATAAAAACGCCCCGCAACGCGGGGCGCTCAGGAAAGATGAGGGCGGCGGTTGTCCCGCCGCCCTTTCGCCAATCAGCCTTTTTGGATCGCAACACCGGAACTAGTGGTGATATCGACACCCTTGGTGTCACGAAGGAAGAGCGTTCCGATCACCAACGTCATCACTGCAACTATGATCGGATACCAAAGGCCGGCGTAAATATCGCCTTGTGCCGCCACCACGGCCGTGGCGAGCAAGGGCAACATTCCACCAAACCAGCCGTTGCCGATGTGATAGGGCAGCGACATCGACGTGTAGCGGATCTTGGTCGGGAACATCTCGACCAGGAATGCCGCGATCGGTCCGTACACCATGGTCACGTAGATCACCATGATCACCAGGATCAACTCGGTCATGAACCAGTTGATCTTCTTTGGGTCAGCTGTTTTCGGGAAGTTTTTGGCGGCGAGTGCTGCCGTCCACTTGGGATTATCCCACCCTTGTATCTTGGTGCCACCAATGTCCATGTCCACAGACTTTGACCCGGCCGAATGCGCTATCTTGAACGAAAGGCCTGACTTGGTCAGGAAGTCCTGCGCGCGGTCGCAGTCGGTAAACTTCGACCACGGGCCAACAAAGATGTGAAAATTACACGTCGACTGATCGGCAGTTACCGTGATCGGGTTAGCCTTGGCGAAGGCTTCCAGGTCCGGATTGACGTAGTGAGTCAGTCCCTGGAACAGCGGGAAGTAAGTGATCGCCGCAATTGCACAGCCAGCCAGAATGATCTTGAGCCGGCCAATGCGATCGGACAGCCATCCGAAGAAAATGAAGAATGGCGTGCCGATGATGAGCGACAGGCCGATCAACGTATAAGCCGTCAAATAGTCGACCTTGAGTGTGATCACGAGGAAGAAAAGCGCATAGAACTGCCCCGTGTACCAGACGACGCCTTGGCCGGCAGTGGCGCCGAGCAAAGCAAGCAGCACGTACTTGTTGTTTGGATAGTGGAAGAAGCTCTCGGTCAACGGTGCCTTCGAGCCTTTTCCTTCCGCAACCATCTTCTGGAAGATCGGCGTCTCGTTCAGCTTGAGGCGGATGTAAACCGAGAAGACCAGCAAGATGACCGACACCAGGAACGGAATGCGCCATCCCCAGTCGGCGAACTCCTTGGCTGCTATGTTGCCACGGCAGAGTGCGATGACGATAAGTGCCAACAGCAAACCCAACGTAGCTGTGGTTTGGATGAAGCTCGTGGCATAGCCCCGTTCATTCGGCCGGGAGTGCTCAGCCACATACGTTGCCGCGCCGCCATATTCCCCGCCGAGTGCCAATCCCTGGCACAGGCGCAGGGTCACGAGCAGGATCGGGGCCAACCATCCGACGCTAGCGAATGTCGGAAGCACGCCAACGAGGAATGTTGCGGTGCCCATCACCATGATCGTGACGAGGAAGGTGTATTTACGGCCGACCAGGTCGCCGATGCGTCCGAAGATGATTGCGCCGAAGGGGCGAACAAGAAATCCGGCCGCATAGGTAGCAAACGCCGACAGCAATGCTGCCGTGTCATTCCCTGTCGGAAAGAACAATGAAGCGAAGAACGGTGCCAGCACCGCATAGAGATAGAAGTCATACCATTCGAAAATCGTGCCGAGCGATGATGCGAAGATGACGAATTTTTCGTCCTTCGACATTCCGCCCGCGCGAGAAGCGGTACCAGCCACTGCGCTCATCTTGAGTCCCCCGTTTGTGCTTTTCCAAACATTGTTTCCGCCGCTGATGACGAAAACGCATTGCCAATCGAAACCCGACCGACCATGCGCCCCCGCTGGCGGTGTTCGAAAACACTAGTCTGGTGGGAGCCATTGACCCTATTCGACTTTTGGCGAAGCCAGTCGCCTAAGGTGTGGATTTCTCATAGTTTTCTTGCACTGCACCAAGACGATTTTCGTCGAGAGGTGAAAGGCTTGCACTCGAACGAGCGGGGGAGGAACATGGTTTCAAGCGCCAGGAAATCCGCAAGAAAATGGTGCGGCGCATGGCCGCGCCACCGAACGCTCAAAGGGAAGTTCTGATTTGAATGAAGCGTTGCAATACCGGTTTGTGATTGCCGATGACCACCCTCTGTTTCGTGGAGCGTTGCGCGAGGCGGTCACAGGTCTCTTGGCGCAGGCGGAAATAGCCGAAGCCGGCACTTACGACGAGCTTGTCGAGCTGCTCGAACGAAGTAGCGATGTCGACCTTGTCCTGCTTGATCTCGCTATGCCCGGGGTGCGCGGCTTTTCCGGACTCATGTATATGCGGGCCCAATATCCGGGGGTGCCGGTCATAGTCGTTTCAGCGAACGATGACCCGGCTGCTATCCGGCGTTGCATGGAATTCGGTGCATCCGGGTTCATACCGAAAACGCTCGGTGTCGAGGCGATGCGCACAGCGATCTCGCGTGTGTTGGGCGGAGACGTGTGGACACCCCCCGACGTTGACCTTACCGGTGGATCAGATGCCGAAGCCGCCGAGTTGATGGCGCGAATGGCGACGCTGACACCGCAACAGGTGCGCGTGCTGATGATGCTGTCGGAGGGGCTTCTGAATAAGCAGATCGCCTTTCAGCTCAGCGTCTCCGAGGCGACGGTGAAAGCACATGTCTCTGCCATTCTGCAGAAACTTGGCGTTGAAAGCCGGACCCAGGCTGTTATCGCTGCCGCCAAGATTGAAGCCGGTCACTGGCCGCAAGGTGCGACTGCCGAAGGTTGACTGCGCTACTCCGCTGCAGCGGCGCGCATCATGCGCCATTGTGCCAACAGCGCGCGGAGCGCGGCTGGCTTGATGGGCTTGTGCAAGAGTTGAATTCCCTGGGTCCGGGCCTGTTCGCGCACGCTCGGCGAACGGTCAGCAGTGATCAGGATCGCGGGCAGGTCGCCGAAGCGACTCCGGAGTTCCGTGATCGCCTCTATGCCGTTCCCGTGGTCGAGATGGTAATCGACCAGCAATCCGTTCGGCATCAGGAGACTTTCCCCGATTCCGGCCAATGCGGTCTCGAGGTCGGGCGCCTTGATGACTTCACAGCTCCAGCTCCGCAGAAGCGTTTCCATGCCGTCGAGCACGGAAGGTTCGTTGTCGATACAGAGCGCCGTGATACCGACGAGTTGGCTTGGATCAATGCGGGTGTCCTCGCGCGCGGGCAACTCGACCGGCGCCGCGTTTGACAGTGGCACGGTGACCATGAAACGCGACCCGCGGCCAGCTTCCGATTCGAGACCGATGGTGCAATCGAGCACGCGCGCCAACCGCTCCACGATGGAAAGGCCCAGGCCCACCCCGCGCGCAATCTTGGCGCCCTGGTCGAGGCGATGAAATTCCACAAATATGTCGCGCCACCTTGATTGCGGAATACCGACGCCGGTGTCGTAAACGTCGATGCGCAGATGGTCGCCGCGGCGCCGGCATCCAACGAGCACCCGACCCTTCGGCGTATATTTGATGGCATTGGAAACGAGGTTCTGAATCAGCCTTCGCAACAGTCGGCGATCGGACCGCACCACCAGACCGCAAGGCATGAAAGTGAGGTCCAGTCCCTTGGCGACAGCCAGCGGAGCGAATTCGAGCTCGATCTGACGCATCAGTTCGTCGATGCGAAAACTGGCGAATTCGGGACGCAAAGCGCCGGTGTCGAGGCGCGACATATCAAGCAAGGCACCGAAAATTTCTTCAACGGCTTCGAGAGAAGCGTCGATATTGTCGACCAGCCGTCTGTCCTCGCGTCCGCCACGCTCGATCAGAGTCGTGACGTACAGCCGTGCCGCGTTCAGGGGCTGCAGGATGTCGTGGCTCGCCGCCGCCAGGAATTTGGTTTTCGAAATATTGGCGGCATCGGCCTCGCCTTTGGCGCGCTCGAGTGCAGCGTTGAGTCGAGTGAGTTCCTCGGTGCGCTCATGCACGCGCCGCTCCAACGTTTCGTTGGATCGCTCCAGGGCTTCCGCCGCTTCCACGCTCGCCGTGATGTCCGTGTATGTCGTGACGATGCCGACATCTGGCATTCGGTTGGCACGAACCTCAATCACGAGCCCCTGCGCGAAACGCTCCAGGAAAGGCTCGTTGCCCGAGACGTAGCGCTCGATTTGCATGCGGACGAATTCCTCAACGTCTGCCGAAGGAACGTCGCCCCGCGTGCCGTTGAAGCGTAGAATGTCTGCGAGCCCGATGCCGACGCGAATCAAGCTCGGCGGCAAATCGAGGATCTCGCCGAATTGCCGGTTCCAGCATATCAGTTGCAACTCCTTGTCAAATACGGCGATGCCTTGCCGCACGTGATCAAGGGCTGTCTGCAGGATCTCGCGATTGTATTGGATCGCTGCATTGGCGTCGTCGAGGAGCTTCAGCGCCGCCTTGGTCGAAACAGTGCGTTTGCGCAGAAGCAGCGACAGCACTAGCCGCGACGACGCGCCGCCGATTGCCGACGCGAGAATATGCTCTGCATAGCGGATCAATCGGAAGTCGGCATCGTCCTTTGGCTCAAGGCTAATGCGTTGCGCACTGGCAAAGCTTTCAAAAGCCGACCGCGTTCGTTCTTCGCCGAGGTAACGCGCAATTGCGCTGGTGAGTTCATCCACCGTCACCGAAGAGCGCCACAGCCGGAAACTCGGAGCAATCGGTGTGAAATCCGAAGGCACAAAAATATTGGCCTGCAGTCGCTCGATTGGCGTGGGTTCGCGTCGCAACGAGAACCCGATGTAGAACAACACGTTCAGCAGCAAGCTCCAGGTCACGCCGTGAACCAAAGGAGGCAGATCGAGACCCAGCAGGTGCTGCGGGCGGAGTATGCCGAGACCCCAAGGTCCTTCGGTAAGAATGCGTTCGCCGACGATGCCGATGTCGGACAGTGTCGGAAGCAGCAACGTATAGGCCCACACCAGGAAGCCGGCGCTCATACCGGCAATGGCCCCGGCCGCGGTAGCGCGTCGCCAAAGGAGGCCGCCAAAGAAAGCGGGCGCGAGTTGCGCAATGGCCGCGAACGAAAGCAGACCGATCGAGGCAAGCTGTGCTTCGCCCGCTAAACGGTAATACACATAAGCGAGAAGCAGGATTGCGAAAATCGCCAGGCGCCGCACAGTGAGGAGCATCGAGCCGATATTGTCACGGCGGCTGATCAGTCTTTCACGCCGCTGCAGCACGAACGGCATGATCAGGTCATTCGACACCATGATGGAGAGCGCAACCGATTCAACGATCACCATGGCGGTCGCTGCCGACAAGCCGCCGACAAAAGCGATAATGGTGAAAAAAATCGAGCCGCTTTCGAGTGGCAGCGCCAGCACGAACATGTCGCTGTCGATTTTTCCTGCGGGAAACGTCAAAAGGCCGGCGAGGGCAATCGGCACCACAAACAGATTAATCAGAACGAGGTAGAGAGGATAAAGCCAGACGGCACGTTTGATTTCGCCTTCGTTGTTATTCTCGACCACTGCTACGTGGAATTGTCGCGGCAATAGAATGAATGCGACAAACGAAAGCAGCGTCATCGCAATCAAAGTGTCTGCGCGCGGCTCCCGGCCGAAGATAGCCGCTGTCGAAGGCCGCTGCATCGCTTCCTTGAACAGAGCAACCGGTCCGTCGAACATCCAGAAAGTCACGAAAATTCCGACGGCGAGGAATGCGAGAAGTTTGACAATCGATTCGGTCGCGACCGCCAGCATCAATCCGTCCTGATGCTCGGTCGCGTCGATGTGGCGCGTACCGAAAAGGACGGCGAACGTCGCCATCGACAATGCAACGAAAAGCGCGATGTCGCCCAGCAGCGGCCGAGTAACTTCGGTGCTTGCCGTAACGTGCGCAAGAATGGTTTCGAGCGATGCCGACACCGCCTTCAGCTGCAACGCGATGTAAGGAATTGTGCCGACAATCGCGATCAAAGCGACCGTCGCGGCGACCGCCTGGCCCTTTCCGTAGCGTGCGGCAATGAAATCGGCGATCGAGGTAATGTTTTGCGTTTTGGCCAGTCGCACGATGCGGATGAGGAGGGGGCCGCACAAGCCGATCATGATGACCGGCCCGACGTAAATCGTCAGGAAGTCAAAGCCGGTGCGTGAAGCGAAACCGACCGATCCGAAGAATGTCCACGACGTGCAGTAGATTGCGAGTGACAACGGGTAGATGAGCAACCGTGCGCGTCCATCGCGCCCAAGGCCACGCGTGCGGTCGCCGTAGCTCGCGACCAGGAACAGCAACCCGATATACGCAAGCGCAACGGCAATAACGACCCAACCCTGCAACATAAACTCTCCAGATCGGGAACAGGCGTTGCTTCACTACGATTTTGCCGCCCTAAATCACCACAGAACTACAACCGAGGCACGATTTTTATGTGGTTACAAATTTGCGCCTCACCGATGTACCTGCATTCCATCCAATCATACCGTAAACTATTGTAATACCTGCACTTTTTACTTAACCCTTGGCCCTTATAGTGCAAAATGCCGTTGGTCCGACACTCGGCGTCGCCAAAGGAAGCAGTTATGGCTTCGGGCAGCAGCGATCTCTTCATCGTCGACGACGATGCGATGATGCGTGACGCACTCTCGGTGGTTTTCACGCTTGCCGGCTATCGCGTGACCGGATTCGTGGACGGCGAAACATTTCTCGCAGTCGCGAGCGCCCAGACACCGGCTGCCGTGTTGCTCGATCTGCACCTTCCGGCCAAATCAGGTCTGGCCGTGCTCCAGGAACTGGATGCGCGCACCTATCCCGCGCCGATTTTTATTGTGACGGGTGACGGCGACGTTAGTTCGGCTGTCGAGGCGGTGAAAAGCGGTGCGTTCGACTACCTCGTCAAGCCGCTTGATGCACGCTCTATCGTCGCGCGCGTACGCAGCGCCGTCACTACTTTTGCGAGGCGCGATGGAAGTGCGGCCGGGAAGATCGGCCTGCCGACAGACTTTCGCGGTCAGAGTCTGCTGACGCCGCGTGAACGTGAAGTTCTCACGCACATCGCCGAAGGTGCATCCAATAAGGAAGTTGGCCGTCGTCTCGGTATCAGTCCGCGTACGGTGGAAGTTCATCGAGCCCGGATCATGGAAAAGACTGGCGCACGAAACGCGGCCGATCTTGTGCGTATCGTGCTCAGCGGTGGCGATGGCCGCGCTTTATCAACATCTGAGATGACGACCTAAGGTTTCCGGTCTCAGGCATTTGACGCGAGCATCGACGCGCGTCATTGATCCGGCCTGATGAGCCGCGACACTGGGTGCGCCTGGCTCCTTGAGAACTCGGCCTTTGTCCGCGCCCTCTGCCACCAATCGACTTTCTGACCTGCGTCATTTGGCCGAGACGTTGGGGATTGCGGCCGTGGGCGGCGCTGCACTTGGCCTGGCGGGTGTTCCCGCCGGCTGGCTTTCAGGCTCCATCCTGGCGGTCGCCGGCGCCGCTCTTGCGGGGCGGCCGATGTTCATCCCAACGCTGTTGATGCGCGCGATATTCGTGCTCATCGGCATATCGCTCGGCGCGGTGGTTACTCCCGAGACTTTGCACGGAATGGCTACCTATCCGCTCAGCATTGTTGTGTTGTTGTTGGCCATGACCGTCATTTCCATCACCGGCGCAGGTTATCTGCAGCTGGCACATGGCTGGGGAAAGGTTGACGCATATCTCGCCGCTGCACCGGGCGGCATGTCGCAGGTTCTCGCCTTGGGGGCTGAACTGGGCGGCGATTTGCGTGCGATTGCAATCGTGCAGAGCATTCGTGTGGTCGTCATTGCCGTCGGATTGCCGGCCGGACTGTCGGCCCTCGGTCTGGTCGGCCATGCACCGCCAAGGCCCGCCACCGCGCTGAGCGTCGCCGTTCTTGACGAGCTCGCGATTCTGGTCGCGGTTTCGAGCGTCGTCGCAGTTATCGCTTACCGATTCCGTTTTCCCGGCGGATTGCTCTTCGGGGCGATGATGTCATCCGCCATATTGCATGGCACCGGAATGATTCACGCAGTCATGCCTTGGTGGGTTGCGAATACGGCCATGGTCGCGATGGGCGCAGTTACCGGCTCGCGCTTTGCCAATACTCCACTGCGGCTGTTGCTGAATTTCATTACTGCCGCATTCGGCTCGTTTGCGGTGGCGGTCGCAATGGCTGCACTGTTCGCTGCGGTGCTGATAAGCATGCTGTCGCTGCGGGTGGCCGAAGTGATGATCGCGTTTGCTCCCGGCGCGGTTGACGCCATGATGTTGCTGGCGCTCGCACTCAATCTCGACCCGGTCTATGTCGGGGCGCACCATCTCGCGCGTATCTTTTTTGTGTCGCTGACCATGCCATTGGTCGCGCGCCGAACCGCGCGCTCTCTTAAGATCAAGAGCGATACCGCGAAGCCGCTGGCAAAGCGGCCTCCTTTTCAAGATTGAAAAAGAAAGTTATTCGGCCGCGGCCGCGCGCGATCGCAGCGGAAGGCCAAGTCGCTCCCATGTGTCCATGAGAGCTTCAGCCAAGGCGTCGACAAGCGCATCGTCGTGATAGGGCGACGGTGTGATCCGCAATCGCTCCATGCCGCGCGATACCGTCGGATAGTTGATCGGTTGAATGTAGATGCCGTAGTCGGAAAGCAGCAGGTCGCTCGCCGCCTTGCACTTTTCCGGATCACCGACCAGCACGGGCACGATGTGAGTGACGCTTGGCATCACCGGCAAGCCCGCCGTGTTGAGAACCGCTTTCACCCGCGCCGCACGTTCCTGGTGGCGTTCGCGCTCCCAACTTGAGGTTTTCAGATGGCGGATCGCAGCGGTAGCTGCCGCACAAATTGCCGGGGGTAGGGCCGTCGTGAAAATAAAGCCGGGCGCGTAGGACCGCACTGCGTCGACTAGTTCCTCGCTTGCAGTGATGTAACCGCCGAGGCAGCCGAACGCCTTTGCCAACGTGCCTTCGATCACGTCAACGCGCTGCATGGCCTTCTCGCGCTCGCAGATACCGCCACCGTGCGGGCCGTACATGCCGACAGCATGGACCTCATCGCAATAAGTCATGGCTCCATAGCGCTCGGCGAGATCGCAGATCGCATGCACCGGAGCGACGTCGCCGTCCATGGAATAAAGACTTTCGAACACGATCAACTTTGGTCTCGCCGGGTCAGCAGCTCTCAACAGCTCCTCGAGATGAGCGAGGTCATTGTGGCGCCAGATTTTCTTCTCACAGCCCGACTGCCTTACGCCCTCGATCATGGAATTGTGGTTGAGTGCGTCCGACAGGAGCAGACAGTTCGGGAGCAGCTTGGCGATAGTGGAAATGCCGGTTTCGTTTGATACGTAGCCAGAGGTGAATACCAGCGCGGCCGCTTTGTTGTGGAGTTCGGCAAGCTCGCGCTCGAGCTCGACAAGGGGATGGTTGGTGCCCGCGATATTTCGCGTTCCGCCGGCGCCGGTGCCCATACGGGCGGCCGCTTCGACCATCGCGCCGATCACCTTCGGATGCTGAGCCATTCCGAGGTAGTCGTTGGAGCACCAGATCGCGACATCGCGCGGCCCTTGCGGGGAATGCCAGATCGCGTGCGGGAAGCGGCCGGCTATGCGCTCAAGATCCGCAAACACCCGGTACCGTCGCTCATCCCGCAGCCTGTCGAGGGCAGACGCGAAATAACCCTTATAATCCATGTGTTTTACTTTCCCGCCCCGCGGCTCACCTTTTAGAAGGGTTCCAGGGTGCTTGTCGAGACGAGATTCGCCGTAACCGAAAATTCCATAACCGTGCTCAGTGCTCAGGTCCTCCCGAGAGATGAAGAGTGACCTCGGGATTTAAGCCCAGCGCGCTTTCGGGCACCGTCGTCGCAGGGGGCCTCGACAAAGAAACGAATTGCCCAGAGCCCGTGGTGGCTTGCATCCGGGCGCAGTGGCTGCAAAAAGTGTTGGCATGAATGACAAACCGACCGGCATCGCCCGCGGTCTGACGAACTATGGCGACCGCGACTTCTCCCTTTATCTCCGTCGATCCTTCGCGCAATCGATGGGTTATTCCCGTGAAATGCTAGCGAGGCCGGTGGTCGGCATTGCCTACACTGCGTCCGGCTTCAACAATTGCCACCGTCATTTCCCAGAATTGCTGGAGGCTGTGAAGCGCGGCGTCCTGACTGCCGGCGCCCTGCCGATTGAATTTCCCACTATTTCGCTTGGCGAAGTCTTTCTCAATCCGACCAGTCTCAAGTTTCGCAACCTGATGTCAGTCGACACCGAGGAAATGGTGCGGGCACAGCCAATGGATGCTGTGGTTCTGATGGGCGGATGCGACAAGACCGTTCCGGCGCAGTTGATGGGCGCGGTATCGGCTGGAAAGCCATCAATTATGTTGGTCGCCGGACCAATGATGACGGGACGCCACCACGGAGAACGTCTAGGCGCGTGTACAGATTGCCGTCGGTTCTGGGCTCTGTACCGCGCCGGCAAGGTCGATGACCGCGAAATTTCTCAGGTCGAGGGCAAACTCGCCACGACCGCGGGCACATGCGCTGTTATGGGCACGGCCTCGACGATGGCCTGCATCGCCGAGGCGCTCGGCATGATCCTCCCGGGCACCGCTGCGATACCCGCGGTGCATGCGGACCGGCTGCGCGCGGCGGAAGCCACTGGTGTTGCCGCCGTCAAATTGATCGGTTCGCAGCTCACGCCGGATCGCATCGTCAACCAGAAGTCGGTCGAGAATGCACTGAGAGTGCTTCTCGCTATCGGTGGCTCCACGAACGCCATCATTCATTTAACAGCGATCGCTGGCCGTGCCGGAGTTCCCGTTTCGCTGAAACGTCTCAATGAATTGTCCGACACGACGCCGGTGCTGGTGAACCTGAAGCCAGTCGGTAACGGCTACATGGAAGATTTCTTTGCCGCGGGGGGCATGGGTGCGCTGTTGCGCGAAATCAAAGATCTTCTTCACCTGGATTGCGTAACAGTAACGGGCGAAACGCTCGGCGAGCGACTTGAACACGAAGGTCCCGAGTGGATTGACCGGACCATCATTGCCGAACGGAAGAAGCCACTTGAGCCCGAAGGCGGCCTGGTTGCGTTGTTCGGAAATCTGGCACCGCAAGGTGCGATCCTCAAGCGTTCTGCCGCGGACGCCAATCTGTTTGAGCTGGAAGGTCGCGCGGTCGTATTTTCGTCGCTGGAAGACCTTGCTGCTCGCGTCGACGATCAAGGCCTCGAGGTTGATCCCAAGGATATTCTCGTTCTGCAAAATGCCGGTCCGCATTCGGAATCGGCCATGCCCGAGGCAGGCTACCTGCCGATTCCCAAAAAGCTCGCGACCAAGGGTGTCAAGGACATGGTGCGGATTTCAGACGCGCGGATGAGCGGTACCGCTTTCGGTACGATCATCCTGCATGTCACCCCGGACAGCGCGTCCGGAGGGCCGCTCGGTCTTGTAAAGACAGGCGACCGCATCAAGCTTTCGGTCAAGCAGCGACGCGTTGATCTTTTGGTGGATGACAAGGAGCTCGAGCGGCGCAAGGCCGCGTCGAAAAAGTCGATCCAGACGCCAGCACGCGGTTATGCCCGCCTCTATGCCCAGGAAATACTGGGTGCCGACCAGGGCTGCGATTTCGCTTTTCTGAAACCGCGTTGATAGCCGCTGCTTTCCAGCGCGTTTTGATTTTCACGCATGCTTAGCGCTAACGCCGATTAACCATAAGTTGTCCTGGAATTTAACAGGACCACAGAGTTGATCGTCCAGAATTGACCAACATCAAAGATTGCAGGCCGAGCGCGCCTCAACCGGTTCGGGTGCGAAAGCGATGCTTCGAGCTCTGGGTTATTTTGGCAAGTATCGTGACTGGCGAATGGTTGCCTTTGCCGGCGTGCTAGGCGCCGTCATCGCTCTCGCGATGATGGAAATCATTGACGCCCATTCGATGGCTGCTGTCATTGGTGCTTTCGGTATCTGCCTTGTCGGGGCAGCGTCAGCCTGGCGCATTCGTCAGGAACTGAGCGCGCAAAATCTTCGTCTCGACGTCGCACTCAACAACATGAATCAAGGCCTCTGCATGTTCGACTCGCAAGGCCTGCTGGTCATATGGAATGAGCGTTATCGGCAGATGTACAGCATCGAGCCGCATCGGATCTGGCGCGGTTGCGCGGTACGGGACCTGCTAGACGCGCGCATTTCGGCGGGGACGTTTCCGCTTGACCCTGGACGCTACGACGCCGACCTGCGTGCGGCGCTCAAGCAAGGCAAGGCGTTCACACTGGACGCTGAGTTGAAAGACGGGCGCATCATAGCGGTTGTCAACCAGCCCATGCAGGGTGGCGGTTGGGTCGCAACGCATGAGGATATCTCAGAGCGTAGCCGTTCCGACCGCGAGCTCGAGCGCACGCGCTCGTTTCTCAATACGATCATTGAAAATGTGCCGTCGCCGATCATCGTCAAGAGTATCCCCGCTTTGAAGTACCTATTGATCAACCGTGCCGCCGAAAAATTTCTGGGCACCGAACGTGCCACAATGCTCGGTAGGACTTCGTCCGAAATCATGCCGCAATCCAGCGCGCGAGCGATCGAAATCGAAGACAAGAAGCTGCTCGCGTCGGGTGAAACCGCGTTTCTCGGCGAGCATGCGGTCGTCACCCCCGGCAATGGCACACGGATTGTGACCGCCACCCGGTTGCCGGTGAAGGACGCGAACGGAACGCCGCAGTACCTCATCAGTATGATCAATGATCTCACTGAGCGGAAACGCCATGAGCAACGCATCGAGCATATGGCTCGCCATGACTCGCTCACCGACCTGCCCAATCGCGCCGCCTTTAACGACCGCATGATCTCCGCCATCGCGCTGGCATCGGCTTCGCAAGAGAGCTTCGCCCTGCTGTGTCTCGATCTCGATCGGTTCAAGTCAGTCAACGATGTGTTTGGCCACGCAATCGGCGATGCCTTGTTGCGCGAAGTGGCACGCCGTTTTCAAGCGGCATGCCAAGGGTCCTTTTTCGCGCGCCTCGGCGGCGACGAGTTTGCGGTCATCACGCCGACCGGCCCGCAGCCAGCCGTGGCCGAGACCCTGGCCGAGCGTCTTTCCGAAGCGCTCGATGCCGACATTGAAATCGACGGCAAAGTGCTGCACGTGGGGCTGACGATTGGCGTTGGGATCTATCCGCAAGACGGCATCGACGCGGCGACATTGCTCGCCAATACCGACGCGGCACTGTTCCGGGCGAAATCCGAGATGCGCGGATCCATCCGGTTTTTCGAAGTATCGATGGACAAGCAACTTCGTGAGACCAGAGCTCTGCAGCAGGATTTGCGCTCGGCGGCCTCGCGCGATGAGCTCACGCTTCACTATCAGCCACAGGCCCACATCAAAGGTGGCATTACCGGCTTCGAAGCGCTGATGCGTTGGCACCACCCGCGTCACGGGCTGATTGCTCCGAGCACTTTCATTCCACTTGCCGAGGAGAGCGGTCTTATTCCCGGGCTTGGCGAATGGATCTTGCGCACGGCCTGCCGCGAGGCCGCCTCGTGGGCACGACCGCTAAGCATCGCAATCAATTTGTCGCCATTGCAATTCCAGCATGGCGACTTGCCGCGCCTGGTCCATCAGATCTTGTTGGAGAGCGGATTGGCACCATCGCGTTTGGAACTCGAGATCACCGAAGGCGTCTTGATCGGCGATTTCACACGCGCGGTTTCGATCCTGCGCCGTCTGAAAGGTCTGGGCGTGCGCATCGCAATGGACGACTTCGGCACCGGCTATTCGTCGTTGTCGTACTTGCAGTCATTTCCATTCGACAAGATCAAGATCGCCCAGGCTTTTGTCGCCAATCTTGGTCACAGTCAGCAAGCCTCGACCATCATCCGCGCGGTGATTGCCCTCGGCCGCGGACTGAACCTGCCTGTTGTGGCCGAAGGCGTAGAAACCGAGGAACAGTTGAAATTTCTCGCTGGCGAACAATGCAACGAAATTCAGGGTTACATTGTCGGCCGTCCCAGGCCGATTGAAGAGTATGCGGAAGCCGTCGGTCGCGCGCCGGCTTCCCAGATGTCTCGCAGACGGACGTTCGCCGCGGCTGGGTAGTTCAAGGCCGCCCTGTTGGCCGATCTCGATTTCTTTTCACTAAAGTCCTATCAGCTATAGTGCGCGCCTTCGTGTGCGGCAAAAACGCGATTATTTGGAATCCCGGCAACAGATGAGTGAGCAGGATCGAGCGAGAGATCTTTTCTTCGGTGGGTTGGCGTGCCTGGAAAAGAGGGATTTCCAGAATGCGGAAATGGCCTTTCTTGAAACGCTGAAGCTTGCGCCGCGCAGCGTGCCGACTCTCAACAATCTGGCCATTGCTCAGTACGAGCAGGGGAGAATCGCTGACGCGGCTATGACGGCAACGCGAGTCGTTGAAATAGATCCAAGAAGTATCGATGCCTATCTGATGTTGTCGACCTGCCAGAAGGACCAGCAACGTTACGACGACGTCCTGAAGAGCTGCCAGACGCTTATCGCAATCGAGCCGAACATCGCCGAAGCGCATTGCAACCTTGGTTATGCGCTCAACAAAGCCGGACGATATCAGGACGCAATTGCAAGCTTTGACCGGGCCGTCGCGCTGAGGCCGCAATTTGCCGATGCGCATCTGAACCGAGGAAATGCGCTCAACAATCTCAAGCGCTTCGATGAGGCGTTCATGGCGTATGACCAGGCGTTGGCGATCAATCCCAACCTCGCCGAAGCATGGCTCGGCCGGGGCAACACGTTGAGCGGCCTGAAACGTTGGGATGAAGCATTCGCGGCTTACGATAAAGCTCTTGCCCTAAGGCCCGAGCTGGAAGCGGCCTGGATCGGTCGCGGCAACGCGTACAGCGACATCAAAAAACATAACGAAGCTATATCAGCCTATGACAAAGCCCTGGCGATCAATCCGGATTCGGAAGGCGCCTGGCTCGGTCGGGGCAATGTGTTCAGCGCTCTCAAACGTTACGACGAGGCATTGGCGGCCTATGACAGGGCATTGGCACTCAAGCCAGCCTCGGATGGAGCCTGGGTAGGTCGCGGCAACGTCTTTAGCGAACTTAAGCGCTACAAAGACGCGTTTGCGGCCTACGACAAAGTGTTGGCTCTAAAACCCAATCTTCCGGACGCTTGGCTCGGCCGCGGAAATGCGTTCGTCGACCTTAAGCGCTCCGACGATGCATTGGGGTCCTACGACAAGGCGTTGGATATCGAGCCTGATTTGGGCGAAGCACACCTCGGTCGCGGCTATGCCTTTGCCGATCTCAAACGCTACGACGAGGCGCTCAAGGCCTTCGACAGAGCGCTGATTCTCAAACCTGAGCTGACCGATGCAGAGGCGGGGCGCCTGCGCGCCAAAATGAATCTGTGTGACTGGAAGGATCTGAGTGCCGAATGCGAGCGGCTGATGGCCTCGGAAAGGAGCACAGAGGTTACGCCATTCCTGTTTCTCGGTGTCTCCAACTCATCCCGAGACCTCATGAAAAGTGCGGAGCTGTGGATCGCTGGGAAATTTCCTGCGGTTGCCGAGCCAACATGGCGTGGCGGCACATACAAGCATGACAAAATCCGTGTCGCCTATGTGTCATCAGATTTTCGTCAGCACGCAATCGGGTTCCTTGTCGTTGGAATGATCGAGTCTCACGACAAATCGCGATTTGAGGTTTCTGCGATATCAACCTGGCCAGGTGATGGGTCGCAAACCCGAAATCGTCTGGCGCAATCTTTTGACGCTTTCATTGACGCGAGTGCCCTGAGCGACCAAGACGTTGCGTTGTGGGTCCGAGAAAAAGAGATCGATCTGCTGATCGATCTGAACGGTTATACGGCCGGCTCACGCATCGGCATTTTTGCGCATCGGCCGGCTCCGATACAGATCAACTATCTTGGATACCCGGGGACATCGGGCGCCAACTACATTGACTACATTGTAGCCGATCCGCACGTCATTCCACGAAATCAGATGGAGTTCTATACGGAGAAGATTGCTTTTCTGCCGTACTGCTATCAGGCGAATGATCGGAAAAGAATTGTCGGAGATCGCAATTTTTCCCGCGCGGAAATCGGCTTGCCTGAAACGGGGTTCGTGTTTTGCTGCTTCAACAATAACAACAAGATTCTTCCGGATCTCTTCGATTCATGGATGGTCGTCCTGAGACAGGTCGAAGGTAGCGTCCTGTGGCTTCTCGAGGACAACATCAGAGCTGCGGAGAACCTGAGAAAGGAAGCTGCGGCGAGAGGTGTCGATCCTAGACGGCTTGTGTTCGCAAAACGAATGCCGCCTGCGGATCACCTCGCGCGCCATCGCTTGGCCGACCTCTTCCTCGATACGTTGCCCTACAACGCCCACACCACGGCAAGCGATGCGCTGTGGACGGGTCTGCCGGTTCTCACGCGCACCGGTGAAACCTTTCCGGGCAGGGTGGCGACGAGTCTGCTGAATGCAATCGGGCTTCCCGAGCTTGTTACGCGCACGGGCGAAGAATACGAGAGCCGCGCAATCGAGCTGGCAATGCACCCGGACAAGTTGGCGTCCATCAAGGACAAGCTCGCGCACAATCGGCTGACGACCCCGCTGTTCGACACGCAGTTATTCACCCGCCACATCGAGAGTGCCTACGCGGCGATGTACGAGCGCTACCAGGCGGGCCTGCCACCCGATCATCTGCACGTGCCGCCATGAGGCGTAAACGTCCGGACGCATGAAAAGAGAGACCGCCGTGAGGCGGTCTCTGACAGTTCAGGTGCTCACGCTGATTGAATTCACATCTTGTGATCCATGCCCGGCTTGGCATGATCCATCTGACCCGAAGCCGGGGCGGTTGCGCCAATGTCGCGGACATCCAAGGTGACGTTGACGTCTCCCGCCTTCTCGAATTTCAACGTCACGGGGATCTTGTCACCTTTTTTGAACGGGGCTTTCAGCTCCATCAACATGAGGTGGTAGCCGCCCGGCGCCAATGTGACCGATTTCCCTGCCGGAATTGACAGCCCATCCTTGACCGGTCGCATTGTCATCACACCGTTGTTCATGGCCATCTCATGAACTTCGACTTTGCCGGCGGCCGGACTTGAGCCGCCTATCAATTTGTCGGTCGTTGAACCTTTGTTGTCGACGGTGAGGTAACCGCCGCCCACCTTGGCGCCGCCGGGAGTTGCACGCGACCAGGCGTTGTCGAGAACAAGATCGCCAGTTTTGACTTGCTGTGCTGATGCCGATCCGGCGCAGACCGCCGCAAGAAGAAGGGCGCTGCATGCGCGCACTGAGAAAGCAGACAAACGATTGAACATGGGTCACTCCGATTTCGTCAGGATTTGAAATGTCAGGTTGTCATGACGAATTGCGGAGGACCTCTGGCAAATGTGCGACCAGGAACCAGACCAATGCACGCCGCACCGAGGGAAGGACGAAGAAAAAGCGCGAAGCTCGCAAGCGCTGGGATGCGGATAGCGATGAATGACACGGGCGGCGGCGTCGGTGTCGTGCACAGCACGCAGTGCAGGCAGTTCTGACCCGAGTGGTGATTGTCACTTCCACCGATGCCGTCGTTTGATGCGTGGGGTTGACCTTCGCCTCGACAAATGATTAGGAACGGATCGACCGCGCTTGAGCCAAGGCTCGCAAGCGGTGCAATGCCCAATAGAACCGTCTGCAGCGCAATCAGATAGATCGCTGCAGAGACAACAACCCTCTTCATACCAATGCCCATCAAACGGAACTTTGCGCGGACGAAGCCGCCGCGACAAGCAGGAAAAAACTTAACCGCATACCGAAACACGACTGTCACCGGCAGCACATCAATGGGGTACCTCCATTAATTATAGAAAGCACGACTTTTTGATCAAAATGGACACGCGCCGCTCGGCATTAAGGTTTCTTCCTTACGCTAAAAGCGAAGATGCGACCCCGATACCGTGCATATACGACCGACTCATCGGAAAATGTAGAGGTCGCCTTCGCAGCGGCAGTCTACAGAGGAGTACGGAATGAAGGTCGCCGCACTTGTCGTCCTCAGTGTGCTCGTCGCACTTCCCGCCGAAGCTGCACAGCGTCGTCAGCAGAGTGTTTCGCCATCCTGTGACAATGATGGTCGCTGTACGACTCTCAATGCGGTCTCGTCGGCATCGAGCAAGACATCAAGCTTCCGCGCGCGCCACAGTACGCACCAGGCCGTCGATGCCAATGGCAATGGCATGATGGTGACGGTGCAAACGGCCTATGGCTTCAACATCACGGTTCATCCGGCCTACGCCAGCAAGTTCCAGAAATTCTATGCCTTGCTGAAGGAGCACGGTCACAAGGTCGATCCCCGCATCAACAGATGCTATGCGCGCGGGGGTCACGTCTCGGGCTCCAACCATTACATCGGCGCTGCTTGCGACAACCAGTACGGTTGGAACAAAGCGCCCGCCTACATGTACCATGTCGGCGATCTGATCAGGCAGGCGGGACTGTTCGACGGTTGCCGCTTCGGTGATTGCGGACATGTTGAAGCTGTGCGTGGCACGCACAACAGGCCGCCAAATCTCTACGCCGCGATAGAGAAATTCAAATCCGAGCAATCGACGGCAAACTATCAGCCATAAGCATCGTCGATCTCTGTTTGTCATTTTGCCCGCAACACATCCGCCTATGCGGTCGCGTTGCGGGCAATTGATCGGGTAGGCAGCCCGCTCCCGGTTCAAAACTTGGCGAATGCCGTCAGCCGAACGGTCCGCGGCTGTCCTGGCGAAATATTGTTGTTGCCGTCGGCCGATGCCCAATAGCCCTTGTTGAACACGTTTTCGATATTGACCTGGGCTCTCCAGGTTTCGTTGATTTTGGCGAAAACTCCCGCGTCGACTCGGAAGAACCCGGGCAACTTGACACTGTCGTCCGACGACGCGAACGAATCCGAGAAGTAGATCAGGCCCACGGAGGCCGCCCACACTGGCGTGAACTGATACTTGTTCCACCAGGAAAACTGATTGAACGGGACAAGCTGAATGCGATTGCCCGGCACAATCGTTGCCGACGTCGCGCTTGTCACGCGCGCATCGGTATACGCGTAACCGAGCGTAGACTGCCAATTCGCGTTCACGTAACCGTTCAGGGCGGTCTCGAAGCCATGGATGCTGTTTCTGCCGGACAGGATGAAAAATCCTGCATTGTTCGGGTCTGGTAGCGGAACATTGTATCGTTCGAGGTCGTACACCGCCGCGGTGTATTGCAGCCGCGGCTCGATATTCCATTTGATGCCGACTTCCTTGTTCTCGAACTTCTGCGGGGCAAGGATGATGGTGCCGTCAGCTAATGCGCTGAACTGATCACCGGAGGCGGGGAGATAAGAAATGCTGTACGTGCTGTAGATCGAGAAGTTTGGCATCGGTTTCACGATGACAGCGACCTGCGGCGAGACCTTGGTGTTGACGAGATTGCGATTGGTGTTGGTGTTCATGTCCAGTGCCGACTCGTCAAAGCGGTCGAGGCGAGCGCCACCAATCAGTTGCAGGTAAGGCGTGATCTCAATCGTGTCGCGCGCATAAGCGGATGCCGTGAAGAGTTGATACTTGCTGTTGGAATCGGGTGTCGTCACGCCGGGCGAGAAGGCGCCGGGAAACTGATGGACGAAGACGATCGGACCAAAATATGTCGGAGCGAACGGGCTGTCCGCTTCGGTGTTGGTGCCATTCGGAAAAATTCCGGTGTTGCGAACGTCAATTCCGCTCTGCCAGCCGAACTCCGTTCCGAACGCGATGGTGTGGAACATCGGGCCGGTGAAGGTCTTGAAGATGAAATCGGTCTGGTTGAAGAGGTTGTCGCGGTTCGTCGTATGCTGGTAAGCCGCGCGATTGAACGAGGTTTCTGAAGGATTCACCGCCCCAGCCAGCGGGCCGTTGCCTGGATAAACGTTCTGATAGAATTTCTTGTAGTCGGCAAACATTGTCGAATTTTTTGCCGTCAATCCGTTTCCGAAATCATGATCGATGAATGCCATGGTCTGCTGCACGTCGGCGCGCGCGACGTTCAGGCTCGGGCTTCCGAAGAACGCCGAAAGGTCTCCACCCGGCGCGAATGGGGCTGCCGGATTGAAACGGGTTGATGACGGTGGAACTGCGCTGATGGCGAGAGAAGGGTTGCCACGATCGGCGGTGCGATCGTCGTGGTAATATTCGTAGCTGAGCCGGACCTTCGTGGCCGGATCGACCAGGAATGTCACGGTCGGATTGACGCCCCAGCGTTCGAGCGTGCCGAAATCGCGGAACGTGTCGCTCCCTTCGTACATCATGTTCAAGCGCGCAGCGAAATTTTCATTCACGGCCTGGCCGGCATCGAGAGTAAAGCGGCGATCCCAATAGGAACCGGTCGTGGCCGTTGCCTCGTAAATTCTCTGTCCGTCGGCGTCCTTGAGAGTCCGATTGAGCAGGCCGCCACCCGAGCCGCGACCAAACGTCAGGGCGCTTGGTCCCCTCAATATTTCAACGCTTTGTGCGTTATAGAGGTCGCGAAAATACTGGACGTCATCGCGAAATCCGTTCACGAAAAAATTCGCGCTTGAATCCACGCCACGAATGACAAGCTCATCGCGATTGCCTTCGCCCTGGTGCACGGCAACGCCTGGAACGTAACGCGTGACATCAGTGAGATTCTGGAATCCCTGATCTGTGATGAACTCTTTCGTCAGCACCGTTATGGATTGGGGAATGTTGATAAGCGGCGTGTTGACCTTGGTCGCGATCGCCGTGCTGTTTGTGTAGTTGCCGACCGTGCCTGTCCGCGTGTCATACGTGGATGCCCAGACCGACGACTGCGCGGGTGGTGTGGTGCGCGGCGTCTCGCGGCGCCGCGCCGTTGCCGCGCCGGCGCGGTTGCTCGGCTGACTGCGTTGGCGTCTCGGCTTGCGGGTCGGTTCGTCGATCTGTACCGGCGGAAGTTGTGAGGGTGCTGATTGTGTTGCCGGGCCTTGTTGCGCCGTTTGCGCATGTGACAGGCCGTCACTTGCGGCATCAATTGCCAGATAGCTCACCGACAACAAAGCAGCCTTTGCGATGGCCTTCGCAAATAGGCCGCGACGGTCCCCGTGCCCCATGAAATCCCCTTGGTACTAGTCGTTCGCGTGCGCCCCAAAAAAATTATGAGATACTCGTGCGATGAGGTCCAGACGCGAAGTCGGCAAATAGTTTTTTCAAACACCCGGAATAAGACTCCCCGTTACGAGTTTTGAATTTTTCCAAAGAAAAACACGTTTGAGTTGAGTTTCGGTTCAATGCTTTACCGGGACCGCTCGACGACCGCGCCTTTGGTCGATAATTTTTAAGAACAACGAACTACAGCAATGCACTTCTCACTCTTCCGTGATCGCAGGCGGCGCTTGCAATGATTGAACGCGCCGGCCCGTACAGAAGGGACGTAGCGAAATGCTCAGTCGCGCAGCTGTTTCCCCTTGGGGCAATTGATGTGGTCCGGAACCCAGCCGATGCTGTGACGTCCCTCGGATAGGGGGCTTTATGGGAGCTAGGCATGACATCAGGCAAATCCGGAATCGACCGTCGTACATTAGTTTCAAGCCTTGCCGCACTTCCGGTTCTGTCCGCTGCATGGCGTGCCACGCCAGCCCAGGCACAAACGGCATCAAGCGCGTCGCCACTTGCATCGTGGAACGATGGACCTGCGAAACAGGCGATTCTCGACTTCGTACGGGTCACCACCGATCAAGCCAGTGCGAAATTCGTTCCGCCGGAAGAACGCATTGCGACTTTCGATCAGGACGGCACGCTCTGGGTCGAGCATCCGATCTATTCCCAGGTTGTCTATTGCCTCGACCGTGTTCCCGCGGTGGTGGAAAAAGATCCGAAACTCAAGAACGTCGAGCCGTTCAAGACGGTCCTCTCAGGCAACCGCGAGGCGATTGCAAAACTGCCGCTGCATGAGCTTGAGAAAATCCTGGTGGCGACACTGACCGGAATGTCGGTGGATGACTTTGAGGGCCAGGTGAAGCAATGGCTGACCAGCGCCAAGCACGCTCGCTGGAAGCGTCCCTACACCGAACTCATCTACCAACCGATGCTCGAGATCATGCAGCATCTGCGTGCCAATGGTTTCAAGACCTACATTGTCACTGGCGGCGGCCAGGATTTCGTTCGTATGTACAGCCAGCAGGTGTACGGGGTGCCGCCCGAACAGGTTGTCGGAACCGCAGGCGGCACGAAGTTCGGCTATCACAAGGACGGCACGCCGTTCCTCACCAAGGAGCCAAAGCTCCTTTTGAACGACGACAAGGCAGGCAAGCCTGAAGGCATCCATCTGATGATTGGGCGTCGGCCACGCGCGGCCTTCGGCAATTCGGACGGCGACAGGCAAATGCTCGAGTACACCGGCGCTGGCGGAGGTGCGCGGCTGATGATGCTGGTCATGCACGATGACGCAAATCGTGAATATGCCTATGGCCCGGCGCAGGGATTACCTGCCAGCAAGATCGGGACGTTTACTCAGGCGCTCTACGACGAGGCCAAAAAGAAAAACTGGACCGTCATCAGCATGAAAAACGACTGGAAGAGGATCTTCGCTTTCGAACAAGGCACTTGATGCGCTGTTGGATTCTCAGCGGGGATTGGTTTTGCTGACATATGCAAAGTCCATATGTGAGGTGGGTCAGCAACCTATTTGGACCGGGGACGACAGACCTCGACAAAAAGATCGAGAGCCTCCTTCGCGCCGCGGC
The DNA here is from genome assembly GCA_963831515.1 of uncultured Alphaproteobacteria bacterium. GTDB lineage: Bacteria > Pseudomonadota > Alphaproteobacteria > Rhizobiales > Xanthobacteraceae > Pseudolabrys. The sequence goes on along the minus strand of CAWHQL010000026.1, from coordinate 55,738 downwards.
GGGCATTCGAGGCATGCGCGGCGGCTTGCACGGATCGGCCTGCGGGCCCATGTAAAACTCAACATGCACGATGTCCGCTTTTGCCACTTACCTGACATTGCGGACCGATAAGCGACGGTTCGCTTCCGGGGTAAAGTTCGTAGCAGGCGAAATTTGAGCAATAAAAGTCTAAGGTAAGCCCGATGGTCGCCAAGCACGGTGGAGATATTCATGGCTCGGCGCGGTAACTCAGGCTTGTGCGTGATCCTGATTGCGGGATTTGCGTTGGCGAACCTCGAGAGGGAGGCCCGCTCGCAGGGCACGCCACCTCCCGCGGTCACGGTGAAATCGGTCGTAAGCCGCGCGGTAACGGATACAGGCACGTATATCGGACGCGTGGTGCCGATCGAAAGGGTCGAGATCGTAGCGCGCGTTCCCGGGTTCATCGAACAGCGCAACTTTACCGAAGGGCAGCTCGTGAAGAAGGGTGAATTGCTCTTCCGGATCGAGCAGGACACCTACAAAGCAGCGGTCGATCAGCAGGCCGCAAATCTCGCCAAGGCCAAGGCAAACGAAATCAACGCGAATTTGCAATTGGAGCGCAACCAAGCGCTGATCAAAAGCCAAGCAGTGCCTCAGGCGACGATAGATCAGCTCGCAGCCGCGGAGCAGGGCGCCAAGGCCGACATTTTACAAGCGCAGGCCTTGCTCGAGCAGGCCCAAATAAATCTTGCGTACACAGAGGTTCGCTCCCCGATCGACGGGAAAATCGGCATTGCGAAATTCACCGTGGGAAATTTGGTTCAACCGTCTTCCGGGCCAATCGCGACCATCGTCAGCCAGGATCCGATCTACATTACGTTTCAACCGAGCGAGGCTGACGTTCTCGCTTACAAGCGTTGGCTTGCGCAGACACCTGGCAAGAACCCGCACTTGACGGTTCATATCAAATTGCCGGACGGCACCATCTATCCGCATCCCGGCCTGACCAACTTCCTTGACGTTCAAGTGCAACCCGACACTGATACCGTGACGGTGCGCGCGCAGTTACCAAACAGCGAGGGGTTGCTCATTCCGGGCGGTGTCGTCGGCGTCGTTGTGGAACGCGGTTCGCCACAGGAATCGCTTCTGGCGCCGCAGTCTGCCGTACTGCTCGATCAGGCGGGCCACTATGTCTTGGTGGTCGACGATGCAAAAAAGGTCGAACAACGACGTGTCACGACAGGCGCCGAACAAGGGCGCGATATTGTCATAACGCAAGGGCTCAAAGCCGGCGAAATGGTCATTGTTGAGGGCGTTCAGAAAGTCCGTCCGGGCCAGGTTGTTTCTACAAGCGTCGCGGCGGGAAACTGAACACCGAATGTTTTCGAGCATCTTCATTGATCGCCCGAGGTTCGCAGTCGTTATTGCGATCGTGATCACACTTGCCGGCGCGATCGCGATCACGTCCATACCGATCGCGCAGTTTCCCGATATCGTCCCGCCACAGGTGACGCTTACTGCGAACTATCCCGGCGCTGATGCCGAGGTGGTCGAGACGACAGTGGCGCAGCCGATCGAGGAGCAGGTCAACGGGGTCGATAATGCGCTGTACTATCAGTCGGCCAGCGGCTCCGACGGCAGCTATACGCTCACCGTCACTTTCGCCCTGGGCACGAACCCCGATATCAACACGGTGAACGTACAGAATGCAGCAGGCCTTGCCGTTCCTCTGCTTCCGGCAGAAGTGTCTCACGCCGGACTTACGGTGCGAAAGAAATCTGCGGCGCTCCTTCAAGTTATCAATATCTATTCGCCGAATAACACTTTCGATTCCGTTTATCTGAGCAATTACGCAACGATCAACATCATCGATCCGCTGGCGCGCATAAGAGGTGTGGGCCAGGTCACCCTGTTCGGACCGCTCGATTACTCGTTGCGAATCTGGCTCGACCCCGATCGGCTGACTGAACGCAATCTGACGCCAAATGACGTGATTCAGGCGGTGCAGAATCAGAACGTGCAGGCTGCACTCGGGCGCATCGGCGCCGCGCCCATTACGAGCGACCAGCAGGTTCAAATCAACATCAAGACAAAAGGCCGTCTGGCGCGTCCAGAAGAGTTTGCCGCGATCGTCCTGCGCTCCAATCCCGACGGTTCGGTCGTGCGCATTAAAGACGTTGCGCGCGTCGAGATCGGCGCCAAGTCACAAGATCGGTTCAGTCGCTTCAACGGCGCGCCGGCGGCAGCCCTCGGGATTTATCAGCTGCCGGGGTCCAACGCGGTCGAGGTCGCGAAGCAAGTGCGCGAGGTCATGAATACGCTATCTGCCCGCTTTCCCAATGATTTGGCCTATACCGTATTCTTTGATGCTACGGTTTTCGTTTCGTCGACTATTGAAGAAGTTGTTCGCACATTGGTGATTGCCATTATTTTGGTGGCGATCGTGGTCTTTCTGTTTCTCGGCAAAGTGCGAACGACACTGATCCCTCTGGTTGCCGTGCCGGTATCAATTGTCGGGACATTTGCCGTATTGCTTCTCATTGGCTACTCGGCCAACACCGTCTCCTTGCTTGCGCTTGTGCTTGCCATTGGCATCGTCGTCGATGATGCCATCGTCGTTGTCGAGAACATCGAACGGGTGATCGAGGAAGAACCCGGACTTTCGATTCCTGACGCTTGCAAGAAGGCTATGGCCGAAATTACCGGCCCTATCCTCGCAATTACTTTCGTTTTGCTTTCAGTGTTCGTGCCGGTGGCCTTCATTCCGGGGATCAGCGGGCAACTTTTTCGTCAATTCGCGGTTGCCGTTTCCGTTTCGATGCTCATTTCCGCACTCAACGCGCTGACACTCAGTCCGGCCTTGTGCGCGGTGTTGTTGAAGCGCGGCGATGGAAACCGCGGTTTGATGCGTTATGTGCTGGGAGCGATCGACAAGGCTCGCGACGGTTATGTTGCAGTGGTAACGCGTTTGGCCGGTGTGGCGATTGTGTCTCTCGTTGCCGTGGCCGCTGTCGTTGCAGTGTCGGTGCTATTGTTTCACAGAACACCGCAAAGCTTTTTGCCAGATGAAGACCAAGGTGCAATCTTCGCGGCGCTGCGTCTCCCAGAGGGCGCCTCAATCAACCGCACAACGGCGGTGGTCAAGCAAGTAGAGGATATCGTTAAGCCTATCGCCGGTGTTCAAGGCGTGCTCTCCGTGGTTGGACTGAACTTCATCGACTATGTCGCTGCCTCCAACCAGGCGTTTTTCGTCATCCGGCTGAAGCCGTACGAAGAGCGCACTGCCGCTGCACAAAGTGCCGCGGCGATCATCGCCCGCCTGCGCCCGCAACTTGCGGCGATCGAGGGCGCGGTGGCGTTTCCGTTTAACCTCCCGCCTATACTCGGATTGGGCAACACCGGCGGCTTTCAATTTGTGCTTGAGGCACTGCAGGGGCAGTCGCCGACTGATTTAGCCGCGGTCCTGCGTGGCCTCACGGTGGCGGCCAATTCTCAGCCGGAGCTCGCGGGTGTTTTTGCCACGTACAGTGCCGACACGCCGCAAATCTATCTGGATATCGACCGCGACAAGGCTCAGGTCCTCGGAGTCAAGATCAGCGACATTTTCAACGCCCTGCAATCGACATTGGGCAGTTTCTACATCAACGACTTCAATATTTTCGGTCGTACCTGGCAGGTGAACGTGCAGGCGGACACGCCTTTCCGCAATCAAATCGATGACATCGACCGAATTTATGTGCGCAACGGCCAAGGAGGCATGGTCCCGATCCGCGCACTGGCGGTAGCCAAGCTCGTGCAGGGGCCGCAGACGGTCGTGCGTTACAACGGCTACCGTGCCGCCGTGATCAATGGAGCGCCGAAACCGGGATACAGTTCCGGCCAGGCGCTGGCCGCGATGGAACGCATCTCCAGTGCAACGTTGCCATCTGGTTATTCCTTCGAATGGACCGGGACCGCGTTTCAGGAGAAGGCGGCGAGTGGACAAACTTCGATTGTCCTTGGGCTCGCTTTTCTTTTCGCCTATTTGTTCCTCGTTGCTCTCTATGAGAGCTGGAATGTTCCCGTCCCCGCTCTTCTGTCGGTCAGCGTCGGCATCCTCGGCGCGCTCGTGGCGATAGCCATCGCGGGATATAGCTTCGATGTTTATGCGCAAATCGGCCTTGTCGCGTTGATCGCTTTGGCCGCTAAAAACGGCATCCTCATCGTTGCGTTTGCCGTCGAGCAGCGACGACTCGGCGAAGACGTCAACAATGCCGCCATTACGGCAGCAAAGCTGCGATTTCGCCCAGTCATGATGACAAGTTTTGCTTTCATCTTCGGGCTTTTCCCGCTGGTCATTGCGCAAGGCGCGGGAGCGGCTACGCGCCGTGCCGTCGGCACGCCTGTATTCGGTGGTATGATCGCCGCGGCGGTCATCGGGATTTTCTTGATCCCGCTTCTATTTATTGTCGCCGAGCGCTTGCGGGTGCGGACGTCCAGCGCGATCGCCGGTGCGCGAGACCGCAAGATTCAACATTAAGGGAGATGTCACATGAAGAAGCGTGCTGACCTGCTGAAGTGCCTTGCAGCCGCATTCGCGCTAGGAGGTCTCGTCAATGCGGGTGCAACGCCCGCCTTTGCAAAGGATCGCGATATGATCGGCTCGCCGCGGGCGACTGCGATTCACGACTGCAACATCGAGGCAAATAAATTCAATCCCATCACTCAACTCCCGAACCAGTTTGCGGAGTACGGAACTTGCATGGCCAAGCATGGACAGCCATTTGGCTAGAACCGGGACTTGTCTTCGACGGTGGAGGTCCAAATGAACGCTGTTCAAACGATCATGGTCGCGGTGCTGACAGCCGCAAGCGGATTGGCAATTCACATGGCACAAGCGCAGCAACCTGGGACGAAACGCACCGATCTCCAGCGGCACGATCTCAGCATCCCCGGACGTGAAGCCATCCAGGTACGGGTGGATATCGGGCCAGGGGAGGTGGCTCCCAGGCACAAGCACCCGGGCGAAGAGATCATCTATGTCCTCGAGGGTACGCTGGAATATGAAATAGAGGGCAAGCCGCCGGTGACGCTGAAAGCCGGCGATGTCTTGTTCATTCCGTATGGGGCGATCCACTCGGCGAGGAATGTCGGCAGCGTCAACGCTGCGGAGCTCGCGACCTATATTGTCGAAAAAGGCAAACCGCTCGTCGAGCTGGCCAAGTGAGTTCCGCGACATGAAATACGCGTGTGCCATGCCGGTTCGGATAGTGTTGGGCACGATTGCAGCGATTGCTCTGGTTCTGTCAGCTTCTGCAGCAGTCCGCCCGTTTCCTCGCGATTTCCGTACTCAAGAAATTAAAACGGACGGGGCAACGATCCACGTTCGAGTAGGGGGTACTGGGCCCGCGGTCGTGATGTTGCACGGCTTCGGCGATACCGGCGACATGTGGGCCCCGTTGGCGGCGGTGCTGGCGAAGGACCACACGATCATCGTTCCCGACCTGCGTGGCATGGGCCTGTCGTCCTATCCGGACAGCGGTTACGACAAGAAAACGCAGGCCCAAGACATTGCTCGCGTGATGGACAAGCTCAATGTACAGAAAGCTGATCTTGTCACGCACGACATCGGCAACATGGTCGGCTACGCGCTTGCGGCGCAATATCCCGATCGCATTACCCGCTGGGTCATCATCGATGCGCCACTGCCGGGCATCGGTCCGTGGGACGAAATTCTCAAGAGTCCCTTGCTGTGGCATTTCAACTTTCGCGGTCCGGATGTGGACCGGTTGGTGAAAGGCCGCGAGCGCATCTATCTCGACCGCTTTTGGAACGAGCTATCTGCAAATCCCAAAGCAATCGACGAAGCGACGCGCCGACACTACGCCAAGATCTATGCGCGGCCCGGCGCCATGCACGCGGCATTTAATCAATTCGCAGCCTTCTCGCAGGACGCAGCCGACAACAAGGCGTTTGCGAGCAAAGGAAAGCTGACGATGCCGATTTTGGCGCTGGGCGCGGAGAAGTCGTTCGGAAATCAGCAAGCTGCGATCATGCGCGAGGTCGGCACTAATGTTGAAGGCGGCATCATTGCGAATTCAGGACACTGGATCATGGAGGAGCAGCCGGACGCCACGGTGAAAGCAGTCCGAGAGTTCCTTGAGAAAAAGTGAGCGCCCCCGATATACCGTCAGGCCAAATCCAGTTGTGACAACTCTGAACCAGTTCACTTTTTTAATGGTGCTGCCGCACAGGATTGAACTGTGGACCTCCTCATTACCAAATAAGGTGTCGACCATACGTGCTTGAAAACTATCGGTCCGTAATACGGGTTTTTAAATGCTTGGGAGTTGAGAGAGACGCACGTTTAGATCAATGCCGACGCGGATCAGATTGAGGTGCAGCACCTTCACCCTTTTCCAAGACGAACTGCCCTAAATTGGCGAGAACATCAGCCATAAGCGTTGCTCGCTGGTCAGGGGGCGCAAGCAAAATCAAATCGGCAAGTACCTCGGCCACCTTTGCAGCAACCTCAGCCAGGTTAACTTCATTGCCTTGCAGATGGCTCTCGAGCAGGTCATGAATATCGCAGTGAATACAGTCTGACATCTAATATTCCTCGGCGGGTCTTTTTTCGAGCTCCCATCATCTATGCCAGACTGTGAGTAGTGAATAGCGCCAAGCCAAAATCCTCAATGCGCATCAGCTCAATGCACTGCTTGCCTGGCTCGACACGCGCAAATGATTGATCGTTTTGCTGTCGGTCAAGATGTAGCTTTACAGTTTGGACACCAGAACGACTGTTCCGCGCATTGCCGTCACTACCACTGGTGTTCCGATTTCCAGGTTTGGGCCTTCGGCAAGCCAAACACTGTCACCTAATTTTACTTTTCCGTGGCCGTTCTCGAGTGCCTGAGTAACGACACCCTTTTTGCCAACCATTTCCAAATTCCGTTGATTTAATGGTGCATTCCCCTCGCCAGAATTAATGAGTCTTTGATAGATAAAATACCCGCATACGCAAGAAAGAGCGCAGGAGACGATGAAGAGACTAATTTGTCCCGACAACGATAGGTCGAAAGCAAATGAGGCCAGCGCGGTAATGGCGCCACCTGCGGCGATCCAAATCAGATAGTACCCAGGAGTGAGCAGTTCGGCGATTGCGATTACGACCGAACCTATCGCCAAAATCCAAGGACTTAAAGAATTCATCTTCCACTCGTCGTGGGCGGGCTTTTTGCTGAGGTGGCGGCGTCTCGTGCGATCTCCGCAATTCCAGCAATTGTGCCCACCAAAGCACTGGCTTCCATTGGCATAAGGACCAATTTGGAGTTCGTCGACTTGCCGATTAGTGCCAGAGCATCTACGTACTTTTGTGCCACGAAATAATTCAACGCTTGAGGAGTGCCTTGTTGAACAGCCGTTGAAACCACCTTAGTCGCTGTGGCCTCTGCTTCGGCTAGTCTTTCTCTCGCTTCCGCATCCTTATTCGCCGCGGCCAAACGACCTTCCGCTGCAAGTATTTGCGATTGTTTCTCCCCTTCGGCTTTCAAAATCGCAGACTGTTTGACTCCCTCAGCCGCCAAAACCGATGCGCGTTTTTCGCGCTCCGCAGTTAGCTGTTTGGCCATTGAAGCTACTACATCTTCGGGTGGCCGAATGTCTTTTAGTTCAACACGAGTTATTTTCGTGCCCCATGGCTGGGATGCGGCGTCTAAGACGTTAAGCAAGCGATGATTTATCTCGTCACGTTTTGATAGAGTCTCGTCTAGGTCCAGTGAACCAATTGCGGTTCGAATGTTTGTCATCGTGATATTGGTGATCGCTGAATTGAGGTTTTGAACCTCATATGCGGCTTTGGCTGCGTCTAGGATTTGAAAAAAAACTACACCATCAACCGTGACTGACGCATTGTCTTTAGTAATTACAGGTTGGCTCGGTATTGCCAATACGGTCTCCTGGACATTTATTTTTCTCCCAATGCTATCGATGAATGGGATTATTAAGTTGAGACCTGGCAGAAGCGTTTTGTGATAGCGGCCAAACCGCTCAACAGTCCATTGAAAGCCTTGAGGAACTGTTTTCACCCCAGCAGCCAGCGTGAGTATTGTCGCGGCTACCAGAAACAGAAGGAAAATAAAGAAACCGTCCATTTTTACCCCCAGGGTTAGGCTCACTGTTTATATTGTTCGAACTTGATGAACGGCTGTCCATTTTCTCCAGCTACTTACCATAATAAATACATCAATTTTTGTTCTAACAGATTGCGACGGCTCGCTGAGCTTCACGTTTTCAGTGACGAACGGGTAGATGTGAAAGTCCAAATGCTCGCCCGACCGTGGGGGTGGCAATGGCATCATCGCCTCGCAATTCCAAGGTAAATCAAATCTCTTGCAGTATAGGCGATTCAGTGCCCGAAAACCTGCGCCTACGACAGTAGCAGTTCGCGAACAGGAATTGCTGGGTCAGTTCGATGTCGGCAATCATTTGCTGCAGGTCAGAAAGATAGATAACGTCGAAATAACTCCTAGGCTTAATTGGAAGGTCGTAAAATGTTTTTCGATTGAGGAGATTGGGTCATGGGGCGCGCAATATACGAAGCATTTGAACGAAGGTGCAGCAGAGCCCGAAAAACGCCAACGTCGGGCTGCAGCATATAAGATTAGAAAAATGATTAGAAAATGCAAAGCAGAGACAAAATCGATCAATAGGATCGACGATGAGCAAAAAGAGTATTTAGACAGACTGCGGAAGCATTCTTAGCGCTCCGTGATCGATATTAGTGAGTTGGCGAATGGCCGACGATCAGGAAAAAGCTTTCAAGAAAGAGTTGATGGAACGCCTCGATAAGGCGAAGGGTCGCTTACAACAGGCGCTTCCTGAAATACAACAACTTATCAAGACGTCCAATGTTGTCGAAGTGGCAAGAAAAATCGTCGATCCAGCGCAATCAATATTCAAACAATTTGCTGACGACATTCAGTTGAAGGACCTATTTGTAAAAGCAGAAGCATTAGTTGCAAACGCTAATCTGACTTTTGCCAAAACTATTTCAAAAGACACTCCGCCGATGCAAGCGTTTCCGAACGAAACGCATTCAGACGATTTGCCGAAGGCGACAAAGAAAGCGGTAAAAAAGGCGCCATTGAAAAGGGGCCGTCCGAAGAAGCCGCTGAGGAAGGGGACGCCAGTGAAGAAGAAAAAGCGGCCGTCAAAACGAAATGTGAGAAGGCCGTCCTAACTCACCCATTCCAACAGCCCCAGGAGTTGGTTGCTCGTTCACAAATGCATTTTGTGAAAGGTAGGCGGGGCCAGAAAATGGTGCTGCCGCACAGGATTGAACTGTGGACCTCCTCATTACCAATGAGGTGCTCTACCACTGAGCTACGGCAGCGTGAGCGCGCGACCCAAATGAAACGGCGCGAACGCGGCGGAAACTGCCATAGGGCTTTCGCAGGCGCAAGGCGAGGACCCGGGTTGCAACGCTGGGCGGAGATCCGATAATGCGGGCTATGACGTCCGATGAAAAAGACCGCAAAACCGGGAAGCCGTCAGGCCGAAGCCAGCGCCTGGCGGCGGAATTGCGCGAAAACCTGCGAAAGCGCAAGGCGCAGGAACGCGCGCGGACCGCGTCGTCGGGCTCGGGCCAGCAAGCGAAGGTGAATTTAACGATCCGTGACGAGCGTTGAATTCGGGGGGCGTTGCGTCGGACTTTCGCCGCAATTCAACGACGAAGGTGTTACCCTTCTAATATTGGCATTGCGGTAACGGGGCGCGGGTCTCTATATCGCCTCCATCGTAGCCAGAGCGTGACGACGGGACGGGGCGAGCATGGACCGGATACGCATAGTTGGCGGACAACGTCTGAACGGCACAATTCCGATTTCGGGCGCCAAGAACGCGACACTCCCCTTGATGATCGCAAGTTTGCTGACCGAGGACACCCTGATCCTCGACAATGTTCCACGGCTGGCCGACGTCATCCAGTTGCAGCGCATTCTCGGCAACCACGGCGTGGATGTGATGATTGCCGGCAAGCGGCCGGGTGACGACCCCAATCAAGGCCGTACCATCCACATCTCCGCAAAACATATTGTGGATACGACGGCGCCCTACGATCTCGTTTCCAAGATGCGGGCAAGCTTCTGGGTGGTGGCGCCTCTGCTGGCGCGAATGGGAGAGGCCAAGGTTTCAATGCCGGGCGGCTGCGCCATTGGCACGCGTCCCGTCGATTTGCTTATCCTGGCCTTGGAAAAACTCGGCGCCGAAATCGAGATCGAAAGCGGCTATGTCATCACGCGCGCACCGAAAGGTTTGCGTGGCGGGGAGATCGTTTTTCCGAAGGTGACGGTTGGCGGCACGCACACTGCGGTCATGGCGGCATCGCTCGCGAACGGCACCACCGTCATTGAGAACGCGGCGCGCGAGCCGGAAATCACCGATGTCGCTGACTGCCTCAACAAGATGGGCGCAAAGATTTCGGGCGCCGGCACCTCGCGCATCGTGATTGAAGGTGTAGCGAAGCTGCACGGAGCGCGGCATGCGGTGTTGCCCGATCGAATCGAGACCGGCACCTACGCGATGGCTGTGGCGATGACCGGCGGCGATGTGCTTTTGCAGCACGCACGTCCGGAGCTGCTCCAGGCTGCGTTGGATGTGGTGGGCCTGACAGGCGTCACGATCACATCGACCAACGAAGGAATTCGCGTCGCCCGCAACGGTGGGGGGCTTGCGCCGGTCGACGTGACAACCGCGCCATTTCCAGGGTTCCCGACCGATTTGCAGGCGCAGTTGATGGCATTGATGACGCGCGCCGAAGGGACGTCCCGTATTACAGAGACGATCTTCGAAAATCGCTTCATGCATGTACAAGAGCTGGCGCGACTCGGCGCGCGTATTCAGCTTGACGGCGAGACCGCAACGATCGAGGGCGTCGATCGCCTCAAGGGCGCGCCTGTCATGGCGACAGACCTCCGTGCGTCGGTATCGCTTGTAATTGCTGCCCTCGCAGCCGAGGGCGAGACCATGGTCAACCGCGTCTATCATCTCGATCGCGGCTTTGAGCAACTCGAGGACAAACTCGTGCGTTGCGGCGCGGTCATTGAACGTATCAGCGCCTAGACGAACCGCTTTTGCTCGGCCACGATCGCGTCCAACAAAAAAATGGAGGTCACGTGGCTGAAATCAAGGTCATGAGCGCGGGTGCCGTGAAGTCTGTGGTATCGGCGCTCGGCGCCGAGTTCGAACGCGATGGTGGCAACAAACTGAATCTCAATTTCGGAACGGCGGGGTCTCTGCGCGAGCGCATCAAGGATGGCGAGACCGCCGATCTCGTCGTCTTGTCTGAATCTGCAATCGCCGAACTGGCGAAGCTCGGTCTCGTGGTGGCCGACAGCGTCGTCGACGTCGGCCGCACGGTGACCGGCGTGGTCATACGCGAAGGTGGGCCGGTTCCGGACATTTCGACGCCGGAAGCATTCAAGCGGGCTTTCCTCAACGCGCGGTCTGTCGCTTACACCGATCCGAAGGCGGGCGGATCGGGTGGCATCATGTTTGCCGCGCTCCTCGAGAAACTCGGTATCGCTGACGCGATCAACAAGAAGGCGGTGCTCGGAAAGAGCGGCCACGATGTCACCACATCGATCGCTGAAGGCCGCGCGGAGATCGGCACGACTTTCATCAGTGAGGTTCTGCCTGTGAAAGGCGCCCGGGTCGTCGGCCCTCTGCCCGGGGACCTCCATATAGCCAACACGTATACAGCGGCCATTCACGCTCAGGCCATCGCGCGTCCAGACGCCGAAGCCCTGTTGCGCAAACTCACCGATCCGGCAACGCGTCCTCGCTGGGTTGCCGCTGGTCTTGAGCCCGCTTTTCCGGATCGCTGACCTTGCACCACGACGAGGGTTTGCCTAATTACCGGGAAGGGAGTGCGGTGCCATGGACGTTTTAAAATTCGCGGTCCTTGACGAGGAGGATCTCGAGGTCGCTTCGACCCACCTGCAAGATGCGGTGGTAAAGGTAGCGGATGTCTATTGGCGGCCCGGGGAGAAGCGTCTGGTCATCGCGCTCAATCGCTTCGATTGGGAAAGTACGCGCGACACGAATACAAAAACAAATACGAAGACAAAGACAAATAATAGTGAGTACCGGCGCCGCAGGGCGGCCCTGCGTTTCGAGCGGGTTTTGTCGTGCAAATGCCAGCACGTGAATCCGACGCGCAAGGATGAAGTCCTCAATCTGCTGGCGGTCGAATTTCAGGAAGCCGACGCCCCATCCGGGGTCATAATTCTGAGCTTTTCCGGCGGCGCAACTTTGCGGCTCGAGGTCGAATGTCTGGAGGCGGAGTTGGCCGATCTCGGCCCGACTTGGTCGACTTCAGTCTGTCCCTGCCATGCCGAGCTTGATGAGCCCGCGACGAAGTCCGAACGCCATTAATCTTGCGATCTTTCGGCCTTTGCGCAGGGTTGACGGCAAGGCGCGCATCACCCATTGACCTGTCGACCGGTCAGAATCCGGCAGGAACAGGTCATGCCCCTCCGTCTGGACAGCCAAAGCGCGGATTTTCCAAAGCGTTTTCGAAGCCTTCTCGCCACTAAACGCGAGGCGGCCGAGGACGTGGAGAACGTCGTGCGCGGCATTGTTTCCGACGTGGCCGCGCGAGGCGACAAGGCACTCCTTGAACTGACCGCCAAATTTGACCGGGTCGACCTTGCAAAAGCGGGTTTGCGCGTAACCACAGCCGAAATTGAGGACGCTCAGAAAGGCTGCCCGAAGGAAACGTTGGCGGCTCTCAAGGTCGCCCGCGACCGCATCGAGACCTATCACCGGCGCCAGAAACCTTCCGACGACAGCTTCGTTGATCCTCTCGGCGTTGAGATGGGTACCAAATGGACGGCGATCGAGGCGGTTGGTCTCTATGTGCCGGGTGGCACAGCGGCGTACCCATCGTCGGTCCTCATGAATGCGGTGCCGGCCAAGGTTGCCGGCGTTCCAAGGCTGGCGATGGTTGTTCCGGCGCCTGGCGGCAAACTTAACCCCTTGGTGCTGGCGGCGGCCAAACTCGCCGGTGTAGACGAGATCTATCGCATTGGCGGTGCACAGGCAGTAGCTGCACTCGCTTACGGCACCGAAAGCATTGCGCCCGTTGCCAAGATTGTCGGGCCGGGCAATGCATATGTCGCAGCCGCCAAGCGGCTGGTATTCGGCAAGGTCGGTATCGATATGATCGCCGGGCCATCCGAGGTCCTGATCCTGGCCGACAAGACAGGCAATGCCGATTGGATCGCGGCGGATCTTCTGGCGCAGGCCGAGCACGATGCCAGCGCGCAATCGATTCTGATCACCGACGATGCGGCACTCGCGTCGCGGGTCGAAAGTGCCGTCGAGTCGCAATTGAGAACTCTGTCACGGTCGGATATCGCCGCGGCTTCATGGAAGGACTTCGGTGCGGTTATCGTTGTACCGAAGCTTGCGGATGCGATCGCCCTGGTCGACGAACTTGCGCCCGAGCATCTTGAGATTGTCGCCGCCGATACCGCTCCACTTGTTGCCGGAATCCGCAACGCGGGGGCCATATTTATCGGTGCTTACACTCCGGAGGCCATCGGCGACTACGTGGCGGGCTCCAACCACGTTCTCCCCACTGCGCGTTCTGCTCGATTTTCTTCCGGACTCGGCGTTCTCGACTTCATGAAGCGCACCTCTTTGCTCAAATGTGGACCGGAACAGTTGCGCGCTCTTGGGCCGGCTGCGATCGCCCTTGGGGAAGCCGAAGGCTTGGGCGCCCACGCTCGTTCCGTGGCGATCCGCCTGAATCAGAAATGAGTGCAGCGAAACCAACGCCGGCTGGTGCAAAGCGACGCCTGGTCGCGGTGGTTCTCGATGAAGAATCGATCGGTCGATCCAATCCGGATGTCGAGCACGAGCGTCAAGTCGCGATCTACGATCTTCTCGAGCAAAACTCGTTTGCACCGATCGGGCATGACGACGGGCCTTACACGCTTCACTTGAGCATAAATGGCAATCGCCTGGTTTTCGACATTCGGCTCGAAAACAACGCGCCCGTCGTGGCGCATTTATTTTCGCTGACGCCGCTGCGCCGGATCGTCAAGGACTACTACATGATCTGCGACAGTTATTATCAGGCGATTCGAACAGCGACTCCCGACAAGATCGAGGCGATCGATATGGGCCGGCGCGCCATTCACAACGACGGTTCGCGTATTCTGGTGGAACGACTCAAGGGAAAAGTGATGGTCGATCTCGATACCGCGCGTCGACTGTTCACCTTGATCTGTGTGCTGCACTGGAAGGGCTAGAGCATGATCCTCAAGAACGGTTGCCTGTTTTCGGGCGACGTCATGCTCGGGGAATAAGACGAGCATGTCCGCGTCCGAGCGCTCCTCGCGCCCCCACGCGGTATTATTTGCCTGCGGTATGAACGCAGTGCGTTCGCCAATGGCTGCCGGTTTGCTTCGAGAGATGTTCGGAGCGAATGTCTATGTCGGGTCGACCGGCGTTCAGAAGGGTGAGCTTGATCCCTTTGCGGTCGCCGCCATGCAGGAGATCGGTATCGATATATCCCGACACAAGCCGATGACGTTCGAGGAACTCGAAGACCTGGAAGGCCTCAATTTCGATCTGATCGTGACGCTGTCACCGCCGGCTCATCACAAGGCACTGGAATTGACCCGCAAAATAGCGGCAGAAGTCGAATATTGGCCGACCCTGGATCCGACAGTTGCGGAAGGCAATCGTGAGCAACGCCTCGGTGCGTATCGTGAGGTCCGGGACGAACTGATGGCCCGCATTCGCGAGCGCTTCGCGCGGTCTCGCGGCGGCAACGAATGATATCGCTTTGTCGGGTCGGGTTGTTATATTCGGTCCGTTCCGCTAGTTTTCGCGCCCATCCACAACGCACTCCAACGCATTATCATTTCGCGGTCAGATGATCGGTCGCCCCAAATTCGTACTTGCGTCCGGCTCGCCGCGACGGCTTGCCTTGGTCAATCAGGCCGGGATCGAGCCCGATGCGCTAAAGCCCGCGGACCTCGATGAGACCCCGCATCGCGGTGAAATTCCGCGCGCTTACGCCACGCGGCTTGCCCATGCCAAGGCCACGACGGCGCTGGCAAATGTGAATTTGGACGACGAACTGCGTGGTGCCTTTATTCTGGCTGCCGATACCGTTGTCGCAGTCGGTCGGCGCATTCTTCCCAAGGCAGAATTGCTCGACGAGGCGGCGCAATGCCTGCGTCTGCTTTCAGGACGCAATCATCGCGTCTACACCGCTATCTGTCTGGTGACTCCCAAAGAAGCGTTCCGCCAGCGGTTGGTGGAAACGCGCGTGCGGTTCAAACGGTTGTCGGAAGAAGATATCGAGGCCTATCTCGCCTCGGGTGAATGGCGCGGCAAGGCCGGCGGCTACGCGGCGCAGGGGATCGCCGGCACTTTCATCGTGAAGGTCGTCGGCTCATATACCAATGTCGTCGGCCTGCCGCTTTATGAAGTCACCGCGCTGCTGGGCGGTGAGGGCTATCCAACGCGCTTCGGCTGGTTGAATGCGGTCTAAGGCACCGCACGGGATTCGCCTATGAATGAGATCGACCGCAAGACGCCGACTGTGCGTACCTGCCCGATCTGCGGCAAACCTGTCGAGCTGGCCTTTAAGCCTTTCTGTTCCAAACGTTGCGCGGATATCGATCTCAATCGCTGGCTGTCTGGCGTCTACGCAGTCCCTGCAAAGGACGATGAAGACGAGGACGGCGAACGGCCAGCTGAAGGGGAGGCGGGCGAGAAATGAGCGCGCGGCCCGCTGACTGGCCAGACCGCCTGTTCGAGACGCTCAAGCACGGAGGCATCAGGCAGGTCGCCTATGTCCCCGACGCCGGACACGCGCGCCTGATAGACCGATGCCGCGCGGACAGCGAAATCCGCGATGTCGCCCTCACGACGGAAGAGGAGGGCGTTGCGATGGCGGCGGGCGCCTGGCTGGGGGGCGACCGCGCCGCGCTGCTGATGCAATCGAGTGGCGTAGGCAACTGCATCAACATGCTCTCGCTGGCGCGGACCTGTCGGTTTCCTTTGCTGATGCTGATCACGATGCGCGGCGAGTGGGAGGAGTTCAATCCCTGGCAGGTCCCGATGGGGTCGATCATCGATCCCGTGCTCGAACTGTGTGAGGCAGAAATCTACCGCGCGAATGAACCGGGCGAGGTGGCGGGTATTGCCCAGCGCGCCGTTCAACACGTCTTCGGCGAGGAACGAATTGCCGCAGTGATCCTGTCGCAGCAATTGATCGGCAGGAAGGTGTGGACCAAATGACGCTCGAACGCCGCGCCGCAATGGCAACGCTGCTCGCCGACAGGGGTGATGACCTTCTGGTTATCCCGGGTCTTGGATCGACAGCCTGGGACGCAGCGGCGGCCGGAGACAACGATCAGAATTTCTATCTTTGGGGCGCCATGGGCGGCGCTGCCATGATCGGTCTGGGCCTTGCCTTGGCCCAACCCAGCCGGCGAGTTGCCGTGATAACGGGTGATGGCGAGATGCTGATGGGCCTCGGTGCGCTCGCCACCATAGGAACGAAATGCCCGCCCAATCTCGCGATCATTGTCTTCGACAACGGTGTCTATGGCGAAACCGGCATGCAGCCGAGCCACACGCAAGCCGGGGTCGATCTCATCGGGGTGGCGGGCGCCTGCGGTATTCCAACTCGCCTCGATGTAAGGGATGAAAACGAGCTGGCGGACCTTGCCCACCGGCTGAAAAATCTTCGAGAGACGCTATTCGCTCGCGTTCAAATTGCAGCCGATGAACCACCCCGCGTGCTCCCATTGCGTGATGGCGTTGCACTGAAAGAGCGGTTCCGCGCGTCTATCGGCCTCAAGCCCTAGCTTCGAAAGAGGCGTTCTGGACAGTGTGGATTCGAGCCTCTATAACGCCCCGCGCTTTGCTGAGCGGCCCGTCCGGGCCGGCCCGGCGCCCAGGTAGCTCAGTTGGTAGAGCACATGACTGAAAATCATGGTGTCGGTGGTTCGATTCCGCCCCTGGGCACCACATCGTGTTCGCAGATGTTCGCACACGTCTGAAAATCCAGCAAAAACAAGTCGATAAGCAATTTCGCGTTCACATTTGTTCTGGCATGATCGCGTGCAGCCGGACATTTTGTTGGTACTTTTGTTGGTATCGGGTTTTCCGGCGTCTCGCCGATACCAACAGCTGACCGAGAGCAACGGCATGCCGCTCACCGACATCGCCATTCGCAACGCCAAGCCACCACAGAAAGCGATCAAACTCTCTGACGGAGGCGGCCTCTTTCTGCTCATCCAGCCAAGCGGAACAAAGTTGTGGCGGCTCGCCTACCGGTTTGCCGGCAAGCAAAAGCTGCTGGCCTTCGGTGCCTATCCGACGATTTCCCTTTCTGATGCACGTGCGCAACGTGATGCCGCTCGAAAACATCTTGCCGACGGCGTCGATCCATCAGTTCAGAGAAAACTCGAGAAGCAAGCCACGGTCGTGACCTTTCGGCTCGTCGCTGACGAGCTTCTAGACAAGATGCGGAGGGAAGGGCCGGGCCGAGGTGACACTTACGAAGACGAGTTGGCTTCTTGGGTTCGCTTTTTCCGACATTGGCGATCGTCCGATCAGCAAAATCACCGCGCAAGAGCTCCTCAACGTCCTGCGAAAAATCGAAGCACGCGGAAATTATGAGACCGCGCGGCGATTGCGTAGCACCTGTGGCATGGTCTTTCGCTATGCCATTGCTACAGGACGAGCTGAACGTGACCCATCCGTCGATCTGCGCGGCGCTCTGACGACGCCCAAGGTGAAACACCGCGCCACCATCACAGAGCCGAAGGCAATCGGTGCGCTGTACTGCGCGCTGTTGACGGGTTCGATGGGCAGCCTACAACCCATGCTGCTCTTCGTCTCATTGCACTTTTGTTTGTGCGGCCTGGTGAACTACGCCACGCCGAATGGAAGGAGTTCGATTTAGAGAAGGCAGAATGGCTCATCCCCGCCGAGAAAACGAAAATGCGGCGTCCGCATCGAGTACCTCTCGCGACCCAGGCAGTCGCGATTCTTCAAGGAGCTAAAAACAATCACGCGGGATGGGCGTTGGGTTTTTCCGTCTGTAAGCAGTGTTCTCCGTCCCATAAGCGAGAATACATTGAATTCTGCTTTGCGCCGGCTTGGTTATGGGCCCGAGGAAATGACGGCGCATGGGTTTCGCGCAATGGCCGCAACCCGACTTAACGAGATGGGTCGATGGAATCCCGATGCAATCGAACGTCAACTTGGCCACGACGAACAGAATTCCGTTCGGCGCGCATATACACACGGTGCCGAGTACTGGTCCGAAAGAGTATACATGATGCAAATGTGGTCTAACTATCTAGGCCAATTGCGTAACGCCGGACTGGTGATACCCATCCAGCAGGATAGCTTGTCGTATCCGTAATTCTTTCTCAGATTTAGCCATCGGTGATCCCATGGAAAAGCCGGCAGACCCCTACGCCAGAATAATAGAACTAAATCCGTTTTACACCGAAGTCGGGCGGGTTGCATCTGCGTGGGCAACCATGGAATTTCAAATGGACCGGCTAATATGGGATTTGGCCGAAGGCCAGCATATGCTGCTTGCTTGTATAACAACCCAGCTATCAAATGCTGGGGCAAGATTGCGAACGTTAATTGGCCTTGTGCGGCTACGCGATGGATCCCCAGAACTTATCAAAAAAATAAACCAATTCGATGCGGCAACAAATTCAATGATCCGCAAGCGCAACCGAATAATTCACGATCCATGGCACTACAATTCCAAAGAAAAAATTGCTGCACAGCTGAACATTGCCATAGAAGACAAAACCCTTTGCTTTGATTTCAAGAAAAAGGAAATAACCGAGGTTAAGGGGCTATACGAAGACATCCGATCCCATGTCATCATATATCTAAATTTAGAGAACGAAATCAGGGCCTCATTGCTTGCATCCACATCTTCTCAAAAATGGCGCGAACAACTTCACGAAATTGCAGATGCGTAGTTTCTCGATAATATTATTGTAGCGGGCATGAAGCGCGGAAAACTAAAGCCTCGGAGAAACAATAATAAGCGAGCGCCCAAGGCCCGCAGCGACTTTGAAAGACCTGTTCTGTCAAGGTCAGCGGCGTGGAGAAAAAAACCTCGGATTCATCCTTCATGGCTGAAAAAATCGGACCGCGATACACAACTAGGCAAATTCTTCAAATCGAGTCAGAGCTACAATTATTTTAAAAGTGTGGTTGATAACTACACAGAATTTCCAACTGTTGAAAACTATCTCGCGGTTCGAAGAAATTTTCCAAACGTTGAACTCGATGCCGCCATTTTTGGCGGCCTTGAAACTCTCTTTCAGTTAGATTCTGAGCTTCAAAAATTAGCGATCGATACCAAACTGGTTGCGGGCGTTTTGGACGCTTACGAACCAGACGTCGACGAGCTTTCGCTCAGACTAATGGAATGCATAGTTGCCAGGGAGAAGATTCCCAAAAGTGGCCAAGGACACATTGATCGGCGTCGTGGCGCAATAAGCGATGCACTCGTCGACTATTTGATTGTTATAATGTTGGAATCCATGGAATGGAACAAGCGCAATAATGTCGGAATCCCATCCTCACTAATAGTACTCGTTCGTGACCGCCTTTGCGGTCCTAGTCCCGATTTAGAAAAGTCAGCGAGGGCTCGGGAGCAAAGGGAAAATGCCGCCTTTAGAGCGGCGCAGCACTTTGACAGCAACGAAGAGATATCATCACGCAAGCTAGCGACACTTGTCGGAGTGAGTTGGAGCACTGCGGCGCGTTGGCTCGCAGATCGCGATTTTCTACAGCTTATTGAAGAAGACCGCAGGTATGTCGCAAGCGAAGGATTTCCACAGAAAGTAGCTGATTTTATCCGTTTGCGCTCCAAGACGCTGTAGATCACAAAGCTGCATTTCAACCGAAGTACCGGAAGTGTCTCTTCAAATAGTTTTTGTGAGACACCAATCGCCTGGACTATCTCCTAAATCTGTTTTCGCCGGAGTACGTGCGAGTTACGGCGAGTTCGGAAACTCAATAGGAGATAACAGTGCGCGAAACGCTCGCAGTGAATCGTAAAGGCGTCGGTAGCAGAAGCTTGCCGCGCCTACTGGGAATAAAACAATCGATGTATGAACTTGGGATCGGGCGCACCGCGATCTACGAGTTGGTCAAGGAAGGTAAGCTCAAGACGGTGACGATTGGTCGCCGGCGCCTGATACCCGCAGAGGCCATCGAAGAATTTATTGCAAGCCTTGCAAAGCAGGGTCGGTCGCGATGATGCACAAGGTCCTCATCGGCGGCAGCGATCCTATACGTGTGGAGGAAGTCCGCGCTTCCAACGTGAAGCGGTTCTTAACCATCGCCCACGTTGCGCAGATAGTAGGCGTGTCGACGCGCACTGTTCGGCGGTGGGTCAAGTGCGGCGATCTCGTCACGCACCGCTTTGGTGGCTTGGTACGGGTCGCGGAAAGCGATCTCAACGCCTTCATCGCGAGCCATCGCCGTTTCTAATCGCACGGCTACACAAGTCCCAGAAAGTCACGCTGTGTCAGCATATTTCGAGTTTTCGGGAAAACACCGTTGGAATAATCGTCCCATTTATTCCCTGATAGTGTTCCCGAAAGTCAGCCTTGGTCCGCTTCAGTCCACACCCGTCAACCCACGACATGAAACGTCACCGTCATGAACATGCATACTAAGCCGGAAGCCGGCGCGACGCTTCAGGACGTCCTCGATGGCCTCGATGCCAATCCATCCCTGTCGCCAACGCGGCGGCGGGATCTGCGCTCCGCGGTCAACTGCTTCGCGGCGCTGACCGACAATCGACCATCTCTCATTCCCCTCGAGCTCGCCGCCATCCGGGCTGTCCTCGACCTGATGGTGCCAATCCAGGCCAGGGTATCGCGTAAACGATGGGCCAACCTGCGCAGCGATCTCGCGGCTGCGATTGCCGGCTCCGGTCTGCTGCCGATGGTCAAGACCGCATCGGTCGAAATGAGCGAGACGTGGCTCGCGCTGTTTGACAAGGCAAGAGCGCCGTACTTGCGGCACGGGCTCTCGCGCTTCGCGCGCTGGGCGAGCGAGCGGCAGATCGGTCCGACAGACGTCACCAAGGCGGTGCTCGATCAGTTTATTGCTGAACTGCTCGAGGGAACCCTTGTCAGAAAGATCATCACACTGCGTCAGAATATCGTGCGATCATGGAATGCGCTTATTGGCTGCCTGCCAAACGAAGGCCTGCAACCGATAGCGGTTACAAAAATCCGCCACGGACCACCTCGCTTCCCGTGGAGCGAGTTGCCGAGCTCGTTTCGCGACGATGTGGATCAGTACCTTAAATGGGCTTCGGTTCCCGATCCTCTCGATGAGAATGCCCGGGGCACAGCGCTTAAGAAAGGCACCTTGGCCCTGCGTAAGGACCACGTTCACTCGGCCGTTACGGCGGCGATTGCAGCAGGGGTGAGCAGCGGCGATCTCGTCAACCTCAGCTCTCTCGTTGAAATAGACATGTTCAAAAAAATACTTCGCTATCAATGGGAGGCGGAAGGGCGCACGCTTTCGGCTTACACACACGGCGTTGCCGGATCATTGGTTGCGATCGCGGCAGAGTGGGCCAAGGTTCCAGACGTCCAACTGCAGACACTCAAGGCAACCCGGCGAAAACTCGGGCAGATCAAATTCGGGCTCACCGACAAGAATAAAAACTTTCTGAGAAAGTTTGACGACGCACGGCTGCTGGCGCGTCTGCTCAATCTTCCGGACAAACTCTGGCGCCGGACGGCGAGTGACCTCAAGACATCGCGTCGCGGCTTTGTCGAACTGCAAGCCGCCCTCGCAATTGAAATATTACTGGTGGCGCCTTTACGGATGGGTAACCTTTCGGTCCTCTGTTTCGACAAACATCTTCGCTGGCCGCATGGTTACGAAAAACCGGCTTGGATAGTTATTGGCGAAAGCGAAACCAAGAACGGCATCGCGTTGGAATTTGAGCTTCCGCAGCCGTTGTCGGATCGGATTGCTACGTACCGAAGCGAGATGGTCCCCAACATAACCGGGATACGTGCAACCCATCTATTCGTCACGTGGACTGGCAAGCGCAGGTCGCAAGCCGCAGTTGCGCTTTCGATCGAAAAGACCGTGCTGAAATATGTTGGTGTGAGGCTAACACCGCATCAGTTCCGGCATCTGGCGGCAAAGCTGCTTTTGGATGGAAGTCCCGGCGCCTATCCACTGGTTCAACAGCTCATGGGTCACAAAAACATGCAGACGACGATAAATTTTTACGCAGGAATAGACACGCGACGCGCAGGCAGGAAGCATGCCGAATTGATCTCGCGGTTGAAAAAAGAGCTCTAGTATCGCGAGGTGGTCGCATCGATCAAAGAGCACGCAGGTTCTCTTCGCAACAAGTGGTATAAGACTCTAGGTGTTTTACGAGCCGCGAACAACGACCTGTATCCATGGAACTTCGCCAGATCAGATACTTCATCCATGTTGCAAGCCTGCGCAGCTTTACCAAGGCTGCACGTGTCCTCAACGTCGCGCAGCCTGCATTGAGTCGTCATATTCAATCGCTGGAGGACGAACTCCGTACACAACTGTTGTTTCGTACCACGCGTGGTGTCGTACCAACGGATGCCGGCGTAGCCTTAATGCAGATGGGCGAGTTGGTGCTCGCATTTGTTGAGCAAATGCGAGAGGAAGTATCTCGTGCCGCGGACATTCCGTCCGGCAAAGTGATTGTTGGAATGCCACAGTCTATATCGCCGTCACTTGCGCCCCTCTTGATGGAGGCGTGTCGTACGCGTTTGCCCAAGGTTGAATTGCGCGTCACCGAGGGTCTTAGCGTTTTTCTCGAGGAGTGGCTCAACGTTGCTAAGATCGACGTTGCGCTTATGACTGACCCTGGAAAGGTATTGACGCTTCACACCTCTCTTCTCGCGCGGGAGCACATGGTCTTGGTCGGTAACGCCGACAATATGCCTACCAGCAAAGGCAAAATTGCGCTCGCTGACATTGCAAAGCTTCCACTTTTAATCGCGCACGGGTTCCGGCGACTGATTGATCAATGGACTGAGCCACGTGGAATTAAACTTAACTACGTCATGGAGCTCGACAGCATCACGATCATTAAGGAGATGATCAAACGAGGATTTGGCTATTCGATTTTGCCGTACGCAACCGTGCACGCTGAATCACAGAGTGGTGATCTTGGAGTTATGCCGATCGTCGATCCAACCATTACGCGCGACTTTGTTGTTGCCGTGAATGCGCGCAGACCTCTATCCGCAGCGGTCAAGGCCGTTCGCGAATTGATCGTTGAAAAACTCGCCGAGATAGAACTGCAGCCTCACGAGAGGCGAGTGGTGCCGCCGGTTCGTCCGAAGAAGTCTGCCATTCCAAAGGCCGTCAAGCGCGGCCGTCTACGGAACAAGAAGGCAAAAGCGTCGTAAAATCTGTCCTATGCTCCAAATGAATATGACTTATATCGCAACAGTTGTTTTTGGCTCAGTCCTTACCTGCTACTCACGAAAGCCGGAACGTTACTTCTTGTGAATGGCCCGCCTTCAGCGAAAACGCCAGCGGCTATCGCGTGCCGAACGGAGTAAATGTTGCCGCGTGACATGACACAGACAGCCGAAAAGTGGGTCGAACCGTGAAGATTACACGCGTTGAGGCTGTTCCGCTCGGTATTCCCTTCAAAAAGCCACTGCTGATGGCTGGCCGCAAGTTTACCTTCTCGGAAACCGTTCTTGTTCGGCTGGAGACGACTGGTCGTTTTGCAGGTCATGGCGAGGCACCGGTGGCGCCCTTTCTAACCGGTGAGACAATTCCAAGTATTCTGGCTGCTATCGAGGTGCTATCTGATGCCATTGTTGGAAAGGACGCCCGCGACCTTGGCGCGCTCAGTGGGGTTATTCACCACGCAATTGTAGGTAATGCGGCTGCTAAAGCCGCGGTTGATGTTGCGCTCTACGACGCCGTCGCGCGTGATTATGGGCTTCCCCTTTATCGGCTCTTGGGTGGAAGGTACTCAAAGTGAGTTCGGTTGCCTCACTTTGATCGGTAACAGTGATAGGACCCGTGATCTTTCCGATGTGGCCGCACTGAGCGCAGATGGCTTCATGGCATTTAAGCTTAAGGTCGCTAACGGCGACTTGGCAGAAGAGGCCGCGACCCTCGTAGAGATGCGCAAGACGCTTGGTCCCCGCGCACTCGTGTGTGCAGATGCCAATGGTGGCTGGACTGCAGCCGAGGCGGTGCGGTTCGTAAAACTTACCGAATCGGCATCGCCGGATTTCCTTGAACAGCCGGTCGCACCCGGTGACATTGACGGTATGGTACGCGTTGCAAACGCAAGTTCAGTTCCAATTGGCGCGGACGAATCGATTCACGACGTCGCTGATATTCGCCATTTGATTGAATGCGGCGCCGCTACCGGTGGTGCGTTCAAGATAATGAAACTTGAGGGCATCACCCGGTGCTTATCGGCAATTCACCTGTGTCGCGCACTGGGAGGCAATGTCAATCTATCGGGCAAGTTCGGCGAATCGAGTGTGGCAAATGCTGCCACCTTGTCGGTCGCGACGGCGGTTGGCGGCGTGACATGGGGCCTGAGTGTCACCAACAACTATCTGGTAGATGACATTGTTAGGGAGCCGATCGTAGTTCGTAACGGGCGAATACACCCAATCGACAAGCCGGGCCTCGGAGTGGAGATCGACGAAGCAAAGGTCCGTCGATTCGAGCTACGTCCGGCATTGGAAAACTACCTAAACAAAATCCCTGAGAAGGCTGGAGAGCAGATCACTCAGTAAACACCACAACAAATGACCAGTATTTCTTTTGGTTGGAGAATGGACATGGCAAATAAGTTGATCAGAACGACTATCCCTTCTGGAAGAAATCAGCTTTGGTTGAGCTTTGCCGGGAGCTCGAAAAAATTTTTAATCTGGGCTGCTGCGATCGCCGCGGCTCTACAGGTTTTGGCAGGAAGCGGAGTTTCGGCGCAAGAAACGCTGAAGTTCGGCGTTGCGGATCCGTTGACCGGTCCCTCCGCTATTTTCGGACTCGACCAAATGCAAGCGGTTCGATGGGCCGTCGAAGATATCAATGCAAAGGGCGGCGTAAACGGCCGCAAGCTTGAGGCAATTATTGCTGATCACCAGACCAAGCCTGATGTCGGCATCGCTGTTGTCAATAAGTTTATAAGCGTCGACAAAGTACCCGTGTTCATCACCGCGTTTAGCAGTGTGGTCAAGGCCGTTGCACCAATCGCCAATCGAGAAAAAGTGCTCATGCTTAGCGTCGGTGCCAACTCGCCTGACGTTAAGAATCTTGGCGACTACGTCTATACAATGTTTCCGCTTGCGGACGTCGATATGAAGGCGCTCGGCGCCTACATGGTGCAGAAGCAAGGAAAGAAGCGCGCCGCGGTCCTGTACGTCAATCACGAGACTGGCATCGAAGGAGCAAAAGTATTTGCGCAAGCGTTCACAAAGGCCGGCGGCGAAGTCGTTGTCAATGATTCCTACGAGGAAACGAGATCGGACTTTACAGGGCTTGTCCTGAAGGTGCGCACGGCTAACCCAGACACAATTCACATTCACAGCAACGTCAGCGACTTCACGGCTCTCGTGGCGCAGATGCGTCAGCTCGGCTTGAATACTCAAGTGACGAGTTTCCAGACCGCATTCAATCCAAAGATGATCCAGGAAGTAGGAGCGGGTGCAGAAGGAATTATCGTGACGGCGATGGCGCCGTCCGTCGAGGATAATCCCAACGTCGCAGGATATCTGGATCGCTGGCAAAAGGCCTTCAAGCGCGAACCAATAGGGTTGCCTTACACTCAATACTTCCACGATGCGCCGTACATCATTGCGTCGCTTTACAAGTGGGTTCTGGATCGCAATCTACCGCTAACCGGCGAAAACCTGCGCAAAGCGCTTCTCGACATCAAGTCGTTCGATCTACCGTTAACGACTCGCATTACGTTCAATGAAGATCACACGGTGGATTCGCCGACCTATTTCTGGCAAGTCAAAAATGGCAAATTCCAGGTGATCGGTAAGCAGTAATCCACGGACCGATCAAACAATGCTCGCGGGCATGCGGGTCCGCGAGCACGAGAGAAGCGGGCCCGATTGTGGATTTTTCATGGGAACTTGTCGGTCAATTGGCGTGGACCGGCTTAGCAACTTCGACCTTCTACTATCTTTTTGCGGTCGCGTTCGCGCTCGTCCTCAAGGTCAATAGGGTTTGGAATTTCGGCCAGGCGGGGATTATGGTCTTCGCCTACTTCTCGATGTATGTGGCGCTGCAATGGTGGGCCTTGCCACCGCTCGCTGGCATCGGCTTTGGAATCGTTGTGACGATTGCGGTTAGCCTTGCGCTCGAGTGGTTCGGGTTCCGTGTATTTCGCAATCGGCGATCGTCGGTCCTAACATACTTTATCTTCACGATCGCGATATCGCAGTGCGCCATTTATCTGGGGGAGATGATATTCGGCGCCGACCCGAAAACGCTTTACGCCTCTATCATGTCGCCGGTCTTTCTTGTCGGCCCAATCGCAATCAGCCACTGGGATCTGCGCGCGCTTGGTGTGACCATATTGCTTGCTTTGGCCCTCGCCGCGTTCCTACGCTTTACCAAGGACGGCCAGTTCCTGTCTGCTGTGGCTGACAATTCCGAGCTTGCAGAGGTCTATGGTATTGGCCTTGGTCGTGCATACGCGATTTCAATGGTGCTTGCGGCCGTTCTAGTCGCAGCCGGCATGTATCTTGTCGGCACACGATTGCCAATGTACCCGGCGACGCCGCTCAATCAATTCCTGGTTCTCGCTGTCATCGCCACTATTCTTGCCGGGATCGGTAATGTCTTTGCTGCGGGGACGGCGGCCATTGTTCTTGGGATGATCCAGACCTTCAGCATCCTGTTCATCAGCTCAACGTGGCAGATCATGATTATTTACGTGCTGATCTTCGTCACGATTCTCCTCTTCCCGTCGGGTGTTGTGTTGAAACGACCTTGGCGAAAGGTCACGCGCGTTGAAGCGCCGCGTCGCGACGCCGCTGTCTCATCGCCGCCAGAGTCAAAAAACGGACAAGCCTTGCGATGATGAATTATTTTTACATTATCGCGATCTTCGCTGCGATCAACGTAATCCTCGCTAGCGGGTTTAATCTCATTCTCGGCTACGGCGGGCTTGTAAGCGTCGCGCACCCGATCTTTTACGCCATCGGGGCATACGTGTCGGCACTTCTCGCGCAGAGGCTCGGCGCACCAATTCCTCTCGCTATCGTGCTCGGCACACTCGCTGCGGCGGCTACCTCCGTGTTTGTGTCTTTGCCATCCCTTCGCGTTTCCGGAGACTATCTAGTCATAGCCAGCATGGGATTTCAGCTTGGACTCCTGTACATCATAAACAACATCGAACTCACGGGTGCAGCGAGCGGCCTCGCCAATATTCCGTCATTGATTGATGGCCCTTATCGCAATCCATTGTTCACCGTACTCGTATGGTGTCTCGCGCTCGCATGCGTGGGACTTGTCTGGCTGCTGGTTTCCGGGCCTTATGGTCGCGCAATAACGGCGATGCGGAATGATGAGGACGCCTTCGCTGCGCTCGGGCGAAATGCCATTCGAATGAAGGTTGCGCTGTTCGCCCTGGGATCGGGGCTTGCTGGCCTAGCTGGTGGGATGTATGCGCATTTTTTCCTTTTCCTAACGCCGGAACAGTTTGGCGTATTTTCGTCAGCGACTTTGCTGACGATGGTGGTGGTTGGAGGTGCTGCAACGATCGCCGGTCCGGTATTAGGTGCGGTCCTGTTGACCACGCTGCCCGAAGCGATCCGCTTTCTTGATCTGCCGGTAGCAGTGATGGCGCCCATGCAGGGCGTCGTCTTCACTTTGTTGATAGTGCTTTTTCTCTTTCTTCGTCCGCAGGGTTTGCTCGGCGGACGAGAAGGCGGGTTGGACGCGTGGAGCGGCGGCACAGATACAGAGGAAGCTCCTGACGGTGGGGCTATGCGGTGACACCGATTCTCGAGGTTTCGGGCTTGAGCATGCGCTTCGGCGGCATCGTCGTTGCCGATGCGATCGACTTCGAGCTCAAACCGGGTGAAGTCGTCGGTCTAATCGGGCCGAACGGTGCCGGCAAGACTACACTCTTTAACTTGCTGACCGGCTTCATCACCCCACAATCGGGGCAGATTACGCTTGGTGGCAAACGCATTGAGCGCCTGCCATCGTATCGACGCGCACGGCTTGGGATCGCGCGGACCTGGCAGAGCCCGCGTCTTTTTTCCAGCCTTTCGATTCTCGACAATCTAATGATTTCTGATCGGAGCTATCCCGGCGAATCCCTATTCGACAATATCTTCCGTGCCAGGAAGGTCGCCGCAGCTGAGGAAACTGCGCGCGCGCAGGCCGCTCGACTACTGGATCGCATTGGGTTGGCGCACCGCGCCAATGCCTTATCGACTCGGCTCTCGTACGGCCAACAAAAACTTGTTGGTCTTGCTCGTGCGCTCATGAACGACGGGCAATGCCTGTTGCTTGATGAGCCAATGGCAGGCGTTGAGGGACGCGTGCATGACACCATGAAGGCTGTCATCCGCCAGGAAGCAGCAGCCGGCAAGGCCGTATGTATCATTGAGCACAATGTCGGCTTCATCCGCGATCTGTGTGACCGCGCGGCTTTTATGTTCAACGGTAAAATCATTGCCGTCGGCAGCGTCGACGGTCTGCTTGCGGACAAGCGGCTCACCGAACTTTACTTCGGAGCGTAGGTTCTGACGACACCGCAGCCCAACTTTACGGTCAAAGATCTCGTGGCATCTTATGGGCCTCTCGTCGCCGTGCACGATGTGTCCCTTTCCGTGGGTGGAGGCACTCGAGTTGGAATTTTCGGTCACAATGGTTCGGGCAAATCAACTTTGTTGAAATGCCTGGTCGGCGGTGTGAAGTCAGTATCGGGTGTAGTGCATTTCGGCGACGCGCTCATTCGACCAGATTTCGTTCACCTCAATGTCCGCCTCGGGATTTCTATGGTGCCTCAGTCGCGCAATGTGTTTCCAAGCCTGACCGTTGAGCGGTGCCTGCGGATTGCAGGTATGCGGGCGAACAATGCGGCGTTCGAAGAAGTGTACGAGATATTGCCGATTCTGAAGGAGCGGCGGAGGCAACGATCGGGATTAATGAGTGGCGGTGAACAGCAAATGGTGGCGATCGGCATGGCCCTAATGACGAAGCCCAAGGCGTTACTGTTAGACGAGCCGACTGCCGGGCTTTCTCCCGTTGCTGCTCGCAATGCCCTTGCGTGTCTGCGCGCCATCAATGAGCGGATGGGGACGACCATCATTATCGTCGAGCAGAACATCCTCACAACGCTTGAAATGGTAGAGCGCGCTGTAGTGCTGCGTTCGGGCCGAGTAGTGTTCGACGGTAACAGCAATGATTTGGCGCGGAAGGAAGACCTGTGGTCACATTTTTGAACCGCGAAAATCAAGCCTTATCAGTGCGGTGCTTTCTGCTTGAGCTCGATCAGAGTTCCGGCAGCGGTTAGCGGGTCGAGAAACACGATTGGAAGCCCGCTCGCCCCGATGATCGGCTCGCCTGTACCAAGCACGCGGATTCCTCGCGAACGCAGTCGATCACAGATCGTTTTGAGGTCGTCCACCACATAACATATGTGATGGAGTCCGCCCTGCGGTTGACGCTCCAAAAACGCATTAACGGTGTGATTTTCCAGCACGTGCGAGATAGGTGATACGGGAACGGTCGGCGTAATCAGTTCAACCCGTGTGTTGCCGAAACGGACAAACACGATTGCAATGCCCTGGTCCGGCGGCGTGAGCGGTTCGCTGACCGGGCAGCCAAGCACATCACGATAAAGTTGCGTCGCAGCAGTGAGGTCGGGGACGACAATTCCCAAGTGATCGACCTCGTAGACCGACAATTCGGGGAGTTGGTTGTCAACCGCCGTCATAGTGACCACCGTCGCTGCGCATATTGCTTAATGCGATCCGATCGCCTCAATCTGAACGAGTGCATCGGCGACAGGTCCCGGACCAAATACGCAAACACATTCTAGCGCCGGAAGGGCCGCATCGTCGATAAATTGCGTTCGTACCGCTTCGAATACCGGTAGATCCTGCGGGCTGCTCACATACACCGTCATCTTAAGAAGATCGGCAAGTTGGGAGCCGGATGACTTGGTCGCCTCGGCTAGGCGCTCAAAGGCCGCCCAACATTGGGCCGCAAGGCCTTTCTTGGTCTCAATTTCCTCAAGTCTTCGTACGAACGCGCGAGCATCTCCGGTCAGGCCGTCAGCGCCACTGATCAGATCGCCGTCGCGATCGATGCCAACCATGCCTGAGTAAAAGGTGACTGGCCCAACCGACACTCCAGCCGGTGCAGCAAATGGTGCGGGTACTGACCATTCCACCGAAGATCGCTTGAGTTTGGAGCCCTTTGCGAGCGCGGTGAGTTCGATCTCAATTCGGCAACCGCGATGGCCGACCTCGTTGAATCCGGACACCGCGAGGGCGGGAGGATTGCTGGGAAAGAAATGACGATGAATTCGATGAAACACCGCAAAGTCGCGAACATCCGCGAGAAAGACCGAGGAGAGGACAACATCGGACAAGGCTACGCCGCCGGCCTCGAGTAGCTTTTTCAGTTCGTTGTAAATGTACCAACTCTGTGCGGCGATCGGGCCATCGCGGCTGTCGGGGTGACTGCGGCCCGTGGCAAGAAAACGTCCTTCAGCGGGTATGTCGTCGAAAGAAGCGACCAGCGGCTTGCCTGGCTCCGCGGTCTTGATGGCGATATGTCCGGCGGTGAAGAGAAGATCTCCGGACCTGACAGCCTGGGAATAGTGGGACGCCGACGGCAGGTTACGGTTGTCGACTGCGGAAACGACCGATCGCGCAGGCAGGTCTGCGTTTTCACCAGGCACCACCGCGATGGCGTCTATACCGATCCAATGGCGCGAGTTACCGATGACCTCTGCCACGCCAAGTCCGCTGCTCGGTGCAGGCGTTGCCTGAAAGTGAACACGGACGCGCTCGTAACAGGGGAAAAACCGTTTGTCCCGCTGCCAGATGTGTTGTCGCAGGATTTGTTCGCCGCTGGTACCGGCGGCGCGCAACACCGTTTCGAGGTTGGCGTGGGTTGCCCACGAGTCTACCGAAACCTTGCGCTCATCGTGATCCGCGAGGCCGTAGCCTTGCTCTTTAGTCAAGCGTTCCTTTTGTATGTCGGACACGGCGGCAGAACGCGTGCGACCCGTTGACCGTACGCCGGAGACAAACACGAGTCCCGCGTGTTTGACCGCCGCGGGATACGGATGAAACCCGCCTTCGAGTCCGGACACCTGAATTTTCTGCTTCACCCAATTCTTCCCCTGCAAAGGTTTAATTTTGCTACCCGGCTTTGATGCCGTGAAGGCTGTGTGAGTTGTCTTTCACCGTCAAAAAAACCACATCGGCTTCGGCTGTCGCTTTGCCGGAATGCACTGTGTTCGCTGGGATGTAGATCACGACCCCTGGTTTTGCCTCAAATGGGACACCAGCGACATCGCCGACAAAAGTGCCTTTGAGGATATAAATCCATTGTTCGTTCGGATGCGAATGAGCACCGGCGCCAGTACCCGCAGCCATCGTCGCCAAAGCGAACATCATTCGATCACCCTCGACGCAGGATGCAGCAGTGGTCGAGTAGTCAGAACCGACCTTAAAGCGATCGATCTGCGCAAGGTCGAAAAGATACTCGCCGGCCTGTGGTCGCCTCGCGCCCGGTGTTTTTGGTGCCGCCAATTGGGCCATAGTCGACCTCCGTGTTTATGTTTCGCATTGTTTCTTTGCGGACTATATCAACGCAATCACGACCTCAAAGCTCGATTCTCGGCATTGTTCGATATGCCGAACGAGTATGTCCGGTGCTCTAGACAACCGAAGCGAGACATGGAGTGCTGTCGCCCACCAAGCGCAGGCGCCCTGTTGGTTGAGTTTTGCAAATAGGTGACCTCTGTATTCTCTTGACGAAACGCATGTCCGCGATCGCAAAAGCTGGGTTCAAACAGCAAATCGCAACGGATGCGACTTTCCGATTCAAAACCTTCCTTTTGGAATTTTTAGCCGTGCTGATCACAAACCCCAGTTGGGCGTTGCGATTGGCGATCGCGTGCTAATAGTCGCCGGAGCTGCCGACCTCGGCTTTTTGTCGGGGTCTGCACGTGCCGTCGGTGAGCTCGCCAGAGACTCATCGCTGAATCGGATTTTTGCTCTCGAGCCAGAAATTCTGACGGAATTTCGCCGACAGATCGCGAACCTTCTTGATGACAATGGAGCTGAGACGGAGAGAGCTCTGGCCAATCGGCAATCATTGATAGTGGATCAATCTACCTGTGCATTGCATCTGCCGGTCCTAGTTGGCGACTACACCGATTTCTTCGCCGGCATTCACCACGCTGCTACGACGGGAGCAATCCTTCGCCCCGACAGCCCATTGCAGCCAAATTACAAATGGATCCCTGTTGCCTATCACGCGAGATCATCGTCAGTGGTGGTAAGTGGGACGCCCATTCATCGACCCTTTGGCCAAGTCGGTTCGCGCGGCGGACAGCCGCCGCGTTATGCCGCGTCCAATCGTTTGGATTTTGAACTTGAGCTCGGATTTTATATGGGTCGCGGCAATCAAAGCGGAAGGACGATTGACATAGCGGATGCGCCGAAACACATCGCTGGATATTGTCTGCTCAATGATTGGTCAGCGCGCGACATCCAACGTTGGGAATCCGTGCCACTTGGGCCTTTTCTCAGCAAAAGCTTTGCGACCACCGTCTCGCCTTGGATTGTGACGTCGGATGCGCTGCGACCATTTCGCTGCCCCGCCATGCTACGCGGCTCGCACGATCCGATGCCGTTATCATATCTTTTTGACAAGGTTGATCAGGAAGATGGTGGCCTCGATATTGAGTTGAGGGTTTTTCTCCAAACGCAACGGATGCGGAACAGCAACATGCCGGGGCTGATGATAAGTCAGTCGAGCGCCAGACACCTCTATTGGACACCGGCACAAATGGTCGCGCACCACGCATCGGGCGGCTGCAATCTTAGGCCCGGCGATTTGATTGGAACTGGGACGATCTCCGGTCCCGAAAACTCACAACGAGGCAGCCTTCTCGAACTGACAGCCGGTGGAAAGCAGGCTATCGAACTTCCCGACGGTGAGGTTCGTCACTTTCTTGAAGAAGGAGATGAGGTTGTGTTTAGGGCCACCTGTCATCGCGATGGTTTTGCCTCGATCGGTTTTGGAGCCTGCGTTGGACGAATTCTTCCACTCGAGACGTGTGCTTTAGCGGAATAGTTGGAGCTTCGCCTCGACAAACGATTTCTACAACGTCAGCAGCTCTTCTATGCGACTCCTGAATAACCGTTATAGCGGCAATGCTTATAGGCGAGGCAGCCACTAGGCGCCTAAAGTCCGTTTGATCAGCAGCCGGCGTCTCGCTCTGGAGGACAGCTTGGTCTTATCGCAGGTCGAGCAAGACTGCCCAATTTGGCAACCAACGCCCGAAGTTGCGCGGCAGACGACGATTGCTGCGTTCTTGCGTCAACACGAGCTTACCGATTTGCGGGACTTGTTACGCCGCGCCGACGCAGAGCCCGGCTGGTATTGGCCGGCGCTTCTCGAATTTTTTGATATTCGGTTTGTCCGACCATACTCGGTAGCATTGGACACTTCGAAAGGGGTTGAATGGCCGCGATGGTGCGTTGGGGGGACGACGAACGTTGTTCTCAACTGCCTCGACAAGCATCGGGATACACCGGTCTGGCAGAAAACGGCCATCATATGGGAGGGTGAGGATCAGTCGCGACGCTCGTGGACATACGCTCAGCTGGACGCAGAGGTCTGCCGCCTGGCGGGCGCGCTCCAGTCCCGAAAGATCGCCGCCGGCGAAGTCGTCGCAATTTACATGCCGATGATTCCCGAGGCTGCCGCCGCTTTTTTGGCAATTGCAAAAATCGGCGCGGTAGCGATGCCTTTGTTCTCAGGGTTCGGACCGCAGCCTATTACTGAGCGCCTGATCGATGCCGAGGCTCGCGCGGTTATCACTGTCGACGTAGGTCGACGGCGGGGAAAGAGTCTCCCTATGAAAGAGACGCTCGACCGCGCCCTTATAGATGCCCCGAATGTACATACCGTGATCGTTCTGGTGCGCGACGAAAAGAAGGTTACCTGGTCATCGCGAGATGTGCCGTGGCCGCCTCGAGACGGTGCGATCAAGGTGCCGACTGAAATCGTCGACGCGGAAGCGCCGGTAATGCTCATGTACACTTCAGGCACCACCGGAAAGCCCAAAGGTACGGTCCACACCCATTGCGGCATTTTGGCCAAAAATGCATTGGACATGGGGCTCTGCATCGATCTGAAGGCGACAGATCGGCTGCTGTGGATGAGCGACATGGGCTGGATTGTGGGCCCCAAGATCGTCGTCAGTGCCACGCTACTCGGCGCGACGCTTGTAATTGCGGAAGGCACGCCCGATTGGCCAACGGATTCACGAATGTGGCGGGTGGCGGCCGATAACGAGGTAACAATACTTGGGATCGTGCCGACGATGGTGCGGCAAATGATGCGTCGCGGACCCGAAATGCTCGCGGAATATGACCTGTCCGCCTTGCGCAGCACGATCTCAATCGGTGAGCCATGGACGCCCGATGCCTGGGTTTGGTTCTTCGACCACGTCTGCAAACGGCGCCTCCCGATCCTAAACTACGCCGGTGGCACTGAATGCGGCGGTGCGATCCTGATCAGTAGTTTTCTTAGCGGGTTGCGGCCGTGTTCATTTGGTCATGCCGTGCCGGGCTGCGGCGCCGACATTGTGGATGCGGCGGGACGATCATTGCCCCCAGGGGAAATTGGCGAATTGGTAATGCGTCGCCCATCCATTGGCATGACGCGCGGCTTGTGGCGCGCCGCCGATCGCTACATCGAAAGCTATTGGAAAGTTATTCCGGACGTGTGGGTGCAGGGTGACCTCGCCTCGCGTGACGCCCACGGAGGTTGGTACCTACATGGCCGTTCGGACGATACAATTAAAATTGCGGGCAAGCGCATTGGACCTTCAGAAATTGAGATGGCGCTAATGGCGAGCGGGTTGCTGGTCGACGCCGCAGTCGTTGCGGTGCCCGATGCGATTACCGGATCTGCGCTCGCCTGTGCTTGTGTTCTGATTGCACCAGTCGATGACCCCGCCAAGTTGGTGCAGCGTTTAGCGTGCACTGTCGCCGATAGTTTCGGAGCATCCTATCGGCCAAAGCGGTTCATTTTCGTGTCCGAACTCCCGCGGACGCGCAATCAAAAGATTATGCGCCGCGTCATTCGTGGCGTGCTAACCGGCGCGCCGTTAGGAGACCTCAGTTCGCTTGCCAATCCAGAATCCATCGAGTTCCCTTCGTTCCGAAATCGTTTTTGCATCAGAAAACCGTTCCGAACCGGCGCCCGGGGCGGCTTCGATCCCTGGTTAAGAGCTATCCCTGTGCCCTCAAGCGTGGATTTTCAACAATGGCTAAAATCAAGAAAGACCCCAAGTACAAGGACATCCTTTTCGAAGTGAGTGACCAAGTCGCATGGGTAACAATCAATCGACCACACACCCTCAACGCCTGCCGCGAATTGACGCTTGACGAGATCACCGGCGCCGTTCTTTCGACTAGAGACGATCCATCTATCGCCTGTGTAGTGATCACAGGAGCAGGCGATCGGGCCTTCTGCTCCGGCGGTGATTTCGCGTCTATGAAACGCCTCAATTGGATAACTGGCGCACATTGGAACGAGCGTATGCTCGCGTGTGCGACGGCGATCCGGAGCGTGCCGATTCCCGTGATCGCGATGGTCAATGGCTGGTGCATGGGCGGGGGCAATGAACTCGCGCTGTGGTGCGACATCGTCGTCGCATCGGAAAATGCGGTGTTCGGACAGACAGGAGCGAGAGTAGGGGCATGTCCGACCGTCGGAGCCACGCAGTATCTCCCGCGCATCATCGGTGAACGTCTGGCGCGTGAGATGATCTTTTGCGCACGAAGATTCACGGCCAAAGAGGCGGTTGAGATAGGGCTCTCGAATCATTGCGTGCCACTTTCCGAACTACGCAAGAAGACGACTGAGCTGTGCGAAACCATCAGGTCGCACAGCCCGCAGACACTACGGATGACCAAGGTCTCGCTCAATCACGAGTTTGACAATCTTTACGCGTCATGGCGTGCGGGCATGGAGCTGCTTTCACACGTTTGGGGTTCTGAGGAGTCGCTCGAAGGCATGGATGCTTTCACCGAAAAGCGCAAACCTGATTTCAACAAATTCCGAATGCGCAACAAGAAAGTGGTCGAGCAATATTTGGCTGGACTCGATTTTGAACCCGAGGACCATCTTAAGTCGGTCCCCTGACCAGATAAGCAAATCGGGTGTTCGAACTGTGTAGGAAGGCCGTGGAGATCTACCCAATGAATGTTCAAACGAAGGCCGTCGATGAAACCTCGATCTTGATTGAGAAGGACGTAGATGTCCCGATGCGCGACGGCGCGCGTCTCAAAGCGGATGTTTTTCGTCCGAAAGAGGGAGAACGGGTACCCGCGCTGCTCAACCTCGGTCCATATCAGAAAGACAAGCTCTGGATTCCACCTAGCAATCTGGAAGAGAAGCCAAATTCATTGATGAATTGGGAAACCGTGAACCCGCTTTGGTGGGTTCCGCGCGGGTACGCGAGCGTGCGCATTGATGGGCGGGGGAGTGGCAAATCGCCAGGTCAATGTGAGCCGTGGTCGTTTGCTGAATCGGTTGATTTCTATGACGCGATTGAGTGGGCGGCAGCACAGCCTTGGTGTAACGGCAATGTCGGACTGTCCGGCATCTCATATTTTGCGATCAACCAGTGGTTTGTCGCCAACCATCAACCACCGTCGCTGAAGGCGATCATCCCCTGGGAAGGATTTGCCGATATTTATCGCGATGCATTATTCCATGGCGGAATTCTATGTGTCTTCATGACCAACTGGTTTACCGCGCACTTAATGCATCACACGGTCGGTCGAGCGTCGCAGCAGGTTCCGAATGCGTGGGCGACCAACACTTTGCATTTCTGGCTGAGCAACAATCTCGACTCCGGTGCTTTTCGAGGTGCGCAGGCGCAATGGGAAAAGATTACTGTTCCGTTGCTGACTGTTGGCAACTGGTCGGGCATGGCACTACATCTGCGTGGCAACACCGAAGCGTTCATGCGTGCAGCATCCAAGCATAAGAAGCTCCGGATGCAAGCAGGCACACACGTGCACCCGTACTACACAGCTGAGGGGCGGGAAGATCAGCTCCGCTTTTTCGATTATTGGCTCAAGGGTATTGATAACGGCGTGATGGACGAACCGCCGGTCAAGTTGGCCATCCGAAAGGGACGCGACGAGGTCGAATGGCGCTTCGAGCACGAATGGCCACTCGCGCGCACGCAATGGACTAAGTATTATTTTGACCTTTCGCCATCGGCCGCCGGAGCCAACAAAGGTAGTCTCGTCCTCACAAATCCTACCGAAACGGCATCGCGCACCTACGCCGCATCCAGCCTTGGTTCGATGGGCTCTACGTCAGCTGCTTCCGCACAGGTCATGGGCGGTGGCATCAAACCGGATATGGGAATAGCGCTCGTAACGCCGCCCCTGACGAGCGACCTTGAGGTCACGGGTCCACTTGCCGCCTCCTTCTGGGTGTCGAGTTCTGCCGAGGACATGGACCTATTCCTCACGCTGCGTAACTTCGACGCCGAAGGTAATGAAGTGCTCGAAACCGGTCAGCAGGGCACGCCAGTGCCTGTTGCTAAGGGATGGCTGCGCGTCTCGCACCGCGAACTCGATCCGGAGCTAACGCTGCCCTATCGTCCGTATCACAAACACCGCCGGCGATTGTTTCTCAAGCCGGGCGAGATCGTGAAAGTTGACGTCGAGATTTGGCCGACATCGATGGTGTTCAAAAAAGGTCACCGCATCCGATTGGATGTACAACCACGCGATGGTGTCGGCAGTCAGTCCTACATGCACTATCACGCCGATTACAATACGGGCACAAACACTGTCCATGCAGGCGGCGAGCGTGAATCATATCTGCTGTTGCCGATCATACCGGCCAACTGAGTTAGTGAACTAGAAGCGGGTATTCGGCTCAACTCGATGTCGCTTCGCGCTATTTGTCGCGAGGACGCTGATTGATCTGGTCTGTCTCGGTTGAATTTTGCGACGCGGCGTCGGCACTTCGTTTTTGGCTCGCTTCAAGCTTCTTACAGAGGTCTGGCTTTCTCGCGCAAAGCGCGCGAACTCCTTCATCGACATTGTTGTGGAGCCGCTCAAAGAACCCTGCGTGTGTCGGGGCTGCAAAGAAAACGCAGGAGAGGACAGCGAAAGGCTTTATCATTGAGCCGCAAATCTCTTGGCCGCTGGCACCCAACTACACTGGATGACTTAAAACTGAGATAACGGTTGGCGCGCTACCTACAGAATTACCGATCTCCCGACACAGATGAAAAGAGCGCACGGTAAGTTCGTACCGATAAACCGTTTTGAGAATGGAAAACCAGTTATCCGAGCTGCAAAGTGATTTAGTGGCGATGGTCCGGCAGCGGTAGTTTTGGATCGTCTGAGGTATATTTGTGAAAGCGGACAAACCTTCGCGTCCGCGGAATGTCCGCTTTACCGCCAAAACCGGCCACTCCGAAAATCAGTCGGTCCAACCATAAAGCGTGATCTGATTTACGGTCCGCTTCGCCCTCGAAAGCGGACCTCAACCCGTGCAGAGAGAATGTTTGCCAAGGGCCGGACAATTCGTGCGGTCAGCCAAAATCCTACGCGTCCACCGATCTAAAGCCGAAACGGCATGGCCAACATCATTGGGCCCGCGAAGGCGCCAACAATAGCGGGCACACGGTAACCTTCGTGGCGGATGGCCGTTAAGGTTTCTTCCTTACGCTAAAATTGAATGGCGATTGAAGGTACGTGGACGACGGGTATTTTTCGACATCGGGTACTGTTTGGGCCGCTGCAGATGTCGATGCTCCGAAATCCCACCGTCAATCGCCGACTGTTTGAACAGGCTACAGCGGTCCTAGTCTATCTGGGAATTTTTACGACCTTTGCAGTCGCGAGCTTGATTATTTGTGTGATCTGGCTGCTGATCTGGTGATCCGGCTTTGACCAACGTCATGAACCGGTGCCATCAGTGTGCGGGCAAGTTTGGTCTTGTTCGCCACCAATATGTGCGCCACTCGTTTTGCAGTCGCCGTTGCGTGGACCGTTTCAAAAAAAAGCTGACCGCTCAAGTGATGCTTCGAAAGATGATACCTGGGTGGCTTCGCCGCTCATCTTGATAGAATTCGCTTTACCCCAAGCGGACATGTGTGGTGCAACATCGCAATGTCTGCTGTGGGCCAAAAGATGACCAGATCGAATTTGATTGGGGCTTGTTGAACAGGCAGATCGTCCGCGTAGGCACTCTTGAATAAGCGCCCTACAATGCATCACGAGCCCACCTTTGGGTTATTAAATGCAGATAGATTACTGGGCACTGGCATCGGCTCTGGCTGGCGTGCTGGGAATTGCAATTATAGTCTGGATGGTAGTCGTACTTAGATAGCGTGCCCGGAATTACGCGCCAGACAAAAAGGATCGTTACTCGATCACCTTATCGGCGCGCGCGAGCAGCGATGGCGGAATCGTCACACCTAGCGTCCTTGCGGTTTTCAAGTTAACGACCAGATCGAATTTGGTTGCCTGTTCCACAGGCAGATCGCCTGCGTTGGCGCCCTTCAAGATGCGATCCACGTAGTAGGCCGCGCGGCGATACATTGCCGAGGCGTTCGGACCGAAAGCCAAAAGTGCCCCGGCCTCGGCAAATGCCCTGTACTGAGAGATGACAGCCAAAGAATGTGTCGCCGCCAAATTCAGGATTTCGTCCCTGTGTTGGGTGGCGACCACATCCGCGAGGACAATGAGCGCTTCGGCCCGACTGCGGCTTGCAGTCTGGAAGGCCGTGGTGAGGTCGCCTTGAGCACGCACTGGCAGAAGCAGGAGCTCAAGGCCAAGCTCTCGGCTCGCCGCTTTGATTGCGCCAACGGCAATGTCTGCGCCGGGGTTAGGCTGGTACCAAAGGACGGCCACTCGGGAAATGGTTGGGAAAGCCTCTTTGAGCAGCGCGAGCCCCTTACCAGTTAGCTCGTCTACCTTGAAGCTCATGCCGGTGACGTTGCCACCCGGTCGCGAAAGGCTACTGACCAGGCCACTTTTTAAAGGGTCAGCGATTTGTGTCATGACAATCGGGATCGTCACGGTCGCTTTTTTAGCGGCCTGCACCGACGGCGTATTCAGGGCAAGGATCACATCAACCTTGAGCTCCGCCAGAATGTTGGCAAGCGCGCCGAGTCGTTGACTGTATCCTTCGGCATTCCGGACCTCTAACGCGATATCCCGCCCCTCAATATAACCAAGCTCGCGAAGTCCTTGCCGCAAAGCGTCAAGAAATCCAGGGGGTGGGAGTTCGGGAGATAGAATGCCAACTCGGTAAAGTTTAGCGGCTTGCTGCGCATGCGCTGCAAGCGGCCATAAGGCCGCAGCACTACCGAGAAGGGCAATGAAATGTCGTCGTTGCATGTGTGCCCCCGTGAGGACCACATCGTCTACGATGACTAGATTATAAGCGGTCACTAGCAATCGGTGTGTGAAAAATTGCACACAAACCGGACTGAGATGCTGAACAGGGGCCGATGTCCGCCTTGGGTCATACTAAACCAGGCCGGCGCGGCGGAACGCCTCCACATAGTGCTCCCGCTCGGTGTCCTGCTGAAAAGGCATCTGGGTCGCGATCCAGGCCAGCGAAACGTTGGGCTGTGCGCGCCGCAACGCGTCCAGCGCGGCTACGGCGATGTCGGCTTGTCCGGCCATGGCCGCTGACGCCGCGAGCAGCCGATGCGCGCCTACGTAATCGCTGCGCAATCGAATGGCCGCCTGGGCCAGGTGCATCGCCTGCTCATAATCACGTCCGACGAATTGAGAGTAAGAGGCAACGCCGTAGTAGAGCGCCGACATGGGGTCCCGCGGGCTTAGCCGCAGCGCGCGGCGCGCGGCCACGTCGGCTTCCTTCCATCGGCCGCAATAAACGAGAGTGAGCCCGTAGATGGCCTGGGTGAGCGCAAAGTTCGGGTTGAGGCGCAACGCCGACGAAAACTCGCCCAACGCATCGTCAAAACGCCGGGTCAGCAAGTAAACGCAGCCCAGCGCGTGATGCGCCCATGGGTCTTCGCTATCGGCCCGGATCGCGGCCAGCGCCGCAATCTCGGCGCTCGGAGCAGTGGCGGCCATGTCCGCCCAACCCATGTAGGCGCCGAGGGTTTGACTCGTGGCAAGCAGACCCAATGCCTGGCCGTAATCGGGATCAAGGACGATAGCTTTGTCCAGCAAAGACTGCGCGACGACATTATCCTCTCGCGTCAAAAGCCAAAAGTGCGACAGCGCGCGCATCACGAGTTCCCAGGCGTCCATATTGTCGGGCGGTTTGCGTCTGGCGCGGAAATTCTCCGCGGCATATAGCTGCGGTTCAATCGAGGCGACAATGGCCTCGGTAATTTCATCCTGGACGGAGAACACGTCCGCGACATTGCGATCGTAGCGCTCGGCCCAGATGTGGCTGCCCGTCGAAACGTCATTGAGTTGTGCCGTGATGCGCACCCGGTCGCCGGCTTTACGCACGCTGCCCTCGAGGACATAGCTAACGCCGAGTTCCTCGCCGACCTGCTTCAGATGAACGGGCTTGTCTTTATAGATGAACGATGAATTGCGCGCGATGACCTGGAACCAGCGAAGCTTCGATAGTGCCGAGATGATATCCTCACTGATGCCGTCCGAAAAGTACTCTTGCTCCGGATCGCCGCTCATGTTCGTGAACGGAAGAACCGCTATGTTCGGCCGATCTGGAGCAGACGCGCCGATAACGTTTTCAGTGTCGGTCGCCTGCGTTCGCACATCGCCGACGAAGCGCAAACCTTTTCGAAGAACCGTGCGGATCAATTTCTGGTCATGCCCAGTATCGCCGATCACCTTGCGCGCGGCGTAGGTGCGGCTAATCACGGTCCCGTCGGAGACAATCCGGCCGCCCCAGACCGAGGCAATGAGGTCTTCCTTGCTGACGACACGATCACGGTTTTGCAGGAGGTGAATGAGCAGATCGAGCACCTGCGGCTCGACCTCGATGCGTTCCGCGCCGCGCAACAACTCGCGCCGATCAGTGTCGAGCGTGTAACCTGAAAACAAAAATTGCACGTTGATTACCAATCCTGCTGGCTGCCTCTCACAGGAAATTGATCGCGAAATCGCCGGCGTAAAACTTCAAACTATTTTGCGGAGCGGGACCATCGGCATTCCCGCCGCAACCCCCGCCAAACACGGGCATTTGTCGGTCAAAGCAGTCGCGGCATTATACCAAT
The DNA here is from genome assembly GCA_963831515.1 of uncultured Alphaproteobacteria bacterium. Classification (GTDB taxonomy): domain Bacteria; phylum Pseudomonadota; class Alphaproteobacteria; order Rhizobiales; family Xanthobacteraceae; genus Pseudolabrys. Next base: position 13,218 of record CAWHQL010000026.1, on the reverse strand, counting down.
CTCAGCAAAGAATTCAGACGTCGTCATAGAAACTCTAGGTCGTCTGGACGTCCTCTCAAAGTATGTCTTGCGGATTGCGGCTATCGGTCCAGCTAGGCAACGCCCCGCAATCGATACCAACTTTTGAGAGGACTATGACAATGGCGATTACAGCCAGCTTTTTATCCGGCGCCCGCGTGCTGTCGGTGTTTGGTGACGGCCTCGGCAATACCATCAGTGCCAGCCGCAACGCGGCCGGGAACATCTTGATCAACAACGGCGCCGTTGCGGTCGTTGGTGGCAATCCGACTGTCACCAATACCGATTTAATCCAGCTGTTCGGCCAAGCCGGCAATGACACGATCACCGTCGACGAGACCAACGGACCGATGCCGGCGGCGCAACTTTTCGGCGGCGACGGCAACGACACCCTGACCGGCGGCTCGGCAAATGACCTGCTCTTCGGTCAAAGCGGTAATGACACGCTCCTTGGCAAAGGAGGCAACGACCAGCTGTTCGGTGGCGACGGTAACGACGTGCTGACGGGCGGAGCGGGCGACGATCAGGTGTTCGGTCAGGCCGGCAATGATGTGATGATCTGGAATCCAGGCGACGGCACCGACCTTTTCGAAGGCGGCGATGGCACCGATACCGCCGTAGTCAATGGTGGAAACGGCGCAGAAATTTTCACGATCTCTGCCAACGGCTCCCGTGTGCGTTTTGATCGCACAAATCCGGCGCCATTCTCCCTCGACATTGGCACGACCGAAAACTTCGTTCTCAACATGAATGACGGCGACGACGTCTTCACGGCCGGCAATGGCCTCGCCAATCTTATCCATCTTACGGTCGATGGCGGCGCCGGAAATGACACCATCACCGGTGGCGATGGCGACGACACGCTTCTGGGTGGCTCCGGCAACGACCGCATTACTGGCGGCCGCGGCAGCGACACGGCAATACTCGGCACAGGGGACGACAAGTTCGCCTGGAACCCCGGCGACGGGAGCGATGTCGTTGACGGCCAGGATGGCTTCGACACGCTTGAGTTCAACGGCGCCAATACCGCCGAGAACATGAGCATTTCGGCCAAAGGCAACCGCGCGTCGCTGACCCGCGACATCGGTAACGTGACGATGGATCTCGGCACTATGGAGCGGATCCAGATTGCGGCGCTGGGCGGAGCCGATAACCTTGTCATCAACGACCTGAGCAAAACCGATGTACAGCAAGTCGCCGTCGATCTGTCGGCAACTGCCGGCAGCGGAGTTGGCGACGGCGCGGCGGACAGCGTGACAGTCAACGGAACCTCGGCCAGCAACCAAATCACGGTCGCAGGAGCCGGTGGTTCGGTCAGCGTGACCGGATTGTCCGCACAGGTCACCCTCACCGGCACCGAGGGCGCCAATGACTCACTCCTCATCAACGGGCTTGCCGGCAACGACACCATCAATGCGGCAGCGCTCGCTGCTGGGCAGATCAAGCTCACGATTGATGGCGGCAGCGGCAATGACACGATTCTCGGCAGTGCCGGGAACGACATCCTGATCGGCGGCGACGGAAACGATTTCGTCGACGGTAATCAAGGTAGCGACACTGCATTCCTCGGCGCTGGAAACGATACGTTCCAGTGGGACCCGGGCGATGGCAGCGACATTGTCGAAGGCCAGGACGGCACTGATACGCTGCTGTTCAACGGCGCCAACATCGGCGAGAAAATCGACATTTCGGCCAATGGCAACCGCGCCCTCCTGACCCGCGATGTCGGCAGCGTGACGATGGACCTCGATGGAATCGAGCACATCCAGCTCAATATGCTGGGTGGCGCCGACACCATCACGGTCAATGACCTCAGCGGAACCGACGTGAATCAGGTCGCTATCGACCTGTCGAATCCGGTGGGCAGTGGCACGGGCGATGGTGCAGCCGACACCGTGATCGTCAACGGAACGGCCGGCAACGATCAAATCAATGTCGTCAGCAGTGGTGCATCGGTTGTCGTCAAGGGATTGGCGGCGAAGGTGACAATCGACGGCGCCGAAGGCGTCAATGACTCGCTCACCATCAATGGTCTCGCCGGCGACGACGTCATCGATGCCTCGAGGCTCAACGCTGGTCAGATCAACCTCACGATCAACGGCGGCGCCGGCAATGACACGATCACCGGCAGCAGAGGCAATGACCTCGTCAATGGTGGAACCGGCAATGACGTAGCGCTGCTCGGCGCGGGCGACGACACGTTCGTCTGGAATCCGGGCGATGGCAGCGACACCGTCGAGGGTCAGGCGGGCGCCGATACGCTTCAGTTCAACGGCGCCAATATTGGCGAGAACTTCGACATCTCGGCCAATGGCTCGCGCGTCAGGTTGTTCCGCGATATCGGCAACGTCACCATGGATGTGAACGGGACGGAAACGATCAATCTCCGCACCCTGGGCGGCGCAGACACCGTCACCGTCAATGACCTGACCGGGACCGACGTCAGCAACGTCAATATCGATCTGGCCGGGACAGCTGGTGGCGGCGACGGTGCAGCGGACACGGTCATCATCAACGGAACTAATGGCAGCGATGCGATCACCGTCAGCAGTAGCAACGGCGTCGTGACTGTGCATGGTCTCAGTGCAGACATCACGATCTCCAACTTCGACGCCACCGATGACAAGCTCATCATCAACGGCCTGGGTGGAGACGACGCGATTGTGGCGTCGGGTCTCGAAGCAGGTATCTCGCTCACCGAAAATGGCGGCGACGGCAATGACATCCTGGTTGGTGGTGCCGGCAACGACATTCTGCACGGCGATGCCGGAGACGACGTTCTGATCGGCGGCCCTGGTTTAGACGTCCTTGACCAAGGAACCGGCACCGGCGTCGTCATCCAGTCCCCGGTGAGTGTCCCTCCGGGCGCCAGCGCTCAGGCTGCCGCTTTGCTGGGCCAGTCTATGGCGTCGACCTTCGTTACGGCTGGTGACGACCAAGGCGCGGCGCCAATCGCCGAGGCAGCGGCGAACCCGCAGCCGGTCCTGGCACAGCCACACGCTTGAGGCGACCTCGAGCCCCGGAGAACGTAAGTGAGCACTGAATCAAACAGCGCGACACCGGCGGACCCGGGGCTCGAGTCCCTCGTAACGCTCCTGCATTTCCAGGGCGTTGCGGCTGACCGCGAGCAGATCAGGCATCGGCTCGGAACAAAAAAGATTGGCGCACCAGAAATCCTCCGGTGCGCCAAAGACCTCGGCCTCAAGGCACGCTCCTTTCGGACCAACTGGTCGCGGCTGGCAAAAACGCCCTTGCCGGCGATTGCCGCGCTGCGCGACGGCGGGTTCATGGTCATTGCCAAGGCGGGTGAGGACAAGGTCCTGGTCCAATCCCCACACACGGCGCGTCCCGTCTTGATGACGCAGGCGGAACTCCTTGCCCTCTGGGATGGCGAGTTGATTCTGATGACTCGCCGCGCCGGGTTGGCGGAGATGACCCGCCGTTTCGACATCACCTGGTTTATGGGAGCAATCCATAAATACCGGCATCTGCTGGGCGAAGTGCTGGTGGCCTCTTTCTTCCTGCAAATGTTCGCGCTGGTGTCACCGCTGTTCTTTCAGGTGGTGATCGATAAAGTTCTGGTGCACCGCAGCCTGAGCACGCTGGATGTACTGATCATCGGCCTGCTGGCAATCTCGGTTTTTGAAACCGTCTTGGGAATCCTGAGGACGTATCTCTTCGCGCACACCACTAATCGCATCGACGTTGAGCTCGGCGCACGCCTGTTTCACCATTTGCTGGCTTTGCCGATGGCCTATTTCCACGCCCGCCGCGTCGGCAACTCGGTGGCGCGGGTACGTGAACTGGAGAACATCCGCAATTTTCTCACCAGTTCGGCGCTGACACTTGTTATCGATCTTTTTTTCACTTTCGTGTTCCTGGCGGTGATGTTCCTGTACTCGCCGCTGCTCTCTTTCCTCGTACTCGGCACTTTTCCATTCTATATCGGAATTTCTATGGGAGTGACGCCGCTGTTTAGGCAACGGCTGGCCGAGAAATTCCAGCGCGGCGCGGAGAACCAGGCGTTCTTGGTCGAGAGCGTGACCGGCATCGAGACACTCAAGGCCATGGCGGTCGAGCCGCAGATGCAGCGCCGTTGGGAGGAGCAACTTGCCGGGTACGTGGCGTCCAGTTTCCGCGTCCTGAGCCTTGGCAACACCGCAAGCCAGGGGGTGCAACTCATCAGCAAGATCGCCACCGCGGGAATCCTTTATTTCGGCGCCAAGTTGGTCATCGACGGCGGTCTGTCGGTTGGCGAGCTGGTGGCCTTCAACATCCTGGCCGGACGCGTGAACACGCCAGTGCTGCGTCTCGCGCAGATCTGGCAGGACTTTCACCAAGCGCGCCTATCTGTGGCGCGGCTGGGCGACATTCTCAATACCACGGCTGAGCCGACCTACACCGCGGGGCGCGCGCGGCTGCCGGCGATCCTCGGGCACATCACGTTTGACCACGTGTCGTTCCGCTATCGCATCGATGGCCAGCAAATCCTGCACAGTATCAGTTTCGATGTGCCAGCCGGACAGATGGTCGGTATTGTCGGGCCTTCCGGTTCGGGCAAGAGCACCTTCGCAAAACTTGTACAGCGGCTCTACGTCCCGGAAAGCGGGCGCGTGCTGGTTGATGGCATGGATCTCGCGATGGCCGACCCGGCCTGGTTGCGCCGCCAGATCGGCGTCGTGCTTCAGGAAAACGTACTGTTCAACCGCTCGGTACGCGAAAATATCGCGCTTGCCGACCCGGCCATGCCGATGGAACGTGTCATCGCCGCGGCAATGCTCGCGGGGGCGCACGAGTTTATTCTCGAGCTGAGCGATGGCTACGATACGATCGTGGGCGAGCGCGGCTCCACGCTCTCCGGTGGTCAGCGCCAACGCATCGCCATTGCGCGTGCGCTCATCGCCGATCCGCGCATCCTGATTTTCGATGAAGCGACCAGCGCGCTTGACTACGAGAGCGAGCGCATCATCCAGCACAATATGAAGGACATCGCCAAGGGGCGGACGGTGCTCATCATTGCGCACCGGCTCTCCACGGTCCGCGCGACCGACCGCATCGTCACGCTTGAGCGCGGCCGGCTCGTCGAAGACGGCACCCATGACGCGCTGATCAAGACCGGCGGGCGTTATGCATCGCTCCATCGCTTGCAGGCGGGGATTCATGAAGCCTGTTAATGCAGCCACAATAACCCAATCGGCCGCTACGTCGATGCGGCGCGCCATCCCACCTGAGCGGGCGCGAAGACCGCGCGCCGACGAGCTTGCGTTTTTGCCCGCGGCGCTTGAAATCGTGGAAACACCGCCATCGCCGATCGGTCGCGCGGTGGGCGCGACCATCATCATCTTGTTTTGCGTTGCGCTGATCTGGGCTTGGGCGGCCACAATCGACATCGTTGCGTCGGCGACTGGCAAAATATTGCCTAGCGGCCGTACTAAAGTTATCCAGCCTTTTGAGACCGGAGTGGTGCGTTCCATTCGTGTCCAGGACGGGCAGGTGGTTAAGGCCGGAGACGTTTTGATCGAACTCGACCCAACGGTGAACGCAGCCGAACGTGATCATTTGCGGAACGATCTTCTCGCCGAGCAATTGAACATCGCCCGGTTGCGCGCGGCGCTCGCCGGCGGGAATGATCCTTCCGGCGATTTCACACCACCCGCTGACGCCAATTCCGCGCTGGTCAGCGCGCAGCGTCAGCTTTTGCTGAACCAGGTGGCCGAGCACCGCGCCAAGATCGCGGCGCTGACGCGTCAGCAAGCGCAAAAGGAGGCCGAGCAAGGCACGATCTCGGCTACGATTCATAAACTGGAGGCGACGATTCCCGTCATCCAGCAACGCGTCGACATCCGCAAGACGCTTATGGAGAAAGAACTGGGCTCGAAGTTGACTTATTACGAGATACTCCAGGTGATGGTCGAGCAACAGGAAGATCTCGGCGTTCAGAAGAGCCACTTGCGTGAAGCGGAAGCTGCCGCCGCCGCGATTCTAGAAACGCGCGGCCAGACTGAAGCCGAATATCGGCACGCGCTTTCCGACGATCTCACCAAGGCCGAACAAAAAGCGAGCGGCCTTGCCCAGGACTTGATCAAGGCGGAGCAGAAGACAAATCTTCAACGGCTCACCGCTCCCGTTGATGGCGTCGTCCAGCAACTTGCGATTCATACGGTCGGCGGTGTTGTCACGCCGGCGCAGGCGTTGCTGATGGTGGTGCCGAGCGATAGCCGCCTCGAAATCGAGGCCATGGTGTCGAACCGCGATATCGGCTTTGTCCACGCGGGCCAAGAGGCCGAGATCAAGATTGATACCTTCAATTTCACCCGCTACGGACTTTTGCACGGGCAGGTGCTCAACATTTCGCAAGATGCCGTCATCCGAGACCACAAGCAAGACCGCTCCGACAACCGCGCAGCAGGAACGCTGAACGAGTCGAGCGAGCCGCAAGGGCAGGAACTCAATTACACCGCGCGCATTTCGCTCGATCGCACGCAGATGCAGGTTGACGATCGGATGGTCAATCTGTCACCCGGCATGGCGACGACGGTGGAAATCAAGACGGGTTCGCGCTCGATCCTGAGTTATCTTCTATCGCCGCTGCTGCGTTACCAGCACGAGACATTGCATGAACGATAGACTACCTGAGCGGAAAGGCTCCGAAGCCGGTCTCTTTCTTCGCGCGGTCATTCGCACATGTCCGCTATGGCCCATAGCGGACAATCGCTCGATACTGCTGAATGTCTGCTTTCGGGGGAAAAGCAGACATCAATCAGGTCATCCGTTGCGCCAGTTCCGCGCTCTTCGGCACCGGCTCTATGCGCGTGTGAGGAGGGTGGAAGATTGGCTCCGATAAAAGGAATGATCGGGGGCAATCAACTGAACAGACATCATCTTGCCGGGCTAGGCCAAAAGCAGCATGCTTGACATCAAGAGCGTGCCCTCGCGGTCCGCGTATGGGCAGCCTCACGGGCAGGGAGGGGAGCCCATGACGAAACAAGGGTTCGATCGTCGCGGTTTTCTAAAGGGCGCCGTCATAGGCGGCGCGGCAGCGGCCGGCGGCACGGCCGCGTTGGCTCCGACCCCGACTGCTCAGGCACAACAGCCAGAGGTCGCGCCGGCTACCGCCGCTCCAGAGGCGGCGGGATATGAGTTCCTCAATCTTGACGAGGCCGCATTCATTGAGACGTTGGTGGATCATATGGTCCCCGCCGACGAGATTAGTCCAAAGGGTACCGATCTCGGCGTCAACATTTACATCGATCGCGCACTCGCTGGCGCCTGGGGCAAGGGCGAACGCCTTTACATGCAGGGGCCGTGGAAACAAGGTGCACCGAGCCAGGGCTACCAGTTGCCGCTCACGCCCGCGCAGCTCTATCGCGCCGGCATCGCAGCGACCAACGCGCATTGCCGCAAAACCTATGGCAGGTCATTCGACCGGATCGAGGACGCGCAGCGCGAAGAGGTGCTGATCGGCCTCTCGACCGCAAAAATCAAATTCGACAATGGACTGTCGGTTCGCGTGTTCTGGGCCACGGTTTATCAGACCGTGATCGAAGGTATGTATTCAGATCCGATTTATGGCGGCAACCGTAACAAAGCGGGCTGGGCCATCATCGGCTTCCCCGGCATTATCGCGGTGCATCGCGACCATGTGGAGAAATATCGAGGTAAGCCGTTCCCCAACAAGCCCATCGGCATTGCGGATATGAGTTGAGGGGCGGACCATGACCACCAAACTCAAAGAAGTCGATGTCGTCATCGTCGGGTTGGGTTGGACCGGCGGCATTCTCGCCAAGGAACTGGCGGAATTCGGTTTGAAGGTGGTCGCGCTCGAGCGTGGCGAATCCCGCACGAGCGAGAACGATTATTCGCTCCCCAACATCCGTGACGAGTTGCGCTATGTCGTACGCCACGACCTGATGCAGAACACCGCGCGCGACACCATCACGGTGCGCAACAGTCCGACCCAGGAAGCACTGCCGATGCGTCGGCTCGGCTCGTTCCTGCCCGGAGAGGTGGTCGGCGGCTCCGGCGTCCATTGGAGTGGCCATACCTGGCGCTGGACCGATATGGAATTCAAAGTCCGCTCCAATTACGAGTCGCGCTACGGCAAGAGCTTTATCCCAGAGGACATGACCATCCAGGATTGGGGCATCACTTACGCTGAGCTCGAGCCCTACTACGACAAGTTCGAGTATACCGCGGCGATCTCCGGCAAAGCCGGCAACATCAACGGCCAGATTCAGCCGGGCGGCAATCCGTTCGAGGCACCGCGCGCGCGGGAATATCCGCTCCCGCCGCTGACGCCCATTCTAGCAAGCGAGCTGTTCAGCGCCGCCGCGCGCAATGCCGGCTATCACCCGTTTCCGCGGCCATCCGCGAATGCGTCGCAGGCTTACACGAATCCCGACGGCGCCAAGTTCGGTGCCTGCCAGTATTGCGGCTATTGCCAGCGCTTCGGCTGCGAAGCCAATGCCAAGGGCAGCCCGCATATGACAGTGATCCCGATCGCCATGCGCAACCCGAATTTCGAACTGCGCACGCATTCATGGGTGACCAAGGTAACCAAGGACTCCGACGGCAAGCGCGTCACCGGCGTGAATTACACCAATGTGCTTAACGGGGAGGAATTTGAGCAGCCGGCCAACATGGTGTTGCTGTGCGCCTACGCGATCAACAATGTGCACCTAATGCTGTTGTCGGGGATCGGTGCGCCCTACGATCCTGTCGAGCAAAAAGGCGTTATCGGCAAAAATTATTGTTACCAGACCGGTGCTGGCGCCACGCTCTTCTTCGAAGGCAAGTACTTCAATCCGTTTATGAACGCCGGTGGCTCTAATGCCACCATTGACGACTTCAACGTTAATTGGGCGTTCGACCGCGCGCCGCACAATTTCGTCGGCGCTTATAATGTGGCCGGCGGCTTCAATACCGTGTTGCCGATTGGTTACCGTCCGGTCCCGAGCGGCACCCCGCAATGGGGCAGCGAATGGAAAAGGGCGACCGCGAAATGGTACCAGACCGCGATGGTAATCAATGCCAGCGGTAGTGTTATGGCCAACCGCTACAATTGCTACGACCTCGACCCAACCTATCGCAACGCGTTTGGTCAGCCATTGATGCGCATGACATTCGATTACAAGGCGAACGAACACAAAATGGGCACCCACGCGGCGCAGGTGATCAATGACATAGCCAAGTCGATGAATCCCACCAAACTCAATCCGGCTAGCGCGCGTACGGATCCGTGGACCGTGGTGCCCTACCAAAGCACGCACAATACCGGCGGCACCATCATGGGCACAAATCCAGGCGACAGCGCGCTGAACAAATATTTGCAGAGCTGGGACTGCCATAATCTGTTCGTCGTCGGCGCTAACGTGTTTCCGCACAACGCGTCGTACAATCCGACCGGACCGGTGGGCGCGTTAGCCTATTGGACTGCGGACGCGATCAAGAACCGTTACGTGAAGAACCCTGGTCCCTTGGTGGCAACATGATCGGCGTCACACGCGCGGTCGCGGCATTGGCCCTGACGCTGATGCTTGTGGGCACAGCACGCGCCGGCGGCGATCCTGCGCGCGGCGAAGCGCGTTTCCAGGATTGCGCCGCCTGCCACAAGTTAGAAGCCGGCAGCAATAGTGTGGGGCCCAGTCTGCATGGAATTTTTGAGCGCAAGGCGGCCGCGCTGGCGGATTTTCGTTATTCGCCGGCAATGAAACGCAGCGGAATTTCCTGGACGCCGGAGACGCTCGATAAGTTCATTAACGATCCGCAGGCAATGGTGCCGGCCAACCGCATGCCTTATGGCGGGATGGCGAACCCAAACGATCGCGCCGACCTCATCGCGTACTTGGAGAGGGCGTCGAAATAGGTCCTATGCTTGCGAGCGTCATCACGATGACTGCGCCACGATCTCCCAAATGCAAAGCGCCCCTCTCTCCTCGGATGCAAAGGAACGTCCGGCTGTCGTGCACCAGCAAATGCCCCGCCTAGTTGAGGTCGTACAGATTCAAAAAAGAGTCCGCATCTTGGGCGAGCTCACTCCAGGCGCCAGCCTGAATTCGGACGATCGGCTTGTAGCCCCCGTTTCCGTCTGGTTTGAACACGGACGCTTCACCCTCGAGAACGTCGAACCAGTCTTTGCCAAAGGCATCCAAGATGTTCGGCTTGTGCGTGACCACAATGACATTAGTGCCAGGAGGCGGCGCCGTAGCAACGATCTTACGTAAGGCGGCGGCGCGTCGATTGTTCTCAATCGGTGTAACCACGAGTCCGCCTTCAGTATAATCGGCAGACGCTTTGACCTCGCCGAAACCCATCATTTTGCCCGTTTCGATTGCCCGCTGGAACAGGCTGGTGTGGACCTGTCCAACAGGCACGCGGAGTTTGTTCAAAGACTCGCCTATCGATTTTGCAAGTCTACGACCGTCGTCGTTGAGTTGACGCTGGTTGCCGATGTTCTTCGGATTGAGTGGGTCGGTGTCGGCCTGATCTTGGTAGGTTGCACCGTGGCGAAAAACGATGACAAAGCCGCCGTTGTGCAACGCGTTGATCCATTCGGCCTGCGATGGCACGGGCTCGCTGCTCGTGGGTCCCGACATAAATGCCAGAAAGGCGAACATCGATGCCCATCGAACAATCCGCATTATCATGAGGTCCTCCTCGTTAGCCGATCTTGGTTTCGTTATTCGATTTCTCGTCGTAGTCCGGGATCAGATGTCTGTGTCGATGAATCATTGCGGCTGCTCTCGGCGCTGCGATTCATCAAATGCAAAGTTTATTCTGGCCAAAAGTTTTTGACCTGACCGGCCAGCTTGTTGCTCGTGTGGGGAGCAGAGACGCTAAGAGGCATGCTTTGCCGTGATTGGTACTCAATTCACCAGCCACATCTGATCTTGACTAAAAGCCTATTATCGGCGGCCCACCACAGAGACGCTACGAACAGTGTGATGATCGCCACTTTGATCGCGAGGACTCCAAGTTTTTTTCAAGGTGGCTTCTCACATTGACGCCACAGGGCAATAACCCCTCATCTGACGGAGGTCTTTTAGAACTCCTGTATTTTTCGCTGATTTTTGGTGATGCGGCTCCCGGAAGGAAACGTTCGGCGGCACAAGTGGGAGACGTCCGCTATTGGCTCATAGCAGACATTGGCCGTTGCACCGCACACGTCTGCGTGCGCGCACATTGAAACGGCTGCACGAGAGATCGCATAACTAAATACGTCATCTCATTAGAGAGAAGCCCCGCCGAAGCGGGGCGACGTAGGGAGAATTTATTTGCGGACCTTTAGATTGCCTGCCGACTCTTTGCCTCTATCGGAAACAATCTCATAGTCGACGGTCGCGCCTTCATTCAGGGTGCTTAAGCCAGCTTGCTCAACCGCAGAGATGTGCACGAACACGTCCTTGCCACCACTTTGCGGTTGAATGAAGCCGTATCCTTTTGTTGGATTGAACCATTTAACAGTACCAGTAGCCACAGTACGCTCCATAGAATGTTGCACCGGTCAGATTGCCGGGCGCAGTAACCTAGCATTGCAAGTGAACTGTCGTCGATGTCGGCTATTGGCCCTTAGCAGACATTGATTTGTGCAGCGCCAATGTCCGCTTTCAGGGGTGAAGCGGACATGACTTTTGCGGCGCATATGTCCGCTAATGACCCAAAGCGGACATCGAACGACCGTCGCCTAAAGTCGTATCCGCCCTCTTGTGCTAGTTTGAGCCGTCCTGAGCCTCGGGGGCGGCATGAGACGACGCGAGTTCATCACCCTTCTCGGAAGCGCGACGATAGCTTGGCCGCTGGCGGCGCGGGCGCAGCAGCCCGCAATGCCGGTGATTGGATTCATCGACAGCAGATCGCCTGACGCATTGACGGAACGTCTGCGCGGGTTCCGCCAGGGCCTCAAAGATACCGGCCATGTCGAGGGCGAGAACGTAGCGATCGAATACCGCTGGGCCGACAATCAATTCGATCGGCTGCCGGCGTTGGCGGCCGACCTGGTTCGCCGACAGGTCGCGGTGATCGTCGCCAGCGGAGGGCCCGCTGCTGCGTTCGCGGCCAAGGCGGCGACCACGACGATACCCATCGTATTCAGCTCTGCCGACGACCCAGTCAGGCGGGGCCTTGTCGCTAGCATCGCCCGGCCGGGCGGAAATCTGACAGGTATCAATTTCTACAATAATGAGTTGGCAGCGAAGCAGCTGGAGCTTCTGCGTGAGCTGGTGCCTGCCGCCACTCGTGTAGCCGTACTTGTCAATCCGGCTAGTGCGATGAATACAGAGTCTACTTTAAGAGAAGTGGAATTGGCTGCCCGTGCGATGAGACTGCAAATCCATGTCCTCAACGCCAGCACTAGCCGCGAGATCGATGCCGCTTTCGCGACGTTTGTGCGCGAGCGCCCCGACGCCCTTTTCGTCAACGGCAACTCCTTTCTGAATGTTCGCCGTGTCCAACTGGTTCTGCTGGCAGGGCGTCACGGGGTCCCCGCGATCTATTCAACAAGGGAATACGCCGAGGCGGGTGGGCTGATGAGCTACGGAAGCGACATCACAGATGCTTATCGTCAAAAGGGCGTTTATGTCGGCCGCATCCTCAAAGGCGCGAAGCCCGCGGACATGCCGGTGGTGCAGGCGAGCAAGTTCGAACTCGTCATCAACGCTCAGACTGCCCGGATGCTCGGCATCACGGTGCCACCGTCGTTACTCGCTCGTACTGACGAGGTGATCGAATAGATGCGCAATGTCCGCTATTGGCCCTTAGCGGACATTCCCGACCCGCCGCGCCGGTCAAAACTCCTCCGATGTGTCCGCAAATTCAGGTTGCGAGTTTAACTCTCTTTGCGTGCTTAGGCTCGGTCCAACGAACTGCAAGAGGCCATCCAAACGCGAGCACAGCGAAGAACAACGTCAAGGACACCGGCAAACTCGCCAAGGGGAAAGTGCGATCCAAGGCCAGACCGATTCCGACCACGACGGATTCACCAACTACGACAATCAAAATATAGATGATCAAAATCCACATTGGCTCTGCCTCTGTTGGCGCGTCTGAATGCTTGTACGCTCCTTTCAGCGCCAGATGTCATAAAAATCCGCTGCTACAGTGCGCAAAAGTGGCGGCCTACAATGGCGGAATTCAAGCGATCCTGGACTAGCTGGAATGTCGGCTTTCTAGGGTAAAGCAGACATCGTCTCTCAGAATCAGAAT
>CAWHQL010000025.1:0-35243 GCA_963831515.1 uncultured Alphaproteobacteria bacterium | reverse complement strand
GCAAGGCCCGCGAAGATTCGATCCTGCATCGCTTGTCGAAGGGCGCGACGGATATTCCAACGATCGTACGCGCAATTTATATCGGCATCGATCCACGGCTTACGGGCGCCGCCGGACTCTCCGTTCTCGCTCATCTTGAGGATCTGGTTACCCGCGGATTGGTCGAAACTGATGGTCAGCCCGCGATCGACGGAGTTTATCGCTTGGCTGGCTGACGTTTGTCGACCTGGCCTTTTTTCGTGGGCGGCGCTTTCTTCTCTGCCTGTGATCGTGGGTCCGGTGCCGAGCTCACCACATCATCTATATCTTCAAGCATGCTGCGAATTCGCGACGCATTCGAACCGAGATCGTGGTCGCCGAAGCGGGACGCCGAACGCATGTCGACGCGTGTGCCCTGGCCGAGCGGGGTTACCCGGATCACGACGTCGTCGCGGAATCCCATGATCGGCGTGCGTGCGACCGCCTCGATCACGCCATCGCGGCGCGCCAGCGACGGCGGTCGCGTATCGCCTATGTACCATTTGCGCTTCGTCACCAACGCGAGTGCGGCGTCGTAGGCGACTTTGGTCGGAACATCGAGATCAAGCGGAACAACATCGGGATAGGCTTTGCGCTGGAGCGCCGCTGCGGCCGACCCGGGATAATCTGTGCGCCCGCGTGGCCGCAGGCGTGCCAAGACGTCAAAGCGCGGCGGGTTGGTCGGATCGGTCGTGACATCGGAAATCGGCGGCAATCGCAAGGCGCGGGTGGCGAGAAAGGCCGGGTAGGCAAGCAATGCTAGGCCCAGGAACAGGCCGAGCAGGGCGCGACCGAGCCCCCCCGTTCCCTGTCGCCAGATGACGACGAAGGCCGCGAAAGGCGAGCAATATTGCGAGCCCGGCGAAAACCAATGAAGCGGCAAAGGTCGCGAGTGCTGGGATGATCTCCAGCAGGCCGGAACGCACGATGATGACCGAAAGGGCCGCGACGGCAATGGCGAACAGAGCCAGTCGCGAGGACCAGATTGCGACCCTCGAAACAGGCTCGTCAGGGAAGGGACGCCGCGCCATGTCTACGGTCCTGCACAGATCTGCTTGAGCGCCGCCCACTCGCCGGGCTCGAGAAAGGGCTGGGACGGCGGTGCGGCCGCCCGTTGCCTGATGGCCGCGACGCGCGCCTTGGTTTCCGGATGGTCCATCAGGATATCCATGCCGGGTTCCGTGGCGCCGCCGATTTTTTCGAGCATATTCGCAAGAGCACGTGCATCACCGCCGGCCTTGTTCATGAGATCGGTACCATAGGTGTCCGCCGCAGCTTCAGCTTCCCGTGAATACGAGGATTGCAACACGCTCTTTGCAGCAAATACAACCGCGCCACCGCCAACGAAATCGCCAAGCAACATTCCAAACAGGAAGGACAGGCCGGCACCCTCCAGAATCGCCCTTGTCCCATCCCGATGCGCGACATGGCCGATTTCATGTGCAATCACGCCGGCAATTTCGTCCGCATTCTCGGCTTTGTCGATCAGCCCGCGAAAGACATACACGCGTCCGCCGGGCAAGGCTATGGCATTGGCTTCGTCGCGGCGCACGACGTTCGTTCGCAGAGTTACGGGAAGGGCCGCGGCGGCTTCGAGCCGCTGCATGAGTTTGTTGAGTGCATTGCGTCCCGGAATTTCTGCGGCGGTCGTGCCGCATTCGAATGCGGTATTACGCTTGCCCGTGTCGAGCATGCTGCGCACCTGCGCATCGACGGCGTCGCCCAGCTTCCGTTCGATGGAAATGGGCAAAAGGGGTGTCAGGCGCACCGCAATTGCCGGCACTCCGAACCAGGCGACGAGCAGAAGTGATGCAGTTGCCCCTATCGTCCAGCCGATCACACGGATGCGTTGCCGCTGCTGTGACGAGCCGGTGCGGTCGACATGGACGGCGCGTTCGTCGATCTCGGCCGCAAAAGCTGGGTCTCGAATTTCCAGGCGCTCCAGCGACGCGCTGGCGCGGCGGCCAAGCCTGAGGATGCCGTGGGGTGCGTCCAGCTCCTCGATCTCGTTGTAGGGCCACTCGACCGAGAGATTTCCATCCCTACCGTTGATCTGCAGGCCGCTTAATCCGAGTTCTACGACAACCTCGCGACGGGCACTGGTGATACCGTCGAAATAGATGCCGGCTCCGGAACTCATAACCGCGGTTCCTCGTTCGCCCAATTAGTAGCCGCCTACATTCAGGGCGTCGGCCAGGCCTTCACCCAAAGCGGAGCTCGCCCGCCCGCCGGCCTTGACCTTTTCCAAGGCTGAAAGACCGGACAATTCGAGCAATTCCATGCCCAACTGCCAAACCGACAGCTGCACCGTAGCGCGATAGATTGTTGAGAAGCCAAGTGCGGTCACTACGTAGGCTCCGAGAAGCAGGAGGGTTACCGCGATCTGGTCGGCGGTATCGAACTTTGCGACGTTGAACAGGACGCCAGCGATCGAAAAAACAATGGCTCCCACGATTCCCATCGCGACGCTGAAAAGGCTCGCATAGCCGACGAAACGCGCATAAGCGCCGTAAATCTCGCGTGTGCGCAGGTGGGAACGCACTTCGATCTCGCCAAAGCGCAGGCCCGACGACCACCATCGCAGTACAAGCGCCTGAAAAGCCGGATAGAGCAGGGCACCGACCAGGGCGCTCGTGCCTCCCATCAACATGGCAAAGACGATGGCGCTCCCGAGGCCCGGGTTGCCGCCTTCGATCTTGCTCATAACGTCATCGCCGCCTTGCGCGATCGTGTCGATCAGCGCCTGCCAGTCGAGCCCGACAAATCCCCTGATTGCGAGCGTGAGTGGTGCAAAAAACAGCAGCCACATCAGCAGTCCACGCAGGAACAGAGAAAATCCGGAAGCTTCAAAACGGCCGCCCAGATCACCGTAAAAGGTGTTTCTCATCTTGTAGCGCTCAAGGCTTGCGATCTGGAAAGGGTAGGCCAGCCCGAGAAGTCGAGACCGTGGCGATCCACCACAGTGTCGCGCGGAAAGCATACGCCCAGGCCGACCCTGTTTGATGAAAGCGCAGACCACGGTAGATGGTCCGTGTGAGGCGGTAGCGCCGCGCGCGGTATATCGCGTATTGGCCCAGCACGCCGAGGGCGGCAAAGGCCAGAACGCCAGACAATTTTCCAAGAAGGCCAAGGTCGAGAGCGGCCAGAAAAAATCCGGCGTAAATCGGGATCAGCAAAGCAATCGCCACGAGGAACCCGAGCAGCAGCTCGAGCGCCGTTCCAGTGTATTCGAGAGATTCGCCGGCAATTTCAGTATTCGACCAGAGAAAGCGGCGAACGTCGGTGACCAGCCAGAAGCGATATATGCCCAGGGTGATCATCAGCAGCGCGGCGCCACGGATGAGCAGCCGCCAATAGGGCCGGCGCTCTCCGAGGAATCGCGCGCCACCGCCCTTGACGATCCCGCCCGCATCGAGACTGGCCATGGTCAGCAGGAATAATGGCAAGCGGGAAAGCAGGCAATATGTCGAGGATCGATCGAAGTGGGGCCGCTGCCGGCCCGTGGTTTGTCTTCAGGACAAAGGCATCAAGCGACCAGCTGTGCGACGCTTGTCGATTCCGCGAGCCGCGCACGGATCGTTTCTGCGGTCATGGGTTCGCCAAAGAAATGGCCCTGTCCTTCGTGGCAGCCGTGGGCCTTGACCTGCCTCATCTGCCCCTCGGTCTCGATGCCCTCGGCAACCACAGTCTTGTCGAGGCTTGCGCCTAATCCGGCGACTGCACCGATGATCGCCTGTGCGTCGCGCTCCTCGCCCAGGCCTTGAACAAACGACTGGTCGATCTTGATTTTCTGGAAAGGGAATTTGCGCAGGTAGTTGAGCGATGAGTAGCCCGTTCCGAAGTCGTCAAGCGAAATGCTGACGCCAAGATTTTTGAGTTGCTCCATGGCCGCCAGCGTTCCGTCGTTGTCTTCGAGCAACAGGCGCTCGGTGACCTCCAGCTCCAGCCGCTGCGCCGGCAGACCGGATTTCGCCAGTGCCGAAACGACGTGGAGGGCAAGGCCTCGATCGCGGAATTGCACGGGCGAAAGATTGACTGCAACCTTGACGCTTTTCGGCCAGTTCGCCGCCTCGGCGCAGGCGCGCTGCAGTGCCCATTCGCCGAGGGCGATGATAAGTCCGGTCTCCTCCGCGATGGGAATGAAGACGGCAGGCGGGACCATGCCGCGGTTCGGATGTTTCCAGCGCATCAATGCTTCGCAGGTCGTCACGCGGCCGGTACGCAAATCGACCAGCGGCTGGAAGTAGAGCTGGAACTGATCCGAAGCCAGGGCTTCGCGCAGGTCGAGTTCGAGCGCGCGCCTTTCCTGCGCCGCTTCCTCCATCTCCAAAGCGAAGAAGCGATGATCGCCGCCACCGCCATTCTTGGCAGCGTAAAGCGCCATGTCCGCTTTCTTCAGCAACTGGTCGGCGTCGACCCCATCCATCGGCGCCATCGCAATGCCGATCGAAGCACCGATGTCGATGCGATGACCATCGATTTCGAACGGATCTTTCAGCGTGCGGGCAAGCCTTTGCGCAAGCCACTTTGCGTCCTGGTAGCGCTCTGTGCCGACCTGCAGCACGACGAACTCGTCGCCGCCGAAGCGCGTGATCATGTCGCCGGGGCGTATGACGGTCTTGAGCCGCGAGGCGACTTCCTTGAGCAATTTGTCCCCGATCGGATGGCCGAGCGTGTCATTGATGGTCTTGAACCGGTCGAGGTCGATCAGGTGGATAGCGATGTGATTCTTGCCTTTGTGCATCGCGGCGAGCATTCCGTTGATGCGCTCGCGGAACTGGTTGCGGTTGGCAAGTCCGGTGAGATCGTCGTATTTCGCAAGATGCGTGATTCGCTCCTGCGCACGTTTGCTCTCGGTCACGTCCTCGAGAATAACCACCGAACCACCACCGGACATCATCCGGCGCGAAATCGCGATCGTGCGATCACCGTCCGGCGATGTCTGTACCTGATCGAAGCGGTTGTGCTGGAGACCCTGGACCAGGTCGTTAATGACCTTCCTTACGCTTCGCGTCTTGTGATTTCCGGCCCGGATGCTGTGGCGGATCAACTGGGACGCCGGCATGCCGACACGAACGGGAGCGTTCTTGAGGTGGAGCAGCTCCAAGAAACGGTCGTTCCAGACTTGAAGGCGGTTCTGCTCGTCGAGCATGCACAGACCGTGCGACATGTTATTGAGCGCGATGTCGAAGCGGTTCGCCTGCTGCGAGAAACGTGCCGCGAGCGCGGCCTCTTTGCGCGTCATCGTCAGCGCCTGGATGATGATGTCGCGGATGCTGAGGGTGATGTCGATCATCCCGTAAATGAACATCAGCACCACAAAACCCAACGCCTTGTGCACCCAATCCGGATAGGCGAGGAGCGCGAGGGACATCGGCAAGGTGCAGAGTGCGAGCTGGCCGACCGCGATGAAGGGCCGTCCCGCGTTACGTCCCGAGATCGCAGCCGCGTAACCCGCAGACGTTGTGGTCACCGCCATTTGCAGCGACGAGTTGACCGTGTGCGTGATCGTTACCCAGCACAGCAGGCCGAGGAGGGCTGAGAAGCCCCAAGCCCCGTATTCGTAGGTGTGTTCCCAGATCTTTGTGGCGACGAGCCTGTCGGCTTGCTTGGATCGCTTGTAGAGAAGGGCGGAAATCACGCGCAGCATGCCAACCGCGAGGATCGCGATCGAGTTGGCCATGATCCAGTGATCGCCGACGCGCAACGCGACCGCCGCTCCGACGATGGAGCAGGCGACGGCGCCCACGATCAGCGACGCGATCGGTGCAAAAAGCGACTCGATCAGCGCGGCGCGGATTTCCTTCGGCAGTTCCGCATCCGCCTTGCGGATCTGCAGCAACTTCCTGACTAGCATGCGACCTACGCGGCTAACTCAAGGCCGAGATGGTACGCGCGATTGCTCAATGCGAAGCAAATTGCTTCGCGTATCAGCAACCAAGATGAACGAAGCGGAAGCGCCCGCGCGAAAATTTCACTAAAATTGTTTCGATCCGAGGGATGCACGAACCATACGGTGTGCGCTCAAAACTATTTCCCGAATAAGTTGGGTTTCGTAAGCGAAGGTCGCGCGAAAATTGTGCGCGAGGCGATCGCAATCGCATCGTTGCACATGTTGCAGGCAACAAAGCTTCTTCAAACGTAGTTAACGCGACTTTGTGTCGATTTTTTCGTGCGTTTCTACGCGAGACGTTCGTGTTTGCTTGCGAACGCAGCTCGGTGCAGCGACGGCGCAATTGTTAAGGAGGTAACCTTCTGTTAGGGTAAAAAAATCGTAAACTGGTACGTAGAAAATTCCATGTATGCAGTACCGGATGCCCGCACGGTGATGCGGGTCGACGTCCAGTCCATTCCACCCGCGCAGGCGAAGCTGCCGTTTGATCCGCAGCTGATCGATCTGAAGAAGAGTGCCGATGCGCGTAGGCTGTTCGAGCTTGAACAGCTCGAGGTGACCTGGGACGAGCCGACCGGTAGCCTATGGACCTTCATGCGGCCGCGCGGCCGGCCAAGCTACAACATTGATCTACTTGATGATTTTCACGCCTGGCAGCGTGGCATTTTGGCTACGTTTGAGGGCCGTCCCGACGATCTACGCTACCTGTTGCTCGGTTCGCGCACGCCTAGCGTGTTCAACCTCGGCGGCGATCTCGATCATTTCGCGGCAAGGATCCGCGCTGGCGATCGGCAGGCGCTGGTCGCTTATGGTGAATCTTGCGTGCGCATCCTGCATCGAAACATCGAGTGTCTCGGTCTACCGATGGTTACAATCGGCATTGCACAAGGCGACGCATTGGGTGGTGGTTTTGAATCTCTGCTCTCGTTCAACGTTATCATCGCCGAGCGCGGTGCGAAGTTCGGATTTCCGGAAAACATCTTCGGCCTGTTCCCAGGCATGGGAGCCTACAGCCTCGTGGCTCGCCGAGTCGGGGCAGCCTTCGCCGAAGAGATGATGCTTGGCGGACGCATCTACACTGCGGAAGAAATGAAAGATGTTGGCCTCGTGCACATTCTGGCCGAGCCGGGACAGGGCATTGCCGAGGCGCGCCAATACATTCAGCGCAGCAAACGCCGTCACATCGGCAGCCGCTCGATCTATCAGGTCGGACGTGAGGTCAATCCAATTTCGCTGGCGGAACTTGACCGTGTCGTGCAGGTCTGGGCCGACGCCTGCCTGCAGTTGCGCGATCGTGACCTCAAGGTAATGCAACGGCTTGTAGCAGCGCAGGACCGGCTGCAAGGTGTGCCGTTGGCCGCTGAATAAGTTCTTCAGTCGGACTTAGGCTCGAGCGAAATCCATTTTCCCTCGTCGACGCTCCTATAGCAGGCTTCGGCCAGCTGGACATCGCGAATTCCTGCCGTCAAATCGCTCGCAGGCGGTGAGCCATCGACGACATGCCGAAGGAAATTTTCCCAGCCAACTCGGTATGGATTGGTGTGATTGCCTTGATCAGGCACCTCATTCCAGTTGGCGCGATAGTCGATGCCAAGATCACGGTCGGGATTGAAATGCTGAACAGTCGGCGTATCGGCTCCGCTCTGAATCCAACAGCGGTGTAATCCCGCAACCGCCGAGCCATCGGTGCCGTCAATCTGAAAGCTGAGAAGATCATCGCGACGGACACGGGTTGCCCATGAGCAAATAATGGTCCCGACAGCGCCGCTTGCCAGTTCAGCCAGGGTCAGCGAGCTATCTTCAACATCGACTGGATAGACTCCGCCAGTCTCGTCGCGCCGTTCGGGGATCACCGTCTTCATGGCTGTGACGACCCGCTGAATCGGCCCGAGTATACCCTCAATCACGTAACGCCAGTGCGGGTACATGTCCAACGTGAGACCGCCGCCGGTCTTACGCTTGTAATTCCAGCTTGGGCGCTGGCTGGGACGTTCGCGGCCATCGAACACCCACCAACCGAAATCGAGCCGAAAGCCCGTAACGCGCCCAAAGAAATTACTCGCAGCCAAGGTCTTCAGCTTCTGCAGACCAGGCAGGTAGATCTTGTCCTCGACCGCTCCGGTCTTGAGCCCGCGGGCTTTTGCCGCTCGCAGTAGCTCAAGCCCTTCGGCGACCGTCGGTGCGACTGGTTTCTCGCTGTAGATATGCTTGCCCGCTGCAATTGCCTTCGACAGGGTAGCAACTCGCTGTTCGGTCGCCGCCGCATCGAAGAAAACGAGAAAGTCCGGTCTTGCGAGCGCTTCATCGAGGTCCACCGTCCAATCGGTAATGCCGTGCCGGTGCGCGATTTCCGCCAAACGCAAGGCGTTACGTCCGACCAGCAACAGACGTGGCACGATACGTCCGGTCCTGGCCGGCAGTCCGCCTTCGGCTTGGATTGGCGCAAGTGCATTGGCCAGGTGTTGGGTTGCACCGATGCGACCGGTTGCGCCATGAACGATGATGCCGATTTCCTTGACGGTCATGTGTCCTTTTCTATCATGCTCCGCCGCCGCCAACAGCGAAGGCGAGGCTGGATCGGTGAAGTGTCATGCCCCGTCATATCGTTTGTTTGACCTTCGATTTTGATACGCAGTCCGGCTTTATCGCGCGCGGCATGACGACGCCGACTCCGCTTTCGCGTGGTGAATTTGGTGCGATGGCGTCGCGGCGAATACTTGACCTACTTTCTTCGCGCGGCATAAAGGCGACCTGGTTCATTCCCGGGTTCACCATAGAAACCTGGCCGCGGGAATGCCACGACGTGGTCGCCGGCGGGCACGAGGTCGCACATCACAGCTGGGCGCATATCCCACCTGCGACGCAAACAGCAGCGGAAGAGGAGGCGGATCTCGTTCGCGCCAATGAAGCCATCGTCAGATTGGCTGGGCACAAGGCGCGCGGTTATCGCTCGCCATCATGGGATCTGAGCGAGCACTCGGTCGATCTGCTGTTGCGACACGGCTTTCAATACGATTTAAGCCTGATGGGCGCCGACTATCTGCCCTATCGCGCGCGTCGTGGGGACGTCGCCACGTTGGGCGAGCCTTTCCAGTTTGGGGAGGAAACCGCGCTGATTGAAATGCCGATCAGCTGGTCACTTGACGACTTCCCCCATTTCGAATTCATGCGCACGGCCGCGACGATCTTGCCCGGCCTGCAGCCGGCACGTTTGGTGATGCAAAATTGGCTCGATGAATTTCTCTACATGAAGAAGTCAGTCGAGTGGGGCGTGCTGACCTATACCATGCACCCCTATGTGATCGGTCGCGGTTACAGGATGCTGGCCTTGGAAGATTTGGTCGACCGGCTCATCAAAGAGGGCGCTCAGTTCGCGACAATGGAAGAGGCTGCGCGAGAAGCAGTGAACCATTTGCCCGCGGTAAGGTTACGCGCCCGCTGACTGAAGTGATCATCTCCTCAATGACGCCCCGAGATCAGTTCGCCGCGTTCGAAGCTCATTTGCGAAAATTTGTCGCGATATTCGCCCGGTGTCATGCCCGTATGGCGCTTAAACAAGTTCCGAAAAAATCCGATATCCCCGTATCCGATTTTTGAACTGACTGTTTGAATGGATGCGGTTCCGTGCTCGAGCAGTTCCTTCGCGGCCGAGACTCTGAGCGTCTGCAGATAAGCGCCAGGCACTCGGCCAGTTGCCGCCTTGAAGCGGCGAATGAAATTGCGCGGGCCCATTCCTGCCTGCTTGGCAAGGTTGTCGATTGAGACGTCGCGATCGAAATGTTGCTGCAGGTATTCCTCAGTTTGCCTGATCTTCTGATCGGAGTGCGGACGCGACAACTGTACCACCGAGTATCCTGACTGCCGGCCGCGCGGCATGCTGAGCAGCAAGGCTTTTGCGCACTGGAGCGCGATTTCGTGGCCGCAGAATTTTTCAACCAGATAGAGACTTAGATCGATCGAGGCGTAGACACCGCCACTGCAGAAAAGGCGGCCATCTTCCGTGACGAACTGCTCGGTCTGCCAGCGCACCTTGGGATAGCGTTCGCGCAGAATCTCGGCGACTCCCCAATGAGTCGTCGCCCGCTTGCCGTCGAGAATCCCGCACTCCGCGAGGAACGCGACGCCGGTGCAGACACCTGCAATATAGGCGCCGCGGTCGTGCCACTTCTTGAGCCAAGGCAGGAGCGCTGTGTTCTTTGCAATCGAATCGATCGCATCCCAGCCTGATGCGGGGATAATAATAATGTCGGCCTTTTTGATATCACTCAGCGCACCGTCAGGAGTGAGCCCCAAGGCGCAGACTGATTTCACGCTGCGGCCATCGATAGAAGCGGTCCGCACCCTGAATTGAGGTTTTACGGCCTCTCCATGCAACCAGTTCCATACAACACCAGCAGCATGAAATATTTCGATGGGAGCAACCGCTGTCGACGTATAGCCCCCCTCGAGAATGACGACGACGACGTCCAGGAGATCGTCAGTGCTTCTGCAGGATCCATGCTTGCCACCCGATCGTGCCGCTCTTTTTTTAGCCATGCCCATTCGCCCCCTTGTTCGACGCGATCGGTTGCCACAGACCGACCAATGCACCGACCGAATCCTCGATAAGTGCTATTTGCGCAACGCCGGACACGATGAAGGGGTCGGCAACGATCACCCCGCCAAAGGCAATGGCGCGCTGAACGGCGTTCTCGACATCGTCAACGCCAACATACGGCGTCCAATGCGATGGAATTCCATGCTTGAGGAGGGCGCCTTTCAATTGGTAGAGCGACCCCACATCGTGGCCCCACAGGCGCAAACGCGTAAAGCTGCCACCGTTCGCCGGCTGCTCGTAAGATGACCAGCCGAAAAGATTTCTGTAAAATGTCTTGGCCTTCTCGGCGTCCGTCGCGGCGAGATCAAGCCAGCAGAACTGTCCGACGTCTGTTTTATTCAAGTGGACCATGACTTAAGTCTCGCTGGCGTATTCCGACCCAGGGATTGGGACGCCGCCGGCTGAGCCGGACGGCGTCGCTTGTTTCAGGAATTTGCAGTCATCGGGTCGATGACGGTCCGCACCTCGGTCACCTTGGTTGCCGGAAAGCCACTGAGCTTGGCATGCTCTTTCACGGCTGCTTCGTCTTCCGCCAGATAGATGCAGAAACTCTTGTTATCGACGATGTAGGAATGCTCCCACTGCGCCTTGCCGGCGAGTTTGGCCAATGCATTGTTGGATGTTGCGGCAACGTCCTTGAATTGAGCGCGATTTATTCCACCCACACCGGGCAGATCGCGTTCGATGACATAGCGTTTCATGGTCCTTACTCCGTATTATGCGTACGGAACGGAACATCGGTGCACTCGCCTATATAATCTAGGTGTCAATATTGACAATATAGATAGGTGAAAATGACAAGCGCCAATATGCCCCATTCCTGTTGATTGTCGCGCTGATCAATACTGGTAGTGGGCATTCAGCCGCCGCGAGATGCGGCAACAGAGGGTCGATGTCCAAGCCCGATCGTTATCGCAATCTGATTTGGCTGCTCGTGGCTGTGTCGGCCTTTGTCCCTGGCGGACACGCGCAGGCTCAGCCCGCTGCTGCTACTGCCGGGGATGCCTGTCTTGTATTCAAAAAAGGGATGTCGCTTGGCACATCTCTGACTCGGACCCGGACGAAGCTACAGGCTGGGGAACCGCTTGTTGTCGTGGCGCTAGGATCTTCGTCAACAACCGGTTTTGGGTTGCTCAAGTCGGGTGGGGCCTTCCCCGATGTCATGAAGCAGGAATTGTTGCGATTGCGGCCGTCCGCACGGATCGAGTTAATTAACAGCGGACGCATCATGGAAAACATTTCCGAGAATGTTGCTCGCCTCGACAACGACGTCCTGCGTTACAAGCCTGATCTTGTGGTGTGGCAGCTCGGAAGCAACGACGCGGTTTGGCGCGGGATTGCCGACAATGCGAAGGAAATGCTCACTGGCGCCGTGAAGCGGCTTAAAGCCGCCAACGCCGATGTCATCCTCGTTGATTTGCAATATGCTCCGCTTGTGCTGCTCACCTCACGCCATGCCCGGATGCAAAAGATCATCGCCGAGGTCGCGCGCGAACAGAACGTGGGACAGTTTCCGCGATTCACGCTTATGAAGAGGGCGATCGATGGCGGTGTGAGCGGCCTTGTCGGATGGGACGGCCTTCACAAGACCGCCGAAGGCCACAGGTGCGTTGGCAAGGCGCTGGGGCAGATGATCGATACGGCTGCCCGCTAGAATTTCATTCTGCGGCCTGTCCGGTCGGCAATCGATAGTCCTTGAATTGCTGGCGCAGCACGAGCTTCTGGATCTTGCCCGTGGCCGTATGCGGAATTTCATCGGTAAAGACCACGTCGTCGGGCATCCACCACTTCGCGATCTTGCCTTCCATGAATCCAAGGATGTCCTCCTTGCTCGCCTGTTCGCCTTTCTTGAGGACGATGACGAGCAATGGACGCTCGTCCCATTTGGGATGCGACACGCCGATGACGGCTGCCTCGGCTACTTTCGGGTGGCCGACCGCGAGGTTTTCGAGATCGATGGATGAAATCCATTCGCCACCTGACTTGATCACATCTTTGGCCCGGTCGGTGATTTGCATGTACCCGTACTGGTCCATTGTCGCGACGTCTCCGGTATCGAACCAACCATTCTGCTCAAACACCGGATCGCCTTCGACCTTAAAATAACTTTTCGCCACGGCCGGACCGCGAACTTTGAGCCGGCCGAAGGTCTTGCCGTCCCAGGGCAGCGGCTTGCCGCTGTCATCGGTGATTTTCATCTCGACGCCGAACGGCGGATGACCCTGTTTCATTTCCACGTCGAGCTTTTCTTCACCGCTCAGCGCCGCATATTCGGGCTTCAGCGTACAGAGCGAACCGAGCGGGCTCATTTCGGTCATGCCCCAGGCGTGCACAACATCAACGCCGTATTTGTCCTGGAAGGTTTTTGTCATGGCCCGCGGACAGGCAGATCCGCCGATAACGACGCGCTTCAAGTGTGGAAGCTTGCCGCCGGTCTTTTCAAGATCTTGCAGCAACATCAGCCATACAGTCGGCACCGCTGCCGTGAATGAAACTTTGTAGGTATTGAGCAATTCGTAGATCGAAGGTCCGTCGAGCTTCGCGCCCGGCATTACCATCGTGGCGCCCACCATCGGCGTGGAGAAGGCGAGGGACCAACCATTCGCATGGAAGAGAGGCACGACCGGCAAAACGACGTCGCGCGACGAGAGGCCTTTACAATCCGGCATCGCCGCCATGAAGGCGTGCAACACGTTGGAGCGATGCGAGTACAGCACGCCCTTAGGATGTCCCGTTGTCCCAGAGGTGTAACACATGCCAGCAGCGGTGTGTTCGTCGAATGATTTCCATTCGAAATCGCCGTCGACTTCACCGATCCACTCCTCATATGGGACGGCGTTCTTTAATGTCGTCTGCGGCATGTGAGCCGCATCGGTGAGGACGATATAGCGCTCGATCGTCGGCAGCTTGTCCGCGATCTTTTCGAGGAGCGGGACGAAAGTGATGTCGGTGAACATAACTCTGTCACCGGCGTGATTGACGATCCATGCGATCTGATCGGGAAACAGGCGCGGGTTGACCGTGTGGTAGATCGCGCCAAGACCGAGGATGCCGTACCAGACTTCCAGGTGACGCCAGGTATTCCACGCAAGGGTCGCCACGCGGTCGCCGAGCTTGATGCCGTCTTTCTCCAGCCGCTGTGCCACCTTGAGCGCACGGGCACGAATTTCAGCATAGTTGGTCGTGTGGATCGGACCTTCGACCGAGCGCGTGATGACCTTGCGGTCGCCATGGTATATGGCGGCATGGTCGATGATGCGATGGCACAACAACGGCCAATCCTGCATCAGGCCGAGCATGGCATTCCCCTCTCTAAACGGCGCAGAATGCAGCCCGAAAACTTTTCGGGCGCATGCGCGTTATCACATTTGACCAGCGCCCCTCGCCAGTCCGGGCTAAGGTTAGCCACCGTGCCGGACCGTGCAATGGTTTCGTTGAGAGCTAATTGACGGGGGTTGTCCAGGTTTCATGGTATCTCGCATAAACCCAAGAATAACGGCCAAAGGGGGCGCCACGCGGCTGGCAATGGCTTTCCTGTGGCTGGCAGGCCTCGATCTTGGCCTCGGTTTTGGCCTCGCCACCGCCGAAGAGGTGCCGCTGCCAAAACCGCGTCCATCGATGTGGATTGAGCCCCATACATTTCGTGAAGCCGCGGGCCCCGATTTCGATTCAACTCAGGTCACGAGCGCGCCGACCGAGTGCGACCAGCGCATCCGCGCGATAGCCACGATCGAGCCGATGCCGCGCCTGATCGGCCCGGAGTCCTGCGGAGGCGAGGATATGGTGCGGCTCGATGCGGTGACGCGGCCCGATGGTGCGCGCATCGACCTCAAGCCAGCGCCGGTTCTGCGGTGTCCATTTGCCGAATCCGTCGCCGCGTGGCTTAGAGACGAAGCGGCACCGCGGGCGGAAAAGCTGGGCGCGGCTCTGCGTGCTGTCGAAACCTATGACTCTTACGAGTGCCGTGGTCGCAATCGTGTGCCCGGCGCCAAACTTAGCGAGCACGGCAAGGGTAATGCGGTCGATCTGCGCTCGTTCATACTGGCAGATGGCCGGGTCGTGATGCTCACGGACCCGACCGTGGCAAAGGATTTTCGCGACGAGTTGCGTGAAAGCGCATGCCATCGGTTCACTACAGTTCTTGGACCGGGTTCGGACAGCGCTCACGAGTTGCATATACATGTCGACCTTATCGAGCGGCGCGGCGGCTACCGCATGTGTCAGTGGGACGTGCGTACGCCGCCGCCGAAGGAAGTCGCTGCCGAGGTTCCGTTGCCCACGCCGAGACCGAATATTGATAGCTCGACCACGTCTCGGAAAATGTGATTGCCGCCAAACAAAACAAAAACGGCGCCTGCTGGCGCCGTTCAAATTCCAATTGATGTGCTTGTGATCAGCGGTAACGGCTAATCGCCTGCGCCATCCGCGGATTGACCGGAGAATCGCCCTGATGCGGTGCGAGCACGACGACGACCGTGCCTTGCTTCACGCGCTTGTAGAGGTCGATCACATCCTCATTGGTCAAGCGGATGCAGCCGGAGGAAATTGCTTCGCCGATGTATTCGGGCTGATTGGTGCCGTGAATGCGATAGAGGGTGTCTTTGTTACCCTCATACAAATACATCGCGCGAGCGCCCATCGGATTCTGCGGCCCCCCGCTGACAAAGTTGGGAACATCCATGCGCTTCTTGATGTCTTCGGTCGGGGTCCATGTTGGCCATTCGGTCATGCGGCCGATTTTGGCCACGCCTGAGAAAGCCAATGCTTCCTCGCCAACAGTGACGCCGTAACGGATCGCCTTGCCACCGGGCAGAACGTAATAGAGATAGCGCGCGTCCGAATCGATCAGGATCGTGCCAGGTGCTTCGCGGCGGTGATAGTCGACGATGTGCCGCTTGTACGGCTCAGGTATCGCCGCTTTTTCGTACGGCGCTGCCGCAAGCAACTTCCTGTCGCGCGGGGTGAGATTCGCTTCTGATGCCGGTTCCACGGTGGATTGCATGCAACCGCCAAGTACGATTGCGACGCCGAACAGGACTACCGACAACCCCCGTACCGCCATGTTCTGTCTCTTTCCCGGTCGCCACATAGCGGCCGCACACATTGCTTTCACAAGGCTATTAACCGAAAAAATCACGCCATTGCCACGGTTTCCAGCGTGTCCACAGTCACCTTCCTGTGTCGTGTTGCAGGAATGCCGCAGTGCAACCAACCGGCCGGACGAGAAAACGACATTGGCGCCAAGACCTTAAGACAGGGTTTACCATCACTGCGCTTATACTGAGCAAACGGAGCTCAGCCTGTCTCAAATGTCACAAGAGCACACGATTTGCCGCGCAATTCTGCCCTACTGATTCACTAGGTTGAGCAGAGTGGAGACAGCGCAAAAGGAAGGACTTGGAGCAAGACTATGAGTGCGAAAGCAACGGAGCAGAAGCAAGACTCCGCCGGACAATACCCCAACCTCGACAATCGCTACGGCAAGATCGGGATTTCGGCAGTCGCGGCCGCAATTTGCCACAAGGGTGAGCAGCGCAACGCGACCGAGTCTCACTTCGAACCCTACGATCGCGACTAGCGATCCCCGCGTCGGCGCATCGTACGCGCCGCCATTTCAATCACCGCCACGCTTTGCGCGGCCGCGCTGCGGCTGCGTCTCGGCTATTTATGTCTTGCGCAAATCCGCGCGATCGGGTCATGAGAGGTAAACCCGGCCGCGGTATGATTGCGATCAGATCATCCGCAAGATGGTGATTGGATGCTTTCGGTCTACGTGCCAAAGGGGACCACGCTCGAGCGTGTCAATGTCGAGTCTGGAGCGACGATTCCGGAAAATGCGGTGTGGCTCGACATGGTCACACCGAGCGTACAGGAAGATCGAACGGTCGAGCAGCTGATCGGTATCGCCGTTCCGACCCGCGAAGAGATGCAAGAGATCGAGGTCTCAAGTCGACTCTACGTGGAGAATGGCGCGCGATACATGACGGCCACGCTCATGTGTCAGTCGGATACTGCAACCCCGAAGACCACCGCAGTAACGTTTATTCTCTCGGGCCATCGCCTTGTAACTGTGCGCTATGACGAACCGCGACCGTTTGCGATCGTCGAACACAAGCTTGGACGATCATGCCCTGCCAAGATCACCGGCGAAGGCATCCTGATGGATCTGCTCGACGCCGTCATCGACCGTTCCGCGGACATTCTCGAGCGCATTGGAGCGGAGGTCGACCAGGTTTCCCATTCAATCTTCGAGCCGGAAGAGGGAGCCCAGCAACCATCCTATAACGACGTGCTCAAAGCTCTTGGGCGGAAAGGCGATCTGACGTCGAAAGTCCGCGAGAGTCAGGTGTCAGTTGGCCGTCTGTTGCTGTTTCTCGCCAACGAGGCCGACAACATGAAGTGGCCCAAGGACACGCGCACACAACTACAATCGATGCTGCGCGACGTCGGTTCTCTGTCGGATCATGCCACCTATCTGACCAACAAGATCACCTTCCTCCTCGACGCCATGCTCGGTGTCGTGAATATCCAGCAGAACAACATCATCAAGATTTTCTCGGTCGCGGCCGTGGTGCTGATGCCGCCGACTTTGGTTGCTTCAATTTACGGAATGAACTTCCGTCACATGCCGGAACTAGATTGGATCGGCGGCTATCCGTTTGCACTGATTTTGATGCTGTTCGCCGCTGCGCTCCCTTACATGTATTTCAAGTGGCGCAAGTGGCTCTAAGTTAATAGAGACTCGATCAGCTCTTGCCGCTCGTCTGCTTCACACATGCTGGCCGCCATTGATGTGGATCTCCGCGCCGTTCACGTATGAACTCGTGTCGGTGCACAGCACGTAGATAATCTTGGACACCTCGTCGGTCGTACCGAGTCGGTGCATCGGGATTTGCTCGACAATTTTTTCGGTGCCGGGAGAGAGCATGACGGTATCGATCTCGCCCGGTGCGATGGCATTCACGCGGATGCCAAGGCGTCCAAAATCGCTCGCCATTTCGCGGGTAAGCGCGGCCAGCGCAGCTTTTGAGGTCGAATAGGCCGCACCTGCGAATGGATGCACGCGCGACCCGGCAATCGAGGTTACGTTCACCACCGAACCCTTGGCCGCTTTGAGTTCTTCGACCAGCCCACGTGCCAGCATGATGGGGGCAAAGAAGTTCACCTGGAATACGTGGTGCCAATCTTCTTTGCTGGTGTTGAGTGTGCTCAACCGCTTGCTGTCGTCGGCCTTCGGCGAGATGGCGGCGTTGTTGACCAACGCGTGCAACTCATGGCCGTCGAGCCGGCGCTTGGTCTCGGCAATTGCTTCCAACGTGCTAGCTTCATCGGAAAGGTCAACCTGGATGTGATCTTCGGGCCCGGCCTCCCACGGGCAATTCTCGGGGAAGGGATGACGTGAGCACGTGATCACGCGCCAGCCGGCAGCGGAGAAGCGCTTGACCGTCGCATGACCAATGCCGCGGCTCGCTCCGGTGAGGAGCAATGTGCGGCGCGGCTGGTTTGTTTGCGAATTGGGCATGCCATTCCTGGAATGGTTCTAGTCTGCGTTTGACAACCTGATGCTAGCTTACGGGTAGAGCCGGGTCTTGTTCCACGGGGCATCGGGGCGCTCGCGCTTGAATTCGACGCGATCGTGCAAGCGAAACGGCCGGTCCTGCCAGAACTCTATCGACAGCGGCACAATCCGGTAGCCAGACCAACGCGGAGGGCGAGGTACCTCACCGATGGCGTATTTGGCCGCGTAAAGCGCAACCGCCTTCTCGAAAGCGAGACGACTTTCGAGAGGCGCCGATTGCTTGCTTGCCCAGGCACCAATCTGGGCCTGCTTGGGTCGGCTTGCGAAGTAGGCGTCCGCTTCCTTTTCGGTGACGCGCTCGACAGGGCCGCGAACGCGCACCTGCCGGTTCAGCGATTTCCAGTAGAACACCAGAGCAGCCTTGGGCTGCACGTCCAATTCTTGCCCTTTTTGGCTGTCCATGTTCGTGTAGAACACGAATCCATGCTCATCGACGCCCTTCAGCAGCACCATCCGCGCATTTGGAAGGCCTCTGGAATCGACTGTGGCAAGCGTCATGGCAGTGGGATCACGCGGTTCCGTGGCGGTCGCTTCCGTCAGCCACGCGCTAAATAGTCGCAATGGCTCATCGGCTGTGGTGAAATCACCAGTCGTTAACCAAGTCGGGTGTTCAATTGGTGATGTGTCGGACATCTGCTGGGGTGCTTCGCGTGGTCGGGACCGGTACCCTTAAATTCAATCGCCTTTATAGTGGATGCGCGTGCCCACGCCTATGGCGTGGCGTCGCCACGGCCGCTGCCCTGACATTGGCTCTGGGTTGCGGGGGCTGCAGCTTGTCGGGCCAATTCGATTCGCTGTTTGGCGACAAATCCGAACGTACGGGGACAATCACGCCTCCCCCTGGGACCAAGGAAATAGTCCAGCTACCGCCCGATGCTGACCTTGCTTATGCACGAGCGGCAGCAAGCGCAGTCCTCAGCCGCGGCGAGAAAGACACCAGCATGCCGTGGGAGAATCCGAGCACGGGCGCGCGTGGTACCGTGACTCCGATAGCATCCGCCTACACTTCGGACGGCCGGACGTGCCGGGATTTCCTGGCGAGCTTCGTTACCGGCAATTCGCAATCATGGCTGCAGGGAGAAGCCTGCAAGCAAAGGCAGGGCGATTGGGAAGTCCGCGCGTTCAAACCCTGGAAATCGTAGGGTTCGTACGCTCTCTCAATAATCGGGATTTGCGGGCGCCAAGCGAGATCGGTGTCTGCGTTGCATCTTCTGCGTCCAAACCCCACATTACGTGGTCTGAATGGCTGGCGTTCGGCCGGCTGACAGGGGATTTCACGGGAGCCTGGATACGATGCGCGACCCCTACGAAGTCTTGGGGGTTTCCAAGAGTGCAAGCGGGGCCGATATCAAGAGTGCCTATCGGCGCCTCGCCAAAAAACTGCACCCTGACGCCAACAAGCACGATCCAAAGGCGGCCACGCATTTCGCCGAGCTCAACGCCGCATACGAAGTTGTTGGCGACGACGACAAGCGCAAGGCATTCGACCGTGGAGAAATCGACGCCGAAGGCAAGCCGCGTTTCCAGGGCTTCGAAGGGTTCGGTGCGCAACCCGGTCGTGGACACGCACCTGGTGGTGGGGCGCACTTCGAAAACTTCAGTTTTGGCCCAGACGGATTCCGTCGTTCGGCTGGCGGCTCCGGAGGAGGTTTTGAGGATCTTCTGCGCGGGATGTTTGGCGGCCGCGCGGGCACCGCGCGCGGTTTTAATCCGCAACACGAAGATGAGGATCTCGGCGCAGCGACCGGTGTAGGGCAGGACTTGCACGCTTCGCTGACGGTCACACTCGCGGACGCAGCAAAGGGTACGAAGACCCGCGTGCATCTGCCGACTGGCAAGGACGTCGAAGTCAAAATTCCGGCCGGAATTGCGAGCGGTCAGCAGATCCGGCTGAAAGGGCAAGGCTGGCCCAGCGCAACCGGCAGGGCCGGTGATGCTCTGATCACGATCAACGTCGCGCCGCACCCATTGTTCAAACCCGACGGTACCGACCTGCGGTTTGAGTTGCCGATCACGCTCTACGAAGCCACTCTTGGCGCCAAAGTGCGCGTACCCACACTCGACGGTGCGGTTGAGCTGGCGATTCCTGCCGGTACAAATTCAGGGCGTACTTTTCGTTTGCGAGGCAAAGGCCTTAAGGCAAAGGCGGGCGCCGGCGATCTTCTCGCGACCGTGCGTATCGTGATGCCCGATAGCGCCGATGACGAGTTCAAAGAGCTCATGAAAAAATGGCGCGACACGAGACCTTACAATCCACGCAAGGATCTGGAATGAAACGTCATGGCCAGAACGTGGCCATGACGTTTGGCTCTCGACCTAGAGTTTCTTTGCGCCGGTTTTGTCGACCTGTTCGTACACGGCTTTCGTCACCTTCTCGAGCTGTTCTCGATCGGACGGTCCGCTCATCACATAAGCGATCTTGTCATCGACCCAATAGAATGCGGCAAACTGATCGCTACCAGTGTAGCGAAGAGCCGTCCCCGGCTCGTCAGTCTTGGCGCAATACATGGTGAAGCGCTCGCCGGACGCGCTTTCATACATATAAAACGCGGCCGCACCGGTTGGACCAGGAAGCAGCCTGCCGCCGATGAGCTTCAGCCCGATCGATTGAAGATCGGGAATACGCAGATCCTTACCCAGACGCTTCGATAGCCATTGTGTCATGTGCGCCCGTTCGCCCCCGGGCACTTCTACGGGGTGGCGCACCTCAACGACATAAAGCTTGTGAGCGTCGAGTGCCTCAGTGGCGTAAATATCAAAGCTGCTCGGGGCCGCGGCAGATGCGCCACGCGCCATCCAACCGGCTGCGCCACCGACAATGAACGCGACGATAGCTGCAGCCGCGGCCATCGCCATCCAGGACCGCCCATTCGCCTTCTCGTGTTTTAGGACCTGGTCGAGTTTAAGCCGCTGCGGCACCGGTTCGTCGACGGCAGTCCCAAAGTGCGCGCGGATACTTTCGGCCTGGGCTCGCCAGGATGCTACCAGTGCGGCCTGTTCAGGATGCTCCGCAAGCCAGGCAGCAACAGCCGCCTTACGGTCGGTCGGCAATTCGCCGTCGACATAGGCATGCAGTTCATCCTCGGTCACGGGTGAATCGCGATCGATCATGGTTCACCTTCTCTCTTTCATTTCACGCGGCGAAGCGCGGGGCGTCCGCCGTCGAGATAGTTTTTGATCTGTACGCGTGCACGCGCCAGACGCGACATTACGGTACCAATCGGCACGCCTTGGACTTCGGCAACCTCGCGGTAGCTGAGGCCCTCAAGGACCACCAACAACAAGGCATGGCGCTGGTCTTCGACCAGCGTTGCGAGCGCCCGTTCGATATCGCGCCCACCTGCTTCCGGCCCGGCCAGATCCGGCGCGTCGTTCTCTTCGATCGGCGACAAAGCCGGACGCCGTGCCAACGACCGCAACCGATTGCGATTGAGGTTCGTCAGGATGGTGTACAGCCAGCTGCGTACGTCGCCGCCGTGGAACAGATGTTCGGAGCGCAACGCACGCACCAACGTGTCCTGAACCAGATCGTCCGCGATATCCGAATCCCGCGTCAGCGCCCTTGCATAACGGCGTAGCGCGGGGATCGTCGCCTCAACGTTCTGATGGAACGTGGCCAATCGGCCTCCTTTTGCCTTGGGCATGCGGCGGACCGGAGGCCGGTCTGTCCACACGCCTGCCGGGACAAGCCGGCATTGTCGATTGTCAGAAAAACCCCGCTGTCACGATCATATTCCCGAAAATGAATTGAAAAACAACGACAAACGCCTCGTTAGGTGCTTGCTTGATGGGCAAAAGACGCTGTGCCATACGAGGCAGCCGGCGTTAACCGGTCGAGACAGGAAGCGGCATGCCGGAAAATTCAGGGCTAATGCGGGGCAAACGCGGGCTAATCCTGGGCGTAGCCAACAATCGCTCGATCGCGTGGGGCATTGCTCGCGCCTGCCGCGATCAAGGCGCTGATCTTGCGTTCACATACCAAGGTGATGCTCTCAAGAAACGGGTCGAGCCATTGGCCGAGGAGGTCGATGGGCTAGTGGTTGGCCATTGCGACGTCACCGAACCGGCTTCCATCGATGCGGTTTTTTCGGCCGTGCAGTCGGCCTGGGGCTCGCTCGATTTTCTGCTTCACGCCATTGCCTTCTCCGACAGGGCTCAGCTCGACGGACGTTATGTCGACACCACCGAAGACAATTTCATCAAGACCATGGTCATCAGCTGTTATTCGTTCACGGCGCTTGCCCAGCGCGCCGAGAAACTGATGACAAATGGCGGCTCAATGCTGACGATGAGCTATTACGGAGCCGAGAAATGGATGCCCCACTACAACGTCATGGGGCTCGCCAAGGCAGCGCTTGAGTCCTCGGTGCGTTATCTGGCCGCCGATCTTGGCGTCAAGAAAATCAGGGTGAATGCCATATCGGCTGGCCCGATGAAGACGCTTGCCGCGTCTGGGATCGGCGATTTCCGTTACATTCTGAAGTGGAACGAATACAATACGCCGTTGCGGCGCAATCTCACGCTCGAAGAAGTCGGAAACGCTGGCGTCTATTTCCTTTCCGACATGTCGAGCGGCGTGACGGGCGAAATCCATCACGTCGATGCCGGTTACCACATTGTGGGAATCAAGAACCCTGACGCGCCGGATATCACCCTCGGCAAGGATAGCTAGCGGCGATGACGCCGCCGACAGTTTTCTACGTCCGTCACGGAGAAACCGACTGGAACGTAGCCGGCCGTTTGCAGGGCCGCCGCAACGTCCCACTGAACGCGCGTGGCCGTGCGCAGGCAGTCCATTGCGGAGATATTCTGCGTGAGCTGTTCACGAGCAGCGGGCGCAGCCCTGGAGATCTCGACTATGTGTCGAGCCCGCTCGGACGCGCATGCGAGACCATGGAACTGCTGCGCTCGACGCTCGGTCTCTCGTCGGGCGGTTATCGCCCGGAGCCACGGCTTGCCGAAATTGCTTTTGGCGCGTGGGAGGGTTTCACGATTGCCCAGTTGCGCATACGCGATCCACAACGAACCGCCGCGCGCGAACATGACAAATGGCGTTTTGTGCCGCCGGGTGGGGAGAGTTACGAGATCGTCGCTGGTCGCGTGAGCGAATGGTATGACAGCGTGACCCGCGACACTGTGGCGGTGGCCCACGGCGGGACTGCTCGAGGGCTCCTGGCGCATCTCGGCATTGCCCAACCGCGGGCGGCACCGCTCG
Organism: uncultured Alphaproteobacteria bacterium; assembly: GCA_963831515.1. Classification (GTDB taxonomy): domain Bacteria; phylum Pseudomonadota; class Alphaproteobacteria; order Rhizobiales; family Xanthobacteraceae; genus Pseudolabrys. The sequence goes on along the minus strand of CAWHQL010000025.1, from coordinate 11,941 downwards.
TCGATATCGCTCAGGGTGTCGTGTACGTATTTGAAGGGAAGGGCATGACACAGTTCGTATAGCGACAATTGAAAAAGAAAAACGGCCGGGCTTTTGGCCCAGCCGGTTAAGCGAGCGCGAAACGCGTGCTCGAAATCGAATTTAGGCCGCGATGCGATAGAGAATCTCGGTCTTCGTGTGTCCATCTTCTTGGACTTTTTCTTCTTTTTGGCGGAGAGGTCGGTCGAGCCGAGATCGGACTTCTTGGCCTTTTTCTTCTTGGCGGCGGACAGCTCATTGACCGGCGCGGGAGCGCGCGTTACCAAGCCGAGCACGCGCGGAACCACCATGTCGTTCAATACTTTCGGCCACCTTTTCAGGTTTACGAGTTTCGGGGAAAGCCACGGACCCGCGATTGGCTGTATCGTCGATGGCTGCCCGCCGCGTATTCCTCTCAAGCAGGAGGATATTCAGCGAGAGCTCGATCGTCGCCGGCCGGGGCAATCACGTTTCACGACGCAGAGGCAAGAGCCGGATGCCGTGAAAATCATGTCCGGCGTATTCGCCGACGAGCGTACTGGCGTGCAAGTCACCACCGGCACGCCGATTATGCTGATGATTGAGAACGTCGACCAACGTTCAAAGGACTATTCCGAGATCAGGGACAAATACAGGCCGGGCCACGCCGGCTACACATACGATGTCAAATACGGCATTCACGACTATCGAGGTGGCGGACGCGCGTCGGCGCGCGAGACTGCGGCGCGGGTCGCTGCCGGTGCAATTGCGCGAAAAATAATGCCCGGCGTAACGGTGCGTGCCGCCCTTGTGCAAATGGGACCGCACAAGATCGATCGTTCGCGTTGGGACTGGAGCGCGGTCGAGAAGAATCCGTTCTTCTGCCCGGATGCGAAGCAGGCCGAATTCTTCGAAGGTTACCTCGATGGCATACGGAAGGCTGGTTCATCCTGCGGCGCAGTGATCGAGGTTATCGCTGAAGGTGTACCAGCCGGATTGGGTGCGCCGGTCTACGCCAAGCTCGATGGCGATCTCGCTTCAGCTTTGATGAGCATAAATGCGGTCAAGGGCGTAGAGATCGGCGACGGTTTTGATACGGCTGCAATGAGCGGGATCGAGAACGCCGACGAGATGCGGATGGGCAATGATGGCAAACCGCTCTTCCTGTCGAACCACGCGGGCGGCATCCTTGGCGGAATTTCGACGGGGCAGTCTGTTGTTGCCCGGTTCGCGGTCAAGCCGACGTCGTCGATTCTGACTCCGCGGAAGACCGTGGATCGTTATGGCCGCGACACCGATGTAGTAACCAAGGGTCGTCACGACCCATGTGTGGGTATCCGGGCGGTGCCAATTGGCGAGGCCATGGTGGCATGCGTGCTGGCCGACCACTATCTGATGCATCGCGGTCAGGTCGGCGAGGGGACGGTTTGGCCGTTCAAGCCCGGCGCGTGACGCCCCTTTCGAGGTAGAGCCGTGGCCAACAGCCATCAACGCGTTGAAACCGCGATCAAGGCCTTCGCCAGAGGCGAGATCGTGGTCGTCACCGATGATGACGAGCGCGAGAATGAAGGCGATCTGTTCGTCGCCGCGAGCCACTGCACGTCTGAAAAGATGGCGTTCATCATTCGCAATACATCAGGCATCGTCTGCGCACCGCTGGGTGCCGAGCTGGCGCGTCGGCTCCATCTTGAACCGATGGTTGCGGATAACGAGGCACCACTCGGTACGGCTTTCACTGTTTCAGTCGATGTCCGTCACGGACTGACCACCGGCATTTCAGCGGAGGAGCGTTGCAACACAGTTCGTGCGCTCGCGAATGGCAACAACGGCCCCGCGGATTTTGTACGCCCGGGTCACGTGTTTCCACTCGTTGCACGAGAAGGTGGCGTACTGATGCGCTCCGGCCATACCGAGGCCTGCGTCGACTTGTGCCGTCTCGCCTCGTTACCGCCTGTTGGCGTGTTGGCTGAGCTGATGAACGACAATGGCTCGGTCATGCGTGGCGCCGAAGTCGCCGCCTTTGCAACGACACACAAACTTGTGCAGGTCTCGATCGCTGAATTGATTGCTTACCGACAAACTCGCGATAAGCTCGTGGAACGTGTGGGGGAATTTAACGTCGCCTCAGAAATCGGCACGCTCAATGGCTATGCCTACGTAACGCCCTTCGACCGCGTGCATCACATGGCCTTCGTCTATGGCGATATCGGTGACGGCAAGGGTGTACTGGCGCGGCTGCATCGGGCCGATGTTATTGGTGATGTGTTTGGCGGCGCAAAACCGATTCACGCTGCGCTTGCGCGATTCAAGACAGTGGGGCGCGGCGTAATCGTGTTCCTGCGCGACGGCACGGCCGGTGTGCCAGTGGCTGAAATTCCGCATGAAGGCGACACAGGCGCCGACGCCGCGCGTTCGCGCCAGTGGCGCGAAATTGGACTCGGCGCACAGATTCTCAAAGACCTGGGGATATCATCGATCCGATTGGTCACATCGAGTAAACGGACCTACGTGGGTCTCGGCGGTTTTGGCATAGAAATCGTAGGGACCGAGCCGATCGAGAGCTGACGCCGATATTGCCGACGTGCAATATTCAGAAACTTTGCAACCAATCTTCGGCCTTTTTTTCGTCCCTGCGTCATGCCAGCATTTGCACCATGGAAACACGATCGCGCAATTTGGCCGTTGTCATTGCTGCTGCTGCTCTTGGCCTTGCGCTTGCCGCATCGGCATCACCAACGCCGCCGCGCCTGGCGGACGCACGTAAGAATGCGATCCCCGTGGACGTCGAACTCGTGATCGCCGTCGACGTTTCTTATTCGATGGATCCGGATGAACAGGCCTTACAACGGGAAGGCTACATCCTTGCGCTGACGTCGAAGGAGTTTCTACAGGCTCTACGCCAGGGCGCACACGGCAAGATTGCGATCACCTATTTCGAGTGGGCCGGTCAATTCGACCAGAAGATCATCATGCCATGGCGGCTGATCGACGGCCCCGAATCTGCCGACGCCATCGCCGCCGAGATTGGTCGTGCGCCATATCGGCGCGCTTCGCGAACATCGATTTCGGGTGCGCTGCAGTTTGCCAAGCCGCTGTTCGACGACAGCGGTTACAAAGGCTTGCGTCGGGTGATCGATGTTTCCGGCGACGGCACCAACAATGCCGGCCAGTTGATCGTGCCGACACGGGACGACGTGCTGGCTGGCGGCATTACGATCAATGGCCTGCCGATCATGCTCAAGCGACCCTATGTCGGCACTTTGGATATCGATGAGCTCGACGTTTATTACGAGGATTGTGTCATCGGTGGCCCAGGTGCCTTTGTCGTGCCGATTCGCGAACGCGAAAAATTCATCGAAGCGACGCGTACAAAGTTGGTGCTCGAGATTGCCGGACGGCAACCGGAAGGGCGCATCATTCCGGCCTCATCGCAGGCGCCGCGCGTTTCTTGCACAATCGGAGAAAAGATGTGGCAGGAGCGCTGGGGCGGCATCGATTTCCGGTAGTCGAAGACTACTTCGTAAATTTTGCGACGATTTCGACGTGATGCGAATAGCGGAATTGGTCGACCGGCGTGACGCTATCAAGCCTGTAGCCAGCTTCAATCAAGATTTTCGCATCGCGCGCAAATGTCCCCGCGTCGCATGACACGGCGACGACCACCGGTACTTTGCTTTTCGCAATTTCGCGCGCTTGCGCCTCCGCCCCCTGTCGGGGCGGATCGAACACCAGACCGTCGAAGCGGTTTAATTCGCTCGTCACAAACGGCCGGCGAAAGAGGTCGCGCGTCTCGGCTTCAATCGGCTTGAGACCGGATGTGGTCGCGGCTGCGCGCTGGAGCGCTTTGATGGCTTCTGCGTCGCTGTCTGCCGCGCTCACGCGTGCCCTCTCGGCAAGCCGAAGCGCAAAGGTCCCGATGCCGCAAAAGAGGTCGGCGACGTTTTTGATCTTGCTGAGGTATCCCAGCGTCAGCCGTGCCAGCGTCTCTTCGCCCTCTTTTGTCGCTTGCAGGAATGCGGCCGGCGGCAACAGTACTTGAGCGCGACCAACCTTCAACAAGGGGGTTGCACGCTGCGCCACAAGTTCACCGTGTCGTGTGAGCCGAGCCAGTTTGTGCGTTTCAACGACGCGAGCCAACGCGGTCCGGTGCTCTGGACTGAGCGCGCCAGAACCACGCAGGTCGATATCGAGACCGCTGTCGGAGGTCGTTGTCTGGATATCGAGAGGTTTTCCCATGTGCCTGAGCGTTTCTGCGATGGCCCAAGCGGCTGGTAGCGCGCCGGCAAGGCCGGGCGCCAGCACAGGACAACTGTCGATGGCGACGATGTGGTGAGCGCGGGGCGCCGTGAAACCGACTTCCAGAACATCGTGAACGCCCCGACGTGCATGCAACACGGCGCGGCGGCGGCCTGCGCCATGGGCGTCAATCAGGTCGCCGACAGGTGCAACCACGTTCGCTTGCGCCAATGCCACCAAGACAAGCGAACGCTTCCACAAATGGTACTCTGCGAGTGACCAATGCTGCAAAGCGCAGCCGCCGCACACCCCGAAATGTTTGCAGATGGGCTCGCTGCGTTCGTGGCTGGCTTTCTCGACACGCAGAAGATGTCGACGGTCTGGGTGTCCGCGAACCGCCTCGACAGTGACAATCTCCCCAGGCAGCGCATAGGGCACGTAGACCGGCCCACTCTCTGTTTCGGCGACCCCGTCTCCCCGATGTCCGAGTCGCACGATGTTGAGTTGCTCAGTCACACGTTGCCCCGAGAAGGAACTCGGCGTTGCCGTCGCCGCCTATGATGGGTGAGGGGATCACACCGAGCACGCGCCAGCCCAAAGACGTGACGAACCTGACGATATCGTTGCAGATGGCCTTTTGCAGTGCGGCATCACGAACGATGCCCTTTTTCGCAGCACCGCGACCCGCCTCGAATTGCGGTTTGATCAACGTCACAAGTTGGGCCGGAGACTTGGCAAGCTCGAGCGCGGAGGGGAGTGCCAGCTTCAGTGAAATAAAACTGACATCGACGCTGACAAGGTCCGGAGACGCGCCGAGTTGGTCGCGAGAAATCGTTCGGATGTCGGTATTTTCAAGCGAAACAATCTCTGGTCGTCGCGCGAAGCGATTTGTGAAGCTGGTCCGTGCCGACGTCGACGGCGTAAATGCGTCGCGCGCCGCGATCCAGAAGGACTTGCGTAAACCCACCGGTCGAGGCGCCGACATCAAGGCAAATTCGGTCCTTGGGGTCGAAGCCGAAATGGTCGAGTGCGGCCGCGAGCTTGATGCCGCCGCGCGAGACATAGGGGTGTGCTGCGCCTGCATGCAGTCTCGCACCTGTCGGAATTTGTTCCGATGGTTTGAGCACCTTTCGTTCGTCTGCGGTAACAAGGCCGGCCTCTATCGCCGCCTGCGCCTTTGCACGACTGTCAAACAGACCGCGGTCGACGAGGAGACGATCGGCGCGTTGACGCGACGTGGTCATGGATTGACCGGTTGATCGAGGAACAAAGTTCCATGCACGGCGGTTACAATCGCGGCGCCGTCGACGGTCGCAACAGGCGTCTTAGTGATGTGTCTGAGGAGCAAGCAAATGGCACGAAAGTATTCACGAAGTGCTTCGCGATACGTCGAGCGCGCGATGAAAAAGCGCAAGAAAGGTTCGCTTAGAAGCGGACGCAGCGGCAGGAAGGTCACGAGTCGCAAGCAAGCGATAGCCATTGGCCTCTCCGAGGCGCGCAGCAAGGGAAAGAAAGTACCCCGGAAAAGGCGACTTTGAAGCTGTCAGGCGAGTTTGACGGTTTCCGCGCCAACATCCTTGCCCAGGGCCTCGAATACCTTAGCGACAATAGCTTTGGCGTCGAGGCCAGCAGCAGCATACATCGCCGCCGGCGTATCTTGATCGATGAAACGATCCGGCAGGATCATGCATCGTATACGAAGGCCTTGATCGAGCAGCCCTTGCTCCGCGAGCGATTGCAGGACGTAGGCGCCAAAACCACCGACGGCACCTTCTTCGATGGTCACCAACACCTCGTGCTCCCGCGCGAGCCGCGTCACCAATTCGACGTCGAGGGGTTTGGCAAAGCGCGCATCCGCGACGGTAGCCGACAGACCCAGTGCGGTAAGTTCCTTGGCTGCCTTTAATGTTTCTCCGAGCCGTGCCCCGAATGACAGCAGGGCCACCTTGTGGCCTTCCTGGATTATCCGGCCTTTCCCGATCTCGAGCGCCTTGCCTTCGTCGGGCATCGGTACGCCGAGCCCTTCACCGCGCGGATAACGCAGCGCGCTGGGCCGGTCATCGATCGCAACCGCGGTCGCGACCATATGCGCTAGCTCCGCTTCATCCGCCGCTGCCATCAGGACAAATCCGGGCAGACATCCGAGATAGGTGACGTCGAAAGCACCCGCGTGGGTAGGCCCGTCGGCACCGACGAGGCCAGCTCGGTCGATCGCGAAACGGACCGGCAGGCCCTGAATTGCGATGTCGTGCACCACCTGGTCATAGGCGCGCTGCAGGAACGTGGAATAGATCGCGGCGAACGGTTTGAATCCCTCCGCTGCAAGACCGCCGGCGAACGTCACGGCATGTTGCTCCGCGATGCCGACGTCGAACGAGCGATTGGGAAATTCCTTTGCAAAGAGGTCGACACCGGTGCCCGACGGCATGGCCGCAGTTATCGCCACGATCTTGTCGTCCTTGCGCGCCTCTTTGACCAGACTCTCTCCGAAAACTTTTGTGTACTGAGGTGCGGTGGACTTCGATTTGGCCTGGGCGCCGGTCGCGACGTCAAATTTGACGACGCCATGATACTTGTCCGCGGAAGTTTCCGCGGGTGCGTAGCCCTTGCCCTTCTGCGTTACGACGTGGACGAGGATTGGGCCGGCCTCTGCATCGCGCACGTTGCGAAGTACTGGCAGCAGGTGGTCGAGATTGTGACCATCGATTGGTCCGACATAGTAAAAGCCAAGTTCTTCAAACAATGTGCCGCCGGTCCAGAACCCGCGCGCGAACTCCTCCGCGCGTCCCGCCTTCTCTCCGAAGAACTTTGGCAGGTGTTGCGCCAGCTGCTTGCCGATATCGCGCAGTGTCCGATAGGTCTTGCCGGAAATCAGCCTTGCCAGGTAGGCCGACATTGCGCCCACTGGCGGCGCGATCGACATGTCATTGTCGTTGAGAATGACGACGAGCCGTTCGTTGCGCGCGCCGGCATTGTTCATGGCTTCGTACGCCATCCCGGCCGACATTGCTCCGTCGCCGATAACCGCCACGACGTTGTTCTTTTTACCCTCGAGGTCGCGCGCCACTGCCATGCCGAGCGCGGCCGAGATCGACGTGGAAGAGTGGGCGGCACCGAAGGGATCGTAATCGCTTTCGGCGCGCTTGGTGAAACCGGACAGTCCGCCGCCCTGCCGCAGGGTCCGGATGCGGTCTCGCCGGCCTGTAAGGATCTTGTGCGGGTAACTCTGATGGCCGACGTCCCAAATTACGCGGTCGCTGGGTGTGTCGAACACGTAGTGAAGCGCGACGGTCAGTTCGATGACGCCAAGTCCTGCACCGAGATGGCCTCCGGTCTTGGCAACGGCATCAACGGTTTCGGTCCGCAGCTCGTTGGCTAGCTGTTTGAGCTGATCGACCGATAGGTTTTTGAGGTCTTTCGGGACAAGGATACGGTCGAGCAGCGGGGTCTTGGAAGACTCGGACAAGAGCAACTCCAACAGACTGATTAAGGGCCGGTTCGTGCCAGCGTCATAAAACTGGCTGGGCGGAATGGCTTACACCAAAAGTGCCCTTGCGGGCAATTCGGCAAGAAGTGCATTTCTGATCGAAAAATACGGTCAATCCACGTCAAGAGGCGTGCTGCCGGTCGGTTTTCCGTCGGCATCGAGGGTGATCCGTTCGACCCGCGCTTCGGCCTGGCGCAGTAACTCCTCGCACCGCTTCTTCAAAGCCTCGCCGCGCTCGTACAGGGCTACCGATTGCTCGAGCGGCACCTTGCCTCCCTCGAGATCCTTGACGATCAATTCAAGCTCTTCAATCGCGCGTTCGAAGGGCAATTTCTTGACGTCAGCGTTATTGTTTTCGGCCATATTAAAATCCGGCGATTCGTGACCCGCATTTTAGGTCGTTGTCTGATTACCAAGATAGCGTGGATTTTCTAACCGTGCATCAGCGCGGTCACGTGGGCCGCCACTGAACGTGACAATCCCTGCAAGTCGTAGCCGCCTTCCAGCAAAGAGATCACGTGTCCTTTTGCGCTCGTGTCGGCAATTTCCATCAATTTTTTGGTGACCCAAGAATAGTCGGCTTCAACCAAATTCAGGTTTGCCAGAGGGTCTCGGGTGTGGGCGTCGAAACCTGCAGAGATGATGAGAAAATCAGGTTTGAATTCTCGAAGACGCGGGAGGATGATGGTCTCGAAGGCTTCGCGGAAAGCATCGCCTCCATCGCCGGCCGACAGCGGCGCATTGACTATGGTATTGAACTCGCCGCGTTCTCCGATCGCTCCGGTGCCGGGATAGAGCGGCATCTCGTGGGTCGAGCAATACATCACACTTTTGTCCGACCAGAAGATGTCCTGCGACCCGTTGCCATGATGCACATCGAAGTCGACGATCGCGGCACGTTCAACACCGTGCTTCATTTGCGCATACCGTGCGGCGATCGCTGCGTTGTTGAAAAGACAAAAGCCCATCGGCCGAGCCGTCTCGGTATGGTGTCCCGGCGGACGTGTCGCGACAAAGGCATTTGCGGCCTTGCCTGTCATCACGTCGTCAACCGCTTGCATGCCGCCGCCGACGGCGCGTAACGCCGCCTCATAGCTCCCGGGCGACATCGCTGTGTCGGCGTCGAGCCGCACAAGGCCTTCAGTAGGTGAGGCCTCGCGGACCGCTTCGACGTATTCCATGGGGTGACAGAGGGCGATGACGTCGATGCTTCCGAGCGGAGCCTCGACTCGCGCCAAAGACTGAAACTTCTCGTCTTCCAGTACCTGTTCGATCGCACGCAGACGATCCGGCCGCTCCGGATGCCCGGCAGGCGTAAGGTGGTTTAGACAGGCTGGGTGGCTGAGAAGAAGAGTGGACATCGTCTAGACTTAAACATTCGTGAGGCGTCGTGGAAGTGCCTATCGCGACTTTGCGTCCAGACTGACCCCATCCGGTGGACGACTGGCGTCCGGCACGAAGAAGTCGACCTGCAGGGGTTGGCTTGGATCGACGCGATATCGATCAAAGTCACGGATGCCCTCGCTCGCGAGAAAACTGTCATCGATCAGAAAGTTACCGGTAAAGCTCTTGGGTTTCTGAAAAATGCGATGCGCGGCCTCAGCAATGATCTCCGGCTTTCGCGAGCGGCGCATCATCACATCACCGCCAAGAAGATTCTTGATTGCGGCCGTCGCAATGGTCGTTCGCGGCCATAGGGCATTGACAGCAACCTTGCCGCGCAGTTCGCCAGCAAGTCCTAACACGACCAGGCTCATGCCGAATTTAGCCATCGAATAGGCTGTATGCGGTGCGAACCACTTCTCCGCCATATCGAGCGGAGGGGACAGCATTAGGATGTGCGGATTTTCCCGGCGCGTGAGATAAGGAATAGCAAACTTCGAAACCATGAACGAGCCGCGGGCATTGATCTGCTGCATCAGATCGTAACGTCGCATATCGGTTGCCGTAACCTGCGTTAACTGGATCGCGCTGGCATTGTTCACGACGATATCGATGCCACCGAATTTCTCCGCGGCCTCATCAAGCGCGGCCTGCACGCTCGCCTCGTCGCGCACGTCAACGGCTATGGGCAATGCCCGCCCGCCGGCCTTCGCGATTTCGGCGGCGGCCGTGTGAATAGTACCCTCCAATTTTGGATGCGGTTCAACGGTCTTGGCGGCGACAACGATGTTGGCGCCATCGGCAGCGGCCTTGAGCGCGATCGCAAGACCGATCCCGCGCGAGGCTCCGGTGATAAAAAGAGTTTTACCTTTTAACGACATCGGCGCGACGTCCCGTTATTCTGCCAGCGCTGCGTTAGCATCGGTAATGCTCCCGGCACCTTCAGTGACGCTGCGTTCGTAACTGCCCGCCTGGATCGCAATATTTTCGGCGAAGAATCGCGCGAGGACAGAACGGCCGCTTCCGTCGCCGGCGCGAAGTGAGGCAAGTGCGTCTTCGGCCAGCATGCAGCCGCCGGCCGTATTGCCGAACAACCGCAAATAGGGCGTAGCACCGGCCAGCGCTGCATCGGAAGCCTCTTGTGCTAGTAGCCACCGGGTCGCGCGCTCAAGGCTGTCGACAGCCTCGCCGAGGCGGGTTGCTGTCTCGCCCAATTCGGGCGCATTGCTCGACTGAACCGACCTCACGATGCGTCGGAGTTCTTCGATATAGATGTCGACGGTCTTGCCGCCCTCCAGGGTCACTTTTCGCGTGACGAGGTCGAGCGCCTGAATCCCGTTTGTGCCTTCATAGATCGCGGCGATGCGCGCGTCGCGGTAGTGCTGCGCCGCGCCTGTTTCCTCGACGTAGCCCATTCCGCCGTGCACCTGTATGCCGAGGGACGCGACCTCCGAACCGATATCGGTCGAAAAGGCCTTGGCGACGGGCGTCAGCAAAGAGGCGCGCTCGTGTGCGCTCTTGCGCTCTGCATCGGTTTTCGCCCGCATCGATCGGTCGATAGCAATTCCAGTCGCATAGCAGATCGCGCGCGCGGCACCTGTCAGTGTGCGCATGGTGAGCAACATGCGTTTGACGTCCGGGTAGGCGATGATCGCGCCTGCCGGGCCTTGCTTGCGTTCTCGGGCGTAAGCCAGCGCCTGCTGTGTCGCGCGCTCAGCAATTCCAACACCCTGCAAGCCGACGGCGAGCCGCGCACGGTTCATCATGGTGAACATGCACGCCATGCCTTTGTGCTCTTCGCCGATCAGAAAGCCGATGGCCCCGCCGTGATCGCCGTACACCATCGTGCAGGTAGGTGAAGCGTGGATGCCGAGCTTGTGTTCAACGGAATGCGCGCGCACGTCGTTGCGCGAACCGTCAGGCAGTACTTTCGGCACCAGAAACAGGGAAATGCCTTTGGTCCCCTGGGGCGCGTCTGGCAGGCGGGCGAGAACGAAATGTATGATGTTGTCGGTAAGGTCATGCTCGCCGTAGGTTATGAAAATTTTTGATCCGATGATTCGATAGCTGCCGTTGCTTGCGCGCTCGGCCTTGCTGCGCAAGGCGCCGACGTCGGAGCCAGCCTGCGGCTCGGTGAGCTGCATGGTGCCCATCCATTCGCCACTCACCAGCTTGCCGAGATATTCCTGCTTCAGTTTGTCGTTTCCGTACGCGTGCAGTGCATCTATCGCTGCCATTGTCAGAACCGGTCCGATGCCGAAAGCCATCGAAGCCGAATTCCACATTTCGATGCATGCCGCATTCAGGGCGTGCGGAAGTTCTTGGCCGCCCCAATCAGCAGGCGCCGCAAGACCATTCCACCCGGCGGCGGCCCAATCCGTGTAGGCTTCCTTCCATCCGGGCGGGGTGGTGACTTTTCCGTCCTTAAACGGTGTACCGAATTTGTCACCAACGCTGTTGAGCGGCGCGATCACGTCGCTGGCATATCGTCCGGCTTCCGCCAAAACGGAATCGACCGTGTCCTCGTCAAGATCGCCGTAGATCCCCTCGGCCAGTGCACTTTTCAGGCCGGCGGCGTGCTTTAATGTGAAGGCGATATCGCCAACTGGCGCGCGGTAGCTCATGGCCAGCTAATCTAGCCTCGGCCACAGGCCGGTCAAACCACACTTTATGTATATAAGGAGTGGCCGTTGATTGGGCCGGTCGGCGCCGCTATGGTCCGGCCGCCGCGTGCGAGGACGGTTCGGTGCGGCTCTCCGGCACCTGTTGGGGCGTAGCCAAGTGGTAAGGCAGCGGATTTTGATTCCGCCATTCCCAGGTTCGAATCCTGGCGCCCCA
>CAWHQL010000024.1:0-17577 GCA_963831515.1 uncultured Alphaproteobacteria bacterium | reverse complement strand
CCGGCCTCATCGCAGGCGCCGCGCGTTTCTTGCACAATCGGAGAAAGATGTGGCAGGAGCGCTGGGGCGGCATCGATTTCCGGTAGTCGAAGACTACTTCGTAAATTTTGCGACGATTTCGACGTGATGCGAATAGCGGAATTGGTCGACCGGCGTGACGCTATCAAGCCTGTAGCCAGCTTCAATCAAGATTTTCGCATCGCGCGCAAATGTCCCCGCGTCGCATGACACGGCGACGACCACCGGTACTTTGCTTTTCGCAATTTCGCGCGCTTGCGCCTCCGCCCCCTGTCGGGGCGGATCGAACACCAGGCCGCCGAAGCGGTTTAATTCGCTCGTCACAAACGGCCGGCGAAAGAGGTCGCGCGTCTCGGCTTCAATCGGTTTGAGACCGGATGTGGTCGCGGCTGCGCGCTGGAGCACTTTGATGGCTTCGAAAGTTGCCGTCTGCGGCGCTCACGCGTGCCCGCTCGGCGAGCCGAAGCGCAAAGGTCCCGATGCCGCAAAAGAGGTCGGCGACGTTTTTGATCTTGCTGAGGTATCCCAGCGTCAGCCGTGCCAGCGTCTCTTCGCCCTCTTTTGTCGCTTGCAGGAATGCGGCCGGCGGCAACAGTACTTGAGCGCGACCAACCTTCAACAAGGGGGTTGCACGCTGCGCCACAAGTTCACCGTGTCGTGTGAGCCGAGCCAGTTTGTGCGTTTCAACGACGCGAGCCAACGCGGTCCGGTGCTCTGGACTGAGCGCGCCAGAACCACGCAGGTCGATATCGAGACCGCTGTCGGAGGTCGTTGTCTGGATGTCGAGAGGTTTTCCCATGTGCCTGAGCGTTTCTGCGATGGCCCAAGCGGCCGGCAGCGCGCCGGCAAGGCCGGGCGCCAGCACAGGACAACTGTCGATGGCGACGATGTGGTGAGCGCGGGGCGCCGTGAAACCGACTTCCAGAACATCGTGAACGCCCCGACGTGCATGCAACACGGCGCGGCGGCGGCCTGCGCCATGGGCGTCAATCAGGTCGCCGACAGGTGCAACCACGTTCGCTTGCGCCAATGCCACCAAGACAAGCGAACGCTTCCACAAATGGTACTCTGCGAGTGACCAATGCTGCAAAGCGCAGCCGCCGCACACCCCGAAATGTTTGCAGATGGGCTCGCTGCGTTCGTGGCTGGCTTTCTCGACACGCAGAAGATGTCGACGGTCTGGGTGTCCGCGAACCGCCTCGACAGTGACAATCTCCCCAGGCAGCGCATAGGGCACGTAGACCGGCCCACTCTCTGTTTCGGCGACCCCGTCTCCCCGATGTCCGAGTCGCACGATGTTGAGTTGCTCAGTCACACGTTGCCCCGAGAAGGAACTCGGCGTTGCCGTCGCCGCCTATGATGGGTGAGGGGATCACACCGAGCACGCGCCAGCCCAAAGACGTGACGAACCTGACGATATCGTTGCAGATGGACTTTTGCAGTGCGGCATCACGAACGATGCCCTTTTTCGCAGCACCGCGACCCGCCTCGAATTGCGGTTTGATCAACGTCACAAGTTGGGCCGGAGACTTGGCAAGCTCGAGCGCGGAGGGGAGTGCCAGCTTCAGTGAAATAAAACTGACATCGACGCTGACAAGATCCGGAGACGCGCCGAGTTGGTTGCGAGAAATCGTTCGGATGTCGGTATTTTCAAGCGAGACAATCTCTGGTCGTGCGCGAAGGGATTCGCGAAGCTGGTCCGTGCCGACGTCGACGGCGTAAATGCGTCGCGCGCCGCGATCCAGAAGGACTTGCGTAAACCCACCGGTCGAGGCGCCGACATCAAGGCAAATTCGGTCCTTGGGGTCGAAACCGAAATGGTCGAGTGCGGCCGCGAGCTTGATGCCGCCGCGCGAGACATAGGGGTGTGCTGCGCTTGCCTGCAGTCTCGCACCTGTCGGAATTTGTTCCGAGGGTTTGAGCACCTTTCGTTCGTCTGCGGTAACAAGGCCGGCCTCTATCGCCGCCTGCGCCTTTGCACGACTTTCAAACAGACCGCGGTCGACGAGGAGACGATCGGCGCGTTGACGCGACGTGGTCATGGATTGACCGGTTGAGCGAGGAACAAAGTTCCAGGCACGGCGGTTACAATCGCGGCGCCGTCGACGGTCGCAACAGGCGTCTTAGTGATGTGTCTGAGGAGTAAGCAAATGGCACGAAAGTATTCACGAAGCGCTTCGCTATACGTCGAGCGCGCGATGAAAAAGCGCAAGAAAGGTTCACTTAGAAGCGGACGCAGCGGCAGGAAGGTCACGAGTTGCAAGCAAGCGATAGCCATTGGCCTCTCCGAGGCGCGCAGCAAGGGAAAGAAAGTACCCCGGAAAAGGCGGCTTTGAAGCTGTCAGGCGAGTTTGACGGTTTCCGCGCCAACATCCTTGCCCAGGGCCTCGAATACCTTAGCGACAATAGCTTTGGCGTCGAGGCCAGCAGCAGCATACATCGCCGCCGGCGTATCTTGATCGATGAAACGATCCGGCAGGGTCATGCATCGTATACGAAGGCCTTGATCGAGCAGCCCTTGCTCCGCGAGCGATTGCAGGACGTAGGCGCCAAAACCACCGACGGCACCTTCTTCGATGGTCACCAACACCTCGTGCTCCCGCGCGAGCCGCGTCACCAATTCGACGTCGAGGGGTTTGGCAAAGCGCGCATCCGCGACGGTAGCCGACAGGCCCAGTGCGGTAAGTTCCTTGGCTGCCTTTAATGTTTCTCCGAGCCGTGCCCCGAATGACAGCAGGGCCACCTTGTGGCCTTCCTGGATTATCCGGCCTTTCCCGATCTCGAGCGCCTTGCCTTCCTCGGGCATCGGTACGCCGAGGCCTTCACCGCGCGGATAACGCAGCGCGCTGGGCCGGTCATCGATCGCAACCGCGGTCGCGACCATATGCGCTAGCTCCGCTTCATCCGCCGCTGCCATCAGGACAAATCCGGGCAGACATCCGAGATAGGTGACGTCGAAAGCACCCGCGTGGGTAGGTCCGTCGGCACCGACCAGGCCAGCTCGGTCGATCGCGAAACGGACCGGCAGGCCCTGAATTGCGATGTCGTGCACTACCTGGTCATAGGCGCGCTGCAGGAAAGTGGAATAGATCGCGGCGAACGGTTTGAATCCCTCCGCAGCAAGACCGCCGGCGAACGTCACGGCATGTTGCTCCGCGATGCCGACGTCGAACGAGCGATTGGGAAATTCCTTTGCAAAGAGGTCGACACCGGTGCCCGACGGCATGGCCGCAGTTATCGCCACGATCTTGTCGTCCTTGCGCGCCTCTTTGACCAGACTCTCTCCGAAAACTTTTGTGTACTGAGGTGCGGTGGACTTCGATTTGGCCTGGGCGCCGGTTGCGACGTCAAATTTGACGACGCCATGATACTTGTCCGCGGAAGTTTCCGCGGGTGCGTAGCCCTTGCCCTTTTGCGTTACGACGTGGACGAGGATTGGGCCGGCCTCTGCATCGCGCACGTTGCGAAGTACTGGCAGCAGGTGGTCGAGATTGTGACCATCGATTGGTCCGACATAGTAAAAGCCAAGTTCTTCAAACAATGTGCCGCCGGTCCAGAACCCGCGCGCGAACTCCTCCGCGCGTCCCGCCTTCTCTCCGAAGAACTTTGGCAGGTGTTGCGCCAGCTGCTTGCCGATATCGCGCAGTGTCCGATAGGCCTTGCCGGAGATCAGCCTTGCCAGGTAGGCAGACATTGCGCCCACTGGCGGCGCGATCGACATGTCATTGTCGTTGAGAATGACGACGAGCCGTTCGTTGCGCGCGCCGGCATTGTTCATGGCTTCGTATGCCATCCCGGCCGACATTGCTCCGTCGCCGATAACCGCCACGACGTTGTTCTTTTTGCCCTCGAGGTCGCGCGCCACTGCCATGCCGAGCGCGGCCGAAATCGACGTGGAGGAGTGGGCGGCACCGAAGGGATCGTAATCGCTTTCGGCGCGTTTGGTGAAACCGGACAGTCCACCGCCCTGCCGCAGGGTCCGGATGCGGTCTCGCCGGCCTGTAAGGATCTTGTGCGGGTAACTCTGATGGCCGACGTCCCAGATTACGCGGTCGCTGGGTGTGTCGAACACGTAGTGAAGCGCGACGGTCAGTTCGATGACGCCAAGTCCTGCACCGAGATGGCCGCCGGTCTTGGCAACGGCATCAACGGTTTCGGTCCGCAGCTCGTTGGCTACCTGTTTGAGCTGATCGACCGATAGATTTTTGAGGTCGTTTGGGACAAGGATACGGTCGAGCAGCGGGGTCTTGGAAGACTCGGACAAGAGCAACTCCAACAGACTGATTAAGGGCCGGTTCGTGCCAGCGTCATAAAACTGGCTGGGCGGAATGGCTTACACCAAAAGTGCCCTTGCGGGCAATTCGGCAAGAAGTGCATTTCTGATCGAAAAATACGGTCAATCCACGTCAAGAGGCGTGCTGCCGGTCGGTTTTCCGTCGGCATCGAGGGTGATCCGTTCGACCCGCGCTTCGGCCTGGCGCAGTAACTCCTCGCACCGCTTCTTCAAAGCCTCGCCGCGCTCGTATAGGGCTACCGATTGCTCGAGCGGCACCTTGCCTCCCTCGAGATCCTTGACGATCGATTCAAGCTCTTCAATCGCGCGTTCGAAGGGCAATTTCTTGACGTCAGCGTTATTGTTTTCGGCCATATTAAAATCCGGCGATTTGTGACCCGCATTTTAGGTCGTTGTCTGATTACCAAGATAGCGTGGATTTTCTAACCGTGCATCAGCGCGGTCACGTGGGCCGCCACTGAACGTGACAATCCCTGCAAGTCGTAGCCGCCTTCCAGCAAAGAGATCACGTGTCCTTTTGCGCTCGTGTCGGCAATTTCCATCAATTTTTTGGTGACCCAAGAATAGTCGGCTTCAACCAAATTCAGGTTTGCCAGAGGGTCTCGGGTGTGGCCGTCGAAACCTGCAGAGATGATGAGAAACTCAGGTTTGAATTCTCGAAGACGCGGGAGGATGATGGTCTCGAAGGCTTCGCGGAAAGCATCGCCTCCATCGCCGGCCGACAGCGGCGCATTGACTATGGTATTGAACTCGCCGCGTTCTCCGATCGCTCCGGTGCCGGGATAGAGCGGCATCTCGTGGGTCGAGCAATACATCACACTTTTGTCCGACCAGAAGATGTCCTGCGACCCGTTGCCATGATGCACATCGAAGTCGACGATCGCGGCACGTTCAACACCGTGCTTCATTTGCGCATACCGTGCGGCGATCGCTGCGTTGTTGAAAAGACAAAAGCCCATCGGCCGAGCCGTCTCGGTATGGTGTCCCGGCGGACGTGTCGCGACAAATGCATTTGCGGCTTTGCCTGTCATCACGTCGTCAACCGCTTGCATGCCGCCACCGACGGCGCGTAACGCCGCCTCATAGCTCCCGGGCGACATCGCTGTGTCGGCGTCGAGCCGCACAAGGCCTTCAGTAGGTGAGGCCTCGCGGACCGCTTCGATGTATTCCATGGGGTGACAGAGGGCGATGACGTCGATGCTTCCGAGCGGAGCCTCGACTTCGCGCCAAAGACTGAAACTTCTCGTCTTCCAGTACCTGTTCGATCGCACGCAGACGATCCGGCCGCTCCGGATGCCCGGCAGGCGTAAGGTGGTTTAGACAGGCTGGGTGGCTGAGAAGAAGAGTAGACATCGTCTAGACTTAAACATTCGTGAGGCGTCGTGGAAGTGCCTATCGCGACTTTGCGTCCAGACTGACCCCATCCGGTGGACGACTGGCGTCCGGCACGAAGAAGTCGACCTGCAGGGGTTGGCTTGGATCGACGCGATATCGATCAAAGTCACGGATGCCCTCGCTCGCGAGAAAACTGTCATCGATCAGAAAGTTACCGGTAAAGCTCTTGGGTTTCTGAAAAATGCGATGCGCGGCCTCAGCTATGATCTCCGGCTTTCGCGAGCGGCGCATCATCACATCACCGCCAAGAAGATTTTCTTGATTGCGGCCGTCGCAATGGTCGTTCGCGGCCATAGGGCATTGACAGCAACCTTGCCGCGCAGTTCGCCAGCGAGTCCTAACACAACCAGGCTCATGCCGAATTTAGCCATCGAATAGGCTGTATGCGGTGCGAACCACTTCTCCGCCATATCGAGCGGAGGGGACAGCATTAGGATGTGCGGATTTTCCCGGCGCGTGAGATAAGGAATAGCAAACTTCGAAACCATGAACGAGCCGCGGGCATTGATCTGCTGCATCAGATCGTAGCGTCGCATATCGGTTGCCGTAACCTGCGTTAACTGGATCGCGCTGGCATTGTTCACGACGATATCGATGCCACCGAATTTCTCCGCGGCCTCATCAAGCGCAGCCTGCACGCTCGCCTCGTCGCGCACGTCAACGGCTATGGGCAATGCCCGCCCGCCGGCCTTCGCGATTTCGGCGGCGGCCGTGTGAATAGTACCCTCCAATTTTGGGTGCGGTTCAACGGTCTTGGCGGCGACAACGATGTTGGCGCCATCGGCAGCCGCCTTGAGCGCGATCGCAAGACCGATCCCGCGCGAGGCTCCGGTGATAAAAAGAGTTTTACCTTTTAACGACATCGGCGCGACGTCCCGTTATTCTGCCAGCGCTGCGTTAGCATCGGCAATGCTCCCGGCACCTTCAGTGACGCTGCGTTCGTAACTGCCCGCCTGGATCGCAATATTTTCGGCGAAGAATCGCGCGAGGACAGAACGGCCGCTTCCGTCGCGGGCGCGAAGTGAGGCAAGTGCGTCTTCGGCCAGCATGCAGCCGCCGGCCGTATTGCCGAACAACCGCAAATAGGGCGTAGCACCAGCCAGCGCTGCATCGGAAGCCTCTTGTGCAAGAAGCCACCGGGTCGCTCGCTCGAGGCTGTCGACAGCCTCACCGAGGCGGGTTGCTGTCTCGCCCAATTCGGGCGCATTGCTCGACTGAACCGACCTCACGATGCGTCGGAGTTCTTCGATATAGATGTCGACGGTCTTGCCGCCCTCCAGGGTCACTTTTCGCGTGACGAGGTCGAGCGCCTGAATCCCGTTTGTGCCTTCATAAATCGCGGCGATGCGCGCGTCGCGGTAGTGCTGCGCCGCGCCTGTTTCCTCGACGTAGCCCATTCCGCCGTGCACCTGTATGCCGAGGGACGCGACCTCCGAACCGATATCGGTGGAAAAGGCCTTGGCGACGGGCGTCAGCAAAGAGGCGCGCTCGTGTGCGCTCTTGCGCTCTGCATCGGTTTTCGCCCGCATCGATCGGTCGATAGCAATTCCAGTCGCATAGCAGATCGCGCGCGCGGCACCTGTCAGTGTGCGCATGGTGAGCAACATGCGTTTGACGTCTGGGTAGGCGATGATCGCGCCTGCCGGGCCTTGCTTGCGTTCTCGGGCGTAAGCCAGCGCCTGCTGTGTCGCGCGCTCAGCAATTCCAACACCCTGCAAGCCGACGGCGAGCCGCGCACGGTTCATCATTGTGAACATGCACGCCATGCCTTTGTGCTCTTCGCCGATCAGAAAGCCGATGGCCCCGCCGTGATCGCCGTACACCATCGTGCAGGTAGGTGAAGCGTGGATGCCGAGCTTGTGTTCAACGGAATGCGCACGCACGTCGTTGCGCGAACCGTCAGGCAGTACTTTCGGCACCAGAAACAGGGAAATGCCTTTGGTCCCCTGGGGCGCGTCTGGCAGGCGGGCGAGAACGAAATGTATGATGTTGTCGGTAAGGTCATGCTCGCCGTAGGTTATGAAAATTTTTGATCCGGTGATTCGATAGCTGCCGTCGCTTGCGCGCTCGGCCTTGCTGCGCAAGGCGCCGACGTCGGAGCCAGCCTGCGGCTCGGTGAGCTGCATGGTGCCCATCCATTCGCCACTCACCAGCTTGCCGAGATATTCCTGCTTCAGTTTGTCGTTTCCGTACGCGTGCAGCGCATCTATCGCTGCCATTGTCAGAACCGGGCCGATGCCGAAAGCCATCGAAGCCGAATTCCACATTTCGATGCATGCCGCATTCAGGGCGTGCGGAAGTTCTTGGCCGCCCCATTCAGCAGGCGCCGCAAGACCATTCCACCCGGCGGCGGCCCAATCCGTATAGGCTTCCTTCCATCCGGGCGGGGTGGTGACTTTTCCGTCCTTAAACGGTGTACCGAATTTGTCACCAACGCTGTTGAGCGGCGCGATCACGTCGCTGGCATATCGTCCGGCTTCCGCCAAAACGGAATCGACCGTGTCCTCGTCAAGATCGCCGTAGATCCCGTCGGCCAGTGCACTTTTCAGGCCGGCGGCGTGCTTTAATGTGAAGGCGATATCGCCAACTGGCGCGCGGTAGCTCATGGCCAGCTAATCTAGCCTCGGCGACAGGCCGGTCAAACCACACTTTATGTATATGAGGAGTGGCCGTTGATTGGGCCGGTCGGCGCCGCTATGGTCCGGCCGCCGCGTGCGAGGACGGTTCGGTGCGGCTCTCCGGCATCTGTTGGGGCGTAGCCAAGTGGTAAGGCAGCGGATTTTGATTCCGCCATTCCCAGGTTCGAATCCTGGCGCCCCAGCCAGCCAATCCGGTCTCCCGATCTGTTACCGCGCAAGCGGAGAAAAAGCCCGCATGTGGGGTGCCTTTCGCGCGTCGGGTTATCTCAAGAGCCTCCGAGATCAAGATCCAAATTCCCAATATTGCCGAAAGTCTCCGCGCAATATTTGAAAAATTCCCAATTTGCAGAGAAGAAAAGCAGAGACGGGTTCGATCTTCGACTGAGTGACTCACCTGGCATTGCGTCTAGGCTTCGGCCTCGTAAGCAAAGATGTATTTTGTCACGCGCATGTCGGCCAAATAACCAGAACGCAAGCGCAGTTGCACCCCCGCAACACTCTACGACGATTCGATTCCGAGACCTTTCATCAAGCTGATGCCACTACTACTAACCTACCTCGGATTTAGTTGCTTGAGGGGTTGGAACATTGGGCACGCATCGTGTGACGGAGCGCAAAAGCAAGTCGGAAGAGTTGGCAAAATTGAAGCGTGCCGCCTTGGCGGATCTTGAACGACGCGGCTACGAAGTCCACGGCAAAACGCCAGCTCAGATAAGAGAGATGCTGAGGCGACGCCCGAGGAAGCGTTCAAATTAGTCAGCTACCCTTTCGGAAGGCGGACAAACTCATAATAAAGGACTGATTTTTTCACGAGTTGGCTCATGGCTTGGCCGTTTAAAGCTTGCCTAGCGCCGATAGCACCGTCGCTGAAAAATCGCTTCTAGTACGAGAAATTAATATTCCCGCAGTGCGGCGACGCTTTCAGCACCGTCCGGTTCGCCCGAATGGTGGAGTGGGGCGGGGGTCGAAGCCAAGCTCGCTCGCCTTTAAGGCTCATCCGCACATGCTGAGGCGCACCTACGGGTGCGCGCGGCTAACCAGGAGCACGGCACCCAACATATCTAACTCACTGTTCGCTAAACCGAACTTTCGTCAACGAGTTTGGGAAGAGGGTCGCAAGGCTGAGGACACCTTTTACGTAGATTGGGTCAAGCTTGCTAAAGACGAAGAGGCTAAGCTGCTAGCGAGCGGCTCAAAAATCACCGAGGTTGCCGCGGACAAGAGAGACAAGCTCAATAGCGCCTTGGGTGAAGCCGAGTTCGAGGTCGCCGAGAAGCAAGACGCGAAAAGCATCGGCGAGCTCCGCGAGTTCGCCAAGTCAAAGGAGTTATACTGAGCGAGGAGGGGAAAACCTCGGTAAAGGTTTTTCCCTCATTTTCCTTTCCGATGGTCTGCAGGGAATTCGAGTCACCACGCCCTTGCCGACATCATCAGCGCACGATTTGACTGTCGTCGGTGTGCAAGCTCTGTGAACTAAATGTTCGCAGCCGCCTCCAACAACCGCTTCCTTTGTGGGGTCCGTGATGTCCGTTGCAATAAAGCGTCCTATTGCGGTTGTCGGGGCGGGGTTCATGGGGGTTGTGATTGCTACCCTGTACGCCCGGCACGGATACAAGGTTTTTCTGACCGATCTCGTATCTAAATCACTCGAAACCTATCGGTTGCGAGCCGAGCCGATAGCGAAATCACTCGTCGACGATGGCGCACAGGTCGATGCAATTTTCGCCAACGTAGAGATTGAGACTGATCTCGCAAAAGCAGTTAAAGATGCCTTCTTTGTTCACGAAGTCATTCACGAAGATCTGGCAGCAAAACAATCACTGTTTGAAATGCTGGATCGTATCTGTGGCCCTGATGTGGTGTTGGGTACGAACACGTCCTCCCTAAAGCTTTCGGACATTTGCAAGAGCGTCTCGAACCGCAATCGGGTTATTGGTGTTCACTACATTACTCCTGCCCATATCGTTCGTGTGGTTGAACTAATTGTTGCAGACTTCACGCCCCAGGCGCTGGTCGACTGGGGAAAAGAATTTCTGCAAACAATTGATCATGTCGGCGTTGTTTGCACGGATACCCCCGGTTTCTTAGTCAATCGGCTTCAATATGCGCTGGTATCCGAAGCATACCGGATTGTGGAGGAGGGTGCGGCCTCGCGTGACGACGTAGACACGACCATGAGGCTAAGCATCGGACCGCGGCTGGCATTGTGGGGACCTCTTCTTACCGAAGATCTCGTTGTCAGCAAGAAGACCACCGCCGATGTGTGGGACTACCTTTATAGCAAAACTCAGGATGATAAATTCCGGCGGCCGGTCGGGGTTACGCGATTTGTACAGCAGGGGCACCTAGGTGCGATCGCCGGGGAAGGATGGTATCGCTTTGGCCGCGATTATGCGTCTTTGATAGCTTCAAGAGATAGTCAGCTAAAATCCCTGTTAGATTGGCTGGCGCAAAACGATCGCACGAAAGAGTTCGCGGCTTCCTAAACTGGCCGCTCCGAGTACCGCGCGAACGGTCTAACCGAAGGTAGCGCCATCGAGGACGCGAGCCGTTATTAATGTGGCGAACGGTTCCCCGGGCACGATCACGAGGCGACTGAGAATGAAATTAGAACATCACAATCGATACGAGTATTCGCCCATTGTTGATCGAAAATCATTTCGATGGCCAAACGAAAAGCGATTGGCCTTTTACGTGGCGTTGAATGTGGAAGCGTTTAGTTTTGGCGAAGGGCTAGGCCACACTCCAACAGCCCTAGGGCCGGCGCCCGATCCACGCAACTACGCTTGGCGGGACTACGGACTTCGCGTCGGAATTTGGCGCATCTTCGATCTCGCTGAAAAGTATAAGTTCCCCATGTGTCACCTGCTGAACGCCGCTGTGTGCGAACGGTGCCCACAAATTATTTCTCGGATTCGCGAGCGCGGAGACGAGGTCATCGGGCACGGGTACACGAACTCAGAGCGACAGTCGGAAATGGATGAAGCCGTCGAACTGAAGATGATTGGCGATGCAACCGACATTCTTACGAAACACATCGGCCGCCGCCCCCTTGGTTGGATGGGCCCGTGGATTGCTGAAACGCTGGTTACTCCCGATCTCCTAAAAGAATCAGGGTACGAGTTTGTGATGGATTGGCCAGCGGACGACCAGCCTTTCTGGATGAGAACTAGATCTGGCCCCTTACTTTCAATTCCTTATCCGATCGAAATCAATGATAGCCCGACCATGCTGAGCCGCCACCAGCCCGCTACTGATTTTCGGCAAATGATAATCGATCAATTCGAAGCGATGCTGGAGCAGTCACGCCTCAATGCGTTGGTGTTCGGCATCTCCCTGCACACATTCGTCGCCGGACAGCCATTCCGGTTGCATCAAATCGAACAAGCTCTTGAGTACGTCACCGAGCATGCGGGATTCCAGGAGGAGGTCTGGGTGACGACCCCTGGAGAAATAGCCGCCTATGCTGCGAAATTGCCACCGGGAACAATACCCTGAAGCACTCAATGCCCATATCGCATCTCAATGCCCTTTCAGCTGCTGAGATTGTCTCCCTAACCAAAAGCGATGCGCTGCGGTGCGAGGAAGTGGCCTTGGCGTGCTTAGATCGTCTGTCGACGCGTGAACCAGTTACTAAAGCGTGGTCTTTCGCCGACCGCCGCTTAATTCTGCATCAGGCAAAAGAGTTAGATGTACGCCCAGCCCGCGGCCCCTTGCACGGCGTTCCGATAGGCATCAAGGACATTATTGAAACCTGTGATATGCCGACGGAAATGGGCTCGCCCATTTATAAGGGGAATCGTACGAAATCAGATGCCTCGTGTGTGGCACTTTTGCGTGCGGCCGGCGCGCTGATTTTTGGTAAAACAGTCACCTGCGAATTCGCCGGTGCTACAGCGGGGCCCACAACCAATCCGCATGATCCCGCACGTACACCGGGTGGATCCTCAAGCGGTTCAGGCGCGGCGGTAGCTGACTTCATGGTTCCGCTTGCTTTAGGAACACAGACCGGCGGTTCGGTTCAGCGCCCGGCCTCTTATTGCGGCATTGTCGGCTACAAGCCAACTTTCGGCACTATTAATCCTGAAGGAGTGAAGCCGGCGGCCGAAAGCCTCGATACTGTCGGTTTGATGGCGCGCACAGTCGAAGACGTTGAATTGTCAGCGCGCGTACTTGCGAATGGCGCTCCGGTCGTCTGGTTATCGCGCGAAAGTCGATTTCGGATTGGCCTATGCCGCACGCCTTTCTGGTCCACGGCCGAGGAAGCCACGCAACGCGCCGTTGACGATGCGGCCCAAAGACTAGCAAAAGCCGGGTTCTCCGTGCGTGAAGTTGATTTGCCGCCCGAGTGTAACGATCTCGCGGTCACGCGCGAGGTTATCAATGACTTCGAACGCGCACGCGGCATGGCCTATGAATGGGAAACGCATCGCGAGCAAATCAGTGAAGGTCTTGCCAAAACCATTCGTAACGGAGTTTCAATGCCACGCGAACGCTATATCGATGCTCTCAAACGCGTCGACCAATGCCGGCAGTTGGTGGGCAAGATTTTCGATGATGTCGATGTATTGTTAGCACCGACGGTTCATGGCGAGGCTCCACTTGGGCTGGGTTATACCGGCGATCATCGCTTCCAGAGCATCTGGACGCAGTTGCGCAATCCTGCCGTAACACTGCCAACCCATAAGGGTCCAAATGGTATGCCAATCGGCATTCAGCTGGTCGCCGAGTGTTACTCGGATAGCCGGCTTCTGGCGATGGCTCAGCTCATCTTTCAAACCCTTGGCCGCGGCCCTCAGGTGACAGGCTGAACCGTTCACAGGGCGCCTGCTGCAGCGAGCATCGCCGACAAGTCTTGCGGACGGATTGGAAACTGTCGGATATGAATGGCGAACGGCGAGAGTGCGTCCTCGACCGCGGAGACAATGGCCGCAGGGATAGGTAGTACACCGGACTTTCCGATTCCTTTGACACCGAGGGGATTGAGTGTCGTAGGCGACACCTGATGGCCGAGCTCGAGCTCTGGCATCTCAGAGGCCGTGACCAGAAGATAGTCGGCGAGCGTGGTGGTCATCGGCTGAGCGTTTTCGTCGTAGGCCATCCATTCGTAGAGCGCGTTTCCAATGCCATGGGCGATCGCTCCAACGATCTGACCCTCAGCGATCATAGGATTGATAATTCGGCCTGCGTCGTGAATGAAAACGATGCGGGTCACTTTCACCGCGGCCGTTTGTATGTCGACTTCAACTTCGGCGACGGCACTTCCGTTGCCATAAGTCATGGCGTCGATGACAACATTCTCCGTAGCCTCGAGCCCCGGCGATAGATTGCCGGGAAGCACAAACCCGGCCGCGCCAGCCATCGTCCTCGCGATGGTTCCCAAAGAGATCTTCACGTCGACGCCCTTCACGGCCACGTGTTCGCCTGTAATGTCGAGGTCGCCGACGTCGACTTCGAGGAGATGACTGGCAACGAGCAAAGCCTTTTCACGAACTTTCACCGCCGCCACGTGCGCGGAAGAACCCGCCATCACTGCCTGCCGACTATTGAAGCCACCGAACCCCATTGGGACTTTGGCAGAGTCGCCGGCGGTTACGACGATCCGCCCCATTGTGCCACCAAGTTGCTCTGCAACGATCTGAGCGATCATTGTTTTGGTGCTTTGTCCCATAGCGGTCGCGCCAGTCATGACTTCAATTGCGCCCGTGGGCGTGACGCGAACCCGCACCTGCTCATAAGGCCCGCGGCCCGTGGCCTCGACGAAGTTGGCGAGGCCGATGCCAAGGTAACGACCGGCGCGGCGTGCTTTGATCTGTCGACGGGAAAAATCGGACCAACCCGCGCGCGAAAGCGCCTCGGCTTGGCAGGCGGGATAGTTGCCAGAATCTGAGCACAACGGGCACACCGCCCCGCGTCACGAAGCCTTTTTTGAAGGGCATCGCTTCAGGAGGTACGAGATTGCGCCGGCGAATCTCGGCACGATCAATTTTCAGTTCCCGAGCAGCCCGATCGAGGAGCCGCTCCATGACAAACACACCCTGCGGCTGGCCAGCGCCACGTACAGGTGCGACAGGTACCTTGTTGGTGAGCGCAACCTTTATTTCTATCCGGTAGGCAGGCACGAGATAGGCGAGGGAAAGGGAAGCGACGGCGCCTTGCGGAACGGTTAAGCCTCGCGCGGTGTACGCGCCATGATCGTGCAAAAGAGACCCACGCACACCTAAGATTTTGCCGTCGGCATCAAGTGCGATTTCTACGTCCCAGTACTGGTCTCGCTCTTGCGCCGTAGCAATAAAATGTTCGCGACGATCCTCGATCCATTTCACCGGGCGTTTGGTAATGAGTGCAGCGGCAGCGACTGCAGCCTCTTCAGGGTAAAACACGAGTTTCGGCCCAAAGCCCCCGCCAACATCAGGCGCTACCACACGGATCGATGCCTCCTCGCGACCAAGCACATCGGCCAAAATTCGCGCGCCCATCAACGGTGTCTGAGTTGAACTCCAAAGGGTGATTTGTCGTCGACGGCATCGTGGGATGCGATACAACCTCGACACTCAATGGAGTGAGCGCAGCCGCGGTGTAACCAGTAAGATTCGTGAAACACGTGCGCCGCGGCGGCAAAGACGGTGTCGACGTCGCCATAAGCGCTCGAAAAAGCCGCTACCAAATTATCTGCTGCATCACTGTGAACGCACGGCGCTTTGGGTTCAAGCGCGGCACGACAATCCGATACAGTCGGGAGCAGCTCGAACTCGATGTCCACCGAGCTTGCCGCATCCTCTGCAATGTATGGATCGGTCGCAACCACCATGGCGATTGCTTCGCCGACATAAACAGTTTCGTTGGTCGCGAGTATGAGACGATCTCGCTGTTGCTTATACGTGCGATCGGGCAGAGCCACAGAGAGACGATCCGTCCTGACGACGGTGCGAACGTCGTGACCGGTGAGCACGGCCACTACACCAGGTAGCGCCAATGCTGCACTTTTATCGATAGACGCGATTTTAGCGTGTGCATGCGGACTACGCACAAAAACCGCGTGCAGCATATTTGGGAGGCGGATGTCTCCGACGAACTGCCCTTTGCCGCACAGCAAATCCGGATCTTCGATCCTCGGTGTCGATGCCCCGAATGTTTTGTGCGCGCTGGGCGAAGGAAGCATAAAAAATATTCTCAACGGCTACATGAGAGCCGGAGGTTTGTGCGAGCGCCTCGTTTTGCGCCCGCTCTAACGTCAGCAAAATTCTCGCCGTCCAGCGGTTGCCCCTTGTTAGCAAGCAGATGGCGAACAAGGTTGGCTGCTGTTTGACCTTTAAGCGCGCGGCCCCACATTTCATCCACTGAAGCCTCAGAAAAGCGAGAGCATCCGGAGCTGATGTAATCATCGCCACTCCGACACGGACATTGGGCTCGCCACCGAGGCGGAACGGGCTCAGCACGAGCAATTTCACGGTCTGGTTGCCGGAATATCTGAAAGCCAGTCTGTGGTAGGGTGTCGGTTACAATACCAACTTGTACGCCCATTGGCGGCTGTTCGAGCAGCTTTACAAAATGCTCGATCTCCCCCCTTGCCAGAGCTTTTCGTCGAACAAGGACTTCTTCGGGTAGACCATTGCGTCCAATCAGCCCGTGATGCAGGAACCGTTCGATCTCCATCGCCGACATTAAATTCACGATGGTGGGACGCCCGACGTCGGTAGGTCGCCTTTCGTTCGCGTAGTATTCCCATAATCTTGGGGATGTCACTTAGAGCCCGGTCGCGGTTGGCGACTGGGTCTTTGTAACGTTCTCAGTGAGAACTTCTTCAAGCGTGGCTTCAAAATTGTCAGACGACAGCAAGAATGATATCGGCCCAGAGAGAACGACAAGGTGCTCGGAAGTCTCCTCGATCTGACGCATACGTTCGAAATAAGTGACCGCCGAAGGTATGTATTCGATGCCGACGCCGAGTAGGGTCGCGATTGAGACGCCAAGCAGTTCGGCAAGTCGTTCCAATGTCTCGATCTTGGCGAGTTCGCCTTTCTCAAAGCGATACAGTGCGGTGCGGAAGATACCAAGTTGTTGGGCGATTTCGTCACCGCTCAAGCCGGATCCGAGGCGGTAGGCTTTCAGGCGATTTCCGATTTCATCGTAGCGGAAAGCCATCTTTCTCTCCGTCAGGAGTTGGGAAGAAGCACAACACGGCCACTTGCGCGCCTATCTACAAGCGCTTGCAACGCTTCGGCAAATGCTTCGAGCGGGTAAGTTACGGTAGCGGTAGGCTTGAGCTTGCCCGTCTCGTACATCGAGAAAATCTCCTGCACGCAGCGCGCCATCAGGTCGGGCGTGCGTTTCCTGTAATCGCTCACTTGAAGGCCGCTGACCTCGATGTTCTTTAAAAGCAAGTAGTTTGCCTTGACGCTCGGGATGCGACGAGAAGCGAATCCAATGACGATCAGTCGTCCGCGCCACGCCAGCGCTCGCAATGCTGCGTCAAAGGCATCGCCACCAATCGGATCGATGACAACGTCGACGCCATTACGACTATTCTTCTCAAAGACTTGCTCGCGCAGTGCGTCGCGCAAATTGTCTTTTGACAAGTCGATGATCTCGATCCGCCCCAGTCTTCTCGCAAGAAATGATCTGGCGTTCGTTCGAAGAACATGCCGGCCATACCGCTGGCGCCCATTGCCTTAGCGAGTTGAATTGCTGGCGAGACCCACACCCCCGGTACTACCGAGAACCAACACACTTTCCCCTGCACCAAGACGCGCCCGCTCGCGCAGCGCAAACCACGAAGTGTCATAAACTAGCGCCATCGATGCTGCATCGACGAAGCTCATTGAAGCCGGTAACTTGAAGCACTGAGTGGCCTCAACGCTAGTCTGCTCGGCGTAACCGCCCCGTTCTGCGAGTGTAAGAACACGGTCGCCAGTTCAAAGCCTGTCACACCGGCGCCGAGCCCGCTGATCACCCCAGTGGAAGTTTGCCAGGCGCAAAAGGCCGTTCGGGTAGAAACTGGTAGCTGCCGGTAACGACTCAGATGTCGATATAATTTACCGCCACCGCTTTTATGGTGACCAAGACCTGGCCAGGGGCCGGGCGTGGGTCTGGCAACTCGCCCGGTTTGTGACTGGCGATCGGACGAAATTCTCTAACGATTGCTGCGCGCATAGTTCAAACGAACAAAAGAGGGTATTTCATTTTTAGTACAGTAGCGTCAAGGGCGCAACGGCGATGGTCCTCGGAAGC
>CAWHQL010000023.1:0-126113 GCA_963831515.1 uncultured Alphaproteobacteria bacterium | reverse complement strand
ATTTCGAGTGGGCCGGTCAATTCGACCAGAAGATCATCATGCCATGGCGGCTGATCGACGGCCCCGAATCTGCCGACGCCATCGCCGCCGAGATTGGTCGTGCGCCATATCGGCGCGCTTCGCGAACATCGATTTCGGGTGCGCTGCAGTTTGCCAAGCCGCTGTTCGACGACAGCGGTTACAAAGGCTTGCGTCGGGTGATCGATGTTTCCGGCGACGGCACCAACAATGCCGGCCAGTTGATCGTGCCGACACGGGACGACGTGCTGGCTGGCGGCATTACGATCAATGGCCTGCCGATCATGCTCAAGCGACCCTATGTCGGCACTTTGGATATTGATGAGCTCGACGTTTATTACGAGGATTGTGTCATCGGTGGCCCAGGTGCCTTTGTCGTGCCAATTCGCGAACGCGAAAAATTCATCGAAGCGACGCGTACAAAGTTGGTGCTCGAGATTGCCGGACGGCAACCGGAAGGGCGCATCATTCCGGCCTCATCGCAGGCGCCGCGCGTTTCTTGCACAATCGGAGAAAAGATGTGGCAGGAGCGCTGGGGCGGCATCGATTTCCGGTAGTCGAAGACTACTTCGTAAATTTTGCGACGATTTCGACGTGATGCGAATAGCGGAATTGGTCGACCGGCGTGACGCTATCAAGCCTGTAGCCAGCTTCAATCAAGATTTTCGCATCGCGCGCAAATGTCCCCGCGTCGCATGACACGGCGACGACCACCGGTACTTTGCTTTTCGCAATTTCGCGCGCTTGCGCCTCCGCCCCCTGTCGGGGCGGATCGAACACCAGACCGTCGAAGCGGTTTAATTCGCTCGTCACAAACGGCCGGCGAAAGAGGTCGCGCGTCTCGGCTTCAATCGGCTTGAGACCGGATGTGGTCGCGGCTGCGCGCTGGAGCGCTTTGATGGCTTCTGCGTCGCTGTCTGCCGCGCTCACGCGTGCCCTCTCGGCAAGCCGAAGCGCAAAGGTCCCGATGCCGCAAAAGAGGTCGGCGACGTTTTTGATCTTGCTCAGGTATCCCAGCGTCAGCCGTGCCAACGTCTCTTCGCCCTCTTTTGTCGCTTGCAGGAATGCGGCCGGCGGCAACAGTACTTGAGCGCGACCAACCTTCAACAAGGGGGTTGCACGCTGCGCCACAAGTTCACCGTGTCGTGTGAGCCGAGCCAGTTTGTGCGTTTCAACGACGCGAGCCAACGCGGTTCGGTGCTCTGGACTGAGCGCGCCAGAACCACGCAGGTCGATATCGAGACCGCTGTCGGAGGTCGTTGTCTGGATGTCGAGAGGTTTTCCCATGTGCCTGAGCGTTTCTGCGATGGCCCAAGCGGCCGGCAGCGCGCCGGCAAGGCCGGGCGCCAGCACAGGACAACTGTCGATGGCGACGATGTGGTGAGCGCGGGGCGCCGTGAACCCGACTTCCAGAACATCGTGAACGCCCCGACGTGCATGCAACACGGCGCGGCGGCGGCCTGCGCCATGGGCGTCAATCAGGTCGCCGACAGGTGCAACCACGTTCGCTTGCGCCAATGCCACCAAGACAAGCGAACGCTTCCACAAATGGTACTCTGCGAGTGACCAATGCTGCAAAGCGCAGCCGCCGCACACCCCGAAATGTTTGCAGATGGGCTCGCGGCGTTCGTGGCTGGCTTTCTCGACACGCAGAAGATGTCGACGGTCTGGGTGTCCGCGAACCGCCTCGACAGTGACAATCTCCCCAGGCAGCGCATAGGGCACGTAGACCGGCCCACTCTCTGTTTCGGCGACCCCGTCTCCCCGATGTCCGAGTCGCACGATGTTGAGTTGCTCAGTCACACGTTGCCCCGAGAAGGAACTCGGCGTTGCCGTCGCCGCCTATGATGGGTGAGGGGATCACGCTGAGCACACGCCAGCCCAGCGACGTGACGAACTTGACGATATCGTCGCAGATGGCCTTTTGCAGTGCGGCATCACGAACGATGCCCTTTTTCGCAGCACCGCGACCCGCCTCGAATTGCGGTTTGATCAACGTCACAAGTTGGGCCGGAGACCTGGTAAGCTCGAGCGCGGAGGGGAGTGCCAGCTTCAGTGAAATAAAACTGACATCGACGCTGACAAGGTCCGGCGACGCGCCGAGTTCGTCGCGAGAAATCGTTCGGATGTCGGTATTTTCAAGCGAGACAATCTCTGGTCGTGCGCGAAGGGATTCGTGAAGCTGGTCCGTACCGACGTCGACGGCGTAAATGCGTCGCGCGCCGCGATCCAGAAGGACTTGCGTAAACCCACCGGTCGAGGTGCCGACATCAAGGCAAATTCGGTCCTTGGGGTCGAAGCCGAAATGGTCGAGTGCGGCCGCGAGCTTGATGCCGCCGCGCGAGACATAGGGGTGTGCTGCGCTTGCCTGCAGTCTCGCACCTGTCGGAATTTGTTCCGAGGGTTTGAGCACCTTTCGTTCGTCTGCGGTAACAAGGCCGGCCTCTATCGCTGCCTGCGCCTTTGCACGACTTTCAAACAGACCGCGGTCGACGAGAAGACGATCGGCGCGTTGACGCGACGTGGTCATGGATTAACCGGTTGAGCGAGGAACAAAGTTCCAGGCGCGGCGGTTACAATCGCGGCGCCGTCGACGGTCGCAACAGGCGTCTTAGTGATGTGTCTGAGGAGCAAGCAAATGGCACGAAAGTATTCACGAAGCGCTTCGCGATACGTCGAGCGCGCGATGAAAAAGCGCAAGAAAGGTTCGCTTAGAAGCGGACGCAGCGGCAGGAAGGTCACGAGTCGCAAGCAAGCGATAGCCATTGGCCTCTCCGAGGCGCGCAGCAAGGGAAAGAAAGTACCCCGGAAAAGGCGACTTTGAAGCTGTCACGCGAGTTTGACGGTTTCCGCGCCGACATCCTTGCCCAGGGCCTCGAATACCTTAGCGACAATAGCTTTGGCGTCGAGGCCAGCAGCAGCATACATCGCCGCCGGCGTATCTTGATCGATGAAACGATCCGGCAGGATCATGCATCGTATACGAAGGCCTTGATCGAGCAGCCCTTGCTCCGCGAGCGATTGCAGGACGTAGGCGCCAAAACCACCGACGGCACCTTCTTCGATGGTCACCAACACCTCGTGCTCCCGCGCGAGCCGCGTCACCAATTCGACGTCGAGGGGTTTGGCAAAGCGCGCATCCGCGACGGTAGCCGACAGACCCAGTGCGGTAAGTTCCTTGGCTGCCTTTAATGTTTCTCCGAGCCGTGCCCCGAATGACAGCAGGGCCACCTTGTGGCCTTCCTGGATTATCCGGCCTTTCCCGATCTCGAGCGCCTTGCCTTCGTCGGGCATCGGTACGCCGAGCCCTTCACCGCGCGGATAACGCAGCGCGCTGGGCCGGTCATCGATCGCAACCGCGGTCGCAACCATATGCGCTAGCTCCGCTTCATCCGCCGCTGCCATCAGGACAAATCCGGGCAGACATCCGAGATAGGTGACGTCGAAAGCACCCGCGTGGGTAGGCCCGTCGGCACCGACGAGGCCAGCTCGGTCGATCGCGAAACGGACCGGCAGGCCCTGAATCGCGATGTCGTGCACCACCTGGTCATAGGCGCGCTGCAGGAACGTGGAATAGATCGCGGCGAACGGTTTGAATCCCTCCGCTGCAAGACCGCCGGCGAACGTCACGGCATGTTGCTCCGCGATGCCGACGTCGAACGAGCGATTGGGAAATTCTTTTGCAAAGAGGTCGACACCGGTGCCCGACGGCATGGCCGCAGTTATCGCCACGATCTTGTCGTCCTTGCGCGCCTCTTTGACCAGACTCTCCCCGAAAACTTTTGTGTACTGAGGTGCGGTGGACTTCGATTTGGCCTGGGCGCCGGTCGCGACGTCAAATTTGACGACGCCATGATACTTGTCCGCGGAAGTTTCCGCGGGTGCGTACCCCTTGCCCTTCTGCGTTACGACGTGGACGAGGATTGGGCCGGCCTCTGCATCGCGCACGTTGCGAAGTACTGGCAGCAGGTGGTCGAGATTGTGACCATCGATTGGTCCGACATAGTAAAAGCCAAGTTCTTCAAACAATGTGCCGCCGGTCCAGAACCCGCGCGCGAACTCCTCGGCGCGTCCCGCCTTCTCTCCGAAGAACTTTGGCAGGTGTTGCGCCAGCTGCTTGCCGATATCGCGCAATGTCCTATAGGTCTTGCCGGAAATCAGCCTTGCCAGGTAGGCCGACATTGCGCCCACTGGCGGCGCGATCGACATGTCATTATCGTTGAGAATGACGACGAGCCGTTCGTTGCGCGCGCCGGCATTGTTCATGGCTTCGTACGCCATTCCGGCCGACATTGCGCCGTCGCCGATGACCGCCACGACGTTGTTCTTCTTACCCTCAAGGTCGCGCGCCACTGCCATGCCGAGCGCGGCCGAGATCGACGTGGAAGAGTGGGCGGCACCGAAGGGATCGTAATCGCTTTCAGCGCGCTTGGTGAAACCGGACAGTCCGCCGCCCTGCCGCAGGGTCCGGATGCGGTCTCGCCGGCCTGTAAGGATCTTGTGCGGGTAACTCTGATGGCCGACGTCCCAAATTACGCGGTCGCTCGGTGTGTCGAACACGTAGTGAAGCGCGACGGTCAGTTCGATGACGCCAAGTCCTGCACCGAGATGGCCTCCGGTCTTGGCAACGGCATCAACGGTTTCGGTCCGCAGCTCGTTGGCTAGCTGTTTGAGCTGATCGACCGATAGGTTTTTGAGGTCTTTCGGGACAAGGATACGGTCGAGCAGCGGGGTCTTGGAAGACTCGGACAAGAGCAACTCCAACAGACTGATTAAGGGCCGGTTCGTGCCAGCGTCATAAAACTGGCTGGGCGGGATGGCTTACACCAAAAGTGCCCTTGCGGGCAATTCGGCAAGAAGTGCATTTCTGATCGAAAAGTACGGTCAATCCACGTCAAGAGGCGTGCTGCCGGTCGGTTTTCCGTCGGCATCAAGGGTGATCCGTTCGACCCGCGCTTCGGCCTGGCGCAGTAACTCCTCGCACCGCTTCTTCAAAGCCTCGCCGCGCTCGTACAGGGCTACCGATTGCTCGAGCGGCACCTTGCCTCCCTCGAGATCCTTGACGATCGATTCAAGCTCTTCAATCGCGCGTTCGAAGGGCAATTTCTTGACGTCAGCGTTATTGTTTTCGGCCATATTAAAATCCGGCGATTCGTGACCCGCATTTTAGGTCGTTGTCTGATTACCAAGATAGCGTGGATTTTCTAACCGTGCATCAGCGCGGTCACGTGGGCCGCCACTGAACGTGACAATCCCTGCAAGTCGTAGCCGCCTTCCAGCAAAGAGATCACGTGTCCTTTTGCGCTCGTGTCGGCAATTTCCATCAATTTTTTGGTGACCCAAGAATAGTCGGCTTCAACCAAATTCAGGTTTGCTAGAGGGTCTCGGGTGTGGGCGTCGAAACCTGCAGAGATGATGAGAAAATCAGGTTTGAATTCTCGAAGACGCGGGAGAATGATGGTCTCGAAGGCTTCGCGGAAAGCATCGCCTCCATCGCCGGCCGACAGCGGCGCATTGACTATGGTATTGAACTCGCCGCGTTCTCCGATCGCTCCGGTGCCGGGATAGAGCGGCATCTCGTGGGTCGAGCAATACATCACACTTTTGTCCGACCAGAAGATGTCCTGCGACCCGTTGCCATGATGCACATCGAAGTCGACGATCGCGGCACGTTCAACACCGTGCTTCATTTGCGCATACCGTGCGGCGATCGCTGCGTTGTTGAAAAGACAAAAGCCCATCGGCCGAGCGGTCTCGGTATGGTGTCCCGGCGGACGTGTCGCGACAAAGGCATTTGCGGCCTTGCCTGTCATCACGTCGTCAACCGCTTGCATGCCGCCGCCGACGGCGCGTAACGCCGCCTCATAGCTCCCGGGCGACATCGCTGTGTCAGCGTCGAGCCGCACAAGGCCTTCAGTAGGTGAGGCCTCGCGGACCGCTTCGATGTACTTTATGGGGTGACAGAGGGCGATGACGTCGATGCTTCCGAGCGGAGCCTCGACTTGCGCCAAAGACTGAAACTTCTCGTCTTCCAGTACCTGTTCGATCGCA
Organism: uncultured Alphaproteobacteria bacterium; assembly: GCA_963831515.1. Classification (GTDB taxonomy): domain Bacteria; phylum Pseudomonadota; class Alphaproteobacteria; order Rhizobiales; family Xanthobacteraceae; genus Pseudolabrys. Next base: position 120,044 of record CAWHQL010000023.1, on the reverse strand, counting down.
CGCAGACGATCCGGCCGCTCCGGATGCCCGGCAGGCGTAAGGTGGTTTAGACAGGCTGGGTGGCTGAGAAGAAGAGTGGACATCGTCTAGACTTAAACATTCGTGAGGCGTCGTGGAAGTGCCTATCGCGACTTTGCGTCCAGACTGACCCCATCCGGTGGACGACTGGCGTCCGGCACGAAGAAGTCGACCTGCAGGGGTTGGCTTGGATCGACGCGATATCGATCAAAGTCACGGATGCCCTCGCTCGCGAGAAAACTGTCATCGATCAGAAAGTTACCGGTAAAGCTCTTGGGTTTCTGAAAAATGCGATGCGCGGCCTCAGCAATGACCTCCGGCTTTCGCGAGCGGCGCATCATCACATCACCGCCAAGAAGATTCTTGATTGCGGCCGTCGCAATGGTCGTTCGCGGCCATAGGGCATTGACAGCAACCTTGCCGCGCAGTTCGCCAGCAAGTCCTAACACGACCAGGCTCATGCCGAATTTAGCCATCGAATAGGCTGTATGCGGTGCGAACCACTTCTCCGCCATATCGAGCGGAGGGGACAGCATTAGGATGTGCGGATTTTCCCGGCGCGTGAGATAAGGAATAGCAAACTTCGAAACCATGAACGAGCCGCGGGCATTGATCTGCTGCATCAGATCGTAACGTCGCATATCGGTTGCCGTAACCTGCGTTAACTGGATCGCGCTGGCATTGTTCACGACGATATCGATGCCACCGAATTTCTCCGCGGCCTCATCAAGCGCGGCCTGCACGCTCGCCTCGTCGCGCACGTCAACGGCTATGGGCAATGCCCGCCCGCCGGCCTTCGCGATTTCGGCGGCGGCCGTGTGAATAGTACCCTCCAATTTTGGGTGCGGTTCAACGGTCTTGGCGGCGACAACGATGTTGGCGCCATCGGCAGCGGCCTTGAGCGCGATCGCAAGACCGATCCCGCGCGAGGCTCCGGTGATAAAAAGAGTTTTACCTTTTAACGACATCGGCGCGACGTCCCGTTATTCTGCCAGCGCTGCGTTAGCATCGGTAATGCTCCCGGCACCTTCAGTGACGCTGCGTTCGTAACTGCCCGCCTGGATCGCAATATTTTCGGCGAAGAATCGCGCGAGGACAGAACGGCCGCTTCCGTCGCCGGCGCGAAGTGAGGCAAGTGCGTCTTCGGCCAGCATGCAGCCGCCGGCCGTATTGCCGAACAACCGCAAATAGGGCGTAGCACCAGCCAGCGCTGCATCGGAAGCCTCTTGTGCTAGTAGCCACCGGGTCGCGCGCTCAAGGCTGTCGACAGCCTCGCCGAGGCGGGTTGCTGTCTCGCCCAATTCGGGCGCATTGCTCGACTGAACCGACCTCACGATGCGTCGGAGTTCTTCGATATAGATGTCGACGGTCTTGCCGCCCTCCAGGGTCACTTTTCGCGTGACGAGGTCGAGCGCCTGAATCCCGTTTGTGCCTTCATAAATCGCGGCGATGCGCGCGTCGCGGTAGTGCTGCGCCGCGCCTGTTTCCTCGACGTAGCCCATTCCGCCGTGCACCTGTATGCCGAGGGACGCGACCTCCGAACCGATATCGGTCGAAAAGGCCTTGGCGACGGGCGTCAGCAAAGAGGCGCGCTCGTGTGCGCTCTTGCGCTCTGCATCGGTTTTCGCCCGCATCGATCGGTCGATAGCAATTCCAGTCGCATAGCAGATCGCGCGCGCGGCACCTGTCAGTGTGCGCATGGTGAGCAACATGCGTTTGACGTCTGGGTAGGCGATGATCGCGCCTGCCGGCCCTTGCTTGCGTTCTCGGGCGTAACCCAGCGCCTGCTGTGTCGCTCGCTCAGCAATTCCAACACCCTGCAAGCCGACGGCGAGCCGCGCACGGTTCATCATGGTGAACATGCACGCCATGCCTTTGTGCTCTTCGCCGATCAGAAAGCCGATGGCCCCGCCGTGATCGCCGTACACCATCGTGCAGGTAGGTGAAGCGTGGATGCCGAGCTTGTGTTCAACGGAATGCGCGCGCACGTCGTTGCGCGAACCGTCAGGCAGTACTTTCGGCACCAGAAAGAGGGAAATGCCTTTGGTCCCCTGGGGCGCGTCTGGCAGGCGGGCGAGAACGAAATGTATGATGTTGTCGGTAAGGTCATGCTCGCCGTAGGTTATAAAAATTTTTGATCCGATGATTCGATAGCTGCCGTTGCTTGCGCGCTCGGCCTTGCTGCGCAAGGCGCCGACGTCGGAGCCAGCCTGTGGCTCGGTGAGCTGCATGGTGCCCATCCATTCGCCACTCACCAGCTTGCCGAGATATTCCTGCTTCAGTTTGTCGTTTCCGTACGCGTGCAGTGCATCTATCGCTGCCATTGTCAGAACCGGGCCGATGCCGAAAGCCATCGAAGCCGAATTCCACATTTCGATGCATGCCGCATTCAGGGCGTGCGGAAGTTCTTGGCCGCCCCATTCAGCAGGCGCCGCAAGACCATTCCACCCGGCGGCGGCCCAATCCGTATAGGCTTCCTTCCATCCGGGCGGGGTGGTGACTTTTCCGTCCTTAAACGGTGTACCGAATTTGTCACCAACGCTGTTGAGCGGCGCGATCACGTCGCTGGCATATCGTCCGGCTTCCGCCAAAACGGAATCGACCGTGTCCTCGTCAAGATCGCCGTAGATCCCCTCGGCCAACGCATTTTTCAGGCCGGCGGCGTGCTTTAATGTGAAGGCGATATCGCTAACTGGGGCGCGGTAGCTCATGGCCAGCTAATCTAGCCGCGACGACAGGCCGGTCAAACCACTCTTTATGTATATAAGGAGTGGCCGTTGATTGGGCCGGTCGGCGCCGCTATGGTCCGGCCGCCGCGTGCGAGGACGGTTCGGTGCGGCTCTCCGGCATCTGTTGGGGCGTAGCCAAGTGGTAAGGCAGCGGATTTTGATTCCGCCATTCCCAGGTTCGAATCCTGGCGCCCCAGCCAACCAGTCCAGTCTCTTCATATACTTACACCATTGGCGCGAAGAAGCCGCCAAAGCGGCGCCTCTCGAATTCGAACACCGTCTCTGAGTTACAAATTTCAGCCTTCAACGCAGCCGTAGGCTGAAAATCTCCGCTCTGAATTCGAAATATTCCCGAATTTCGGAAATGAGGCCGGAGAAAGTGCAAAAAATGCGTGGTGCCGTCTTTTTCAATGCGGTCCAGTAGATCGATTTCCCAGGAGAGATAGGCATTCATTGCCGCTTCAGTGTCTCGTGCTTGCTCGTAGGGCTTGAGCCAAACGTCTGCGATTGGCTCAAGTTCAGGCAAAGCGTGAGGCAGATACGGATATTAGACCGTTATGGAACGCAGAGGTCGGCTCGTGCATCAGTCGCTCCGTCAGTCCAACACTGATCCAACTTCGACCAAAGATAAGTTTAGTCGTTCCGAGAGCGACGCGACGTTCCTTTTCGAAGACCCAGACCACGTTGCATGAATGCGACCAAGGCGTCACTAATTGTTTGGTCGTCGACCTCGTTTTTCATATCCCAACCACGTGATACGATGAGCTTCGGCAAATAAACAAGAATATTGGCGGTAATAAGCGGGTGCTCCATTAGCAACGGCGCCTCTTTTGAAACGTCACGTAATATTTTCTGAATGTATTTCCGCTGTTCGGCGGCGAGAGCGAAAAATGCCCGCCGTTTATTCGATTCCACATGATGTAACTCGCGCAACATCACCACAAAATTCTTTCGATATTTGAAAACGACCTCGATCGTTGCACGCAATAGAGCCTCTAGTTTCTCGCGTGGCGATCTTGCCTTGGCGATCGCGCCGCCAACGATTTCCTCGTAGCCTCGGAAGTGCTCTTCACACACCAAATAGAGCAGGTCTTCCTTGCAACTCACGTAGTTGTAGATGGTCCCGTGCGAGACGCCGGCGGCTTCGGCAACATCCACAATTCGGCTTACGTGATATCCCTTCTCGAAGAACACCTCGACGGCTGCCTGCACGATGGCTTTACGCCGCGCTTTCACCAGGATGGAACTCTTGACGCTCGCATCCGATACACCGGGACCGAACGTACCCCTAATTTTGAGATCGCCAGCTAAACTCATGTCAGGCTCGCCGCGCCGTTCATCATGACGCACAATTATCAAAACTAAATTGACTTTCCAATCAATATTATGGACCGCCATTCATAAAAATGACTGACGGATCATTTTGGCGTTGACATGATGCCGTGATGCCGCCGACACTCACCGACAAAGCGGGATTTGAACCGCGGCTCAACATTGCCGGCTTCTATGTCGGCGCGGGGAGGTTGCAATGCATGGTCGGATTGTGCGCGCAATTTCGATTGTTTTCGCTATCGGCATATTGAACGGGGGCCTAGGCTACGCGCAAACCAGCAAGCCAGTTCTGATCGGTGTTCATCTCGATCAAGCCAAGCAGGCATCCTATTACTCATTGCTGCAAAAGGACGCGATCGATCTTTTCGTCAAGGAGTTCAACGCAGCTGGTGGAGTTCTCGGCCGTCAAGTCGAGGTGCTTTACGAAGACGATGAGAACAATCCGGTGACGACGGTGACCAAAGTCGACAAGCTTGCGTCACAAAATGTGTCCTACATCGTCTCTATCGGCTCTTCCGCGACGGGTCTTGCCACGCAGACTCGTGCTGGCGAATTGAAAATTCCCGACGGCGCTCCGGCTAACCTTGCCGAGTCGCTATCAAGCAGCCCGCCGAAGCCCTATTATTTTCGTATTCCTTTGCGGGGCAAATACGAGCTCGCCGCGGTCGCGCAGTATCTCCGCAAGAAGTATGGGTCGCCGAAGCTCGCGATTGTGCGCGATTCCACACAGACTGGTCTCGTTATTTCGGACCAATGGATCGCCGACCTGAAAAAGGATGGATTTGAGATCGTTACGGTTGAGCAGATCACGCCAGGTTCAACGGAAGCGACTGGCCAAGCGTTGCGAGTGAAAGAATCCAAAGCTGACGTGGTCGTCGTGTGTGGCGCCTCGATTCCCGACCTCGCCAATTATATCAAGGCCCATAAATTGTTTGGCAATCCCGCGCCGCTGATTGGGAGCAGTGTATTTACCTCGGGCGGTTTCCTCAAATTAGCCGGTCCGGCAGCGGAAGGATTCGTTTATCCCGACGCTGTCGATCCGTCCCGGCCCGAGATTCAGGCGATCGAGGCAAAATTCGCCAAGGCTTACGGAGATCGCCTAAAGAACCAGGCGGTGGCATTGCAGGCTTACGAATATATGCGGTTGGTCACAGACGCGATAAAGCGCGCCGGCAGTGACGACCGACAAAAAATCCGCGACGCGATGGAAGCCACAAGCGATTGGCCGATTGCGATCGGGCCTGCGGGCACCAAATTGACATATAGCCCCTCGAACCACGATCTGTTCACAAGTGCAGATCAGGTCGTTCTGCGTGAAGTGAAAAATGGAGAATTCGGCCCGGCACTACAGTGGCGCTAACGGTTCTCGAATAGGGGGCCGTGTTGGGTTCGCTCGCGCAGGTTCTGCTGTCGGGATTGCAAATAGGCAGCATCTACGCACTGATGGCGTTGAGTTACTACGTCATCATTAGCGCGACCGGCATCCTGAATTTTGCCCAAGGCGAATGGATGATGGTGGCTGGAGTCCTGGGACTAACGTTCTTGGGACTTGGTCTACCGTATCCGGTTGCTGTCTTCGCTAGTATCGCTGGGGCCGTACTACTGGCACTGCTGTCTGAGCGGCTGATCATCGGTCCCTTGCAGCGCCGCAATGCGTCGTCGGCGATCATACTCCTCGCCTTGTTTGGAATCATGATCGTTGCGCGCTATGGCACCGGCATCCTGCACGGGCGCTTGGAAGACCCGTTACCGGCACCGGCGGGCTCCCACGTTTTCATTCTTGCCGAGAATGTATTTGTGTTTGCGCAATCCGTTGTCATCTATGCGTCCACGATCGCCATCTTCGTCGCGATTGGCCTATTCATGCGTTACACGTGGCTTGGTCGTTCCCTTCGCGTTGCCGCGATCGATCCGCTCGCGGCATCCCTGGTCGGCGTTGATCTCGGGAAAGTCAGGTTCGCCGCGTTCGGATTGGGCGGGCTGATTGCCGCGACGACGGCATGGCTTTATGCACCGCTTTATGCAGTCGGCTATATGACCGGCGCAATACCGGGCATCAAAGGTTTCATCGCTCTTTTTATAGGTGGTCTCGCGTCGCCATTGGGCCCGCTGGTCGGCGGCATTCTCCTCGGGCTGTTGGAGGTGTCAGCGTCGCGCTATTTGCCGTCGATTTACTCGGAGGGGATCGCGTTCGCTCTTTTAATGTTGGTTCTTTTTGTGCGGCCTAATGGTCTCATCGCCAGCCCAAGGTCGCGGTAGATGGCAAGTCTTTCAAATACGACGGTTGCGCAAACAATCAATGGTCGCTGGGCTGCCCCGCTCGCATTCGCAGTGCTGACCGCTCTGCCGTTTTGGGGGAACGACTATCACGTTACAATCGCTGTCAACCTTTGCGTTACGATGATCCTGACACTGAGTCTCAACCTCGTCGTTGGCTATTCAGGCCAATTTCACCTGTCGCATGTTACGTTCTTCGGCGTCGGCGCCTACACTTCGGCGATCCTGGCTAAAGATGTCGGATTGTCGGCGTGGCTGTGTCTGCTCGGGTCCATTATCGTTGTGGCTTTTCTTGCCGCGCTTATTGGTGCGCCGGTCACTCGGCTGAAGGGCCTTTACTTGGCTGTAGCGACGCTAGCTTTCAGTCTCTTTATGGAAGTGGTGGTCAACCAGGCCGGTAGCCTCACGGGCGGTGGTTACGGAATTCAGCATGTGCCTGCCGCGTATCTCGGCACGCTCAAGCTCTCGGGCAAATCATTCTATGCTGTCGCGCTGGCAATGCTGGCGCTCACATTCCTCCTCCTGCGCAATATCCTGAACTCGAAATTCGGCCGCGAGATCATTGCCTGCCGCGATCATCCGGAAGCGGCGGAGGCGTCGGGAATTAGTCCGGCCTTGAACCGCCTCGTAGTACTTGTCATCGCCGCTAGTTTCGCCGCTTTGGCAGGCTGGGTTCACACTTTCTACCACCTGACGCTCAACCCGAACTTGCTCAATCCAGAATGGACATTCGTATGGTTCTTCATGGTGCTCGTCGGCGGTATCGGCGACACACTTGGCGTGATCATCGGGACGCTGCTGCTCAGTTTAGTTCCTGAATTTTTCGGCTTCGCCACAGGCCAGACCATTTTCGGAATCGGCATATTGATGATCTTGGTGACATTGTTCGCGCCGCGTGGTCTTGGCGGTCTGATTTACGATCTCACGCAACGTGTCAGGACCTGGCGCCATGCAAACTGACGCTCGGCCAATACTCGAGCTGCACTCGATCAGCAAGACTTTTGGGGGCCTTACAGCGCTCAACGAGGTTTCTTTGACCGTCGGCCGCGGTGAAATCTGTGGAGTCATTGGACCAAACGGCGCAGGGAAGTCCACCTTGTTCAGTGTGATTGCGGGCTCGGTGATGCCAAGCGCAGGTAGCGTTTTGTACGCGGGCCGCGACGTGACAAACGTGCCAATGCACCGGCGCGCCAGAATGGGTCTTTCCCGCACCTTTCAGTTAGCTCACACGTTCGAATCGATGACAGTTGAAGACAACATCCTCATCGGTGCCGAGGATCATTCGCATCTCAATGTCTTTAGCGCGATGACTCATTGGCATCAAAGGTCTGAATCAGAGGCGCGCGATCGCACTTCGAAAATTATGGATCTGATGGGTGTTCGTGAGATTGCGCAAATCGAGGGGGGGCGCCTCACTTTCGGACAACAAAGGATGGTGGCCACCGGACGGGCCTTCGCGGCGAATCCGCAACTGTTACTTCTAGACGAGCCGGCCGCGGGCCTTTCCGGCAAGGATATCGACGCGTTGGCGCGTGCTGTTCGTGAGTTTCGCACGCGCAATACGACCATTGTGATCGTCGAGCACAACATGGATGTGATTATGCAACTTTGCGATCACATCGTGGTCATGCATTTAGGGGAAAAAATCGGCGATGGACGCCCAGAAGATATTCGTCAGAGCGAGCGAGTAGTGGAGGCCTACCTTGGCGCCTGAACGCTCATTGCTGAAGCTCACAGATGTCAGCGCGTCTTACGGGCGCGTCGAGACGTTACATAATGTGAGTTTTGAGCTCGCGCCGGGACAAAGTTTGGCCGTCTTGGGTGCCAACGGCGCCGGTAAGACAACATTGCTGCGCGCCATCTCAGGTCTAATGGTGCAGCGGCGCGGTTCGATTCAGTTCGATGGCAGCGAAGTGTCAAACCTGCCGCCGCACGACATCGTCAGGCTCGGTTTGAGCCATGTCCCAGAAGGTAAACATCTGTTCGGCCCGCTGACTGTTGCCGAGAACATCGAAATCGGCGCGTTGACGTTGCACCGCGCCGGGCGCCAAAAAGAAGCAGCCGAGGCGCGCGCGCTCATCCATCAGCTGTTCCCGATCTTACGCGATCGTTCTAGCCAGATCGCCGGTACGTTATCCGGCGGCGAACAGCAAATGCTCGCTATCGCGCGTGCGTTGATGTCACGGCCGAAAGTGTTGCTGCTCGATGAGCCGTCCGTCGGGCTAGCGCCGAGAGTTAATGACGCTCTCTTTCTGGCATTTGCTCAGCTTAAGAAACTCAATGTTGTCGTTGTCGTCGCGGAACAGGTTGTCAAACTGGCATGTGAACTTGCCGACTACGCTCTGGTGCTTCATCTCGGCCGGATCGCGATGCAGGGATTGCCGCAAACAATTCGCAACGATCCAGAACTTAAAAACCTTTATCTCGGTGGGTAGTGAGGAAACAACGATGAGTGAAATACAAACCGCGCTTCCGATTTACCAAAAGAGCATCGACTGGGATGCCTTTTTCGCGGAATACCCGGTACCGGATGTTTTCGAGCGCACAGTCTACAAATGGACGCGCGATAAAATACGCGCGTTTCAAAACAAGCGTTTCATGCACTTGGTAGGGATCGGCTGGAAAAATGAATTTTATCGTAGCCGCTGGAGCGCGGCGGGGGTTAAGCCCGCCGACATCCGCTCGATCGACGACATCGCCATACTGCCTTCCTATACATCCGATGACGTCAAGACCGATCAGGCCGAACATCCGCCCTTCGGCCATTTTCACGGTGCGGGGCGCGAGTTGCTCAAGTCGATGCCTCTGAAGGTGCAGACAAGCGGCGGTACGACCGGAAAGCCGCGCGCGACGCTTTATGGTTCGTGGGATTGGGAAATGAATGGTCTCACTCAAGCTCGTGCGATGTACATCCAAGGTGTTCGACCGGGTGACGTCGTGCAGATCCCCGCGACATGTTCTTTGGCTAACTTGGGATGGTGCGTCTACAAAGGTTGCCATGACTATCTGGGCGTGCTTCCGGTCACGACCGGGAGCGGGATCGTCACATCTTCGCGCCGCCAACTCGAAACGGCTTTCGATTGGGGCACTAATGTCTGGTGCAGCTTTCCAGAATATCTGACGCAGCTTGCGAGGGTGTGCCGAGAGGAGCTCAAGCGCGACATTCGCGAACTCAAAACTAAGTCGATCCATAGCTTCCTTGGGCCTGATACCGACAATTCTCTGCGCAAGCAGCTCGAAGAACTCTGGGACTGCGACGTCTATGATCTGTACGGAACTAATGAGATGGGCAGCGCGGCCTTTGAATGCCGGCATAAGAACGGTGTCCATGTCATGGAAGATTGTATCTTTCTCGAGCTTGAGGATGTTGAGACTGGCAAGCCGGTTAAGGACGGCGAAACTGGCAACATGATAGTCACTATTCTTCATCGCAACTTACCGCCCGTAATTCGTTACAACGTCCGCGACCTTGCCCGCATCGTGTCAACCGAAACATGCGAATGCGGCAGCCATTTCAAGCGGATGGACAAATTTCTCGGCCGCAGTGACGACATGGTCAAGCTGCGCGGCGTGAACATTTATCCGATGGCTTGTCTTGCGGCGATAAAAAGTGATCAGCGCACCACGGGCGAATGGCTTTGTGTCGTCGACCGCAGTGAGACGAATGGTGTCATCCGCGACGACATGACCGTCCGCGTTGAAGTGCTTCGCGGCGTGCAAAACACCGACGGCTTGCAAGCGCATCTTGAGAAACGTCTGCAAGGTGATCTAGGCGTTAAGGTTGCGGTCGCACTTGTCGAAGAAGGAAGCCTTGCCGAAGCGGCCAATCTCGGCCGCGAAGGAAAGCCGAAGCGCTTGCTGGATCGCCGCTTCCCCAAGAAATGAATGGCTGCTGAGAAGCTCCGTCACGTACAAGAATTCTGAAAGGAAAAGTCATGAGGCTGTTCGATTGTCATTCCCATTGGAGCACACGCAAAGGGTACGTGTTTCAGACCGAAGCCGAACTACAAAATCAGGAGCGCATCTGGGGTACAAGAGCGACATTTCAGACCGACGATGAAATGGTCGCCACATTCCGTAAAAACAATGTGCGAGTGATTATGGATCTGGCGACGCCGGTACTCTACCCAATGGAGATGGACCAAATTCGTGCCCTGCATGACTACACGTTTGACGTTCAGCGCAAAAACAAGGACGCAATTTTCGGACATTGGTTGTCGCTAGATCCTCGGCTGGGCAAGGATGCGATAAAGGAATATGAACGCGCGGTCGCTGCTAATGCGGGCTTCATCGGATTTGGCATTATCGGACAGACTGCGCACGGCTTCCCAGCGAGTGACACGATTTGGGATCCGTTTTACAAGGTTTCGATCGACGCGAAAATTCCTGTTCTCATTCACTCCGGATTAACCGGGATCGGCCAGGGGCTGCCAGGCGGCCGCGGCATCATTCTCGATCACGGCCATCCGCGGCACATCGATGCGGTCGCGGCGCGGTTTCCAGATTTGAAAATTCTTGCGGCGCGGCCTGCTTATCCCTGGCAGGACGAGATGATCGCGATCCTTCTACACAAGGGCAACGTGCACTACGAACTGCACGGTTGGTCGCCGAAGACATTTTCGCCGGCACTGAAACGCGAAATCAGCGGCCGGCTTCAGGATCGCATTATGTTCGGCTGCGACTATCCGGTTCTCAAGTATGAGATGATGGTCGAACGGTGGCGCGGGCTGGGTTACTCGGAAGCCGTACTTGAAAAGGTGTTTTACCGGAATGCGGAAGCTTATTTCCCGGGCGCGCGAACAAACTAACAGATGAGGCGGGTACGAACTGTGCCGATCATTGTCGAATTTGAGGGCCGATCACCGCGGATCGCCGCGAGCGCTTTCATCGCGCCGAACGCAACCATCGTCGGCGATGTCGAAATTGCCGACGATGTCAGTATCTGGTTCGGTGCAGTCTTACGTGGCGACTTTGCACCCATTCGTATCGGCCGTAACTGCAATATACAGGACAACGTCGTCGCTCACGGCGAAAACCGAGAGACTGGGCTTGTTCTTGAAGAAGATGTCACAGTTGGCCACAGCGCCATCATTCACGGAGCGCGCATTGAAAAGAAATGCCTCATTGGCATGGGTGCGGTTCTTCTGAGCGGTTCGGTTATTGGGGCTGGCTCATTAGTGGCGGCGGGCAGCGTGGTCCGCGAACATTGCAAAATCCCGCCCAACTGCCTTGCTGCGGGAAATCCCGCCGAGGTGAAAAAGGCACTGCAAGGCAATGCCGCGCGGTGGGCGGCGAATGCCGCAGACGACTATGCCAAGCTCGCTAACCGTTACAAAGGGAACCACCAAATGTCCGGGGAGTAATGCGGACCACGCGGTGGCATTACCGGACTGTAATTGATATCGGAGCGGACATCATTCAGGGAAAGCGGACATCAAGAAATGTCCGCTAATGACCCAAGACGGACATCACCTTGAGAAAAGGTCGGGGCAACTCCGGTCTTATGAGCTGCGTGCTGATTTCTCCATTCTCTAAATAGTATGGATGAGTGACCCCGGTTTGGTTCACGAACTCGCGTGTCATTAGAATTATCGTATGAAGACAACAACGTGCAGATAAGCAATCTTACTCGTGTCGTCTTTTGGATGACCGGCACACTTCTCTCGTTTTCGGCGATGGCGGTATCTATTCGCATACTTGCCGGCAAGCTGAACATTTTTGAAATCCTCACCATCCGGAGCGGTGTCGGTCTATTAATGATGCTTACGCTTTTGGGCACACGCGCTGACCTACGCCCGCTAGTGCGGCCGCGCCGGATGCCGCTAAATTTACTGCGAAATGTGGTCCATTTTGGCGCACAGTATTGTTGGGCAACGGCGTTGACGCTATTGCCATTCGCGACTGTCTTTGCGCTGGAATTTATAACGCCCGCATGGACCGCTTTGCTTGCTGTTTGGCTGCTCTCGGAACGGCTGACGCCGAGCCGGATCGGTGCGGTCGTTCTCGGGCTAATCGGCGTCGTTATAATTCTTCGACCTGGATTCGCGGCCTTCAATCCAAATGCACTTTGGGTCCTAGTGGCGACCGTTGGCTTTGCTATTGTTATGATCACGACCAAAATGTTGACTGCAACGGAAACGTCCTTTGCGATTATATTTTGGATGTCTGTGATCCAGTTTCCGCTTGGCCTCGCCGGTAGTGATCCGATGTTTCCGTTTAAACTTGGCTGGTGGGATATTCCGGCAGTACTTGGAATTGGGATCGGCGGCACGTCATCGCACTATTGCCTGAGTAACGCCTTCAAAGCAGGCGATGCGACTCTCGTTGTGCCACTCGACTTCTTGCGGGTTCCGCTGATTGCGTTGGTGGGATGGGCCTTCTTTTCGGAACCGCTAGATATTTGGGTGTTTGTCGGAGGCTTTGTGATCTTGACGGGGCTATTCTGGAATGTGCGGGCGGAAGCGACCAACCATCGCCAATGGGCTCGCGCCGCCCAGACTACGAAGAACCTGACGCCGTGACTTACCGTACAGCAGCCTGGATACAACCTATGGCCTCTTCCACTGGAGTTATTGAGCAGGATTGTGCGGCGCCACCGTCTGAAGGCCGATCAATCATCGACTCGGCGCTGCACAATGATGTAGCGCCGCCGAAACCGCCTAGCGTAAACATAAGCAAGATCATGCGTTCGAATTTGCTAGTATTCTCAAGTTGCGAAGAACCCTGATTGCGACAAAGTTTTATCTTCCAATGCACTGGCAAGCCAAGCTCCTCTGGCGGTTCATCGAGTACATTCGTGCTTAGTCGTCAACCTAAAAAATTAATTTCCGAGACGGTGCAAACCGAGCATAGCGGTGGGACACCGCGCAAGAAAGCCTAATATTTCTGCAGAGCGGTTGACGGCCCGCCTTCACCAACGTCATAAAAGAACGCACGAGGGCGTGGATCAATTGAGTCAAGTAGTCCTGATCCGCCCTAACAATACATTTTCGAAATTAAAAGCGGCCTAGCCGGTTAGAAATTGCGCTGGAACCGGATTGCCTTCGCTTGCTCGGTCCCATGCTTGCGCAGCAATGCGCCATGCCCCGCGGTCTTTCACCAGTAACAACATTTCGACAGTACGGTTTTCGGTCGATCCGTTCTCTTTCATCGCACAGGCGGCAATTGCAATCGCGATGTTGCCAAAAACGGTAACTTCAGTACCCAAGACGGCTTCTTCGAGCGACCGCAATTCGTTGCCGGCGATACTCTTCATCCGTGTGAGAAAGGCGGAGACACTTTGAGGATGAATTGGCCGTGCGGCTGGATAAAGCGTGGCGTCATCCAAGAAGTCATTTGCTGAATGCTTGCCAGTCGCCGGTGCCCCCGTTTGGCCAGCTCAACGAAGCGAATTGGCGCTCGATGAGGGCTTTAATTTTTTGAGCGTCGTCCATTGCCAATCCTTTGCCGCTTTCAGACAAACAGGAATAGATTACATCTGCTGAAGGAGAATGTTTATGGACCCTATTACCTACAAAACAGCATTGATCGTTGGTGCCGGCGTGGGCCTGAGCGCGGCCTTGGCGAGACTTCTCAATAGCAAAGGCATCCGCGTTGCGTTAGCGGCCCGGCAGACTGATAAGCTTGCCGCGCTCTGCAAAGAAACCGGCGCAATAGCTTATTCATGTGATGCGACCGATTTGAATGACGTAACAACGCTGTTTACTAACGTCGAACGCGACTGCGGCGCACCGGACATTGTTGTTTACAATGCAAGCGGGCGCGTGCGTGGCGCATTTATCGACCTAATCCCGGCTGATGTTGCTAAAGCTATTGCCGTTAGCGCCTTTGGAGGGTTTCTAGTTGCACAACAGGCAATCCGTCGCATGCTTCCTAACAGGCACGGCGCCATACTTTTCACTGGCGCATCGGCGAGTGTGAAGGGTTATCCGCAGTCGGCAGCTTTTGCGATGGGAAAGTTCGCGCTGCGCGGCCTTGCTCAAAGCATGGCCCGTGAATTGTCGCCACATGGGATCCACGTCGCGCATTTCGTGATCGATGGTGGAATTCGAAGCGCGGTGCGGACTGAGCCGCCGGATAAGCCAGAGTCCATGCTCGATCCGGACGCGATCGCCGCCAATTACTGGAGTGTGTTGAGCCAGCCGCGCAGCGCCTGGACGTCGGAAATGGAAATGCGGCCTTGGCTGGAGAAATTCTAGCGCGGAGAATCGGACACTGGCAACTAGCGTTGGCTCATACCGAGGATTCGAACTCGATTTGCGGCAAACTTGGGCCTAACCTAATCACACATGATTCGAACGCTTTTTTTGGAGGCAAGTTATGGCGAAGTTGATGTCGAAGTCAGAACTTATTCAAAAGATCGTTGCGCAGCATTCGGACAAGATGGCGCGCAAGGACGTCAAAGCCGTCATCGAATTGCTTGCCGCGATTGGCTACAGGGAGCTCAGTAAGTCGGGAGCCTTTGTTTTGCCCGGATTTGCCAAATTTGTTGTTATCAAGAAGCCGGCAACAAAAGAACGGAGTGGCATCAATCCATTCACGAAGGAGCCAATGATTTTTAAAGCAAGGCCAGCCCGGAAGGTCGTTAGGGCTCGGCCAGTAAAGGCCGTCAAAGCTGCTGTAATGTAGTGTCGAAAAGCCACTCTTGCATCTACGGAAAGAGTCGCGAAGAGGCCCGCAGAGATTCAACGTATGGTTTTATGCGCTGGGGTTCGTCCAGTGGCTCTCTTGTCTTCGCCCTTGAAGGCGGCAAGATCGCTTCTATTCAATGATGATCTTCGCGGGCCGTCGCCGAGAGCGCTTTAAGCGTTTCCGCAGCAGCGATGCGTCCTTCTGTGACGGCGTCCTCAAGCATGCCACCGTGACCGGCACGAACCGCGCCAGCGGCGAAAAGCAAATCACCTGCCTTCAACGATGATGGGTCTGTCACGATGAAGCCGTCGGCGTCTCGAGGCACGGAGCTTGGTACAAAATCGCTGGAAGGCTGCAAACCAACGAACCCGAAGAAACCGTTACACGAGATTTCACTTACAGTGTTGTCCGTCAGATCGAGAACTTGCACTTTCCGGACGGAATTTTCGCCGAGGATTGCTTTGGGTTGCGAGTTGTGAAGCACCACCAAATTCTCACACCCGCTGATCGCGTCGATCAGATGTTGTTTGGCGGTGAATTGCGCTCCGCGATTTACGATATGAACCTGTCGACACATACCGGCCAAGACGCGCGCTTCTTGCAAAGCGGAGTCTCCGCCGCCCGCGACGACCACATCCTGTCCCTGAAACATCGGTCCGTCGCAGTCGGCACAGTATGAAATGCCTTTATTCTGGAACTGATCTTCACCAGGCACACCGAGCTTTTTCAGAGTCGCGCCCGAAGCGATAATTACGGCGCGAGTTCGAAAACTCTCGTTTGTATCCGTGCTCACGGCCCAACCGTCCGGATGTTTAGCAAGTGACATTACTCTTTGTGGAAGCGTTGATGCTCCTAATTCCGTTACCTCAACCATCAGATCGGCTGCTAAATCCAGTCCTGATCCTGTCATCGCGCCGTCGAGTTCGTTGATATTGGTGACCAGTCCACCGAACGTTCCAGATTCAAAATTACCAATCTTAAGTTCGGGCGCCGTCTGCAGCAGGTGCTTGGTTGCCGTAAGCCCAGCAATTCCAGAGCCGATGACAATGATGTCGAAGGAGCTATCAGGCATTTGTCAGCCATCTCTTTCGCCCGTGCTTACGACGAGCAATAAAGTGGACCCGCACCACGCACCGAGGCACATGTCAATATTGAAGCTGAACGGCGAACGCACCTCGCCGTAAGTGTCGTCGCTACGTACCTTGATATCAATAGATTCAGCCGTATTTCCTGTAAATATCGATATTTAGAAAAAATCGAAATATGTTCAAATATCAACATGATAAGTTTGTAATCTGATCAGTGTCGATATATGATCCGATCTTTAGTTGACACAGCTTACGTGTCCGGTTGCTGACGTCGGAGCAGGCTCGGTGGCGCGAAAGTCTCGACCGCTAGATATCGTGGCGATTTCCGTTCCCAAGGCTTCGGACGTGCTCGCGAAGGGATTGCGGGAACGCATCCTCGAGGAAGCGCTTCCAGAAGGAACAAGACTTCCCGCCGAGCGAGAACTGATTGCCAAGTCGGGGCTGAGCCGGACATCAGTCCGTGAAGCTCTCCGCGTTCTGGAAGTCGAAGGCCTAATCTCAACGAAAACTGGACGAAACGGTGGCTCTGTTATTCGGAGGCCGAGCAGTGATTCAATTCTACACTCAATTGAATTATTCGTTCGGAGCCACGGTACGAGGATGGAGGCCCTGGTCGAAACTCGAGAAGCCATCGAGCCCACGGCCGCAAGATTGGCTGCGCTCTATCGTACAGACGAAGATCTCAAAGAGCTCAATAGCCTCCAAAATGATTTGTCGAACGTTGCCTCTGATGTCCGACGTTTCCTGAAAATCAATCTCCAATGGCACACCGCTGTGGTGAGAGCGAGCCGTAACGAGCTCCTCATCGCCTTCTATGCTGCGATTTCTCGTGCGATTCATGCTGCAACGGATTATGGGGCCTTTAGTGCGCCTGAGTTGCGTCGGGATATCACGCGTGTCCATAAAAGGATCGTCGATGCGATTGCCGCCCGTGACGGGGACGCGGCTTTCCGTCGGATGGCCAGGCATATGCACGCCTACAACATGACGCTGCAACGTCTGAAATCTGAGGCTTAGTCGATGGACTTCTCGTTTTCAGCCCGACAGCGCGACGTGCTTGAGTTGACGCAGCGTGTTTGCAGCGATTTTCCTGAGAGCTACTGGCTCGATAAGGATCGAAGGGCGGAATTCCCAGAAGAGTTTTATCGTGCTGTGGCCGCTGCCGGCTTGTTGGGTGTGGCCATGCCGGAAAAGTATGGCGGAGCAGGTCTTGGAATTCGCGAAGCTGCGGTGGTCATGCAAGCGATTGCGGAGTCCGGAGCCTGCATGAGCGGCGCGTCTTCCGTGCACATGAATGTTTTCGGGCTGAATCCTGTTGTCGTTTTTGGCTCCGAAGATCAACGACGGCGCTTTCTGCCGCCGCTCATTCGAGGCGAAGAGAAAGCCTGCTTTGCTGTGACGGAGCCGAATGCGGGACTCAACACAGCGAGGATCACTACGAAAGCAGAGCGTGTCGGCAGAGACTACGTCATATCTGGTCAGAAGATTTGGATATCGACGGCTATGGTTGCGAAGCGAATGCTAATTCTGGCCCGCACGACGCCTTATGATGACGTCGCGCATAAAACTGACGGGATGACCCTCTTTTATGCCGAGCTCGACCGCTCACATGTTGAAGTGCGCCCGATCGAAAAGATGGGGCGACATTCCGTCGATTCCAACATGCTGTTCATCGACGGGCTGAAAGTTGCTGAGACAGATCGCATTGGGCCCGAAGGCGACGGCTTTCGTATCCTTTTGCATGGATTAAACCCGGAAAGAAATTCTTGGTCGCTGCCGAGGCCGTAGGCATCGGCCGTGCGGCTCTGAATCGAGCTGCCGCGTACGCGGCCGAACGAGAGGTATTCGATCGCAAGATCGGGCAGAACCAGGGGATTCAGCATCCGCTGGCGAAATCGTGGATGCAACTGGAGGCCGCCAATTTGATGATGATGAAGGCGGCGACCCTCTACGACAGCAAAGCGGAATGTGGACTGGAAGCCAATTCGGCAAAATACCTTGCGGCTGAAGCTGCATGCGAAGCTTGCCAGAACGCAATGCTCACTCTCGGGGGGATGGGTTACTCAACCGAGTATCAAATCGAGCGCTATGTCCGGGAATCGTTCATTCCGCGTATCGCACCGGTAAGCCCGCACATGATTTTCAATTTTGTTGCCGAGAAGGCACTCGGTCTCCCGCGGTCCTACTGATCAGGAGAACTCTCATGTTCAAGTGTGCAGCCATCTTCGTTTTCGTAGCTCTTGTCTTTGCGACGGCTGCACCTGCTCAGGACTATCCAAGCCGTCCAATTACGATTGTAGTGCCGCAACCTCCAGGCGGCGGGACTGACATCATCGCTCGCGTTGTAGGTCAGCAACTATCCGAGCAAATGGGCGTTCCTGTTGTGATCCAGAACCGTCCTGGCGCAGGTTTCGTGGTCGGTACACAGGCGGTTGCCAATGCGGCGCCGGATGGCTACACGCTGCTCGTTGGTGTCACCGGGAGCATGGCGGTGAATCCAAGTTTGTTCAAAAATCTTGGATATGACCCGATCCGCGATTTCACGCCCATCGGCATGTGGTCTCAGATTCCATTAGTATTAGTTGTTGGCAAAAACTTTCCCGCGCACTCGGTAAAAGAGCTAATTGACCGCGCTAAGGCAAAACCTCATTCTATCAATTTCGCATCTAGCGGAAACGGTAGCGGCCAGCATTTGTCAGGTGAAATGTTGCAGGTGATCACGGGGGCCGAGATGACTTATGTGCCTTATCGTGGGTCTTCACTCGCTTATCCCGACATTATCGCCGGCTATTCGCCCATGTTCATGATCGATAGTATGGGGAGTGCATTGGCGCAGATTGAAGGCGGGAGTGTGACTGCGCTTGCGGTCACAAGCAAAGAACGCTCACCCCTTTTGCCAAACGTCCCGACGATGATTGAGGCCGGCGTTCCGGGATACGAAAGCACTATCTGGTTCGGCCTTTGGGCACCAAAGAAGACGCCTCAGGAAATCATCAAGAAACTTTACGCAGAAAATGAGAAGGCGATTTCGACACCGCGGATTATGGAGAAAATCGAGAAAGACGGCGGACAACCTATGCACATGCCCCTTCAGGATATAGAACCGTTTGTAAAGCAGGACATCGCGAAATGGCGGGATTTTATCCAGCGCGCGAATGTTTCAGTAGTTCAGTAGCTTCGTGTTAGCGGTGCGTACCAAGGTAGATAGATTGAAAGCACGGTCGGAGGTTTTGTTATGCAGGCTTCAAGTGGAAATGTGTTTTTCTACAGTCCCGTCGGGGATGTGGAAGACAAGAAGCAGCCGAATGCGAAGCGGTTAGATTCGCTTAACGGCAAGGTGATTGGGTTGCTCGACAACACGAAACACTATGCTGATGTGATCCTAAACGACGCCAAGGAATTGCTCCTGAAGGACTTTCCGCAGGCTCAGTTCCGATTCTTCCGCAAGCAATCGGTGAGCGGCGCGAGCCCAGAGACCATGAGGGATCTGGCGCTTTGCCACGCGGTAATCACCGGGTTGGGTGATTGAGGCTCCTGCGCATCGTGGAGTGTCCGCGACAGCATGAGCTTAGAGCAAAAAGGAATACCGACCGCTACGGTCGTAACGGATGCCTTTGCGACTTACGCAAAGGGGTTGTGCAAGATGCAGGGAATGGAATCGATGCCGCTCATCGTGATTCCGCACCCTGTAGCGGGGCGGCCGGAGGCCGAAGTGCACGACAAGGTGAAGACTGCATACGCGCTCTTCCGTAGAGCGCTTCTCGCCGAATGAACCAACTAACTGATGGCACAGCGTGAACGATAGTACTCAACTCCGATCACAGCGGCTCGAGGTCGAAGACTTGGTGGAAGGCGTCTTCCGGTTCTTCGATAAGTGTTGCGAAGAAGGATGGACTGATGGATTGCCGGTTTATCCGCCGATCGGAAGCGCTGTGCGCGAAATGTTACGTTACACTGATCGCGATCCCCAAGACGTGGTGGGAGTGATCCCCCCACGGAATGGGATCTCGACGGTCGAAAAAATCGCTATCAACGCCGTGATGGCTGGCTGCCGCCCCGAATATCTGCCTGTAATCATTGTCGCTGTCGAGGCGATGGTTCAGCCGCAGTACAATCTCTATGGACGCCAGACGACGACTCACCCTGGTGCGCATCTGCTGATCGTTCACGGCCCAATTCGCAACGAGTTAACAGTCAATTGCCGCCAAAATGTCTTCGGGCATGGCTGGCGGGCCAACGCGACGATGGGACGTGCGCTGCGTCTTATAGCGATCAACGTTGGCGGCAATAAACCTGGCATCACGGACATGGCGACGCATGGGCATCCAGGAAAGTACTCGTACTGCATGGGGGAAGACGAGGAAGGGAGTCCTTGGACCCCGTTCCACGTCGATCGTGGTCTTATGCCGGAAACCAGCGCTGTGACTGTATTGTGCGCGGAAGCGCCTCACAATATCAATGACCAGAAAAGCGAAACTCCGGAGCGCTATCTCGGCTCTGCCGCCGGCACAATGGCGCACATCGGCGGCAACGCATTGTATCGGTCAGGTTTGCCAAGCGAGCAGATGCTCGTCATTCCAGCCGAAACCGCGACTTGGTTGAGCGAGCACGGTTGGTCGAAAGCCGACGTGAGAAGGTTCATATTTGAAAAGGCGAGGCAGCCTGTCCGCGAGTTGCGAAATCGCGGCGGCTGGAATATGGCTCCATTCCCACCGGGTGTGAATCCCGATGATGACGAGTGCCTCGTTCCCATCGTTGGAAAGCCCGAAGATCTTCTTGTGATGGTCGCAGGCGGCTATCAGCGTCACATGAACGCGATTTTGACTGCCGGCTATAATCTCAGCGTCACTCGGCCGATCACTTTCAAGGACGGCACGCCGATCAAGTCGACTCGGGACTTTCTCACGACAAGATAGCTGCTACTAACGCGTTGCCGCATGACGGTTCAACACCAAATCCCTTTTTAGGAGCCGGCGAGCGAAGCCCGGTTCGATCTTTGACTGCGCGATTGACATAACATTTTTTGCTCAATCGGCGTTCTTCAAATTCGGCGTCAATAAAGAAATAAGCTCTTCAGTGAGGCTGCGCGGGAGAGAGTTCTTTCGAAAAAATAGGAATACTGGCGTAGAGCCAAAGAGCCTCGGGGCACTTAGCGCGTGGATATCTGTGTCTTTCCTTTTGTTAAACGCCTGAGCTTGAATGATGCCGACACCAATGCCTTCGGCGACGTAGGCTTTTATAGCGTCTGCAGTGGTGGCACTTAGGGCAACCTGAACCTTGATGCCGCGTTCCTGAAATGCGTCAAGAACTCGCCTACCGCCCGACAGACGTACGTCGTAGACAATGAGAGGGTAGGCAGCAAGCTTCGCAAGAGTCACGTGCTTTTCGCGATTGAGGGGATGTCTTCGCGGTGTAATCACGATGCGTTCAACATCAAAGCACTTATGGATCACAAGGCTCTCGGTCATTTCCTGAGTTGGCGTACAAAGTCCGAAATCGGCTTTGCCGGCAATAACAAGCTGTACTGCGGTCGGTGGGTCAACGGACAATATCGAAAACGCGATGTCCGGTCTTTCAGCTCGAAACTGCTTGATCGCGGGTAGCAGCGCGTACCTTGCGTTGAACTCTGTTGTAGCAACAACCAGGGTGCTTGCGATCTCGTTGAGATCGGCTTTCACCTGCTGTAGTTCCCGTGTCTCAACGAGGATTCTCTGGGCGCGCTTAAGAACGGCTTGTCCAGCCGATGTCATCTTGAGTACTCGATTGCCACGCCGTTCGAAGACCGGAAAGCCGAGTTCGCTCTCAAGGGATTGAATTTGGCGGGTGACTGCCGGCTGTGTCGCGCGCAGCGTTCGCGCCGCCCGAGATAAACTGAATCCGTTGGCGGCAACTTCGCAGAAACACTCAAGCGCTCGAAGCTTCATGATGCAATAAACTTATAGTAGTTATTACCTTATTATAAGTATTGTTTATCGAGCAACACCTCTATTATCGACGTGAAGGAAACATTGAGAAGGTGCATCAATGGTCAGCGCGATCCAAGTCTTCGTTCCGATTGGAGTGGCCTCGACAGCTGCGGTTGCCACCAAGGTACGCTCGATAAACCGCTCTCGTTTTGTCATTGGCATGCTCGACAATCACAAACATGGAACTGCGGAAATCCTGAACCGCCTGCAGGAGCGCTTAACCAATCAGTTCGACGATGTGAATTTCGTTCGCTACAAGAAGGCTGACGCGGGTATGAGCGCAGGATCACAAATTATCGAGGCCCTGGCCAAAGAATGCGGCGTCGTCTTAAACGGTGTAGCCGATTGAGGGTCCTGCACATCGTGGAGTTTCCACGACAGTGTAGAGCTTGAAAAGCGCGGCATCCCAACGGCGACGATTGTCACCAAGGGATTTGTTAAAGCTGCGGAAGCGCATCGGCGGCTGCTTAAGCGGCCTGATTTGCCATTTTTCGCTACGCCGCACCCGATGTCGTCGATGTCCTTGGACGATCTAACCAAGGCGGCGGACGAGATTTACGATGATATTTCAAAAATCGTCAAAGACAGCATCGCAGCCGCAACGCCATCTGATGGGAGACCATGAGCGTGTCAAACCTGCCCCAAGGGCCAGATGCGCCCGCTGACACTTTATTCATCACGGAACGCATCGACGTTCCCGATTCAGTCGGTGCGGTCAACGATCTTTTTCATGAAAAGGGCTGGACGGATGGACTTCCCATTATTCCGCCAACGGAAAAAGCCGTGGTCGAAATGTTGCGTTTTACTGACTACAAACCGGCGGACGCAATTTGCGAACTGCCCCCTCGTGGGGGAGTGGCCACCGTTGAACTCTTGGCCATCAACTGCGTTATGGCGGGCTGCCGCCCGGAGTATTTTCCCGTGGTCCTCACCGCGGTGCAGGCTTCGATGGAGGAGAAGTACAATCTTTACGGTCGGCAGACGACTACCAATCCAGCAGCACATCTGATCGTCATTAATGGACCCATCCGTAAGGAGTTAGACGTTAACTGCGCAGGGCAATGCTTCGGTCCCGGTTGGCGATCGAACGCGACGATCGGCCGTGCGATACGGCTAATCTTTCGTAACATCGGTGGCGCGATTCCGCAGGTGACTGATATGTCTACCCACGGGATGCCATCTCGTTACACCTATTGCGTCGGTGAATACGAAGAACAGAGTCCGTGGGAGCCACTGCACGTGGAGTTGCTCGGCTGTGACCCAGACACAAGTGCGGTAACGATTTTTCCGGGCCAATGCCCGGTCAACTGTTTTGAGCACATAGCAAAGACTCCGCAACGCTACATGGGTACTGTCGCTTCGACGATGGCTCACCTCGGCACTAACGGACTCTATCGACCCGGCGAGGGAATGGTGGTGTTTACGCCTGAGGGTGCTAAATTTATTGCTTCCTTTGGTTGGACCAAGGACAACATCAAGCACGCGCTTTACGATCTGGCTCGTCAAAAGGTGACAGACGCCCGCGATCGGGGCGGGTGGTTTTTGTCGGGACCGCCAGGTCAATCGACCGATCTCGACGACGACGAAGCACTTATGCCGGTGGTGAAGTCACCGGACAGCATCTTTATCTTAGTAGCGGGTGGGCCGGGTCGACACACGCTCGTAATTCCGACAACCGGTGGTCTGACCGAATGTGTTACCAAGCCCATAACATCAAAGGGCGGTCAGCCGATTAAGTCAGTCTACGACTTCACCCGCTGAGACCAAAAAAACATCGGGAGGAATTTTCATGCGCGGTGAATCACTGAGGTCTATTAGTCGCCGGACATTCGTTATAGGAGCCTCCACCGTAGCGGTTGGTGCTTCAACATCCACTTTTGGACAGACGGCCTATCCAACTAGACCCGTGCATTTCATCGTTCCGAGTGGAGCGGGAAGTGGCACTGACATTATTACGCGCATTTTAAGTGAGAAGCTGACGCAGCGCTGGAACCAGCCGGTCATCGTAGAGAACCGCGACGGCGCAAGTGGATTCATCGGTACGCAAGCGACGGCCAAGGCGGCACCCGATGGATACACGTTATGTATGGGTTTTACTGGGCCACTCGCGGCGAGTCCCGCGTTCCTCAAGAACGCTCCATATGATCCGCTCAAGGATTTGGCCCCGGTTACCTTGATTGACTCTTCACCGGCTGTCCTGGTCGTCAACAACGCGCTTCCCGTCCATTCGGTCCAGGAGTTAATCGCCTTTGCGAAGAGCAATCCGGGAGCGCTCAGCTACGGTTCAGCCGGTCAGGGCACGATTGGCCACGTCTCTGGTGCTCTTTTTAATCAAAAAGCTGCAACCAACATGTTGCACGTTCCGTACAAGAACGTGTCGCAGGCCGTCACCGATGTAGTTGCCGGGCATCTCAAAGTGCTGTTTCACGTCGCGCCGGCTGTCCTGCCACTGGTTAAGTCTAGTCAGCTACGCGCCCTCGGCGTTACTTCCCTGAAAAAATGGTCGATTGCACCTGATTTGCCCTCCATCGCTGAAGTAGCCCTTCCGGGTTATGAGGCGAGTGTGTGGCACGGAGTCGTCGTGGCGGCCGGTACACCGCAATCGCTGGTCGACAAGATCTATCAGGATATTTCGACTGTTGCGAAAGCCGACGATGTCCGCGGACAATTCTCCCAACAGTGGATCGAACCGCTCGCCACTACTCCGGTCGAGTTTGCAGACTTTCTCAAGTCTGAAGTTGAAAACTATGCAAAACTCGCAAGCTCTAACGGCTAACCACCGCCGAGACCCGCGACACTTAGGTGAAATCATGCCGGGCTTCGATCGCCAAATCAGTAAGCTCCTTCACCGAATGCGCAGGGAAACTCTTGGTTTGCCTCAGCGCGACCCTCCGCGATCGCATCCATAAGAGTCCCGCCGTGGCGCGCGCGCACAACTCCAGCTGCAGACAGTCGGTTATCAGCTCTCAATTGATCATCGGTCGCGATCGCTATGCGCCGCCATGACTGGCCGCCTATCAGAGGATCAATCGTGCGCGGGCACACAGATGGACACCGGAGTTCTGCACATGGACTTTTCGCTTAACGAACATCAGCGGATGCTGCAGGAATCGGCGCGCCGATTTTGTCAACAAAATCTCTTGTCACTTGCCGCTGAACTTGATGAAGAGGCTAAACCCGTTCCTCACAGTTGGCTGAAGAAATACGCTGATCTTGGGTTTCTAGGCATCAATACGAGTTCTCAGTTTGGCGGTCTTGGCCTTCCACACCTCGATGCTCTGATTGTGCTTGAGGAGTTTGCCAAGATTTCAGTCGCTGTGGCGTTTCCAGTGTTCGAGTGCTGCGTGGGGCCGGTGCGCATAATAGAAAATTTTGCGATTGACTCGCTCAAAAATCGTATCTTGCCGCGCGTTGTGGCGGGGGAAATGTTGATCGCAATCTCAATGTCAGAACCTGATGCCGGTAGTGCACTCACAGACTTACGCACGCAGGCGCGTGTTGAAGGGAACGAAATTATCATCAATGGTACAAAGCGATGGTGTTCCGGCGCCGGCCATTCTGAGGGTTACGTTGTCTTCTGCCGGTTCGGCGCGGTCCCCGGCGCGAAAGGCATTGGCGCAGTTTTTGTCGAAAAGGATTCGGCGGGTCTCAGTTTTGGCCCGCAAGAACGTCTCATGGGCTGGCGGGGCATACCGTCCGCCGACATGAACTTCGAAAACGTTCGTGTGTCGAAAGAGAACCTAGTGGTTGGTCCCGATGGTTTTTCAAAGTTAATGGGTGCTTTCAATCTCGAACGTCTGGGGAATGCCACTCTATCGGTCGGTATGGCTGCCGGGGCTCTCGAACAAGCGTTGGCCTACATTCAGGAGCGCAGACAGTTCGGAAAGCCAATCGTTGAGTTCCAAGCTGTTCAGTTGCGGATAGCTGAAATGGCGATGAAGACCGATGCGGCAAGGCTGCTCATTCATCGTGCTGCCGCAAATGCGGGCGCCGGACTTCCCGCTGTACAAGAAGCATCAATGGCCAAGTGCTTTGCCAATGAGATCACCCGAGAGGTCACTGCGACAGCCGTCCAACTTCTCGGCGGCTACGGCTACTCGGTTGAGTACGGCGCGGAACGTCGCTTTCGGGATGCCTTCGGCGCTGGCGTTGCTGGTGGTGCGATAGATATTCAGAAGGTTAACATAGCGTCCGCTCTCATTGGACGTCGGTTTGATCAGAGGAAATAGTCGCAGCTAAAGCCGAGCGCCGGGCGACGGCTGCTAAAAGTTGATTGTGTGAATCGGTATGGATGTCCGCTATTGGCCCTTAGCGGACAAGCGCTATTGACACTGCGCATGTCAGCTTTCCAGGGTAAAGCGGAAATGACGGCCAATATTTGGAAATGGCAGTCACAGTACATTCATCAATATAAACTGTACTTTCTTCATCAATTTGCGACCGACAAGTTGTAACAAGCCAATTTCAGAAGCCGTCCCGACTAGCGTGAGTGCAAAAAGTGTGTAGTGCCGTCTTTTTTAATTCGGTCCAGTAGATCAACTTCCCAGGAGAGATAGGCATTCATTGCCGCTTCAGTGTCTTGCGATTGTTCGTAGGGCTTGAGCCAGACGTCAACAGTTTCATCGGCCATTCGGTTGTCGGTCGAGAGCCGATAACCGGCGGCAGTCCAAGCGGCGTTGCCGCCCTTTAGTGAGCTTACCGGTGCCTTCGTGACGGCGCGTGCTTCCTCAATCGCGAGGCTAGCGAGTACACCATCCTCGGACGTAAGAATAAGTGTGCCGGCAACGTCAATCTTTTCTATAGCGAGATTGAGTCGACTACGTATTGCAAACCAC
This sequence comes from uncultured Alphaproteobacteria bacterium, assembly GCA_963831515.1. GTDB lineage: Bacteria > Pseudomonadota > Alphaproteobacteria > Rhizobiales > Xanthobacteraceae > Pseudolabrys. The sequence continues at coordinate 93,168 of CAWHQL010000023.1, read as the reverse complement.
GCGTCAGGAATATGACCTCGGCGGTAGTGTGGGCTTGTAGACAGATCGACGACTGTGGCGCTCTTCTGATCGAGCAGTGAAGACAGCTTCGCGGGCTCGATACTCTCGTTGGTTGGAGGCTCGAGGAGTAACCTGTGCGAACGATCGCCTATTTCATGGCCGGCTTCCGGCAGAACGAATACATCTTTCCAGCCCATCTGTTTGAGCCATGACGCCGTCATGAGTGCGCGGACTTCCTTGTCGTCACTGAGCACGATGCGGGCGCCGAGTGTGCCGGCGTAAATGTCGGTAGCTTGTACCAATTGGCCACCGGGCGCCGATATCGCATTGGGATAATGGCCTGCCGCATATTCAGCCGGATCGCGAACATCAAAAATGTAAGTTGTACGCGTCGGGTCGTTGCGCCAGGCACTAAGCTGAATTGGGTCGATCCGACCGACGCCGAACTTATCGGCCACCGATTGTGCTGCGGATTTCGCCCAAGCCAATCCGCCATCGGTAAAGTCCGGCGCACGATCCGACTTTTGGCTCTCGCACACGAACCCCGCTAGATGCCAGCCCATGGTGCCGTTTCGAAGTGCGACCACCCTGTTCGGAATACCTGCGTTGATAAGAGACTGGGCGCCGATAATGCTTCGGGTGCGGCCCGCACAGTTGACGACGATCGTGGTCGACGGCGAGGGGACAATGTCGCGTACGCGCAGGACCAGTTCCGCTCCCGGGACGTTGATGCCTTTCGGTATCGATATTCGCGTGTATTCGTCGAAAGGCCGACTGTCGAGCACCTTGAGCTCAGTGCCGTCCTGCATCATTGCGTTCAGCTCGGCAGCACTGATGTTAGGCGTGCCGCTGTCGTGCTCGACGAACTCACCAAAAGCTTTGCTTGGCACGTGCACGCCGGAGAACAACACAAAGCCAGCCTTCTGCCACGCCGCTATACCGCCATTGAGAAACGAAAGGTCCGTGTAGCCTGAGCTTTCGAGGACAGATGCGGCGCGTTCAACCAGACCGTCGCCGTTGTCACACAAAACAATTCGCGTGCTCAGGCGTGGTACGAGGCGAGCAAATCGCAGCTCGAGGCGACTGAGTGGGACATTCCGCGCCCACAACAGATGATCCTTCGAGAAGATCAATTCTTCGCGGACGTCGATCAGCGCCAACTCTGCGTCATTAGCGAGCATCGACTTAACGAATTTGGGACTAATCGGGCGCAACATCCGCGAGTTCATCGAAGTGAGAAATTACATCTCGCGCTAAGTCGCTTGCTGAGGCGTCATCTGCTCGACCTCGCCCGTTTTTAGGTCGATACGAACGCGATTTATCTTGTCAAGATTTGTGCCCGTCACACGAATGAAACGCGCATGATCAGGATAGTCGATCGAGTGGATAGCTCCATCCTGATAGATACCAGCCTTTCCTGGCGTCAAGCGGCACTTTTTTATTGGCTTGAGTCTAGCGTTCTTAGGATCTTTCCCGTCATCGTCACGCGCCCATTCGATCATGTCGGTATATTTTGTCGCCTGACCATAGATCGCCCACGAAGCGCCATGATCATGCGGCGGCGATATGCGCGCTTTTTCATTCACATGTGCGAGGATCTGAAAGCCGAGTTCTCGATCCTCGTACATTACCTTCAATCCGCTCGGTGCGTTGTCGCCACAATATTTCTCGACGAAATCCTTGTTGTTGAGTAACCGTTCGAGATTGAGGCGAACCCGTTCGCGACCGGCGGGGCCAGGATCGTGAGCAAGGGTTGAGCGGCAATCAATGATGAACTGCTCGAGGTCGTAAGGCATGGCGTTGTTCCGGTGGTAAGGTCTGAAGTCTTACACAAGCTCGAGTCGAACACTAGTAAGCCGTCCTGGCGGGATTGACCCTTTCAATCCGGTCGTTTGTATAGTGGTTTCATCTTTGTTTCGCGCGCACGCGCCCGACTTAACCTCAGTCGGCATTTGTGGCAATCGGGAGGGTTAGCGATGGACCAGGTTCGTTCTATGCGTTCGCACGGTCTCGCGTTGACCTTGCTTATCCTCGCTCTGCTCGCGGGTCTTCCCGTGGCGGTTTGGCTGGATTTACGTAATTTGGCGGAAACGTCGCTGCTGCGGCAGGCGAAGGACTTGAATTCAGTGGTTAGCAGCGTGCGCGGTTATTACGGCCGCAACGTGGTTGGGCGCGTGCTCGCTTCGCCGGGTTCAACCCAGGTTGTGCATAATTACGAAAGCATCCCAGGCGCTATTCCGATCCCTGCGACGCTCTCGCTCGAGCTCGGGCGTGTCATCAGCGAGCAGCAGCAGAACATTAGCTACCGCTTCGTCTCGGACTTTCCGTTCAAAAATCGCGATCCGCATTTACTTGATAATTTTGAGACCCGCGCTCTCTCGGATTTACGCAATCATCCTGATCAACAATTGAGCGAAGTGTCGACCTCGGTGCTCAGTGATCGCGTGCGCCTCATTGCCCCAGTGATCATGGGCGCGGCGTGTGTGGAGTGCCACAATTCGCATCCGGAAAGTCCGAAGCGGGATTGGAAAGTCGGCGATGTGCGCGGCATCCAGGAAATCGCCATCAGCCAGCCGATAGCGGCCAATATATTTTCATTCAAATACCTATTGGCCTATTTCGCTTTTATGGCCGCATCAGGAATAACCTTCATCACCATGCAGCGGCGGCAGGCGGCGACCATTCGTGGCATGAACCGCGAACTTGAGAGTACGAATGAATTTCTCGCAACACTGTCCATGAAGATCTCGCGCTATCTCTCCCCACAAGTTTATAAAAGTATTTTCAGCGGCCAGAAGGACGTGACGATCCACACCGAGCGCAAGAGACTCACCATCTTCTTCTCCGATATCAAAGATTTTACGGCGACCACGGAACGCTTGCAGCCGGAACAGATCACGTCTCTGCTCAACGAGTATTTCACCGAGATGTCCAACATCGCGCTCAAGTATGGCGGCACGATCGACAAATTTGTTGGCGACGCCATTTTGATCTTTTTTGGTGATCCCGAATCCAAGGGCGAAGCAGACGACGCCAAAGCTTGCTTGCATATGGCGGCCAATATGCAGCGCCAACTCGCCGAACTTAATGTGAAGTGGCGAAACGAAGGCGTCGAACACCCGTTCCAGGTCCGGATGGGCATCAATACCGGTTACTGCAATGTCGGCAATTTTGGCAGTGTCGATCGTATGGACTATACGATCATCGGAGCCGAGGCGAATCTGGCAGCGCGGCTGCAAACCATCGCTGAACCGGGTCACATCGTTATTAGCTACGAGACCTACGCGCTTGTGCGTGACATCCTGGTGGCGTGCGCACTGCCGCCGATCACGATGAAAGGGATCAGTCGAGAGGTCGTTCCTTTTGCGGTCGAAGGTATGCTTGACGCGCTGGGCCAGAAGGTCGAAATCTTCAGCGAACACATGACAGGACTCGATTTTTACCTCGACCCCGCCATGGTCACTGTCGGCTCCGCGCACCGGATTCGCACGCTACTGCAGAAAGCAATTGTATCGCTGGAAAAATATGCCTCACCTCCGATGTAGGCGATAGGCTGATGGTAGAACTCTTTCTTTAAAAACAGCCAATACATGTCCGCTTTCGGGGGTAGAGCGGACATCGGTCTTTGCGGCGTGAATGTCCGCTTATGACCCAAAGCTGACACCGGCGAGTGCACACCACAGGTCTGCTTTCGAAGATAAAGCGCCAAAGGCCCCGGAGGCGACAAGATTGCTAGAGAGGAGTTTCTGACGCGCCACCTGTTAGAAAACTCCGCGCTGGTTTATTTTGTCGCAACGGGATCGACAGCATCTACTGGCGATCTATTCGCATCTGGCTGAGCCTTGAAGGGAGCTGGGACGCCGATCCTTTGCGATACCGCGAGTGGCTTGGATTCAAGTTGGCCGCTCGCCACAGCTAATCCTCCAAAGAGGATCATCCCCGTCACAAGGAAATAGGCCAAAACCGGCATTCGCATAACGATCTGCTCCGGAATGAGTCCTTCAACCAAAATGACGGTGCTTTGTGCGCCACTTAGGCCCAGGTCCGCGCATATAGTGTCGTTCGGGTCGATAACGCCTCTCGCGCGGTTCCGGCCAACAGGAGAAAAATGCGGCTCTCATTGTCCTAACGAGACCCCACCAAGAGGTCTTGTGAGACAGATCTGACGTTCCATTTTTTGAAGCCATACGAAACTCCTTGCGTTAGTGACGCTCAAGATCGACCTCGGCGGCCTCTGCGATTTCAAGTAGGAGACCGTTCGATGCAAACGTCGCATGATCCTGGCGAACGAGATCAACAGTCGTTGCACTGAAAGGCTTTGTCTCTTGACGCTGAGAGGTGGTGTCGCGGAAGGCGGCCGCCAGGAGTGAATCGGCAACACCTGGCAGCACAACAATCACAGCCAGCGCCATAAGCAGATAAGGCAACACTTGGAGAACAAACCGCGACGCCAGTTTCAGCATGGAAGACCTCGAATTTATTGAGTGGCTTCGGCAGCAAACGGACATTTCAAACGGTTATTTGTAATTCAAACGACCGTTTTAGGCAGAATGATGACTATCTCAAAAAGCCTATATTCCTTGGGCAACTTGCGTTTTTTCCGTGGGAGTATTACAAATCCCGTTCAAATGATTGTTTGAATTATGGAAACAGATGACCCGTCCTGCCGAATATACCCGCGACCTAATCATCAAAGCCGCAGTCTCGCTGTTCGCTGAGAAGGGGTTCGAGCGATCGAGCGTGCGTGACATCGTCACTAAGGCTCGGGTCAACCAGGCTTCCATCAATTATCATTTCAAAGGTAAGGACGGCTTGTATTTCGAAGTTCTCAAGATCGCCTTCAAAGCGCTGACAGAGAATGCGGGACTTGATGCCGAAGACCTCAAATCTCTTTCGCGCGAACAGGCTCTAGGACGCTTCGTGCGCCACCAATTGCGGCCGTTGCTTTTTCAGGACGAGATGAGTCGTTACATACGCATGTTCGCCTGGGAAAGCGCGCATCCATCGAAGGTCTTTCGGAAGTTCATAGCGACCAATACCAGCTCATACCTTTCGGCCGCGCTCGATATTGTGCGGCGGTTCCTGCCGCCGAACACAAAAGATCGAGAAGCTCTCTGCGCTGCAATATGTTTAATGGGCCAATGTAACGTTTTCGTACGAAACCGCGACCTGTTTGCGCAAGATCCGTTCCGGATGACTATAAATGAGCAGTTCGTTGATGAATTGTCCGCTCTTATTACCCGGGTTGCGATTGGGGGATTGTCGCATATTGAGCACGGCCAGCTGAAGACGGTCTAGGAAGCCTTCGCCCGTCCCAACTGCCACCGCCGAAAGCACGCCTTGTTGCAATCCTTTTTGTCTACGATCTATTCGTGTTTGACCAAGATCGTTTTTTGTTGGGCGCACTCGGAGCAACTGAATACGCGCTGCTCGTGACCAGACGCGTCGGTGGACTGAACGCAATAAAGCCACATGCCCCGACCACAGTTCGGACACAGCGGCTGTTCAGTAACAGGCTCCTCAAGTGTCTCAGATAGTACGGGTTGCGGCATAGAATTATTGCCTTGCTTACACCCTGTATAAATCAAAGGGGTGGAACTTGTTCCGCCTTTCCAGTCAAGATCAGACGAGGCTAATCGCCCCTCATAATCAACGGCGAGTGGCTGCTCGTCTCTTACCCTGCCGGTCCGCCATGCAATACCGAAGAAATTCGGCTCGGTTCCTCCTTGCTACATTCTCTTGCGCAGCTTGTGCCGAGCACACCTGACGGTCTTGCTTACGAAGCGCCCGGCGAGACAACTCAGGCGAAGGATGTGTCGCTGTTTGCGCGACAGCGTCGGAAAATAGGGCCAACGTGAGTATGCCGGCCAGTAGGTGTCGCATCGTGAACTCCATGAAGCTAAAATGTATCGCCGTGCAATCAAGTGAGATGCATTATGGATGTCCGCCTTCGGGGGTAAAGCGGACATTGCAATTAAACGCAATGACGTTCGCTTTGGACTCAAAGGAGCTTATCGGCTTAACGCTACGTTAACGCGGCGCATCGAATGGTCACTGCGGGAACAACCGTTGCGGAGGCCTCGCGATGCTGCCCGAACACCGCGTACTTCTTGAGGACGAGCCTTGTCCTGTCCCCGATGAAATCCTCGGCGAAATGTATCGCGCTAACGCACATGGGCTGAACGAACTCATTGCGACAATCTCTCCGACAGTCAGAGTCTTGCTGGCCGTCTATTGCTACCGTCGTGCCCACCTTGCGTCGATCGGATTAGCGATTGCGGCTACCTGCGATAAAGACATTCTTACCGATTGGGGCGGCAACGCAGGTGTCGTCCTCTTCGAACGATCGCGGGAAGCTCCACCCTTGTCGCCCTCCAGCGCCCACGCGATCGGCCGGAGGAAAATCACTTTGGCGACCGGGCTAATGCCGGCGAAATAGGACCGCATGTCTGACGCGGCTCTCTTGCCGACAAATTTCCCTGTTCTCACACGCCAGAGCCTCTGTTCGGATGAAATAATTCCCTGTTCCGTTGAGCAGGGAATTCGCGCCCTGAAGCCCCTTTACTACGCAATTAATTGCGGTCTCTGGTGTTCCCAAAACCGCGATTTTGCAAAATTCCCTGTAAAATTCCCTGTTAGCAGGGAAAATGAGCAGAGCAGGGGAATTCTGCACTGCCGCCCCAGCCATCCAGTCCAGTCTTTGGAGTTTTCCAGACAATGCCGCGAAGAAGCCCGCCGTTAGGGGGTTTCTTGCGTCGGGCAAGTATTCAGTGGCGCGGATACAACAGTTGCACTGACCGAAGGTCGGTGGTTCGGTTCATCTCGGGGCCGCCGGAACAAAGAAATTCCCATGTCTTTTTTGCCAATCTGGATTCGGACTCCCCTCGTTGGCGTCGCAGCCCTGCTTGCAATCAGCGCACCCCTGGCAGCGGCCGATTATCCAAGCCGCCCCGTCACGCTGGTGGTGGCGTTCACGCCTGGCGGACCGAGCGACGTGCTCGCCCGTATTGTCGGCAAGAAGATGGAGCAATTGCTTAGTGTGCCGTTCGTGATCGAGAATCGTCCGGGCGCCGGAGGCAATCTCGCGGCCGAAACCGTCGCGCATGCGGTGCCTGACGGCTACACGCTGTTGATGGGCAACAACAGCATCCTCGCCACCAATGAATCACTGTACAAACGTCTTAACTACAGCCCTGAGAAGGACTTCACCCCGATCACCCTGGTTGGCACCCAAGCCAATATCCTAGTGGTCAATCCGGAAGTTCCGGCACGTTCGCTTAAAGAGCTCATCGCGCTCGCGCAGGCGCAACCGGGCAAAATCAATTTTGCATCTTCCGGATATGGGGCGGCCGCGCATCTTGCCGGCGAGTTGTTCAAGTCGGAAGCAAAGATCAATATTGTGCACGTGCCTTACAAGGGCGCAGCGCCCGCCTTGCAGGATGTAATTGCCGGTCACGACCAGATGATGTTTGCCACTGCCGCTTCAGTGATCGGCCATATCGAAAGCGGACGCGTGCGTGCACTGGCGGTGACGACGCTCAAGCGCACGCGAATTTTGCCCGACCTGCCGACCATGGATGAGGTGGGTTTGAAAGGCTTCGATGCGAGCACCTGGCATGGGCTGGTGGCGCCCGCCGGCACGCCGCCGCAAGTGATTGCGGTGTTGCACGACGCAGCAGTCAAGGCTTTGAACGACGCGAGCGTGCAGGCTTCACTTGGCAAGCTTGGGGTGGATATCGTTGGTGACACGCCGCAGGAATTCCGAGCCTACATCAATAGCGAAATCCCAAAATGGACTGCGATCGTCAAAGCCTCCGGTGCCACGCTGGATAAATAGCGCGTGATCCCGAAAGGTTGGAAACAGTTTTCGGCAAGAACACGCGCAGGAAAAAGACATGAAGACGGCGGAGCGATCGAACGGTGCACTGGCCCGCAATGTACGGCGGCTTGGGCACCTCGATTTGCCCGGGGCGGGGCAGGTGACCATTGCGGGCGACTATGCCTATGTCGGGCACATCCCGAACAAACAAAACCTCGGTACATCGATCGTCGACATTTCGGATCCGAAAAAACCGCGTCTGGTGACGACCGTAACGCTCGAGGATCCGGCCTCGCACAGCCACAAGGTGCGAGTCGCAGGCGATCTGATGGTGGTGAACCACGAGCGAAATCCGACGCCGGTCGGGCGGCGCGCTGAGCAATTGCCAGGCGTCCGGCGCGAGTTGCAAGACGTCTTTGGTCGCGAGCCGACACGGGCCGAACTGGCGCAGAAACTTGGCGTCACCGAGGCTGATCTTGCGGCGATAGAGGCTGCCGAACTGCAGCCTTACCGCAACGGCGGCTTTCGCATCTACGATGTGTCCAATCCATCAAAGCCGAAGCTTACGCATCATCAATTGACTGGGGGCATCGGCGTACATCGTTTCGATATGGACGAGCGCTACGCCTATATTTCTACTGAGATGGAAGGCTTCGTCGGCAACATTCTTGTCATTTATGACCTGCGCGATCCCAAAAAACCGGACGAAATTTCGCGTTGGTGGATGCCGGGACAGAATCTTGCGGCGGGGGAAAAGCCTTCTTGGTCAGGCAAACGCCACCGCCTCCACCACGCGCTACGATTTGGCGATGAGATGTGGGCGAGCTGCTGGCATGGGGGCTTTCGCATCGTTGATATTGCCGATTTAAGAAAACCAAAAACGGTCGCGTCTTTTAACTATCATCCGCCGTTTCCGGAGCCCACGCATACGGTGATGCCAGTGCCGGTTAAGCTAGGTGGCAAGCGTATTGCAATTGCTATCGACGAAGAGGACCAGGCGCAGAGCGCGAATGAAGAGGACGCGCGGCGCGGCCGACCACATGCTGGCATGTCGATTTTCGACGTCACCGACTACGCGAATGTAAAGCCTCTCTCGCTGTTCGAGGTGAGCGAGCTCGATTCGCCGTTCGCCCGCACGCCGGGCGCGCGTTTCGGCGCGCACCAGTTCCACGAACGCATGGCCGGGACGCTCGTATTTGCAGTGTGGTTCAGCGCCGGCCTGCGCGTTGTCGACGTTGCAGACCCATCGGCCCCGCGCGAAGTCGGCTATTTCATCCCCGAGCCCGCCGGCGGGCGTCCTGCACCGCAAAGCAACGACGTGGTGCTCGACCAGCGGGGGTTGATTTATGTCGTTGATCGCCACGTCGGGTTCGATGCGCTCGAATTCGACGGCGGTCGCGCCGCCTGATGTAGCCCCTTCCAGTCTACTCGTTTTTCCCGCTACGATGGCCTGTCGTTAGTCGGGGGCGACATGAGGCGGCGCGATTTAATAAAGATTGCTGTGGGGTCGGCAGCCGCATGGCCGTTTGTGGCGCGGGGGCAGCAGCCGGGGATTCCAGTAGTTGGATTTCTCAATGCCTCATCGCCGGAGAAATACGCGCAACCGCTGTCGGCTTTTCTTAAAGGACTGGGCGAAAGCGGCTTCGTTGATGGCCGCGGCATCAAGATCGAGTACCGCTGGGCCGAGGGCCGGATCAACCGGTTGCCGGCGATGGCTACTGATCTGGTTCGTCGTCAGGTGACTGTCATCGCCGCGTGCAGCACTGCGGCGGCACTTGCCGCAAAGGCGGCAACAACGACTATTCCGATTGTCTTTGAAACGGGCGCCGACCCGATCCAACTCGGCCTTGTCGCCAACCTCAATCGGCCAGGCGGCAACGTAACAGGCGTGACACAATTGACTCAGGAGGTAGCGCCAAAATTGGCAGAGTTACTCCACGAGTTGCTTCCCAATGCGCGTGCCATGGCCCTGCTCGTAAACCGGGATGATCCCGCTCTTGCCGAGGCCACTGCAAAAGCGGTGCTGCCACCCGGTCGTACCCTCGGGTTGGAGTTTCATATCCTGAACGCCACAAACGAACATGACTTTGACGGAGTTTTCGCAAAGTGTACCGAACTGAAGGTGGGCGCGCTGGTGATCGGCGGCGCGCCACTTTTTACCAGCAATACCGAGCAGCTTGCTATGTTGGCGGCCCGCTACCGTGTTCCCACAATATACAAAGGGCGCGAATTCGCCGCGGCTGGGGGTCTACTGAGTTACGGATCGGACATTGGCGACGCATATCGCCTGGCCGGAAACTATACTGGGCGGATACTCAAGGGCGACAAGCCTGGCGACCTGCCGGTCCAGCGCGCCACCAAAGTGACGCTGTACATAAATCTGAAGACCGCCAAGGCACTCGGGCTCAACGTTCCAAACACACTAATCGGACGTGCCGACGAAGTGATTGAATAATCGCAATACCTGTTTTCGGCACAAAGCGGACATGGAAGAGCCAATGCTAAACGTCCGAGGATAAGCAGATGCCGCTTTCACCCCTAAGAATGCGATCGACCTAGATCGCGGATTGTCCCGAAAGGAACAATCTTGTTGTCGGTGTCATGCCCAATGTCCGCGCGCCCCATCCATGGAATTCCGGACCTCTCGCACCAGTAACGGGCAATCTCTTCTTCGTTCATTCCGAAAGCGGGTTCGTTCGGGGTGATGCTGTTGCATCGACCAAGCATGACACCCGACACGCGCCTGATTTCGGCGTTACTGGTAATGTGAAACAGCGACCTATCAATCCTGTACATTGCCTCACCCACCTCTTCCAACATAAGCACATGTCCATCGAGGTCGGGTTGTAGTGGCGTGCCAAGTAACTGACTAAGCACTGTCATGTTAAATGCCGCAGTCATTGTCGCATGGCTTACCGTGGGCTCCAGCGCCTCTGGCGATCGATCAATCAACCAGGCGAGCGCTCGTCCAACTGCTGCGTCTCCCCCCTCGCGTAGGATGTCCTGCGCCACGGGCCCATGCGCCACGGCCTCGAACCCAGCCTGGTACAAGGCAGCAAGCAGTACACCGGCGTCACTGTAGCCCACGTAAGCTTTTCGCCTGGACGGCTCCTTCAATCCACACATGACCGCTTCCACCACGCGGCACGAACCGTAGCCACCTCGCGCGAACCAAACCGCGTCGTAGCTCTCGTCGTTGGCAATCTCGAGGAATGCCTGTGCCCGCGTTTCGTCGTCGCCGGCGAAATGTCCGTGCAAAGCGAAGCACTGCGGATGGAAAACGATCTCCGGCGTCCTGTCCGGATACAACGACCTGGCCAAGGTCGGCACTCTCTCAGCAACCTCGGGAGACATGCGAGACGCCGGCGCGACTATACCGATCCTGCACCTCTCCTTGCTCATACAAGCGCCCAGCCTGCATTGCACCTCATCGGCAACCCTTTTAGATTTCGCCAATGTCCCAACTCGGAGATTACTTTTTTTGCGGTGTCGGCGGTAGTGGCATGACCCCGCTCGCGTTGATCATCCAAGCCAGGGGTGGACTGGTTGAGGGTTCTGACCGGGCGTTCGACCAGGGGCGCAACGCCGAAAGATTTGATTTTCTGCGTGCACGTGGAGTGCTGCTCCATCCCCAGGACGGCAGTGGCGTTACCCGGGCCAGCCAGATCCTGGTGACGTCCACTGCTGTTGAGGAGACGATCCCTGACGTGCAAGCCGCGCGTCGCATTGGCGCCACCATCACCACTCGCGCGAGGCTTCTCGCCGAACTTTTCAACTCTGCCGCCTTGAGCGTCGGTGTCGCCGGCACGAGCGGTAAGTCCACTACGGTCGGCATGCTCGGCTGGATTCTGCACCGCGCCGGAAAAAATCCAACGATCATGAATGGCGCGGATATGAAGAACTTTATTGATGCGGGCTCATCTTTTGCCAGCGCCAAAATCGGCGACGGCGAGATTTTCGTCAGTGAAGTGGACGAGAGCGATGGCTCGATTGCACATTTCGCGCCCCGCGTCGCCGTCGTGAACAACATCTCCCTGGACCATAAATCGATGGACGAGTTGCGTACCCTTTTCCGCGGATTCATTTCCAAGGCGCAGAGCGTAGTGCTGAATCTCGACAACGCAGAAACCGCGGCTCTCGTGACCGGTTTGAAGCCGGGGCAAACGATCACCTACAGCCTGAATTCCGCGCAGGCACACCTCGTTGCGTCTCCGCCGGTTCAGTCGCCAGTTGGAACCGTGTTCCAAGTGAAGGCGCGCGAGACTGGTGAGGCCGTTGAGGTGAATCTAAACGTTCCAGGTCTGCACAACGTGGCCAACGCACTCGCCGCGCTGAGTGCCGCGAAGGCCTGCGGCGTGCCCCTGTCGGTAGCCGCGGCCCATCTAGGTGAATTCAGTGGCATCCGTCGGCGACTGGAGGTCGTGGGCACCGCGAATGAAATAACCGTGGTCGACGACTTTGCCCACAACCCCGAGAAGATATCGGCCACGCTCGAAACGTTGCACGCGTTCCCTGGCCGCTTGTTGCTGATGTTTCAGCCCCATGGCTACGGCCCGATTCGTTTCATGCGGGACGCCTTAGTGGGGTGCTTTACAACCGGCTTGCGTGTTGAGGATGTTCTGGTCATGCCCGAGCCGGTTTATTTCGGCGGCACGGTCGACCGCAGCGTCGGCAGCAACGATATTGTTTCAGAAATTCAACGGCGCGGTCGAAAAGCCTTTGCTTTCACAAACCGTGGCGCTTGTGGTGACATGCTGGTCAGATTGGCCCGTCGTGGTGATCGCATCGTAGTCATGGGTGCGCGCGACGATTCGCTTTCGCAGTTCGCACACGAGCTCCTTCGACGGCTTGCAGTGACAAAAGGCGAAGGTTCGATTGCTACTCGGTGATTGCAAGACAATCCAACAATCAACTCCGCTGTCCTGCCACCGCCGCGTGAATTCGCGTCTTCAGTGTGTCATGTGTCAGTCCGACCTCTTAAGGAAACTCCGGCCGCTAGGACCGGAGTTCAAGTGAGGAGAAGGAGGCTGGTTTAGCGAACGTTGACCCAGACGCTTTTTTCTTGGGTCAACTCCCGCATGACGGAGAAACCCATCTCGCGGCCATAGCCTGAGTTCTTGTACCCGCCATAGGGTGCCATCGACGACACCGCGCCCCAGGTGTTGATCCAGACGTTGCCCGCCTCGAAGGCCTGCGCCGCTCGCATTGCACGGCCGACATCACGCGTGATGACGGACGCGGCGAGCCCGTAGGGGCAATCGTTCGCCAGCGCCAGCGCTTCGCCTTCGTCCTTAAAGGTGAGCACCGAGAGCACCGGTCCGAAGATCTCCTCGCGCGCGATCTTCATCGAGTTCTGCACGCCGTCGAAGATGGTCGGTCCGACATAGTAGCCTTTCTCCAGACCTTTCGGGACCTCGGTCGAATGCACGAGCTTGGCGTCGGACTTGCCCGCGTCGATATAGCCGGTGACACGTTCCTTCTGCTTTGCCGAGATCAGCGGGCCCATGGTGGTGGACGGGTCCATTTGGTCGCCAAGTTTTATCTTCTTGGCATTTTCGATGACCTTCTCAAGCACCTTGTCGTGCACCTTTTCATGCAGGAACAGGCGCGAGCCGGCGGTGCAGACCTGACCCATGTTGCTGAAGATCGACATCGCGGCGACCTGCGCCGCCTGATCGATCGGTGCATCCTCAAAGACAATAACCGCACTCTTGCCGCCAAGCTCGAGGCCCACCGGCTTGAGCGTGTTGGCGGCCTGCGCAGCGATGCGCTTGCCGGTCATGGTCGAGCCGGTGAACATCACCTTGGCGACCATGTGGTGGTCGACCAGAGCCGCGCCAGCGACTGCCCCGTAACCGGGCACGATGTTAACAACGCCCGGCGGAATGCCGGCCTCGGTGCACAGCTTGCCGAAGAACATCACCGACAAGCAGGCCTGTTCGGCCGGCTTCACCACCACGGTGTTGCCGGCGGCGATCGCGGGCGCGATCTTCCAGACCGCCTGCAGCAGTGGATAGTTCCAGGGGATGATGCCGCCGATGACGCCGAGCGGCTCGCGCAGCGTCATATTGATGTAGGGGCCCGGAACCGGGATGGTGTCGCCTTGAATCTTCGTCGCCATGCCGGCGAAATATTCCAGCGCGTCGATCGCGGTCACCGCGTCGATCGCCTTGGAGTCGCGGATCGGCTTGCCGGCGTTGAGCGACTCGAGTTCGGCCAGCTTCGCCCCATTCGCCTCGACCAGTTGCGCCAGCTTCATTAGTAGCTTGGCGCGAGCGGCGCCGGTCTTCTTCTTCCAGGCGGGGTAGGCGGCAAGAGCCGCGCGAACGGCCAGATCGATGTCTTCCTCGTCGCACTCGGCCAGATAGGCGATGATCTCGCCGTTGCCGGGGTTGAAGGTTGGGAATGTCTTGCCGTTGACAGCGGGACGAAATTCACCGTTGATCAAGGCCCCCCACGTTTCAACGTTCGCTTTCGCGCTGGTCTGAGCGTCACTCATGCGCTGATCCTTTTGGTTGTCGTGGGTTAATGGCGGAGCACGCCGGTCTTGTCGACTTCGTTGCGCAATGCATCCAGTTCCTCTTTCGAGGGCGGCGGTACGTTCTCGACCTTCTTGGCCACTTTGACCTCGAAGCCCGTATTAGCCTTGACGTCGTCCACGGTCACACCGGGGAACAGCTGCGCCAGCCGCGCCTCGAGCGTATCGGGGTCGAAGTCGAAGATGCATTTCGGCGTGACGATCCACTTTGGGCCGCCGCCGTAGAACTCGTTGTCGCGGCAGATCTTCTTGCCCGGGTGCGAAATGTAATCGACCTTCTCGACGAGGCGGCGTTTGTCATGGGCCGTGATGAACGCGTAGGTGTCGCGCACACCGACGGCGATGTCGTTGATGCCGATAGTGCCGGGACCACGGAAGCTCATCTTGCCGTCCTTGCCGGCGAGCCCAATCATGTTGGTGTTGCCCCACTTGTCGACTTGGATGCCGCCGACGAAGAACTTGTCGGCGAACCAGAAATGGTTGACGTCGCGGAACTCGCTGCCTTCCTTGTAGTACTTCGTGCCGCCCGGCGCGCCATAGAACAAATAGGTGTCCGGGTGGTCGTGCACCGATTCCGCGTAGCGGATGAGGTCATAGCCGGTCGAGGTCTTCGGCAGCTCCGGCACGTCGATATCGGTGACCTGGCACAAGGTGACCGAACCGCCGAGCTGCAGCTTGAGGTTCGGCGCGTGCGTCTTCTGCGCCAGCATGGTGGCGGCGAAGAAGATTTCGGTATGCGCGCCGGAGGTGATCTTGTCGGTGTCCTGAATTTCGCGCGAGAACACCACCGCCATCATTTCTTTCCAGGAATAGTCGCTCATTGTCGTCGTCCTTTGAATCGCTGTCGGATGATGGGCGGTTGAATCACCAGCTCACGATCGGATGGGTGTAGAGGCCGAGCAGTTTCTTGATGCCGACCGTGTCGAGATAATCGTAGTGCGGCTTGACGTGACGCTTGAGGTAATCGTCCCAGGTCTTCTTGTCGCCCTTACGGTTGGCCTCCGAGCACTTGACGTAGTCCTGGATGAATTCGACGTCCTCCTTGTAGAAGCCGTGCGCGGCGTAGGGGTGGCCGCCGTAGGGCGCCTCGATGACCACGTCCGCGTAGGCAATGGTTGTCATGAATGGGTTCTTGCGGATCACCGAGTTTGGCACGATGCGCTCGCATTGCGTCATGATGCGGTTGGCGGCACGCGCCATCCAACGGTCGCCAAAGCGGGCGCCGAGGTGTTGGCCGTTTCCGTAGGCATCGGACCAGCCGACGTGGATGATCGCCCAGTCCGGCCGCAGCGGCGGCACGGCAATGATCTTCTTGGTCTTCCCGATCGGATCGGTGAACTCGACCAGCTCCTTATTGAGCTGCGGAATCTGAAGTGCCGACGCCGCCGCGCCAGGCAAAGAACTCTTGACCCGACGCGGCCGCGAAGAAGCCGGCATAAAGAAGGTATTCCGAGGTCTCCATGATTTCGACCTCGCCCGACTCCGCATATTTGCGGAAATTGTGCCCGATCGGGCAGTAGAGCTCCTGACCGACATAGGGGGCGTAGAGCTTCTTCACGCAGCCGGCGCCGATCAGCAGGTCGATCTCGAGGCCGGCGGTGGCCGACGCGACGATGGTCAGGTTCTTTTTGCCGGTGCGGATCATCTCGCGCACGATCGCCATCGGGTGATTGTCGGCGCCGAAGCCGCCGATCGCCACCGTCTGGCCGTCCTTGATCTGGGCCACGGCCTCTTCGATCGATTTGACAACCTCTTTTCTCTTCTTGCTCACGTCTTACCCTCGCTTTTGAACGTTGAAATTCAGGATTTCAAAATCGTGCAACCATAGACAGCCGAGTCCTGGCCGAGCAGGAGTCCGCCCTGGTTCTGCGCCAAGGTGACTTTCGGTGGCTTCTTGATCTGGCGTTCACCCGCTTCGCCGCGCATCTGCCAGACTAGCTCGCAGATCTGCAGGAGGCCGGTGGCGCCGACCGGATGACCGCGCGAACACAGGCCGCCGCTCGGATTGACGGGCAGGCGGCCGTCGAGCGTAGTGACGCGCTCATCGATCAGCTTCGGCCCTTCGCCGGGAGCGCAGAGGCCGAGGCGCTCGTAGAGCATCAACTCGGAAGGCGCCATCGCGTCGTGTAGTTCGATGGCCTCGAGATCTTCCGGCCCGATGCCCGCCTTTTCGTAGGCGGCATAGGCGCTGGTGGTCGCCGAGTCCGGGCGAGTGTCATCGGGCAGGCGATAGACGCCGGATTGAAGCACGCAGCTTGCGATCGTGATCGGCGTTTTGCTCGAAAAGCGCTTGGCGATGTCGGCAGAGCAGACGACGGCTGCGGCGGCGCCGTCTGAGATAGACGAGCACATCAGCAGTGTCAGCGGATCGACGATGACGCGAGATTGTACGACCTCCTCGATCGTCAGCGCTTTGCGGTGCTGGGCGAGGGGATTGAGTGAGCCGTTGAAGGAATTCTTCACCGCCGGTTTGGCGAAATCGGCAGCGGTCCAGCCGTATTCCTCCATGCGCGATTTGAGATTGATCTTCGGATGGATCGCGTAGCTGGTGGTGAACTGCATGCCTAGCTCGGACAGGTCGAGCTCGGAGACGCCGCTGAGCGCGCCGATGGTGCGGGCGGAATCGCCGACATTCATTTTCTCGACGCCGACAGCGAGCGCGACGTCGGCGGCGCCGGACGCCACCTCAAGCCAGGCGCCGCGCAGCGCGGTCATCGCGCTGGCGCAGGCATTTTCGACGTTGACGATCGGGATGCCGGTGATGCCGGAATGCTGTAGCACCACCTGGCCGCGCACGCCTTCTTGCCCGGTAAGCAAGCCGCCGAGCGAATTGCCGACGTAAGCAACATTGATGTCGGCGACCATGACGCCAGCGTCGTTGAGCGCAC
Source organism: uncultured Alphaproteobacteria bacterium (assembly GCA_963831515.1). Lineage (GTDB taxonomy): Bacteria > Pseudomonadota > Alphaproteobacteria > Rhizobiales > Xanthobacteraceae > Pseudolabrys. Next base: position 75,923 of record CAWHQL010000023.1, on the reverse strand, counting down.
CCCAGATCGCCGGATAGGCCAGGGCCTTGAGCGGCTTGTCCAGGAACTTCCCGGTAGGATGGGCGCCAACGCCGATAATGGCCACGTCGCGCATTAGCGGGCTGCTCCGTTCGCGGGCACGTATTTGTAGGTCAGTTCATCCTTGTGCTCGGGTGTGTCGGCGAGCGGCTCGACGATCAGCCGCATCTCCATTCCGTCCTCGAGGACACCGCGCTCGACTGGATATTTCGAGCCGATCAGGGAAAACACGCGAGGCCCTTCCGGGAGGTCGATGAAGGCCTGAAACGACGGCGCGGTGAAACCCTTCGGCGCGAAGTACGAAATGGTGTGGCTATAAAGCTTACCGGTGCGGCCGATCTCGATTTCCTCCATGGCGCCGTTGCGATGGCACGATGGGCAAACGGGCATTTTCGGAAAGACGACTGTGCCGCACTCCCGGCAGCGATTTCCGAGCAGACAAGGCGCCGCGCCGGGCTCCGTCGGAACACGCAGATTGTCGGGGTTAAGCACCTTCACAGAACGCACTCACTTGTTTGGAATCAGACGCCGAGATGCCTCTTCAATCCACGGAAGCCGGCCGCGAAGACGCGTGCCATCGTCTGCTCGCCTTCAGCTTCCTTGCCTGGCTCGGTGTCGAACTGCGTGGACCATTCGCCGAGCGTGCCGTAGCTATCGGTAATCGGTCGCAAATGCATGGTGGTCCGGATATTCTTTACCGGCAGCGGACCTTCCAGCACCGAATAGGTGATGGTGTGGGTCTTGTCGTCGAGTGCCTCGAGCCGCTCGCGCAAAACCTCCTTGGTCCCGGCCATGCCGAGTTTGCGCACCGCGCCGATCTCCGTCGGCTTTTTGCCGGGTTCGATCGTCGAGTCTTTCATTCCCGGCATCCAGGAGGGAAGACCGTTGTAGTCAGCTGCGGTGCGCCAAACGCGTTCGATCGGCGCGTTGATGACCGTGCTTACAAGTACTTTCGGCATCGTGTTGTCCTGCTTACAGAGGGCAGCGAAACGCGCCGGCCGTCGGCGGAAAAAGGTTGTCCAGGAACGTGCGGCGCGCGCGGTGACGGGCATCTCCGCCCGTCGTCGATTTATGGTATAACGCTGTTCTAGCATGTCAAGCTGACCTGGCGTTGCATTTTTCGCCCTCACGCAGGTTCGTTAGTTGACCGGCGGGGCATATTGATGATTATCAATATCAAGAATAAGTGCGGGAGAGCGTCATGTCGCAACGAACAGCGCAGGTTTCGGCAACGACCAGCGATCAGCCGGCCTGGAAAGAACGCATGGCGGTGGCGCTCGCGCGCGACATCGTCGACGGCGAACGCATCATTTCTGGCGCGCACACGGAGATATCCTTCGCGGCCGCGATGCTCGCGCAGAAAATGCATGCGCCGAATATCAAGCTGCAACTTGGCGGTACGTGCTTTCTGGTCAACGTCACCGATCTGCCGGTGCGTCTGCCGAAAACATCGACCGAGTATCGTATGATCCGCTGGGCCGAGATCGCCTACGATCACATGGAGACTTTCATGTATTTCGGCGCGCCCGGTGGGCGCGCCTATTACGCAGGTGGACGTCCGCCAACGAACAAATATTTTGTCGGGGACAAATTCTTTGCCGGAGGCATTCAGGTCGATGGCAACGGCAATGCCAACATGATCGGCCTGAAGGGCGAGGGCGGGCGCCGCTTCGCGTTCCGCGGACCCGGCACGGTCGGCATCGCGGATATCGTGACCGTGGCGACGCCATACATTTTCGTCACGCATCACGACAAGCGCACGCTGGTCGAGCAAGTCGACTACATCTCGATGCATGGGCCCATGGGCTGGCGCAACAACAAATATCCCGGCCACGGACCGAAATGGATTATCACGCCCCGCGCGATCTTCACATTCAACAAAGAGGGGCGTGCCGAGCTCGCCGGCGTATTCGCCGGCACCACCAAAGAGTGGGTGAAGGACAACACCGGCTTTGGTTTCGCATTGGCATCGGATTTTTCTGAAGTGACGGAACCGACCGAGGAAGAGCTTGCGGTGCTACGCCACGAAATCGATCCTGACGGAGTGTTGCGGCATTAGGAGCGCCGTGGAGCGGAAATCATGAGCACGCAAGTCTATGTTGCGGGAGTGGGCTCGACGAAGTTCGGTGTGTTGCCTGGCCGCACGCTGCAAAGTCTTGCCGTCGAGGCCGGTCGTGCGGCGTTGCGCGATTCAAATATCGCCCCGGCGCGCATCGGCTGTGTGTTCGTCGGCAACTTCGTCGGGGGAATCATGACCGGTCAGGAATTGCTCGGGCCGATCGTCGCCGCCGATCTCGGTCTGTCGAATGTCGCGGCGATCAAGATCGAAGCGGCCTGCGCTTCCTCAAGCGCAGCAGTGAGGATCGGTCACGATCTTGTGCGTGCGGGGGCCGAAGACGCCGTTCTGGTGATCGGTGTCGAGCGCCTGACCGGCGCGTCACGCGATGCCATTACGACCGCAATGACGGCGGCCATCGATCAGGCCACGGAAGGTCAGGCAGGTCTGACGTTTCCCGGTTTCTGGGGCATGGTGATGGCGCGGCACTCTCATCTCTACGGCACGACACGCGAACAGATTGCCGCCGTGACGGTGAAGAACCGCCAGTTCGGTGCCATCAATCCGCTGGCGCAATTTCAGAAACCGGTCGCTTTGGAAGAGGTGATCGCGTCGCCGCCGATTTCGGATCCGATCCGACGCTACGATTGTTGTCCTGCCACAGACGGTGCGGCGGCGCTGGTGCTCGCCAACGAAAGCCTCGTCAGGCAGAGCGGCTCCCCTGCAGTGCGTATTGCCGCCTCGGTGCTGGTCAACGGCCCGCCGCGCATCACCGACTACGCCGAAATCACCATACATGACGGCAGCGTGCTCGCCGCGAAACGTGCGTACGAAACTGCCGGCGTCGGACCGGACGACATCGACCTCGCCGAGTTGCACGATTGCTTCTCGATTGCGGAGATCGTCGACAGCGAGGACCTCGGGTTTTTTGCAAAAGGCGAGGGTGGGCCGGCGGTCGTCCGCACGCCCTCGGCCAACAGCAAGGTCGTGATCAATCCAAGCGGCGGGCTTCTGTCGAAAGGTCACCCGACGGGGGCAACCGGTTGCGGGCAGATCTACGAGGTGGTGATGCAATTGCGCGGCGAGCATCCCAACCAGATCGGGAAGGCCCGCCTGGGCTTGACCCACAACGGAGGCGGCACTGCAGCTGCGGTGACGGTGCACATTCTCGAGGCAGTCCGATGACGCTGGAGGGAAGGGTGCAGAGCCACACGATCATTCGCGTGCCCGACAAGGCACACGCGGCGGCGGCTCCTTTCGTGCTGGTGCTGGTCGAACTTGCGGATGGAAAGCGGGTGCTCGGGCATTTCAACCGCGCCGAGCCGCCGGCGATCGGCAGTCGGGTGATCGCCGAGCCATCAGAACAAACGCCGGTCTTTCGAGAGGAAGCGACATGAAGCTTGAACCGATCACGCGCGCCAACCGCCCGCAACGCAAGGAAGTGCTGATGGGCGAGGAGGAGGCCGCCGCGCTCATCAAGGATGGCGACGTCGTCATCGTCGGCGGCTTCGGCACAGTGAACCATCCGATGCCGATCATCCGCGCGCTTATCCGCCGCAAGGTGAAAAATCTGACGGTCATCGGCGCGGCGACCGCTGGGCTCGAAGTCGATCTCCTGATCGGCGCCGGCTGCGTGAAGAAAGTGATCGCGCCCTATGTCGGGGCGGAGCTGCATGCGCCGGTCGGTAATTGTTTCCGCTATGCCGCCGAAAACGAAGAGATCGAGGTCTACGAAACCACGGAGTATCTGCTCTATTCGCAGCTCGACGCGGCGGCCCGGGGTCTGGGATTCATGCCATGGCGTGGCGGCGTCGGTACGTCGTTGCCGGTATTGAACAAGGACTACGTGCCCTTCAATGACCCGATCAACGGCGAGCCCTATCTCGCGGTGCCCGCCTTGCACGCCGACTGGGCGATCATCCATGTCGGCCAGGCCGATAAGTACGGCAACGGCCAACATGGCGGCGCGCGCTTCGGTGACCGGCTGTTGTCGCGTGCGGCCGAGCGTGTGATGCTAACCGCCGAGCGCATCGTGCCCAACAGCGAAATCCGCAAGAATCCATTTAACACGTCGGTGGCTTATGCCGATGTGGTGGTGGAAGCTCCCTACGGGTCGCATCCCTTCGCCAGCCATGGCTTCTACATCGAGGATGAAGACAGCATCCGCGAGTATGTCGCGGCCTCGCTCGCCTATCGCAAGCGCGACATGGCGGCGTGGCAGTCTTATCTCGATCGGTGGGTCACCGGCGCTACGAACCAAAATGAGTATCTAGCGAAGCTCGGCGCCGACCGCATCGCAAAATTGACCAATGCGATTCATGCCTGACGAAAACCGGCGTAAACCATCGGCTTTCAGGGAGTCGCGCAACGGGTTGCGCGAGGCCATTCTCGGCTTGCTCGCGATCCGTCCGATGACAGGTTACGACCTGTCGCGTTCCTACCGGCGCGCCCTGCAGCAGATCTGGTACGCGCCACTGGGGCAGGTCTATCCGACGCTGCGCAAGATGCGCCGCGACGGTCTGTTGCGGGTTTCGGTCAAGTTTCAGCGCCACCGTCCGAACCGAAAGGTCTACAGCCTGACGGCGCGGGGCCAGAAATTATTGATCCAATGGCTCTCGCAACCGGCCGTCCTGCCGCGCATGCACCATGAGTTCATTCACAAGCTTTTTCAGCTCGGTCATGTCGCGCCCGCGGGGCGCGTGGAACTTGTCGAAGTCTACATCGAGCGCTGCCGCGAATGGTTGCATTCTCTTCGCCGCGCCGAGGCGATCCTGGAGCCCGCGTTGAATGGACCAAACGCCGAGAACGCCTTGTTTCAGCTGCTGTCGCTCCGCCACCTGTGCCGGATCGTCGAATGCGAGGCGGAATCCGCGCGGCAGATTGCCGACGAGATCCATGCCCATTCACGCACGTCGGTTAAACATTCGGGAAAGATAGCGCGCTTTCCGGAAAGCGCAGCTTTCGCCGGCCAAACGCTGTCGCCGACGGTCTGACGTCGCGCGCGTCGTCCTGGGGCGGACGCCCTTTCCATAAACCTAGAACAGCATTATACCAAGGTCCGAGGGCGCCGCCGCGATGAGCAGGAAGATTCCGACCACGATCAAGGATCAGGAGCTGGTGGCGCAGCGCCGCGGCGAAATCATCGACGTCGCGACCCGCCTTTTCCTCGAGCGTGGCTTCCACAAGACGTCAATTCGCGACATCGCTCGGGCCTGTCCGTTCAATCTCGCCAGCCTCTACATGTATGTGACCTCCAAGGAGGACATCTTGTTCTTGGTGGCGCAGCAACTAATCGACGAGAAAGCCCGCGCCATGGCCGAAGTCGAGATGTTCGAGGACAATCCGGCGGAATCATTTCGCACCGCGCTAAAATCCTATTGCCGCATCGTGCATGAATATCGGCCGCACATCAGGCTGCTTTACCGGGAACTCGAGGTGCTTTCGCCGGAGCGGCGTGAAATCGTCATGACATCATTGTCGACGGTGACCAGCGTGTTCGAGAAGATCGTCCGCAAAGGCATCGACAAGGGCGTTTTCGCCGACGTCGACCCGAAGCTAGTCGCGCTGAACTCGCTCTTTCTCTGCCATCTCTGGTCGATGCACGCCCGCGCTTTGCGCTCGATCACGCAGAACATCAACGAGTTCTTCGAGATGCAGAGTAAGATCATGCTGCAGGGCATGCTTGCGCGCGAGCCCGCGACAGCATTGGCCGCGCGCCGCTGACAAGACGTCTCGCGCGGCGAGACCGCGCGCTGCAATCACAGCGTGTCGACACGCGCCGATCTACTTCAGCGCAACAGGGCCGAAGCGTCGCACTGACTTGCCCGTGCCGGTCGTCTATGGTTTGCTAGAACATCGTTATACTAGAATGTGGCGCGTGAGACGATGCAGTCACTTTGGCACGACATTCCGAAACATCACCAGGAGCGCACCTGGTCGATCTACGGCAAAAGCGTGCCGCAGCTTTTCATCGAACGCGCGGCCGCGCGTTCCGATGCGGTGGCGTTGCGCTACAAGGATTTCGGACTCTATCAGGAGGTCACCTGGCGCAAGTATCGCGACGACGTCGAGGCGGTTGCGCTCGGATTGATCTCGCTCGGAATCGAGGCCGGTGACCGCATCGCCATCATGGGCGATCCTTGCTACGAATATTTCGTCGCCGATATGGCGGGCCTGTGCGTCGGCGCGATCACGTACGGCATCTATACGACCTGCTCGCCGACCGAAGTACGGCATCAACTCGAGAATGCCGGCGCCAAGCTGTTCATCGCGGAGAACCAGGAATATGTGGACAAGGTTCTCGATCTTGAAAATCTGACGACCGATCTGCGCAAGATCATCGTTAGCGACATGCGCGCGATGTTTCTTTATCGCGACGAGCGCATCCTGTCGTTCGAGGGCTTAAAAGCGCTCGGCGATGAATTGCGGCCGAAGCAGCCGACGCTGTTCGAGCAACGCATCGCTGCGGTCAAGCCCGAAGACGTTGCGGTATTCGTCTACACGTCGGGAACGACCGGCGCGCCGAAGGCTGCGATGATCACCCATCGCGACCTGATGGTCGGCATGGTCAATACCTACCTGCAGGGTTTTCCGGAACTGGAGCAGGGGCCACAGCGGATCGTCACGCATCTTCCGCTGGCCCACCTGGTGGAGCGCTCGATGAGCCTCTGCCTGATGCTGATCGCCGATGTCACGCCGCATATCGGGGAGGAAGTCGACAATCTGCGCGAGACGCTTGTCGAAGTCGAGCCGACGTTTTTTCACGCAGTCCCGCGCGTCTGGGAAAAAATCGCATCCCAGATCCAGGTCAACATTGACCGCGCCGACCCATTCAAGCGGATGAACTATCGCGTCGCCATGGGGATCGCGCGCCGATATGCCAAGTACGTGTGGGCGCGCGAGCGGCCGCCGGCCTGGCTTTCGGCCGGCTATGAGCTGGCACGGCAATTGGTATTCAGGCCGATGTTGATGAAGGTCGGGCTGCACAGATTGCGCGCCGCGCTTACCGCCGGCGCGCCGATTCCGCCGACCGTACAGGCCATCTGGCAGGTCTGGGGCGTCAATCTGCGCAATCTTTATGGGATCACGGAGCACACACTCGTGCTTTGCCAGAGCGATCCTTTCCAGCAACCAGGCGATGCCGGCGTGCCGCTGTTTCCAAAGGACGTACAGCTTGGCCCCGACGGCGAAATCCTCGTGCGCGGACCCGGAATGTTCGCCGGCTACTGGCGGAATGAGGAAGCAACCCGTCAGGCGGTTCAAGACGGCTGGTTTCATACCGGCGATGTCGCCGAAAAGCTGGCTAACGGTCATTTCCGCATCATTGACCGCAAGAAGGACATCATGGTCACCAGCGGCGGAAAGAACATCTCGCCCAGCGAAATTGAAAACTTGCTCAAAGGCAGTGCCTACATCAGCGAGGTTGTCCTGTTCGCCGACGGGCGCAAGTTTCCGAGTGCCCTGATCGAGATCGATTTTGACACGGTGTCTGATTGGGCGCGTCAGCACGGCATCGTCTACACCGGGTTCACGTCACTCGCACAACATCCCCGCGTAGCCGAGTTGATCGGCGCTGAAATCGAAAAATCAAACATTCAACTCGCCCGCGTTGAGCAGATCAAGAAATTCCGGATCATTCCGAAGGAGCTCGATCCCGAGGAGGGCGACACGACGCCGACACGCAAGGTGAAGCGCCGTCATATCTACACGATGTTTCAGGATCTGGTCGAAGGTATGTACCGGGACGATCAAGAACTCCGGACTGAAGGCACGCAAATCAACAGGCAGCTCGCAACGAGCTGAAAATGGGAGGACGAAATGAAAAGCGAATTGCTTCGCCGCGGCTTTGCTGCAGCCGCAATGATCGCCTGCTTTGCGGGTTTTTCCGCGGCGCACGCGCAGGATGCTTACAAGATCGGTTACATCACCGATCTTTCCGGCCCTCTGGCGGGTTCCTACACGCCGACCTGGGAGGGATTTGAGCTCTACATCAAGGCACTCAACGACCGGGGCGGGATCAATGGCAAAAAGGTCGACGTCGTGCTCGATGACGACGGTCTGAAGGCTGATCGCGCCGTCGCCGCCGCAAAGAAGCAAACCGAGCGTGACCAGGTTCTCGGAATTTTCGGGTTAAGCCTGTCGAGCACGCAGGGGCCCGTCTACGCTGAGATGCGCAAGGCTGGTGTCCCCGTCGTCTCGACTTTCAGCGGGATCGGCGATGCGCTTCCTCCGGCGCAACCATTTTCCTACAGCACCGGCGTGGTATTCGAGATCGCCGGCGAGGCGATCGGCGAGCTTGGGCAGAACATCAAGAAAGGCGGCAAGGTTGTCGGCATGACGTTCGACAGCGTCGGCGGCCGCGCCGCGCTCGCGCACAACAAGAAGGCGGTCGAAGCCGCCGGTGGCACATGGGATGAGGTCATCTTTCCGATTGCGACCACGGACTTCACACCCTTCGCCCAGGCGGTTACCGAGAAGAAACCCGACGTCGTTGTCGGTCATTACGGCTCCGGCCAGAACCTTGGCGTGATTCCGGCGTTGCGCCGCTCCGGATACAACGGTCCATATGTGGTGGCCTCGTATGGCGTGACCGAGGACACCATCCGTCAGGCGGCGCAGCGAGCGGGCAGCGGCGAAAACATCTACTACGTGACGCGCTATTCTTCGTCGTTCGACAAGAATCCGTCGGTCGCCGAAGTGGCGGCCGCGCAGACGAAGTACGGCACGTCAAAGCCGTTCTCCAGCATGCATGTCACGGGTTGGGCGCTCGGCAAATTCGCGGAGGCGGCCCTCAAGGGTTGTGGTTGGCCGTGCACGCGAGAGAAGCTCGACGCGACGATTCAGACCTTGAAAGTCGACATGGGCGGACTTACCGGCGGACCGATCGAGATGTCGGCGACCGATCACTACGGTCCATCCTACTGGCGTCTCTATGCCTGGGACGCCAAGGACAACGCCATGGAGCCGAAGGGCGAATGGGTCAAGAAGGGCTCGCAGGGCTTCAAGTAAGTCTGACGGCATCAAACTCATAAAGGCGGAGGAAGTCCCTCCGCCTATTTTTCCGAAAGATCGAGCTCGTGGAATTCGTCGCGACCGTCATTATCCTGACGTGCACCTACGCACTGCTCGCCGCCGGCATCGTCATTCTCTACAAGGCCGGGCGGGTGGTGAATTTTGCGCATGGCGAGATCGCCATTGTCGGCGGCTACGTGTTCTACAGCAGCGGCCTGATGACCGGCTCACCCTGGTTGGCGGTCGTAGGAGCGGTTGCGTTCTCGATCGTCACGGGCGCCTTTATTTATGTGGCGATGATGCGTCGCGTGGTCGGTGAGCCATTCTACGTTGCGATCCTGATCACGGTTGGCATCGCAATCGTGCTGAAGGCGGCGATCATCGTGATCTGGCGTGCCGAGCAGGTCACGATCGATGTCGGTGTTGCACCTGCAGTCCGTCTCGCCGGCGGCGCGACTTTGTCCTATATGGATCTCGCCAGCATCGCGCTGACGATCGCTTTCTTCGTCGCGCTGTACCTTTTTTTCACCTTTACGCGGCTCGGCGTGCAGTTCCGCGGCACCGCTGAAAACGCGCTGCTGGCCAGTCAGCGCGGTGTCAACGTCAATCTGGTGCTTTCGCTGGCATGGATCATTGCTGTGGCGGCGGCGACGCTGTCGGGTGTGCTTTACGGCGGGCGCGCGTTTCTTGGCAGCGCGAGCGTGACGATCGGGCTCGCCGGCCTGACAGCGGCGCTGGTCGGCGGACTCGACAGCCTGCGCGGCGCCGTGGTCGGAGCGTTCATCGTCGCGCTCGCGCAATATCTGACGGTACGCCTCATCGATCCCGTGCTGAGTGAAGCATTGCCGTTCCTGATCCTACTTGTCGTGATGAGTGTTCGGCCGTGGGGTCTGTTCGGCACCGTCGAAGAACTGGACCGGGTCTGACATGGCGCGCGCTGGCACAAATCTCCGTACCAGTTATCTCGAATCAAACGAGGTGTTGCGCCGGCCGTATCAGAAGTTGCTGGTCTCGCTCATCCTTGCCGCCGCGCTGATGTTGCCCTTCGCGTCGTCGGACTATTTCATGCACTTGATAAACCTTTGCTTTCTCGCCTGCATCGGTGCGCTCGGACTGATGATCCTGACCGGTTTCTGCGGACAGATATCTCTCGGCCATGCCGCCTTTCTCGCGATCGGCGCCTTCACGACTGTCATCCTCACGGTGCACGTAAAGATGCCGTTTCTCGTTGTTGTTCCGGCCGCCGCCGTTTCCGGCGCCATTGTCGGCTTCCTGGTCGGCCTGCCGTCGTTGCGGTTTCGCGGGGTCTATCTCGCGATCAGCACTTTGGCGATGCACTACGCAATCGTCTTTCTGTGTACGACCTACCAGGCGAATTTCGGTGCGAGCGCGAGCGCCGGCATAACCATTGCAGACCCGGTCATCGGTTCCCTGCGTCTGCGCGGCGAACATGCCTGGTACTATTTTCTGCTGGTATTAGTCACGCTCTTCACGGTCGGCTGCGTCAATCTGGTGCGCACGCGGCCCGGCCGTGCCTGGATGGCCATTCGCGACCGGGACATTGCTGCCGAAGCCCTCGGCATAAATCTCACCCGCTACAAGCTCGCAGCATTCATGTTGAGCGCAATGCTGGCTTCGGTGTCGGGCAGTCTCGCCGCCTACTACAGCAATGTGGTGACCGTCGAAGGTTACACGCTCGATCTGGCCGTCATCTACGTTGCGATGATAATTGTGGGTGGCATGGGTTCGGTCCTGGGCGGCCTGCTCGGTGCGATTTTCATAACGCTGCTGCCCTACGCAATCGACAGCTTGTTCGAATTCCTGCCGCGGGCCTGGCGCTTCGGTTCTACGGTATTCGGCGTGCAGGTCGGTGCGGTCGGAGTCTGCATCATTCTATTCCTACTGTTCGAGCCCAAGGGCCTTGCTGAAATTTGGCGGCGCACAGAGATCTATTTTGACCGGTGGCCGTTCCGATACCGGCCGCTCGATACCACGCGGCGGTGATGCGATGACCGAGCCATTGCTGCAGGTCCGTCAACTCGAGGTCGTCTACAATCGCGTCGCGACCGCGATTCAGGGTGTGTCGCTCGATGTGCCGGAAGGCGAAATCGTGGCGCTGGTGGGCACCAACGGTGCGGGGAAAACCACGACTTTGCGTGCTATCTCCGGCTTTCTCCCGTCCGAGGACGTTGCGATTACCGACGGCACGATCACGCTACGGGGAGAGCGCATCAACGGCCGCATCCCTCATCAACTTGCCAAAGCCGGCATCATTCTGGTGCCGGAGCGGGAGAAGGTGTTCGCCACGCTAAGCGTGCAGGACAATCTCGCCTTCGCGGCGCGAGAGGACGGTGCAATCACCATCGATCGCATCCACGGTTATTTTCCGCGCCTACGCGAACGGTCTTCCCAGCTCGCCGGCTATCTCAGCGGCGGCGAAAAGCAGACGTTAGCGATCGGCATGGCGCTGTTGTGCCGTCCGACGCTGCTGCTGATCGACGAACTGTCGCTCGGGCTTGCCCCGATTGCGATCAAGGAGCTGATGGGACGCCTGCGCCAGATCAGCCGCGAACTGCGGCTTACCGTGTTGCTGGTCGAGCAGAATGCAAGGGCCGCTCTCTCTATAGCCGACCACGGTTACGTCATGGAAAGCGGTCGAATCGTGTTTTCGGGCAAGGCCGACGAGCTGTTGTCGCATCCGGACGTCAGGGAATTCTATCTGGGCGGAGCAGGGCAAGCGGAAAACAAGAGCTACCGCGACATCAAACAGTACCGTCGCAAACGCCGGTGGTGGGGCTGATGGCGCTCGAAATCCAAGAGCTCAGATTGCAGTTCGGCGGTCTCACCGCTCTGAATGGCGTCGGCTTCAGTGCGAGCGATGGCGAGCTGGTCGCGATTGTCGGCCCGAACGGTGCCGGCAAGACCGCGCTCTTGAATTGCATCAGCGGCGTCTACAGACCGAATGCCGGCCACATCATGCTCGATGGCCACGATCTGACAACCGTTTCGGTGGACAAGATCGCACTTGCCCGGGTCGGCCGTGCCTTCCAGCACGCCGAGTTGTTCCCGCACATGACCGTGATGGAGAATTTGTTGGTTGGCCGCCATCTGCTCATGCGCACCGGAGTTTTTTCCGGTGCGTTCTATTTCGGACGCGCGCGGCAGGAGGAGGCAAGGGAGCGAAAAATAGTGGAGCGGATCATCGATTTCTTCGAGCTTTACCGTTATCGCGATGTGCCGGCTGGCGATTTACCTTATGGCGTGCAGAAAATGGTCGGTGTTGCACGCGCGCTCGCCCTCGACCCCAAACTCCTGCTGCTTGACGAGCCGTCGACCGGCTTGATGCGCGAGGAAAAAGAGAATTTTGCACGCTATCTGCTGCGAATCCGGCACGAACTCAAACTGACGGTCCTTTGGGTCGAGCACGACATGCAGATGGTAACCGACCTCGCCGACCGTATCGTCGTGCTTAACTACGGCGAGGTTATTGCAGACGACATACCGGAGGTCGTGCGCAAGATGCCGAAAGTGGTTGAGGCCTATGTGGGAGCGGAGTAGGGCGGGTCACGCTGCTCCTACCGGTATCAATTCACGCGCCGTTCGTAACCCTGCCAATAAGGCTCGCGCAGTGTCCGTTTGAGCAATTTGCCACTGGCGTTGCGTGGCAGCCTGTCGATGAAGTCGACCGATCGCGGTCGTTTGTAGCCAGCGATCTTGCCGCGCACCCATTCGATGAGCGTAACTTCATTGAGCGTGCTGCCCTGGCGTTTGACTACGACGGCCTTGACCGTCTCGCCCCATTTCTTGTCAGGAATTCCGATCACTGCGCATTCGACGATGTCCGGGTGGCCGGCCAGCACTGCCTCGACTTCCGCCGGATAAACATTCTCACTGCCGGACACGATCATGTCCTTGATCCGGTCTTTGATGAAAATGAAGCCATCCGCATCCACGTAGCCGGCATCTCCGCTGTGGAACCAGCCGTCGCGCATGACCTCGGCGGTAGCTTCCGGCCGGGCCCAATAGCCGGCCATCAGGCTTTCACCTTGATAACAGATTTCGCCGACCTCGCCGGGCGGCAGGTCTTCGCCATTTGGCCCGACGACCTTGGACTGCGCGCCGAACATCGGTCGCCCGCACGACAACAGCTTCTCCCCTTGGTGATGTTCGAAGGGAAGGCAGGTGAAAGGTCCGGTGGTCTCTGTCAGCCCGTAAATCTGACAGAACTTGCATTTGAAAATCTCAATGCAACGCTTGAGAAGATCAGGGGAGATCGGTGCGGTGCCGTAGGTGATGTGTTTGAGCGACGCGAAATCGGCGCTGCGCGCCTGCGACAGTTCGGTGAGGAACAGCATCACAGAAGGCACCAGCAGGGCGACCTCGATCTTCTGCCTGACAATGACATCGAGCATCTGCTCAGGCACGACCTCGCGGACGAACACGAGTGTCATGCCCTCCTGCATGCTCCATACCGCCCATCCAGTGCCGCCGATGTGAAACATTGGCATGCAGACGAGCGATCTGCCGCCTTCACGCATCTCAGGCATTTCAAGCGCGAGACAAAGCCCGGTGTTAAGCACATTGGCCCCTGTCAGCATCGCGCCTTTGGGCAAGCCGGTGGTTCCGGATGTGCAGAACTGCGTGCTGACCGCGCCGTCCACGTCGCGGCGGGGATCGTCCCCGCCACGGGGCAATTCGTCATATGTCACGGTACGAATGCCTGAGGCGAGTGCGTTGGTCTTGAATTCCGGACCGCACACAATGAGTTTAGGCTTGACGTCTTCGATGATCGCCTTGATTTCAGCCGGAGTCAGCCGCCAGTTAAGCGGCGCAGCGACGAGGCCCGCTTTATCGAGGGCAAAGATCAACTCGAGATATTCCGGACAGTTCTTGTCGAGGATTGCAATCCGGTCGCCGGGAGCCAGACCCGTCTTCACCAGGCCTCCAGCCAGCGCCGAGCTTGAACGGTCCAGCTCGCCGTAGGTCTGCGTCTTTCCCTCGTACCAGATTGCATCGAGATCCGGATGCCGCTGGGCGCGCCAGCGGATCAATTCGGCAAGCGTCCGCACGCTATCGTCTCCCCTCGTAGCCGGTGCGCGATTAACCCAGCGCGGCCATCATTTTTTGCGCCGAAACTGCGGCGCGTCCGTGCACAATCTTCGCCACTGTACGCTCCCCGTCCGTCACCGTGACATCGAAGGTGAAACGGTTGCGCTCGCGCGAGCGCAATACGGCATTCACGACAAGTGTGGCGCCAACTTTGCTGGCGCCCAGATGATCTATCTCGACCCGGGTCCCCACGGTGATCTGACCCGGCTCGATGAGCGTCTTGGAAATTTCATAGCAAACCATTTCGGCGATCGTGACCAGATACGGGGTCGCCGCCACCATCGGCATGCCCGGCACCAGATGCCCGACTGTATCTTTGTCGTGCACTTTAAAATTTGCGGAAAGGCTCGTGCCTTTACCGCCCGCATCTGTCTGCTGAGCCGCCGGTGCGTTTGTCATAGCAACTACATCCGCCGCTTCTGCGGTTGCCAGCTATGCTCGAGGTTTGAGATCAGCGCTTGGTCGTAGAAGCAAAAAGCCTGCTGGCGGCTGTATACCGCCATGTAGCGGCGGTAGACGTCCCAGGGCTCCTGGCCGACACGCAATGCCTTGCGATTGCTGATCGTGCTCGTGAATCCGGCGGCAATCATCTGTGTGGTGTTACGTTCGATCGCTGCATCCATGTCGGCCACTTCCACGACTTCGTCGCAGATAAGCATGCCCTCAGGTGTCCCGGCATAAAACTTCTTTTCGAAGAAGATGCCGTGGCGTGCCTGCAGGATGCCTGTGAGGCGCGGCAGCCGCAGGTTGGCGGAGCCCGGAATGAAGCCTTCCTTGCTGGCCGGCAGATTGAAATAGGCGCCGGGTTCGGCGATCACACGGTCCATGACGCCCAGCAGCTGACAGCCGCCGCCAATGGCGAAGGAGTCAACGACCGCGAGCCACGGCTTCTCGATCACGTCCTCGAGCTGATCGCTGTGGCGGTCGGGATGGCTGTGGCCTCGGTAAATCTTGTTAAGCAGGCCCAGCTCGCGCTCCATGATGAATTCGATGAACGATATCTGGCCGTAGTAGAGATGAGTGAGATTGATTCCTGCGTTGAAAATGCGCTTGCCCTGATATTTCGGATGCTGCAGTAACCCGCCCCGCAGTACCCCGACCTGAATGCGGTCATCGAGCAGCACGAGATCGACCGCCGTCTCCATCGCAGCCATGGCGCCGTCGTCCTCGGCATTGAGGAAGGCGCGGTTGCCGTGCGTGACAGTGCCGACGTTGCCCTTGCGCTCGACGGCGGTATCGCCGATGACGACACGGCCCGTGCGCCTGAATTCCGGCAACAGTTCTTCGGCTTCGCGCTTCGGACGCAGCATGGCGTGGACGAGATGCATGCCGCAGCGTCCGTCGGCTAGCACATGTGCGATGAAAACGCCTTGATCGATCTCCAATCCTTCCTTGGCGATCTGTTTTTTCAGGGCACGCTCTGCCTCGATCTGCTTGCGGGTCGGCAGCAAGGTGGGAAAGCGCTCGGCCGCGTCGTAGACCACTTCGGAGACGCGCAAGGGCAGGGCGCAATTTTCGGTAATCGCGTCGTACATCGCGACGGCGTGGCGGCGGAAGAAGGCTTCCTTGGCCTCGCGCACAGACTGTCTAAGGGCGGGGCCATCAGGGCCCGCGCGCTGGATTGTCCGGGCGGCCTCTGCGAAATAGCTCTGCGCGGTTTTGGCGTCCTGCTCTAACGTTGCATCGAACCGCGGGCATTGCGGAAGGCTTGGAAGTCTCGTTTGGAGCGCCGAATCCATGTGCGAGTCCCTGTTCTATTGCTTTTATTTTTGGTATAATGATGTTCTATTAAATGAATTCCGTCGTCTGCTGTCAATCCCCGCGGGTGAGACGGCGGACATGTCTGCACTAATCCCCAGCAGGAGGTAAGGCGTTGATCTCGCGCGAATTGTGCTCTATCGAGTGGCCACTTTTCGCGAGCTGGCGGCGCATACTTCGGTCCACCAATTACGCCCGCATCATGTGTTCGGTCCGGCAGCCTAGGTTCGCCGGCTCCGAGGATTAAGCGTCCCGCATCGAGCACGAGGCCTTATGCCAGCGAAAGCGCTGACCCGGAAAGTGCAACCCGTTTACAGGGGGCACGCCTCTCACATTCCGACCACGATCAAGAATCCGGAGCGCGTCGCACATCGCCGCACGGAGCTGATCGAGGTCGCGACCAAGATGTTTTTGGAGCGCGGTTTTCATAACACCTCGATCCGGGACATCGTACGCGCATGCTCATTCAACGTTGCCAGCCTGTACATGTACGTTTCCTCAAAAGAGGACATTCTCTACCTGGTTGCTCAGGACTTGATGAACAACATCGCGCAACGTCTGTCGGAGACTGTCCTCGATCCCGATTCACCGGAGCGTTCGCTGGAGATCGGTTTTGCCAGCTACTGCCAGATCGTTAGCCGCTTCCGCCGTCCGATCCGATTGCTTTACCGCGAGGTCGGATTCTTGCCGTCGGAGCCGCGTGCCAACGTGATCGCGACGGTGTCGAGCGTGATTTCCTATTTTGAGAAAATCATTGCCAAGGGTATCGAGGCCGGCATCTTCCGCAATGTGCCGGCACGCCTGGCGGGCCTCGACGTGATGTTTATTGCCCATATGATCGCCTTGCACACGCGCGAAGTCAGGGCGGTGGGCGATCTCGATGCCTATATCAATTACCAGCTCGATTCGATTTTTGCCGGCCTCTTGGTCGAGCCCGGAGCGCGAGCCAACGGCTCTCGCTCTCGTGGAAAAGGGAAGACGACGAAGAAAGCCCGTGCACGCTAGAGTGAAGACGCGTTTCTAAATTCCTAAATAAGCGCTACGCACACGCGGGTCGTTCGACAATTCGCGGCCGGGACCACTCATTACAATACGGCCGGTTTCGATCACATAACCGCGGTCGGCGATAGCAAGAGCCGCATTGGCGTTTTGTTCGACCAATAGAACGGTCAGCCCGCGCGCTTTCAGTCCGCTGATGATCGTGAAGATTTGCTCAACCAGCGCCGGCGCCAACCCCATCGAGGGTTCGTCGAGCAGCATTAACTTTGGTCGGGCCATCAGTGCACGGCCTATGGCAAGCATTTGCTGCTGTCCGCCTGACAAAGCCCCCGCCGGGGTGCCGCGGCGCTCGGCGAGCACTGGGAACGTCGAATAGACCTGGTCCAGATCGGCGTCGATTTCCTTATCATTGCGCGTGAAGGCCCCGAGCCGAAGATTGTCCTCCACGGACAGCGGGGCGAAAACCTGGCGGCCCTCCGGCACCTGAGCGATTCCGCGCGCTACACGTTGATGTGCACGCAAACCATCGATTGGTGACTCGGCAAAATGGATGTTGCCACCGGAGATTGGTTGGACGCCGGAAATGGCCCGCAGAAGCGTGGTTTTGCCGGCGCCATTCGATCCAACCAGTGTAACGATTTCGCCGGTCTGCACTTGAAGTGAGACGCCATGCAGCACCTCAATGCGCCCGTAGCGGCTGGCGAGGTTGTCAACTCTGAGCACGGGCTGCTTCCTGTGCGCCAGTGCCGCCAAGATAGGCAGCGATTACCGCGGGGTTAGAACGAATGTCTCGGGCTTTGCCTTCGGCGAGCGTGCGTCCTCGGTCGAGAACATGGATACGGCTCGAAATTCTCATCACCAGCCGCATGTCGTGCTCGACGAGCACGACCGTTACACCATGCGCGGCGATCGCCTTGATCACGGTGTCGATTTCTTCGGTTTCAACTGGATTGCAGCCCGCCGCTGGCTCGTCCAACAGAAGTACTTTCGGTTCGGTCGCCAGGGCCCGGGCAATCTCCAATCGCTTGAGCGCACCATAGGGCAAGGCACCGGCAGGTCGTTCGGCGACGTCAGCCAGGCCGACCAACGCCAGCAGTTCGGCGGCCTTGCCTCGTGTTTCACGATTTTGTCGGTGGACCGACGGCAGCGTGAAAAGGTGTGAGAGCACATTGCGCTTTTCGTGCAGGTGACGGCCCACCATCACATTCTCAATCGCGGTCATACGAAAGAATATCTGGAGGTTCTGAAACGTGCGCGACAACCCTCGGCGCGCAAGCTCATGCGGGGCGAGGTTAGTGACATCCTCGCCCGCCAGCAGAATACGGCCGCGCTGTGGCGAGTACAGGCCGCTCACCATATTGAACAACGTAGTTTTGCCGGCGCCGTTCGGGCCGATCACCGCGAAGATTTCGTTTTTCTCCACCAAAAAGTTGACGCCATCGACGGCGATCAAACCGCCGAAGGTGATTGCCAAGTCCTCGACGACCAGGATGCTCATGCCGCCCGCCGTCCCAGTAATGATGACGCAGCCGGAACGATGCCGGCTGGCAGGAAGATCAGAAACACGATAATGATCGCCCCGAGCACGATGTGCTCGTAGTCGTGGAACACCGTCAGGAATTGCGGCAGCAGAACGAGGATGGCGGCGCCGACAATGCTGCCGAAAATCGAGCCAAGGCCTCCGAGCACCGCCATGACCACGAACTCGATCGAGCGCAGGAAGCTTGCCGTATCCGGAGTGACAAAGCCGTCGAACAGCACGAAGTAACTGCCGGCGACCGAAGCATAGACGGCCGACAGAACGAACGCCGTCAGTTTGTAGTGCGCAACGTTCACTCCGAGGACCCGTGCGGCCGTTTCGCTGTCATGGATGGCGCGGAACGCGCGTCCGGTCGGGCTTTCGATCAAGTTGATTGCGATCCACACACCAATCACCAGCGTGATTCCGGAAATCCAGTACCAGACCTGTGGTCCCACCGCCCGCCAGCCGAAGAGGACCAGACGCGGCACCGGCATGCCGTTCGGGCCGCCGGTAATCTGCGCTTCGTTGGAGATCACCATGGCGATCAGCACGCCCATGCCCAGCGTAGCAACGGCGAGATAGTAGCCGCGGAGTTTCAGGATTGGCCGTCCGACGATGAGAGCGAGTAGTGCCGCGAGTGCCGTGCCGCAAATCAGCGCTACCCAGGTTGGCAATCCAAGGTGTGTTGGGCCCACGGCGACCGCATAGGCGCCGATGCCGAAAAAGCCCGCATGGCCTAGGCTAACCTGGCCGGCAAATCCCATCAGCAGGTTGAGACCGAGTACAGCCAGCGCGTTGATGAAAACCAGCGCCACCACGCGAACGTAGAATGTCGATGGCAAGAATAGCGGCAGCACCGCGACCACCAGCGCGAGGCCAATGACGAGCAGGAACGGGTTGTTCAACAAACGCGCCATGTCACACCCGCTCGACCTTGCTGCGGCCGAACAGGCCTTGCGGCATTGAAAACAGCACGAGAAGAATGACGATGAAAGCGACCGCGTCCTTATATTGCGAGGAGATGTAGCCCGCGGCGAAGGCTTCAAGCAGACCGAGCAATAAGCCGCCAGCGACTGCGCCGAGCGGGCTTCCCATTCCACCGAGCATGGCGGCAGCAAATCCCTTCAGCGCCAGCATTGTGCCGACGTCATAGTTGGTCAGCGTGATTGGCGCGGCAAGAATGCCGCCGAAAGCGCCGATTGCCGCCGAAATCATAAACGACAATCCAACAACCGCAGAGGTGTTGATGCCGACGAGCCGCGCTGCCAACCGGTTGGCAGCGATCGCCACCATCGCCTTGCCGGTCATTGTGTGCGCGAGAAATGCCCAAAGAAGAACAACAACCAGGGCAACTCCCATGAGCACGACAAGGCTTTGCGGCAATAGCGCGGCGCCTGCAACGATGATCGGTTCGCCGCTGATGAACGGTGGCAGGCTATGGTAGTTCTTGTCGAAGAAAATAGCCGCGAGCCCGCGCAACAAGATCGATGCGCCGATTGTAATAATAATCAGCGTCACCGGGGTCGCCCCGCGCGCTGGCTCGATCGCGAGCCGATGAAGAAGCAATCCCACCGCGATTGTGAGGATGATCGCCAGCAAAGCCGCCAGCGGCAGAGGCACTCCGGCGCTGGCGGCAAATACCGTGGCCATGCCGCCGAGCATTACGAACTCGCCTTGGGCGAAATTTACGACTTCGGACGAGTTGAAGATCAGCGTAAATCCAAGCGCGACCAGGGCGTAGATCGCCCCAACGGTCACGCCGGAAAATGCGAACTGCAGAAACTCAGCCAAGCTTGTCCACCCCTGGAGCTGATGTGGTCAGCCGCCGCAATTGTAGCCGAACGAAATCCCTGCAGAAGAGGTCGGGAAGCCGGCTCCTTCGCATTGAAAGAAGCCGGCAGTGCCATGTCCCGAAATTTTGCGCGTGACGGAGCGCCTAGTTTACCAGCACCCAGTCGCCATTCTTGATCTCAAGCATGCGGAATGAGGTCAGATCGAGGCCAAGGTGATCCTTGGGCGACATGTTGACCACCCCGCCGGTGCCAATAAAGCCGTTGGTCTTCTCGATTTCGTCGCGGACCTTGGCTTTGTCGGCCGATTGCGCCCGCTTCATCGCCTCGACCAGGATGAATAGGCCGTCGCGCATGTGGCCTCCAAAGGTTGAGACAGGCTGGCCAGTAGTCTTCTCAAACTTGGTCTTGTATTCCATCGCCACTTTCTTCAGCGGGTCGCTGTCAGGAAGTTTATCGGCGACCAACAGAGCTGCTGCCGGCAGCCGGACGCCTTCCGCCGCCGGTCCCGCGAGATCGATATAGCTTTTCGAAGAAACGCCGTGACTTTCATAAAACGGGGCTGTGATGCCGAGTTGACGATAGTTGCGAGTGACGATTGCAGGCCCTTGGCCGAACCCGCAATTGATGACGGCTTGCACGCCGGCAGTATTTTTGATGTTGGTCAGTTGCGGCGTCATGTCGCTGTCGGTCGCGCCGTAAATTTCGTCCTTCACGACGGTGATTCCGGATTCGGGCGCCATCTTCAAACATTCCTCACGCATGGCTTTGCCCCAGCCATCGGTCCCGGAAATCAGCGCGATCTTGGTCAGCTTGCGTTTGGTCAGATCTTCGAAAATTTTGCCGCAGGACATTGGTTCGGTATGCGGGGTTTTAAATACGTAAGGGCGCACCGGAACGACGATTGCCGCTGCGCCAGCAAGCGCGATGTAGGGAATTTTCGCGTCTTCGTAGATGTCGCGCATCGACAGCGAAGTACCCGTAATAGAGCCGCCGACCACAGCATCAACCTTGTCTTCCTCGACAAGGCGCGTCGCAAAAGTACGCGCCTTATTGGCGTCGCCGCCGTCATCATAGATAAAGACCTTGATCTGCTGGCCATTCACGCCGCCGCTCGCATTTATATCGGCGACATACATTTCGAGCGTCTTCTTTTCCGGGTCACCCAAAAAAGAGGCGGGCCCGGTAACCGACAATACCGAACCGATCCGGATTTCAGCGTGTGCAATTCCTCCGACAAATGCCAGCGCAGCGGCGGTGGCGAGCAGTCTTTTCATTCGATCCCTCCCATGATCTCGCGCGTTTTAGTTAGTGCGGCCCTTTTCCAAAAGCCTTGTGTCGTCTCTGAATTGGTATAACACTATTCCAGTTTTGGCGGAACGCAAAGTTCGACGGCGCTTGTCCCTTGGCTTTCGACCAAATCGCGGCCTGCACTATCCTTCCGCAGCGTCGGTCCGAAAACGGCGGAGGAAACGATGGAACGTTCCTTCAAGGAAGAAGTGAAAACCCTGCGCCTCGGCGAAGGCGAGACGTTCCATGGCGAAGGCATTCTCGCTGTCACCAAGGCGCTCCTGCAATCGGGTGTGAGTTACATCAGCGGCTATCCGGGCGCGCCTGTATCGCATCTGGTCGACGTGCTGACCGATGCTGAGGATATCCTCGACGACCTCGGCGTGCATTTCGAGCCGGCGGCCAATGAAGCCGCGGCAGCGGCGATGCTCGCTGCTTCAATCCAATATCCGATTCGCGGTGCCGCGACCTGGAAGTCAGTGGTTGGTACCAATGTCGCGTCGGATGCTTTGTCCAATTTGTCCTCGGCGGGAGTGACCGGCGGCACGCTGATCATTGTCGGCGAAGACTATGGCGACGGTGCCAGTATCATTCAAGAACGCACCCATGCCTTCGCTATGAAGTCGCAGATCTGGCTGCTCGATCCGCGGCCGAATTTACCCACGATCGTGAAAATGGTCGAACATGGTTTCGCGCTATCGGAGGCAAGCAATTCTCCGGTGATGCTGGAGCTGCGCATCCGCGCTTGTCACGTGCATGGCAGCTTCGCCTGTAAGGACAATCGTGCACCGGAAATTTCCCGACTGCATCCGCTAGAAGAGCCCCGAGCGGATCTCGCGCGCTTCTGCTTGCCGCCATGGACCTACTCGCAGGAGCGCAACAAAGTCGATACGCGCTGGCCGGCGGCGGTCGATTACATCTCGCGTCATAAGCTCAACGAAGTGATACCAGGCACTCATTCGCGCATCGGCATCATCGTTCAGGGTGGAATGTACAATGGGGTGCTGCGTTCCTTGCAGCGGCTCAATCTTGCCGATGCCTTCGGTGTGACTGACATCCCAATTTACGTCCTCAACGTGGCCTATCCGCTTGTGCCGCAGGAGATCGTCGATTTTTGCCAGGGCAAAACTGCGGTGCTGATGGTGGAGGAGGGGCAGCCGAATTATCTGGAACAGGCGGTTCGCGCCATCTTGCAAGAATGGAACATCACGTCGACCGCTATCCACGGCAAGGACTGCCTGCCACAGGCCGGCGAATACACAGGCGAGGTGGTGCTTAAAGGCTTGGCGCAGTTCCTTACCAAGACGTGGCCAGAAAACGACCGCAAGGAAGCCTGGAACGAAGCGGTCCAGGATGTCGCTCAGATCAAGGCGAAAGCCGCGAGTCTCTTAGGCGAGCCAGTGCCGGGGCGCCCGCCCGGATTTTGTGTCGGCTGTCCGGAACGGCCGGTGTTCAGCGCTATAAAGATCGCCGAGCGAACTGTCGGCAAAACGCACATCACCGGTGACGTTGGCTGCCATATCTTTGCGTCGCTGCCGCCATTCAATATCGGCAATACCATGCTCGGCTACGGCCTCGGCCTTGCCAGCGGCGCGGGGGTGGCCCCGAATTTCAAGCAGCGTGTCATTAACATTATGGGTGACGGTGGCTTTTGGCACAACGGACTGACCACCGGCGTCGTTGGCGCGCTTGCCAACGGCGATGACGGCATTCTCATCATCATGAAGAACGGCTATGCGGCGGCGACCGGCGGCCAACGTATCCCGTCTTCGCCCGACGGCACCAAGGTCATGGACGCGCAGCGCCCCCACATCGACGCGGTGTTGAAAACGATGGGCGTTAAGTGGCTCAAGACCCTCTATTCCTATGGCGTGGCGGACATGGCCAAAGCGATCATCAAAGCCAGCACGACACCGATCCGTGGGCTGAAGGTCATCATCGCCGACGGTGAATGCCAATTGGCGCGTCAGCGTCGCATCCGCCCGCAGATCGCGAAAAAGCTCAGTGAAGGCAAGCGCGTGGTTCGAACGCGCTTCGGCGTTGATCCCGATACCTGCACCGGCGATCATTCGTGTATCCGGCTGTCAGGCTGTCCATCACTGACGATCGCGCCCAATCCCGACCCACTACGCACCGACCCGATAGCGCAGGTCGACAATAACTGTGTCGGTTGCGGTCTGTGCGGCGAAGTCGCCCACGCGGCGGTTTTGTGTCCATCATTCTACCGGGCCGAGGTCATTCAAAATCCAAATATTTTGGATCGCTTTATCGATGTAGTGCGACGAACGGTTATTAGTTTATTGCAAAGTCGGCGGCCCGTGCCGTCCTCGGTGCAATGAGCACGCGCACGAGTAACATTCTGATCGCCGCGCTGGGCGGTGAGGGCGGCGGCGTACTTGCTGACTGGATCGTGGCCGCAGCGAGCCTTGCGGGATACCCGATCCAAAGCACGTCGATTCCCGGAGTGGCGCAGCGAACCGGCGCGACCACATATTACCTTGAGCTGTTCCCGCAAAAGCTAGACGCGTTACGCGGCGCGCAGCCGGTTTTGGCGCTGACGCCGACACCCGGTGACGTGGATGTCGTCATTGCATCCGAACTGATTGAGGCGGGCCGCGCAATCCAGAATGGATACGTGACGCCGGGGCGGACGACGCTAGTCGCCTCGACGAGTCGTGTCTTTGCCATTGGTGAGCGAACAGCCATGGCCGACGGTCGGTTCGACGGTGGCCGAATCATCGATGCCGCGCGTGAACTCGCACGGCGTACGATTTTGTTCGATGCGAATGAGCTGATGCGCGTCAGTGGCAAGCCGGTTAACGCGATTCTATTCGGTGCACTGGTCGCCTCCGACGCTGTACCGTTCGATCGCACGATTGCTGAAACTGCCATACGACAGGCCGGCAAAGCCGTTGATAGCAATCTGGCCGGGTTTTCTCTGGGTTTTGAAAACGCACTCAAGGTACGGGGGTCGGAAGTTGCTGCGGCGGCAACGCCGCCAAAGGCAAATTCGCCGCTGGCTGTGGCGAATTTCCCGCAACCGGCACAGGAGATCATTGCGCATGGCATTGAGCGGCTCGTGGACTATCAGGACCGCTCCTACGCGCAACTCTATCTTGATCGGCTTAGTAGTATCGCGCCTTTCGAGCGAGATGCCGGTAGTACAAATTTCGAGGTGACACGGGAAACCGCGCGATACTTGGCGCTGTGGATGAGTTACGAAGACGTGATCCGCGTCGCTGATCTTAAGACCCGCTCTCACCGGCGCGGCCGCATTCGAAAAGAGGTACGCGCAAGTGACGGCGATATCGTCCGCGTCGTAGATTTCCTCAAGCCCGGCATTGATGAGTTTTGTTCGGTTCTGCCCGCTCCCCTCGGTCGCTCACTCTATAGCGTTGCTAACCGCCGCGGATGGCAGCACCGCTTCAATGTCGGCATGCATATCCGTTCGACTGGTATCGCTGGATTTCTGCTACTCCGGCTTCTTGCCGGCTTGCGGTGGTGGCGGCCATATACTTGGCGCTACCAAGAAGAGCAGGGGCGTATCCAGAAATGGCTTGATGCCATCGCAAAAGCCGCATCGCGCGACCTGGCTTTGGCGGGCGAAATCGCCGCTTGTGGCCAGCTCATCAAAGGCTATGGCGATACGCACCAGCGCGCGGTTCGAAATTTCGATCTGATTGCGGAGACTTATTTCGACAATTTGTCGCTGGAGCCAGCGAAGGTCGCGCGTGCAATCACGGCCGCGCGCAAGGCGGCAACGGCCGACCCCGAGGGCCTGGCGCTGTCGAAAGAGATCAGCAAATTCCCGCTCTCAACCAAGCAACAAAGCCAGTTTGCCGCTGCCGCGGAGTAGGACAGGGCAAAACAACAACACCACCAAGGAGGATAAAGTTATGAAACGTCGAGAATTTCTCACCGCGTCAGGCGCCGTATTTGCGTCAACCGCCGTTGCCATGCCTGCAATCGCGCAAAGCGCGCCGGAAATCAGCTGGCGGCTCACCTCAAGCTTTCCGAAATCTCTCGACACCACCTATGGCGGAGCCGAAGTTTTCGCCAAACAGGTCGCCGAGCTCACTGACAACCGTTTCAAGATTACCGTGTTTGCAGCGGGCGAGATCGTGCCGGGATTGCAGGCATTCGATGCCGCCTCGAACGGAACGGTCGAGATGGCGCACTCGGTATCTTACTATTACGTCGGAAAGGATCCGACGTTCGCTATCGCAGCGTCAGTACCGTTTGGCCTCAATGCGCGTCAACAGCACGCATGGCTGTACCAGGGCGGCGGCAACGAGGCATTCAACGAATTCTTTAAAAAATACAACGTTTACGCTTTGCCTCTGGGTAACACCGGAACGCAGATGGGTGGGTGGTTCCGTAAGGAGATTAAGACGCCCGAGGATCTCAAAGGATTGAAGTTCCGTATTGGCGGCATCGCGGGTCAAGTTTTGCAAAAGCTTGGCGTCGTTCCCCAACAGCTCGCCGGTGGCGATATCTATCCGGCGCTTGAAAAAGGAACGATCGACGCCGCTGAGTGGATCGGACCTTATGACGACGAGAAGCTCGGTTTCTATAAGGTCGCGCCGTACTACTACTATCCCGGTTGGTGGGAAGGCGGCCCAAGTCTGCACGGCTTTATTAGTTTGGCGAAGTGGAACGAACTACCGAAAGCCTATCAAGCTGCGATCATCAATGCTGCGAACTACGCCACCACCTGGATGCAGGCGCGATACGACGCGCAGAATCCAGCAGCGCTCAAGCGACTTGTGGCCAATAACGCGCAGCTTCGGCCATTCTCCTACGAGGTTATGGAAGCTTGCTTAAAGGCAACCAACGAGCTGTGGGCGGAAATCTCCGCAAAAAATGCCGACTTCAAGAAAATGATCGAAATGATGATCGCGTTCCGCAACGATCAATACCTGTGGTGGCAGGTTGCAGAGTACACGTACGACAGTTTCATGATTCGTGCGCGACCGCGCGGGTAGCTGACGTGGCAACGGTACCACGTCACCTTGTTGACGGAGAGCGTGTCGGCTACCACACGGGGGTTGAGCCCAAAGATGCCGCCACGCTCATCATCATCGATCGAGCGAAAGACGAGCCGAAGGTCCTTCTTGGCCGACGTCACGCGCGCCATGTATTCCTGCCTGGAAAATTCGTATTCCCCGGTGGGCGTGTCGATCCCGCCGACCGCGCAATGCAGGCGGCTATGCCACTGCACGCCGACATCGAGAGAAAATTGTTAGTGAATACCAAGTTTCAAAGTGGCCTGGAGGCCCAGGCGATTGCGCTAGCGGCTATTCGTGAAACTTTTGAGGAAACTGGGTTAGTGATCGGGGCCAAGGCAGCGGCCAAAGGGAGCGCACCGCCAGGTCCTTGGAGCAAGTTCGTGCAAACCGGGTTCTATCCCGATCCGTCGTTATTGCAATTTATCGCTCGAGCGGTAACCCCGCCCGGGTTTGCAAGACGCTTCGATGCACGTTTCTTTTGCGCCGATAGCAACGCCATCATCCATCGGCTGGAAAATATCATTCACCCTGACGCTGAACTTGTCGAACTAACGTGGCTGCCGATCGCCGCGGCAAGGAGGCTGGATCTTCCGGTTATCACTGGTCTGGTGCTCGAAGAACTGCAAGCCCTTCTACGAGCAGGTCTCAGGTCCGATCTGCGTGTGCCTTTCTACAATACGCGCAATGGTGATTTCACACGTGATTTGATCGATTAAGGACACCGCCATGAAACCAGACGTTGCCATGACCATCATCAACGTACCGTGTCCCGATTGCGGCGAACTCAGTCCTGAACCGATCGAGCGCATCGTGAACAACGATATCATTCCATGTTCGCTGTGCGCTGGACTAATCGATCTTTCAGCTGACGACTGCAAATCGATCGTCAGCGGCGCGAAAAGCCTTTGGCAATCGAAGGCTCGCTAAAAGCGTCTTGTTCACCGGCCTTGGTAGGCCGGCGTATAAACAATCAGTCCATCGAGCGATTCGGCGACCTTGATCTGGCACGAGAGTCGAGAGGTTGGCTTCACCTCAAAGGCCGCATCGAGTTGCTCTTCTTCTTCGGCCGAAGGTGGGCCGACGATCTCGAACCATTTCTCGTCAACATGAACCAGGCAGGTTGCGCAGGTACAACCGCCACCGCATTCGGCGACGATGCTGGCAATGTCGTTGCGCAAGGCCGTTTCCATCACCGTTGAGCCGAGCTCGGCATCGACTGTGTGTTTCGTCCCATCGTGTTCGATATAGGTGATTTTCGGCATGCCGGGTCGAATGACCGAGGTGAATAAAACAACGACGAAACGTCAGGCTACGCCGAGCTTCTTCTGCAGACTGGTAGAAGAAGTCGTGTACTGGAACACCAGTTTCTTCTCCGGATACACATAGCGGTGCGCCTTCTGCGCCATCAAAGCGGCCTCGTGAAAACCGGAAAGGATCAGCTTGAGCTTGCCCGGATAGGTATTGATGTCGCCGACTGCAAACAGGCCAGGAATGCTGGTCTCAAAGGTGCCGGTGTCGGCCGGGATCAGTTCGTCTTCCATTACTAGACCCCAGTCCGCGACTGGGCCAAGCTTCATGGTCAGACCGAAAAATGGAAGCATGGCATCGACGTCGACACGCGTGAGAGCACCGTCATTGCCTTTGATCGAGGCGGCGGCAAGCTTGCCGTCAGCACCTTCCAGTGCGGTAACTTGACCGATTCTCAGGTCCATGCTGCCGGCAGCAACCAGCGCACGCATCTTGTTCACGCTGTCCGGCGCGCCACGGAAGTCATCACGCCTGTGCACCAACGTCAGTTTTTCCGCAATCGGTTGTAGATTGAGTGTCCAGTCGAGCGCACTGTCGCCGCCACCCACGATCAAAAGGCGTTTGCCGCGGAAGGCCTCCATCTTGCGCACGGCATAAAAGACCGATTTTTCCTCGTAGGGTTCGATGCCGGTGATCGGCGGACGCTTCGGCTGGAACGAGCCGCCGCCGGCCGCAATCACGACGCACTTTGCCTCGAAGGTCTTGCCGGCATCGGTACGCAGGCGGAAGAGAGGATCGCCGATTTTTTCCAGCGTCGTCACCATCTCCGCGAGATGGAACGTGGGATGAAACGGCTTGATCTGTTGCATCAAGGCCTCGCTCAGGCCGTGCCCGGTGATGATCGGAATGCCGGGAATGTCATAGATGGGCTTCTCGGGATAGAGTTCGGCGCATTGGCCGCCGACCTTGTCGAGAATATCGACGAGGTGCGCCTTGATATCGAGCAGACCGAGCTCGAACACGGCAAAGAGGCCGACTGGCCCCGCTCCGATGATGAGGACGTCAGTTTTGATGTGCTCACTCACTCTTAACTCCGGCACCGCCGGCTCCATGTCTTGTGGTTTGAATTAAATCACGCCCAAACGGCGGGCGGGTTGCGAAACAGGATTGCGCGAGAGAACAAGCAGTTCGTCGAGATTTTGCTGTGGGGTCTTACCGCTGGTCATCAGAACTGCGTCCGCCTTTGCGTAGAGTGGTTCGCGGCTTCTAAGAATTGAAACCAGATCCTCCATAGCGCGTGCACTTTTTGCCATCGGCCTCATGTCACCCTGCGCCATGACGCGCTTCATATACTCTTCTGGCTCGGCGCGCACCCAGACCGTAAAGCATGAGGTAAGGAGGAGCTCGAGCGTGCCCGGCTCGGTCACGATGCTACCACTGGTGGCGATCACAAAATTCCCGTGCCGCCGCAACACGTCGTCGAGGGCTTCCCGTTCGGCACGACGGAAGGTGTCCTGACCGAACATGTCAAAAATTTCACTTAACGGTGCGCCACTGCGATTCTCGATCTCGCGGTCAAGTTCGATGAATGGCACATTTAGTCGTTCTGCCAACAGTTGTCCGAGCGTGGACTTACCACCGCCACGCAGGCCGATTAGCGCGATGCGACGGCGGCGGGTGTCATTGGATGGTTCGCGGAAATGCTGGAGTAGCAGGTCGCGCGCTTCGACGAGTGCGGTGGGCGACAGCCGTTCAAGGAACTGCGACAGCAGGACCAGATCGAGCGCGGGCTCGGAGCCCTCTTGCACGATTTGCGTAACCGGTACGCCGATGGCACGCGCGACGCGCCGCAGTAACACGATCGAGCAATTGCCTTTCCCGAGTTCGAGTTGGGCGAGATAGCGCTCTGAAATCCGCGCGTGCTGCACCAATGCTTTTCGTGTCATGCCGCGTTGATTGCGTAGTTTTCGCACACGCTCGCCAACCTGGCGCAGATAAGCGCCGGTATCGCGGCGGTGACCGGGTTTTGTTTCGTTGGTGGTCATAAATTCCAGTCTGCAATATATTTCCGGAACAGCATGCAGGAATTCACGGGGAAATGCAATCCGGCTAGAGAGCCCTAATGTGCTGATAACAAAGAGCTAGCAGTTGTTTTGATGTTAGCGTCAGCGCGCTGGTCTATCCGATTGGGCACGATGGGTTGTAGATAGCGAGTCAGGGTGCTACGATACTGCAAAATAATGCATATTGGGAGTGGTGTCCGGGAATTTCCCGCGCCTTGGGAGTCATGCAAGCAGTCGATTTTCAGACAGATCCGTCGCGCTATCGCCACTGGCGCATCGAGCGCGACGGCGACATTGCTTATTTGATAATGGATGTCGATCCGGCGGGCGGCCTGTCGGATAGCTATGAGCTCAAGCTCAATTCGTATGACCTGGCTGTCGACATTGAACTCAACGACGCAGTTCAACGTCTACGCTTCGAGCATCCCGAAGTGCATTGCGTCGTCATTAAGTCCGGCAAGGACAATGTGTTTTGCGCTGGTGCCAATATTCGCATGCTCGGCAAGGCAACGCACGGTCACAAAGTTAATTTCTGCAAGTTCACCAACGAGACGCGGCTGGCGATCGAGGATGCCAGCGAGAATTCCAGCCAGATCTATATGTGCGCGGTCAACGGTAGTTGTGCTGGCGGTGGCTACGAACTGGCGCTCGCTACTGATCACATCATGCTTGTAGATGACCGCCGTTCAACGGTGTCTTTACCGGAGACGCCATTGCTCGCAGTGCTGCCCGGCACCGGCGGGCTCACCCGCGTCACTGACAAGCGCAAGGTGCGGCGCGACCGCGCTGATTTCTTCTGCTCCACTGAGGAAGGCCTTCGTGGTGCGAAAGCGGTCGATTGGCGATTGGTTGACGAGGTCGTGCCGCCTTCAAAATGGAAAGATGCCGTAGCCGCGCGTGCACACGAGTTGGCCAAACGCTCAGATCGCCCAACCTCGGGCGGGATCAAGTTTACGCCTCTGCAGCGCAAAGTCGAAGACGCGCGCATTTCTTATTCTCATGTCGAGATTGAAGTCGAACGGGCTCGCTTGGTGGCGACACTCACCGTACGCGGGCCTACGCAGCCGACACCAGTCTCTGTCGATGCTGCGCACGCGTTGGGTGACAAGTTTTGGCCACTCACAGTAGCGCGTGAACTGGAAGATGCCATCCTGCATTTGCGCGTAAATGAGCCGTCCATCAACGTCGTATTGCTGCGCACGGATGGCAGCGCGAAGGCGGTGCTAGAACACGATGATTTCCTTGCGAAGACCAATGGCGATTGGCTGATGCGTGAGATCCGCCATTACCTCAAGCGGGTGTTCAAACGAATTGATGTCACTGCCAAGACTTTTTTTGCGCTTATTGAGCCCGGCTCGTGCTTTGCCGGAACGCTCGCCGAGCTCGCCTTCGCCGCCGATCGCTCTCTGATGCTGATAGGCACGCGCGAGGGCGACAATCGCGGGCCTGCCTCGCTTACCCTTGGAGACGCCAATTTCGGCTTCTACCCTATGGGTAATGGGCTCACGCGTTTGCAGAGTTGTTTTCTTGGCGAACCTCCGGCGCTTGAGAATGCTAAGAAAAAAATTGGTATGGCGCTCGAGGGTGAGGAGGCGTCTGATCTCGGCCTTGTTACTTTCGCCTACGAGGATTTCGACTGGGATGACGAACTGCGGGTGATGATTGAAGAGCGCGCCAGCCACTCGCCCGATTCATTGACCGGCATGGAAGCTAATCTGCGCTTCGCTGGGCCGGAAACGATGGAAACGAAAATCTTTGGTCGCCTGACGGCGTGGCAAAACTGGATCTTTCAGCGGCCTAATTCCGTCGGCGAGCATGGCGCTCTTAAGCTCTACGGCAGCGGCGTGAAAGCAACTTTCGACAAAGAAAGGGTGTAGCCATGAGTATCCAGCAAGTCGACTACGACGGGCTAATCCCTAACAACGTCAACCTTGGGAGCGATGTGCGCGTCAAGCGTGCGCTCGAGAAATGGCACCCCGGGTACCTCAACTGGTGGAAAGATATGGGGCCGGAAGGCTTCCAGGAGTCGCTGGTCTATCTACGCACCGCCATCAGCGTTGACTCCAAAGGCTGGGCCAAATTCGATTACTTGCGCATGCCGGAATATCGTTGGGGCATACTGTTGGCGCCGGCGGCTGAGGGTCGTACGATTCCATTTGGCGAGCATAAAGGCGAGCCAGCTTGGCAAGAAGTACCAGGCGAATACCGCGCGATGCTGCGCCGCCTAATCGTCATTCAGGGCGATACCGAACCGGCCTCGGTCGAGCAGCAACGCCATCTCGGCAAGACCGCACCTTCCCTCTACGACATGCGCAACTTGTTCCAAGTCAACGTGGAGGAGGGTCGTCATCTCTGGGCGATGGTCTATCTGCTGCAAAAGTACTTTGGCACCGATGGCCGCGATGAAGCGGAAGCTTTGCTACAGCGTCGTTCCGGCGACCCGGACACCCCGCGCATGCTGGGCGCGTTTAACGCGAAGACACCGGATTGGTTGTCGTTCTTCATGTTCACGTTCTTCGTTGATCGTGATGGAAAGATGCAACTGGAAGCGCAAGCTCAGTCCGGCTTCGACCCACTATCGCGCACATGTCGCTTCATGTTGACCGAAGAAGCGCATCATATGTTTGTTGGCGAAACCGGAATTGGCCGAACGGTGCAGCGTACTTGCGAGGCGATGGTACAGGCCGGCCTAGACGATCCTTACGATGTTGCCAACGTAAGAAAGCTCGGTGTAGTCGACCTGCCGACTATCGAGAAGAAACTCAACCTACATTATTCGCTGGCGCTGGACCTATTTGGCTCCGAGGTTTCGACCAACGCAGCCAACGCCTTTAATTCAGGACTCAAGGGACGTTTCCAGGAGAACCGACTACAGGACGACCATCAGCTCAAGAGTGAGGTCTACCCTGTGCTTAAATTGATCAACGGAGAGGTCAAGCGGGTCGACGAGCCAGCGCTGACCGCGCTCAATATGCGACTCCGCGATGACTACACCAACGACTGTAATAAGGGCGTCGCACGCTGGAATAAAATCATTGAGGCCACCGGCATCAAGTTCGAATTGAAACTGCCGCACGTTGCTTTCCACCGCCATATTGGTGAGTTTCGCGATGTTGTGGCGACGCCAGCCGGCGATCTGATGGACAAGGCCGCGTGGGAAAAGAGTAAGGATGCTTGGCTGCCTTCGAGTTCTGATGGGGATTTCATCGAAAGTCTGATGCAGCCCGTAATCGAACGCGGGAAGTTCGCGAGTTGGATTGCACCCCCTAAGGTCGGAATCGATAATAAGCCCGGCGACTTCGAATATGTGAAGATGGCGTAACGGCAGAATATGAAAGCCAAGGATGCGGCAGGGTCGTATGGTTGGAAAAATGCCGATCTATATTCCCTGTTAGCAGGGAAGCGGGCGGAGTAGGGGTAATCTGCACCGAGGGGCCAGTCGGTTTGTTCGGTCTATGGTTGCAGTATTGAGGTATTTCCAGCAAAAGTCAGGGACGGCGCGCCAGGCAACGCAAACCATTGTCTTGAGAGCGAACTTTTGGCTGAAACAGTCGCTGCTATTGTTGGGTTGCATCGCTCGGGTGAGCAAACACCTGCCGAAACCATTGCACGCAGTTACCAACGGCTGCGTGCGCATAATGACCCGGCCATCTTCATTTCCCTGCGCGATAAAAAAGACGCGATAGCGGAGGCGCGTGCGCTGCCGGCGAGCATGCGTGAGCGGCCGCTCTACGGCATTCCGGTTGCGATCAAGGATAACATTGACGTGGTCGGCCTTCCCACCACGGCGGCGTGTCCGGAATTCGCTTACGCGCCGACGCGGGATGCCACAGCGGTTGCGCGTCTGCGCGAGGCCGGCGCGATCGTCATGGGCAAAACCAATCTCGATCAGTTCGCGACAGGCCTCGTCGGCGTGCGTTCGCCCTACGGCGTCCCCAGAAACACGTTCAAGCCCGAGCTTGTGCCTGGCGGTTCGAGTTCTGGTTCGGCCGTTGCAGTAGCCGCGGGAATTGTACCGATTGCACTCGGCACGGATACGGCGGGCTCTGGTCGTGTGCCGGCTGGATTGAACAATATAGTCGGCTTGAAACCGAGCCTTGGTGTCATTTCGACGGCAGGTGTGGTCCCGGCGTGCCGCACACTCGATTGTGTATCTGTCTTTGCGTTGACCGTGGAGGACGCCTGGACCGCATCTCAGGTTATGGCCGGTCCGGATCGCGCGGATCCTTATTCGCGAAGCAGGCCTCTTGCAGAGCTGGGCGCAATGCCGACAGGGATGACGCTGGGCGTACCACGCAGAATGCAGCGCCTGTTTTTCGGCGACGGAAAATATGAGGCAGCTTACGCTGCCGCGCTTGAACGTTTGGTACTCCTAGGCTGCAATGTAGTGGAGATCGATATTGAGCCGTTCTACGAGGCCGCTCGCCTTCTTTATGAGGGACCTTGGGTTGCTGAGCGGACGCTCGCTGCCGGCTCGCTGCTTGCATCCAAACCCGATGCTATTCATCCGGTGACGCGCGAAATCCTTCTCAAAGGCCTGCAGCCGAGTGCGATGGATACTTTTGCCGCGTTGTACCGGCTCAAGGAATTGAGTTGCGTCTCAGCTGAGATATTCCGGTCAATCGATGCACTCGGGCTTCCCACGGCGCCGACGGTGTACTCTGTCAGAGAAGTGCTGGCCGATCCGATGAAGCTCAACGGTCGGCTCGGCACCTATACAAATTTCGTCAATCTGCTCGACCTGTGCGGTCTCGCACTACCGGCATCAATCACCGACGACGGAATACCGTTCGGTATCACTTTGCTCGCGCCGGGCGGAAAAGACGCGCGGCTCGCCGAGATTGGTCGCGTATTTCACGCAGACACCAACCTTCCACTTGGCGCGCTGAAGGAACCGCACCCGACATTGTCGCCTGTTGCGAACAGGGCGCAGTCTGGCGAAGTCGCAATAGCCGTTGTGGGGGCACATTTGTCCGGGCTGCCTCTCAACGGTGAGCTGCAAGAGTTGGGCGCGCGTCTTTTGCAGAGGACGCACACGGCGCCGGAGTACCGGCTCTTTCTGCTTCCGACGCAGCCGCCGAAGCCTGGCTTGCTCCGTGCAATTGGCGGTGCAGCAATCGAGATCGAGGTTTGGAGCCTGTCGATGGAGGCGTTCGGTCGATTTGTGGCGAGCGTGCCTTCACCCTTGTCGATTGGCACTGTCGAGCTGCGCGATGGAAGTGAGGTTAAAGGCTTTCTGGTCGAAGTGGCTGCCACAAAAAGCGCGCGCGAAATCACGGAATTCGGCGGCTGGCGCGCGTTCCTTGCACGGACGGTACCTGCTTAAAGCGAACCGCTGTAAGCCTCGTATTGCTCGCGCACTGTAATGATATGCGCGTGCATCGTTTGCGCGGCCGTCGCACGGTCGCCGCGCAAGATCGCTTGCACGATACGATCATGCTCGAAATGGGATTTCGCCAGACGTCCGAGATTTCGAAACTGTGCTCGGCGGAACGGCTGCACGCGGCCGCGGGTCGTGAGTGTCATCTCAACGAGATAGCTGTTGTGCGCGCCGGCATAGATGGTGGAATGAAACACTTCATTCACTTCGTGATATCGCTGTGGGTCACCACTTTGAATCAGACGCCGCAGTTGTTCGTGAATGGTCTCGAGTTCGCGACGCTCAAAACTTGTCATCCTTTCGGCGGCAAAATATGCGCATAGGGCTTCGAGCTCGGCCATCACCTCGAACATGTCGCCAAGATGTTGCGCACTGGGGCGCGCGACAACCGCAGCGCGATGTGCGCGAACTTCCACCAGTCCGCTTGCGGTGAGCATTCTGATGGCCTCGCGTACCGGCGTACGCGACACGTTGAAACGCCTGGCCAGAGCTGTTTCGTCAAGCGCAGTGCCAGGGGCAAATCCGCCGCGGAGGATTTCATCGGCAAGTTGCAAGCGCAGCTCTTCGGCTCGCGTGCGCCGGGGCAGGGAGCCTGATGCAGTCTCGGCGACATACATCATGCTCATGACATGTGCTCGCGCGATTTCTCGACCAAACTCGACACGTTGTGCGGATTGATCTCCATTTATGCGGTGCCTTCGAGCCCAATCGGTCTGGCCGCCGCGACGATGCCCATTTGTTCGAGCGCAGAGGCGACACGTAAAGCGATGTCTTCGCGCCAGGGAGGTGCGATGATCTGCACACCAATCGGAAGCGGCTTAAGAGGTACGGGAACCGCTACCACCGGCAGGCCGATGAACGAGATTGGCTGCGTGTAGATTCCCAGGTTTGGCCGAACGGGCAACTCCTGGCCGTCGAGCACAAACGTGGTCTGACCGATCTTCGGAGCTGTACACGGAGTCGCCGGCGCAAGGATCGCATCGACGCGCTCGAACAGCTCGAGGACACTTTCTCGATACCAGCGGCGAAAGATCTGCGCTTTCACGACCAGCGCGGACGGGACCATGGCACCTGCAAGCAGACGGTCGCGAACGGCCGGATCGAAATCGGCGGCACGCGACCGCAGGCGATCCAGATGCAATGCCGCGCCCTCGGTCGCCGTAATCAGATAAGCGGCGGCCCGTGCGCGTGCCGCTTCGGGAAACTCAACGCGCTCTTTGGCCCCGAGCGCTTTGGCTACGCCATCAAGCGCTTGGATCGCTTCGGGAAAGGCGCCTTTCCGGAAATAGCCGCCTGCCGTGGCGATCCGGAGACCACTGATTCCGCGATCAAGCTCCTGCATGACAGGCTCGACGGGGCGTTCAGCACAGGCTCCATCGCCTTCTGCCGGGCCCTGCATGGCGTCATAGGTGAGCGCGAGATCGCGCACAGACCGTGCGAAAGGCCCGAGATGGTCCAGACTGAACACAAACGGGAATGTGTGGGCGCGCGTGAGCCGGCCATAGGTCGGCTTGAGGCCGAAGATACCGCAGAGCGATGAGGGCACTCGGATCGAGCCATTGGTGTCGGAGCCGAGCGCAAATGGCACCATGCCGCCGGCAACCGCGCCACCGGAGCCCCCGGAAGACCCACCGGTCATCCGCGTTGTGTCGTGCGGATTGCGCGACGGACCGTCGTGCACGTTCTCACCGGTGAAGTCGTAGGCGTATTCACCCATGTTGAGCGCGCCGACTAGAACGGCGCCTGCGGCCTCGAGTTGCTCGACGAGGGGGCTATCCCTGTCTGCCGGAGCGTTGCTGCGGTTTATTTTTGATCCAGCGGTCGTCGCGATTCCCGCAACGTCAAACAGATTTTTGACGGCGAAGGGGACTCCCGCGAGCGGAAGTTTTGACTTGTCGCGAACAGTGTCGATGACCTTGGCGCGCGATCGCGCCCGCTCCGCGGTCACGGCCGTAAAAGCGTTAAGTGCTGGATTGAGTTTCGCGATGCGTGCAAGGGCTTGGTCAACGACCGCGGTCGCCGTCGTCCCACCATCCGTGACCGCGGCCGCAATCTCAGCCGCGGTGCCCCACGCTACGTCGGGCGCGGCGTCAGGCCTTGAAGACGGGCGCAGGTTCGGCATCGTCCGGCAACTCAAATTCGGCGACAAAGGCGGCGTGCTTTAGCGTCACGTCCAGATTGGCTCTCACCGCGGGCTTCCAGTCTTCCTTGAGCGGAAGTGATAGTGCGAGCGCCGCTGCGTCGATGAAGTCGTCAAGCGGATCGGCCATGGTCACACCGGTGGATGTGGAATTGCCGCGAGCAGTTCACGCGTATAATCGCTTTGCGGATCGGAGAGAACCTGTTTCGTCAGCCCTTCCTCGACGATTTGTCCGGCGCGCATGACGATAACCCTGTCACAGAGCAGACGTACCACATTGAGGTCATGCGACACGAAGAGATAGCTCATTCCGAGCGAATCCTTGAGGTCCTGTAGCAGGTTAAGCACAACAGCCTGGACCGAAACGTCGAGTGCGGCGGTTGGCTCGTCGAGAACCACGAGGTCAGGTTTGAGCGCGATTGCCCGCGCTATTCCGACGCGTGCTTTCTGGCCGCCCGAGAGCTGATGAGGGAAACGATCGAGGAGCTCGGTCGGCAGACCAACCCGGCGCGCGAGTTCTTCGCAGCGAGCACGCACCTCATCCCTGCCAGCCGCCTCGCCGAGACGTAATATCGGATCGGCGATGGCGCGCGCAGCGGTGTAGCGAGGATTGAGACTGTCAGTCGGGTCCTGAAAAACCATTTGGATACGTTTGCGCAGCGGGATCTTCGCAAAATCGTGCGCCGGGATTTCACCGATATCTTCGCCATCGAACATGATGAGGCCCGAGCTCTTGTCGATAAGGCGCATCAGCATCATGGAGGTCGTTGATTTGCCACAGCCTGATTCACCAACGAGACCCACACTTTCACCGCGGTTGATGTTGAAACTGACGCCATCAACCGCACGAAAGATTTCCTCTTCAATCGGCGGTTTTGGTCCGAACAGGCGGGTAAAAAGGCTCACCTCCCGCTTGCGCGGATACTCTTTCACCAGCTTTTCAACGGTGAGGAGCGCGCCGGTGGCGCGGCTCGTCGCGGAGGCTTTCGAGGCCGGCGCGCGGGAGCCCTCGCCCTCAGGTAACAAGTCGCGCAACGAAACGCCGGGCCGGGGGGTCGCACGCATCAGCTTCCGCGTATAGGTGTGGGCCGGTTTGGTGAAGATTGTTTCCGCTTTTGCGGTTTCGACCACGCGTCCTTTTTCCATCACAACCACGCGGTTGCAGTAAGCGGCGGCAAGACCGAGATCATGAGTGATCAAAATTGACGACATCCCGCGCTCGCGTGTCAATTCGACCACGAGGTCCATTACGGCTTTCTGCGTTGTGACGTCAAGACCCGTGGTCGGCTCGTCAGCGATCAGCAGTTGCGGTCGGCAGGCGAGTGCGAGCGCAATCACGACACGTTGACACATGCCGCCGGAGAGTTCGAAGGGGTAGGCATGGTAACGCTCGCGCGGGCGCGCAATCCGAACCTGTTCGAGCATCTGGATTGCGTGCTCGCCAACATCCTGATTGCCGACCTGAGCATGCTGCAACAGCACATCTTCGATCTGACGGCCGATCTTGCGGATCGGGTTCAACGCCGCGCGCGGGTTCTGGAAAATCATCGACATCTCACGCCCGCGCAGATCGCGCATATCGGCATCAGACGTGGTCGTAAGATCTACGCCCGAGAACAGCACCGAGCCTTGAGCAATCCGGCCTGCGCGATCGAGAATGCGCATGACCGCGAAGGACGTGACCGATTTGCCCGAACCGGATTCTCCGACAATACCTAACGTCTCCCCTTTACCGACAGTGACATTCACGTGCTCGACCGCACGAACGGTCCCGCGCCGTGTCGCGAACTCGACGGTTAGATCGCGGACTTCAAGCAGCGGCATCGAAGTAGGCACATCGCGCGCCACTCTTGCACCGGTTTTCGTGCGCGTGCGTCTTGCCATCGCGCTTATGTCCTTCGCTGCGGATCGACCAAATCCCGCAATCCATCGCCGAGGAGGTTGAAGCAGAAAACCGCCAACATCAGCGCAAGGCCGGGAAACAGCGCGATCCACCATTCGCCTGAGATGATGTTACCGGCGCCTTCCGCGACCATGATTCCCCATTCCGGGGTGGGTGGCCGCACGCCGAGGCCGATAAACGAGAGTCCCGCAGCGTTGAGAATCGCATAGCCCATCGTAAGCGAAACCTGGATCATCATGATCGGCAGAATGTTTGGAAGAATATGCATGAGCAGCACGCGAAACTCGCCGTTGCCCGACAACCGTGCCGCCTGGACAAAGCCGGCTTCACGACGCACGTTGGCCTCTGCGCGTGCGACGCGCACGTAGAGTGGGAAATTGATGACCGCAGTGGCGAGCACAATGTTCGTCACAGTGTTGCCCAGGGCCGCGACGATCCCCATCGCCAGGACGAACAGGGGGAAGGCCATGATCGTGTCAGATATGCGACCGACGATTCGGTCGGTCCACCCACCGAAGAATCCTGACGCGATGCCGGCGAGGCCGCCCATCGCGAAGACGAGGATGACGGACGATACTGCGATTGCGAAGTCGAGCCTTGTTGCGACCAGTACGCGGCTGAAGATGTCGCGTCCCAGTTGATCTGTGCCGAACCAATGTTTGAGCGAAGGAGACTGAAGTGTGGCTGTCGTGTCACTTGCGAGAGGATCATGCGGCACGATGTAAGGGCCGAACAGGGCGGCGAACGCGATGAGGAAGAACATCGCAAAGGCGAACCCCGTGACCGGATTTTCCGAAACCACGTAGCGAGCATGCCGAAGAACGGAATTGCTTTCGCTCATCCTTCAAGCCTCACGCGCGGATCGATTAGACCGTAGAGAACGTCAATGATCAGATTGAGCGCGACGTACAGAATGGCCATCGTCAGAACAAAGCCCTGCACCGGCGCGAAATCCGACGCAATCAAGGCCTCGACTGCGTATGAACCGATGCCAGGCCAGGCAAACACCTTTTCCACCAGCACATTCGCGCCGAGCAGAAAGGAAAACACCATGCCCAGTGTCGTGATCACGGGGAGCATGGCGTTGCGGAAAGCATAAGTAAGGATAACCGTGCGGGTATCGAGCCCGCTCGCTCGAGCCGTTCGTACGAAATCGGATCCAAGAACTGCAAGCATGGAGGCGCGCGTCATGCGCGCGATCGGTGCGAGGGAGAAAATTCCAAGCGTAACGCCCGGCAGGATCAATTGGCTCAGTGCCGCCCGGAACAGACCGAAATCGCGCGCAATCAGGCTATCGATCAAATAAAAACCGGTGACCTGCGGTGGCGCCGAGAAGAAGACATCAAGACGGCCGAGCGGCGCCGGCGACCAGCCAAGCAGGAAATAAAAGACGTAGACGAGCAGCAATCCGGTAAAGAAGACAGGGAGCGAGACCCCCGCGGT
This sequence comes from uncultured Alphaproteobacteria bacterium, assembly GCA_963831515.1. Lineage (GTDB taxonomy): Bacteria > Pseudomonadota > Alphaproteobacteria > Rhizobiales > Xanthobacteraceae > Pseudolabrys. The sequence continues at coordinate 35,184 of CAWHQL010000023.1, read as the reverse complement.
CGCGACCACGCGACATGCGTGATCGATCCAGGAGCCTTGCTTCACTGCGGCGAGAATGCCCAGCGGAACGGCGATAGAGATCGAAATCACCAATCCGAAAAGCGTCAGTTCTGCGGACGCCGGGAGCCTGTTGCGAATCTCTGTGACCACGGGCTGGCCGGTGGTCAGCGAATTGCCGAGATCACCGCGCGCAAGCTCCTTCACATAACGAACGAATTGCTCAGGCAGCGGCCGGTCGAGGCCAAGCTTCACACGGATCTGTTCGATCGCCTCCTTGTTGGCAGCAGGTCCGGCGAAATACGCGGCCGGATCACCCGGCAGCGCCCGCGTGAGCAGAAACGTAATGATGACAACCCCGATAAGATTCGGGATTGCCAAAAGGAGACGTTTTGCGATCAGTCCGAGCACGGCAGGAGTGGCGATCTTTCCGGGTCACGACCGTTGGTCGTGACGCACAATTGCGACGTTCATCCTTTGACCAACGTGCGATAGTCGAGCCGGCGGTGAAACCAATACGCGTAGCCGGACACGTTCTTCTGCATCGCGACGTTGACGTAAGGCTGATAAAGCGGGATGCGCGGCATGTCGGCGTAAGCCTGGTCGACAAACCCCTGAACATCCTTTTCGTAGGTAGCCTTGTCGCCATTTGCGGCCGCTGTAACGGCACCGTCGATGAAAGCGTCGGTCTCCTTCGACTGGTAGCTCATTGTGTTGAAGATCGAATTCTTGCCGTGGTAGCACCAGATGAAGAAGTACTCCGGGTAGTCGAGCCAACCCGAGAACACGTTCGTATAGAGCGGCAGCACTTTCTTGTTCAGCTCCGTACGCCAGTTCGCGCCCGGCACCTTATTGATCGTGCACTTGATGCCGATCTGGGCGAGGCTCTCCTGTGTGAGCACACAGATCGGTTCATTGACCCCGGCAAAACCGAGGTCGAATGAAATCGTCGTCTCGAAGCCGTTCGGATAGCCGGCTTCGGCCATCAGGGCCTTGGCCTTCTCGATGTTGGTATTGAATTTGTGAGGTTGCGGCCAGGCAACCTCTGTCGGTGCGTTGGCCGGCGCACCAAACAGCGGCTTCGCAAGGCCGAATAGCACGGCGTCCATGATCTTCTGATATGGAATTGCATAGGCAACCGCCTGGCGGACCTTCGGATTATCGAATGGCGGATTTTTTACGTTCATGCCGATGTATTGAATGCCGTTTGAGTACGGCGTGGAGATGATGTTCAGCTTGCCGCCGCTCTTGAGTTCGACGAAATCCTTGTTCGGCAGATCGTAGGAGATGTCGGCGTCTCCGCGTTCGAGAAGTGCCCGCCGATTGCCGGCCGAAGGCACCATACGCCAGATGATTTTCTTGACCTTGGGAGCCGGTCCGCCGGTCCATTTCTCGTTACGTTCGAAGACGACCTCGGTCCCTGCAACCCAACTCACGACCTTATAGGCGCCGCTACCGACGGTGTTCTGCTTTACGTAGTCGAGGCCCCACGGATCTTTCTCAGTCGCGTTTTTTTTCACTAACTCAGAATTGAGAACGCACGGCACGATTACGGCGAGATCGGGAATCGTGAGCCGATCCTTGCGGGCAAAATCGACGCGCACAGTGTTGTCATCGACAACAACGAACTGCTCGGGTTTTGTGAGTGAGCCTGCGCCCATCTGGAAGGTGGGAAAGCCGCCGACGGTCACGGACCGGTCGAGCGACCATTTGACGTCCTTGGCAGTAACTGGTGTGCCATCCTGAAAAACGGCATTCTTTTTCAGCTTGAAAGTCGCGGACATGTCGTCGAGCTTCATGTCGTCGGCGAGTTCCATCTTGAATTTGTCTTTGTCGTAGTAAGGCTGCCCGTTCGGCCCGGTCTTCATCTCGTGGCTGATCAAGCGGTCGTAACAATTCCACGACACCTCGTAGCCAGGCACGTTCGTGCCGACGCCATGGATGTCCAGATTGTTTGGTCCGCTTTCGGAGACGATCAGTAGGGTCTCCTGGCGCGATTGCGCCTTGGCCGAAAAGACCGCGGGCGCGGAAAAGGAGGCGCCCGCAGCAAGTGTCGATTTTAGAAATTCGCGTCGTTTCATAGGCTTCCCCCGAATGCACTGACGAGGGAAAGCGCAAAGGTCATGCCAATTCGCGATGCCGCAACTAGCCTATTGAAGTACCAGCGAATTTGCCGCTGGCGGGCAGAAAATCACGTAGGGGGCCATGACTCGAATTGCATACAATAAAGAGACTTAGCCTAAAAAACGGGCAGCAGAGGTTTAACGCAGGGCGCTCGTCTCTACGTCGCGATGCGGTTTTTAATTGGGCCAACCCATTTTTTTCTGCCAGCGCTTTATTACGTCGACAGGAAACTCTCGTTCAGGGAAACCAACGCGCCGGCAGGCTTCCGGCCACATCTCAAGCAAGGTCTGATCCCGGCTGAGCATTTCAGTTTCGGAAATTTCATTATTTCCCGGACCTGGCCACTTTTCGTCGGCCATTTTCAGCAGTTCTATCAGCGAAGCAACGTCTCTTTCGCGCTCTAAGAAATCGGCGGGCTCGTGTGATGCTTCCGCGAACATCACGCCCATTTCCGTACAGGTTCTCCAGACAGACCGGACAGATCTCCTCGCTCCATCAATAATCACATCGAACTGTTGAGGAAGGCCGTATGTGGCAGAGAGGCAGAGGCGAGCGCCGTAGTCTGAAAGGTCCCGCGCGCGGCATTCGAGTATTGGTGCGCTCTCAGTGACAACAATCTGCGCGGTTTTGAACACGCGCTTACGGAAATGCCGTCTTTGCTCTGTAAGTGGGCCCATAATTGTTAGTCTCTCAAAATCTTCCGAGAATTGAATTCAAATAAAGGATAAAATTGGCAAATGTCTTACGCTGTGATCTTAAAGCGACAGTTGTGCCGAGAGAGACTATTAACTGAGAAGTATGCGATGTTTTTGAAAACTGAGACTATTTTTGTAAGCGGAATTTAAATCTACCGGTTCACTTCTCGGTCGAATACCGATAGGTGGCATGATCCAATGAAGTCCGCAGTGGAAAAACGTTCCGTCGTCGTTGGTGGGCACAAAACGAGCATTAGCCTCGAAGACGCTTTTTGGGACCAGCTGAAGGAAATAGCGCGCGCAAAAGAGTGCACGCTATCGAAATTGGTTGCCCAGATTGATGCGGGTCGTCTGCACGGCAATTTGTCCTCAGAGATTCGGCTATTTGTACTCGACTATGTCCGGAGTCGTGGGAGTCGATACCAAAGCCCCGGCCCGTGACAGTGAAAAAAAATCAAGCCGGCCAGCATGCCTCCGGCTAGAGCGCGGACTTGATGGCTTGGAGGAGCTGAAAGCGCATCGCGCCGTTGTTGCTCCGCAGCGAGATCACGAACCGTACTTGCCCGTGCGTAGAGGTGTTGGCGTATCCCGCCAGCGTGCGGACGCCGTCGAGGGTGCCGGTCTTGTTCAGGCCGCCATCATGGCCGCGAAGCAGTTTGGCGTTTGGCGCGAAAAGTTCGAGCACCTTGGCGAGACCACGGGCCGTGAAGCGGTTGCCGCGGCTGATGCCCGATCCTTCTTCGAGATGGATAGCTTCGGCGAGGCCGTTTGCAGCCAGGATCTCGTTCGCGACTTGTAGTGATTTCTCCAGACTGACGGGACCACCCTTACGCTGTCCGCCAATTTCCAGAAAAACCTGGTTCGCGATGTAGTTGTTCGAGGCCATGAGCAGCAGGACCAGAATTTCCGAAAGGGTGCGCGACTGCTGGTGAACGTAGATGGGCTCCAGGCCCTTTGGCACGGATCCGGTCGAAATCGGGCCCTTAACGGTGCCGCCAGCCTGCCCGATGAACGCGGCGATCAGCTCGCCGGCGTATTTCAGGCTCACCGCAGGGTCCTGGCTGAGACTGATGCGACCGCGGCCCTTCGGGCCTCGCGCACGGAACTGGCTGATCGCCAGCGGAGTGATTGGGGTTTGGTTTTCAGCGGAACGGACGCTGTTCCCATTGCGAATGGCGTTGATCGTATTGAAGTTTACAGCCAAGGCTGAATTCAGCGCGTCATAGGACTCCTTGCTGTCCTCGATGCCCGGGATGCGGATGCTGGCGGGGTAATAGCTCGCGTCGAGCACGATGCCCTTGATCGGCTCCTTGCCGATAGCGGCGACCAGCTGAGGCGCGAGCAGAGCCAACTCTTCAGAGACCAGGAAGGGGTCTCCGCCGCCACGCACGTAAAGCACCCGGTTCTTGTCCAGATAAAAGCGAGTCTGGAAACGATAGTCAGGACCGAGGACCTGCAGCGCCAGCCAGGCGGTCACGATCTTGGTGACAGAGGCCGGCACAAAAGGCTCGTCGGCGTTCTGGGCCACCAATTCGTTGCCCGCGGAATCCACCACGAAGACCAGCCCCGCCGGAGTGAGCGACGCCACCGTTTCCTTGGCGCCAGCCAGCGCGGGAGCGGGCAGCAGAAAAAGGACAAGGAAGAGTAGGCCAGGCCACATGGCGGATCCTGTTCGTGCGAATGCAAAAGAATGCGCTTGCCAACGATATGCACTCATAACGCCTCGCGGACATTCAGTGTAGTCTTCCATCACGGCACTATTTGCTCCGCCGGATCAAATCCGCTGCACGCTCGGCAACCATCATCGTCGGCAAATTGGTGTTTGCGCTTGGCACCCGCGGCATCACTGAGGCGTCGACGACACGCAGATTGGATAGTCCATAAACCCGGCACGACGGGTCAACGACTGCCATCGGATTGTCGGCTCGGCCGATCGAACATGTGCCGACTGGATGCGCCATTGGCGCGGCCGCTGCGAGCAGTTCCTCATCGCTGAGTTCGTGCCTTTTGTGTTTGTTGGCAAACCATCGGCCCGGTCGGATGACCCTGCCGATGATGTGGCGGCTGACGGGAGCCGGCGCGTTTAACACAGTCTTCGCAGCGACGGCCAAAATATCGCCGATGACGCCAGGTCGGTTGAACTGGTGCAGGGACATGACAGGCGGTAGCAGAAATGCGTCATTGTAAGTCAGCGGTCACGCCTGGCGCGCACAACAGGGCTTCCGCAAATCGCGCGGCCACCAGCATCCGAGGTGCATCGCGTGGATCTTCGAACAACCTGAATTCGATACGCGGTGGTATGTCCATCCGGGCACTCACCAGCGAAACCGTTGCCGCGCGAGTATGGTGCGTAAAGCGCGCAACCGACCATCGCAACATCCGGACCGTAGTTGCGCGGGCTCACACGGCCGATCGTAAACAGCAGCAAGTCCGCGGGTGGGGCTCCGGGCAGGCCCGAGGACACGCGTGCGCCCGCAATCGCAAACCTTCGCAGGGTGTTTTGCAGCCGCGATTGGCGTGGCAGGGTAAGTGCGAAATGCAGATAAGGATGGTTTTGCAGATTGCGTCCGACACCAGGACGATCGAGTCTTGGTGCAATGCCGATCTTTTCCAGTTCATCTGCCGGCCCAATGCCGGCACGCAGCAGTATTGTCGGCGAATGGATTGCGCCGGCGCACAGAATGATCTCGCGTGCCGTAATTTCCACGCTATTGCCGGCGTGATCGACGCTCGCGCCTTTGGCCCTCAGGCCGTCGAACTGCAATGCAGTCACGCAGGCATTGGCCATAATTCTCAGATTCGGGCGACGCCGCACAGCATCGGTCAGATAGGCGTACGCGCTCGATGCGCGTGTTGTCATGTCCTGGCTGAGCGGCATGGGGAAGAAACCTTCGCCAGGTTTCTCGTTTATATCTTCGACAACCGGCAAGCCCCGCTCCACTGCTGCTCGCTCAATAGCCGATACAAATCTGGGCCATTCGTGTCTCGGCAAGCGACGGACGGGATAAGCCCCGCGCGCGGTTTGGCTTTGATCGCGGTCGAAATCGTTCTCCAGTTTCCGGTAATAGGGCAATAGCTCGCTCCAGCCCCAACCTTCGGCGCCCGCCGCGGTCCATGCTTCGAAATCGGAAGGCACGCCACGCAACGCCCAAAGGCCCATGACGCTTGAACCGCCGCCCATGACGCGCGCTTGCGGGAATGGCCGGGTCGGGCCGCCGGACGAACGCACCGCTTGCAGCCCTGGCCAGAAATAATCCGGGTTAAGCGACGAGGTGGGAAACGTGTCGGCGATATCGGCGGGCAACGCATCTGGTGGCGTGTCGTCGCCGGCCTCGACCAAAAGCACGCGCGTCGCAGGATCCTCGGAAAGTCTCGAAGCTACGACCGCTCCGGCACTTCCGCCACCGATAACGAGAAAATCCGGATTATCCATGAAACAAATTGCGACCAGGACGATGTACAGGAAGCCAATCAGTTTGTTCTGGTCCGATCAAGCGTTTCTGTCCCAGGTCGCCTCTTGTCAGTATTGCGATGCAGGCAAGCATAGACGCGCACAAGGTCACGGCTTGCTAATGGGACGGAACGCAGGGATTCGTAATTCGCTGTCGCCGTTTCACAGGACAGCCAGAAATAATTCGTTGTCGGATCGACGACCAGCCGGTTGGGGACCAGGTTTGCAACAATCACGGATAGGTATGGCGTGGTTGATCTCCATGACAGGTCGTTCAATTCTGGACTAATTCGTTTCGACGAGACGAAACGTGGATCACCAAGCGCAGGATCAGATACGTTACTCGTAGCAAGCGCTGCCACCGCAGATTTGTAATTTTGCCAGGCTACGACGAATTTTTTGGTCTCGACGGCATGGACCAAAGTTACAAGCACGAGCGCGCCAACAAACATCTGAGGGAGCGGTTCGCTTTTTAGCCTTGCCAGCAATAAATCCAACTTTCGAATCGGCAGCGCCAATCCGTCGGTACGCATCGCGAAAAGTCCCGCAACTACCCCGATCAACGGTATCGAGAGCACCAGCGTGGTGCGAAGATAATATCTGTTGCTGGCGTGCACTGATTGATCGCAGCACAGCCAATAAACCGTGAGGGCCAAAAATACTGCCGCCCCGGCGCAAAGATGCGCTTTATTCGGTACGGACTGCGAAAGAGCAGAGGTATACGGCGATATAACCCAGGATCGTTGCCAGCAGTAGCAACACAACATCTATCCGAAAAATACGGAGATCGAAAAAATGCAGTGCGGCCCTCGCCAATGCGCCAGAAAAATATTCGTCAGGCGGCAACAGTGTCTTCGTAGCCAGCCAAACCGTCAGGGCGGCGATCAAGGCCCAGCTGGCCCGCCGGAAATATGGATTGTTTAGTCCTCGCAAAGCGAGCGTAAATACTATTGCGATCGCTAAAACGAGCGCGCCCTCGTGCGTCAGGACGAGTCCGAGCATTGCGATAAAGACTAGGGCCGTTCCGGCGACGTTGCGGTTTGCATATTGACTAACGGCAAGGGCCGGCCAGAACAGCGCGTGCGCCAACCACATCTCAGTCGGAAAACCAAAAATCAAGGGGCAGAGTAGGGCGGTCGAACCACAAGCATAGGTAAAAATGATACGGCCGATTGAACGGTCCGCAATGAAAGTGCCGATGAGGCTGAAAAGTGGCGCACCATAAAACAAAAATCCATAGACCCTGATTCCGTTGAGCGGGCTGCCGGTCAGTCCGACATAAAGTTCAGCAGGCAGCAGGGTCAGGATGAAGACGGATAGGCGCGCAGAAATATTGTGCCAATGGAATGCCCAAACATCCTGGACTGCAACTGCATAGGAAAAAATGGCCCCGTCGGCATAAAGCTGTAACTCGTAGTGAAGCGCGACCACCAAGAACACAATCGACCAAGAGAGGCCAATCGCTATCACCAGGGTCTGCAGAATATCGGTGCGCGTCCACAGAGTAGACCAGGAAAAGACCCCATTGTTTGTTCTAGTCGCGCACAAGATGCTGCCTGTCCAAGAGCTGCTTGAAAACGGGGCCCGCCATTTCCTCAATCTGTTTGAGCAGGGATAGCCCAAATTCTGCTGACGCTGCCTGAGCATCGCCAATGACGCCCAGGTTGGCGATCTGCGTCTCGTTCGAGGTCCATGGCCATGTGACACCCTGATCGAGGATAGTGTTTTGCACAGCGTCATTGTCAGGTGAACTGCGCAATTGCGCTATCTGCTCCCGCCTTACCAAATTGGGTACGAGAGCAAGCATCATCGATGTTTCGTTTTTTCCGCCGTGAACTTCCGGGACCTCTGCCTTCGCGTTGAATTCAGCCCAGGTTGTCGGGTGAAGCACGCAAATATTAAGTCCGAAATCGGCTCGCAGTTCTTGCGCCATCGCTTCCAGGATTCCGCGATTCCCGCCGTGGCCATTTATAATAGCGACGTTGCGTGCAGGCAGGCTGCGCCTAATTTCACGTCCGAGATCACGCATGAATGCAGTCATGCTTTGAATTGACAGGGACAACGTGCCCGCAGCCCAGTCGTGTTCACGCGCAAGCCCAAGGGCCAGCGTTGGCAATTGCCATAGATCGAAGGACTCGCCCCAACGGGCAACAATGCGACGGGTGTATTCCTCGGCCAGCACGACATCGGTGTTGAGTGGCAGATGAGGGCCATGCTGCTCGATGGAGCCGATCGGCATGCAAAGGATCGAACTCGCGCGCAAGCATTTTGAAACGTCTAGAAACGTCAAGTCGCCGATCAATCGGCTCGGCACATCACGCTTCATGGACCCCACCATCCACTAGCTTCGCAGGACGCTTGCTGTAACGATAGCAGCGCCGCTGCGTGTTGCCAGCGCGGCTTCGATTATGAAGGGTCGCCAAGGGAAGCGACGAGATGGCCGAGCCGGTGCCCGGCCCGAGTCACTTTTGCGGTCATATAGCGGCGGTTGTCGGCATTTATGGGCGCCTCGAGTGCCATTCGGCTGACGATCTCAATTCCAGCCTTGGAGAGGCGATCGAGTTTGGTAGGGTTATTCGTGAGCAAAATAACGCGCGTGCATTCAAGCATTTCAAGCATGCGCGCGGCGACACCGTAGTCGCGCTCGTCGTCGTCGAAACCGAGGGTGGTATTGGCGTCGACGGTATCCAGGCCGTCATCCTGCAACTGATAGGTACGCATCTTGTTGGCAAGACCAACGCCGCGGCCTTCCTGTGCCAAGTAGAGGATAACGCCTCCACCGAGGTCCTCCAGACGTGCAATCGCGAGCCGAAGCTGATCGCCGCAGTCACAGCGCCGCGACCCGAATACATCGCCCGTCAGGCATGCCGAATGTAAACGCACGGGCACCGGTTTGGCGAAGTCCGGTTTGCCGACGATGATAGCAACCTCGTTTCCGCCCATGGCGTCGCGAAATACGATGAAACGGGCGCTTGAACCTGAATTGAGCGGCACTACAGCTTCGCTTGCCAACGTCAAAGACTGAATTGCGTTGTCAAAAAAGCTTTCCGCTGCGCCTGCTTCAACTGTCACGAGTCCATGCTCGCTCGTCGGGACTTGCCGGCCTAGGTCGGCGGCCAACACTGCGGGTAGGTTATGAGATAACTTCACGAGTTGAATTGCTGCCGCGGCGGCGCGACCGGCGGGCAGTGCGTTTGGCACGCCTTCGATCGTTGAGTCACCGACGAAGGCCAGGATGGATTCCGCGTTATCGGTTGCTGAAAGCTGAACCCCCATCGAAGTTCTTGTGTCGATCCCGAGTGCAAGCGCGCGTCGAGCAGTAATGACAAGGTATGGTTCGGAAGATGCGCATAGCGCCGTAAACTCGGCCAGGCGCGCGTCATCGAGCCCGTCAACTGGTAGCGCCAGAAGACTTTCGTCCTGGGCAGTAATAAGAACTGGCCGACGACTATTGAATTCAGCAACGCCGCGGCTAACGCTAATGTGTCCCTTGTTGCCGAAGAGTGTCGAGCTTGTCCCCGTCCGCACTGTACTCATTCCAGAGTTTTCCGTTCTTTGCAGCCCGCCAATGTAACGAACACCGCTGGCTTGTCATCATTCCGATCCCGGATAGGCTCGATTTGTGCCAGCCTAATGGGTGACTGTGTTTACAACGCGGTCATGGCTTTTAAGTCCCGCGACATTGAGAGATTTTGGTAATGGCAAGTGTCCCGGCTGACCCTAACACCTCCGCAGGCGAGGCATGCGACCCGTGGGCAGAGTTTAGCAATATGTTCCGTACTAAGGTCCAGCCTCTACCGCAACCATGGGGCGAGATGTTCGGGCCGTTGCGGAGAGGCATAGTGGATGATCTCGTGATTCTCGGTCAGATCGGCCAGTCGCTTGATGGGCGCATAGCGACAAGAACAGGCCATTCCAAATATATAAACGGGCCGGCAGGCCTCGCGCACCTGCACCGGCTGCGGTCGCTGATGGACGGTGTTGTCATCGGTGTCGGCACGGCCATCGCGGATGATCCACAGTTGACTGTGCGGCGGGTCAGTGGGCCTCAGCCGGTGCGAGTGGTAATCGATCCTAGTGGTCGTCTGGGCGCCAATGCGCGGGTCTTCGCGGCCGACGGCGTTCGCCGGCTGTTGATCATCGCGCACGGCACGCCCTGCGCGCCGCCGCCGGGCGTAGAGGTGATCGCCTTGCCGGTGGTCGATGGTCAGCTTGCTCCGGCAGCGATCCTGAGCGCACTAGCTACGCGCGGCGTTCGCCGAATACTGATCGAGGGCGGCGCGGATACTGTATCGCGCTTTCTTGCCGCGGGCTGCCTTGACCGCCTGCACGTGATGGTCTCACCGATGATTATCGGTTCTGGCCGCGAGAGCGTGATCCTGCCTGAGATCGAGAGTATCGATCACGCACTGCGTCCTCCGATCCGCGTACATCTGATTGACGACGAAGTGCTGTTCGACTGCGACCTCTCAGCTCAGCGGGTGCCGATCGGCACAGCGAACACATCGACGTGACCGACGCGAATTGACGAAAGGCCTGCGTTGATCGCGCTCCGGCGTCGCACCAACCATGCGTTTGTATCGGCTGCGGTCAGCTTGCCCGTATCTGCCGCAGCGCTCGCCCAACCCGAAAGTATTTCCGATTGCATTTCGCAATCGTTCGGACCAATGAGCCAATCGGAATTTCCTTGTATCAAAGAATATCCGAGCGATTGGAAGCGAGTGACAGCAAAGCTTGCCGCTGAGGGGCCAAGCGCCAGCCCGAAACCCTTGTCGGTGCGCTGATGTGCATTGATCGCGGCAGCGATGGACGCATCACAAGGGTCGCGGGGGGTTAGCTCTATACGTCCGTTGTAGCTCAGAGCCGCATAGAACGGGATTGATCGAGCGGCGATCATCGCCGCGAGGCGCTCGAGCCACGTCTCGGAAACGAGATCGAGCAATGCCGATGTGGTGACCAGATCGATAGGACCTTCGAGCGCCGTATCAAGGTCGCGATTTAGATCGAGGACAACGGTCGTTGCGGCTACACGCTCAAGAGCGGGTGCAGCGATTGCCTCAGAGAGTAGCGCGATATCGTTGTCGATGAGTTGCCATACTTGTTGCGCGCCCAACAATGGACTCACAGCTCGCATCGTCGATCCGGTGCCGCAGGCGAGGTCGGCAATGTGTAGTGTGCGATGCTCCTTAAGCTCCTCCGTGACGGCGCCTAAAACCTCGATGTTGCGCGCGCGGCAGTCGTAGGGCTCGCGCAACGCCAACCACCTGGTCGAAAAGCCGCTCATCCCGTGGCCTCAATTGCACGCGCAAAAACTCTCGCAGAAGCCTGCCAAGTCGGGAGGCGGGCGGCAGCCGCTCGCGCGGCACCGCCCAGGCGCAGTCGCTCGGTTGGATCTTCAATTGTCCGGCGCAGCGCCTCAGCAAGCGCGGTCGGATCGTCCGGCCTCACGAGGATTCCCGCGCCAGCCGGCACCGTCTCCGGTATCGCGCCTGCGCTAGTGCCTATCACGGGAAGACCTCGGGCAATGGCTTCGGCATAAGCCATGCCGTAACCCTCAAAATGTGAGGCAAGGACGAACACATCAGCCTCGACGTAAAGCTCAGCAAGATGCTGCGGCGTTACCTCACCAAGAACTGCAACTCGATCGCCCAGCCTGTGACGCGCGATATCAGCATCGAGCTGAGCGGCCGTGTGTCGGGCACGCGTGCGATCGCCGACAATCGTCAAATGCCACGGCAACTTGGTAAGCATCCCAAGCGCAGCGATCAGCACGTCAAAACCTTTCCGTGGCACTATTGCCCCAACTGACAGGAGGCGGACGACACCGTCTGTACTTCCTTTCGCTGGCGCCACTGGATCACTGCCAGGCGGTGCGATGAAGATACGTTGAACGGGGACTGCGTAATCCTCGACCAGATACCGTTGCGTTGCAGTGCTTGTTACGACGACGGCGTTGACTGCGGCGAGTGCCTCACGTTCACTGGCGCGTAGTTTACCGACATCTTTAGCGGACAGCCCTGTCTCAAAAGCCAGAGGATGGTGGACCAATGCCAGGAGTGCGTTTCGAGTACGAAGTTGAGACGCCGCTTCAGGCAAAGCACCAAGCGCCAGCCCATCGATCACGACAGTGCGGCCTTTGGGAATGTCGAAAAGGCGCGCTTTTGCCTCGGCGCGCGTCTGCTCGCTTGGCAATGGAAAACCGTCCCCCAGCCCAATGACATCGATCTGCCAGCCGAGATTGCTAAGCTCCGAGATCAAACGCCGGTCGTAGGCATAGCCACCGGTCGGGGTTGCGAGATCACCCGGCACGGCGAAAGCTAGACGCTTCACCACAGATCCGCCTTGTACCAAGCGCGCGCCAAATGCGACTCCGAAATTGCGACGCGTATCGCCTTGAGTTCGTGACCGTCGCGGCCGAGTTCGCTGGCGCGGGCGGCTTTGGCCAGCTGATCGAAAATATGCTTTGTCAGAAATTCGGTCGTGGTGTTGAAGCCCTTAAACTCCGGCAGTTCGTCCAAATTGCGATAATTCAGGGGAGCTAATGCTGCCTTGAGCGCTTCATGTGCGCGTCCGATGTCGATCACAATGCCGTTTCGGTCGAGCGTTTCAGCAAAAAAAGCTGCGTCGATGACGAAGGTGGCACCATGTGTTCCTTGCGCTGGACCGAAAACAACTCCGCGAAAAGAATGGGCAATCATGATGTGGTCGCGGACTTCGACGGCGAACAAGAAACCCTCCTTACGGATAAGAGATGAGCTGACAGACAACGCCATTTCTGGCGTCAAGAATATCGGGTAGCCGCCGCGGTAGGTCGCAAAAACCGACCTCGGGAGCGAGGAGCGCATCGAGGCAAGGGTCGGCAAGCAAACGAACTGCCGCCGCGAGCCGGCGGCCATGCGTCCAGCGCGCCCGGTGCGACACAGCGATCCGGCCAACTTGGCTCGAAATCAGTCGCAAGCGGCGGCTGTGGAAAGCGCCGCCGAGTGGAACTGTCACCGGCGAGTCACCGTACCAACTCAGTTCGAGTACGCTCGCTTCGTCGCCGGCGAGAGAAAGTGCAGTACAAAGTCCAGCTGCGCTGCCACTCGCGTGAAAGACCACATCGCAGTCGCCTTTGGCATTGTCGGGCGTCGCAAAGCGAACACCAAGCTTCTTCGCGAGCTCGGCGCGCTTCTCGTTGATGTCGACGAGTGTCGCTTCCACACCAACAAGACGGCTGCACAAGAATGCGACAAGCGCACCGACCGCGCCAGCACCGACAATTGCGATCCGGTCTGCGGGCCCAGCCGCCGCATCCCACACGGCATTGAGGGCCGTCTCCATATTGGCAGCCAACACCGCTCGCCGCGGCGGCACAGCTTCGGGCAAGGCCACAATGGCGCTCTCGGGAATATTGAAGTGGTGCTGATGCGGGTGGAGTGCGAAAACAGTGCGGCCAAGGTGTTTCTCCGGACCATCCTCCACCTGACCCACGGTTGCGTACCCGTATTTTACGGGAAACGGAAAATGGCCACCCATAAATGGCGCGCGCATTCGTTCGAATTCGCTCTCCGGCACGCGCCCGGCTAGCACCAGCGCCTCAGTCCCGCGGCTCAATGCGCCGAAAAGAGCGCGCACGCGGACCTCGCCAGGCTTGGGCGCCGTCAGCTTTTCCTCGCGAATCTCGGCCTGTCCTGGTGCGACGTACCAGAGCGCCTGAGCTGTGTTGGTCGCCACGATGTTCGAGCCCTATTGGACTATTTGAGACATTTGCTGTGTTATATCATCTAGTTCGCACGGTCTTTCCGAGATCATAGTCGATTGTTAGAGCGTTCCGCACTTCAATCCAAACAAGCACAGGCTGCCGGAAATTCCATCTCCGGTCGGCGCGCGCTGTTTGCCGGGTTGTTTACGGTCTCCATGGTCGCACTGATCGCCCTGGCCGCGGTGGCATTGTCGCCCGGCGGCTTCAGCGCACTTGATATCGTGCTGATCATTTTTTTCGCGATCACGCTGCCATGGATGGTTGCTGGATTCTGGAACGCCCTCATCGGTTTCTTGATTTTGCGGTTTTCGCAAGATCCGGTCGCCACAGTGATCCCCCAGGTGGCGAGCATCCGCGGCGATGAGCCGATCGTTGCGTCGACTGCCATTCTGCTTTGCATCCGCAACGAATTGCCTGAGCGGATGATCCGGAATCTTCGGCCATTATTGAGCGGTCTCGAAAAGTCAGGGTTCGGTGATCGTTTCCACCTGTACGTCCTGAGCGACACCGGCGATCCGCAAATCGCCACTGTGGAGGAAGCGCAGTTCGCGGAGTTGGCGAATGTCTGGGACAGCCGCGTTGCGATGACTTATCGCCGGCGCACCACCAACACGGGCTTCAAGGCCGGAAACATTCGGGACTTCTGCGAGCAGTGGGGTGCCAAGTACGAATTTGCAGTTTCACTCGATGCCGATAGTTTTATGACTGCCGAGGCAACCTTGTTGCTGGTCCGGCTCATGCAGGCTGATCACAAACTGGGGATTCTGCAAGGACTTGTCGTTGGCTTGCCGTCGACCAGCGCGTTTGCACGTGTCTTCCAGTTCGGCATGAGGCTTGGCATGCGCTCCTACACGATCGGTAGTGCGTGGTGGCAAGGAGACTGCGGACCCTATTGGGGTCACAACGCGGTGTTTCGACTCCGTCCGTTCATTGCACATTGCGAACTTCCAATGTTGTCGCGGGGCGGGGGCGAAGCCCGCCACATACTGAGCCACGATCAGATTGAAGCCGCATTGATGCGCGCCGCCGGATATTCCGTGCGCGTTCTGCCCGACGAAGAACTCGGCTGGGAAGAAAACCCACCGACCTTGCTCGAATTCATTCGTCGAGATCTGCGCTGGTGTCAGGGCAACATGCAGTACTGGAGTTTCCTCACCATGCCCGGGCTCAAGCCGGTCAGTCGCTATCAGCTTGGGCTCGCAATTCTGATGTTCATCGGATCACCGGCATGGATTGGCATGCTGGTGCTTGGCACGCTGGCGGTCGCGTTCGTTGAAACGCCCGCCGACTTTATGCGCGCGGACGCCGGCATCGCGTTGTTCGTCTGCGTCCTGGTGATGTGGTTCTCACCGAAAATCGCCAGTGCGATCGACATCCTGCTACGACCGAAGCTGCAACATGAGTTCGGTGGCACCGCTCGTTTCGTTGCCAACTTCGTCATCGAAGCAGTTTACTCGGTCCTGCTGTGTCCGATTGTCTGGTTCGGCCACACGATTTTCCTGTCCGGCCTGATCCTGGGTCGCGAGATTGGCTGGATAGGTCAGACGCGCGAAGACCACGCAGTGCCTTTTACTCAGGGCGCGCGAAGTCTGTGGCCGCACACGCTGCTTGGCTGTACCACGCTCGGGCTTCTGGCGACGATGCAGCCCACCGCGCTTCCTTATGCACTATTTCTCGCTGGAGGCCCCGCGTTATCGATCCCGTTCGCAATGATTACCGCATGGCCTTCACTCGGCAGGCTGTTTGCTCGCATCGGCATTGGCCGGCTGCCCGAAGAGACGATCGTTCCAGCCGGACTGGATGCGCTGGCGCTGCCTGCTCTGGAAATTGCAGCGCCGGCGCGGCAGTCAAATTCGAGCTGAGGCGGTGCTACAAACTTTAAGGTCGGTACGCGGTATCGCCCGATCGCTTTATATCTACTATGGCGACCGTCCCAGGGCCGCGGCTATGGATCGGCTTTACGCCCGTTTTGTGCGGCCCGGCGATCTCGTATTCGACATCGGTGCGCATGTCGGTGATCGCGTCGCCTCGTTCCGACGGCTTGGCGCGCGGGTTGTGGCGGCCGAACCCCAACCCGCTGCGGCCAAAGTGCTCAAATTGCTCTACGGGCGCAATCGCGACGTTGCCATCGAAGCGGTGGCGGTCGGCCGTGCAGCGGGAACGATCGGCCTGATGATCAATCCCGATAATCCGACTGTTTCAACTGCGTCCAACGAAATGGTCACCGCAGCGCGCGGCGCGCCGGGATGGGAAACGCAGCGCTGGAGCCAGGCAATTCGCGTTCCGGTCACGACGCTTGATTTACTGATGGCACGTCACGGAGTGCCGACATTTATCAAAATCGATGTGGAAGGCTTCGAATACGAGGCCTTGCTTGGGCTATCGCGAACCGTCAATGCGATGTCATTCGAGTTCACGACCATCCAGCGCGATGTTGCGCTTGCTTGCGTCGAACGATGTGTTGCGCTCGGGTTTGAACATTTCAACGCGGCGCTTGGCGAAAGTCAGACGCTCGTGCATTCCGATTGGGTCGCCAGCGCTGACATCGCCGCCTGGATAGCCGCACTGCCGCATTCGGCCAACTCGGGAGACATCTATGTCTCGCTCGCCTGATGCGCCACGGGCAGCGTCGCGGAGCTCGCTGATTGCGGTCGCGATCCTGATAGCCGCCGGTTATGGCCTGACGCTTCTGGTCTTTTATCCCGGCGTCATGACTTATGATGCGAAGTTCGTCTACGAAGACATCGCCAAACACACGCTCGGCGACTGGCAATCTCCGGCGATGACCGTGCTGTGGAGGTTGATCGACCCGATAGCACCGGGGTCGGGCAGCATGTTTCTGCTGATAGCAAGCCTCTACTGGCTGAGCTTCGCGTTGTTGGCGCTCGCACTGGCGCGCCGATCGATGTGGGTCGCGGTGTGTGTACCCATTCTGGCGCTGGCGCCACCGGCTTTCGCCTTTGTCGGCATTATCTGGCGCGACATGCTGTTTTCGACCACGTGGCTGTTGGCCGCCGTCCTCGTGTTCGCAACCCTCGGCCGCGGTGAAAGGTTGCGTGTCCTGGCGCAGGTTTTGGCGATCGTGTTGTGCGCCTTTGGTGTTTTGTTGCGCCCGAATGCACTGACGGCGGCACCGATCCTCGCCGCCTACATTGCGTGGCCAATGAAGGTTTACTGGAAGCGGGCGGCTATCGCGTTCGTTCCCGCCATGGTTCTGTTCTTTTTGCTTGTCCAGTTTGTTTACTACGGCGTGATGGGCGTCACGCGGCAACATCCCTTGCAGTCGATCATGGTGTTTGACCTCGGTGGCATCAGCCACTTCACAGAACAGAACCAGTTTCCGGTTACATGGACTCCGTCCGAGTTGAAGCTGCTTTTGGATGGTTGCTACCGGCCAACCGAGTGGGACATCTATTGGCGGCTCGAGCCGTGCGAATTCGTCATGCGCAAGCTGGAAAAGGACGAAAAGGTATTTGGCACCCCCATCGTTCAAAGTGCGTGGGCTCGTGCCGTCTTTCGTCACCCCATCGCCTATCTCAAACATCGCGCCGGATTCATGTGGAATTTTCTCACGGGCGCAAATCTCACAATGTGGGTAGCCGACGTCGAACGTCCGGACCGGGAGGTCTTCCCCGATCGGCCTGCGTTTGCGGCGCTGAAGCGTCTTCATGACGTGCTGAAGCCAACGCCCTTGTTTCGTGCCGGCACCTGGCTTGTCGCATGCATTGCCATATGTGGCTTGGCCTGGCGGCGTCGCGAGACGCCGGAGGGCGCCTTCGCCATTGGTCTATGCGCAACAGCCGCGATCTACGTCGCAACTTTTTTTGCCGTTGGGGTCGCATCGGACTTTCGCTACGGGTACCTGGCGGTGCTAGCCACAATTGCCGGCGGAGTTGCCTTGCTGGCTCCTATGCCTCGACCGGTGCGAACTGGGCCTCGGTAAGCTCTGCAAAACGGCCACCCAGTCTCTTCAGCTCGTCAAATGTACCCATTTCGACGATGCGGCCATGGTCGAACACGAGGATGCGCGTCGCGTTGCGGATCGTGGCGAGACGGTGGGCGATGACGAACGTGGTGCGATTTTTCATTACCTCATCAAGGGCCGTCAGCACGCGCGTTTCAGTAGCGGCATCGAGTGCGCTGGTTGCTTCATCGAGAATCAGGATCGGTGGATCCTTGAGCAGCGCTCGCGCGATTGACAGTCGCTGACGCTCGCCGCCCGACAGCGACCGGCCGCGTTCGCCGACCAAGGCGTCAAAGCCTTCGACGTTGTACTCGATGAAATTGAGCGCCTGCGCGCGAGCCGCGGCATCGCGCATCTGTTCATCAGTTGTATCGGGTTTGCCGACGCGCAAGTTTTCCGCGATCGATCGATTGAACAGTAGGGCTTCCTGGAACACGACGCCGATGTTTCGTCTGAGCGCGGAAATTTGAATGTCGCGTATATCAACGCCATCAATCCGGATCGAGCCTGATTGGGGATCGAAGGCCCGGTGCAGCAACATAAGTGCGGTCGACTTGCCAGCACCGGTCGCACCCACGAGCGCCACCGTTTCACCAGGGAGGGCAACAAAGCTTAGTCCGGAAACAGTCGGACGTGTGCCGTCGAAAGCAAATGAAACATTGTCGAACTCCACGCGTCCGACGAAGCGGCCGGGATCTATCGCGTCGGGCCGATCGTGCATCGCGGGCGTTGTGTCGAGCACATCGAAAAATTCGCGAAGCCGTGCTGCATCGAGCGTCATGCGGTTGGCAAATCCGACCGCCTGCTCAAGGCGCGTAACAATCATTCCTGCGAGAGCCATGAAAGTAGCGATTTCCCCGACTGTGATCAGGTTTTTCCGGAATAGCCAGGCACCCAAGGCGATGATTGATATAACTGCCAGCGTTGTTGCTGAACGTGTAAGTACGGTGGCGATGGCCCACCATGACAACACCGGATATTGCGCGGCCAGTAGACGGTCGCCGACCGACTTAAGCGCAACCACCTCCGATTCAACCCGCACGAAACTGTGTACTAACGCGATGTTACCCAGTGCGTCGGATGCTCGTTCGGCGAGGTCGGAATGATGTGTCTGCACGTCGCGTTGCAAAGTTTCGGTCTTGTGCGACACCAGTGCGATAAGTACAGCAAACAGAACGCAGAGGACAATGAGCAGGATGGCCATTCGCCAGTTGAGAAAGAGGGCCAGTGGGACGAGGATGAAGAGCGACACAAAGGCGGCGAGATGTTCGCGGAAAAAACCGAGCCAGAAGGCCCACAGGGCATCGGTGCCCTGCAACATGATCTTCATCAGTCGGCCGGAGTGAGTTTCGCCATGATAGGCGAGCGGTAACTGTAGAACATGCTCGAAGTAGCCTGTGAGCACGGCAAGGCGACGGCGATGAGCCAGGCGGTCCGAAACGAGGGCGATGAGTGTCCCGCAGAGGATCGTGTATAGGCCCAAACCTGCCCAAACAACGATCAGGATCCAGAGCTTCGTCCAGTCGACGGATTCGACATCGGCTTGCGCCGCCGCGAGCACATTAATGACGCGGCCAAAAAGGACCGGCTCGGCGAACAGTGCCGAAGCGACAGCGATATTGGCGAGCGCGAGAAGCCAGCCCAGACGGCGGTCAGCGCCAAGCTTCGCAAGAGCGCGAGCGTAAAGTTGCAGAAAGCCCATGGAAGGATTCTAGACGCTTCTTGCGTTATTTGCTTTCTGCGGGTGGCTCGGGCGGAGGGGCTACCGTTGACGATGGTGGCGCCGCCGCCGGAGGGGTTGTCCACGCTTTGTAGTCGGCTTCGGATACATTTGGCAATTTCTTCAGAAAGGCGACCATCGACCAAATCTCATCATCTTTCGCTCCAGCCAAGGCGAAGCTGGGCATGCCGGTCATGTTGATCCCATTTTTGATCACCCAAAACAATTGGGACGGTGAGCGATGATCGACGACCTCCTTGAGATCCGGCGGATCGGGATGCAGGCCTTCCGAAAACTTCGCCCAGTTGACGCCGGGTGCGCCATGACAATTCGCGCAGCCATGCGCAGCGAAGGCCTTGGCGCCGGCTTGCACGCTGGCAGGCTCATTGATGGAGGAGGGAGGCTGATCGTGCGCCTGGCGATCGATTGACGCCGTGCGAACTTTGATCAAAGCCCACTTGACGATCGCTGGGTCCTCCGCGGTACCTGCGACACTATAAAAGCCGCCGAAAAAAAATACCGCCGCGCCGAGGCCGAGAATTATCGCCAGCGCGCCAATCGTCGCCAAGATGCGCATTTTCGCCTCCATGCTCGTCTCTAAAAGACAGGAGGCAAATTATACATCGCTTAAGACCGCGCGTGCGTTACGTTATCGTGAGCTGGACGCCGGAATAAACTCAGACCTGCCGATGTTCCTGGTCTGGAGCGCGATGTGAAAGATAGGCAAGCAGCTTCATTTCACGGCGGCCGCGCGTCACAGTGTCCAGGACGAGCCCGACGGCCATGCACAAGAGCGCTGACAACATAAGCCCCGTGGCAAGCACAGCGGTGGGCAAGCGAGGCACCAAGCCCGTTTCCAGATAGGTCACCACAATCGGGATCGCCAGAGCGATCGATGAGGCCGCTGCCATTGCACCAAGGCAGCTGTAGAACGTCAGCGGGCGCTCGGCGCGGTAGATATTGAGAATAGTCAGAAGAATTCTGAAGCCGTCGCTCCAGGTGTTGAGTTTCGAGGCGGATCCCGTCGGTCGCGCGCGATAGGGCGTGACGATTTCATCGATCGCCAAACCAAGTTCGAGTGCGTGTATCGTAAGCTCAGTCTCGATCTCGAAGCCGCCCGACAAAACCGGAAACGATTTTACGAAACGTCGTGAGAATACACGGTAGCCCGAAAGCACGTCTTTAATGGTGGAGCCGAATACAAATGCGATAAACGCGGATAGAAGTCTGTTGCCGGTCCGATGGCCTGTTCGATAGGCCGCCTGTTCGCTTTCGATGCGGCCGCCAACCACCATGTCGAGGCGGTTCTCAAGGAGCCTTCTGACCATCAGCCGGACGCTCGACGCATCGTAGGTCGCATCTCCGTCTACCAATACATAGACGTCAGCTTCTACGTCCGAAAACATGCGGCGCACGACGAAGCCTTTGCCTCGATGCGCCTCCAAAAACACGCTGGCGCCGGCAGCGCCAGCGACTGACCTTGTATCGTCCGTCGAATTGTTGTCGAAAACAAAAATCTTCGCGGCCGGCAACGCAGCCCGAAAATCAGCGACAACTTTGGCGATGGTCGCCTCTTCGTTATAGCAAGGTACCAGCACAGCGATTTTGCACGGTTCGAAGCAACCTCGCTCTACATCGGCCGATATCGCCTTTTCTGTGGTCAATCGAAGGTTCGTCCTCTGCAGCATACTTTCTCGAAGTGTGATCGCGGAATCAAACATGACCGCTTGATGAATGCAATCGTTCGGCTCTTTGTTCGATTGCGAAAGCGGCGAATTCACGAATTGCGTATGCCCCAAGCGCCCAAGGTGTGCATCTTCTCTATTGTTACGTCGGTCTGTGTTTGCTCGGCATCCACGGCTGAAGAATAAGTGTTGGGCGCGATTGCAAGTAGACCTGCTCTTGCGTCAGCGTTGTCGAGTGCCCTGTCGAACTGCCGATCGTCGCGCCACACCCATTTGCCGCGCTCTAGCCGGGCATAGATGTGGCCAGTTTCATAATCGGCAAAATTGATGACCGGAATCAAACGAGCGCAGCGTTTCAAAAAATCAACGTTATTCTGCGGTGAGAGATTCGTGTTGGTATAGACGTCGGTGGCTTGCTGCGCCTGGATATTAATTTTCCTGAAACGTTCGATATCGATCATGCTCTTTATGTCGAGAATGGTCATCTCTCCATTCCATCCGAAAGCCACTGTCCGTGGCGGAGAACCGTCTGCCACGCTGTTGTCGAGAAACTCATAATGGACCCTCTTTCCGGCTATCAGTGCCCACGTGAAGAACAACTCAGGCATGCCGGCATAGGCTTCGACATTATGAGCCAGAAGATCCTCAACCGCCTTGTATCTGCCAACTTTCAGCCCACGCGTCCACGCTCGTTCGACGGTCGTTTCCGGTGGTGTGATCATGAAGAACATGTAGACGAGGTCGCCAAATCGCGTCAGCAACCGGCTTGATCCTTCCTCCAGGTTGGGCACAAAGCTGTCAAAACGAAAACGGTCAATCAACAAGTGCGGCATCTCTCCTCTGGAGGCCCTGGCAGCCATCCGGTGGTCGAGTTTTTTGTCGATTATTTCAATCTCGTGTCCGGTCAGTGTGCCGGCATATTTGTAGGCTGCGCCAAGCGTTGCGTAGTCCAAAAGAAATTTTCGCCAGATATCGGGGCTGATCAGCGCGAACTCCTGCCACGGCAGATTGAGTTTTCCGGCCAAGTGCTTCTGCAGCGGACGCATCGAACTTTTTCCAGATGCCGATGCGCCCTTGACGTTCATCACCACCGGCTTGTCTTGCCGTGGCAAAAATCGGAAGCCTTCAGAGGCAACGGCCTCTTGAACCAAGGGCCGGATGGCTTCACCAATAACCTCGCTGCCAAAATCGTTACACAGCAGTGTTACCGCCAGCCCTTCGAGCAGCGTTTTGTCTCCCAATAGCCGGCCATGGCGGCCGATGACCGCAGTTGCGACCTTGTGCAGGGCAGCGAAGCAAGCCGCTTCTAGGCGGTCGTTGCTCGTTTGAGCTTTTTTCAGCCACTCCGAAGCAATGCGAAGATCCCGCTCCCCGACCGATTCGGAAGGCTGCGATGGTTTTCGCGACTTTGCAGAGGAGAATGGCCACCGCTGACCGACCGGTTGTTTTGTCGCAGTGTTGGTTCGGGTCAATACCTGCGAGAGCTCGCGTTCGACAATGGTGGAAGCCTTGTTCTTGAGCTCTTCGAAAACGCGCGCCAATTCCTCTCTATGAGGTGTGATGAATCGATTGAGAATTGTTGCGGCAATCCCGCGGAAGTTTTTACCCAGATCCTCGTCGTCACGGCCGTCAGGAACCGCAATGCCGGTCGTGACGTGAACCAGTAACTCGTGAACGATCAGTCTCTCCACGCGAAATGCGACAAGTTCCTCGGCTGGCAAGCCGCAGAAGTCGCTCAATTCGTGTGCTTTTGCAGCCGTAGTTGTGACGTTCTCAGCGCGATAAATCGTCGCGAGCGGCAAATACTCGCGCGGCAGTTGGGATTCCAGCCCTGGATTCCATGCGGAGAATTTTTCCGAGGTCGAATTGATAGTCATGACACAGCCGGGAAATAGCTAGCTCAACTTCGTGCGCAAACAGTTTCTAGCGAAACCGCCGCTCATACCTGGCATAGGCGGGTTCCCACATCTTTTCCTTGATGGCAGATGCCATCATGTCTTCAGACATTTTTTCAGAAAGCCCTTCGGCCTGCGCCTGTTTGGCGACAGCAAGCGCGACCTGGAATGAAATCTTCCGGATCTCGACAAGTGCCGGGAAGAAGATTGCCATGCGGGTCGTGCCGTGCAGGGGATAGCTCGGCCAGTGCGCGCGCCGCAGCGAGAAACATTCCATCAGAAATATGGCGAGCGGCACAGGCGATCGCGCCTAGCCCGATGCCTGGATAAACATAGGCATTGTTGTTCTGGTCGACACGACATTCCTTGCCGTTGCGCTTGATCGGCGGGAAGGGGCTTCCGGTCGCGATAATGGCGCGGCCTTCCGTCCAGGAACACAGATCAGCCGGTGTTGCCTCGCACCGATCGGTCGGATTCGACAGGGGAAAGATCACCGGCCGGTCTGTGTTCCTTGCCATGTTGCGTACAACGTCTTCGGTAATGGCGCGTGCCTGCCCGGATGTTCCGATAAGCGCTGTTGGATGGGCGTTTACGACAACGTCAGCCAAACTGATGCGGTCCTGTTGTGCCCGTTTCCAGCTGGCCACACGATCGCTGCGTTGGGCGAAAGGTAGTTGAAACGGTTGCAGGCCACTCATGCTGTCAACAAGCAGGCCTTGTCGGTCGACAAGGTAAAATCGACTCCGAGCCTCCGTCTCACTCAAGCCCGCGTCGATCATGGCGAGCAGCAGCAGCGCACAAATCCCCGTGCCGGCTGATCCTGCGCCAAGAACGGCTATACGTTGCTGCGTCAGCGGCACGCCGGTGACATTGATCGCGCTCAGCAGCGTGCCGACCGCAACAGCCGCGGTGCCCTGAATATCGTCATTGAATGAGCAGAGCTGTGTGCGGTAGCGATCCAGCAGCCTATTGGCGTTGCCGATGGCAAAATCCTCCCAGTGGAGCAGGACATGGGGCCAGCGTTCACTGACGGCACTGACGAAGGTGTCAATCAGTTCGTCATAGGCAGCGCCACGCACGCGTTGTTGCCGCCACCCGATGTAAAGTGGGTCGTCAAGAAGATCTGCGTTGTCGGTTCCGACGTCGATAAGAACGGGAAGTGTGGTCGAGGGATGCAGTCCGGCGCAGGCCGTGTAGAGCGCGAGCTTGCCGATTGGAATCCCCATGCCGCCGGCGCCCTGGTCGCCGAGGCCGAGGATGCGTTCACCGTCGCTGACCACGATGGCCTCAACGTCATCGAATCGCGAATGCGCAAGGATGCTGCGGATCTTGTCCTTATGAGGGATGCTGAGAAACAAACCGCGCGGCTTGCGAAATATATGACTGAATGACTGGCACCCGAGACCAACCGTCGGCGTGTAGGCGATTGGCAACATCTCCTCGATGTTACGAGTCAGCAACGCGTAGAACAGGGTTTCGTTGGTGTCCTGCAGACCACGCAGGAACACGTATTTTTGCAGGTTGCTCGTCAGTGCACGAAAGGCGTCGAGCCGTCGTGTGACCTGGAAATCTAGTTCAGTGACTTGTGGTGGCAAAAGGCCGTGCAGCTCAAACAGATCGCGTTCACTCTCGGTGAACGCCGTGCCTTTGTTGAGCAGCGGATCGTTGAGCAGCTCATAGCCGCTCAAAGTCGTTTCGAAGAAATACGGATGGTTCCGAGTCACCGTGCCCGCCCGGCTGTTTTGCGATAGCGTAGCTTGCCTGATGTCCCGCGTACATCAGGGTCGTAACCGCTTGAGAACACGACCCGGGAAATGGCCGTAGAGGCCAGTCTTCGGCACCATAATACACGGCAGGTTGCTTTACCGGGCTAGCTGATGATTGCTAGGCTCTCCAGCCACCGGCAATTGTTACTGGGAGGACAACGACAATGACAATGCCATTTCGTGCTCTCTTTCTTGGCACTATCGCAGTCAGTTTATTGACGATCGGCCCAACCGCTTACGCGCAGGACAAGACGATCAAAATCGGCGCGCTTTTTCCCATGTCGGGGCCGGGCTCTTATTTCGGGGCGCAAGACAAGCAAGGCGTTGAGCTCGCGCTGGAGCAGCTCAACAAGGCCGGCGTCAACGGCTACAAATTCGTTGTTCAATACGAGGATTCAGCTTGCAGCCCGCTTCCCGCGACACAGGCTGCCAAGCGTTTGATCGAGCAGTTCAAGCCCGACGTCATTATCGGCGAAGAATGTTCTGACGCGACACTCGCCGTGATGCCCGTCGTCGAGCAGGCAAAAGTGCCGCTGATCAATGCCGGTTCGTCTTCGATAAAGGTGACGGAACCTGGTAATCCGTGGACATTCCGCATCATGCCGAACGAGGTGATGCAAGGCATCAATATTGCCGAGAATGCATATAAGCGGATGAATGCGCAGACCGCAGTCCTGTTGTTCGAAAACACCAATGCCGGCATCGGCAACGCGCAGGTGTTCAAGGACAATTTTACCAAATTGGGCGGCAAGGTGCTCGCCGAAATCGGCTTCGGCCGCGACATCAATGACTTCACCTCAATTGCAACGCGCGTGGCGGGTCTCGGCAAAGTTGACGTGATCCCCACCTACACTCTCGAAGGGCAGGGGCTGAAAATTACGCAGGCGTTGGCACAGGCCGGGGTCACCAAAGGCGGTGGCGGCAGCGCAATCCAGATCGGCACCATATGGCTGCCGTTTGGCTTCGAGCAGAAAGCTGGTAAGGCCGCCTTGGGCTACATACGGATCGTGCAGTTCGATCCGACCGATACGCGAGACGTGGCGAAAAACTTTGCCGCGGACTTCAAAGCCAAATACAACGCAGATCCGACGCACCTGAATGCGCACGCCTACGACCAGGTCATGCTGATCGCCGACGTGGTCAAGCGCGGTGGAAAGGATGCTCAATCCATCCGCGACGGGCTGGCCGACACCAAAAACTACTCGGGCGTCACAGGCAGCGTCGAATTCGACAAAAGCAACCAGAACGTCAAGATGGACACCATCCACTACATGGAGACCAAGCCGGACATGTCGTGGACAAGCCTGAAGTGGAACTGATCCGGCGATGACCACAACGATCGTCCTGCAACAGGCGATCAACGGCGTCGTACTCGGAAGTCTCTACGTTCTGGTGGCGCTAGGCCTGACGCTGATCTACGGCGTGCTCGTGCAGATCAATTTCGCGCACGCCGATTTTGTCACGCTCGGTGCCTTCGCCGCTTATTTTTTCATGCATCTGGTCGGCGGCGGCTACATCCTGAGTATTGCCGTCGCCTTTGCGGTGGGCGCAGCCCTTGGGTGGGGCATCAACGCCGCGATTTTCACACCACTCAGACACAAGGGGAATGAGCTTCTCCCGCTGATCGCGACGATCGGCGTGTCCGTGATGATGCAGAACCTGATGCTGGCCTGGTTTGGGCCAATTCCCTATGCATTCGAAACGCCATATAGCGGTGAGGTCATCCGATTCGCCGGCATTTTCGTCTCCTGGCAAAACGTCATTATCATCGTCGTTTCAACACTGACGATCATCCTGCTCTACGCATTCATGAAGTTCACATACCTCGGCAAGGCCCTGCGCGCCGTATCGCAGGATCGCGAAACCGCGGGCCTGATGGGGATCAACCCCAACCAACTCATCATGCTGACATTCGTGATTGCTTCCGCGCTTGCCGGAATGGGTGGGGCGATGCTCGCGCCGGTTCTCGTTCTGACGCCATTCGCGGGCACGTCTGTCATCGTCAAGGCTTTCGCGATCGTCATTATCGGCGGCTTTGGCAATGTCGAAGGGACCATTCTCGCCGGCCTCATCGTCGGTCTGATCGAAAGCTACACTACGCAGTTTCTCGATCCCGGACTGATCGACATCGTTGTGTTCGGGCTCCTCCTGCTCATGCTGGCGATAAAGCCGACGGGACTCATTTCGGAAAGACGCGAAGAAAATGTCTGATCCCGCGCTTGCTCAGCATTTGCCTGGCCAGCGCGCATTGCTGCGCTCGCGGTGGTTGGGATATGCGCTCGCCATCGCGACCATCGCCGTTTTGCCGCTCATTTTCAACGACACCTATTGGCGAACAAACCTGACGGTGTGCGCGATCAATGTGCTGCTCGCTATCGGATTAGATTTCATTCTCGGTTATGCCGGCCAGCTGAATCTCGGTCACTCGGCTTTCTATGGTTTGGGTGCCTATGTCTCGACGCTGCTGATCGTCAAACTCGGAATTCCGTTCTGGTTTGCGTTCATTGCGGGTGTAGCGTTTGCCGGCATTGCCGGAATTTTCCTTTCGCTGTTCGCGGTGCGTTTGCGCGGGCACTATCTTGCGATAGCGTCGCTTGGCTTTGCCGTTATCGTTCATCAGATTCTGCTGAACTGGATCAGCCTGACGCAGGGGCCGCTCGGTATTTACGGTATTGCGCCCCCGCCAGCACTGGTCATTGGCGGTTTGGTCATCGCCGATTTTCGCAATCTCGCCGCGTTCTTTTACCTGGTGGCAGGATTCGCGCTTCTCTCGTACATCTTGTTGAGCCAGCTTGTGCGATCTCCAATCGGAGAAACGCTCACCGCGATCCGCGAGGATGAGGTTTCCGCGGCGTCGCTTGGCATCAACGGGACCGCCTGGAAAGTATTTGCTTTCGGCGTTGGCTCGGCCATTGCCGGTGCCGCCGGGTGTTTCTATGCGAGTTTTGTCGGCACCCTGGTGCCGGATGCGTTTTTCATAACCGAGGCGTTCAATATCCTGGCCATGGTGATCGTCGGCGGCATGGGTACGCTGATCGGACCGGTCTTCGGTGCCATTCTCCTTACCGTTTTGCCGGAAGTCCTGCGAGGCTTTGGCGATTTGCGTTTGGTCGTCTACGGCGCGGCATTGACGTTTGTCGTTCTCTTCATGCCTGGCGGACTTGCGCAGGCCGCTCGCGTTGTCGGGGAAAAGCTGGGTGTGGTGCGGTCGCCATGATCATCGCGGCCGCAACTGCGCCAGCCGACGGCGCCATTTTGCGGGCGCAGGGCCTGCACAAGAATTTCGGCGGCGTGAAAGCCGTGTCAGACATTTCGTTCGAGGTCCCCGCCGGATCGATATTCGCCGTCATCGGTCCGAACGGGGCGGGGAAGTCGACGTTGCTCAATCTCATCAGCGGTGTTTACCGGCCCGATTCCGGTTCGCTGTCGTTCGAGGGCGCCGACCTTTCTGCCCTACCCGCGCATCGGCGCGTGCGGCTTGGGATCGCCCGGACTTTTCAGAAGATCCGACTGTTCAAACAACTTAGCGTACTGGAGAATGTGATCGCGGGATTTCATGTTCACCACCGCGTCCCAGCGTGGCAGTACGTTACGCACGGTGCGGCCTTCAAGGCCGATCAGCAACGGTGCCGCGAACGCGCCGTGCAGTTGTTGCATTTCGTTGGCATGTCGGCCCGTCAGCACGTCCTTGCGGGATCGTTGTCGTATGGTGAGCAGCGGATGCTCGAACTTGCGCGCGCGCTCGCCACAAAACCTCAGCTGTTGTTGATCGACGAGCCTGCGGCGGGCCTTAACGCTGCCGAAGTCGACGGCCTTCTCGATCGGATACGGTCGCTTCGGCGTGACGGGACAACGGTGATCCTGGTTGAGCACAACATGGATTTGGTCATGAATGTTGCTGACCGGATTATGGTCATGGATTACGGCCGGCGTCTTTTTGAAGGAAGTCCGGCCGAGGTACAGAAAAATCCTGCAGTGATTGCTGCTTATCTCGGCGGAGAGTTGTTGTGAGCGCACTACTGGAGGTCAGGGATCTGGAGCTCGCCTACGGACAAGTCGCGGTCTGCCGGGATATTTCACTGCAGCTCGAGCAAGGCGAAATTGTCGCCTTGATCGGGGCCAATGGGGCGGGAAAATCCACGACCCTTCGGGCGATCGCAGGTGTGTTGCCGCCGCGGGCAGGCACGATTGTATTATCCGGCCAAGACGTTACGACAATGCCCTCGTATGAGCGTAGCAAGCTCGGCATTGCGCTCGTTCCAGAGGGCCGTCGTGTTTTTCCGTTCCTGACGGTGCGGGAAAATCTCGAACTCGGCGGGTTCAATGTCCGCAATGACGCAGCGAAAATTCGTCAACGCCTCGATGGCGTTTTCGCCATGTTTCCGCGTTTGTCGGAACGCAGCAGCCAGAATGCCGGAACGCTGAGCGGGGGAGAGCAGCAAATGCTCGCGCTTGGCCGCGCGATGATGTCTGAGCCGCAATTGCTTTGTCTGGACGAACCGTCGCTCGGTCTTGCGCCAATCGTCGTTCAAGACATCTTCCAGAAAATTCGAGCCATCAACGCCTCTGGCACAAGCGTGCTCTTGGTGGAGCAGAACGCGCGCTATGCATTCGAGACAGCGAGCCGTGGCTATGTTCTGCAGACAGGTTCCGTAATTGCCAGTGGCTCTTGCGCGGAGCTGAAAGTTAATCCGCGCGTACAAGAGGCCTATCTAGGCCGCATCGCGACACCGGCGGTCTCGTAAATGACGCTCGTCGAAAAGTATTCACTCGCGCGCAAGTCTGCTGTCGTTACTGGCGCTGGTAACGGTATCGGTCGCGCAATAGCGCTCGCATTCGCTGAAGCCGGAGCGAACGTCGCCTGTGTCGATCTGGACAAAGCCGCGGCTGTCGCGACTGCGGCAAAAATCGGCTCGGCGGCAATTGCCGTTGCATGCGATGTGAGTAGTGAAAGTGAAGTCGAGGCGGCCGCCAAATCGATTTTCGCCAAATTTGCCGCCATCCATATCCTTGTGAATGGGGCGGCCGGCCATGATCCGAACGGATCGGTGCTCGAACTTAGTCTGGCCGACTGGAACAAAGTGTTCGCGGTGAATGTCGGTGGCGCATTCCTGATGAGCCGCGCGTTCCTGCCCGCAATGATCGAGGCCGGTGGCGGCAGCGTCATTCACATCGCTTCGCAGCTAGGGAGCGTCGCCGGACCCCGACGCGCCGTCTACTGTGCGACCAAAGGGGCGCTCATCCAGCTTGCTAAAGCAATGGCGACCGACCACGCGGCGCAGAATGTGCGGGTCAACACATTATCGCCGGGAGCAATCGAGACCGATAGGCTCGTAAAGCGCTTTGGCGACATGGAAACGGCCCGGCGAACGGCCGGCCCCAAGCATCTGCTGCAGCGGCTCGGGCAGCCAAGCGAGATCGCCCAGGCTGCGGTCTTTCTCGCAAGCGACGCGTCAAGCTTCATGACCGGCGCCGACCTTCTGGTCGACGGCGGTTACAACGCCACCTAACGATCTTCTCAGCGTCCGAGAATTGTGCCCGCCATTGCGCGCGGATCGCGTTTCGGCCACGCGCCGGCGTCGGCTGCCTGAAAGAGATCCGACAAGTGCGCGTTAAAAATTGCCGGCTCCTCGAGATTGATGTTATGGCCGGAATTCCCCATCACGACGAGCGAGGCGGTGGGGATGTTCTTCTTCATGAGAATACCGGGTTCGAGGCAAGGCCAGTCCTCGTCACCGGTCATGATCAGCGTCGGCACGGTGATGGTCTTCATCTTGTCGACGAGATCGAACAACGACGGTCGTCGTTTCTGCACCCCGCGCATCGTGAACGCGGCCCCTTCGGTGGAGTGTTCGGCAAGCTGATCGGCGAATTCACGCCAGCCGCGCGGGTCCTTGTTCTGGTGCTGTACGCGGGTTGGGCCTAGCGCATAGGCTTCGGCGGCCTTTTTCATCGTCAATTCTTCGAAGCGCTTGGCCGAAGCTTCTGCTTCCTCGGCAAATTTCGCCCGCTCCCCAGGCGCCGCGCCGTAACCGCAGCCCGCGACCACGACCGATCGGGCGCGATTGCCGTACGTGAACCCAAAATGAAGCGCAGCAAAACCGCCCATCGAAAGGCCGACAATGTGGGCCTTGTCGATCTTCAGTGCATCGAGTACCGCGCGGATGTCGTCGCGCGCGCGTTCCTGCGAATATTTTTCCTGATCCTTCGGCACATCGGACGGAGGATAGCCGCGCGCATTGAACGTGATGCAGCGATAGTATTTCGAGAAGTGACGGACTTGCTGCTCCCAGGAACGAACGTCGCCAGCAAATTCATGAACAAATACGATCGGTATGCCTTTGCCGGTGTCCTCGTAGTAGAGCTTCACTCCATCGTCAGTCGTCAGGTGTGGCATGGGATCACCGTCTAGAAGGCCTGGGCGCGAGCAGAAAGGCCGGCATCAATCGTGACGACGGATCCGCTTGTATAGCCCGAATGATCGGAAGCGATGAATGCGATGGCGGCGCCGATCTCCTCGGCGGTGGCGCCACGGCCGAATGGCAACGGCTTGAGCAGGTCTTTCCAGTTGTCCTCGCTGCCGGTGCGATCGCGTGCCTTCCTCTTCATGAGCGAGACAAGGCGGTCGGTCGCAACCGGGCCGGGATTGATCGCCACGACACGGATGCCATCGCGAGCGCTAACACTGCCAAGTGACTGTGTGAAGGCGGCGAGGGCGGCATTGCCCGCGACGCCGCAGATGTATTCCGGATCGTGCGTGTCGGCGGCGTTCCCGACAACATTGATGATTACACCGCGTTTGCGCTTCTGCATTAGTGCGTAAAAGGCGCGGCACATGTTGACATAGCCAAAGACCTTCAGGTCCCAGGCTTTGCGCCACGTTGCCTCATCGACGTTGAGCAGACTGCCGCCAGGAATAGCGCCAGCGTTGTTCACGAGGATATCGATATCGGGATAGTCGCGGGCAAGCTCGTTGACTTTGCCACTGTCGGACAGGTCGGCAGTAACCGTATCGACCCGCACGTTGGTTTTCTGCGCGATCGCCGACTTAGCTGCCGCCAATGCGTCACTGCTGCGCGAGACGATAATGATGTTACAGCCTTCACCGGCCAGAACTTCGGCAGCGGCCCGGCCGATGCCCTTTGAGCCGCCGGTGACAAGGGCGGTTTTGCCGGCAAGTTTTAGATCCATATTTTCCCCCGCGAGACTAAAGGTGAGCGACTATGACGACCGCGCACGAGATCGGCAACCTGTCCTCTAGCGCGTCGACTCGATCAGGCGGCGAACCCCTTCACGATGACCGACTTGCGCGCGAAACCCGAAGTCACGCGCAGCAGGCTCGATATCGAGCGGACCCCGCGCGGCCTTTGGTTTGCTGCCATCGATCTCGAGGCGCACTGGCTTGCCCGCCGCCGCAGCAGCGGCAGCAATATCGTCGGGAGTGACTTTTTCCGGATGTGCAATGAAGTAGCTGAGCTGCTTCCGGCCTTTGGAGAAGCAGGCCTGGACGGCCGCGCGCGCGGCGTCGTCGATGTAGACATAGGGCCAGTCGGTCATCGGTTGTATTCGCGCGGGCGTGCCCGCGAGCGCCGCGCGAACAATTTCTTCAACTGTAAACTTCGTTTCGCGTCCCGGACCGTAGATCACGGTGAACCGCAGTGAGCAAAGGTCGATCGGGACTTTGCCCCAAAGACCGCGCAGCACCATCTCCATCGCGGCCTTGGAAGCGCTGTACGTGTTATTTGGGCGCAGTGGATATTGTTCGTTGACAGGTTCGTCCTCGTAGAAATTGCCGAGCGCGGCCGCCGATGAGCAATACACGAAAGTGCTGACACCGCTTTCCAGCGAGGCATGGAGCAGGTTGAGGCTCCCCAGCACATTGATCGCGATGACTTCGGCGGGATCGTCCGCCAGGACCATGGGGCCCGAAACGCCCCCTGCGTGGATAATGTGCGTGATTTTTTCCGTAGCCAGCAACGTCTTGAGCGTTGCTCGATCCGAAAGGGCGTCCACCACCCGCGTCGTAGGCGATGGCCGCGGGTCGAGTCCGATTGCACGCTGCGAGTTCTCTGCGAGCAGCTTCATCACGGCCTTGCCAAGGAAGCCGCTCGCACCAGTCACCAATGTCACGCTTTCTGCCATGGGCGCTAGACGATCCTTTTGCCACGCGGACACTCGATTTCCGCAGTACCGTAGCCAGAACCGCGAAGTGCCTTTGACCGCTCAGCAGTCATCCCAACCGTCCCGGATAAGATGACATCACCTGATCGCTGATTGCGGCGGGAATTCGCGCATGCCAGTTGGTTCGTTTTTGCACGGCTGCGGCCAATGCGATCAACGAATGATCCGTTCCCGGTCTGCCAACGACTTGCAAAGCAACCGGCATGGAACGATCGTCGAATCCGGCCGGTATCGCGACGGCGGGAAATCCAAGAAAGTTGGCAAAGCGGGTCCAGCGGCTGAGCTCGTAAAGCGTCTTTGGCTTGAAGTCGGGCGCGCGCGGATCGCATTCCGCAACGGGTGGTGTCCGTATCGTCAGGATGGGCATTACGATGGCTTGGGCATCTTTAAACACCTCAGCGATAAATTCGTTTGCCATCTGCGATCGCGCCGAGACATTCGCCGCCAGCGTTTCGTCGTCGATCTGAAGTCCTTTGCGCAAGCGTTTCGTCAACGTGACGTCAAGCGAGCCGGAATCCAGGAGCGTTCGATGCGCGCGCGCAGCTTCCGCCTGCATGATGGTGAGGACATAAGTGTCGAGCGCGCTGATGGCTGCAATGGCATCGGTCGCGCCGACCCGAGTTTCGCAGGCAGCGATTGCGTCTATGGCGTCACGGCAGGCACTTGCGACCGGAGCCTCAGCGGTAGTGAGCACATCCCTGACCGCCGAGATCGTGCGGATGGGTTCAGGGCCACTTTCAGTGAGCAGAACGCGCGCGGGTTCATATAAGTCCGAAGCGCTGCGAGCGAGGATGCCCACAGTGTCCAGGCTCGGGGAAAGCGCCATCGCACCGGCCAGCGATACGACCCCATAGGTCGGTTTCCAGGATGTGACGCCGCAGCAATGCGCCGGGATGCGCAGCGAGCCGCCGGTGTCGGATCCAAGCGCAAAAACCGCGGATCCACTTGCGACGGCAACGGCCGAGCCAGACGACGACCCTCCGGTGATGAACTCGAAGTTCCACGGGTTCTTCGGCGCGCCGTGCACGGCATTGTAGCCCGAGGGCTCATACGCGAGCTCGGTCATCGTCGTATAGCCGATGCGGCACGCGCCAGCGCGGTCGAGATGGTCGAGTACGGTTGCCTGCGGAGATCGTTCCAGGGGGAGGGGCTGCGCAAGGCCGCCGTGCGGCAGGCGGGTCGCCGAAATGAACACGTCCTTGGCCGCGTACGGCATGGCGTCCAGGACACCGTGCCCGTTGGCGACACCGCTTTCGAATTCGACAAATGCTTTCAGCTGAGGGTCAAGCTTGCGCGCAAACGCGCCCGAGCTCGCGGAAAGGTGTGCACGTTCCTTCGCATCAAGCTCTGTCCAATCTCGAAAACGCATCGACACGATCTGGAGCTTCGAATCTGCGGCAAGGGCCGCCGGTGGTTCCAACGCCTGCGTTCATAATGCTACACAAACGAAAGAACCGCCAAGTCCAGCGCGTCGACAGAGCACGAGCAACATCTCAGCCATGAGCACGGTCGTTACCGTAGGTGACGAAGACCCCGGCACAAAAGTGCCACTTCTCATCATTGGGGCGGGTGCCGCGGGTCTGTGTGCGGCGCTGAGTGCGAAAGAGGCGGGCGTTGAGGTTGTTGTCGTAGAGCGCGAGGCGACGCCTTCCGGCTCAACCGCATTGTCAGCGGGCCTAATTCCGGCCGCGGGCACGCGATTTCAACGTGCCAAGAACATCCATGACAGCGCGAAGTCGCTTGCCGCGGACATCACGCACAAGGCGAATGGCGAGGTCGATTCTGCCGTGGTTGAGGCTATCGCAGGGGAGTCTGCGTTGCTCATCGAATGGCTGGCGGACCGCCACGACTTCCCTTTCGATGTAATCGACAATTTCAACTATCCCGGACACTCCTCGTTGAGGATGCATGGCTTGCCGAGCCGCACCGGTCGCGAACTGATCGACCGGCTGCGCACCGCGG
>CAWHQL010000022.1:0-295913 GCA_963831515.1 uncultured Alphaproteobacteria bacterium | reverse complement strand
TCAAACCCGTCAGGTCAGGTCCCGTTATGGGCTTGTTCAAGTAGAGATGAAACGGATTGTTGTCGACCAGACGCGCAAGGAAAATGGCGTTCATTTTCTCAGCGTAGAGCTTGGCCATGTAGTCGTAGCCGCCATTCTTGCGAAGCTCGGACATCGGACGCTCGGTGAGCTTCCATGCGTCGGATTTCGGCATGACATTGGTCGTGAACGCACCCGT
Organism: uncultured Alphaproteobacteria bacterium; assembly: GCA_963831515.1. Classification (GTDB taxonomy): domain Bacteria; phylum Pseudomonadota; class Alphaproteobacteria; order Rhizobiales; family Xanthobacteraceae; genus Pseudolabrys. The sequence goes on along the minus strand of CAWHQL010000022.1, from coordinate 295,696 downwards.
CGTATTTGCGATGTCGACGACGCCAGTCTTGAGTGCGTTGCCGACCTCGAAAGGTGGCATCGCCTTCGGCCCGCCGATGTAGTTGATCTGAATTATCCCCTTGCCGTCCGCGTTGACGCGCTCGATGAAAGTTTCGAAACCGCGCGAATCGGTAGTTTTTTCAGCAAATGCTGTGACGGCGCGAAGGGTAACTTCCTGCGCGTTTGCCGACGAACAGACGAAAATTGCCGCAGCCACACCGAGCGCAAACTTTCGCGCATTTCTATTCCTCCCCTCGCCGAGTTCGAGCGCTCGGTCGTTTGTCATGTATTTCCTATATTGTTATAAGTAGGTTAGAGAATGAAACAAAGGCCGTTGGTGTGTTTTGAGTAACGATTACACTGTCGCAGAAGTCCTGGCAAAGGATCTTGCAGCGCTCGGCGCGCGCCGCTGCTTCGGATTGCTCGGCACCGCCAATTTCAAGATCTCGCACGGACTGGTTCAGGCGGGCGTTGAACTCATTTCGGCGCGTCATGAAGGCAACGCCGCGAGCATGGGCGACGCCTATGCCAAGGCGACCGGAGAGTTGACGCTTGTGAGCGTGCATTCCGGACCCGGACTTACCAACGCAATCACCGGAATTGCCGAGGCTCAAAAGTCGCACGCCGCTGCTGGTGCTGGCGGGGGACGTTCCGACGGGAAACGTCAAATCGAATTTCTATTTCGATCAGGCCGAACTTGTACGGTCAGTCGGCGCAGTTTCAGAACGAACTTACACTCCACAATCCGCACGAAGCGACTTGCTGCGCGCCGTGACGCGGGCCATGCGGGATCGTCAAACCGTTGTGCTCAGCCTGCCGCTCGACGTGCAGGACGCAAAGATGAATGGCTCGAACGCACCCCTCGAATTGACACCGATGCCGGGGCGCCTGCAGCCGGACCAGAAAGACGTGCGTCGCCTCGCGGAGGCCATATCACGGGCAAAGCGTCCGCTTATCCTGGCTGGGCGCGGCGCCGTATTGTCCAACGCCGAAGAGAGTTCTGATCGCTCTGGCGGATCATCTGGCTGCGTTGTTGGCGACGTCGATCTGTGGCCACGGCCTTTTCGCGGACAATCCATGGTCCGTTGGCATCAGCGGTGGCTTTTCCTCGCCTGTCGCAGACGAACTGATTTCCGAGAGCGATTTTATCCTCGGATTTGGGGTGAGCCTTACCCAATGGACCACAAAGAAGGGCAAGCTGATTGCGCGGGGAGCAACGGTCGCGCAGATCGACATTGAAGCGCCAAAGCTCGGTTACCAGATGCCGGTGCAGTTTGCCTTGCTGGGGGACGCAAAGGCGACGGCCGAGGCCTTGCTGGCCGAGCTCAAACAGAATGGCGCGGCTCAGTCAGGTCGCCGCAATGATCGGACGCGTGAGCGCATTCTGTCGGGCGACAACCATCACAGTCCTTATCCCGATGAGTTGAGCGCGCAGTACATCGATCCGCGGACGCTGAGCAAGGCGCTGGACGACATCTTGCCCAAGGATCGCGTGGTCGCTTCCGACTCCGGGCATTTCTGCGGTTGGGTTCCGCGCTATCTGCGCGTCCCTAATGCAAAAGCGTCGTGCCTCAGTCATTCATTCCAGTCGGTGGGACTCGGACTTGCGTCCGCCATTGGTTTGGCTGTCGCAAATCCTGGCAAGCTGGCAGTGCTCGGCGCCGGCGATGGCGGGTTCATGATGTCCATTGCCGATCTTGAAACGGCAATTCGTCTCCGCCTCCGAATGTGCATCCTTATCTATAATGACAGTTCGTACGCCGCCGAAGTGCACTTCTTTCGTCGGCAGGGCTATTCGATCGATATCGTTCAGTTTCCGGAAACAGATTTCGCGGCGATCGCCCGCGGCTACGGCGCAAGAGCCGCGACTGTAAGGACTCTTGCTGACCTCGATGCAGTGCGGACCTGGGTTGGGGAAGGGGCGCCCGGCGTTTTTCTGATCGATGGCAAGATTAATCCAAATCTCGAGGCGGATTGGCACGCCGAACATTTCCCCAGTCACGCCGCTCACACCTGAAGATAGCGCTGGCGGACGCTCGGGTCGGCGGCAAGTGCCGCAGATGTACCGGTCCAGACCACGTGGCCTTTTTCGATTACGACATGACGGTTGGCGAAGCGCAGCAAGGCTTCGAGGTGCTTGTCGACAATCAAGATTGCGTGGCCTTCCTGTTTAAGTCGCGTGAGGCATTGCCAGATCTCCGTGCGGATTTTCGGGGCCAGACCTTCCGTCGCCTCGTCAAGGATTAGAAGTTTTGGATTGGTCATCAGTGCGCGCCCGATCGCCAGCATCTGCTGTTCGCCGCCGGATAATTCATTGCCCATATGGCTGCGCCGTTCGGCGAGGGCAGGGAAAAAGCTATAGACACGGTCCAGCGTCCACTGCTTCGCCCCGAAGCGCGTTGCTCCGGTGGCGATAAGGTTTTCCTCGACCGTCAGCGTCGGAAAAATCTGGCGGCCTTCGGGCACAAGGCCTAACCCCGCCTGGGCTATACGATACGGCGGCAGACCGATGAGCGACAACCCGTCGAACGTAGCGGTGCCATTTTCGGGTGGCACCAAGCCCATGAGCGCGAAAATAGTGGTTGTTTTGCCCATGCCGTTGCGGCCGATCAGCGTTACAACCTCGCCTTCGCCAACCGAAAAGCTGATGTCGAACAGGACCTGTGCTGGTCCGTAAGATGCTGCAAGCCGCTCGACTGAGAGCATGGCTACTCCATCTCCTCGCCGAGATAGGCGGCGACCACCTTCGGATCCGCGCGCACGACGTCAGGCGCTCCGCTCGCGAGGATACGGCCATAGGTCAGAACGGAAATCCGGTCAGCCAGTGCAAAGACCGCGGTCATGTCGTGCTCGACCAGCAGCATCGAGAAGCGGCCTTTCAATCGCTTGAGGACATCAACCAGACGTGCACTTTCCTCGTGTCCGGTGCCGGCCATGGGTTCGTCGAGCAGCAACAGCTTCGGCTGCATGGCGATGGCAATTGCGAGTTCAAGCGCCCGTTTCTCGCCGTGTGAAAGGTGCGCCGCTAAGATCTGTCCGCGCTCGGCCAGTCCAACTTCCGCCAGGGCGGCGCTTGCCGCATCGTTGACCGTCTGTTCGCGATCCGCACGGCCGAAAAAACGGTAGCTCGTTTGACCACGCGCTTGCACAGCCAGGGCCACGTTCTCCAATGCGGAAAATCGCGGAAGCACCGAGGTGATCTGGAAAGATCTGGCCAGCCCGAGCTGTGCCCGTTTGTCGACGGGCAGTGCGGTTACGTCAGTGCCGTCGAATCTGATGGTCCCAGCCGTAGGTGCGAGCAATCCGGAAATCTGGTTTATCAGCGTGGTCTTGCCGGCTCCGTTCGGCCCGATGACCGCGTGCAATTCACCTGCGCCGATATCGAGCGTCACGCCGTCGGTTACGACAAGACCGCCGAAGTTCTTATGCAAGTCGTTAAGCTGAAGGACCGGATCAGGCACGGCCAAGCCTTCCGCGAATTTTGTCGGCAAGTCCGAGCAGTCCGCCGCGCGCAAACAGGACAATGAGGACCAACAGCGGGCCGAATATCAGTTTCCATTGCTCGGTAATACCACCCAACGCTTCCTCGATCAGGAGATAGGCTGCGGCGCCGATGATGGCACCGTGCAGCGTGCCGAGCCCGCCGAGCAGGATCATGATGATCAGCTCACCGGACCGCTGCCACGACATATAGGCCGGGCTAACGAACTCAGTCGCATTGGCGAGCAGGAAGCCGGAAAGGCCACCGACTGCGCCGGCGATCACATACCCGACCCGCTGAAAGCGGAAAACGTCGAACCCAAGAGCAGCCATTCGTGTCGGGTTCTCACGTGCACCGCGAAACACGCGCCCGAAGCGCGAATAAACGATCGCGCGAAACAGCAAATAGGCAGCAAGCAGAGCGAGAAGGGTGAAATAGTAGAATGTGCGATCGTTCTGAAGGATCGGGAAACCAAAAAGCGTGCTGCGTAGTCGGACGGTGAGGCCGTCATCCCCGCCATACGGCGCAAGTGACCCAGCAATAAAGTATGCCATCTGGCCGAAGGCGAGCGTGATCATGATGAAATAGACGCTCTTGGTGCGCAGACACACGTTTCCTGTCAGGTAAGCGAAAATTGCACCGGCCAAAAGGGCGACGGGAAGAGACACAAGCATCTCCGTAATACCGTGTGCGCCCAAAATTCCGACCGCGTAAGCGCCAATTCCGACGAAGGCTGCATGTCCGAATGAGACCAGCCCGCCGTAGCCACAAATGAAATCGAGGGCGAGCGCGGCGGTTGCAAAGACCATCACGCGCGTAAAAAGGCCGAGCACGTAGCTTTCCGGACCAAATCCTGCAACGAATGGAACCAATGCAAGCAAAAGGAAAATGGTCGCGGGCAATGCGCCCACGCGATCGCTTTGCCGTGAGGACTGGGCACCGGAAGCGGCAAGCGCCTGATTCATCCGCGGCCTCGCGCCGGAAACAGGCCGGAGGGCCGAAAATAAAGGACCAGCGCCATCAACACGTAAATCAACATCGATGCGATGGCCGGACCGACGGTGCGGGCCGGTGAGGGCGGCATCACCAGCCGCAGGATATCGATCGCAAATGATCGCCCCAGCGTATCGACCAGACCTATCAGCAGCGCCGCCAGGAACGCGCCGCGCATCGAGCCGATGCCGCCGATAACGATGACGACGAAGGCAAGGATCAGGACCGTATCGCCCATCCCGGGCTCAACCGACAGAATCGGTGCGATCATCGCGCCCGCGAACGCTGCGAGCATTGTGCCGAAGCCGAACACGATCATGAAAAGCCGGTGAATATCGACGCCGAGGGCCGACACCATGCGGGCATTGGTGGCACCCGCGCGCACGAGCATGCCGACGCGGGTGTATCCCACCAAAATGTAAAGAAGCAGACCGACCGCCAATCCGGAACCGATAATCACGAGCCTCCACACAGGGTAGAGCAGACCCGGCATCAGCACGATCGATCCGGAAAAAATCTCGGGGATCGGCAGCGTCAGCGGTGCGGCCCCCCAAACGGTTTTCACCGCCTGATTAAGAAAAATGATGATGCCGAATGTCGCGATCACCTGCTCGAGGTGATCGCGGTCATAGAGGTGGCGGAAAATCAGGAATTCGAGCAGCAGTCCGAAAACGAGAGCTGCTGCCAGGGCCAGGACCAGGGCAACCAGGAAATTGCCGGTGAGCGTGTAGAAAGCGACAGCGAGATAGGCGCCCAGCATGTACTGGACGCCGTGCGCGAGGTTGATGAAGTCCATCACCCCGAACACCAGCGTCAGGCCGGCCGCGATCAGGAAGAGCAGGACGCCAAACTGGAGCCCGTTCAGAATCTGGACGACAACGAGCCCCGTGGACATTGCACCAGTCCGGCCCCTTTCCTTATTTCATCGGGCAATCTTTGGCGTAAGGATCGGAATATCCGGCAAACACCTTTTTATCGATCTGAGTTTCGAACTTGCCGTCCGCGCGTTGCGCCACCTTCACTTGGTAGAAATCCTGGATTGGATAGTGATTGGTGTTGAACTTGAAGGGACCGCGCAGCGACGTGAAGTTCGCCTTCATCAACGCCGCACGCAGCGCGTCCTTGTCCGAGACATTTCCTTTAGTCAGCTTCAGCGCACCGTCGATGAGTAGTGCTGCGTCGTAGGCCTGGAAGGCGTAGGTCGCCGGAACAGCGTTGTACTCCTTCTCGTAGTCGGCAACGAATTTCTTGTTCTGCGGGTTATCGAGATTGGGTGCCCAGTTGGCGCCGCCGAAGAATCCGACCGCCGCTTCCTTTTGTGCCGGCAGTGTCGACTCGTCGACCGTGAACGCGGAAAGGAACTTGACCTTGTCCGCCAGACCGGCCTGCCGGAATTGCTTCACGAAATTCACGCCCATGCCACCCGGCAGGAATACAAAGATCGCGTCAGGCGAGGCCGCGGCGATCTTCGTGAGCTCGGCCGAATAGTCGAGCTGGCCAAGCGGTACAAAGACTTCGTCAGCAATTTCACCCTTGAAGTAGCGCTTGAATCCGGCGATGGCATCTTTGCCCGCTTGGTAGTTTGGCGCCATCAGGAACACCTTTTTCATTCCGGCGTCCTGCGCATATTTTCCCATGACCTCGTGGTTCTGATCGTTCTGATACGAAGTGACGAAGAAATTCGGATTGCACTCCTTGCCGGCGAAATTGGAGGTGCCCGCATTCGGGCTGATCAGAATGACGCCGGCATCGGTCACCGGCTTCATAATTGCAATCAGCATGTTGGAGAAGATCGGACCGACGACGAAGTCCACTTTGCTCCGATCGACCAGGGCCTTCGCCTTGTTGACGGCGACATCGGGCTTAAGTTCGTCGTCTTCGACGACAACCTCCACGTCGCGGCCACCCAGCTTGCCGCCGAGATTTTTGACCGCCAGCTGAAATCCATTGCGCAACTGCTGACCGAGCACCGCGGGTGGTCCGGAAAGCGTCGCGATGAGTCCGACCTTAAGTTTCTCTTGTGCACCGGCGGCCGTAGCCGAAAGCCCCATTATTGCGCCGACCAGCGCGAGTTTTTTATACATGTCCCCCTCCTGCGGGTGATCGTTTGGCGCATATCGTACGCCTATCTTCACCTGCCAAGCGAGCGGAAGGCAACTGGCGATCTGCACGAAATTGCCGCTCGGTGCGGGCGAGTTCACATCGTTGGTATCCTCGGGTAAGGTTTCGCCGCGTTCTGTCGCGTGGTGCGAAAAGGGAGAGTTGCGTGAGTGATCAGGTCAAATTCGTCCTGGACGAAAAGGACATTCCGAAAACTTGGTACAACCTGACGGCCGATCTCCCCAAGCCATTGCCGCCGGTCCTGCACCCGGGAACCAAACAGCCAATCGGTCCAGCCGACCTCGAGCCACTATTTCCAATGGAGCTCATTCTCCAGGAAGTGACGGGCGAGCGCTATCTCGACATTCCGCAGCCTATCCGTGACGTCTACCGGATGTGGCGGCCGGCTCCGTTGATCCGCGCGCGGCGTCTCGAGCAGAAGCTCGGCACCCCGGCCAAGATCTATTTCAAGTATGAGGGTGTCTCGCCTGCGGGTTCACACAAGCCGAACACCGCGGTGGCACAAGCTTGGTACAACAAACAGGCTGGCGTGACGCGTCTGAGCACTGAAACCGGGGCCGGGCAGTGGGGTTCTTCGCTCGCCTTCGCAGGTGCCCTGTTCGGCATTGACGTGACCGTGTTCCAGGTGCGCGTGTCGTACGACCAGAAACCTTACCGGCGCGCCCTGATGGAAACCTACGGCGCGCGCTGCGTTGCCTCGCCGTCGAACGAGACGGAAAGCGGTCGCGCGATCCTCAAGCAGAATCCCAACAGTCCGGGCTCGCTCGGCATCGCTATTTCAGAGGCGGTCGAGGTGGCGGCAAAAGATCCGGCGGTCAAATATTCGCTCGGGTCAGTGCTCAATCACGTTCTTCTGCACCAGACCATCGTGGGAGAGGAAACGATCAAGCAGTTCGAAGTGGCCGGAGACGATCCCGATATCGTCATCGGATGTACTGGTGGGGGTTCGAATTTTGCCGGTCTCGCATTTCCGTTTTTGGGCCTGCAACTGCGCGGCGGGCGCAAGCGGCGCGTTATCGCGGTCGAACCGGCGGCTTGCCCGTCTCTGACACGCGGTAAGTACGCCTATGATTTCGGCGATACCGCCCATCTCACGCCGCTGGTCAAGATGCACACGCTCGGCTCGACCTTCATCCCGCCCGGTTTCCACGCTGGCGGTCTGCGTTATCACGGGATGTCACCGCTTGTGTCCCACGTCTATCAACTCGGTCTCATCGAAGCGCGCGCTTATCACCAGGTCGCATGTTTCGAAGCCGGCGTAGAATTCGCGCGTTGCGAAGGCATCGTACCGGCACCGGAAGCCACGCATGCGGTGCGGTGTGCGATCGATGAGGCACTGCGTTGCAAGGCGGAGGGCAAGACCGAGACCATTCTCTTCAATCTCTCCGGTCACGGCCATTTCGACATGCAGGCCTACATCAACTACTTCGAAGGCAAACTGGTCGACCAGGACTACGATGAGAAAGAACTTGCCATGGCGCTAGCCGGGCTGCCGAGCGTCGCCGCGTGATCGTTTTCCGATAGATTGTTCAGCACGGAAATTTAATTCGAAGAGGAAGGCCATGATCGAGCCCTATAACGCCGTCGGCCTCATCCCCAGTTTCTGGGGCATTCGCCGGCGCGAGGAAATCAAACACAACATCGAGCACCTCAAGGGCCTCACCAAGGCGGCATTCTGGCTTTCCAATCTTGATATCCCGGTCCGCCTGCTCGCCATTCCTGAAGGCGCGTTGATGGGATTCAATGATGAAGTGCTGGACGTGGACCACGCCGATTACGCTCGCACGTGTTGCATCGATGTTCCTGGCCCCGAGACCGACGAGATTGGCAAGCTCGCGCGGCAGTGGAACGTCTACATCATGGCGCAAGCTAAGGCGCGTCACAAAGACTGGAAGGATCGCTTCTTCAACATCGGGTTCATTGTCGATCCGGATGGCAACATCATTTTGAAGCACTACAAGCTGTCGGCACTGTTGCCGGTCGAGCGTTCGGTGTCGCCGCATGACGTCTACGACTGGTGGATCAAGAAATATGGGCGCACGCTGGATGCCTTCTGGCCAGTGGCCGATACCAAAATCGGACGCCTCGGAATCATGATGGCGATGGAGGGCAACTATCCCGAGAATGGCCGTGGTCTGGCGATGAACGGAGCCGAGGTGGTGTACCGCGCCTCGATGCCAGCACCTTTCACCGAAAACGACATCTTCGAGATATCCAATCGCGCGCGCGCATTGGAAAACAACATGTATATCGTCGCGCCCAACATCGGGAGCTATCATCTCGATGTCGATCATCCGGTCGGGATAGATGCCGGCGGCGGCCAATCCATGATTGTCGACTACAAGGGCCAGCTCGTCGGCAAGCAACGCGATACCAATGGCTCCACTTTCGTCTCCGGTGTGATCAATATCGAGGCGTTACGGCATCATCGCGAATCCGCGCAGGTCACCAACTGGATGAAAGATATCCGGTCTGAGCTCGCGCAAATCATTTACGAAAAGCCGATCTATCCGAAGAACCGCTATCTCAAGAAAGTTCCGCCTAAACATGCCGACTACAAACGCGACGTGATCGACAAACAGGTGGCGTTGATGCAGAAGCGCGGAATCTGGAAAAAGTCATCGCACTGAATATCGGCACATTGCACTAAGCTCAGTAAATCATTGACCCCATGAAGGAAATTGCGCTCCTAGTGCTTTTGTGAAAAAGCTTTAAATCTAAATATTTTATGTTTGTAATATCTAACGTCCTGCGGCATGCTGCTCTGGTCATCGTGAAAGGAGCCGGCGCATGCGTGCGGCAGTTCTGGGAGGCGGCCCGGGTGGGCTAAACTTCGCGATCTCGCTCAAGTTACGTGACGCCTCGCACGATGTCCTCGTTATTGAACGCAACAAACCGGACGACACCTTTGGCTGGGGTGTAGTTCTGTCGGACGAGACACTCGGCAATCTTCACACCAACGATCCCGTTTCTTCCAAGGCAATTCGCGACTCTTTCGTCTATTGGGATGACATCGCCGTTCACTACCGGGGCGCGGTGATGCGGTCAGGCGGCCATGGCTTCAGCGGCATCGGCCGCAAGCGGCTTCTCAACATTCTGCAGGATCGTGCGCGTTCTCTCGGCGTAAAGATCGAGTTCGAGACGGAAGCTGGGCCTATCGACAGCTACAAGGATTACGACATCGTTGTCGGCGCCGACGGTGTGAACTCGCGTGTTCGCGCAACGTACGCCGATGCATTCAAGCCTGACATCGATGTTCGGGCCTGCAAATATATCTGGCTCGGAACGCACCAGAAATTCGACGATGCATTCACCTTCATCTTTGAAGAGACCGAGCACGGCTGGATTTGGGTGCACGCCTATCAATTCGATGCCGACACTGCGACCTTTATTGTTGAGTGCTCTGAAGAGACATGGCGGCGTGCCGGCTTCGACCGCATGAACATCGACGAAACGATCGCAACTTGCGAGAAAATCTTCGCTCGCAATCTTGGCGGTCACAGGCTGATGTCGAATGCGCGCCACTTGCGCGGCTCGGCCTGGCTCAATTTCAATCGAGTTCTCTGCGAACGTTGGAGCCACAAGAACATCGTATTGCTTGGAGACGCCGCCGCAACCGCACATTTCTCGGTTGGCTCAGGATCGAAGCTGGCCATGGAAAGCGCGATAGCGCTGGCGAACTATCTCGATAGCGAACCCGATATTACTTCGGCTTTTCGTCGCTACGAGGAAGAACGTCGGCTTGAGGTGTTGCGACTGCAGAATGCCGCGCGCAATTCGACGGAATGGTTCGAGGACGTCGAGCGCTATTTCGATCTCGATCCTGTCCAGTTCAACTATTCGCTGCTCACACGGTCGCAGCGGATAAGCCACGAGAATTTGCGCCAGCGCGATCCACAGTGGCTTTCCGGCGCGGAGAAATGGTTCGAACAAAAGGCGACAGGGCATATGCCAAATTCGGCGCGCCCGCCGATGTTCGTTCCGTTCCGGGTGCGCGGCGTCGAGCTGGCAAATCGGGTGTGCGTTTCACCGATGGCACAGTATCGCGCCAAGGACGGCACACCGAATGAATGGCATTTCGTGCACTACGCCGAGCGTGCCAAAGGCGGCGCCGGGCTGGTGTTTACAGAAATGACGTGCGTTTCCCCGGAAGGCCGCATCTCGCCCGGATGCACCGGCCTCTACACACCTGAACACGTCACCGCCTGGCAACGCATCGTCGATTTCGTCCACGCTGAAACTGACGCAAAGATAGGGATCCAACTCGGCCATTCAGGAGCAAAAGGCTCGACGCAGCTTGGATGGGAAGAAAGCGACGCGCCACTGGAGAGTGGAAATTGGCAGGTACTCGCTGCCTCGGCTGTGCCCTGGAGTGCACAAAACCAGATGCCACGCGAGATGACCCGAGCCGACATGGATCAGATCCGCGACCAGTTTGTGCGCTCAGCGGAGATGGCAGCGCTCATTGGCTTTGATTGGCTTGAGTTGCATTACGCGCACGGCTACCTGATGTCGTCTTTCATCACGCCGATCACGAACCGGCGTACCGACGAATATGGCGGAACGCTCGAAAACCGCATGCGCTTCCCTTTGGAAGTATTTCGTGCTGTGCGGAAGGTATGGCCCGACGAAAAGCCTATATCCGTGCGCATTTCGGCTCATGACTGGGTCACCCCCGAAGGCGTGCGGCCGCAGGACGCCGTCGAGATAGCGCGATTGCTTAGAGAGGCCGGCGTCGATCTCATTGACGTATCGGCCGGTCAAACCTCAACTCGCGCGCGTCCGGTTTATGGGCGCATGTTTCAGACACCATTCTCGGACCGCATCCGCAACGAGGCTGGCGTCGCTACGCTTGCTGTCGGCAACATCTACGAACCGGATCACGTCAATTCGATCCTGATGGCGGGACGCGCCGATCTGGTTTGCCTCGCTCGGCCACATCTGTCCGATCCGTACTGGACGCTGCATGCGGCGGCTGACCTTCGATACGACGGCGTGAGATGGCCTAAACCTTACTGGCCCGGCCGCGATCAACTTACCCGCCTCAAGTCACGCCCCGACACAATGACGGGGAAAGTCTGATGGGTGTGCTCGACAATCGACACGCATTGATCACCGGGGGCGGTACCGGCATCGGCGCTGCAATCGCACGTGCACTAGCAGGCGAGGGTGCCGCCGTTTCGCTGGCAGGACGACGCAAGACGCCGTTGGAAGATGTAGCCGCCAGCCTTGCCAAGGCGACGGCCATCGTTGCCGACGTGACCAAGGAGGCAGACTGCCTCGCCATGGCGAGTGCTGCACGCGGGGCGCACGGTCCGATCGATATTGTCGTCGCCAATGCTGGAGCTGCCGCCAGTGCGCCTGTCGAAAAGACGGATCTATCTCAGTGGCAAAGCATGATCGACGTGAACCTCACCGGGGCGTTTCTTACGGTGAAGGCAGCTTTGGCCGATGTCACCCGCAACTCTGGAGGAGCGCGTCGAATCATATTCATCGCGTCAACCGCGGGACTGAAGGGATACCCGTATGTCGCGGCCTACTGTGCCGCCAAACACGGCGTGGTCGGGCTAACTCGAGCTCTAAGTCTTGAGCTTCAATCAACCGGAGTAACAGTCAACGCAGTATGTCCGGGCTACACAGATACTCCGCTGCTGAACGCCGCCGCTGAGAAGATTTCCACAAAGACCGGCCGATCAGCGGAGGATTCGCGCGCCATGCTTGCGAAGGACAATCCGTCCGGCCGATTGATCAAACCAGACGAGGTGGCGTCGGTCGTGCTGCGACTGTGCTCGCCGGCCTCGGCCTCAGTGAACGGGCAGGCCATCGAGGTAACCGGAGGTCTACAATGAACGTCGTGAGCAAGGCGCGCGTGCGTGGCTCGCCACGTCCGATCAGCAAACAGCGGCTGCGGCTCTGGCTCAGGCTGTTACGATCGTCGCGCGCCATCGAAGCCCAATTGCGCGAACAACTGCGCACGAGATTCTCGATTACGCTGCCGCAATTCGACGTTATGGCTGCGCTGGCCCGTAGTGACGAGGGTATAACCATGACCGAGCTGTCGCGCCAGTTGATGGTGTCGAACGGCAATGTGACGGGCATCATCGACCGGCTCGTGACCGAAAAGCTGGTATTGCGTCAGGCACCCGCCAGTGACCGTCGGTCATTTATTGTCCGCCTTACGCCAAAGGGCGCCGCGCTATTTTCGGTCATCGCGAAAGCTCATGAAGGGTGGATCGACGAAATGCTCGTGGAATTCGGCTCCGTCGAAGCTGAGTCGATCATCTGTCAGCTCGACGGACTTGTCAGGCGCGTGCGTACCCGGGGGGCCAGACTATGAAAATGAAGGAATTCAAGCCCGCGCATTTCAACTGGCATTGCAAAGATGACGTGGCGGTGATCACGCTCAAGGGCGGCGAGCGAAAGAACCCGATCACTTTCGATTCCTATGCCGAGCTGCGCGACACTTTTCGCAAGCTCGCTTCCGCGGAAGACATCAAAGCCATCGTTTTTGGCTCCAACGACGGAAATTTTTGTTCGGGCGGTGATGTGCGCGACATTATCGGTCCGCTGCTCGACAAGGACATGAAAGGTTTGCTCGAATTCACCCGCATGACCGGCGACCTCGTGAAAGCCATGCGCGCCTGTCCGCAACCCGTCATCGCTGCCGTTGATGGCGTCTGCGTTGGTGCGGGTGCCATGATTGCACTCTTTTGCGATGTACGGTTTGGCACGCCCCAGGCAAAGACCGCTTTCCTGTTTACGCGTGTGGGGCTTGCCGGCTGCGACATGGGTGCGTGCGCGATGCTGCCGCGTGTGATTGGGCATGGCCGAGCGTCGGAACTGCTGTTCACCGGCCGCACTATGAGCGCAGAGGAGGGCGAACGCTGGGGCTTCTTTAACCGGCTGGTCAGCGCCGACAAACTCGAGGCCGAAGCGCTGGCATTTGCGCAGAAGCTGACGCAAGGGCCGGTTTTTGCGCACATGATGACAAAAACGATGCTTGGTCAGGAATGGTCCATGTCCATCGACCAGGCCATAGAAGCGGAAGCACAGGCGCAGGCAATTTGCATGCAGACTGCCGATTTCAGGCGCGCCTACGAGGCTTTCATTGCTAAAGGCACCCCGCGGTTTGCCGGAAACTGACCGATGAGCGACAAGAGTTTCCTGCACTGGCCGTTTTTTGAGCCGCGGCATCGCGAACTGGCCGACCGGTTGGAAGTCTGGGCAGCGCAGAATCTTTCGGGGATCGACCATGACGACACCGATAAGACGTGTCGAAGTCTTGTCACCGCGCTGGGGCGTGATGGTTGGCTGAAATTCACCGCGCCAGCCGAGGGGGACGCGGAAAAAATTGACGTTCGTACGCTGGCGCTGATCAGGGAAATATTGGCGCGCCACGCAGGTCTCGCCGATTTTGCTTTTGCCATGCAGGGCCTGGGGGCAGGGCCGATCTCGCTGTTCGGCGATGCGGAGCAGCGCAAAGCGTGGCTGCCGAAGACCCGTTCTGGCAAGGCTATAGCGGCGTTCGCACTATCGGAGCCCGCATCCGGATCTGACGTCGCAAATATCGCCACTGTTGCCCGCCGTGACGGAAATGGTTTCGCGATAGACGGTGAAAAGACCTGGATTTCGAACGGCGGTATTGCGGACTTCTATATTGTTTTCGCCCGCACCGGCGAAGCACCGGGCGCCCGCGGACTGTCTGCGTTTATCGTCGAAGCACATAGCCCCGGCCTCACGATAGCCGAGCGTCTGAGCACGATCGCGCCTCACCCCCTGGCGCGTCTTCGCTTCGATGGATGTCGCGTGCCTGCCTCTGCTCTCGTCGGCCACGCTGGCGATGGCTTCAAGATTGCAATGGCGACGCTCGATGTATTCCGAACGACGGTGGGTGCCGCCGCGCTCGGCTTCGCTCGCCGCGCGCTCGACGAGACGTTGAAGCGTGCGGCCAACCGCCACTTGTTTGGTGCACCACTTGCCGATCTTCAGATGGTTCAGGGGCACTTGGCAGACATGGCGCTTGAAATCGATGCGGCCGCGCTGCTGATCTATCGCGCGGCCTGGACCAAAGATACGGGTGCCGCGCGCGTGACTCGCGAAGCGGCCATGGCCAAGCTATTTGCGACCGAGGCCGCTCAGCGTGTGATCGACAGTGCAGTACAGATCCATGGCGGAGACGGAGTACGTTCCGGCCATCCCGTAGAAACTCTATATCGTGAGATCCGGGCGCTGCGCATTTATGAAGGCGCGTCCGACGTTCAGAAAATCGTCATTGCGCGATCCATTCTGTCTACAGTGGAGCATTGAGATGGCGACGGCAAAAGGCCAGCCGCGACTTGGTCCGTCGGCCCATGTCGATACGTTTACCCGCGACAACTTACCTCCATTCGATCAATGGCCAGATCTGTTGCTTGATCGACCGGAATTTCAATATCCCGATCGCCTCAACGCGGCGGTTGAGCTTACTGACAGGATGGTCGAGCGCGGCTTTGGAGACCGCGTTGCCTTGATCGGAAACGGTCGGCGGCGCACTTACAAGGAGCTGGCCGATTGGTCGAACCGCGTCGCTCATGCGCTGGTCGAGAATTATGGCGTCAAACCTGGGAATCGCATCCTGATCCGCTCGGGAAACAACCCCGCGCTTGTTGCGGCCTGGCTTGCGGCGACAAAGGCGGGCGCCGTGGTCGTCAATACGATGCCGTTGTTGCGCGCGGGCGAACTCGCCAAAATCGTCGACAAGGCACAAATCAGTCTGGCGCTGACCGACACTCGGATTGCCGATGAGCTCATTGCATGCGCCAAGGACAGCAGATTTCTGAAGCAGGTCATTGGGTTTGACGGAACCTCCAACCACGACGCCGAGCTCGACCGTATCGCCCTCGACAAGCCGGTGACCTTTGACGCGGTGCAGACCGGACGCGACGACGTGGCGCTGCTCGGGTTTACCTCAGGAACGACCGGAGAACCGAAAGCAACAATGCATTTCCACCGCGACCTGCTGATCATTGCGGATGGCTATGCGCGGGAAGTCCTGAAAGTGACCCCGGATGATGTGTTCGTGGGTTCGCCACCGCTCGCATTTACATTCGGTCTGGGCGGTCTTGCGATCTTTCCCTTGCGCTTCGGTGCGACGGCAACTTTGCTTGAGAATGCTTCGCCTGCAAACATGATTCAGATCATCGAGACTTACAAAGCGACGATCTGCTTTACCGCGCCAACCGCCTATCGCGCGATGCTTGCGGCGATGGAGCAGGGCGCAGACCTATCTTCTCTGCGCATCGCGGTCTCCGCGGGAGAAACATTACCGGGGCCGGTTCTTGAGGACTGGCGTCGCAAAACCGGTAAATCAATGCTCGATGGCATCGGCACGACTGAGCTGCTGCATATTTTTATTTCCAATCGGGTCGACGACGCGCGGCCCGGGGTCACCGGCCGTCCCGTGGCCGGATACGAAGCGAAGATCGTCGATGCCGAGATGATGGCAGTGAAGCCTGGATCCGTTGGGCGATTGGCAGTACGAGGACCGACGGGGTGTCGCTACCTCGCCGATACCCGCCAGAAGTCTTACGTCTGCGACGGCTGGAATTTGACCGGCGACGCCTATTTTCAGGACGAGGAAGGCCGGTTCCATTTTGCGGCGCGAGCGGACGATATGATCGTGTCCGCCGGGTACAATATCGCGGGGCCCGAAGTCGAGGGCGCGCTGTTGTCACACGCGGATGTCGGGGAATGCGCTGTGATCGGTGTCCCCGATAGCGAACGTGGGCAGATCGTCACGGCATACGTCGTGCTAAAGGACGGCGTCAACGGTGATGCTGCATGCGTGAAAAGGCTGCAGGATCATGTGAAAGCAGTCATCGCGCCTTACAAGTATCCGCGTGCGGTCAAGTTTGTCGACGCTTTGCCGAAGACGCAGACGGGCAAAATCCAAAGATTCAAATTGCGACAGCACGGTCAGTCATGAGCAAGAACACTTTCAAGTTCCTGCAGCCAAAAAACTGGTTGCCCCCGAAAGGTTACTCCAACGGAGTCGTCGCCGAGGGGCGTCAAGTATTCATCGCCGGTCAGATTGGCTGGAATGAGCGCTGTGAATTGGTTAGTGACGATTTTGTCAAACAGGCGGAGCGCGCGCTCGCGAATATTATAGAAGTACTGGCAGAAGCCGGAGGCGAACCTCGGCATCTCACCCGATTAACCTGGTTTGTTACCGACAAGGCGGCTTATGTGGCGCGGCAAAAGGAGATCGGCGAGGCCTATCGTCGCGTAATCGGGCGCCATTATCCGGCGATGTCGCTGATTGTGGTCGCAGGGCTGCTCGAGCCCGGGGCAAAGGTTGAGATCGAGGGCACAGCCGTCATTTCCCAATAGCGGCGCGCTAAGCCATCCGAGCCGTTCAGAAGGCATTACACCTACGTATAGGGTCCGCCCTTTTTCCTTATACTTTGCGGCTACCTACGTATGCTGGTGCGATTGCCCAGCCGCGCTTTAGCTTGCACTACACAAAGAGAAAAAGCCTCGGAAGTGCAGGGACGGTTGCCATGATCAATACGAGCGAACGCGTGACCACAGGTGTGTTTGGTCTGTCGCTGACAGTCGTATTTGTGGGCCTCCTGATCCTCAACGCACTTTCTTTCTGAGCGGGGCTTGGGAGTAGTGCCATGTGGTACGGCGTCAGGTTCAAGAATGTTGCTGCGGCTTTGCTTTTGAGCTGCTTCATCGCTGGAGTGGTTACCGCTCTCACGAGTCCCGTGACTGCCAGCAACGCCGTTCCTGTCGTCTCGGTAAACCGCATCGTCAAGGGTGACCGGTTGCCGCTGGCCCCAGTTACCAAGCCGAATCAGCACGATTCAACCCCGGCCGAAAAGCCGGTGAGAAAGCCCGCCATGCTCGGTTGCGAACCAGCCTTCAGCCCGTTCGCCGAACCGACGCGAGCACACATTATTTCGCACTGTGTGACTTGAGGCCAAAATCGCTCTCGCCAGTTAGCGCGTCCGGAAGAACGGCCCGTTTGCGGGCCCAACTGGCATTGGTGGCCGCGGGAAGAAATCCTGCGAGGATTGTGGCGTCGCGTTTTCCGGCTGTGCCGGCCTCTTCGTGACTTTTTGTGTGACCTTCCCGGTAGTGCTCTTCTTTTTCCGCTCTTCCGGCTTTGCGTCAGGGGGCGCGGAGGCCATTGCGCCTGCAGCAGCGGCGGGCACCGGCGTTTCGGTCGCTACAGGCGGCACTGGTGCCGGCTGATCCGAGGAGGGATTGCTACCCGGAGGCCAGGAAAAATTGTCAGCCCGACCGGACGGAGCAGCCACCGTCTCACCTTTTGCGAGGACCTTCGTTGCGGTCGCATCGCCGTGAATTTGGCTGCTGCCCGGCCCTCCAAGCAGATCGTCACCGTCCTTGGTGTCTTTCGTATCTTTGTCTTTCGGGGTGCCGGTCAGGGGAACAACCGGTCCGACCAGCGGCCGCTCGGCTGGCTTTGCTCCGGACTGTGACGGTTCGAGTGGCCCGGACGGGAGCGCCACCGGAACCCGATTGTTCATGAACCGGCGCAATTCGTGCTCGACGTAGCGCGCAAGTTTGACCGCTCCGGCTTTCGTGAAGTAAACGCCGTCCCCAAGGCGCAGACGTCGCATCTGTCCTTCATAATCGGGACCGTAGTTGGAGTATTTCCCCGCTTCGTCCACAAAGCCGTCCCACACATCAATGTATGTGATACCGGCGCGTTCGGCGCGCGACCGATAAAGATCGTTGAGGTAGGCCACATCCGCTGTTGAGCGAGCGCCGCGAATTGATGGCAGTCCAACCCATATAACCGGCACGCCCTTGCTCTTGAGCGCCGCTATCGTGTCATCAATGCGCCTTGAGTAGACTTTTGCCCATTCATCGCCACGGAATTCGGCAGCTCCACCCGTCTTCCTGCTCCGTTGCGCGGTCGCGGTCTCCTCCGAGTTGTCGGCCTTGACTGGATTGTCGGGCTTGGCTGGCTTCTGCCCGGACTTTTTGTCCGCCTCGTCTTTGGCTTGCTGATCTTTCTGATCCTTGGCCTTTGCATCTGCCTCTTTGACGAGGTCCTTTTCACCAATGTCCTGGCGATCACCAATGCCGAGCATCATGATTACGTAGTCGGCTTTCTCTTGGGCCAGCGTGTCGCGCGCAACGTGCCACCAGTCGAGGTCGCCCTTGCCGTCGTAGCGCAGCAGGCCGGAATTGAGCTTGTTCTTGCGAACAATGCCGATCTCCGGTGAGTCGACAAATATGTCTTCCAATCCATACGCGAGCCAGTCGGCCATATCGTCGCCCATCACCACGATAGAGGTGGTCGGGGCGGCTTTTGAGTCTGCTTTGCGTGGCGATGGAGCACGTGAACTTTCGGTCGGCTGGGCGTGCTGTTGTTGTAGTTGTCGACGTGGCGGCGGACCGTAGTAGTCGTCCTCGCGCGGACGCGAGTTGAACGGTTCAAAGAAGTTCTGGAAAAAGCCACCAGACTGCGGCCGCGACCTTTTAGTTTGAGACTGCTGCTGATCCCAAAAAAATTGGGCGTGTGCTTCCAGACTGGCGGTCAAGCCTGTCGCTAGAATCACAACCACCAGAAACCAACGCAGACGCCGCACGTCACTGAGCATGTCGCTCATGTGGTAGTAGGTAATTTCGACTGCAATGGGTCGTCAGTGCGTCAATCCGATGAACTGCGGGAACTACCGGAGTAGGGACCGACTAACGACGCGGTCATGGGCCCTAGGTCCATCTCGACATTGAAGTTCCCGAGCGACAAATTTGTTCGATCACGAACGCGGGGAATTTGCGGAACGACAAACTCGTTCAATCACGAACGCGGGAGTAGACGGCAATGGCTACAAATCTCGTATCGCTTGTCATGAAATTTCTGACGCCCGACATGATCGGACGAATCGCCAGCGCACTCGGTCTTGATCGCAATGATACTTCCACCGCTGTGGACGCCGGGGTTCCGGCGCTATTGGCTGCGTTGGTCGGTGCCGCCGCAAAGCCTGGTGGCCCGCAGAAGATCGCTGATACTGCAAAACAGGAGATGGGCACGCTCGATAAATTTGCGAGCATGCTTGGCGGTGCAGGAGCAACGTCGGTCACCGACCGGGGGTCGAACATATTGGCGTCGCTTCTCGGCGACCGCGACCAGACCGCGCTGGCCAATTCAATCGGCAAATATTCGGGATTGGGATCGGCCGCAGGCGATTCTGTATTGGGTATGTTGGCTCCGCTGGTAATGGGAGCAATCGGACAGCAGCAAGGATCGCGCGGGCTGGATGCCAGCAGCATCACCAATCTGCTCAGCAGCCAGAAGGACAATATAGCTGCGGCAATTCCCTCGGGCTTCGGTCGATTGCTGGGCGGGACAGGTTTGCTTGACTCCCTCGGTGATACGGCAAAAAGAGCGGCTATGGCGGGCGGCGAAACAACGCGGGCTGCGGCTGCCTCAGTCGCGCGAACCGTTGACGATACCCGGCGTTCCGCGGCCGAAGCTGCATCCGGATCGACCAACTGGCTTTTGTGGGCCATTCCCGCGATCGCGATAGCCGCATTGCTCGTATACCTTCTCGGCAGGCCAACCGAGCAGGTGGTTCAGCAAGGCGTCTCTACCGTCCAGAGTTTGACGGTCGGTGGGGTCGATCTCGGCAGGCAAGTTACCGACAGCATCAGCAGCGTACGTTCGACGCTCAATGGCATTACTGATGCCGCCTCCGCACAAGCCGCTTTGCCTAGACTGCAGACCGCCACGTCTCAGATCGACAAGGTCAGCGGCATGCTGGCGCAATTGTCGGACGGCCAGCGCAAGATGCTTGGCGGTTTGGTCAGCCCGGCGATGTCGACCCTGAACCAGCTCTTTGACAGAGTGCTGGCGATCCCAGGTGTCGCCGACATCATTAAGCCCACGGTTGACACTTTGAGGGCCAAGCTCGTTTCGCTGACTGCGTGAGACCTGGTTCGGCGACATCGACCGTCGGTTTGAGCCGACGGTCGATGCGCCTTGCCATGATGCTCGTTTGGATCTGTCCGATTGGAGTGAACGCCGTTGGAAATTCAAAAGGGACATAACGCCACGCGGCCGCGGGAATCGAAACACGAGACGCACGCCTGGCATGAACCGGGCTCTGACTTCATCCTGGTTGAGGATTTTCATCCGCCGCCTCGAATCGAACTCGCGCGGGAGCGGATGCTGATGTGCCGCCTCTACATGGGCCTGATTCGTAGCGTCAATGAAGATTACGGCGCCGCATTTACGGTCCACAATGACAGTTCAACGTTTCGAATGATTGGAATTTATGTCTTTCTCCGCACCGTCATGTGTTCGCCGGTAAGCGCCAGCAAGATAGCGAATTCTCTCAAGCTCCCTCGTGTAACTGTCGTCAGGCGCCTGCAGGAGATGGTCAAACACGGGTACGTGGAACGCGTGGGCAATGCTTATCGAGTCACCGACAAGGTGAATGTGCCTGACCTGAAAAACAAACTGCAGAGGCGGATAGATATGATCGTGGAAACCGCCAAAAAATTGTCGGACTTGAACGCGGCCAACTGATCAGGTCGTTGAACAAACAGAGCCGCACTCTCTGCCGCTATTTTTAATTATGCGGCTTTTTGCGAACGCATTTGACGCGGCGTTTTATTGGTCCACCGCTTAAAGGCGTGCGTGAAGGAACTGACTTCCTGGTAGCCGAGCAACCAGGCGATCTGGGAAATCGAAAGATCTTGATCGGCCAGATAGCGCTCCGCGAGGTCCATTTTAAGGTTTTCCAGGACGGTAGAGAAACTCAGCTGCTCCGTAGAAAGGCGGCGCGCCAGCGTTCGTTGGCTGACGCCAAGCCGGCGCGAGATTTCATCGGCTCTGGCCTTGCCGTGCGGCAGTAGCGGGACAATCGCATTTTCGACCCTTGAACGGAACGGCCCGCGCTTCTTCGGTCGACGTTGCAGGGCTTCCTCGCAGTAGCCGACCAGTATCTTGTTCAGGTGATGATCGGCGCTGACGACGGGCATGTCCCGGCTGGTCGACGCGAAAGAAATCTCGTCGACGTGTGCTTCAAACTCAACTTCAGTACCGAAGAACTCGGTCAGCTCCGGGTATTTTCCTTCGCGACGATGCGCCAGTTTTACATGGGTCGGCACAAGGCGGGTTCCGGTCAAGTGTCGGCAGAGACGGACCAGCACGGTGGAAAAGAATTCGATCTGATGACGATCCAGATGGCGACTGACTCCGATATAACGGAAGGAGACGCCAACGTGATCGCCACCTGAGTATTTCAGCGAAACACCCTCATTGGCGATCGAGCCATAACGCGAAAGTTGATGTAGCGCCTCGCCCAAGGTATCTGACGAAGCGGAAACATAATAAAGAAATCCGAGCTCGCGCAGATCAGGCGCTTGTGCAAGGTGGAAACCGAGCAGATCATCCTGCAGCGCGCTTGCGGCGAGGTTCAGAAAGTTGATCTGATCGAGGACACTGAACCGCAGGTTCGTGTTCTTAATTTGCTGAAGCGTCAGGTCCGCCTTCTTCAGCAGTGGCCTTGGATCGACACCCTTCGCTTTTGCATGTGCGTAAGCGAGTCGCGTGATCGTGCCCGTGGCGTTCGGAAGCGAACCGAAGCGGCTGGCATCAGAGAGGCTCATAAAGCTGCCTTCCTGCCTCAAGGTGGCACGCGGCGACAAAGCTTTGGCGCATAATAACAAGACGCAGGTGGAAAGTCGCGCCTATCAAGCCGCCTTTGCAGGCACTCGCCCGCACAAAATTCTTATAGCCCGATCGCACATCGACCCCGACTTCAGGGTGGGGGTCGAAGTGGCATGTGGTCGCACGAAACTTGGGAATATCATGCCGGACAGTCATAGAATTATAGCGGTCGTCGATGACGATCCAGAGATGCGCGCCGCGATGGCAAGCCTGCTGTCGGCATATGGATACGGCGCGGAAACCTTCGATTCAGCGGAGACATTCCTCACCTGCGCTTCAACCAGCAAAGCGACCTGTTTGGTCGTGGATATTCAGCTTGGTGACATCTCAGGGGTGGAATTGGCCCATCAACTCGCTGCTGACGGCTTTACGTATCCAATCATTTTCATGACCGGTCTCGACGATGAGGTGGTTCGCAATCAGGCGGCCGCCGCAGGCGGCGTGGCTTTTCTGCGCAAACCCTTTCCCGCCCAAACGCTGTTCGATGCCATCAAAAAGGCTTCCGGCTAGCCGTCTGCGGTAACGACACTCGCTAGCGGTATCGCGGTATCCGCCACTCTATCGTTGATTGTGTTCGCCAGTTTGTTGCGCGGGCAAGTTTCATTCAAGGCGAGCTAGATGACTGAAGCACCATCTGCCGGGAGCTCAGTCGCTGTTCGCGGATAGGCTCTCACAAGCTCAGCTTCAACTGGCTCTTGTTCTTGTCGCGAGCGTTGCTTGGACGAAAGTGGAACATACGGCTTGAGCCAATCCGCCGGGCCGCCGGTTTCGTCGGTCAGTGTGATAGGTTCGAAATAATGCTTGTAGTCTTCCCGCGAAATATCGGCGGGAAATTCCTCATATTGGGGATCGAGTAGTTCGCTGCCCGCAAGATAGGTTCGCGCCTTGGCGGGCGACGTGCTGGACCAGACAAAGCAATGCAGATTTGCAGCCGCAATGATGTACCAACGAACCGGGTCGTAAGTTCCTGAGCGGACGATCCGCCGCAACGTCTTCGTCAGAATCGAGAATCGGCTGACGATCGTCCACGGTCGACGAAACAGCTTTTCCAGAAAGTCGACGATTGCATCCGTGTTATCGACGAGATTTGAATACGCAATCGTCTCGCCGTCGAGATCGCGCAGTCTCAGATTCGGTCTCAACTGCCCCGAAGCGAGGTCGTTCCAGAACCCTTCGGTGGCCGCGAGCGGGGCCACGACGCTCAGATACACCGGCATCGGTAGCGCGGGGTGTTCGCCGATCATTCGGATTTGGCGATCCATTTCCTCGACCGTTTGCAGTCGGGGGTCGAAGAGATAGCCATAACCGATGCCGATTCCGTTCGACTCGGCGAATGCAATATCGTCAATGATGTTATGGCTGCGACCGAGGTTCTGCTTTTTCCTGTATTTCTTAAGCAAGACCTGATCGAAGGATTCAAGACCGAAGAACAGCGTCATGCACTTCGAATCAGCCATGTATTTTATCAAGTCCCGATCATGCATGATATTTTGTGTCACGAGCGCCGCCCAACCGCGGATTTTCGGGTGCTTGCGCATGAGCTCACACACCTGAAGCATATATTCGCGATCGTCAGAAAAGTTGTTGTCGAGGAAAATTATCGTTGGATACCAGCGGCGGAAACTGAAGAAAGGACTGGTCGCCAGGGCGTTGTCGATCGCAGCCGAAAGATGTGCGAGACCATACTTGGCGTGACCACCGACCTCGTTCGGAATCACGCAGAAACTGCACCGAAAACTGCATCCCCGTGACGCTTCCATGAGATGAACGCTGGGGCTGATTCCGCTCCGGGCAAGCAAGCTATAGTCGATTGCATAGGACGAGATATGCATCGTGGGCGAACGGTATATGGGTTCGAGCTCGCCCCGTTCGAAATCGGCGACGACCTGTCGCACGCTGTCTACCCCACCAGAACATACGGCATCGAAAAACTGAGCCGCGAACTCGGGAAACACCGTACAAATGCTGCCGCCGGCAACGACTTTCGCTCCTGCGCGCCGGAAAAAATAGGAGAGCTGTCGCATCCGATCGAAGTCCGGCTGCAACCCAGTCAGGAAAACGAGGTCATACTTTTCTGCCTGAAAGGGATTGAAAGGGCCGTGCCAGTCCTCGTGGTACAGACGGACATCAAATCGTTGAGGGTCGATTAATGATGCGACATGCAGGCCGCTTATCGGTTGCATCACGTAGCTCGACCGCCGTTTGACCCGACCGGGCCGGAGATGTGTGCAGATTACGAGCACGCGTTGTTTTTTCGCGCTTTTGGAAAGGGAACCGCTCAAATCTTCCGGCTGACGTTGCGTGACTGACGCCGATAGCCGCATCATCGCCCCCTTCGGTCGCAATTATTAACAACAGCAATAGAATGTGCGGCGTCCGCCTGCGACATAGCGCTCAGCTAGCGGTCACCGCCAGCCTAGCTTACAATCTGAGCGGCTCTCAGCAATTGAATAGTGGCCGAGAAGAGTACATTGGTTGGCACGGATGAAGTGGTTGAATATGCTCATCCGGAAGGCGTGAAGATGGCGACTGGGTCTAATGGGGCAAGTCGGTCAACTGTCCCGCAACGTCGCTACCTAACGATCCTTTTTTGCGACCTTGTGGGCTATACCGAGCTGTCGGAGCGGCTGGATCCCGAGGATTTGCGGGATCTGCAGCTACAATACCAGCGCCTCGCCCTGACGGTAATGGAGCGTTATGGCGGCTTCGTCGCTCAGTTCAGCGGCGACGGTGTGCTCGTCTATTTCGGGTATCCGGCTGCCCATGAAAACGATGCCGAGCGTGCGGTTCGTGCCGCCCTTGAACTCAACGATCGCCTGCATGAACTCAACGCCGAGCTTGGCGGCCAGCGGCTGCCCGAAATTGCCATCCGCATCGGAATTCACACCGGTCTGATCGTGATCGGCTCGGAGCTGGCCAGCGGCGGGGCTCAGGATCACAGCATCGTGGGTGAAGCGGCGAACCTGGCCGCCCGACTGCAGGCCGATGCACCGACCAATTCGGTCATCGTGAGCGGCGAAACCTTCGAAATGATCTCCGGGATGTTCGATTACGAGTCGCTTGGGCCCAGGCGATTCAAAGGCATCAGTCGCAGCATCCCGATTTACAAAATCACCAAACCTCGCGTCGGGATTGGGCGAACATACCATCGAGGTCGCCGGGGCACACCGCACTTTGTCGGTCGCGCGGAATCAGTCGAGCGCCTGGTTGTCTGTTGGAACAGCGCAAAAGAAAAATCCCAATGCGAAACTATTCTTATCACGGGAGAGGCGGGTGTCGGCAAGACAAGGCTTGCGACCGAGATTGTGACGCATCCCGAGTTTGCCGATGCGAACGTTCTGCAAATCCACTGCCATGACATATTTGCGAGCACGCCACTCTACTCGGTCGGCATGTTCGTATGGGCAGAAGCAGGATTGACCGTCGACGATGACAAGATCGTTCGCGCCCAGAAGATTGCGAATTTTCTCGACAACTTAGGGCTAAAAAATCCGGAAAACGAAGACATCATCAGCAGTCTGATTGGCACGTCGTTGACATCGGCTACCGAGGCGAGCGCGCCGACACCATTCCTTTTCAAGCGAAAGCAGTTCGCGTTGTTGGGCTCGATTTTCGAGCAAATGGTACGAAAACAGCCGACATTGATATGGGTGGATGACGTTCACTGGATCGACCCGTCGTCAGCGGAGCTATTACAGGAGCTAGTGAAGCGTCTCGCAGGTACGGCGGTTCTGGTCGCGTTGACGGGCCGGTCTTTTCCAAAAAGCCCAAACCTGCCCAGCACTGACAACACCATCGAGCTCGCTCAGCTCAGTTTGGATGAATGTTACGAACTGGCCCGCGCCATTCCGCGCGCGCAAGGCTTGTCGGATGAAGAGCTCAAGCGCGCAGTCGAAGCAGCTGACGGCATTCCGCTTTTCGTAGAATATCTTGTCCTGTCCCTCGTCGATCAGAGGGAACAGGCAGCCAATGCCCCGCGCCGGCGCGGCGATCTGCCACTGACGCTTGCCGCCATGATATCCGAAAGGCTCGATCGCGTTGCCGATGGAAGGCGGGTCGTGCAGGCCGCTGCGTGCATCGGGCGGCCTTTCACTGCCGATTTCCTGGCGGTGTTACTCGAGGAAAATGCGCAAAACATTGTTGAGCCGCTGGAGGCCTTGATCGACGCGGAGATTCTGCGTTCAAACCACGAAGATCGCGAGGCACGCTTCGAATTCCGGCACGCCTTGCTCCAACGCGCCGCCTACGAATTGATGGTGCAATCGGAGCGACGTACGACCCACGCCAATATCGTCAAAAAGCTGCAGCATGACAGTGCCGCCGGGCCTTTTGTCCCAGAACTGATCGCCTACCATCTGACCGCGTCCGGGCAGTTCCAGGAGGCAATCAAGACTTGGTTGGACGCTGGCGCGAACGCCGCCCGGCGCTCAGCCCATATTGAGGCTGTCGAGGATCTACGCCGCGGCCTCAGCTTGCTGAATGAGGTTTCGTCCGCCGAGTTGCGCGCGAAGCTCGAACTGGGTCTTCAGGCTGCGCTGATCCCGTCGCTGATCGCCACTCAGGGTCCGACCTCGCCAGCCTTGTCGGAATGTTGTCAACGCGGTCTCGCGCTCTGCAAGGAAGGGGAGGCGTCGCCGCTGGTGTTCGCGTTCCTGTTCGGACAATTCACCTTCGCCATGTGCCGAGGTCGAAATGAAGATGCGGCGCCGCTGGCGCAGCTTTTTCTCTCCCTGGCAACCGACAAGTCTTACGATTCGGGCCGCGTCATCGGCCACCGCATGTGCGGAATGGCACATATAAACACAGGCGCCGCCGACAAGGCCAAAGAGCAGCTCGCGCAGTCGCTGGAGCTGTACTCGGCCGACCGTGACGCTGCTGCGACCCAATTATTCGGCCAAAACACACAGGTGCACAGCCGATCGTTGCTGAGCATTTCGCTTCTTTGCCTTGGTCAGGTCGATGAGGCCCTCCAGGTCGGACTCGATGCGCTCGAGGCGGCCGACGCGCTGCGTCATCCACAGTCGACGGCGCTAGCGCAAGGCTATGTTGGCGGCTGGTTGTTCGGTCTGTGCGGCGCCACGAACGAACTGGCGCGTGAAGCGCGGCAACTGATTGCCGTTGCGGAGCAGCACCGGCTCGGGCCATTCCGTCTTTTCGGGTCTGCCTTCCTGGGCTGGGCACTAAGCCAGCAGGGCGATCTCGAAAATGGGGTTCCGATGCTAAAGGCGGCGCTCGACCGGCTGGAATCGATCGAATTTCGACTGTCGCTGCCTGGGCATCTCGCAAATTTGGCCGATGCCCAGCGCCTGCAGGGAAAACTGGACGAAGCAAAAAAGACCTGTGCACGCGCCCTGACAATGATATCCGAGGGTACCGATCGCTGGATTGAAGCCGAGGTGCGACGCGTCGATGCCGTTGTCGAAGCCGATATGAAGGTCGAAAGCGCGGAAAACGTAGAGAAAAAATTCCGCGAATCGATCGAATGCGCGCAAAATTTAGGATTTCCGATTTTCGAGCTTCGCGGCCTGCTCAGTTTGCAGAATTTCCTCGGTGCGAAGCGAAAAGATATAGAGATCGAAGCCCGGCTCAAAAAGCTGGCGCATTTGCAAAATCTTGATCGTCGTGTCGAAGCTGCGATCAAGGCGCGGGGCTACAATCTTCGTGCATTGACGCGTTAATTCGTATTTTTAGAATCGGAGCTGCGGATATGCTTGGTCGATTTGCCGACCACTTTTCAGCTTCGCCGGTATCGTTCGACGTCGTTTTGCCCGACAAGAGCGCGCAGCATTTCGGTCCCGATGCAGCGAGCTTCCGCGTGACAATAAAAAACAGCAAGGGTTTGCGTGCGATCCGAAGCATCGACGAAGGCCAAATCGGCGATGCATATATCGAGGGCGATATCGATATCGACGGCGACATGCTGCGGCCGTTCGAACTGCGCGGCGCCATGAAGGATTTCCATCCGCTCGTCGCCGCGTGGCGGTTCATCCAGCCCTTGTTGTTCGGTCAGGTCCACACGAATAAGCGCGCCATTGGTGCGCACTATGATATCGATCCGACGTTCTTCTTAAGTTTTCTCGATCCCGAAACGCCCTGTTACACGCAAGGCGTGTATGACGACGCAAGCGAAGCGCTTAGCACCGCGACTTTACGCAAGTTCAAGTATTGCTTCGAGAAGCTTGGACTGAAGAGTGGCGATCATCTGCTCGAAATCGGTCCCGGCTGGGGCGCGTGGTTTGAATATGCTTCGAAACGTGGCGTTCGCTGCACCGGGATCAGCAATTCACAGACGTCAGTTGATTATCTCACCGGTCGCGCAAAACAACTCGGATTCGACTGGGAACTGATCAAGGGCGATTTCCTGCAGTACCGGACTGATCGAAAATACGATGCGATCGTCATTATGGGCGTTATCGAGCATCTCCCGGACTATGGCCGTGTGCTGGGCAAGTTCACGGAATTGCTCAAACCCGGACGACGCATATTTCTTGATGCGAGCGCTTGTACGCAAAAATACGAGCTCTCATCTTTCATGGTCAAACATATCTACGGCGGAAACCATTCGTTCCTCGTTCTCCACGACCTTCTCGACAAGATGTCGAGGACACCACTGCGCGTGCATGAGATGTTCGACGACCGCTACAGCTATTTCCTGACGTTCCAACAGTGGGCACGCAATTTCGATGAGCACCGCGACGCTGTCGTAGAGAGTTTTGGTGAGTTCAACTATCGGCGTTTCCGACTTTACCTTTGGGGTGCCGCCTACGAATTTCTCAGCCGCAGCCTCGACTGTTACCGGATGATCATCGCTTATCCGGAAGCTTAGCTGTTGTGCCGGTGCTAACCTGGTAGATGCTTTTAAGCTTCGCTACTCGGGGCGCGGCACGGGTGGATGGGAATATCGGGCCTTTGGAGGTCGGTGGTTCCGGCGCCTCGTCGAGTTGAATTACGAACGGCTTCGAACTGCTCTGGCAATACGCGGCTACAGCCTTGGCGAATTCTTCAAGTATTTTGCCAAGCTGGTCGCTCGGAGGCGGCGGACAGAGATCCCCTACCACCCACACCGTGTGACATTGTTTGAGTACCTGGGCCACCTTGCTCAAGTTGGTGTCGAGCATCGCTTTGAAGCGGGAAAAGTTCGGTTGGCGACCTGGATCATCGACCGCGAGCATTGGCCCGATCCCGTCTATGATAACAACCTGCGCCTCACTCCACCGCCAGTAAGATATTGTTGTTGGTCCGCAATCGTCGCGAAAGGAGGTTGCCGTCGAATTCACGGCAAACTCAAGCAGCGAATCCAGGCTGAGGTAGCGGACTTTGTGATTTTTGAACGCGAACTCGGTGCCGATACCGGCGGCCATCGAGGTCCGCCCCGCTCCAATCGGGCCGCCGATCACAATCTGGCATGGGGCTATGTCGGGCGGAGCACCACGCTGGATAAGGTTATGCAAGGTGTCGGCTTCGGGTTTGTCGACAGTAGGCAACACATCCGCGAGGCGGAACAGGTAGGGAAGTGCCGCCTTTTGCCAGATAATTTTCTGTCGCAACCACCACGGTGCGAGCAGAACCGCCACGACAAGTACGCCAGCGCTGACAATTAGCGCCCATGTAAGGTGCAGGTGGAAAGCAAAGCCAAGCACACCACCCAGGATCATGTAGGCAGCCGCGACCTGTGCGTTTGCAAGCAGCAAGGCTTTGTCGAGAGGAAAAAGTTTGGTCGCCTCGTCGGCGGATTTGCTGTAGGCGAACCATTCCCACACAGCCGCGCCGACGGCGACGATGATAAGGCCAGGCCATTTGCCCGTGTCGTAATGAAATTCGGGAGACCACCCCAAAAGTGTCATTGCCACGCCGCAAAGGGCGGTGGCGGCAAAATTTCCGATGAGACCAAGACAAATATGCCCGAATTGATCCGCCACCCAGGTGTAGGAATAGGTGGCGGTTGTCTGGACTTCCTTGCCGTAGATGTCCGCCCAAAACTGGTCCCAAAGATTTTTTGCCGTCAACTCGGGAGCCGAAGGACCAAACGGAATGGTTGCTGAATGTTTGGCGGCGCTCATGGCGTTCTCCTTAGATGTACCGCGGACAAGAAACACAAAGATACAAATTCGCTATCTTCATCTTCGACGGCCCGAAATGACGACCAGATAACAGCGGCGTTTGTCAATTCCCACGAAATAAACGATAAAAATCCTTGGCGGCAATACGTAGGAACGTCGCATTCGGGCGTTTATCCTGGTCCGACGCCGCTGTATTAGTAGGAAAACCTAGCCGACCGACGTAGGGGAAAAGCATGGAATTTCTTAAGCACACCGAATGGCCGATGTGGTTCGGGTACGCGGCCGTAGCGTCCAGTATTATCACGTGTGCAATGAAAACTATGATTCCCCTGCGCGTCGTGAGCATGACGTGCAACGCGCTATTCATTGTCTACGGATTTTTCTCTGGAATTTACCCTACGCTTATCCTGAACCTGATCCTTCTGCCGCTGAACACGGTACGGCTGCAGCAGATGCGGAAGCTGATTCACGACGTAGAGGCTGCAGCGTCGTACGGCGAAACGTCCATTGACTGGCTCAAGCCGTTCATGGCCCGGCGCGGTTTTCGTAAAGGGGACATTGTCTTTCACAAAGGGGATTTGGCCGATGCGATGTATTACAGCGTGAGCGGTCGGTATCGTCTCTGCGAAATGGGAATCGAACTTCCGACCGGTCAGGTGTTCGGAGATCTGGGACTTCTTGCACCGGACAATCGGCGCACACAGACCATCGAGTGCGTGGAGGATGGCGAGGTCCTCACCGCAAGCTACCAGCAAGTCAAAGAGCTTTATTTCCAAAACCCGCAATTCGGATTCTATTTTTTGCGGCTAACGACCGAACGTCTATTCGAAAATATCGCGCGCCTCGAGCAGGAACTGGTGCGCAAGAATGAAGCGTTGGCGGAACTCGGCCACAAGCCGGTGTGAACAAAATCGAAAAGTTGTTGAGGGGTTTCCGGACGGAACTCACAGTTGACTGTTAGCGGACGATGGCCACGCATTAAAGTTCCGTATAATTCCTGCATTCAATTTTCGAATAGTTGACTTCAAAGAATCGGCTTGTCATATCGGCTCGGGACGTTGGGCTGTGCAAGAAAAAAGAACCATCTCACGCAAACGGGTACTCAAGACGGCGCAAATCGTTCTCGGCGAGAAAGCGCCGAAGCTCGATTGCTCGATTCGAAATCTTTCAGACACCGGTGCATGTCTTCAGGTGTCGACTACTTATGGAATACCGACAAACTTCGAAGTCATCATTGAGGGAACGCGTCGGCATTGTCGGTCAGTCTGGAGAACTGACACAAAAATCGGTGTCATGTTCGCATGAGCCTGTGCAGACCACCGAAGATCGGATGATCGCGAACCTGCTGAAAAACGAACGCCGCGCCATTATGCGGGCTGCGCGGCCTCACCTTCCCGGAAGCCGACATCAGGTTTGCCGGGAAGCATGTACGTCCTGGTGCGCTTGCAGGAATAGCAGACGAAAGTGTTTCTCTGCATGTTGCGTACGACGGGATGCGGCGTCACCGCTACATGCACCATACCCGTTCGGCACTGCGGGCAAATCGCATCGGTAGCGATTACATCGGTAGGTGACATGCAGGACCCGCGTTAGTTAGTCGGAACGTCCTGACAAATTAAGGCAGGAAGTTTAAGAATTCATTCATGAGCAAACAGCTTGATTTTCAAGCTTCTTTGTCGAAGTCGGCTCGGGTTTGAAAGAGGGCGTAGCCTTGAACTCGGTGATCTTCTGCGCCAGAGCGGTCGTGGCTTGGGAGATCCGCTCAAAATCAGCACGGACCAAAAGGCCGAGCTGAGTGAGGCGGACATTCGATCTGCTTCGCTCGAACAAATAACCACCGAATTCTTCTTCCAGTGTCTGAATTGCACGAGTGAGAGAGGGCTGCGCGACGCCGCAGCGATTTGCCGCCCGGGTAAAACTCTGTTCCTCGCAAAGCGCGACAAAGTAGAAAACCTGGTGCATTTTCACTGGCATATCTCTCTATCGACTCGCCATTTCTAGTGCCCCTGCAATCAGAGGCGAAATGATCGCGGCGCCAAGGGCCACGGTGTAAAAGACGAGCCAGATCCCTGCGATTGCCCTTTCCGGGTGGCTATTGCTATCAGTCGAGCGCCGGTGGGGCATGCTCCGGTCAGCTTTGCTGAGTGGCTGCATGGTCGGTCTCCGCTATGGAGAGCGGTAGCATGCGCCAAGGCCTACGACCGTGAACTAGCTCACACTTGCCGTCGCAATTCGAACCAGTGAGACCCTACCGACCCGTCATGGCCTTGCGTGTTTTGCGCATTGGCCTGCCCGATATGGTATCATTTGAGAGCTCACCTTTACTGAGGCAGGTTGGTGGATTGCGATGGCTCCGGGGATAAATTCTCAAACGCAACCGCTCGACAAGCATGCGCTGCTTCGGGCGCATCCGTTTTTCAGGGACCTGGGTGATACGGTCATCGATCGCCTGGCGCCTAGAGTCATTACGTCAAAAGTCAGAAGAGGCTCGGTGATATTCCGGAAAGGGGATATCGGGTCGAAGCTTTACGCGGTGCGGGCCGGGGCGGTGCGAATAAGTGCACCATCCGAAGAGGGCAAAGACGCAATATTCAATTTGGTGATTCCCGGCGAGCTTTTCGGAGAGATCGCCTTCCTCGACGGCGGACAACGGACCGCCGACGCGGTCGCCATCGATAATTGCGAGTTGATGGTCATTGAACGCCGCGATTTTATCCCTTTAATTCGGGACAATCCCGAAGTCGCCGAAAGATTGATCAAAGTTCTCTGTGCGCGCATACGGAAAACGAGCGAACAGGTCGAAGACATTGTTTTCCTCGGCCTTCCGAATCGTCTCGCAAAAGTGCTTCTGCATCTTTACCGGCCTTCGGCCACCGCCGCGCCTTCGAACAAGATCAACGTAACCCAGCGTGAGATCAGCCAAATGATCGGGGTCTCGCGCGAAAGTGCGAACAAACAGCTGCAGGACTGGCAGCGCAAGAAATGGTTGAAGCTCGAGCGCGGCGGGGTGGTGATCTTTGCGCCGCAGGCGCTGCGAGACCTTCTGTCGAAAGGCTCGGAATAAGCGCGCCACCAAGCTCAAACGAATGTCAGCGGCCGCGCGACGTCTTCCAAGGGCTTTCGCTCGGCGTTGACGCCCCAACGCCAGGCGACACCGCCTGCAAAAATCATGAGTGCTGATCCAAATAGGTAACCCCAGAATACGCTCACACGCGACCCGGTATCGATGAGCAGGCCGAACAGCGATGGCGCGAGAACGCCACCAATTCCGGTGCCCACGGCATAGAAGAAGGCAATCGCCAACGCCCGGATTTCGAGCGGAAAAGTTTCGCTTACTGTCAGATAGGCGGAGCTTGCCGCGCAGGAGGCGAAGAAAAAGATGATCGTCCAGCACGCAGTCTGTGCAGTCGCATCGATAAGGTCTTGCATGAAAAGCCAACCCGTCAGAGCCAGCAATATGCCCGAAGCAATGTAGGTGAAGGCGATCATGATTCGGCGGCCATGCGTGTCAAACAAGCGCCCAATCAGCAAAGGGCCTAAGAAATTTCCGATAGCAAACGGTAGGAGATACAAACCGACGCGCTCGGAGGCGATGCCGTAAAAGTCCATCAGAATAAGAGCATAAGTGAAAAAAATCGCATTGTAGAAAAATGCCTGCGCTGCCATGAGGCTGAGGCCGACGAAGGTCCGACGACGGTGGTGCTTGAAAAGCGTCTTGTTGACCAGCCAAAGCGGCGTCGACTTGCGAGCGCGCAGGCGTACGCGGGCAAGGGGCTGTACGGTCGGTAGTGGCGCAAACCGGCTTTCGATTTCTGCGACGATGCGCTCGGCTTCTTCGATGTGACCATGCGTCATCAGCCAGCGTGGGCTTTCGGGAATCCAAAATCTCATGAAGAAAATGAAACAAGCCAAACCGGCGCCTATCAGGAATCCAAGCCGCCAGCCAAAATTCGGATCAATGAGCTGGGCATCAAGCAACACAAGCGAACCGAGCGCGCCCAAAGCCGCACCAATCCAGAAGGTTCCGTTGATCACGAGATCGGTCCAGCCGCGCACCCGCGCCGGCACAAGTTCCTGAATCGTTGAATTGATTGCTGCGTACTCGCCACCGATCCCGGCGCCGGTAATGAACCGAAACAACGCGAAGCTCTCGATACTCCATGAAGTTGCTGTTGCCGCGGTTGCAACGAGATAGACGGAGAGCGTTATGAAGAAGAGCTTCTTACGGCCAAGCCGATCAGTCAGCCAACCGAAGAAAAGCGCCCCAAGTACGGCGCCTGCAAGATAGGCGCTGCTGGCGATTCCAATGTCGGTATTGGAAAGGTGCAGGCTTGTTTTTAATGCGCCGGCCAGACTTCCGGCCAGTGTTACTTCCAGCCCATCGAGAATCCAGGTGATGCCCAGGGCCACCACGACCAGCGTGTGGAAGCGACCCCAAGGCAATCGGTCAAGCCGCGCCGGAATATCCGTTTCGACAACCTGCTGTTCTTGCATCATGAACGCAACGTAAATACCGCGAGCCGGGCTTAACTTCGCACGATGGATCGAACGTTTGAAAGCCGGCCGCGTTTCGCAGAAGTGGGCGTAACAAAAAATAAACCATTAATCGTCCTAAGGCCCTCGGCGCGTGCAAAGGCTGGGTGGCTCAACTAACGGAAAATCAATGGCTCCGCGCTAATTATTTGAAATTATTGACGATGATGGCCTCGAGGCTGGTGTGGCGTCTATCGGATGACGGGTTCAAAAAAAATTTTGCACGCGCTCGTCAGACATCGAGCGATGCTGCTGGGCGCTGTCCTCATAAGCCTAGTGTGGATGGCTGTGTTCTTCTTTTTGAAGAACGAGCACGACAGCGCGGAACGTGCGGCAATTCAAAACTCAACAAATCTGGCGGGCGCGTTCGAAGAACATCTTTCTCGCTCGCTCAACGAGATCGACCGGTCGCTCAAGATTATCCGGGCTCTCTACGTACGAGATCCGGGCAAGTTTGCTCTGGTCGATTGGCTGAAAGCCAATCGGATTCTGACCGACGACGTCTTGCAGATCGCAATTGTAGGTCGCGACGGAAGTGTAAAGTTGTCGACCTCGAGCAGCGACAGTCTTGTTTTGCCGGACTATCGGGTAAGCGACTACTATATGGCCCATGTAGACGGGGCTAATGACCACCTCGTTATCGGCAAGCCCACAATAGACGGAGCGACCGAACAATGGGTTCTCCAACTTTCACGGCGGATCGAGAATAGCAACGGTTCCTTCGATGGCGTGATCGTTGCCACGGTCGACCCCATCTACCTGACACGAATCTACAACTCGGTCAGCATAGGACAGAACGGCTACATCAGGGTCATCGGCAGGGACGGTGCAGTTCGCGCGACAAGCGGACAAACATTTTCCCTTCTTGGCAAAGATTTCTCTGGCGCCGATCTACTCAAAAGAGTCTCCGTTGTATCTGATGGATGGTTCTACACGAACAGCGTTCTCAGCGACCATCTTCGACGGCTCATAGCCTACAGATCGGTCAAGGATTATCCGCTTATCATCAGCGTTGGCCTTGCGACTGACGAAATTTTCTCCCGACTCGATGCGCAGCAGCGAACGGGCTTTCTCGCTGCAGCGGTCTTGTCGCTGCTTATCCTGATCGTTACCGCCTTCAGTGTCAGAGGTCAGGTATTGCGCGACGCGGCAAAAAAGCGCCTGGAACGCGCCAACATGTTATTGAACGCCACGCTGGCGAACATGCCGCACGGGGTCTGCATGTTTGGGGCTGACAAAAGACTCGTGCTGGCCAACGAACTTTACAGCACGATGTACGGCCTCGACCCGAGAGTAGTAACGCCTGGAACGACGTTACCGCAGATCCTCGAAGCGCGGGTGGCCTCAGGATGCTCCCCGGAGGATGCGCAAAAATACATCACAGGCCGCATGGCGGAGGCGTTTCGCCCAGACGCCGGATACTTGGTCGACCAACTGAAAGACGGTCGGACCCTGGCGGTCAGTCGACGTCCAATGCCTGACGGCGGCTCCGTCGCCGTCCATCAGGACATCACGGCGCACCTGCGCGCGGAAAAAGAACTCGAAAAAACCAAACAGTTTCTGAACTCGATTATCGAGAACATTCCGATTGCGGTCGTCGTGAAGGACGCCAACACGCGCAAGTTTGTTCTCGTCAATCGGGCATTTGAGGCGATGCTCAAGGTTCCGAGGAGCGAAGTGCTCGGAAAAACAGTTTTTGAAATCTATCGGGCAAAGGACGCTGAACGGATCGACGCATCAGACAATGAGGCGCTCGCAAACGAAATTGGCGCGTATTCCAACGATTACGAAATCGAGATGCCGCATGGCGATACGCGTATCCTCGCCACCAACCGTATCGTTGCTCGCGATAGCCAAGGTGTGGCCCGACATCTCATCATTGTCATGGACGACGTCACCGAGAGGAAAAAGTCCGAACAGCGTATCGCGTTCATGGCTCACCACGATGTGTTGACGGGCCTGCCGAACCGCCTGTCAATCATGGATCGCATCGAGGATGCGATCTTGCGGCATCGCCGGCGCGGCGACCAGTTCGCAGTGCTTTTGCTCGATCTCGATCGCTTCAAGCACGTCAATGATACGTTGGGACATGCCGTCGGTGACGCGCTTTTGCGGGAGACTGCGTCGCGGCTCAAGGCGTCTCTTCGGGAAACAGACGTACTCGCACGACTTGGTGGGGACGAATTTGCGATTGTCCAGGACAGAGAAAACGATCAGCGGGGAGATGCACGCGCACTTGCGGATCGCATTATCGAGATCATCTCCAAACCGTTCAATATCGAAGGCAACGAGGTCAACATTGCCACGAGCATCGGCATTGCTCTCGCGCCGGAACATGCAACCAGTTCCGAAAGCCTTATGAAGATGGCGGATCTGGCCCTCTATCGCGCAAAGGCAGCCGGACGAAACGGTTATTGCTTCTTTGATCCAGAAATGAGCATGGCGGCGAGTGCGCGCCATGCCCTTGAAAATGAGTTGCGTCGTGCAATTCAGCTGGATGAACTCGAAATGCACTTTCAACCGATCATCGAGACAAAGACACTTTCGGTTTGCGGTGCGGAGGCGCTGATCAGGTGGAGGCATCCCACCAAGGGAATGATATTGCCCGATCAATTCATCCCGCTGGCCGAAGAGACCGGCATGATCACCCAGCTCGGCGAATGGTTGCTGCAGACCGCCTGCAGTGAGGCCGCTCGATGGCCGAAAGAAATCAAGGTTGCTGTCAATCTTTCAGCGATCCAGTTCAGAAAAAACAATCTGGTCGATGTCGTGATGTGCGCGCTCGCTCAATCAGGGCTTCCTCCGGAGCGCCTGGAGCTTGAGATTACGGAGACGGCCCTTATCGAGTTGGCGACCGAGTGCTTGCCGATCCTGCGGCAATTCAAAAACCTCGGCATCAGCATTGCCCTCGATGATTTTGGCACTGGCTATTCTTCGCTGAGCCAGCTGATGATGTTCCCCTTCGACAAGATCAAGGTCGATAAATCCTTCACTCAAAACCTGACCAAGCGGACCGAGTGCGCCGCGATCATTGCGGCGACACTCACTTTGGCGCGCAGCCTTGATATCGCGACCACCGCAGAGGGCGTCGAGACCGCCGAACAATATCGTCTCTTGCGTCTCGCGGGAGTGACATCTCTGCAGGGCTATCTGTTCCAGGCGCCGTGCCCGTCGTCGCAACTAGACTTCGATCACACATATAAACTGCCAGAGATCGAAGATGCCGCATAGTTTCTCAGCCAACTCCAGCGCCGCTGAAGACAGGCGCAATCGCACCGTCGAGAAAAGCGGCGCACCACACCACCAGTCGTTGATTGATGAACTGGAAGCGTCGATCTCGCAGCGGAATATAGGTTCGCGAGCCGAAATCCTGCGTCAAATAACGGATCTGTTTGTTGCCGGATCGGGGCATTTCGACGGCGAGCAAATGGCCCTGTTCGACGATGTGATGAATTGCCTGGTCAATGAGATAGACCACTCGGCGCGCGTGACGTTTGGGGAGACACTGGCCGCCGTCGAGAAATCGCCGCCCAAAGTCACCCGGACGCTCGCCCTCGATGACTCAATCGATGTTGCCGGTCCCGTGTTGCGACAATCCGCGAGCCTGGACGACGAGACTTTGATCGTAGGGGCGAAAACCAAGGGCCAGGATCACCTTTTGGCTATCTCCCAGCGCCCGCAACTCAGTGAGAACGTGACCGACGTTCTCGTCGAGCGCGGAAATAAGAAAGTGGTCATCAGCACGGCCGCAAACGCGGGGGCCCGCTTTTCCGATTTCGGCTATTCCAGACTTGTCACGCGGTCGGAGGACGACAGCGAGCTCGCCTTGCTCGTGTGGGCACGGCCGGAGATTCCTCGCGAATACTTGCTGACACTGTTTGAGACAGCGTCAGAAACAGTCCGACAAAAATTCGAAACCGCGGACAGGGGTAAGGCAGATCTGGTCCGCGAAATGATCAAACAAGCGGCGGACCAAATTCAGACGAAGTTGCGCGACCATTCGTCAAAATTTACCGAGGCCAGAACGTACGTCGAGCAATTGCACAAGAATGGGGAACTTAACGAAGCGCAAGTTTGCAAATTCGCGGAGTTGCGGAAGTTTGATGAAACGGCGGCAGCACTGTCCCTGCTGACCGACCTGCCGATTGGAGCGATCGAGCGGGCCATGGTGCACGACCCGGGGGACCAAATTCTGGTACTGGCAAAATCGATCGATCTGTCGTGGAAAACGACCCGCGCCATTCTCATGCTGGACAGCGGCGTCAACGCCGCCGAATACGTCGATCGGTACAAGAAGCTGAGGTCGGAGACCGCACGGTCCGCCATTCAATTTTATCGCCTGCGCGAGCGCGCAGCAAAACCTCAGCCCAAGTAGCGATTCTGCAGGTCTTCAGGGCGGCATCTGTGCCGCGCGCTGGCCGGCCGTCGTTCCGGCGATTCTTCCGAACACCGAACCGGCCATCAGACCGGTACCGCCGGGATAGTTGAAATAGAACAGGCCACCAACAAGTTCGCCCGCTGCGTGCAAGCCTGGAATGGCCTGGCCATCAGTGTCGATCACGCGCGCTGACGTATCGATCTTCAGTCCACCAAAGGTAAAGGTGATCCCGCACGTTACCGCGTAAGCCTCGAACGGTGGCTCATCAATGGTGTTAGCCCAGTTCGATTTGTTGATGGAGAGGCCCTCGGTGCGACGGCCATCCTTGACGTTCGGGTTGAACTTGATGTCCGTGCGCACCGCCTTGTTGTAGGCCTTGATCGTTTCCAGAGCACGATCGGCGTTCACGTCGTCGAGTTTTTTTGTCAAATCTTCGAGTGTATCGGCGCGTACTTTGGTGACCTGTTTGATGCGATATTCATCGCGCAACATGGGAATGATCTTTTTGTCGAAGACCTGCCAGGCGAACTGGCCGGGCTGCATGAGAATGACGCGACCATATTTCGCATAGGTGTAATTTCGGAAGTCCGCCCCTTCGTCGACGAAGCGCTCGCCATTGGCATTGATCATTATGCCCCACGGATACGAATGCTTCTGAAAATTGTCTCCGACCGCGAGGTCGCCGAATTCCGATGCGTTGCGGTCCCAACCGACCGCATGACAGCCTGACCAGTTGCCGGTCGGCATAGCGCCGACGTCGAGCGCCATGCGGATGGCGTCACCAGTATTGAATCGCGTGCCGCGAATCTTTGCGAGCTCCCAGGTCGGTCCAAGATAGCGTGTTCGCATTTCAGTATTGGCCTGAAAGCCGCCGGCCGCCAGCACAACGCATTTTGACTTGACGTCGACGGTGCGCCCATCGTGCTTGACGCGGACCCCGTGCACACCGTCGTCATCGGCGATGAGCGACAGGGCGCGCGCTTTGTAGGCGACCGTGATGCCATTTTTCCTCGCGATTTTGGTATGCGCTTCGACCAGGCCCGGGCCACCACCCCAAGCCTCAACCGTCAGGCCACCCCAGAATTTGAATTTTCCGTCGATCTTGTAGGCTTGCCGCCCGTATATCGGGATAAAGCGGATGCCTTTGTTTTGCATCCACTGCATCGTGTTCTTGCTGCGTGTTACGAGCAATTCGCATAAATCAGGATCGGTGCGATACTCCGTAACGCGGCCCATATCGTCGAAAAATTTGTCTTCGGTGTAAGTGCCGAAATCCGTGTTGGCGACCTCTTCATTGGTGAGGTCCGGCATTAGCAGGCGGAGATCCTCCACACCATTGTACACGCAGCGGAAGGCGCCAGCGGTAAAGCGGCTGTTGCCTCCCGACTCGTCTTCCGGAGCGCGTTCGAGCACCAGGACCGATACGCCGTGTTCGGCTGCCGCGTGGGCGGCACAAAAGGCCGCGTTTCCCGCACCGACAATGATGACGTCACTTGAAGAAGGCAGCATGCGTTCAACCCATATTGTTGTTGCGCCGAAGACTACCGGCGTTTGGCCCAGTCGCAAGGCTGGATTTTGTCCCCGGCACCTGTATGCAGCAAACGGCCAAGTTCGTGATAGAACGCCGCCAATCCGTCAGGTTTTCGGGGATCAGCCACATCCCCCGAAATTCAAAAACGGTCGAACCAAGGCACGTTTACAATGTTAAAAGCAGGGGTTGACGTGAGCTTTTCGCAATCGGAAATCTCTCTTCAATGAGCGAACTGGTAGCAATCATCTGTGCGTTGGTCTGGCTCTACCTGATCGTCGGCCGCGGAGCTTTCTGGCTCTGTAGGGTCCGTGACACGGGTCACGCCAGCCCCGATCTGCAGCAATGGCCTGCAGTCGTTGCGGTCGTTCCGGCTCGCAACGAAGCGGACCACATTGCTGCAAGCGTCGGCTCGCTATTGCGCCAGGAGTATCCAGGTTCCTTCAGCATCGTCCTGGTCGATGACGACAGCAGGGACGGAACCACATCGGTGGCGACGAGGGCAGCAGCATCTGTCCCCAGTCGTCAATTGATCGTAGTCGGCAGCAAGAGCCCTCCGCGCGGTTGGACCGGAAAGATCTGGGCCGTTAAGCAGGGCATCGCCACCGCTGAAGAATTACAGCCCGAATATCTCCTTCTTACCGACGCCGATATTGTGCACGCGCCTGACACGCTTGCTTGGCTCGTGAAGCACGCGAGGGCAGGAGGCTTTGTGCTCACCTCACTGATGGCAAAGTTACGCTGCGAAAGCCTTGCTGAACGTACGCACGTCCCGGCCTTTATCTATTTTTTCCAAATGTTGTTTCCGTTCAACTGGGTTTCGAAACCTCGTGCGAACACGGCGGCAGCCGCCGGGGGCTGCATGCTTGTACGCGCAGATGCTCTTGCGAACACCGGCGGCATTGCGAGCATACGCAACGCGTTGATCGACGATTGTTCGTTGGCGGAAAAGCTGAAAAAAATCGGTCCGATCTGGCTCGGACTCACCGATCGGTCGCGAAGCATCAGGCCCTATGACACGCTCATCGATGTGAAGCGGATGATCTCACGCTCCGCCTACGCACAACTTCGTTACTCGCCGCTGCTTTTAGCTGCAACGATTGCGATGATGGCCTTGACTTTCATTGTGCCGCCGCTACTCGCAATCCTTGCCACAGGCTTGCCGCGGTTTTTTGGTTTGGTTGTTTGGTTGGCGATGGCTATTTCATACGTACCGACGTTGCGATTTTATCGGCTATCGCCCCTCTGGAGTCTTGCCTTGCCCGGAATTGCCGCGCTCTACCTGTATTACACGATCAATTCCGCGTATGACCACATGCGCGGACGGGGCGGTCAGTGGAAGGGGCGCATTCACGCTGATGCGGCGAGCCTGCAATGACGCACAGTGGCGAGTTGCGATCCGGCAAGGGTTCGCATGACGAGAATTTTCCGGTCGCGTCCCGTTTGATCAAGCGGCAGTACCGGCCCGTCATTCTTGCATTTTACGAATTTGTCCGCGTTGCCGACGACATCGCCGATCATCCGCAACTGAAAAGTGCGGAAAAAATTGACCGTCTCGATCGCCTCGAATCCAGTCTGCTTGGCAGCGGTCGCGACGAGCCGGAGGGACTGCGGCTGCGGACGGTCCTGAGTGATCGTGGCCTGTCGACGCGTCACGCTCAGGATTTGCTGAGCGCATTCCGCCAGGATGCGACCAAGCTCCGCTATGCCAACTGGGATGAACTGATTGATTATTGTTCGCGGTCAGCCATGCCGGTCGGGCGGTTTGTGCTCGACGTTCATGGTGAGGCGCGAGACACTTGGCCCGCATCCGATGCGTTGTGCGCGGCACTCCAGATCATCAATCACCTTCAGGATTGCGCAAAAGACTATATAGCGCTCGACCGCGTCTACGTTCCTCTCGATGCGCTGTCAGCCAGCGGTGCCACAGTTGAGGCGCTAGGAGACCAAACGGCGAGCCCGGCCTTGCGGAATTGTTTGCGCGGATTGGTGAGTCGCACTTCGACTTTGTTGGATGAAAGCCGGGGGCTTGAACCAAAGGTTAGCGATACGCGGCTCGCGCTTGAAATTTCGGTCATTCAGTCGCTTGCAAGCCAATTGCTCGCGATACTGATGGTTCGCGATCCGCTGGCCGAACGCGTCCATCTCACCAAGACGGAAGCGCTGGCAACGGCTATAAACGGCGGCGCGCGCGCTATACTGCGTCGTTTGCTGCGAACAATGACGCCGACACAGCGATACCAGACCCCATGAATGTGCAAAGTCCAGACTTGGGAGCAAGAGCCTTGCCGGCTGCGAACCGCGCGGGAGGCAGCTCATTTTATCTGGCAATGCGCATTCTTGGTCGCGAAAAACGAGCGGCGATGTTCGAGATTTATTCCTTTTGCCGGGAGGTCGATGATATTGCCGATGAGGATCGACCGCGATCACGCCGCCTTGAGCTCCTTTCCGTATGGCGGAAGGACATTGAATCACTCTATTCGGGAAACGCTCCGCCTGGCCTCGAAAATCTGGCCCTGGCAATTTCGCGTTTCGGTCTGCGCAAGGAAGATTTCCTGGCTGTAATCGATGGCGTCGAGATGGATGCTCGTGCCGACATTCGCGCCCCAAGTCTCAGCGAACTTGATCTTTACTGCGATCGCGTGGCCTGCGCGGTTGGACGACTGAGTGTTTGCGTCTTCGGTATGGATGAAAGCGACGGGAAAGCCTTGGCCCACCATCTCGGCAGCGCGCTTCAGTTGACAAATATTTTGCGTGACATCGATGAGGATGCCGATATTGGACGCCTGTATCTCCCGAGAGAGGCGCTGGCACTTGCCGGTATAGAGGGCAATGATCCAAAGACCGTTGCGATGGACCCGCGTCTCGGCACAGCCTGTGCCTATCTTGTAGAGCGGGCCCGCGGGCACTTCACCAAGGCCGATGAGATTATGTCCCGTTCCTCACGCAGCGTTGTTCGCGCGCCGAAAATCATGGGTGCGGTATATCGCCAGATGCTCGAAGGCATGGTATCGCGCGGCTGGGCGCTGCCGCGGACGCGTGTCCGCCTGAACAAGTCGTATTTGCTGTGGGTTGCTTTGCGGCATGCATTTGTCTGACGCGGGTACAATCCACATTGTTGGCGCAGGTTTGTCGGGGCTGGCTGCCGCCGAACGCCTGTCGCGGTCGCATTGGGCCATCGCCATCCATGAAGCGACCGCAGTGGCTGGCGGCCGATGCCGCTCCTATTACGACCAGTCGACAGGCATGGTCATAGACAACGGGACGCATTTGCTGTTGTCGGGAAACCATGCCGCCATTTCTCTTACCGAGGCGATTGGTTCAAGATCGGGTTTACGAGGGCCCGACGAGGCGCAATTCAGCTTTGTCGACATTGCAAACGGCGAGCAATGGACCTTGCGGTTTGGTG
Organism: uncultured Alphaproteobacteria bacterium; assembly: GCA_963831515.1. Taxonomy (GTDB): domain Bacteria; phylum Pseudomonadota; class Alphaproteobacteria; order Rhizobiales; family Xanthobacteraceae; genus Pseudolabrys. The sequence goes on along the minus strand of CAWHQL010000022.1, from coordinate 251,479 downwards.
ATAGTCGGTTCCCCTGGTGGGTATTCGACAAGGACCGCCGGGTTCCGCAGACGGCTGTCGTCGACTATCTGCCACTTGCGCGTTTGGCATGGGCTACGGCGGACAAGCCTATTGGGGACATCATGAAATGTGGTGGCCCGATTTATGATCGTTTTGTGGGGCCCTTGTTACTGGCTGCGCTTAACATTGCTCCGCAACAAGGCTCTGCGAAACTTGCCGGCGCCGTCGTGCGCGAAACCCTCGCTCTTGGCGGCCAAGCGTGCCGACCGCTACTGGCGTATGAGGGGCTCGGCAGTGTTTTCGTCGAGCCCGCGATCACGCACCTGCGCGGACTCGGCGTCACGATCTCTTTCGAAGATGAGCTCGTTGAACTGCTGTTCGACAACGGACGCGTGTCGCAGATGAGGTTTGCCAAGCGGATAGTCGAACTCAGTGAAAATGACGCTGTCATCCTGGCAGTCCCACCTTATGTCGCGACGAATCTTGTGCCGTCTCTTGTTGCGCCCGATTCGTTCCGGGGGATCGTCAATGCGCATTTCCGCATTGATGCACCGTCCCATTTGCCGCCGATGCTTGGCGTCATCAATGGGACCTGCGAATGGATATTCCCTTTGCCGGGACGAATCTCGGCCACGATCAGTGATGGTGGTCGTCTGTTTGACATGCCGCGAACAGAACTTGCTCAGATCATCTGGAATGATATTGCCAAGGTGGCAAAGCTTCCGGCTGCGCTGCCTCCATGGCAGATCGTTCGCGAACGCCGGGCGACCTTCGCCGCTACGCCAGAACAGAATGCACGGCGGCCGGCGGCGGAAACAGCCTGGAACAATCTGTTTCTTGCCGGGGATTGGACGCAAACAGGCCTCCCGGCGACGATCGAAGGAGCAGTTCGTTCAGGCTATCGGGCCGCGGATCTTGTCAGGCATCGTTTGCGAGTGGCCGCATGACGACCGTTGCAAACGAGTTGCAGTTGGCATCAGGACCGTCCGGGGTCGAGCCTGCGATCGGAAGTGCGGCGCAGGCGCTTCTGAAAAGCCAACAAAGAGATGGACACTGGGTATTCGAACTGGAAGCGGATGTGACGATCCCGGCCGAATACGTGCTGCTGCGACATTATCGCGGTGAATCCAGGGATACTGAGCTGGAGCAGAAAATCGCCGTCTACCTGAGGCGAAACCAGGGAAAGCACGGCGGTTGGCCGCTCTATCACGACGGCGACTTCGACATGAGCGCGAGCGTCAAAGCCTATTTCGCGCTCAAGATGATCGGTGACAGTCCGGATGCGCCGCACATGCGCCGAGCGCGCGAGGCGATTCTCGCTCGCGGCGGTGCAGTCAATTCCAATGTCTTCACCCGCGTGCTCCTGTCTCTCTTCGGCATTCTGGATTGGCGCAGCGTGCCGGAAATGCCGGTCGAGATCATGCTGCTGCCGCGGTGGTTTCCCTTTCACTTGTCGAAAGTGTCCTACTGGGCGCGCACGGTGCTGGTGCCTCTGCTTGTTTTGCAGGCCTTGCGTCCACGCGCCAAAAACTCCCTTGGAATCAAAATCGACGAACTGTTTGTCGAGCCACCGCACTCGATCGGGCCAGCGGCCAAGGCTCCACATCAGAGCTGGATATGGTTTGCGCTTTTTCGCTGCATTGATGTGATTTTGCGACCAGCCGTCAGAGCATTTCCGCAGAGTCTGCGGCAGCGTGCGATCGATCGGGCAGTCGATTTCGTCACGGAAAGGCTCAACGGTGAGGATGGCCTCGGCGCGATTTTTCCGGCGATGGCCAATGCCGCGATGATGTTCGATGTCCTCGACAAAAAAGAGAGCGCTGCTGTCGCGCGTAATTCGATCGAAAAGCTGCTCGTGGTTGGCGTCGAAGAAGCCTATTGCCAGCCCTGCGTTTCGCCTGTGTGGGACACGGGCCTCGCATGTCATGCGTTGCTGGAAATCGGTAACGACGAGGCGCTCGCGACAGCCGTCCGCGGGCTCGATTGGCTACGCCCACTTCAGGTTCTCGATGTTGCAGGGGACTGGATCAATCGGCGTCCGCATGTACGCCCGGGCGGTTGGGCCTTTCAATATGCAAATCCACATTATCCCGACCTCGACGACACCGCGGTTGTCGTCATGGCGATGGACCGTGCGCGCAGGACAGGGGTAGGTCCGCGCTACGATGCGGCCATTGAACGAGGTGTCGAATGGATCAAAGGCATGCAAAGCCACAACGGCGGCTGGGCTGCTTTCGATGTCGACAATATGTATCACTACCTCAACAACATCCCTTTTGCCGACCACGGCGCCCTGATCGATCCGCCGACAGAGGACGTCACGGCCCGGTGTGTGTCGATGCTGGCGCAACTTGGTGAAACGCTCGATGAGAGCGAATCTTTGTCGAGAGGCGTAGCCTATCTGCGCGACACGCAGCTTCCGGATGGAAGTTGGTACGGGCGCTGGGGCTTGAACTACATCTACGGGACTTGGTCTACGCTGTGTGCCCTGAATGCCTGCGGCACTGACCGCGATTCAGCCGAGATCCGCAAAGCGGCAAAATGGCTCATATCCATTCAAAACGAAGACGGCGGCTGGGGTGAAGATGGCTCGAGCTACAAACTCGACTATCGTGCCCACGAGCCAGCGCTCAGTACGTCATCGCAGACGGCTTGGGCGCTTCTCGGGCTGATGGCTGTCGGCGACATTGGCCATCCAGCCGTCGAGCGTGGCGTGCAGTATCTCTCCCGGACGCAAACGGCGAATGGATTTTGGGATGAAGAGCGATTCACTGCGACGGGGTTTCCGCGCGTGTTTTACCTGCGATACCACGGGTATCGTAAATTCTTTCCATTGTGGGCTCTTGCCCGCTATCGCAATCTGAAAGCGAGCAACACCACCGCCGTAACATTTGGGATGTGACGTCAGCGCGCCATAGAATCGAGGCGCGTTTTTTGTTCGCTTCTGAGCCTTCCGTAGAAATCGTCAAACGCAATCTGAATCGTCGCCGCTGCATAGTTCATCGCAGCTAGTTGGTCATTCACGGAATCCAGACGCAGCGCTTGGTCGGCCGGAATTGGCTGCACGCAGCTGGCGATCAACATCTTTGCCATGTTCGTCGAGATCTGGTGAAGATTTTCAAAGCTTGCGGCCTGATCCTTGTCCGGCCGGACTCTCGTTTCAATTTCCTTGATCATGCGCTCGGCGCGCTCGGCATTTTGCGAGACACAGGCTTGATATTGCCTGTTCATCAAGGCTTCGCTCGAAGCCTTCTGATCCCGGACCGGTGGTTTCTGCGCTTGTTGGACAACGAAACTGTCCATTTGCGCCTTTGTAAGTGAATCGCTGAATTCCTTCAGAGGTGCGCGCAGGGATATACCGGCATCCCGAACGGCCCACAGGGTTTGGATCAACGTCCTCAGCCGTTCGGGAGGAGGGAATGCGCCTGGCGCGCGGCAATCTGCCTTGATGTTCTTGATTGACTGAGTGACGGTCACTTGCACTTTTTCAAGCGCTGCCCGTTGGGTGCCGGAAAGCTGCGCGACCTGTTCGATACGCGAGGATGGCCAATTGCTTTCGGTATTTGCGGTGTCCGCACATTGGCTCATAGAGCCGTCGTTGCCGGAGTCGTCTTTGACGGCCGATCCTGTCGTTGCGGTCCGTGCCAGCGACCGGGGCAGGTCGAAGCGCCCGGTGATCGTGTCAGCAATCACATCAAACCCATGGCCGCGAAGCCGCGGCGCATATTCATTCGGCCAGAATGTAAATCCGAGCATGTCCTCGTAGGCGGTCGGCCAAGCTGGGGCGCCGACCCATCCAAGCCGGGATCCGGCGATCGCAGGGCTTTCCCGGGCCGCTGCTTGGCGAGGTTCAGCGGCTGAAGCCCGAGCCGCCGCGCGCCGATGGTAGCGGGCGCGCGGATAGTGCCCAAGCTGACCGAGCGCGTGGCGGAAAGGTCGCGTAATACCTCCGATCACGCCCTGCGGTGAAAACTGCGCATGACTTACGTCAGGGAGCAGGACCGCCGCGGTCAAAAATCCGCCGATAACAATTGTGCGCCCGCGCATGGCCGACACCGAAGCCCGTTGCCACAATTCAAGCGATGACAGGTACACAACGGACCGACTGGCCCGTGAGTTCCAATCCAACTCTAGCCGAGTCCCGGGCGCGGCGTCATCCCGCCTGGAGAAGTTCCGGCTTTTCTTTTTCTTTCGCTTGTCGGATTTCTTCGAGCTTGTTTTCGACGTGCTTCGAAAAGACGTATTGCGCAGGCCGTTGCCGATCGAGCGAAATTTCCGGCTTCATCGCGCCTTCAGTGCCAATGCCGCGCAGTGCGACGCCCATGGCCTTCAGAGGATGGGCGACGGCGTCCTGGACTGCGGACGCTTCGTAACCGGAATGCACCATGCAGTCGGCACATTTCTCGTAGTTCCCGGTACCATAGGAATCCCAGTCGGTTCCGTTCATCAGCTCATCGAAGGTCTTCGCGTAGCCTTCGCCGAGTAGATAACAGGGCTTCTGCCAACCGAAGATGGTCCGGGTGGGATTTCCCCATGGCGTGCAGTGATAGCTCTGGTTTCCCGCCAGGAAATCGAGGAACAGGCTCGATTGACTGAATGACCACTTTGTCTTGCTTGGCCCGCGTTTGAAAACATCGCGGAACAGCTGTTTGGTCTTGCCGCGATTGAGGAAGTGCTGCTGGTCGGGCGCCCGCTCATAAGCGTAACCGGGCGACACCGTGATGCCGTCAACGCCCAACTCCATGGCAGTGTCAAAGAACGCTGCGACGCGATCGGCCTGCGCGGTGTTGAACAAGGTGCAATTGATGTTGACGCGGAATCCGCGTTCCTTGGCGTGTTTGATTGCCGTTACGGCCCTGTCATAGGTCCCCGGCTGGCAGACCGAGTGATCGTGCATCTCCTTGTCGCCGTCGAGATGGACCGACCAGGTAAAGAATGTGCTCGGCTCGTATTGCGAAAGCTTCTTGTCCATCAGAAGGGCATTGGTGCACAGATAGACGAATTTTTTCCGAGCAACGATCCCGCTCACGATTTCCGGCAACTGCTTGTGCAGTAGCGGCTCGCCACCCGCGATCGAAACTACGGGCGCGCCGCACTCATCCACCGCATGCAACGCGTCCTCGACGCGCATGTTCTGGTGCAGGATGGGGTCCGGGTAATCGATCTTGCCGCAACCGGCGCAAGCCAGGTTACACCGGAACAACGGCTCCAGCATGAGCACCAGCGGGTAGCGCTTTCGGCCGGTCAGACGCTGGCGGATGACGTAGCTACCGACAAATAGTTTCTGAAGAAGGGGAATGCCCAAGATTACTATCCTTGCTGATTTGCTGGGTACCGGTCACATCCAGAAGTTCTACAGGTACCCGGAATTCAATGTGTTCATCCTGGCCGGGCAAGGTGAGGACCTCCACCGGCTCGATGGCCCGCAGCGCATCAATCACGTCCCGAACCATGATTTCGGGCGCCGAGGCTCCAGCCGTAATGCCAACAACCTCGACGTTATGCAACCATTCCGTTTTTATTTCGCTGCCATTGGCGATTAGGTGGGTAGGAACGCCGGCTTCAACCCCGATTTCGCGCAGCCGATTTGAATTAGAACTGTTCTTAGCGCCGACGACGAAAATCACGTCGACCAGCCGGGTCAGCTCCAGCAGTGCAGTTTGGCGGTTCTGTGTCGCGTAGCAGATGTCCTGCGTACCGGGCCCGACGACATCGTTGAAACGCCGGTACAGGGCCGCAATGATTCCCTTGGTGTCGTCGACGCTGAGGGTCGTCTGCGTCACGTAAGCGATCGGAGTATCCTTAGCCAGGTCGAGTGCGTTCACGTCCGTCTCGGTCTGCACGAGGATAACCGGACCAGGAATCTGCCCGAGGGTCCCTTCGACTTCCGGATGACCCGCATGTCCGATCAGGATGACCGTACGCCCGTTGCGCAAATAGTGACGCCCTTGGGCATGGACTTTCGACACAAGAGGGCAAGTGGCATTGAAGACACGAAGTCCGCGTTCGGCGGCTTCCTCCTGGACTTTTTTCGCCACACCGTGTGCGCTGAAGATCGTGATCGCGTTCGGCGGAACTTCTGAAAGTTCTTCGACGAAACGAGCGCCGCGCGCCTTTAGCGCATCGACCACCCATTTGTTGTGCACGATCTCATGCCGCACGTATACCGGCGGACCATATTTATCGAGTGCACGCTCGACAATTTCAATTGCGCGGACCACACCGGCGCAAAAACCGCGCGGCTTCGCCAATACGACCTTCATTACGCTTTCCCCTGAGCGCGCCCGTTCAATGCCTTGGCCTGCCGCCGGCGCTCAGCGCGCTCGGCGAGAGACTCGATTTCGGCCGGCTGCAATTCCGGTGCGTGACGTGATCCAAACACATCGAAAACCTTGTTGACGATGCCGTTCGCGTCCAGTCCGGCCTTGGCATACATTGCGGGCGGGCTGTCGTGGTCGATGAAGATATCCGGCAATACCATGCTGCGGACCTTGAACCCGGGACGTTCGAGCGCGTGGGCGTCGCTGAGCAGCTGCATGACGTGGGCAGCGAATCCACCGATCGCGCCTTCCTCAATCGTGATCAACAATTCATGCTCGCTCGCGAGCTGAAGGATGAGTTCGCGATCGAGCGGTTTAGCGAAACGTGCATCCGCGACGGTCGTTGAAATTCCATGCGCCGCGAGCGTCTCTGCCGCCTTGAGGCATTCGGCAAGCCGCGTGCCGAGCGAGAGGAGGGCGACCGTGCTGCCTTGCGCAACGATCCGGCCTTTCCCGATTTCGAGCGGCACGCCTTCCTCGGGCATGACGACGCCCACGCCGTCGCCGCGCGGGTAGCGGACGGCCGAGGGGCGATCATCGATCGCCGCTGCGGTAGCGACCATGTGAACAAGTTCGGCCTCGTCGGCCGCTGCCATGATGACAAAACCCGGCAGACAACCGAGATAAGCGAGGTCGAAAGATCCCGCATGGGTCGGGCCGTCGGCCCCTACCAGCCCGGCACGGTCCAAAATGAAGCGGACCGGTAACTGCTGGATCGCCACGTCGTGTACGACCTGGTCATAGGCGCGCTGCAGGAAGGTCGAGTAGATCGCTACAAAGGGCTTATAGCCCTGTGTGGCCAGTCCGGCGGCAAAAGTGACCCCGTGCTGCTCGGCGATGCCCACATCGAAAGAACGGTCGGGGTATGCCTTGGCGAAAATGTCGACGCCAGTCCCGCCAGGCATCGCCGCGGTAATGGCGACGATCTTGTCGTCCTTTGCGGCTTCTTTCACGAGAGCTTCGCCGAACACCTTGGTATAAGACGGTGCGTTCGAAACGCCTTTGTGCTGTTTGCCAGTGGCGACATCGAATTTGACGACGCCGTGATATTTGTCCTTAGAAGCCTCCGCTGGCGCGTAGCCTTTGCCCTTCTGTGTACGGACGTGGACCAGGAACGGGCCATTGTCCGCGTTGCGCACGTTTTCCAGGACAGGCAACAGCTGGCCGAGATCGTGCCCATCGACAATGCCGACGTAGTAGAAGCCAAGCTCTTCGAACAATGTGCCGCCGGTGACGAAGCCGCGCGCAAGTTCTTCCGCCAGGTATGCCTTTTCCTTGAAAAATTTCGGCAAGTGGTTGGCAACCTGCTTACCGATGTCGCGTAGCGACATATAGGTCGGACTCGACAGCAAGCGCGTGAGATAATTCGACATGGCGCCAACCGGTGGCGCGATCGACATCTCGTTGTCATTCAGGATCACGATCAGTCGGCGATTCATTGCGCCAGCGTTGTTCATGGCCTCATAGGCCATACCCGCGGAAATCGCGCCGTCGCCGATTACGCAAATCACATTGTGTTGCTGCCCGGCTAGGTCGCGTGCCACAGCCATGCCCAAACCCGCCGATATAGATGTCGAGGAGTGGGCCGCGCCGAAGCAATCGTACTCACTTTCGGAGCGCTTAGTGAAACCGGATAAGCCACCGCCGGTCCGCAACGTCTTTATGCGATCCCTGCGGCCGGTGAGAATCTTGTGAGGATAAGCTTGATGGCCAACGTCCCAGATCAATTTGTCATTGGGGGTATCAAAGATGTAATGCAGTGCGACCGTCAGTTCGATCACTCCGAGGCTTGCCCCCAGATGACCGCCCGTGACCGCGACCGCGTTGATCGTCTCCGCGCGCAATTCATCCGCAACCTGTCGAAGTTGCCGTGCATTGATACGGCGCAGATCGTCAGGGCTCTTTATCGAATCGAGGATGTTGGTGGTTCGGTCTGTCAGGAACTCATCATTGGGCGCCGTCATGCTTAAACTACCTTCCCACTTACTCGGAGGCGCTTGTGCTATTGGCAAAACCTCTCGAAATTTTTGTTGTCGCCCAATATGAGCTTTGCCGGCTCTGCCACGAAGTCTCTCAGTTAGCGTCAATCAATGACGCGTGCAAAAGTTCCGCACCTAAACAATTGATAATATTGCGTCGAAGTGCAAGTGGGAGTGCGAGTGGGGGTGACTTACCTGTAGCCGGAAGGCAACATCTAGTATGCTAGCGACTGTCGTTACCGGAATCGTGAGGTTTTGTACCCGATTCCCTTGGCCAATCATTGTCTTAGCGCTGCTGACAGCGTTTGGGTCGGCTGTCTATGCGGCGCGACATTTTGCCATCAATACCGACGTCAACAAACTGATTTCGCCTGAACTCGATTGGCGCAAGCGCGACGCGGAGTTCGACAAGACCTTCCGCGGACATTTCGGTTCGACTTTGGTGGTCGTGGACGCTCCGACGGCTGAGTATGCGTCGCGAGCTGCTGCCGACCTGGCAGCGCAACTCAAAGCCAAGACCCAACTTTTCCGCTCGGTTGATGACGTCGGCGGCAGCGAATTCTTTGCCCGCAACGGATTGCTCTACAGGCCGACCGACGACGTCGCGAGCCTTGCCAAGGGGCTCGGGCAGGCGGCCCCTCTTATCGGCACGCTTGTCGGAGATCCAAGCCTGCGCGGCCTTACCCGTACGCTCTCGCTGGGACTTATCGGCGTACAAAACCAGATGATCACGCTCGATGCCTTGACGCGGCCCTTGTCGATGGCATCGACGACGCTGGAAAATGTACTTGCCGGCCGACCTGCCTCGTTCTCATGGCAGGCCATGGTCAGCGGCCAGCAGCCGGCGCAGAGCGATCTGCGACGGCTGATCGAGGTCCGCCCTGTTCTCGACTTTTCGGCACTTCAGCCCGGTGCGGTCTCGAGCAGCGCCATCCGCCAGGCGGCATCCGACCTGCAACTCGCACAAAAATATCAAGCCCGCGTGCGTCTGACCGGCTCTGTGCCGATGGCGGACGAAGAGTTCGCGACCGTTCAGCACGGTGCTTTGGAAAACGCCATTGCCACGATCGTGATCGTCCTGACGATTCTTTGGCTTGCACTTAAATCGGCGCGTCTGATTGTCGCTGTGTTTCTCAATCTGTTCGTGGGATTGGCTGTCACTGCCGCGCTGGGCTTGATGATGGTCGGCGCATTGAACATGATTTCGGTTGCTTTCGCGGTATTGTTTGTCGGACTTGGCGTCGACTTCGGGATTCAGTTTTCGGTGCGTTACCGCGCCGAACGCCACGACAAGCCTGAACTCCTTCCTGCGTTGGACGAGGCAGCGGCAAAGATCGGCGTTCCGCTAACGCTTGCCGCCGCTGCCGTGGCGGCGGGATTTCTCTCGTTCCTTCCCACCGACTATCGGGGCGTTTCTGAATTGGGCAAGATTGCCGGCGTGGGCATGCTGATAGCCTATATCACGAGCATCACGGTTCTGCCGGCGCTCATTGCAGTGCTCAATCCACCGGGCGAGGCCGAGCCGATCGGTTACAAGGCGCTGGCGCCGGTCGACTGGTTTCTTCAGGAATACCGAATTCCCGTCATCGTAGGGACGATCGCCGTCGCCGTTCTTGGTGCACCCCTGCTTTATTTCCTGACGTTCGACTTCGATCCAATTCATCTGCGCAGCCCAGAGACAGAGTTGATTTCAACCATTCTCGAACTTGGCGACGATCCGCGTGCGGGCATCAGCTCGGTCAACGTTGTCGCGAAGTCGCTCGACGAGGCCGCGTCAGTGGCAGAAAGGCTGCAGAAGCTGCCCGAGGTTTCGCAGACGCTGACGCTGCTCAATTTTGTGCCCCAAGATCAGGACAAGAAATTGGCGTTGATCGAGGAATTCAGTCGACAGCTTGCCCCCGCCTTGGAAAGGCCGGGGTCTAGCAAGGCGCCGACCGACGCCGAAAACGTTGCGGCACTGAATGGCATGGCCGACCAACTCAAGAAGATCGCAGGAAACGCAACCGGGCCGGGCGCCGACGCCGCCAGGCGCATGGCGAGTAACGCAGTAAAACTGGCTCAGGCAAACGAAGAGACGCGTGCGCGCGCAAAGACGGCGTTCATCGTCCCCATGGAAACTGCCACAGGTCAGCTCCGCGGTTTTCTGGGTGCTCAAAAAGTCACCAAAGATAATCTTCCGCAGGCCCTCAAGCAGCAATGGATCGCGGCTGATGGACGGGCGCGCGTCGAGATCGCACCTAAAGGGAATACGAATGATACCGAGGTGCTGCGACAATTCGCGCGAGCGATCCTTTCAGTTTATCCGACCGCGACTGGTGGCCCGATTTCAATTCTTGAATCGAGTAGAACCGTTGTGCGCGCGTTCTTCGAAGCAGGATTTTATGCGCTCATCTCGATTGCAATCTTGCTTTGGATCGTGCTGAGACGCTTCGGCGATGTTTTGCTGACGCTGGTTCCACTTCTTCTCGCGGGAATCGTGACGCTGGAAATCTGCGTCTTGATCGGCATGCCGCTGAATTTCGCGAACATCATCGCATTGCCCCTGCTTCTGGGGGTCGGCGTCGCGTTCAAGATCTACTACATCATGGCCTGGCGGTCGGGCCGCACGAACTTGCTTCAATCGAGCCTCACACGCGCGGTGATCTGGAGCGCGTTGACGACTGCGACGGCGTTCGGAAGCCTGTGGCTGTCGCAGCATCCTGGCACGTCGAGCATGGGCAAGCTGCTTGCCCTGTCGCTTGTATGTACGCTTGCGGCGGCAGTCCTATTTCAGCCCGCGCTCATGGGAAAACCCCGTCGAAGCAGGCGCCTTTGAGCAGACATCCTCGCTCGGTTCGGGCGGAGCGGCAGCGGTCTTTCGATTGGCAGGCGGTTTTTGGGGCGTGCGCTGCGTGGAAGCGGTTACGTCCGCTGTTTCAAACCGCGTCCAGTTTTCTCCGCCACAGAGAAACCCAAGAAAACATCCCTGCACGCGCAGAGTATTGGGATCCACCAGGCTGATGTTAGCCGAATACGTGTGACCGTCCTCTGAGTTATAAATTTGTCCTTCCCACCGGTTGGCTTTGCTCGGCGCCATGCCGAGCAGGATCGGCATGCCAAGCGTCGGTCGGGTGCGAAGGTTGGGGTCCGGGTTCTTTTTGTCGATGCCACCTGGCTGCGCTTCCCATGCCACTACGCCCCAGAGCCGGCCATCACAATCAGCGATCTTTATTCGTGCGACTTGCTTGGCGACCAGCCATTCGCCGGTAGGGTCGGTTGGGGTGCGAGCGGGCTGCGCGGAAGGTGCACTGTTTATAAGCACCAGGCCCGCGACCGAGGCCCAGAAAAGGCGTGCGTTACAGTATCTTCGAATGCTTCGAACTGGCACGTGGGACACCTGATGTTTCAAGGACCAACAGTATTCCTAGCATCGGAAATTGGTCGAAATCATGCCTGCTTCCTCGACTCAATACCGCCAAATTGCAATAAATTGGAACCCTGATGCATGTTTGACCGTTTGCCGTGCGTTTTCCTGGTTAGCAGAACAACACGTCGGTTTCATTTCAGGCGGGGTGTGTATTGCTTGATATTCCTGCGGAGCTTAGCCCGCCCGCACCCGTACCGCGAGCGGAAGCCTTAGGCCCTCTCTCGCTGCTTCGCGTCCTCGCAAACAATCCACTCGAAGCATGGACATCCGCCCATTTCGAGAAACCCATTGTCATGGGCGGGTTGTCCGTTGGTCGGGTCGCCGTCATCAGCGACCCCGGTGCTATCCGGCGCGTGCTTATGGTCAATGTCGACAACTATCAGAAGGATTGGTTGCAGCGCCGTGTCCTGTCGGGGGTTCTGGCGAACGGTTTGCTGACCGTAGAAGCCGATCAGTGGAAGCTTCAGCGCAGGGCCTTGGCGCCGCTGTTCAATCTCAGAACTGTGCTGAGCTTCACCACTGCAATGGCTGAAGCGGCCGGCGCGGCGGTCGAGCGGCTCAGCCGGTGTGAAGGTCAGGTCGTGGACATCGCTGACGAGGCCACACGTATTACGGTCGACGTGCTCGAACGAACGATCTTCTCGGACGGTTTCGGCCGCAATCCCGATGATGTTCGCGCCGCGATGACTGCCTATTTCGATACGGTCGGTCGCATCGACCCACTCGACATTCTGGGCATTCCATCCATTGTGCCACGACCGCGTCGCTGGAAATTGCGACCGACGTTGAAATTTTTCGAGGAAACGATCGACGAAATCATTGCCGCGCGCCAACGGCGGCTTGCTGCGGACCCGACAAGCGTTCCACGCGATATTCTCACCTTGCTGCTCGAGGCGCGCGATCCTGACAGCGGCAAGGCCTTAAGCGACGTTGAGATTCGTGCCAACATTCTGACGTTCATTGCCGCCGGTCAGGAGACGACAGCAAACTGCATCACCTGGACCCTGTATCTGCTGTCGCAGTCACCTGAATGGCGAGAGCGCGTTCGGGCAGAGGCTGACAGCGAATGGAGTTCTCTTGACGGCCTGGCTGATCGTCTCGTTGTCACACGCGCGGTGATTGATGAGACGAATCGGCTTTATCCGCCAATTACAGCCATCAGTCGCACGGCGCTGGGTTACGACGAACTTGCCGGTGAACCGATCAAAGCCGGTACGATGATTGTCATCGCGCCTTATGTTTTGCACCGTCATCGCACGCTGTGGACGCGGCCAAACGCTTTCGATCCGAACCGCTTCTTCGGCAAGGCGCGCGAGTCAATTGATCGCTTTGCCTATTTGCCTTTTGGTGTCGGGCCGCGCATCTGCATTGGTGCTACGTTTGCAATTCAGGAAGCCTCGATCATGGTCGGAACGATCATGCGCCATTTCACGCTTGAAATGGTTTCCGGAAGCACGCCGTGGCCTGTTCAGAAAGTTACGCTGCGCCCGAAGGGTGGTTTGCCGATGATTGTCCGGCGACGCTGATAGCGCTGCAACGACTATTGGCCGTGATCTTCGAGAACCTTCAGGCAAACTTTCCGCAGGCTTTTGCGATTCTCTTGTAGGCACGCCAGCACACGAAGCGTGTCGGGAATAGCGTCGCGGCAGAACTTGGTCGAGTCCGGCGCGCAGGCAGCCTGTTCCTCCGGTGTACCTGACAGGAAACCTCCCTGCTGCGGGGGACGCCGCTTTTCGTCGACCGCGAAGGCCGCGGTGGCGAAGATTTGCATCACGACGAGAACTGCGCAGATTTTGAGATACATTGTCAGGTGCCTTGGTTTCGTGCATTGTTCGGTAACAACCGCCGCAGCAATTCCAAGTTCTACGACGAATTTGTGAAAAGCGAGGCGGTAGATTGACGCGCTGCGGCAGTATCGAGTTTGCACATGTCTGTGCCGTCACATGGGGCGATTGTTATCGTGCGTTGCGCTATTTTGGCCATCGCGCTTTTATTTTCCATCAACGGGACCAGCTACGCGCAGAGGATAGCGCCATTTGACCGATTGGCCGGGAACTGGTCGGGGTCTGGCACAATCGAACTGTCCAATGGGACTCATGAATCGATCAGGTGCCGCGCAGCTTATGACGTTGTCGGCGGTCAAAGCAAACTGCAACTCAATATCCGCTGCGCAAGTGAAGGCGCCAATTTCGACTTAAGGGCCGGCGCCGACTATTCAGCCGGCGCGGTGAGCGGCTACTGGAGCGAGTCAACGCGCGGTGTCTCGGGCACAATTTCCGGCAGGGCCGACGGCGACCGATTTCAGGTCGTAGCCAAGGCGGCATCTTTTGTGGCTACACTTACGCTAATCACGCATGGTGGGCGACAATCGGTATCGATCAAATCACAAGATCCGCAATCCAGCATCAGATCTGTTTCCGTTAACCTTCGCCGATCCGGTTAGATAGCGCGCCGCTATTTGGTCGATCGTAGCAGTGAGTGGTGCGACATGCGGCGCACCAGCTGACTGAGAAACATTGCGATCGGCCGCAGCATGAACAGGTCGGCGAACAGCGCCGCCACCATCGCAAAGGCACTGAGCCAGCCGAAGATCCGCAGCGACGGCAAGCCCGATAGCACGGTCATGGCAAGACCGCAGGCGAGAACTGCCGACGTCAGAATCAGTGGCGGCCCGACCAGGATCGTCGCCCGCTCAACGCCGACCGCGGGGTCGGCATCGACATCCTCAATCTGCAGACGGTTCAGGAAGTGGATGGTCGCGCTCAACCCGAGTCCAAACGAGACGGTCAACGCGATGACGCTGGCGAACTGCAATCCCTGACCGGTCAGCAGCAAGACAGTGCCAGCGAGAACAATTGGAAACAGCCCAGGCAAAATGCTGATCAGCATGACGACAGGCGACCAGAAGGCTAGGCCGATAAACGCCGCGACAAAGACGATCTCGATGGTGAGCCCTCGACTTAACTTGTCGATCATGAGCGCGCTGTTCCGCGCCGAAATCACCGACAGACCGGTGACTGCGATCTTATAACCGGGAAATTTCTTGCGCACGCCGTCCAGGTCGTGATCGACGCGGTCGACAATCGGTAGCAATTGACTGGCGTCGGAATCCGGAACGCGCCCGCTGATGATCACCGCATCCTGTTCGGCTGAAATGAACCGTCGCGTCAGATAAGGCGGCAGCAGATCAACGTATTCCTTGAGGGTTTCGACGTCGGATTTGTTGAGCTTTTCAGCAAGCCAGCGCCGCAGCGTGTCGAGAGACCAGACATTGCCGACGCCTTTCTGATGCTCGAGCAGCGAATGGACCTCGGCGATCACCGCCAGCGTCTCCGGCGCGTACAAAGAGGCGCCTTTCGGAAACTGAACATAGACCTCGAAAGGATTGGCCCCGGTCAGCTTCACGTCGAGACGTTGGCTGGCCTGAACCGCCTGCTGGCGGTCCGGCACCTGGTCGGCAAGACGATAGCGCGCCTGTAGCTGCGCGTAGCCAAGCGACAGCGCTGCGACGACGATCAAGCTGATCGCGGAATAAAGGCCAGGCCGCGCCACCATGCGGACCGCGATCCATCCGCAAAACCGGCGCAAGACGTTCAGCGCGGTGTCCATGTTTCTGACAGCCGCGACGAATTCGCCTTCATTGCGAATGAGCAGCACGCCGAGTAATGGCACGCCCATCAACACCGCGATCAAGGCAACCGTGACCGCAACCAGGCCCGCTTCGCCGAAGGTGCGCACTAAATCGGATTCGGAGAATTGCAAGGCGATGAACGATACCCCCGCGGTCGCGTGGGTCAGTACACAGGCCGGACCGACAATGAGTAGCGCATTGCGAAAGGCCGTGACTTTGTCGTCACCGGCGAGGAGTTGGTCGCGTGCCGCAAAGGTAATCTGCATGCTGTCGGAGAAGCTGATGACCATGATCAGCGGTGTCATCACATTCAGAAACATGTTCAGGCTGAAGCCGAACCATCCCAGCGCTCCCAGCGCTAGAAGAATGGCTACCAATGGTGGTCCCGCCGCAATAACCATGAATGAGAAGCGGCGGAAAAACATGATCGCGATCAGGCAACCGACCACGAAGCCAAGCGAGTTGTAGAGCAGTCGGTCCCGCTGAATGGCGTTGCGAATTTCGTGCTGCATCACCGGCACGCCGGACAGCTCGCCTTTCAGTCCTGTTCCTTCGAGGTTATCGCGGACTTCATTGCGAATATCACTGACAACCTTGTTGAGACGATCCGGTGCGGTCGCTGCAGGCTCCAGCGCCAGCACCATCAAAGTGAGTTTGCCGTCAGGTGACAGCATCTTGTCGCGAATGATTTCATTCGCCATCACGCGCTCGATGAGAGCTTGGTACTCGGCGCCTTCCGGCAACGGGTTGGGGAAGAGGGGAGGCGGGATCTGCCCGTCCTTGGGCGGCTCTCGCGCGGCGAAAATCGAAATAAGGCCCCTGGTGCCGTCGATCAATTGAAGCTCGATTGCAAGGTCGCGCAATTTTTCAAGTGACGCGCGCTCCAGCAATTTGTCGCCCTCAATCACGATGAGAACGTCAAATTCGTTCGAAGGGAAGCGGCGCGTCACTTCTTCATAGGTGCGAAATTCATTCGTGTCAGAGCGGAACAGCTGGCTGAGCGAATCGTCGACCTTCACGCGCGTGAAGCCGATCGCCGCCACGATACAAAGCAAGATGAAAACGATTGCACAGAGCGCCTGGTGGGTAAGCGCGAAAAATCCGATGCGCTCGATCCCCAGCGCAAGATTGCGCGGTTTGACGACGCGCGGCTGATATTCCGAAAAGTTGTCTTGTGGCGGAAGGCTGCTCACTGATCCCCCGGTCGAGCTTGCAATTGAAATGATGGACTGTCAGATGTGAAATTGCCACTAGGCCAAGGGCGAATACTCCTTCAGTGCCCGCGTGGGTTCCGCCGCCCGCGCGGTCTGTCCCCAGCGGCGCTCAATATAGTCGATGACCATCTGCTTGAAATCGGCGCTCAGCGTTGCCCCGCGCAGGGTGGCCGCCTTCTTGCCGTCGATGAACACCGGTGCGGTCGGCTGCTCGCCGGTCCCCGGCAGCGAAATCCCGATGTCGGCATGCTTGGATTCCCCAGGCCCGTTCACGATGCAGCCCATCACCGCAACATTGAGCGTCTCAACCCCGGGATAGCGCGTCTTCCAGTGAGGCATCGAGTCGCGGATGAAGCCCTGGATGTCGGCGGCCAGTTCCTGAAACGTCGTCGAGGTGGTGCGCCCGCAGCCGGGACAGGCCGCAACCAGCGGCACAAAGGTGCGCAGGCCCATGGTCTGCAACAGCTCCTGCGCCACCTGCACCTCGCGGGTGCGGTCGCCATTGGGTTCCGGCGTTAACGAGATGCGCACGGTGTCGCCGATCCCCTGCTGCAGCAAGATCCCCATGGCGGCCGAGGAGGCAACGATCCCCTTCGAGCCCATGCCGGCTTCGGTCAGCCCGAGATGCAGCGCATAGTCGCAGCGGCGCGCCAGTTCGCCATAGACCGCGATCAGGTCCTGCACCGCCGAAACCTTGGCCGAGAGGATGATGCGGTTCTTCGCCAGCCCGATCGCCTCGGCGCGGGCCGCCGACAGCAGCGCCGACTGCACCATTGCCTCGTGCATCACCGCGCGCGCGTCCTTCTGGACCTTCGCCTTGGCGTTCTCGTTCATCAGCTGCGTCAGAAGCTCCTGATCGAGCGAGCCCCAGTTGGCGCCGATGCGTACCGGCTTGCTGTGCTTGAGCGCCATCTCGATGATGGCGGAGAACTGCTTGTCCTTCTTGTCCTTGAAGCCGACATTGCCGGGATTGATGCGGTACTTGTCGAGCGCCTGCGCGCAGCCTGCATGGTCGGCAAGAAGCTTGTGGCCGATGTAGTGAAAGTCACCGACCAGCGGCACGGCGATGCCCCATTTGAGCAGGCGCTCCTTGATGGGGGCTACCGCGGCTGCCGCCTCATCACGATCGACGGTAATGCGCACGAGCTCGGAGCCGGCCGCCGCCAGCGCCGCCACCTGGCGCGCGGTACCCTCGATATCGGCCGTATCCGTATTGGTCATCGACTGAACGACGATTGGCGCCCCGCCACCCACCGTGACGCCGCCGACCTCAACCGCGACAGTTTTGTGACGCATCGCTGTGTTCATCAGACGCGTACCAGACCCATTCCGCAACGGAACCAAAGTTCCGCAAACCAGGTGCGTGATTGTAGCGAGTTCCGGTAGCTAATGGGAAATCTGTTCCGAGCCGCTGCCGGAAGGTGTTTTTTCGGCCTCGGCGGTGTCTACCGTTTGTTCGAACCGATCTGCCAGGCGCCGCAGTTCCTGGGCCAGAAAGGGGTCCGCACAATTTGCCGCGCGTCGGCGGCAATACAGGCTTTCGCTCAGAAGAAATTGCTTTGCCGTCATTGCTTTTGTTCGTATCTCGTAACGCCCAACAAACGCTGTCGCGCGTACTTGGTTCCTCCGGGTTCTGTGTTGGAAGGCGGGAGGACGGCGGGGATTAGCGTACGATTTGCTGGAGCAGGGCGTGCAGCTTTGCAGCCTCAATCGGCTTCTGCAGCACGGGTGCGTGCGAAAACGCGGCTACAATGCTGTCGGGCCCATAGCCGGTGACGAAGGCGAATGGAATCTTTCGGTTGGTGAGGATATCGGCGACTGCATAGGTTTTTTCGCCGCCCAAATTCACGTCGAGAATACCTGCCTGCAGATTGCCCGTCTTGGCAGCTAGTATGGCGTCGCTGAAGCGGCTGTAGGGACCATCGACCTTGTGTCCGAAGGCAGAGAGCATGTCTGCGAGCATCATCGATACGAGCGGCTCGTCCTCGACAAGCAGTACGCGTTTGTCGTCGATATCAAAATCGGCTGCGATCGCCGGCTCGATCTGCGGCTTGGATGCACGCTTCGAGGAGTCAGCATTGGCTTCGTGCGGCACGAACAAGGTGCAGCGCAAGCCATCTGGCTGCCAGTCAAATTTTACGAGACCGCCAAGCTGACGTTCGATGCCCGCAACAATGGCGCGGCTCCCATAGCCGCGGCCCTCGGGTGGGGTGACCCGCGGGCCGCCGGATTCCGTCCAGATAAGATCGAGCTTTCCGGGCTCTGTCTGCCAGATAAGGTCGACATGCCCGCCGTCGACGGACAGCGCGCCATATTTCGCAGCGTTCGTCGCGAGTTCGTGCAGCGCGAGGGCAATCGTCTGGGCGGTAGCGGGCGGCAACAGAACTATGGGGCCGCGGGCTCTGACCCGTTCGCCGCCGCTTGCGCGATAGGGCGCAAACTCTTCGTCAACGAGCCGGGTGAGGTCGGCCCCCTCCCAGCGTGATCCAGCCAGCAACCGGTGCGCGTTCGACAACGCGCCGATCCGGCCATCAAGGGCGCCGATGTATTCATCGATACTGTCGGCGCGGGTCAAGCGCATGATCGATTGGACGACCGCAACAACGTTGCGCGCGCGATGATCGACCTCTTCGGCCAGCAGGATCTGGCGCTCTTCGGCGCGCTTTCTTTCGGTGATATCGGAGGTGACCCCGCTGAGCCAGCCAAGACGGCCAGTTTCGTCAAAGTTGGCCGCTGCCGTGCCGGTACACCAACGTACTTCGCCATTGGGCCGCAGGACGCGGAATTCCGTCTGGAGCGTATTGGTGGTTTTGGTGATCTTGCGGAAAGAGAGCTCCAACAGCTCGAAGTCTTCCGGATTGATGAGTGGCCGCACACTCTCGAGTGTCGGAACAAAAGTATTCGGATCGACTCCGAAAATTTCGCATTGACCCTGATCCCAGACGATTGAGCCGCGCGATATGTTCCATTCCCAGCTGCCCATCTGGCCGGCGGCAAGCGCAAGGCTGCGCATCCGTTCGATTTGCCGAAGCTGCAATGTGGATGAAGCAAGTTCCGCGGTGCGCTCGGCGACGCGCGCTTCTAGCCCTCTGTTCAGTTGCTCCAGCTGGCGCGTCTTGCGGAAAAGTTCGACGAAGACTTTGACCTTCGCCCGTAACACCTCCGGGATCACTGGGACCGGTACATAGTCAACGGCCCCCATCTCATAGCCACGCAGCCGATCGACATCCGTCAGCAGGATTGCGGAGATGAAAATCAGCGCGGTTTTTTCGAACCGCGGATGGTTGCGGATCATCGCCGCCAGCTGAAAACCATCGATGTCCGGCATGTAGACGTCGATCAGAACGACAGCGACGTCGTGTTTCAGGAGCAACTCGAGCGCTTCCGTGGCATTGCTGGCGCTCAGCAGGTTTTCGCCCACGTCCTCGAGGATCGTCCGATAGGTGAGAAGTTTGGCCGGCTGATCGTCGACGAGGAGGATATTGACTCTGCCTTCAGACATGGAGCCCTCGTCTTCAGCGGTGGAGCCAGCTGCGCAGCGCAGACAGCAGTTGCTCGGTATTCACCGGTTTCGCCAAATAGTCCGACGCGCCGGCATCGAGGCATTTCTCGCGGTCGCCCTTCATCGCTTTTGCCGTGAGTGCGATGATCGGCAGACGACGGAAATTGGCGTTCTTGCGGATTTCCTCCATCGTCTGATAGCCGTCCATCTCCGGCATCATGATGTCCATCAGCACGATAGCGATGTCGGCATTCAACTCGATGAGCTTGATCGCTTCGTTGCCCGTCGTGGCACTGAGGACTCGCATGCCGCGTCGCTCCAGCACGCTGCTCAGAGCGAAAATGTTGCGCGCATCGTCGTCGACCAGCAACGCTGTACGGTCCACCAGGTCTTCATCGGACGTAGTCAGGCGCTCCAGCATGCGCTGCTTTTCGGCAGGCAAATCCGTCACGACGCGATGCAGGAAGAGGGCCGTTTCATCGAGCAATCGCTCGGGCGATTCGACTCCTTTCACGACAATGCTGCGCGCCATCGTGTGTAGCCGGGCATCTTCTTCCGCACTCAACTCACGACCGGTGAACACGACAACCGGCACCTCCGACAGGGCCTGATCCGCGCCCAACTCTTCGAGGACTTCGAACCCGGTCATGTCGGGAAGTCTGAGATCCAGAACGACGCAATCGGCAGGTTGCCGGCGCAACGCGGCGAGAGCGTCGCGCCCGGTACCAGCAGTTTCGATCTCGACGTCGTCATAGCCAAGCAATTCCGAGATGCTGAGCTGCTCGGCCGGATTGTCCTCGACCACCAGCAGGCGCTTGCGACGCGGTATCGAATATTCCTTGATGCGCCGGAGGGCGGCTTCGACGCCTTCCATGGTCGTCGGCTTGGTGACGAACGAGAATGCACCGCGCGAGAGACCATGGTGCTTGTCTTCGTCGAGCGTGATGATCTGTACGGGAATATGACGCGTTAACGGATTCTGCTTGAGTTGACTCAATACGCTCCAGCCCAACATGTCGGGCAGGAAGACGTCGAGGGAAACGGCGCTCGGCTGATATTGCTTGGCAAGCTCGAGCGCGTCGGCGCCGCGCATGGCCACGAGTACCTTGAATCCCTTATCCCGCGCGAGATCGATCAGGACGCGGCAGTAGTGGGGGTCGTCTTCCACGATCAGCAATATTGAGTCGCCCGGCTGAATTTCGTGCCGGTCGTCCGGAATTTGCTCGATGGGCCTTTCGGGCAAAGCAATCGGCATGCTCGGCGCCTGGATACGCGCCGGACTGGCCGACTGCGTAGCAGCGGAGGGGCCGGCATAGGTGATCGGCAGATACAGCGTGAAAGTGCTCCCAACGCCGGGCGCGCTGCGCAGGTGAATTTCACCACCGAGGAGGCTCGACAGCTCGCGGCTGATCGCAAGCCCCAATCCGGTCCCGCCGTATTTGCGGCTGGTGCTCGCGTCGGCCTGTTGAAACGCTTCGAAAATGATCTTCTGTTTCTCGGAGGGAATTCCGATGCCGGTGTCGGCGACCTCGAAGGCGACAACGGTCTGTGCCTGGCTGAGAATCGGGTGTGTCGAGGTCCATCCAACCGGGGCAGCAGAGACCTTGAGCTGAACGCCACCGCGGTCGGTGAACTTGAAGGCGTTCGACAGGAGGTTCTTCAGCACCTGCTGCAACCGTTTGGAGTCGGTTACCAGACTGCGTCCGAGGGACGGGTCAAGATCGACCTTGAAGGAAAGCTGCCTCGTGTCCGCTTCGTGACGGAACGGGCGACCCACGGCATCGAGCAGGTTGGTGAAGAAGAGCTCCTCGGCGTCGACTGTAACCGTGCCGGATTCGATCTTCGAGAGGTCGAGAATGTCGCTGATAAGATTGAGCAGGTCGGTCCCGGCACCGTGGATGGTACGAGCAAACTCGGTCTGCTTGCCCGTAAGGTTTCCGTCGGGATTGTCCGCCAGTTGCTGGCCGAGAATAAGAATACTGTTCAGTGGCGTGCGCAACTCGTGCGACATGTTGGCGAGGAATTCCGACTTGTACTTCGAGGTCAGTGCCAGCTCTGCCGCTTTTTCTTCTAGGGCGCGTCGTGCCTGTTCGATTTCCTGATTCTTTCTTTCGACTTCGACATTGCGCTCGGCAAGCTGCTGCGCCTTTTGTTCGAGCTGCTCGTTGGTCTGCTGCAACTCGCGCTGCTGTGTCTGCAGTTCGCCGGCAAGCTGCTGCGATTGCTTGAGCAGGCCTTCGGTTTGCATCGTGGCTTCAATCGAGTTGAGCACGATGCCGATGCTGGCCGTGAGTTGCTCAAGAAACATCGTCTGCAACGCGGTGAACTGGTTAACCGAAGCAAGTTCGATCACCGCCTTGACCTGATTTTCAAAGAGCACCGGCAAGACGATGATGTTGGCCGGCTTGACCTTGAACAGAGCCGAGCCGATCGGTACGGCGTGATCCGGCATTTCGGTGATAAGCATGCGTCGCTTGTCGGCGGCGCACTGGCCGATGAGACCTTCGCCGATGCGCAGCCGCTGCGGGTGACCATTTGCACCGTCGTCGGCATACGCCGAAAGCAGCCGCATGCTCTGCAATTCTTCGCTTTCCACCTGATAAATTACGCCCTGTTGCGCATTGACGAGCGGGGTCAGTTCGCTCAGCAACAGACGGCCGACGGTGTTGAGATCGCGCTGGCCCTGCAACATGTTGGTGAATTTGGCGAGGTTGGTCTTCAGCCAGTCCTGTTCGGTGTTGCGGTCCGTTGTCAGGCGCAGGTTGTCGATCATCGTGTTGATGTTATCTTTGAGCTCGGCCACTTCGCCGCGCGCATCGACCTGAACCGATCGCGTCAAGTCGCCTTTGGTCACCGCCGTTGCGACCTCGGCGATGGCGCGCACCTGCGTTGTGAGATTTGCGGCCAGCAGGTTGACGTTGCCGGTGAGCGCTTTCCATGTGCCGGCCGCTCCGGGCACGTTGGCCTGGCCACCGAGACGTCCATCGACGCCCACCTCTCGCGCGACACTTGTCACCTGATCGGCGAAGGTCGCGAGCGTGTCGGTCATGTTGTTAATGGTTTCGGCAAGCGCTGCCACTTCGCCTTTCGATTTCACCGTGAGGTTCTGTTTCAGATCGCCGTTGGCGACCGCGGTCACGACCTTGACGATGCCGCGCACCTGTTCGGTGAGGTTTGCCGCCATCACGTTCACGGTGTCGGTCAGGTCTTTCCAAGTGCCGGCAACGCCCGACACTTGTGCTTGACCGCCGAGCCGCCCCTCGGTGCCGACTTCGCGCGCGACGCGCGTCACTTCTGAAGCAAATGCGTTGAGCTGGTCCACCATGGTGTTGATGGTGTTTTTCAGCTCGAGGATTTCGCCCTTTACGTCGACCGTGATCTTGCGCGAGAGGTCGCCGCGTGCGACGGCGGTCGTAACTTCGGCGATGTTGCGCACTTGCGTGGTGAGGTTGGCCGCCAACAGGTTGACGTTGTCGGTGAGGTCTTTCCACGTGCCGGCAACGCCAGGCACTTTGGCCTGGCCGCCGAGCCGCCCCTCGGTGCCGACTTCGCGGGCGACGCGCGTCACTTCGCCGGCGAACGACCGCAACTGATCGGTGGTCGTGTTGAGCGTCTCCTTGAGTTGCAGCAGTTCGCCGCGGACGTCGACGGTGATTTTGCGGGATAGGTCGCCATTGGCAACGGCCGTGGCGACTTCGGCGATATTGCGCACCTGAGCGGTGAGGTTCGAGGCCATCAGATTGACGTTGTCGGTCAGATCTTTCCAGGTGCCGGCCACTTCGGGCACTTCTGCCTGACCGCCCAGCTTGCCTTCGGTGCCGACTTCGCGGGCGACGCGCGTCACTTCCGAGGCAAATGAATTCAGTTGGTCCACCATGGTGTTGATGGTGTTCTTGAGTTCGAGAATTTCGCCCTTCACGTCGACCGTGATCTTGCGCGACAGGTCGCCGCGCGCGACGGCGGTTGTCACCTCGGCGATGTTGCGCACCTGGGCGGTCAAATTGCCTGCCATCGAGTTCACTGAGTCCGTGAGATCCTTCCAGGTACCGGCGACGCCCGGAACGTTGGCCTGACCACCGAGCCGCCCTTCGGTGCCCACCTCGCGCGCGACGCGCGTCACTTCGCCGGCGAAGGCGTTGAGCTGATCGACCATCGTGTTGATGGTCTCTTTGAGCTGCAGGATCTCGCCTGACACACTGACGGTGATCTTCTTGGACAGGTCGCCGCCGGCGATTGCAGTTGCCACGTCGGCGATGTTGCGGACCTGCGCGGTCAGGTTGGACGCCATGAAGTTGACGCTGTCGGTGAGGTCCTTCCATGTGCCAGCGACGCCCGGCACCTGCGCCTGACCACCCAGCTTTCCTTCGGTACCGACTTCGCGGGCGACGCGGGTCACTTCCGAAGCAAACCCGTTCAGCTGATCCACCATCGTGTTGATGGTGTCCTTCAACTCGAGAATTTCTCCGCGCACATCCACGGTAATCTTGCGCGATAGGTCGCCGCGTGCGACGGCGGTTGTCACCTCGGCGATGTTACGCACTTGCGTGGTAAGGTTGGCCGCCAGAAGGTTGACGTTATCGGTCAGGTCCTTCCAGGTGCCGGCGACGCCCGGAACGATGGCCTGGCCGCCCAGTTTACCGTCCGTTCCGACTTCGCGTGCGACGCGCGTCACTTCAGATGCGAACGAACGTAGCTGATCCACCATCGTATTGATGGCTTCTTTCAGCTGGAGGATTTCTCCGCGCACGTCGACGGTAATCTTCTTTGAAAGGTCTCCGTCGGCGACGGCGATGGTCACTTCGGCGATGTTGCGGACCTGAGCGGTCAGGTTGTTCGCCATCGAATTCACGCTTTCGGTCAGGTCCTTCCAAACGCCCGTGACCTCGCGCACTTGCGCCTGGCCGCCCAGCTTGCCTTCGGTGCCGACTTCGCGCGCGACGCGGGTCACTTCCGAGGTGAACACGCTCAGTTGCTTGATCATCGTGTTCACGATGGTCGCGGCTTCGAGAAACTCGCCCTTCAGGGGACGGCCATCGACCTCCAGTCGGACAGTTTTCAGAAGGTCGCCCTGGGCAACGGCGGCGACCGCCGTGGTGACTTCTTTCGTCGGCCAGAGGAGGTCGTCGATCAGCGTATTGACCGAGCTTTCCATCTCGCCCCAGGCACCGTTGCCGAGACCGAATTTCACCCGGTGGCGGGTTTTGCCTTCACGACCCACGACCTGGCCCACGCGCTCAAGCTGTTGGGCCATTCTCTCGTTCGAGGCGACGATGTCGTTGAAGGTGTCCGCGATTTTTCCGAGAAGTCCCTCATGCTCGACACCCATTCGTACCGAGAAGTCGCCGGAGCGCATGGCGCGCAGCGCCTGCAGCAACTCCTGGAGCTCAGTTGGCGAACTTACGTTGGGACCGCTTTCATCCGGTTGACGGGGCCGCTTCTTTGATACAGCGCCATTGGCAGTCTTCTTGTTTGTAATTGTCGTTTGATCCATCAACGCCTCCCGAATAACCCCGTCCCCCCGGCGCAATCGCATGCGCCAGTCGTGCATTCAGACGATGAGGTCCGAACGACATGGCCAGCTACCGCAGGGTTTCGCAGCCGCAACGCCATGGTCGTTCGTCACTTTGCTTTGGGGCAGAGCCTGACCCTCCCGCCCGCTCCGGCCATCAGTCATGGCGGAGCGCCCGCGAGCAATTAAATCCGCTAATCGGAGAAAAGTTCCGTCCATGCCTTAAAACGGGAAGGGAGCAGGAAAACTGCGCGATCGTATTGAAGCGACTGGAGAAACCGTCCTTGGCAACTTCAGCGCTCAGGTCTGCCGAAACAAAAATACCTCAGGACAACTCGGGCGATTGCGAGTCGGGTGACCGTCCCTCGGAAGAGCGGCGAGAAAAGGCCCGCATCGACCTCATGGCGCGCATCGCGATATTGTCCGTCCCAGCCGATATGGTTAAAGTCGTTCTCGCATTGTCGCAATTTGAAAAATGGCGGCCAAACGGCATGTGATGTGCCGGCATTGCGCAACCACGGGGTGGGAACAGATGCCGAGAATGAAGGGTGCCGATGTCATCACGGAATATCTTATCGATAGCAAAATTCCGTATGTGTTTGGCCTCTGCGGCCACGGCAACGTCGGAATTCTCGATACCCTTTATCAGGCGCGCGATCGCATTAAGCTCGTCTCGCCACGTCACGAGCAGGTCGCGGCGCATATGGCTGACGCATATTTCCGCGTTCGGCATGAAGCGGTAGCGACGCTGACCTCATGCGGTCCGGGTTCCTGCAATATCGTGATGCCGCTCGCTGTCGCGCTTTCGGATTCCTCGGCCCTTCTGGCGATCACTGCCAACGTTCCGACATCGCAGTTCAACCGCAGTCCGTTTCAGGAAATCAACAAGCACTTTCAGGCTGACTTTCCCAACATCATTCGGCCTGTCGTCAAGCGCAGTTTCCAGCCGACGCGCGTCGATATGCTGCCACTCGCACTGCGTCAGGCAACGACGACAATGCTTTCGGGCAGACCCGGACCCGTGAATCTCGACGTGCCTTTCAATGTCTTTCAGGAAGAGGATGACGTTGAAATGCCGCGGCCGGCGCCGGCGCTGAACACGCAACGCAGCGGCGCTTCCCCGGATGAAATTGCGGCTTGTGTCGATTTGATCCTCAAAGCGAAGCGACCTGTCATTTTTGTCGGCCACGGCGTCACTTTGTCTGAAGCATCCCGCGAGCTCACCGAATTCGTCCATCGCCTGCAAATTCCGGTGGTTTCCTCGCCCAACGGCATGGGTACGCTCGACATGACCGATCGTCTGTCGCTCGGCTTCATCGGCCGCAATGGCGCGTACCCTGCGAACGAGGCCGGCCGCCGCGCTGATCTGGTGATCGCCATCGGCGCGCGTTTCGATGACCGGTCGGCTTCCTCATGGATGCCGGGCTATTCATGGAATTTTCCTCACACAAAGCTGATTCATGTCGATGTCGATCCGGCCGAGCTCGGCCGCAATTACCCGCCGGACATTGGAATTCTCGCGGATGCGCGGACGTTCTTGCGTCAATTGTTGAGCGAGACAGAGAAACGTGCGCCGAAACGCGAGGCGCTGAAGGCCTGGCTTGCCGATATCGATGCGTGGCAGGGCGAATGGGAGAAATTCACCAAGCCGAATTTCGAAGCGCATGCCTCACCGATCCGGCCTGAGCGTGTGGTCGCGGACTGTCAGTCGGTTTTGCCGGCTGACGCGATCCTCTGCTGCGATGTCGGCGTCCATCACAACTGGTACATGCAGTTCTGGAAAGCACGTCACCCGCAGGCGATGCTCAATTCCTGGGGTTTTTCCGGTATGGGTTTCGGCGCGGCGGGTGCGCTCGGTGCCAAGCTCGCGGCACCCGACCGGCCAGTCGTTTCTGTCACGGGAGACGGCTGTTTCGCGATGGTACCGCACGTGCTGTGCACTGCCGTCGAATACAACATCCCCGTGGTGTGGGTGATCTGGAACAATTTCGGCTGGGTTTCGATCCGCGACATCCAGCTCGGCATGTTCGGCGGTCGCGAACATGGGACGATGTTTCATGAAGGCGCCAACAAGACGCCCTACAATCCAGATTTCGCCGCGTGGGCCCGCGGAGCCGGCGTCGAGGCCATTACGGTGACGAAGTCACAGGATCTCAAGGGTGCGCTCGAACACGCCATCAGAGCCAACAAGCCGTTCCTGCTCGACGTGCATGTGGATGCGGAAGTGCGTCCGCCATCGACCGGTGCGTGGCAGTTGCCGCCGACGCCTTACAAGGAGCCGGTGTTCGGCAAGCGCTATTTGCCGGACATCGCGCCCGCGAAATGAGAACCGCCATGGCCGGTGACCGTCGCAAACCTTTCATCCGCAACATCGCCGAGGTGCCGTGGCTGGAATTTCCCAATCATTTCGGCGGTGCCCTGTCGAAGCCGTTGGTGATGCCGGATACCGCGGGCTCGCATCACATCGACTATCGAATCTCGATGTATCAACCCAAGGCCTATGTCGAAACGCACAGTCACAAGGTGCAGGAGCAGGTCTATCACGTCATCGACGGCGAGGGCCTGATGCATATCGATGGGGAAGATCATGTCGTGCGCAAGCACGATTTTATTTTTTTGCCACCCGGCGTGCCGCACGCGATCTCCAATACCGGGCTCGTCGATCTGGTTTTTCTGGTCGTGACCTCGCCGGTCAGTGACGACGTGACGATAGTCTAGGGGGTAAATGTGGGCGTTCGAGCCAAACAGAGGGAAGGCGAAGCGCGGTCGGCGCGGGTCGACCTTGCGCGCGTTCGCGCAGTCAAGGAGGACTCGCGCCCGCGCGGCGGCGTGCAATCGCTTGCGCGGGCTTTCTCGATCTTGGAGGAAATCGCACGGAACAGGGACGGCATCGGGTTGGCCGAACTGAGCAAGCGGGTCGGTCTGCACAATTCGACGACGTTTCATCTCGTAAAGACGATGGTCTCGCTCGGCTACGTGCGGCAGATGAAGGATTCAAAACGCTACCGCATCGGCCGGCCGCTGTTTGCGCTTGCGGCCAGCGCCCTCGACGAAGTGGAAATGGTAAGTCTTGCGACCCCAATTCTTGAGGAACTCTCGCGCGAGACAGGAGAGAGCGCACATTTCTCGGTACGTCTGGAAGATGCCGTTGTCGTGCTGGCACGTACGGGCGGGAAGGGCGCGTTCCAGTTGACCGACAGGGCCGGCGCGGTGCGCCCCGCGCATTGCACTGCACTGGGCAAGATCATGCTTGCTGCACTGACGCCGGATCAGTTCGAGCAATTCCTGGCGCGCGCCGAGTTGAGGGCGCATACGCCGAAATCGATTACCTCGGCTGATCTGCTGCGACGCGAGATCGTCGAGGTGCGGCGGTCCGGCGTTGCCATGGATGACGGGGAGTTCGATTCGGAGGTCCGATGTGCGGCACTACCGGTGCGCGATTTCAGCGGCCAGGTCATCGGTGCCATCGGCATTTCCGGGCCGGTTTGGCGACTATCGATAGAAGCCTTGCAAAAACGTGCGCGAAAGATGCGGGCGGCGGCCGATCGTCTTTCTGTGGAATTCGGCTATGCTCGCGAGCCTGAAGCGCGCATGAAAGCGGCGAACTGAGGAGGACGGCGAATGCCTCGTCACGCGTCTTATGTTCCCCACGGCGTAATTCCGGCCGTGCTGCTGCCTTTCGACAATGATCTTGCAATCGACGAGGCGAGCTTCCGCAAGCACCTGCGCGATGTGGCGGCGGTGGACGGCCTGTCGGCGATTACGATCAACGCGCACTCGACGGAGGTCGCTTCGTGCACCTTCGACGAGCAGCGACGTGTGCTCGAGATCGCGCAGGACGAGATTGGCGGACGCCTTCCGCTGATCAACGGAATCTGGGCCGACGGGAGCATTGAGGCCGCTCGGCTAGCGCGCATGGCGGCGCAAGGTGGCGCCTCGGCGCTGCTGGTTTTTCCGCCGGCTCCATTCACGCTCGGCCAGTCACCGGCCATGGCGCTCGCCCATTTCAGGCGGATCGCCGACGCGACCGACCTGCCGCTGATCGTGTTTCAGTATCCGCTTTCGACCGGCCAGGGCTATCCGAAGGAAACACTGCTCAATCTATGCGAGGAAATACCTTCGATCCGCGCTATCAAAGACTGGATCGCCAATGTGCCGCACCACGAATGGCATATCCGCACGCTGCAGAATCTGTCCCGGCCGGTGAACGTGCTCACGACGCACAGTTCATGGCTGTTCTCTTCGCTCGTGCTCGGGTGCAACGGATTGCTGTCGGGCTCGGGCAGCGTCATTGCCGATTTGCAGGCGAAATTATTCCGCGCAGTGCAGAAGAATGATTTGGCGGAAGCGAAGCGCCTCAACGACCGCATCGAACCGACGGTGCGGGTCTTCTATGCTGATCCCTTCGTCGACATGCACAACCGCATGAAAGAGGCGTTGGTCCTGCTTGGCAAATTGCCACGCGCAGTCGTGCGGCCGCCATTGGTCAAGATCGAACGCGCGGAGGTCGTGCGTATCCGTCAGGCGTTGATCGAAGCCGGATTGCTGGACAAGAACGCACGGGATGCGGCGTAAGCCGCGTCATGCCGGGGCGCGCCGAAGGCGCGATCCCGGAATCCAGAACCAAGCCCCGTGCCTCACTAATTCCGGGTGCCCGGCGCGCGCGCCGTCCCGGAATGACCGAGATTTCGCTGCCTCATTATAAAATCGCAAATTCAGTGTTCTTCCGGTCAGTGACGAGCATGCTGCCTGGATAGTGCGTGATGCAGAAATCAGGCTTCACGGTCGCGATGACCGATTGCGGCGTTACTCCGCACGCCCAGAAGACAGGCAATTCGTCGTCACGCACTTCGACCGCGTCGCCGTAGTCGGGCTTCATAACGTCTTTGATGCCGATCAGCTCCGGCTTGCCGATGTGCACCGGCGCGCCGTGCACTGACGGGAAGCGAGTGGTGATCTGGACCGCGCGAATGGCGTCGCGCGGCGTCATCGGCCGCATCGACACGACCATCGGCCCGTGAAACGGCCCCGCGCGATTCGTAGCGATCGAGGTGCGATACATCGGCACGTTGCAGCCGCGCGTGATGTGGCGCAGTTCGATGCCCTCGGCCGCCAAAGCCTCTTCGAACGAGAATGAGCATCCGATGACGAAGCTGACGAGGTCATCGCGCCAGAA
The DNA here is from genome assembly GCA_963831515.1 of uncultured Alphaproteobacteria bacterium. Classification (GTDB taxonomy): domain Bacteria; phylum Pseudomonadota; class Alphaproteobacteria; order Rhizobiales; family Xanthobacteraceae; genus Pseudolabrys. Next base: position 220,742 of record CAWHQL010000022.1, on the reverse strand, counting down.
TTCCCGCACGTCTTCCGGTTCAGCGACCAGTTCGCCGTTTTTCCAGACGCGGTAGCGCGGCAGGTCGGTGCGGATGTCGAGATCCTCGCCCAGCTCCGGCACGCGCGGGTCACCGGGCGCGGAGGTCCCGATGAGCGGGCAGGGCTTGGGGTTGAGCTGGCAAAAGCGCAGGAAGTCCGTGGCGAGTGCCTGCGGCAAAATGGCGAGATTGCCTTGCACGTTGCCGGGCGCAAGGCCGGCGGTCGGCCCAATGTGCGTGCCCGCCCTGACCGCCAGTCGTGCCGAAAGCCCAGCACCGGGCTCCGGTTGGTCTTTTCGCCGGGGGATTGCCATCAGCTGTCCCGTCTCTGTTGCCGCGAGCCTAACACCGGCCGACGCTTCATTCGAGCGTGCCTGCTCAATTCGCGGGCAGGCTTATACGACCATGTGAGTGGCCATCCATCAATACGCATATAGCGGTTGAAAGTTACTTTGGGATCGCGTTTGCTAATCGGAACAAAGAGCCCGCGAAGGGTCGACAGGGGAGGACTACCAATGCCGCGTCATGCCGTCCGGCATAGGCGTGCGGTGAACGCTCTCACGGTTACGCCTGGCGCGTGCCGTGGTGTCGGCGTGCTGTCGAAATCGAAACTTTTCCAAATTGAGGTGCTGATTCCACAAACTCTCGCGCACAGGCGCGTTGGTCGATCGGCACCAATCTGATCCAGAGGGAGGATGCGAAATGAGTGAAAAATGGAAAGAGGAGGATTGGGCGCAAGACTTTTGGTACAGCGGCAAAGTGACCCGTCGTCGTATCGTCGGTTGGGGCGGCGGCGCGATCGGTGCACTGATGCTCGTGCCGGCTCCGTGGCGCGCGGCCTTTGGCCAGGCGAAGCCCTACAAGGTCGGTGCCATCAATCCGCTGTCGGGCGCGGGCGCTGCCGGCGGCAAGACGGCGCTGGTCGGCGTGCAGATGGCCGTGGATCGCATCAACAAGGCTGGCGGCGTCAATGGCAGGCCAATCGAGCTGATCGTTGCGGACGACGAATCCAAACCCGATGTTGGTCGTCGCAAGACCAGCAAGCTGGTCGATGAAGACCAGATCGATGCCCATTGCGGCGGCTTCCTTTCCAACATCTGCCTCGCGTGTATGCCGGTTTGGGAAGAGGCCAAGATCGTCAACATGATCAGCGTATGCCTAGACACCACGCTGACCACGACGAAGTGCAACCGCTACAGCTTCCGGGTTCACGATTACGCACCGGCGCAGGCCGTCGCGTTCGCACCTTATCTGATCAAGAACCTCGGTAAGAAATGGCACATCGCTTATGCCGATTATTCCTGGGGCCAGTCGACGCGCGACGCCTATGCTCAGGAGATCAAGAAAGCGGGCGGCGATATCGTGGAGACGACCGGCATCCCGCTTGGCACCGCCGACATGACGCCGTTCCTGTCAAAGGTCACCGGCCAATTCGACGGGATCCTCGGAATCTTTTTCGGCAAGGACGGCGTGACCATCGGCAACCAGGCCTATGACCTCGGTTTGACCAAGAAGTACAAGTGGGCCGGCGATGGGGCGATAGCAGAGTCCACGAATCTTCCGGCGCTTGGCAACAAGATCGAAGGCTTCGTCGGCATCAACCGCTACATCCCGATCCAGGAAGGACCCTTTAATACGCCCGAACACAAGAAATTTTTCGATGACGCCAAGGCGCGATTGGCGAAGATCGACCCATCGGGCCCGTTGCCAGACCGCTATGTGCAATCGAACTATGAAGCGATGAACGCACTCAAGGTCGGCATGGAAAGTTCGAAATTCCGCGGCCGCGAAGACACAATGAAGCTCATCGAGGCGCTCGAGGGCTTGCAGATGAAATTGAGTGACGACTTCCCGACCGGAGACAAGCTGCTCCGCAAGGAGGATCACCAGGCATTTCCTCTGCAAGTGATCTTCGACATAAAAGACGGAAAACATCGCATCATCGAGACGATCCCCGGCGACAAAACGTTCTTCCCGCCGGCTTGCAAATTCGCCTCGACGTAAGTGTCGACGCACTCCGCTATCGAAACCGCCCCGGCCGGGAAGGTCGGGGTTGGCACCGAAACCCCCGTGCTGTGCACGGAAGGGCTGACGCGCAGATTTGGTGGTCTCACCGCGGTCAACGACATCAGTTTCCAGGTCAACCGCGAAGAAATCCGCGCGATTATCGGGCCGAATGGCGCGGGAAAAAGCACGTTCTTCAATTGCCTGACTGGAGTGCTGCCCCCGACTTCGGGTCGCATCCTGTTCAACGGCGAGGACATCACTGGCCTTCCGCCAGATCGGATCTCGATGAAGGGTATCGCGCGCTCCTACCAGATCACCAACATCTTGCCGAACTCGACAACGCTAGAAAATGTCCGGATTGCCGCGCAATCGCGCCGGCATGGTTGGAGCATGCTGAAGCACTACACCGCGTACCATGACATCATCGACAAAGCGGAAGCAGTACTTAAGTCAGTCGGTCTTTATGCCAAGGCTGACGAACTGGCGGCAAATCTCTCGCACGGAGAGCAGCGCAATCTTGAGATCGGAATCGCGCTTGCCACTGAGCCGCAATTGCTCTGCCTCGACGAGCCGACCGCCGGCATGAGCTCTGCGGAAACGCGCGACACCGTGCAACTGGTGCGCAGCATCGCCAAGAATCTGACCATTCTGATCGTTGAGCACGACATGGAAGTGGTCATGGGCCTCGCCAATCGGATCACTGTGCTCAACTACGGTCAGGTGCTTGCAGAAGGTACGCCGACGGAAATCCAGAACAATCCGAAAGTGCTGGAGGTCTATCTCAAGACATGAGCGACGCCGCAAAAGATGCGCCGCTGATCGCGGTCGAGGATCTGCACACGTTTTACGGCAAGAGCCACATCTTGCACGGCGTGACGTTGCATGTCCGGCCAGGGGAGGTCGTCGGGCTGCTCGGACGCAATGGTGTCGGAAAAAGCACCACCTTGAAAACGATCATGGGTCTCGTGCGTCCCACGGAGGGCAGCATTCGGCTTGACGGCGCGCCGATCACAGGACTGCCGCCGCACAAGCTCGCGCGGATGGGCATCGGCTATGTCCCGGAAGACCGACGCATTTTTCGACTGCTGACCGTGATGGAAAACCTGCGCACCGGCCTCGACCGTCACGGCGTGAGCGACGAGAAAAAACAAGCGTTGCTCGACAAGGTCTTCAACTATTTTCCCGTGCTGGGTGAGCGGCGTAACCAGGCCGGCGGCACGTTGTCGGGTGGTGAGCAGCAGATGCTTGCAATCGCGCGGGCGATGATGCTTGAGCCGAAGATAATCCTGCTCGATGAGCCCACCGAAGGCCTGATGCCACGAATGGTGTCGCAGATCAGCAACATTATCGAGGTGCTGCATCGGGAAAATGTCGCCATTTTGCTCGTCGAGCAGAACGTGCCGCTGACGCTGGAGGCGAGCGAGCGCGTGTACATCATGGAAAAAGGCGCGGTGCGCCACCACGCAGCTGCCCGCGATCTCAAGGTGAATGACGCAGTCATTCATCAGTATCTGGGGGTGTGAGATGGAGCTCACCGCGATCCTGTTCTCCATTCCCTGGGATCAGATTGTTATCCAGACGATCAACGGCATTGTCACCGGCATGATCCTGGCGCTGATCGCGTCAGGCCTCACACTGATTTTCGGCATCATGGATGTCGTCAATTTCGCGCACGGCGAACTATTCATGCTGGGCGCCTATATCGGCGTTTTGGTGCTGGCGACGACGGGCAATTTCTGGTTGGCGCTGCTGATTGCGACGCTGGTTGTGGCGTTGCTTGGGGCGGCGATCCAAATTGTGACGCTGCGGCCTCTTATCGGCCGCGACCCGCTAACGACAATTCTCGCGACCTTCGGCGTTTCGCTGATCCTGCAGAACTACGCGCTGTGGCAGTTCGGTCCGGTGGCGCGCAAGATCCAGGAGCCGTTCACCGGCCATTTCACGTTGTTCTATCTCGAATACCCCTGGTATCGCCTCGTGATTGCCGGCCTTTCCGCAGCGATCATCGGCGGCTTCTGGCTGTTTCTGAAATACGGCAAATACGGAATCTGGATTCGTGCCACCACGCAGGATCGCGTGATGGCGCAGGCAATGGGAATTCCCGTTCCTCTTGTTTACACAGCGGCTTTCGCGATTGGCGCGGGAATGGCGGCGGCGAGCGGTGTGCTGTTCGGTCCTCTCGTCGGCGTCAATCACACGATGGGACTCGATTGGGTGCTGAAAGCCTTCATCGTCGTTGTTGTCGGTGGCATGGGCAATCTTGGCGGATCGATCGCAGCCGCGATCTTCATCAGCTTGCTGGAGTCCTATGCCTCGATCTGGGTCAGCCCGGCGCAAGCCGTGATCGTCTCTTTCATCGTGCTGATCCTCACATTGCTCTTCCGTCCTACCGGTCTGTTCGTTCCGACGCCCAAATGACGAAACGCACCAACACGTCCTACTGGATTGCGTTCAGCATCGTGCTGGCGTTGCTGATCGTCGCGCCGCTGGTTTTGCCGGAATTCTGGCGCCGCTTCCTGACCGAAATCCTGATCTGGGGGCTGCTGGCGATGTCGTCTGACATCCTCATTGGTTACACAGGGATGATCTCGTTCGGCCATTCGGCATTTTTCGGCCTCGGCATGTATGGTGCGGCGGCTGCTTTGCTGATGTTTTCGCCGCCCAATCTCTGGCTTGCGATTCTTTTCGGCCTTGTCGCTTCGGCGCTGATTGCTTTGTTTGTAGCGTATTTTTCAACGCGCCTGCGCGACATCTATTTTGCCATCACCACGCTCATCTTCAGTCAAATCTTCTACGTGATCGTGTTCACCTGGACCGAGGTCACCGGCGGCGAGAACGGCCTCAACTTCCGGCGTCCACCTCTGGCGATCCCCGGGCTGTTTTCGGTCCAATTCACCTCCGAAACGATGCACTGGTTCGTATTGGCGGTGGTGACGGGGTCCTATCTCATCCTGCGCCGCATCACCCGCTCGCCGTTCGGGATGGTGTTGCAGTCGATCCGTGAAAACGAGCCGCGCACGCGGGCCATCGGCTATCCGGTCGAGCGCTACAAGATCGTGGCGGTAATGCTGTCTGGAATTTTCGCCGGCCTGGCCGGCGTGCTCTATGCCGTGCAAAATCGCTTTGCCGCTCCGGATTTCATTTTCTTTCTGGTGTCGGGTGAAACGGTCATCTTCAACGTCATGGGGGGCATCGGCACACTTGTTGGGCCGATCGTCGGCGCCGGATTCTTTCTACTGATGCGGGAATTCCTGTCACGTTTCTTCGGTGATCAGTTTCCATATCTCATCCCGCTGGGCGTCGTTTTCATCGTAATGATCATTTTCCTGCCGCAAGGTCTGCTAGGCTTCGCGCGGCGATGGCTTAATCGCTAGCGGGAGGCAAAACGTGGCGGTTCGCAAGCTCGGCATCATTATGTATGGCGTTACGGGGCGCATGGGGCTCAACCAGCACCTTGAGCGCTCGATTGTTGCGATCCGCGAGCAGGGCGGGGTGGCGCTGCCGAACGGCGATCGCGTGATGCCCGACCCGATTTTGGTCGGCCGCAACGCCGAAAAGGTCGCGGCGCTGGCACGTCGCTACGGAATTGAGCGTTCCACTACCGATCTTGATGCCGCACTGAAGAACCCGGACGACACGGTGTTTTTCGACGCCGCGACAACGCAGATGCGTGCTGATCTTCTCACGCGAGCGATCGAAGCTGGCAAAGACATATATTGCGAGAAGCCGGTCGCCGACACGCTCGACAAAGCGATTGCCGTCGCGAAACTCGCCAAAACGAAGAAAATAAAGAATGGCGTCGTGCAGGACAAATTGTTCCTTCCCGGATTGCGCAAGATCAGGATGCTGCGCGACGCTGGTTTCTTCGGTCGCATGTTCGCGATTCGCGGCGAATTCGGCTACTGGGTGTTCGAAGGCGATTGGGGGCAGCCGGCACAGCGCCCAAGCTGGAACTACAAGAAGGCCGAGGGCGGCGGCATCATTCTCGATATGTTGTGCCACTGGCGTTATGTCTTCGACAATCTTTTCGGCAAGGTTCAGGCCGTGAGCTGCCTTGGCGCGACGCATATCCCGAAGCGTGTGGACGAGAACGGCAAGACCTACAACGCGGATACCGATGACGCCGCCTATGCGACGTTTAAACTTGAGAATGACGTCGTCGCGCACATGAACTCATCCTGGTGCGTAAGGGTTCGCCGCGACGATCTGGTGACCTTCCAGGTCGACGGCACGCACGGATCGGCCGTGGCCGGATTGACCAAATGCTGGACCCAGCATCGCGTGAACACGCCGAGGCCGGTCTGGAATCCGGACGTTCCTCAGACCATGAATTTCCAGTCGCAGTGGGAGGAAGTGCCGGAGAACATCGTCTACGAGAATGGCTTCAAGCTGCAGTGGGAAGATTTCATCCGTCACGTTGTCGCGGATACGCCGTGGCATCACGGCTTGATCGAGGGCGTAAAAGGCGTTCAGCTTGCGGAGCTCGGCTTGCAGAGCTGGAAAGAACGTCGCTGGCTCGACGTGCCGGACATCAAGATTTAAGGAGGGTTTCGTGGCGACGCTCGTTCTGCCAACCGCCGATCGCAGGCTCGAGTCGTATACGACAGGCGAGCCGATTGTCTTTCCCTCCAAAAAAGACACGAAGGACTTCAATCGCATTGCGTTTGCCGCGGCGCATGTCGTGGCCGATCCGCTGGCCGACACCGATCCCTGGCTGGATACGGCGATCGATTGGGAGAAGACGGTCCATTTCCGCCACTATCTCTGGGATCTTGGGCTTGGTGTCGCGGAAGCCATGGACACCGCGCAGCGTGGCGGCGGGCTCGATTGGCCGGGTGCTCGCGAATTGATCCGCCACACTCTGGAAGCGGCGAAGGGGCGTCCCGGCGTCAAGGTCTGCTGCGGGGTGGGGACCGATCACCTCGAACCCGCGGCGGGAGTTCGCATCGACGATATCATTCGCGCCTACGAAGAGCAGATCGAGACGATCGAAGCGATGGGAGGCCAGCTTGTGGTGATGGCGAGCCGCGCGCTCGCTGCCGTTGCCAAAAGCCCGGACGACTATGTGAAAGTCTATGGACGCATTTTGCGCCAGGTGCGCGAGCCGGTCATCATTCATTGGCTCGGCGAAATGTTCGATCCCGCGCTCGCCGGCTATTGGGGCGCGGCCGATCACACCGCCGCCATGGAGAATTGTCTCGGCATCATTTGCGACAACGCGACGAAGATCGACGGCGTTAAAATCTCGCTGCTCTCGAAGGAGAAGGAAATCGAGATGCGGCGAAAACTGCCGGCGAACGTCCGAATGTATACCGGCGACGATTTCAACTACGCTGAATTGATTGCCGGTGACGACGAAGGCTACTCGGACGCGCTGCTTGGTATTTTTGACGCCATCGCGCCCGCAGCGTCGGCAGGTCTCGCTCGGCTGTCGGCTGGCGACCTGCAAGGCTTTCACGGAATTCTCGAGCCCACAGTGCCGCTGTCACGGCACATTTTTCAGGCGCCGACGCGGTTCTACAAAACAGGTGTTGTATTCCTGGCCTGGCTCAACGGATTGCAGGACCATTTTATCATGGTGGGTGGGCAGGAGAGCGCCCGATCGCTGTTGCATCTCGCCGAGCTCTTTCGGCTCGCCGACAAGGCGCGCGTTTTGCACGATCCGGAGCTCGCCGCGGCCCGCATGAAGAAGCTGCTCGCTGTGCACGGTCTGGCATGAACACCGACGGGCTGTCGATCAACCTCGCGACTGTGCGGCAGCAATGGAATCTGCGCGAAGCGGTCGAAGCCTGTGTGCGTCATGGCGTCAGGGCGGTAGACCCCTGGCGCGACCAGGTCGCTACCCTCGGTCTCGATGAATCGGTGCGGGTCATCAAGGCCAATGGCATGCGGGTGACCGGCTATTGCCGCGGCGGCATGTTTCCCGCGGCGGATGCCGCGGGTCGACTTGCGGCAATCGATGACAACAAACGCGCGATCGACGAAGCGGCTGCTCTCGGCGCTGAATGTCTGGTTCTGGTCGCCGGCGGGCTGCCTAAAGATTCGCGCGATATTGACGCTGCTCGGCAGATGGTGATGGAGGGCTTACTGACGATCCTGCCGCATGCGCGCGCATGCAGGGTGCCGCTTGCGATCGAACCGCTTCATCCGATGTACGCCGGCGATCGTGCATGCGTAAACACGCTCGCACAGGCGCTCGACCTTTGTGACTTGCTCGGCGACGGAACGGGCGTTGCGATCGATACTTATCACGTCTGGTGGGACCCGGCGCTTGCGGCGCAGATCGCGCGCGCCGGAGCGACAAATCGTATTCTCGCCTATCACATCTGCGACTGGCTGGTGCCGACGCGGGACCTGCTGACAGACCGTGGCATGATGGGTGACGGGGTCATCAACCTGCCGCACATTCGCACGCTGGTGCGCAATGCCGGCTATCGCGGCTTGACTGAGGTCGAGATTTTCTCAGCCGAGAATTGGTGGAAGCGGCCAGGCGACGAAGTGCTACGCACCTGCATCGAGCGCTTCAACGCTGTTTCGTAAGCCTAGATCGGATCAGCTTTAAGTGGGCCGTTGTCGGCGCGCCGCACGATTATACTGCATTGCGAAACGTGTGTTTAAGAGCCGAAGCGCTCACAAATGGGCGCAGAAATGCACTTCCGGAACATCGATGAGGCTTGATACGATCCCATCGTAAACCTCTGGGATGACAATGAGACGGCGAGATTTCCTCAGGTCTGTTGGTGCCACGTTGGCATGGCCTGTCGCCGCCTATGCGCAATCCGAAAAGGTACGCCGTATCGGTGTGCTGATGGCGCATCGACAGGGCGACCCTGAGTTTCAGGATTATCTGAGTGCATTCAAACAAGGCCTGCAGAAATCCGGTTGGGTTGAAGGTCGCAACATTCAAATCGACACCCGCTGGGGCGCGCTCGACGATGCCGAGCTACGGCAACAGTCCGCGAAGGAAATTCTCGCGCTGAACCCCGACATCATTCTCACTCAGAACACACCGCCCACGGCGACGATGCTCCAGCTCACGCGCAGCGTCCCTGTGGTCTTTGTAGTTGTTGCCGATCCCGTTGGGAGCGGGTTCGTTGGAAGTCTTTCGCGACCGGGCGGCAATGCGACAGGGTTCACGATTATGGAGCCAACCACGAGCGGGAAGTGGCTGGAGTTGCTGAAAGACATCGCGCCTCAGGTCAAACGGGCCGCGCTTTTGTTCAACCCAAAGACGGCGCCTTTCGCCAGCTACTACCTAAAGCCCTTCGATTCCGCCGCGGCTTCTCTCGGGGTGGAGGCTGTAGCCGCAACGGTTGACAGCAAGCCCGACCTCGAGAGGGTTTTCGCCGAGCAAGCTAAAATTCCCGATACCGGCCTTGTGCTGATGCCAGACGGCTTTTTGAACGTCCATCGCAACGAGATAGTGTCACTAGCGACACGCTATCGTCTTCCCACTATCTACCCTTGGCGATTTTTTACCGAACTCGGCGGGCTCTTATCCTATGGCTCGGATCAGCGAGATTCGTTTCAGGATGCGGCGCTCTACATCAATCGGATTCTCAAAGGCGAGAAGCCAGCTGACCTGCCTGTGCAGGCACCTACCAAATATGAACTCGTCATCAACCGGACGGCTGCAAAAAATCTCGGACTGACTCTGCCGGCAGCATTGGTTGCCCGGGCAAGCGATATAATCGAATGATCCGCCCTTGGAGGGATAGGCGCGTTTCATGAGCGTCATCGATAGCCCTTTTGTCGTATTCGCGACTGTCCTCGTGCTGCAGTGGGCTGCCGCCTATGTCGGCGATGTTCTTCGCAGGAAAATGCGACCCTTCCGCAAGGAGGGTGAGCGGCAGGATTTCGATATTATTCGAACCGCCTCGTTGACACTTCTAGGTCTTATCATTGGCTTTACCTTCGCGATGGCGGTGAGCAGATACGACCAGCGTAAGAATCTGGAAGAAGCTGAGGCAAACGCGATCGGTACCGCGTATTTACGTTCGGACTTGATGGCGCCCGACGATGCGGAGCGCGTACGTGACCTGCTCAGGAAATATTGCACTCAACGCATTTCGTACTATGCGGCCCGCGACGAGCGACAAATTGGACCAATCGATATCGAGACCGGGAAGTTGCAAACCGAACTGTGGGGCACTGTTTCGCGCGTTGCGAAAACGCAGCAGACGCCAATTACGGCCCTGGTTGTTTCCGGCATGAACGACGTCCTTAACGCACAGGGTTATACGCAAGCGGCCTGGTGGAACCGCATCCCCTTTACGGCTTGGATGTTGATGGGTCTGATTGCGATAGCGTGCAACCTGCTGATGGGATACGGCGAGCATCGCACGACCGCATTTTTAATCGTCCTGCCGTTGATCGTCTCCACTTCCATGTTTCTTATCGCCGACATTGATAGTCCGCGCACCGGTATCATTCGCGTGGAGCCGCACAATCTAGTCTCGCAGTGCCAAGCAATCAGACCGACGTAATTTCACGACATGTACTGTTTTTGCAAAGGTCGCAGTCTGGGTAAGCGCGTCTACATCGCGGTTGCGGCAATTTGCTGTCTGATGCAGCTGTTTGCCTGCCTACCGGCCCGCGCGGCGGAACCCAAGCAAGTCATGCTCCTCTATTCGTTCGGTAAGGACTTCAAGCCGTGGAGCGCATATGCCACTTCGATTCGCGCCGAACTGAATCGGCAATCACCCTGGCCTCTGGACATCACTGAATATTCGCTCGTAACCGCGCGTTCCGGAGATGAAGACCCGGAAGCCCCCTTCGTAGACTATCTGCGTGCCATCTTCGCCAAGCGCCGGCTCGACCTGATTGTGAGCGTCGGGGCACCCGCAGCTGCATTCGTCCAGCGACACCGGCAGCAACTCTTTGCAACCACGCCTATGGTGCTCATGGCAGTGGATGAGCGCCGCGTGCAGTATTCGACCTTGACGGCGAATGACACGGTCGTCGCCGTCCGGATCAATTATCTCGCTGCTGTCGAGAATATCCTGAAGGTGATGCCGGACACCAAAGACGTGATGGTGGTTGTCGGGACCTCTCCGGTCGAGAAATTCTGGAAAGAGGCGATAGGAAAGGAGCTTGAGCCGCTTGCGAAGCGGATCAATCTTTCATGGACGGATCATTTATCGTTTGAAGAGCTGCTGAAACACGCTTCAGCGCTTCCACCCAATTCTGCGATCTTCTGGGAGTTGATGATTGTCGATGCGGCAGGCGTCGTGCACGAAGGTGGAACCGCGCTATCGCGACTGCATGCCGCCGCCAATGCACCGATTTTTTCCTATGACGAATCATTCTTCGGTCGTGAGATCGTGGGAGGTCCATTGCTCCTGGTGGCTGACAGCAGCCGGCAGACAGCCGCCGTCGCGGCTCGCATCCTTAATGGAGAGAAAGCGGGCGAAATCCGCGTGTCACCCGTTCAATTCGCAAGCCCGATGTATGACTGGAGAGAGATGCGGCGGTGGGGCATCAGCGAGAGCCGCCTGCCGCCGGGAAGTCAGATTTATTTTCGCGACCTCGACTCTGTGCGTCGCAATACCGATGGCAGCTGATGCTCATTGCCTCGGTGATCCTGACTGAGGCCGCCCTCATCGCAGGGCTATTGTACGAGCGCCGACGCCGTCGTACGGCAGAGGGCAATCATTCCAGCGCATCTGACTCGAATTGGCGCATCGAATCGCAGCCTGCCACCGTGGCGCAACTGCGCATCGATTGCGCATGAGGTTAAGCAACCACTTGCCGCGATGGTCGCCCAAAGCGGGGCGGCGATGCGGTGGTTGGGACAAAAAACCCGGCGATCAGCTCAGCAACTTTCTCACCTGATCCTGAATGCAGTCGAAGCGTGGGCTCGCGATGATGATGTTCGTGCGTGAAGCTCGATCTTTTCGGCGTCGGTCAGCGGTTTTCGCCTCAGCCGGAATTTCTCAAATGGGCCAAGTTGCCGACCGAGCTGCCTGGTGCTCGCATGCGTCAGGCTGCCGCCTGAGTGCGCTGACGCCGTCCGAGCTGAAAACCGTCAATCAGAATATCCGAAGTGCAATCGAAAACGATCTTCGCGCGAGCTCGTGTCGACGGCTCATGGTGGCAGTTCTCGCTGACGCTGCGCACCGCGAACGAGCTGTCTGTTCTGGCGCCTCCGGAGATCTCGTGCGTTCGCACGTGCTTGACTGGCCGTTCTTCGGCCGAAGAGTATGCCCGACGGCCTCGAACGCGCCGCCTGATCTGCGCCACATGAAGATCTCGCGCGATCGCAACGCGTGTGCTTGAATTGACTGGCGCGTTCGTTTGCGAGAAGATTGAAGACGCCCTCGTTCGGCTGGATACTGGACGCGTAGGACCTGTACCAAAGGATAGAGTACCTGTCGTTCGGCCGTCTGCTTTTCCCGATGGTGAATGGGCTGGTGCGCACACTTGTAGTCTGCTCAGAGCGAAGCGAAGGGGGATACATGCTAGATTCGCTGCAGCCCGGTCGCGAGCTCCGCCAGAATGTTGTGGATCTATGGCCCGACATTTCGCGAGGGGCGATAGATGCCGACGACCCGCAGGCAATGCGCAGTATCCTTGCCCTCAGGCGAGGTTCGGTCGGCCATCAGCGCAACAAGGTCATCTTTCTGGAAAGCGACCCGATCGAGTATATTTTTTTTCTGGTCGAGGGCGTGGTCAGGCTCTGCCGGACCTTCAAAGACGGCAAGCGCAGCATCGTCAACTTTCACGTAGCGGGTGATTTTTTTGGATTTGACGGCGGACAAACGCATTCGCTCTGCGCGGAAGCGGCAACGGACGCGCGTGTATTGATCTTCAAGTACAGCGCAGTGCTCGGTCTTGCGGGGCGCAATGGCCGGGTCGCCAATTTTCTGCTGGCCAACACGGCAAAAGATCTTCGGCGGCTTCGCGAACACGCCGTCTTGATGGCTAGGGATGCCCAATGCCGTCTGGCGACGTTTTTTATCGATTTGGCTACGCGGACCGGAAAGACACAGAACCTTGATCTGCCAATGTCCCACCAGGACATCGCCGATCATCTTGGGCTCACAATTGAGACGGTGAGTCGTGTGATTACCGAGTTCGAGCGGGTGGGGTGGATCACCAGAGTATCCCCGCGCGCCCTGATCCTGAGAAATCGCGCACCGCTCGAGCGCATGATGAGCTGAAGCGCTAACAAGCGGACTGCGTTCGGACTGGCTCTCTTATTCTCTAGTGACCCAAAACCAACGCAGGTTGGCCCTGTGTCCAACTCGATTCGATCGCGTTGCCTTGAATAATTCCTCCAAACCGTATTTTTTGTTTTCTAAAAATGCCACGGTGCTCCAAGTGAGGATGTAACGTCATGATAAAACTCTACGACAGTGCATTCAGTCCATTCGCTCGCAAGGTGCGGATGACCTTGGACCATAAAGAGCTGGCTTATGAGGCCGTTGACGGGCTGCTCAAGTCGAACCACGAAGCGTTGAAGGCCGTCAATCGACGCGTTGAAGTGCCAGCCTTGGTTGATGATGACGTCGTTGTCGTGAATTCCGCCGACATTGTAGCTTATTTGGATTATCGCTATCCGGCAAAGAGTGTGTATCCCGACGCGCCTGCCGGACGGGTCCATTCGCGCGCTTGGGAGCGTGTAGCTGACACCTTCGTGGATCCAATTCTTGTCGACATCTCGTATTGGAAATGGGCCGAACGGCCGGACAAGATACCTGATGGGTTGCTTGAAGCAGCGCGTGCCGACCTTCGCAACGTCTATGACGCGCTCAACACTGAGCTTTCCGCACGTCAGTTCGTGAGCGGACCTTTATCAATTGCTGACATTGCCCTGTTTCCGCATATCGCGAGTGCAAGAGCAATGGAGGTTGAATTCTCGGCGCAAGATCACCCCAATGTTGGGCGCTGGTTCAAGGACATGCGATCCCTGCCGATCTGTGCGGCTGACTTGAAGCGTGCTCGGAATTACATCGTCACTATGAAGGACCGAGACATTGAACGGCAGCGAATTTTTTGGCGCGGTGATCGGATCGAATGGATGCTGGCACGCGGTTTTCACGCGTGGTTTTTCAATGAGATTGAGGAAGACCGAGTGGCATGGCCCGGTCCTGCGTTGCCGGCGCCAATGAAAGGTTGATGCCAAATCCTATTTGGTTCGCCTTTGACGCAAAGCCACGTCCCCAGTTGCACTGCACATAAAGCGGACCTCGCGCGCGGGAGTCGCGGTGAAAGGCTGCGAACCGGACAACATCGCTTGAAACATATTCGTTGCCGTGGCGTTAGTGGATGGGGAATACAAACGACGGGACTTGTGTATGGAGCACCTGATCCGGGAGTTTGGTGCGTGGCTTAAACAGGGATTTGGCTGGATCGTTGACGTCATCGTCTTCGGATGCCTCTGGGGCATCAGCCAGATTTCGCGGCTGCTTGGTACGCAATGGGGCAGCGTTCCGATCCTGAAGATCGTAGTGCTTGTTCTCGTGCTCCTGCTTCTCCTGTACGCATTCTATTGGGTGTTCGGCCGCTTCATCGGAGTGATACGATGGGCGTTCAACAGGATCGCATATGCGTTAGGAGTGATTTTGTTTAGTGCCGTCGTGGTATCGGGGATGTTCGCAAGTGCAGGTCTCGTTGCGGCTGTGGCAATCTGGACGATGAGCAACATCAACTTGGCTTCGCGGTAAGTGACCCCGAGGACGTCTGGTTCAATCACACCTGACAGTCATACCGCCGTCCACTACGATTTCCGTGCCGGTAACAAAACGTGCCTCGTCCGACGCGAGAAACAGCGCCGCATTGGCGGTGTCTCGGCCGTCGCCCATGAATCCGATGGGGATGCGCTCGAGCCGCGATTTGAGGAGCGCTTCAACGTCGCCACCCGCACGTTGATTTGCAAGCCGAGCCTCAACCATCGGCGTGTGCAGCTGGCCCGGAACGACCGTGTTCACGCGGATACCTCTGTCGGCATATTGCACAGCGACAACACGCGACAACTGAATTACGCCGGCTTTGGTTGCGGCGTAACCGACTTGCGCTGCGCCGGTCCACCGCAGCCCTGACGTTGAAGCGATATTGACGATGGCGCCCGCTTTCTGGCTCTCCATCACCGGCAGAACGTATTTCAGCGTCAGAAAGACACTCTTCAGATTGGAATCGACCTGGGCGTCCCATGCGGCCTCGGTCAATTCGACCGGTCCGCCGCGAGCCGAGCCACCAACGTTGTTGACCAGGATGTCGATCCGGCCGAAGCGAGCAAGACAAGCTTTCACCATGGCCTCGACCGATGCTGCATCGGTGACGTCGCATTGGTGCATTACGATCTCGCCGCCCGCTGCCTTCGCGCGTTCAACAGTTTCACCCATGCTGTCGAGGTCACGATCGACAGCAAAGATCTTTGCGCCTTCCTCGACAAAACGTACGGCAGTGGCGCGGCCGTTGCCCCAGCCGGGGCCCACGCATCCGGCACCGGTTACGATCGCCACACGGTTCTGCAGACGCCCGCTCATGATGCGGCCCCTGTGAGACGGCGGGCCGGTGCAAAACGATAGAAGCGCTGCGGATTGTCGACGAGCAGCGCCTGCCGCGCGGCTTGTGTCGGGGCAATGTCCGCGAGGATGTCGACCAGCACGCCATCGTCGGGAACGGGTCCCTGGTGATTGGGGTGAGGCCAGTCGGTGCCCCAGACGCAGCGATCACCAAATTCGGCCACCAGCTTTCCGGCGAACGGTACTGCATCTGCGTAAGGTGGACCTTGGCGCGTAACACGGTCCGAGCCGCTGACTTTCACCCAAACGTTCTTGTCATCAAGCAAGGCAAGAAGCGCGCGAAAATGCGGATGCTCGAGACCAAGCGAGGCATCGACGCGCCCCATGTGATCGATAACGACTGGAACCGGTGAGCGCTTCAGCGCAGGTGTGAGCTCTGCGATCAGTTCGGCTTCTGTATGGATCTGCAAATGCCAGCCGATATCCGCAAGGCGCCTGGCGAACGCGACCACCTCGTTGATGTCAGGTCCCCTGGCGAGATGAGTCATATAGTGGAAGCGTGCCCCGCAAAGACCGGCGGCATCAAGCCGCTTGAGTTCGGTGTCTGAGATGGTCAGCGGAACGAGGCCGACGCCCTTGTAGGCGTGCCCGGTCGCCGCAATAGCGTCCGCAGTGACCGAATTGTCGGTGCCGTGACAGGCCGGTTGAACGATCACGCAATGCTGTACGCCGAGCCTTTCATGCAGCGCGAACAGCATTTCTTTGGTGGCATCGGACGGGGTGTAATTCCGCCCTTCCGCGAAAGGAAAACGTTTGCGCGGGCCGAAGACGTGAACATGGGCATCGCATGTGCCGGGCGGCAGTTTCAAAATTGGCTTGCTGGGTGAAGCCATCCAATAAGGCGGGTCGGCAACCGTGTCCGCGGTATGCGCCATCAGGTTTCCCCAGCGCGCGTGCGGTCGAATGCTGGCTCGTGCTCGGAAAACTTTTTCAACCAGTCGACGAGAGCGGGATAGGCTGCACGCCAGTCGACCTGCTTGCGCCAATCAAGATAACCGAGTGCGCAGGACAAGCCGATTGAAACAACATCGGTCTTGGCCGGGTCTGGCGGTTTTGCTTCGAATGCAGCCAGCCCGCGGTTAATCTTGCCGCGCTGATGGTCGAGCCAGCGCGGCGAATGGGGCAGGTCGGAACGAAAGCGGGTCTCGTAGACGACGAGGATCGAGGCATCCATGATGCCGTCCGCAAGTCTAGCCTGCGTGAGCATCCGATAGCGTTCGGGTCCGCTCAGCCGCAGCAGACGATCGGTCCCGGCGACATCCTGCAAAAACTCTATGATGATGCCACTGTCGTAGATCGTGCTGCCATCCTGCAGGACAAGACACGGCATCTTGCCGAGCGGATTCTGCTGTCGCAGCGTATCCTTTTCGTCGAGAGGATCTGCAGGGGTCACCGTAATACGATCGTTCAACCCTAACGCGTCGATCGCCATCCGGACCTTGCGGCCGAAGGGCGAAGTCGGTGTCGAGCGCAGGACGAATTTTTCGCTCATGAGCGGACTGCCGAACGGCTATTTGTCTTTTTCGGTTTGCACACCGGCATCCGCGATTACCTTTGCCCACTTCTTCGTTTCGCTGTCGATGTAAGTCGCGGAAGTGTTCCGGCGTGTCGCCCACCAGAATTGCGCCCTGACTGGCCAATTTCTCGACCACCGTCGGGTCCTTCATGGCCTCGATCGCGGCCTTGTTGAGTACGGCAATAACCTGCGGTGGCGTCTTGGCTGGCGCGACCATGCCGTACCAGTTCTCGGTTTGCAGGTGGGCCATGCCGACCTCGACAGTAGTTGGGACCTCAGGTGCGCTCGCAACGCGTTCCGTCGTGCCGACCGCGATCGGCTTGAGTTTGCCGGCCTTGATCTGTGGCAGCAGGACGGGCAAGTCGAGGAACACCATCTGGACCTGCTGGGCCAGCAAGTCGTTCACGGCGGGCGCGGCGCCACGGTAAGGCACGTGCACGATATTGATGCCGGCTGTCAGCTTGAACAGTTCACCCGCCAGATGCGGTAGGCTGCCGGGTCCCGATGAAGCGAAGTTGAGCTTGCCGGGCTGCGATTTCGCCAAGGCCACCAGTTCCTGCATGTTGTTGGCAGGCACGCTGGTCGCAACCACCAGCATTTCCGGGACCCGCGCGACCAAAGTAACCGGTTGCAGATCGCGAAGCGTTTCATAAGCGACCTTTTCCATGCTTGGACTGATGGCAAGCGCACCGGCGCTGGCAATCGCAATGGTGTAGCCGTCGGGCGGGGACTTCGCGACGACATCGGTTCCGACAACGCCACCCTGGCCCGAACGATTGTCGATAATGATCGGCTGTTTGAGGATTTCGGCCATGCGTTGTGCGACGACGCGGGCGATGATGTCGTTCGGTCCGCCAGGCGGGAAGGGCACGATCAGTCTGATCGCTTTATTGGGAAAATCCTGCGCCGCGGCCAGTGCTGGGCACAGAAGAACCAATCCAATCAGCAGCGTTCTCAAAGCTTTCACGATAATCCTCCCCACGTCCGTCTTTGGTCGGTGACGGACTTTATTTGTCGGGCAGCATACGTCATCCCAAAGGACGGAAGCTACCCGGTCCGAACGGCTGCCGGTTCGGCTAGGATTGCGTATCAAAGTCACGGAGGAACGTACGATGGAAGTCGATCTACCGGAGGTCATGGCTGAGGTGAGGGCGGCCTTTGAGCGATATGAAAAGGCCCTGGTCTCAAACGACGTGTCGACACTTGATGAACTTTTCCGGGACGATCCGCGCACCGTCCGTTATGGCGTGACGGAAAATCTGTATGGCCACTCCGAGATCAGGTCGTTCCGCGCCGCCCGTTCTCCGGTCGCGCTTGGCCGCAAGCTGTCGCGTACCGTCATCACCACGTTTGGCCGCGACTTTGCAGTCGCCTCGACGCTTTATGAACGGCCGTCGGCTGCGGGCAGGATCGGCCGGCAAACCCAGACCTGGGTGAAATTTCCGGAAGGCTGGCGCGTGGTTGTCGGTCACGTCAGCCTGATGGAGAAGCCTGCCACCTAGCTAGAGCGCGGCTACCGCCTGCACTTCGACCAGCAGTGGCTCCTGCACCAGCCGGTCGACCATCAACAACGTGTTGGGCGGGTAGGCGCCATTTGAAAACATTTTGGGAAATTCGCGCAGCCGGTATTTCATGAATTTCGGAATATCCTGCGAGTGCACGAGGTAAGTCGTGAACTGCACGATATTGCCCCAGCCTGCGCCGACCGATTTGAGCGCCGCCTCGATATTGGCGAAAGTCTGCACACACTGGGCGTCAAAGTCGTCATTGCCGACGACTTTGCCATCTTTGTCGACGCCGACCTGGCCGGCGATGAAAATGAATTCCGACGCTTTCACCCGGGTCAAATGCGAGTATTGACCGAGCGGCTTGCCGAGCGCGTCCGGGTTGACGATCTTGATGTCTGCCATCGCCTTTCTCCTTACGCGCTGACGGCAATGCCGTTCGGTTATCGCAATTCGTCACTCAACCTGGACGCCGCTCGCCTTGATCGGCTCTTCCCATTTCTTGACTTCGCTTTTGACGAAATCGCCGAGCCATTGCGGACTGCGTTCATTGGGCGCCGCGACGGTCGCGCCAAGCTGGGCGAGGCGCTCTTGCACGGACGGCGTCGCTAGGGCACCGACGGCTGCTTCGTTGAGCTTCTTCACAACGTCAGCGGGTGCGCCTTTCGGCAGAAACAATGCGCTCCAGGTATAGGCCTGCACGTCGGTTCCCTGTTCGCCGGTTGTCGCGAGATTCGGCAGAACCGGCGAGCGCTCCTTGGTCATGATGGCAATGCCTTTGACCTTGCCCCCGTCGATCTGTGGCTTCGCGGTCGCGATGATTTCGCAGAGATAGTCGATGCGTCCGCCGATCAGGTCCTGCATCGCAGGTCCGGTGCCCTTGTACGGAACGTGGGTGATCTTGGTGCCCATCGCGCTGTCGAGGACAACGCAAGCAAGATGCGTGGCCGAACCGGCGCCGGCCGAGCCATATTGCATCTTCGCCTGATTGGCTTTCGCGTAAGCGATGAATTCCTTGAAATTGGTCACGGGCAGATCGGGGCGGGTGATGACCGAAATCGGGGTAAGGGCGAGGTAGGCAACAGGCGTGAAATCGCTCACCACGTTGTAAAGCGGATGCTTGTAAAGCGTCTGGTTCTGAGCGTGCGTGCCGACGCTGCCGAGCACCATCGTATAACCATCCGGCTTGGCGTCAGCGACTCGCTTGGAACCGGTCATGCCACCGGCGCCGCCGACGTTTTCGACCACCACTTGTTGGCCAAGCAGTTCGCTCATGCGCTGTGCAAAAATGCGGCCGATGGTGTCCTGCGGACCGCCGGCGGCGAACGGGATGACCATCGTAATGGGACGCGACGGGAAATCCTGGGCACTTGCCGGCCCCATCAGCGCCAGCGCAGCTGCAATCGCAGCGAACAATATCTTTTTCATTTTCGTTGTTTCCTCCACCAAAGCTACAGACCCTTTGCGCCACGCGCCTCGGCGGGTCAAGCCGACCGACGTCGCAGGGCTAACCGACCTCGATTATTTCCTCGGGGAATTGATGCAGCCGGTCGCCAGGACCGTTTCCGCCGATGAGGTAGTTATCGCAAAGCCAGTTCAGGTAGCCGGCATGAATATAGGTCGGATGGACGACGATATTCATGTCCTTCTCGATGGTCATTGGTTCATCGTGACGCACCAACGGACGCTCGACCAGATCATAGCCCTGGCCATGGCAATAAAGCCGCGCTTCGGCCGGCCTGCCGTTTTTGCGCATGAAGTCGTTGAAGGCGTCCCAGATATCCTTGCAGGGCGTGCCCGGTTTCAGCAGGTCGAGCGTGAGCTTGCGTGAGGTTCTGCAGAACTCGAGTTCATCCTTCATCGCCTGCGGCACCTTGGCGCCGACGACGCAGGAGCGGCCGAGCTCCGTGTACATGCCACCCGGTCCGTTGTCTTCCACGAGCAGTGCAATCTGATCACCCTTCTGGATGACACGGTTTTGCAGGTGCCGGTTGGCAAATTTAGACGGCTTGCCGAGCGGCATCGATGCGCAGAGATAAATGCCATTCTCGCTACCATGGCACTGGCTGTAATGCTGCGCGACGGCCGCAACCTCAGTATCGCGCATGCCAGGCTTCGCTGCTGCGAAGGCGGCGCGCATCGCGCCGTCCTGCATCAACGCCGCGCGCTTCACCAATTCCATTTCTTCGGCGCTTTTGATGACCTTGATCCGATCGACCATTTCCGTTGCGTCAACAAAACGCGCTTGCGGAAACGCGCGCTTCATGTAGTCGAGCAGCGCGTACGACATCTGATAGGTCCCGACATAGCCGATGGTCGCCTGCGCGAATGGCTTGAGCGCGGTTGCCGCAAGCTCGGGGTCGTATTCTTTGGTGTAGTGGGCCGAGGCATAGCTCGGTGTCGTCAGAATGCGTTTGACGCCGCGCCAGTTCTGATCGCCTTGAGCGGTTGCCTCGCTGCCGCCGAAGGGACCCTGGCAAACGACAGTCATTTCGTCGTCGCGGGGAAAGACCACAGTGTTGGGATAGCCGTTGGTCGCCGGCATGTCCGTGAAATAGCGGACATAGCCTCCCATGTGATCGTTATTGTTCTGCATCAGCAGAACGTCGATTTTTTCTTTTTCCATGGCGGCACGCACTTCGCGCCAGCGGCGCTCAAGCTCGGCATTGGAGATCGGCGTGTTCAGTCGTTCCGACAAAGGCATGGTTCACTCTTTCCAGGATGCGGGCTTGCGCACGATGTTGATCATGGATTTTAGATCGCCAGCCAGGAACTTGGCCATGTTGCCGGCGATAGTCGGCATCGCACGCTCCTCGTAGCCCTGCGAATAGCCGCCGAGATGGGAAAAGATCGTCGCGTTTTTCGTCTTCCATAGCGGGCTATTTGAGGGGAGGGGCTCTTGCGCAAACACATCGAGCGCGGCGCCGGCAATTTCACCACTCTCAAGTGCGGTGATCAGCGCCGGCTCGTCGACGACGCCGCCGCGCGCCACATTGACCAGGTAGGCGGTCGGCTTCATGGCGGCGAGTACTTTTGCTCCGACGATGCCGCGCGTTTCGGCGGTAAGGGGCGTCAACGCGACAAGGAAATCGAGCTCAGGCGCGAGCTTCTCCAGAGCATCGCGATGAACAACGCGGTCGAAGCCACTTGCATCGCGAGGGCTGCCGCTGATCCCGACGACCGTCATGTGAAATGATTTGCAGATCGGCGCCAGATATTCCGCGATCAAGCCAACGCCAAGGATGCCGACCGTTTTTCCGGCCAGCAATGTAGCCGGCCAGCGTTCCCATTGGCTTTTGGCCTGCGCGACGCCGGCGTGCGGCAAATCGCGTGCGAGCGAAAGCATGTAGGCGATCGTTGCTTCGGAAACCGGCGCACCGTGGATACCGCGCACATTGGTCACGAGCACGTCTTTGCCAAGGGAAGGAAGGTCGACGATGTTGTCGACCCCGGTACCGAGCGCCTGAATCCATTTCAATTTTGGCGCGTCGCGAACGACGTGATCAGCCATCGGTGGAGAAAAGCACAGCAGGATATCGGTGTCGGCGATATAGGGGCCGACGTCGTTGTGGTGGCCAACGACATTAATGGTCAGTTGCGGAAACCGTTCGAGAAGCATCGCCTTGTAGCGGGCGCGCATCGCTTCCTGAACTTCCGTAAGGATGAGTACGTTGGACATGACAGGTGAGGTATAGCGTGATCCCGAAATGTTGGAACCCGTTTTCGGGCGGATTTTTTCCCGCGGCAACACCAACACGGGGGTGACCCGCATCGCGGGTCTGCTAAACTCAGGCACGCTAGTGGGGATGTTTCATGCCGATTGATCTGAGCCAGGTAGACTGGCTGTACGTTATTGTATTGGCAATTCTGGTATTCGTCGCGACGTTCGTCGGCGCCGTGCTGTCGTTCGGGCGCCGTTGGATAGGCGCCACGCTCTCGACTTTGCTGTTTGTGGCACTGTTCGTATTCTGGACTTATTACCCGCACCGCGTGCCGCTGTTGCCGAAAACGATCACGCTCCCGAATGCGCCGACCACGACGGCAGCACCGCCGCCCCCGCCCGCCGCTCCGGCAGCGCCGCAAAGGCCAAAAAATCCGGTCACGGACATTACGCCGCGCACTCCGCCCGAGGCCGCCGCGACACCAGCGCCTTCTCCGCCGGCCGCGCCTGCAACGCCACCCGCGACCCCGCCCCGTTAGGCTTGCCAGCGACGAGCATTGGTGTTTTTCATGATCCTCGAAGCGTAGCCGGAGAAAAGGCAGTAGAGCCGTATGAAAAAAGTCTATCCCGACGCAAAAACCGCGCTGGCTGGGTTGCTAAAAGACGGCATGTTGATTTGTGCCGGAGGCTTTGGCCTTTGCGGTATTCCTGAAGAGCTGATCAAAGCGATCCGCGACTTCGGCGTGAAAAACCTCACCATTGTGTCGAACAATGCCGGCGTCGACGGTGCCGGGCCTTGGTCTTCTGCTTGAGACGCGGCAGGTCAAGAAAATGATCTCGTCCTATGTGGGCGAGAACAAGCTGTTCGCCCAGCAATACCTCGCCGGCGAACTTGAAATTGAATTCAATCCGCAAGGGACGCTCGCCGAACGCATTCGCGCGGGCGGGGCGGGCATTCCGGCTTTCTTTACGCGCACTGGCGCCGGTACCGACATCGCCAAAGGGAAAGAAGAGCGCGAGTTCGACGGCAGTCGCTACATCATGGAGCGCGGCATCGTCGCCGATCTGTCGATCGTGCATGCATGGATGGGCGATACCGAAGGTAATCTCGTCTATCGAAAGACGGCGCGTAACTTCAACCCGATGATGGCCACGGCGGGGAAAGTCACCGTCGCGGAGGTCGAGAATCTGGTGCAGCCGGGCGATTTGAACGCCGATCACATCATCACACCGGGCGTTTACGTCAAACGGATCGTCCACGTGCCGAACGCGGTCAAGCACATCGAACAGCGCACCGTGCGCAAGCGCGTTATGGCGGCAGCCGGAACAGGAGAGGAAGTCTAATGCCCTGGACCCGTGATCAGATGGCCGAACGAGCGGCCAAGGAATTGCGCGACGGCTTCTATGTCAATCTCGGCATCGGCATACCGACACTGGTGTCGAATTACATTCCGACTGGGATGACCGTTCAGCTGCAGAGCGAGAACGGCATGCTCGGCTTCGGGCCTTTCCCGTATGAAGGCGAGGAGGATCCCGATCTCATCAACGCAGGCAAGCAGACGGTGACCGAGTTGCCGACCACCAGCTTTTTCTCATCGGCGGATTCGTTCGCGATGATCCGGGGCGGCCATATCGACCTCTCCATTCTTGGCGCCATGCAGGTCGCCGAAAATGGCGACCTCGCCAACTGGATGATCCCGGGCAAGATGGTCAAAGGCATGGGCGGCGCAATGGACCTCGTCGCCGGCGTGAAGAAAGTGGTCGTCGTAATGGAGCACACCGCCAAGGACGATCCCAAGCTGCTTCACAAGTGCAAATTGCCGCTGACGGGTGCCGGTGTTGTGGACATGGTCATCACCGACCTCGGCGTCTTCACGATCGACAAGAAGGCCGGCAACATGACGCTGAGCGAGCTTGCTCCCGGCGTTACCGTCGATGAAATCACGAAAAAGACCGAAGCAAGCTTCAAGATCGACCCGAAGTTGAAACACTAGCGACGGAACAAATCGCAACGCCGGGGCCTTTGATCTGGCATGAGTGACAAGGCCAATTTTGACGAGGAAATGGACCGGATTCAGGGCCACATGCCCGACTGGGCGGGGCGCAATTTCGATCGTTTGCGTCAACCCGAGGCCGTATGGGTGCGTGTGCCGGCCGGAATCGCACTGACCGGCGGCGGCATGCTCGGCTTTCTCCCCGTACTCGGCGTCTGGATGTTGCCGTTGGGGCTTGCGCTTCTTGCATACGACGTGCCGCCAATGCGTCCGCCGCTCGCCCGCATGCTGCGATTCACCAACAGAAAGATCGAGCAAGTGAAAGCGCGAAAGCGCGATAAAAAGCCGGACTAGTCAGGTTTAGCTGCCGCCGGGACGCGCCGTCAGCTGCTCCCTTTAATTTTGCCGTGTGAACCGTTACAGCATCGGACCGACAAGGGGGATGACCCATGCTGTCCGAAGCCGACCGAAAGAAAGCCGCCGACATTCTGATGGCGGCGCAGAAAGAGCGCAAACAGGCGACCCAGCTGCACATTACGTTTCCCGCCATCACGATCGAAGATTCCTACGCGATCTCGACCGAGGTCGCGAACCGCAAGATCAAGGCCGGCGCGCGGATGATCGGTCACAAAGTGGGTCTCACGTCGAAAGCGATGCAGCGTTCGTCCATGATCGACGAGCCGGACTATGGCTACATCCTCGATGATCAGCTGATCGCCGATGGTGCGAAGGTCAAACATGCCGACTACTGCAAGCCGCGCGTCGAGGTCGAGCTTGCTTTCATCATGGGCAAGAAGCTGCAGGGCCCCGGCGTCGGGCTGGCCGATGTGTTGCGTGCGACCGAATACGTTATTCCCGCGATCGAGATCGTCGATGCGCGACTTCAGGATCAGCGCAAGATTGTCGATACCGTTGCCGATAACGGTGCCGCCGCCGGCATTGCCATGGGCGGACGGCCGGTTGGACCGACGGATGTCGATCTGCGTTGGGTCGGCGGCATCATGTATCGCAATTCGGAGATCGAGGAGACTGGCCTCGCAGCCGGCGTGCTCGGCCATCCGGCGCTCGGCGTTGCCTGGCTTGCCAACAAGATCGGCCCGCATGGACATGCGCTAGAGCCGGGACATATCGTGCTCGCCGGCTCGTTTACCCGTGTCGTTTTCGCGCAGAAGGGTGATACGCTGCACGCCGATTTTGGTCCGCTCGGCGGGCTTGCCATTCAATTCGTATAAGTAAGAGTGAGCATCATGGTCGAATTTCAGACGAATCCATTCAAGCGCGCGCTTCGTGAAGGCAGGCTGCAGATCGGGTTGTGGTCGAGCCTCTGCAGCAACATCGCCGCCGAGATTATCTCCGACAGCGGGTTCGACTGGATCCTGCTCGACACCGAGCATTCGCCGAACGAGATTCCGGATCTCGTCACGCAGCTGCAGGCGGTCCAGCGCGGCACGGCGACGCCGATCATCCGGCCGGCCTGGAACGACGCGGTGCTGGCCAAGCGCGCGCTCGATATCGGTGTCCAGACGCTGCTGTTCCCCTATGTGCAGAGCGTCGAGGAGGCCAAGCGCGCGGTTGCGTCCACGCGCTATCCGCCGCAGGGGATCAGGGGGGTCTCGGTCGCCGCCCGGGCCAGCCGCTATGGCCGGGTTCCGGGGTACCTGACCAAGGCGAATGACGAGATTTGCGTGCTGGTGCAGGTCGAAACGCGCACGGCGCTCGACCAGATCGACGCAATCGCCGCCGTCGACGGGATCGACGGTGTCTTCATCGGCCCCTCCGACCTCGCCGCGTCACTCGGTCATCTTGGCAACCCCCAACACGCCGATGTGCAAAAGGCGATGGAGAATGCGGTCAAGCGCTTGAAAGCTGTCGGGAAGCCAGCTGGGATCTTGACCGGCAACGAGGACGAGGCGCGCCGATACATCGACTGGGGTTATCTTTTTGTTGCAGTCGGTGCCGATGTAGGTCTGCTCGCCCGCAACGCGGATGCGCTGGCGAAGAAGTTCAAAGCGGCTAAGTGACGTCGAACTAGACAGACCTAATGTTATCAACGGCTTAGCTGAGCGTCCGAACCTTTCGTAGGCCTTGCCGCACGGCGCGAAAACCTGTCAAGAATGCGCGACGAGGGGCTGCTGCCGATGAGTGAAGAGATGATCCTCGAGACCGAGGATCTCACCAAGGAGTTTGCCGGCTTTGTCGCCGTTAACGGCGTGAGCCTGCGCGTCAAACGCGGGACAATCCACGCTTTGATCGGGCCAAACGGTGCCGGCAAGACGACCTGTTTTAATTTGCTCACCAAGTTCCTGAGTCCAACGCGTGGACGCATTTTGTTCAAGGGCAACGACATCACCGATATGCAGCCTGCGGATGTCGCGCGGCTCGGCTTGGTGCGCTCGTTTCAAATTTCGGCTGTTTTTCCGCACATGACAGTTCTCGAGAATGTGCGCATCGCACTACAGCGGCAACGCGGTGGCTCATTTGACTTCTGGCGGCCGACCTCGGTGCTCAACGGCTTGAACGAACGCGCCATGGCGTTGATAGCGGATGTTGGCTTGTCTTCGGTAGCCGACTGGCTGGCAGTCGAACTTCCCTACGGCCGCAAGCGGGCGCTGGAAATTGCCACGACACTGGCTCTCGATCCGGAAATGTTGTTGCTTGATGAGCCAACGGCGGGGATGGGTCACGAGGATATTGACCGCGTGGCGCAGCTGATCAAGCGCGTTGCGGCAGATCGTACTGTTTTGATGGTCGAGCACAATCTGTCGGTGGTGGCTGATCTTTCCGACCACATCACTGTGCTTACGCGGGGCCGCGTTCTAGCAGAAGGTGACTACGACACGGTCTCGGCCAACCAGGAAGTGCGCGAAGCTTACATGGGGGTCGGGCATGCTTGACCAGCGCACGCCGCTTCTTGCTGTGAAGGACTTACAAGCGTGGTACGGCGAGTCGCATATTCTGCACGGCGTCACATTCGATGTCCGGGAAAGCGAGGTAGTTACTCTGCTCGGGCGCAACGGCGCCGGCAAGACGACGACACTCAAGTCGATCATGGGGATTGTCGGACACCGTACAGGTTCGGTGTGCTTTGAGGGGGAAGAGCTTATTACCCGCACTTCCAACCACATTGCGCGGGCAGGTATCGCATTCTGTCCTGAGGAGAGAGGCGTTTTCTCCAGCCTCACTGTCGAGGAGAATTTACTGCTGCCGCCCGTAATCAAGCCAGGTGGCCTTCCTCTCGATCGCATTTTTGATCTGTTTCCAAATCTCAAGGAGCGGCTCGGCTCCAGTCAAGGCACAAAGCTTTCCGGGGGCGAGCAGCAGATGCTCGCGATCGGACGGATTCTTCGAACCGGAGCCCGGCTGCTGTTGCTTGATGAGCCAACAGAAGGCCTCGCTCCTGTGATCATCCAGCAAATAGGCAAAACAATCCGCGCGCTCAAAGAACAGGGCTTTACTATTCTACTGGTTGAACAAAACTTCCGCTTCGCGTCGACGGTTGCGGATCGCTACTACGTTATGGAACATGGACGGATCATCGACCAGTTCGCCAATGCCGAGCTGGATGCCAATGTCGAAAAACTGCACGACTATCTCGGTGTCTAACGAAAGAACCAGGGCAGGAAATCAGAGAGGATACGTCAATGAAACGAACGTTAGGTTTGACGACTCTTGTTGTTGTGTTGGCCTGCGGCGTAGCGAACGCTCAGCAGATCAATGTCAAGGTCGGCGTGCTGACCGATATGTCGAGCCTTTACGCCGATGCAACCGGACCCGGCTCGGTGCTCGCCGCCAAGATGGCCGCCGCCGATTTCATGAAGGATAACCCCAACGTCAAGGTCGACGTGATCTCAGGCGACCACCAGAACAAACCTGACATTGGGACCCAACTCGCCAACCAATGGTACGACGTTGAAAAAGTGGACATGATCGTCGATGTGCCCAACTCCGGCGTGGCGCTTGCGATCAGCCAGGTGACCCGTGACAAGAACAAAGTGTTCGTCGGTTCGGGCCCTGCGACGTCTGACCTCACAGGACCGAAGTGCAGTCCCAATACCGTGCACTGGACCTACGACACATGGATGCTGGCAAACGGCACCGGAAAGGCCGTCGTCAAAACTGGTGGCGACACCTGGTTTTTTCTGACCTCTGACTACGCTTTCGGTCATGCGCTTGAACGCGATACAATGGCGGTCGTCGAGGCGAACGGTGGCAAAGTTCTTGGCAAGGTCCGTCACCCGATTAACTCCAGCGACTTCTCATCGTTCTTGCTGCAGGCGCAGTCGTCGAAGGCCAAAGTCATTGGACTGGCGAATGCCGGCGGCGATACAATCAATTCGATTAAACAGGCGTCGGAATTTGGCATCGTAAAAGGCGGTCAAAGCCTCGCCGGACTTCTGGTGTTCGCTACCGACGTCAATGCGCTCGGTCTTCAGACAGCTCAGGGTCTTGTATTGACCGAGACCTTCTATTGGGATTTGAACGACGCCACTCGCGCGTGGACCAAGCGTTGGCATGCCGAACGCAATGCGTCGAACAAGTATCCGGCTATGAACCAGGCCGGCGTTTATGCGGGCACTTTGCACTATCTCAAGGCGGCCCTTGCGCTGAAGAGTACGGCTGATGGCAAAGCAGTGGTCGCGAAGATGAAGGAATTGCCGACCGACGATCCATTGTTCGGCAAAGGGACGATCCGCGCCGATGGTCGAAAGTTGCATCCGGCATACCTCTTCGAAGTGAAGAAACCCGAGGAATTGAAATATCCGGGAGACTTCTATAAGCTGCGCGCGACTATCCCTGCGGATGAAGCGTTCCGCCCGCTCAAGGAAGGCAACTGTCCGCTGGTCTCGGGCTGAATTCCAGATTTGAACCGACTTATAAAAACAAGGAGGATGCACTGATGAGAAAAACTTTAGGACTTGCGGCATTTGCCGCAGTTCTTGCCTGCGGTGCGGCGAACGCCCAGCAGGTGAACGTAAAGATAGGTGTGCTCAGCGACATGTCGAGCCTCTATGCTGACATTGGTGGACCCGGTTCGGTCGCTGCAGCAAAAATGGCGATCGCTGACTTCACCAAGGACAATCCTAATGTGAAGGTTGAGCTGATCATCGGCGATCACCAGAACAAGCCGGACATTGGATCGCAAATCGCTAACCAATGGTACGATGTCGACAAGGTCGACATGATCGTCGATGTACCTAACTCGGGCGTCGCGTTGGCGGTCAGTCAAGTCGCCAACCAGAAGAACAAAGTCTTCATTGTGTCTGGTGCGGCAGCGTCCGATCTGACTGGACCGAAGTGTAACGCCAATACAATCCACTGGACCTATGACACATGGATGTTGGCCAACGGTACGGGCACCGCGATTGTAAAAACCGGTGGTGGCACTTGGTTCTTCCTGACGTCGGATTATGCATTCGGTCACGCGCTTGAACGGGATACGATGGCGGCGGTCGAAAGGGCAGGCGGAAAGGTGCTGGGCAAGGTGCGCCATCCCCTCAATACGAACGACTTCTCGTCTTTTCTGTTGCAGGCCCAATCGTCCAAAGCAAAAGTCATTGGCCTCGCGAACGCTGGCGGTGACACCATCAACTCGATCAAGCAGGCGGCCGAGTTTGGAATCGTGAAGGGCGGGCAGAGCCTCGCCGGCTTGCTCGTGTTTGCGAGCGACGTCGCCGCACTTGGCCTTCCAACAGCGCAAGGTCTAGTCCTGACCGAGACCTGGTACTGGGACATGAATGACACTAATCGCGCTTGGACCAAGCGTTGGCAGCAAGAGCGTCAAGGAAAGTGGCCGACGATGATTCATGCCGGTGTCTATGCCGGTGTGTTGCACTACCTCAAGGCCGCGGTCGCGCTCAAGGGCAACGTCAGCGACGGCAAAACCGTTGTCGCACAGATGAAGTCAATGCCGACCGATGATCCGCTGTTCGGGAAGGGAACGATCCGCCCCGATGGACGCAAGATTCATCCGGCCTATTTGCTGGAAGTGAAGAAGCCTGAGGACTCGAAGCACCCCGGCGACTTCTATAAGGTCCGCGCGACCATTCCGGCAGACGAAGCTTTTCGGCCGCTAAAGGAAGGCAGCTGCCCGCTCGTCAGCGGTTGACGTTTAATAGAAATGCGAGGGGCGGGCAGAGCCCGCCCCTCGGGTTTTGCGGTGACCGAATGTTCGAGATCTTTGGCATACCATCGGGTGCGCTGTTCGGTCAGCTGTTGATCGGTCTGATCAACGGCTCGTTCTATGCGTTGTTGAGCCTCGGGCTTGCCGTCATTTTCGGCATGCTAAACATCATCAATTTCAGTCACGGCGCCCAATACATGATGGGCGCCTTTACGGCATACCTTATTCTGAAATATTCGGGCCTCGGCTACTGGCCCGCTTTGATCATTGCGCCAATCATTGTCGGTTTCACCGGCATAATCGTCGAACGTCTATTTCTTCAGCGGCTTTACAAGCTCGACCATCTCTATGGTCTGCTGCTCACGTTTGGCCTCGCGTTGATTTTCGAAGGTGTAGCGCGGAATTATTTCGGATCTGCCGGTCTACCTTATACGGTGCCAGAGTCATTGCGCGGCGGACAGAATCTGGGATTTATGTTCCTGCCAAACTATCGCGCATGGGTGATCGCGGCTTCACTGGTGATTTGCATAGGCACCTGGTTTGTAATCGAGCGTACTCGTCTTGGCGCGTACCTGCGCGCCGCTACCGAGAATCCAACGCTCGTTCGTGCATTTGGCATAAACGTTCCGCGTATGATCACGCTGACATATGGATTCGGAGTGGCGCTCGCTGCTTTTGCGGGCGTTATGGCCGCGCCGATTTACAATGTGTCACCCCAAATGGGTTCTGAATTGATCATTGTGGTGTTTGCGGTCGTTGTGATCGGTGGAATGGGCTCGATTCTGGGCGCGATTGTCACGGGATTCGGTCTCGGCGTCATCGAAGGTTTAACGAAAGTGTTTTTCCCCGAGGCGTCCAACACTGTGATCTTCGTCATTATGGCGATTGTGCTGCTGGTCCGGCCTGCGGGCTTGTTCGGGCGGAGGGCGTGATGGACCACGTCGCCGATCCGCTGGTGAAAAAACCGTCCGTGCTGCGTAGCCAAAGCGAGACCATCGGCTTTGTGATTATGACGGCAGCCTTGGTAATAGCGCCTTTCGTGACTTATCCGCTTTTCCTGATGCAGGCCATGTGTTTTGCCCTCTTTGCGTGCGCCTTCAATTTGTTGATCGGGTATGTCGGTCTGTTGTCATTTGGCCACGCGCTCTATTTCGGATGGGCGAGTTATCTCTCGGCGTATTCGGCTAAAGCGTGGGGCTTTCCCCCCGAACTTGCGATCCTGACTGGTACCGCAACGGCAGGCCGTATGCGGCCTTGTCGCCGGTTCGTTGGCAATCCGCCGCCAAGGTATCTATTTCGCAATGATTACGTTGGCGCTTGCGCAGATGATGTATTTCTTCGCTTTGCAAGCAAAATTCACCGGTGGCGAAGATGGCATTCAGGCGGTGCCGCGTGGCGTTTTGTTCGGCCTCATCGATTTGAAAAACGAAATGTCGATGTACGCCGTCGTCCTGATCATATTTCTCGCGGGCTTCATGTTCATCTACCGAATTATTCATTCACCGTTTGGCGAGGTTCTTAAGGCCATTCGGGAAAACGAAGCGCGGGCAATTTCGCTTGGCTATAAAACCGACCGGTACAAACTGGTTGCGTTTGTGCTGTCGGCGACGCTTGCCGGTGTTGCCGGAGCGACCAAAGCAATTGTATTGCAACTGGCTTCACTCACCGACGTAAATTGGCCGATGTCAGGTGAAGTCGTGCTGATGACTTTGGTCGGGGGTCTTGGCACCATATTTGGCCCAGTCGTTGGGGCCTTCGCAATCCTGGTCATGCAGTTTAAGCTTGCTCCAATCGGGGAATGGGTGCTCGTCATTCAAGGTGCGATTTTCGTCTCTTGCGTGCTGCTTTTCCGTCGCGGAGTTATCGGCGAGATTGCGAATAAGCTGCACATCCGCCTCTAGATTCTGCGCGGTATTTGGAAGGGCCAAGAATCGGAGTACATGCGTGCTCCAACTGTATGCCGTTGTTTCCGTGTGATTTTCGGCGGTTGTTAATCGGCCACCGAATTGACGCGTGCCGGGGGGCAACAAATGGCTACCGTGCAAGGTACTGTTCGCTTCGATAAGATCGCTGAGAAATGGCATGGCTTGGCGCGGCGGCGGCTTGCCCAAATCCGCGATCTCGAGCGAAGCGGCCGATGGACAAGGTATTACACCAGGGAACAGCTTGCGTGGCATTTGCACGAAGCAGAGCGCATCACCGCACTCTGGGCGGCACTTGCAAGTCGGCGGTCTACATTCGACAAGCGGGATTTACCCCCGGCAGCTTGATACGAATCGGAATGCTAGCCGCTACCGCGGCCATCATGACATTCGGTCAGATTGCCGCCGCGCAAGATCTCAAACGCGGCGAAGCGCTGCTTGCTCGCAACTGCGCTTCGTGTCATGCAGTCGGCCGAACCGGAGACAGCCCGCAAAAGCTTGCTCCGACGTTCCGTAGCCTCGGCCAACGCTATCCAATCGAGTCATTGGAGGAGGCGCTTGGAGAGGGCATTATGTCCGGCCATCCGGATATGCCGGAATTTTCATTCAATGCGGCTGACGTCGGTGCAATTATTGCTTATCTAAATTCCATCCAGCAACGCTAGGTTCAGCGTTCACCAGCCAGAGTCGAATCCATCATGCCCAGTACTTTGTTTACGCCCTTGCGTTTGGCGAGCCTTGAGCTCGCCAACCGCATCGTGGTTTCACCGATGTGCCAATATTCTGCCGACGACGGTTGTGCCAATGATTGGCATCTCATGCATCTTGGCATGCTGGCTCATTCCGGAGCGGCGCTGGTGATTGTGGAAGCAACACACGTGGAACGGCATGGCCGCATTACGCACGGATGTCTAGGTCTCTATTCCGATGATAACGAAGTCGCACTGGCCCGCGTGATTGCGCAAGCTCGACGGATGGGCAGCGCCAAATTCGGTATTCAGATCGCGCACTCTGGACGCAAAGGCTCCGCGCAACGTCCGTGGGAAGGTGCGCTTGCGCTTAAGCCGGAAGCGGACCCATGGCCCACGATTGCGGCGTCACCAATTCCCTTCGGCGAAGGTTGGCATACGCCCCGCGAGGTTACAGAGGCGGATATGGAGCGTGTGCGTGCAGCTTTTGTCTCTGCGGCGGAGCGTTGCTTGCGCATCGGTTTTGACGAAATCGAGCTCCATATGGCGCACGGCTATCTCGCGCATGGCTTTATGTCGCCAATTTCAAACAAGCGCACGGATCAGTACGGCGGCTCCTTTGAGAATCGCATGCGGTTTCCCTTGTCAATTGCGCGCGCGGTGCGCGCCGTGGTTCCAAAAGCGGTACCGTTGGGTGCGCGCATCACAGGGAGCGACTGGCGCGAAGGCGGGCTTACTCCTGACGATGCGGTTGCAATTGCCAAGGCTTTGAAAGGCGAGGGTCTCGACTTCATCTGCATTTCGTCAGGTGGTGTGGCTGCTGACATCCGAAATCCGACTGAGCCCGGCTACAATGTGTCCATCGCGGCTCGGGTAAAAAAAGAGGCCGGCATGCCCACTCGAACTGTGGGCTTAATCGTAAAGCCAGAACACGCCGAAGAGATTGTCGCCAAAGGGCAGTCCGACCTGGTTTCAATGGCGCGCTGCTTTCTTGATGACCCGCATTGGGGTTGGCATGCGGCCAAGGCGCTCGGTGCTGACGTCGTTCGTCCACCGCAATATCAGCGCGCGGGCCCGAAGCTGTGGGCGCCGGCGGCGTCGGCGGCGTGCGTCTTCGTCGGCGATACCGCGCCACTTGCAGGATTATCGCTAGATTACCGCGCCACTTGCAGGGTCAATGAGGTGCATGTGGTCGACATTGGCGTGCAGCCGCATGGCCGCCCCTGCGTCGGCTGCGCTGCTGGGTTCGACGCGACCACAAAATTCAGTCCCGTTCACGCTGAAGAAAACCATGGTCTCCATGCCCAGCGGCTCGACGACGTCCAGGGTCACCGTGAAATCGGATCCATCGCTCTGACCGTTCTGGCGAGGCTCCGTAATGTGTTCCGGCCTGAGGCCAAGTGTCACCGGCTTGCCGACAAACGATTGGTAGCGATTTACCCGGTCGGCCGGGACCGGCAGGCTGATGCTGTCGGTAACGCGGACGCGCATGTTCGCGCCATTTTGGTCAAGCTGACACGGAATGAAGTTCATTGCTGGAGACCCTATGAAACCGGCAACGAAACGGGTGCGCGGGTGATGATAGAGTTCCTGCGGCGTCCCAATCTGCTCAATAATGCCTTTGTTCATAACCACCACGCGATCGGCAAGCGTCATTGCCTCAACCTGATCATGGGTAACGTAGACAGTCGTCGTCTTCACCTTTTGATGGACACGCTTTATTTCCGTCCGCATTTGCACGCGAAGTTTGGCGTCGAGGTTCGATAGAGGCTCATCGAACAAGAATACCTTGGGATTGCGCACGATCGCGCGGCCCATGGCGACGCGCTGACGTTGTCCACCTGACAGTGCTTTCGGGCGCCGATCAAGCAGCTCTGTGATGTCCAGAATACGCGCGGCGTGCTCGACCCGTTGACGAATTTCGCTCTTGGAGAACTTGCGCAGCTTAAGTCCGAACGACATGTTCTCGAACGCCGTCATATGGGGATAAAGCGCATAATTCTGGAACACCATCGCGATGTCGCGATCCTTCGGAGGCAAGTCATTGACGACTTCGCCGCCGATGCAGATGTCACCTGAGGTGACTTCCTCGAGGCCGGCGATCATCCGCAATGTCGTGCTCTTGCCGCAACCGGAAGGGCCAACCAGAACGACGAACTCGTTGTCCGGAATGTCGAGATCGATCGATCGCACCGCTTCGACATCTCCGAACTTTTTCACAACCTGACGCAACGCAACTTCAGCCATGGTGGTCAGCCCTTGGTTGCGCCAGAGGTTAGCCCGGCGATGTAGTAGTCCATGAGGAAAGCATAGATCACCAGAGGCGGGGCGGCGGCGACGAGTGCGCCAGCCATCAGCATGCCCCACTTGTAGACATCAGCGCGGATCAGGCTGGTCACTGTACCGACGGTGAGCACCTGCTGGTCTGCCGAATAGAGAAAGGCCATCGGATAGACGAAGGCTGCCCAGGACACCGTGAACGCGAAAATGGTTGCTGCGATGATGCCGGGCAGGGCCACCGGAATGAAGATTTTCAGCAGCATTTGCATGTGGCCAGCGCCATCAATGAGGGCCGCTTCGTCAAGCTCCTTCGGAATGGATTGGAAGTATCCGATCATGATCCAGGTGCAGAACGGCACCGTAAGGGTCGGATAGACCAGAACCATTCCCCAATACGAATTGAGCAGGCCAATGGCCTTCACGATCTGGAACAGGGGAATGAAGAGCAATGTGTCGGGCACGAGGTAAGTCAGAAAGATGCCCGTCGCGAGTATGCTTGACCCCCAGAATCGCATGCGGCCAAGAGAGAATGCCGCCAGCACACTGACGACCATGGTGATGATGACCACGGCAACAGTAACGATGGCTGTGTTCTTGAAAAAAATCAGAAAGTCTGTCTGCGTAAACAGTATCTTGAACTGGTCGAACGTAATTCCGTTGGCGATGATCCAAGGATTAGTCGCCATGTGAGCGACCTCGGCATCGCTCTTAAGCGCAGTCACAATCATGTAGTAGGGCGGCATCAGGAAGAAGATCGCAAAGATCACCAGAAATACGTAAGACGTGATCAGGGCCCATCGGCGATCGCGTTTCAGGCTGGCTTGCCGTTGCGCGCCGGCGGCTTTCGGAACTTCAATAGCGACAGAGGTCATGCGATTTCCCTCCCGCGCTTTCGCACACCGCGCAGGATGAATACCGCTGCAATCGCCAGAATCGGGAACATGAACAACGACGTCGCGGCGCCCAAAGGCAAGTCGCCGGAACGAATTCCGAGTAGGAAGGAATACGTCGCAAACACGTGCGTCATGTTACGGGGCCCGCCCGCCGTCATGATCTGCACGATGTCGAAATTGGCAAACGTCACGATAAGTGAGAAAAGCACGGTGATCGCAATGATATTGCGCATCATCGGCAGAGTAATATGGACAAACCTCTGCCAGGCATTTGCGCCATCGATCGCTGCGGCTTCGTAGAGCTGCTCAGGCACCGATTTCAACGCAGCCAAATACATAATCAGGAAGAATGGTGCGCCGTACCATACATTGACCAGGATCACGGAAAAACGCGCCCAATAAGGATCGCTTAGCCAGGCAATTTCATTGAAGCCCAATCCGGCCAGAATCCAATTGAACGCTGAATGGGTCGGGTCGAACAGCCACCACCACCCGAGCGACGAGAGGGCAAGGGGGATCACCCAAGGCACAAGGAGCATGCCGCGCCATTTGCGTTGGCCTTTGCTGGGCAGATTATTGATGAGGTGCGCTGTGATCAGGCCTATGAGCGCTTTCAAGAAAACGGCGGAGAGCGCAAAGATTGCCGACTGTTGCACCACCATCCAGAAAACGTCGCGCGACAGCAGGAAAGTGAAATTTCCAAGACCTATGAACTTCGTCTGGGCCTTGTTCAGCATCGACAGATAGATCGAATAGAGGGCCGGATAGATAACAAGGCTGGTGATGATCAAAATAAGTGGCAGACACATCAGAAAAGCGGTTGTCGAGCGCTGCCGAAGAAATTTTCGAAGACCGCTGCGAGCCGGTATGCGCGTGCCGGTCTCCTGAAGCGCCGGAACCCATGTATGCACTGTATCTGCCATGCACTGCTTCGACGTATTAACGGTCGCTCCTCGACTGTGGATTAACGTCGCGTGTGCCGGCCAACTCGGCCGGCACACAATTTGTGATGACTGACTCCAAAAGGTCAGGCGCGAAGCGCGCCCTCAAGTTCCTTTTCCGCCCACTTGATGACGTCGTCGAGCTTCTCGTTGCCCTGAGTGAGCTTGGCGACCATCACGGTATTGACGGCCTGGTTGTACATCTGAGCACCGACTTCGGAGCGAGCCGGCGCGCCGAACATCGAGGTTTGCTCATCGCCGCGCGGTGGATAGCTGTAAACCACACCCTTCGGCGGCTCGACTGTCTTCCAGGTATCGAGGTCGTACATGCTCTTGAACGAAGGCAGGTCGTAACCGACTGAGGCGGCGACCAACTGAGCTATCGATTCCTTTTGCGATACATGCAGCAAGAGATCTTTGCCGGCCGATTTGTTCTTCGAGAAGCTCCACAGGCCGTAAAATTGCGGAAGTTGACCGACGAAGCGACCCTTCGGACCTCTCGGCATCGCGTGACACCAGATGTTTTCCGCAACTTTCGGATTGTCACGCTTCGCGACGGCCCACGAGCTCGGCGGATTCATTATCCCTGAGCCCTTGCCAGAGATAATCCATCGATTGTTGCCAGCGTCATCCCATGCGTAAACTTCCGGCGGGTTAACCGCCATGAGTTTCTTCAAGTATTCAAGCGCCGCCCGAGTTTCGTCCGAGTTGACCTTGATGTTGTCTTTCTCGTCGATCATCACCACGCCGTAGGACTTGAAGAGCGCACCGACCCAGTCCACAGCGTCGCTGGTCTGACCCATTGGCAGGCCAACCGGGAAACCGGCCTTGTGTAACTTCTGCGCGCAATCGAGATACAGATCCCACGTCCACTTGTCCGTTTTGGCTTTGTCGTACTGCGCCTCGTCGGCTGGGAACATGTCGACCAGATCGATTCCACAATGTTCTTTGTAGAGATCAACTCGTGATTGACATGGTTTGACCTGACTGCCGATGGCGGTCGGTACGCCGCGCCAAGTGCCTTTGATCCTGGCGAGATATTCGGCAACCGGACTGATCGGGCCGTACTGCTTGATCAATTGGGCAATCACGTCATCGAGCGGTTCGAGCAGGCGCTGGTGGATTTGAATGTTCCAGTCACGGTGCGACATGATGTCGTGACCGGTGCCGGCCTGGGCTTCCGCCGCGGCGGTCAGTTTATCTTTCTCGCCTTGGGAGGTGATGTAGTCGATGTGTACATCGACCTTGTTCTTGTCGCCCCATTCCTTGCAGATCTTATCGAAAGCTTTATTGGCTCCTGGCACCCAATGGTCCCAGCAACCCAAAGACAAACTACCTGCGGCATACACGCCGCTAACATAAGGCGCGGTAATCGCCGCTGCCGAACCAAGAGCAGCGGTCTTGAGAACAGTACGACGTGAAAGACGTGATTGTCCCATTAGCGTATCCTCCCAATAGCGCCGTTTTATTTGGCGTTTAGGAAACGATACTCTCGGTCTGTCCGATCGGCTAGGGTTGCCTAGTATAAAAATGCTGTTCCTTTTGCGCCGCAACGGGCTTGCGCCCGGCAACGGGTCAAATTCCTTCAGCGATCTGCCCCCTCCTTTCGTCGAATGACTGGATTCAGACGCTGATGGAAAATGTTGTTTTCCTCGCGGTTTTATTCGCCGCCGCCTGTCATGCCGGCTGGAATGCTCTAATCAAGGTCGGACTCGATCCGCTTTCTACCACCACGTTGATTTCGATCGGCTCAGCGATCGTCGCGCTGGTACTTGTTCCGTTCGTGGGTCTTCCGGCGTGGGGTGCCTGGCCGTGGCTTGTCGCATCGGTTGCGATTCACCTCATCTATTTCGCGTCGTTGATCGAAAGTTATCGCACCGGCGATCTCGGCCAAGTCTATCCGATCGCGCGCGGCTCTGCGCCGCTGATGACGGCCGCCGCGACAACCGTCATCGTCGGCGAAAGATTGAGCCTGGTCGGGTGGACTGGCATCCTTGCCTTGGTTGCAGGGGTTCTTCTGCTGTCCGCGCGTGGTGGACGCGATCTTGCCGTCGTCGATCGCCGTGCCATTGGTTTTGCGCTCTTCACGGCAATTACAGTCTGCGGCTACTCAGTTGTTGACGGAATAGGCGCGCGCGCCTCGGCCAATCCCACCGCCTATTCAGTCTGGCTGTTTTTGGGAATTGCATTGGTGATGGTGCCTTATGCCCTCTATCGCGACGGCCGCGATGTAATACCAGCGATGCATCTCTTTTGGCGCCGCGGTCTTGCGGGCGGGGCGCTACAATTTCTTTCCTACGGGATCGCTATCTGGGCAATGACGATCGTGCCGATCGCAGTCGTTGCAGCTTTGCGCGAGACCAGCGTGCTTTTTGGCGCTGCGATTGCCGTGGTGGTGCTCAAAGAGCCGCTCCGCACCGTTCGCATCGTTGCCGCGCTCATGATCGTTTGCGGCTTGATCCTCATACGCGTCCAGTAAACTATCGCGCAAGTGCAGTTGTTACTGGTGATCCAATGCCGAGCCGGCCGTAACCAGGAAGCTTCACCGCGGGGTAACGCACATCAAGACCTGCGACCAACCCCAAGAAATTAATCTCGATGCCCTCAACCCAGCCGACCTTCAGGCCAGCGTAACCGCTCAAGTTGATCTCGATGCCGGTGCCGCTGTCAGTCGGCCCCAAATAAAATCCATGTCGGAAATCGCGCCCAACCGCGTTTGATGGCAAGGTCACACCCAGTTCGGGCACGGTACGCAGGATAGCGGCAATGAAGCTGTTGCTGTTTGGCCCTGGCCAGATCCGATAGTCGCCGGATTGCGAGTAATCGTAGGCCTTCACGGTTTTCTCGATACGAGGGATCAGTTTCTCGGCCTCCGCTCCGGATATGTCGGCAAGCATGACTGGCTCGTTGCCGTACCAACGTCCATCCACGGGCCAGTTATTCACTCGCACCGGCTCGCCCCAACCTACGACATCATAACGCGTCCAACGCGCTTCGTTCCGCCGCTTAAGCACGATCCAGCTGTGAACAGAGAAGATGCCTTTCCAGGCGCCCGCCGTGCCGGTGAAAACGATCACGCGCGCTGCCGCATATTCGCCCGCGGTCGGTAAGACCCCCGTACTTGACCAATCGGCGTCGCGCCAGGAACGAGGATTGTCACCGAACGCGTACGCAACGGCGCGAGCAGCAATGGGTACAAGGAAAACGATCAACAGGATGAGCATAACGAAAGTTCTCGTACCAGTGTGTCGATAGCGGACCATGGGGATGCCACTATATCGAGTTTCGGGCCTAAAAGTGGCGTCTCATACGCCGAGCGATTGTCGTCGTGGCCAGTAGAAAACAGTCGGCAGCACGCGAAAGGTCGTCGAGACTTGCACGATGCTTTTTGCTCGGGCGTAGAACCTTGCGTGTAACGGGTGGCACGTGGACGAATACGGCAAGACGCGGACAATTTTCCATCGCTGCTTCACTGGCGCGCCAACAGAGATAGTTACACAGATAGCGTCCTGCATCGCGTGAAAGGGTGGCCCGCACTTTTAGGTTGCGTGCAGCCGCGAGTAATTTTCTTCCGTGAGGCAGTGCCAAATCGGGTGGGCCGTCAATTCGGATCTGCCGGCCGGGCAACGAGCGACCCGATATATCCGGGAATGATCCCGATGCATTACGTGCCCTCGTTTCAATGCGCAGCGCCTTTGCCCTCGGCGCAAGCCCGAACATAAGAAGCGCGTCTGGCCTGTGCTTGGCGAGCAGTCTGGGCAAGTCGCGGTCGACCGCTGCGTAACTGGTTTGAAAAACATGAGGGATGATCGTTACGTCGGCGAGTGCTGGCCGTCGCAACCTTGCAAGCCCTGCAATCAAGTGTCCGGTTGGATTGAACGGCGCGCCCGGAAAAGGTCCGAAACCGGTGACCAGAATAGTGAGCGCGTTCATCTAGATGCCGAGCAGCCGTGCGATTTCTTCAACCGCGAGTGTGGGTGCCAGCTTGCCGGCGGCGACCTGAATTTCAGCCTGTCGCAATTTCGCACGAATGGATGCGTCACTGCGCAAACGCGCAGTGAGTCGCTCCTCAAGCATCGTCCGCATCCATTTTACTTGCTGGTGTCGTCGCCGCGCTGCCAATTCGCCCGAGGCGGTCATCTTCTCCTTGTGTGTGAGAACTTGAGCCCACAATCTGTCAATGCCATTCCCCGTAAGAGCCGAGTAAGTAATGACCGGCGGTGACCACGTCGATGACTGCGGGGTCAGGATGTTCAGCGCAGCGCGGTATTCCGCCGCTGCCTGTTTCGCGGCCTCTATGTTGTCGCCGTCGGCTTTGTTGACCGCAACCATATCCGCGAGCTCGACAATTCCCTTTTTCAGACCCTGCAACTCGTCGCCGGCGCCGGGAATCATCAGCACAAGAAAAAAGTCAGTCATATCCGCGACTGCAGTTTCCGACTGACCAATGCCGACAGTCTCGACCAAGATGACGTCGTAGCCAGCCGCCTCGCAAATCAACATGGTTTCGCGTGTCTTGGCCGCGACGCCTCCGAGTGTTCCAGAAGACGGGGAGGGTCGTACAAACGCGTTTGCGTCGATAGCAAGCTGGGCCATGCGTGTCTTGTCGCCGAGAATCGATCCACCGGTACGACTAGACGACGGATCGACTGCCAAGACTGCAACCTTGTGGCCTTTGCCGGTGAGATAAGTGCCGAGAATATCAATGGTGGTCGATTTTCCCGCACCGGGTGCGCCAGTGATGCCGAGGCGGACGGCATTCCCTGTATGTGGCAACAACTCCTGTACGAGAAGATGTGCGGTTTTGCGATGGTCGGCGCGCTTGCTTTCTATCAACGTAATCGCGCGGGCCAAGGTCGCACGGTTGCCCGTGCGGATACCGCGAGCGAGGTCGGCCGGGGGAAGCGTGCGCGAGGCCATCGAAGTCCCTAGCGTGGCGACTCTGAATTGTCGGTTGGCAGGCGAAGCACCAAAGCGCCTTCTCCCTTTTGACGGGCGTCTGTAGCACGCGCGAACGCAAACAATTCCTTCTGGCTCGAAATACGGCAAGGGCTTTCGTCGACCCGACGACAGTACCGCGCCCGTGTGGCGCCATCGGCGTCATCCTCGTCAATTGCCGTGACTTGGTAGACACCTTCAGTCAGCTTGTAAGCGACGGCATACTCAAAAATGTTTGGACGCTTGGACGCCAGGCTCTGAATGACATAGGCGCGACCTTCAAGCCTATGCACACTAAAGGAAGTTATATCGCTCATACCCCCGCCGACACGAGTATATTGGATGCCGTCCCATTTGAATGACGCTTGTTCGGGTTCGTCGGCAAAGCCCTTGCGTAGCGTGTAAAATTGCAGTCGCAACTGTTGGCCGAACAAAGGTTGCGCATTCTGTAAAATCGGCCCTGACGAATCGATACAAGCTGCCAGTAACAGGTTGCCGAGCACGACTGGTAGTACGAGGACCCGCCTCACTCGGCAGCCTCTTTGCCGTGTCCGAGACGTTTGTTGAGGGTCTTGAGAAGATTTTCGGCAGCGTCCGCGATAATCGTGCCAGGCGGGAAAATTGCCTCGGCTCCCGATTGCATCAATGCTTCGTAGTCCTGAGGTGGTACTACGCCTCCGACAACAATCATGATGTCATCTCGGCCTTGTTTGGCCAGTTCAGCTTTTAGTTCTGGCACAAGGGTCAGGTGAGCTGCGGCAAGCGATGACACACCGAGGATATGGACGTCGTTTTCCACCGCTTGACGGGCCGCTTCAGCTGGTGTGGCGAACAGCGGCCCAATGTCGACGTCGAAGCCGAGGTCTGCGAAGGCTGATGCAATCACCTTCTGTCCGCGGTCGTGGCCATCTTGTCCAATCTTCGCGACTAACAAGCGAGGCCGGCGGCCCTCGGCAACTTCAAATGCCTCAACTGCCGTGCGCACACGCTCGACGGCGCCGGTCATGCCGACCTCCCGCTTGTAAACTCCGGTAATCGTTTTAATTTCGGCACGATGGCGGCCGAACACTTTCTCGAGCGCCGCCGAGATTTCTCCGACGGTTGCCTTTGCCCGCGCAGCATCAACTGCAAGCGCCAGCAAATTACCGTTGCCGCGATCGGCGGCACGTGTGAGCGCATCGAGGGTGTCCTGCAACACGGCTGGGTCGCGTTCTGCTTTCAGACGTTGCAGCTTTTCGATTTGATGTGTGCGAACCGCGGAATTGTCTATCTTGAGCACCTCAATCGGTTTTTCGTCGATCGGTACGTACTTATTCACCCCGATGACCGATTGCGCGCCGGCGTCGATGCGGGCTTGCGTCTTTGCTGCAAATTCCTCGATACGCAGCTTGGGAATGCCTGCCTCGATTGCCTTGGCCATCCCACCAAGGGCCTCGACTTCTTCAATGTGCCCCCAAGCCTTCCGTGCGAGCTCATAGGTGAGCCGCTCCACGTAGTAGGAGCCACCCCAAGGATCGACGATGCGAGTGGCGCCGG
Organism: uncultured Alphaproteobacteria bacterium; assembly: GCA_963831515.1. Classification (GTDB taxonomy): domain Bacteria; phylum Pseudomonadota; class Alphaproteobacteria; order Rhizobiales; family Xanthobacteraceae; genus Pseudolabrys. Next base: position 177,191 of record CAWHQL010000022.1, on the reverse strand, counting down.
CTTCCTGCTGCAAAACGATTTGGGTGTTACGCGCTATACGAGCCGAAAAATCAGTGGGCAAAGCAAGAGCTTCGTCGAGCGCATTGGTATGCAACGATTGAGTTTGACCCTGCGTTGCAGCCATCGCCTCGATCATAGTACGGGCCACATTGTTGAAGACATCCTGCGCGGCGAGAGACCAGCCCGAAGTCTGACAGTGCGTGCGTAGCGACAACGAGCGCAGGTCTTCAGGGTTGAATGACTTGACGAGCTTTGCCCACAACATGCGGGCCGCGCGCAGCTTGGCGATTTCCATGAAATAGTTCATGCCGATCGCCCAGAAGAAAGAAATGCGCGGCGCAAACTGATCGATTGTAAGCCCCGCTTTAAGTCCGGCACGGACATATTCAATGCCATCCGCCAGGGTGTAGGCGAGCTCAAGGTCTTGCGTCGCACCCGCTTCCTGCATGTGATAGCCGGACACTGAAATGGAATTGAATTTCGGCATTTCGGCCGACGTAAATGCGAAAATGTCCGAGATGATCCGCAGACTGGGACCTGGCGGATAGATGTAAGTATTGCGGACCATGAATTCTTTGAGGATATCGTTCTGGATCGTGCCCGAGAGCTTCTCGTGTGGGACACCTTGCTCCTCGGCTGCGACGATGTAGAGGGCCAGAATGGGTAGCACCGCGCCGTTCATGGTCATCGATACGCTCATCTGGTCCAGCGGGATCCCCGAGAACAATGTGCGCATGTCGTAGATCGAATCGATTGCGACGCCCGCCATTCCGACGTCACCCGACACGCGCGGGTGATCGCTGTCATAGCCGCGGTGGGTTGCAAGGTCGAAGGCGATGGAGAGGCCTTTCTGTCCAGCCGCAAGATTGCGTCTGTAGAAGGCGTTTGAGTCTTCGGCAGTTGAGAAGCCGGCATACTGACGAACTGTCCACGGCTGGGCCGCGTACATCGCGGGATAAGGACCGCGAAGAAATGGCGGCTTACCCGGGAAGGTGTTCAGGAAATCGAGACCTGCCAAGTCATGCTCGCTGTAGACAGGTTTGACAGCGATGCCTTCCGGCGTTGCCCAGGGTGCAGCCGCGGCCTTTCCGACTGACGTCGCCGCATCAGCAAAATCGACTTTGGCGAAGTTGGGTATCTGACTCATTTGACGTTTAGAATATCATGGGCGGCCTGCAGCGTCGCAAGCGCGTCGCATCCCACATAAATGAAGGCTTTAACGCCTGCCTGTCGCCATTTGGCCTCGTTCTCGCCGGGTCGACCGGCGAGTTGAACGATGGCACCCACGTCGGTCAGCGCTTTGGCAGTCTCCGCAGCTTCGCTTGCGTAAACCTTGTCCGACGAGCACATACAGGCGAGTCGAGCGCCCGACCTTTTGAAGGCGGCTACGATATCAGTTCGACTGTTGAAGCCGTCATTGGTAACGGCCTCAATCCCGCCGGCCTCATAGAAGTTTTTGGCGTAAGTGGCGCGACTGGTGAAATCAGAGATTTTTCCGAGGTTGGCCAAGAAAACTTTCGGTCTTGTCCCGGTCTTCTCCAATATGCGATCCGAAGCATCCCGCAAACGTTCAAACGGTTCGGCGAGGCGTGTACGCGGCAACGCCTGAACCGTAATTGCCGGCGTGGCCTCTTTGTTCGAGGTGACCTCTACGACATCAAGTGTGACCGCCGTAGCCTCACCTAAATTCGGGTAATCACTCGTCCCTGTAATTGCGTCCTTTCGTCGGGCGGCTGACTGCTGGCGTTGGGATCGAACGCTCGCGACACTCGACTGGATAAAGCCGTTTTCCAACGCCGCCCAAACGCCACCATGTGATTCAATTTCCTGGAATTTGTTCCAAGCGGCCGTGCAGAGTTTGCTTGTAAGTTCTTCGATAGCACCGGATCCCGCAGCGGGATCGCTCACCTTCGCCAGGTGCGATTCTTCAAGAAGAACAAGTTGGGCGTTGCGAGCAATGCGGCGCGCGAGGGCGTCCGGCAACCCGAGGGCGACAGTATGAGGCAACGCTGTAATACTGTCGGCGGCTCCTAGTCCCGCTGAGGTAACGGCAATCGTCGTGCGCAACATGTTCACATGCGGGTCGCGTTTGGTCATCATTCGCCACGCAGTTTCCGCCGCCACGTAAGTGGGTTTTGGCGTGAGCTTGCAAGTCTCTTCCACGCGCGCCCAGAGTTTCCGCAATGCGCGAAATTTGGCGATAGTCAGAAATTCATCTGCGTCGGCGCATAGCCGAAAATAGATCATATCGCGCGCGATATCGGGTGATATGCCGTTTTTCTCAAACGCACGCAGATACTCGACGGCACTTCCGATGGCGAACGACAGCTCCTGCGCTTCGGAGCCTCCTGCATTGTGAATCGTTCGTCCGTCGGCGGCTGCAAATGATTTGCGAAAACCGCGCTCATGAAGTTCGCGCGCCGCTGCAGCAAAATCGGTCGACAACTCGCTCCACGAAAATTTTGAGTGGCCGGAGAGGGCGAAGGCGGCGATCGGGTCGACGCCGGTGGCGACGTCGACGGCGTCGGGCCGCACGTTCTGCCGCCGCACCAGCGCGGCGAACTCCCGCAGGACCGGCAGGCTCGCCGGCCCCTGATCGAAATCGATCCTGATGCCGGCATCGAGCTTCACCCCCTCGAGCACCCGGGCGAGCGTCTCGGGGGAGGGGTCAAGACCATAGCCATTGGCATTGGTCGATCCGGCCATCACCAAGGTCAGCCCGGTCGCGCCATTCTCGAGATCGGTCAACGCCTGGGCATTGGCCGCCACCGGATCGGGATGATCGACCCGCTGCATCACGTTCCAGGCCGCACCCGGCTTTCGTCCGGCGACCGGCTTTGCACCCGCGGCGCGCGGATAAAGCGGCTCGATCCGCAACCCGTCATAGGTCCGGCTGACCAGGCGCTTTTCGAAATCGGCGCCCTTAAGCGCGGCATCGACCAGCTTGCGCCACTCCGTCTCCGTCACGGGTGGGAATTCGGCGGCGAGACTGAGTTCGTCGGTCATGGAAGCAAAATGCCACAGTCGGCGCGATGGAGCCATCGCATTGACGCAAGGTGCATAGCCGGAATGCGCAGGCCGTTAGGGCAGCCGCTGGATCCTTCCGCCATCCACGACGCTCGCCGCCTCGTCGACACGTCGCCCGGCGATCACGCGGTCGCCCGCGATCTCCGCCAGCGGGATCAGAACGAAAGCGCGTTCGAACAGGCGCGGGTGCGGCAGCGTGAGGTTGGGTTCATCCAGCGTCACATCGTCGTAGGCGATGATGTCGATATCGGCCGTACGCGGCCCGTTTCTCTTTTCATGGGCGCGATCGCGCCCGAGCTTCAACTCGATCTGCTGTGCGCGCTCCAGAAGCTCGCGCGGCGTGAGCGTGGTTTCGACGGAAATGGCGAGGTTGACGAAGTGCGGCTGGTATTTGAAGCCCCACGGTGGCGTCCGGTAATCGGACGAGCGCGCGGTCAGGCGCACGTCCTTGCCGTCGCAAAGCATCGCGATGGCGCGGTGAAGAATGGCCCGGCTGTTTCCGACATTCCCGCCGAGCGCCAACAGCGCTTCAACCATGACGGCTCCGCACCAGCGTAATACCGATATCGTCGAACGTCGCAGCGATCGGGGCGTGCGGCTTGTGGATCGTAACGCGCACCGAGCGCACGCGTGGAAAATCCGCCAGCACGGCATCCGCGACGCGGCCGGCCGCGCCTTCGATCAGGCGGTAGCGCTCGCCGCAAAACGCGTCGGTCGCGCAGTCCACGACCTTGTCGTAGGACACGGTATCGACCACCTTGTCCGAGCGGGCAGCCGCGGCCAGATCGATTTCGAGATCGAGATCGAGCGTGAAGGTTTGCCCCACCTTGGCCTCGTGCGGCATCACGCCGTGGTAGGCATGCAAGGCCAGTCCTCTCACGAAAATCCGGTCTGTCATCGGACGGCCTCGATTGCACCGCTCACGCGAAGCGCCTGGACTGTTTCCGCGACGTCGTGGGCGCGCACGATCGCCGCACCAGCCTGGACTGCCAGCAGATGTGCGGCAATCGATCCGCCGATGCGCTCATCCGGCGGCGAGGGTGTCACCGAATTGATGAAACGCTTGCGTGAGGCGCCGACGAGCAGCGGCAAGCCGAAAGACCTGAACTCCGCAAGTCGTGCAAGACAAATGATGCTCTGTTCCGGCGTCTTGCCAAAGCCGATGCCGGGGTCGAGCACGATACTCTCGCGCGAAATCCCGGCACGCGCCGCAATCTCGAGAGAGCGGGTAAAGAAGGCCATCACGTCGGCAACGATATCTATGGCGGGATCGGCGGCCTCGCGGTTGTGCATCACGATCACCGGGACGCGCCGCGTGGCTACCAGTGGCGCCATGTCGGGGTCCTTCTGCAGGCCCCACACGTCATTGACGATCGCCGCGCCCTGGTCGATCGCCCAGGCTGCGATCGACGCCTTGATGGTATCGATCGACACCGGCAGACCAAGCTTGACCACTTCGGACACGATAGGCGTGAGGCGCGCCTTTTCATCTTCCACCGATACCGCGACCGGATCGCCATAGGGGCGTGTGGACTCCGCTCCGATATCGAGGATGTCGGCCCCTTGCCGCGCCATTTCTGCGGCATGCGCGATGGCAACGGTTGGATCGAGGAACCGGCCACCATCGGAAAAAGAATCCGGAGTTACGTTGAGAACACCCATGACCAGCGGGCGGCCGGGCGAGAACAGCGCCGAAAGCGTGAGAGGTAATGATTTTGGCGCGGTTCCGGCTGCTTTATCGAGGGTACGGACGCTTTCCATGCCGGTCGCTTTGCGCGGTCGGCGAGGGACTGTCAAGCAGGCCTCAGACCGCTAGTAAGTGATCTTCAGCGGTAACGTCCTGGCGTTTTCAATCCACCGCCTTACGACTTTCTCCGATGGTAAAAGCCGGACGACCTTGCGCCTCTTGTTGGCGTCGGCCATCGCCTTGGCCAGGTTGGACGGGTTTCGATACTTGAGTTCTTTGACCGTATCCACACCGGCGGCCTGCAGCAGTTCGGCATATTCCTTGCGCACGCCCTTGATGCGCATGCGGTCGGCGATGTTGGCCCAGTACAGGAGCCGTTTCTCGTCGTACCCGGTTTTCGCGGCAAGTGTCTTCCGGCCTTTGACGGTACGCGCTGCTTCCAGCAGGCGGTCAGACGACCTGATCCCCGCCGACTTGAGAACGACGGCGACTTCGCCGTCGATCCCGTCGATGTCGGTGATGGGATAGGACATCCGCTCCTCCGCCGTTTCTTATCTTTGGTTGCCTAGAATGGATTCAAACAAACTGACTTAATCCGGGAATGGCGCCGACGATTTCTCCGACAGCGTCGTCACCGATCTTTTCGCGGGCGTAGGCGATGGTCTCGCGCGTGACAGCTTGCACCTGACCCATGCTCAGTCCCGCGGACATCATCTTAGTACCTACGCCCATGATGCCGCCCATCGAAAACCCGCCAGCGCCTTCCGATTGACTTGCCAGCAACGCTTCTGCTCCGGGGATCTTGTCGATGAGGGCCTTCACTTTATCGGCCGGGCCATCCTTGAGAAGGAAGTCGAGGATGATGCCAACAGACTTTTCCGCGGCACTTCGGTCGACGCCAACATTGGCGACGAGACGCCCGATCAAGTCTTCCATGATCCCCTCACGCCCCCCGCGTTTGTGGCGGAATTGCGTTTATATTGGACGTCGTTTTCGTCAATGACAAGCATGATGCGGTCTCAATCACGCACAGCGACATCACGCCTCGGACGTCGCGAAAGCCACAGTCAAGTGAAATGAGACAACCGCAGTACGAATTCAAGTCCACTGATGCGGTCTTGCACGATGCTGCAATTGCGTATGGCGACAGTAGTCGACAACCGACGACGCGCGGATCGTAGGCGCGTGCACAAATACAACATGCGCGTTCGTAGTTTCACCATCGGGTGATTTGTCGATTGTTAGGCTCAGCGGGCGGTGTAGTCTCAAATAACACTGACAGAAGAAGGATATACCGGTGCGCTTGGTCGCCGATCGACGTGCGAGGTTTGTGCCGGCGCAACAGAGATTGGTTCGGGTGGATCGCAAAGGGTCGTGTCATGAAGTCGATGAAAGGTTTGCGTGTTGTCGTCGTGACTGACAGTGAGCACGGCCATGTGTTGGCTGCGCGTTTGCGGCGCATGGAGATCGCGCAGGTCACGGCGGTGGCTGGCCTCGAAGAAGCGCAGCTCTTGTGTCAGTCGGGCAGGGCCGATGCCTGCCTCGTGGCAGTCGGTGCCCCGGTCCCTGACGCAGCACCGACGAAGGAAAGCGATGCGCCCGGCAGATGCTGCGGCGTTCCTGCTTTGATGATCGCTCCGGTCGTCACGCCACAGTTGCGTCGCGCCGCTCGTCGCCGCGGTTACCTCACGGCGATTTCTGCAACAATCCCGCCGCGGATGCTTTATCGCCGGCTTGGTGCCGCCCTTCAGGGTCGTCGCGCGGTGCGCCGGGAGCCCCGCTGGCTCGCCAGGGGCTTGCCGATTGCCGACCTTTCAAATTCAGCAGTTTTCGGCAAGCCGACCCTGCATTGACGCATCCTTTCAGCTTGCTAGTTTCGGACTCCAGCCCTGAAGGAGTCCGTCATGAAAAGCCTCGACGCGGTGCTGAACCGCATCGACCAGAATATTGACCAAAGCGTAGAACGGCTTTTCGCCCTCTTGCGGATCGCCTCCGTTTCGACCGACCCGGCCTACAAGGATCAGTGCCGAGCTGCGGCGGAGCATGTCGCCGCCGACCTCAGATCAATCGGCTTTGAAGCGTCGGTTCGCCCGACGGCGGGTCACCCGGTCGTGGTTGGCAAATCGAACAGCGTCGCCGGCCCCCGTGTTCTTTTCTATGGCCACTACGACGTCCAGCCGGTCGATCCTCTCAATCTGTGGAAGACCCCGCCGTTCGAGCCGCGCATCGAAACTTTGCCCGACGGGCGCAAGATTATCGTCGCGCGCGGGGCCTGCGATGACAAAGGTCAGGCGATGACATTCATCGAGGCCTGCCGCGCATTCAAGGCCGTCACCGGAAAGCTGCCTCTACCGATCACCATGATGATCGAAGGCGAGGAAGAATGCGGTTCAAAAAACCTGTTCAGCTTCGTTCGCGACAATGCTGATGAATTCAAACTCGACCTGGCGCTCGTTTGCGATACGGCGATGTGGGACCAGAAGACGCCTGCAGTGACGACCTCACTGCGTGGGCTGGTCTATGAGGATGTGAAGATCATCTGCGCCGATCGTGACCTGCACTCCGGGGTGTTCGGCGGCGCCGCGCAGAATCCGTTGCGCCTTCTGTCCGAAATCCTCGGTGCAATGTGGGATAAGAATGGGCGCGTGACCATTCCCGGCTTCTATGACGGCGTGAAAGAGCTTCCCGCGGACATCAAGGCCGATCTGAAAGGGCTCGATCTCACGCCGGAGAAATTCCTTGGTCCGATCGGACTGAAGCAGCCCTCCGGTGAGAAGGATCGCATGCTGATCGAAATGATCACCACGCGTCCGACGGCCGAGGTCAACGGCATCATCGGCGGTTACACGGGAGAGGGCGCAAAGACGGTCATCCCCGGTGAGGCCAGCGCAAAGGTTTCTTTTCGCCTCGTTGGCGATCAGGACCCGGAAAAAATCCGCGATGCCTTCCGCGCCTTCGTGCGGGCGCGCCTGCCGGCCGACTGCAAGGTCGAATTCGGCAATTTTGGCCTCGCGCCGGCGATCCAACTTTCGTTCGACAATCCGGCGCTGACAAAAGCGCGGGCCGTGCTCGCCGATGAATGGGGCCACAAGGCTGTGGCCGTGGGAGCAGGCGGCTCCATCCCGATCGTCGCGGACTTCAAGAACGTGCTCGGAATGGATTCGCTGCTTGTCGGGTTTGCGCTCGACGATGACCGGGTCCATTCGCCGAACGAGAAGTTCGACCTGAAGTGCTATCACAAGGGCATCAGGAGCTGGGCGCGCATCCTCGATGCCTTGTCGGTGAGCTAGCCGGACTTACTTGAGTTGGTCGGCGACCTTGTCGATGCCGGCCTTCGAACAGACATCATCCTGGCCGGGCGAGCCGGAGACGCCAACGGCACCGACGACTTCGTCGCCTGCCTTGATCGGCAGTCCGCCGGCGAGTGCCAGTACGCGCGTGTACTGCCGCGAGCCGACACTGTCCGGTCTCTCCATCAGCCGCTTGACGAAGTCAGCGGAGGGCTGGCTGAACGTGCGCGCCGTGTAGGCCTTGCGCTCGGAGCCTTCGGGCGTATGCAGACCGGCTCCATCTCCGCGCAACATCACGATCGGGAGACCGCCGCGATCCACGACCGTTACTGCGACCTTGAAGCCCATGCTCTCGCACTGGGCGAGGGCGGCCTGGGCGATCGTCTGCGCCATCGCGAGCGAAATATTCTTTTGCGTGACCAACCCTTGCGCGGCAACCGTTGTCGAAAGCGCGGTTGCCAGAGCGAGGCCTGCGAGCGTTCTTGATACCGGCGACATGTTCAACTCCCTCAAGTTCCGGACCCGAAAACCTTACCCCGAACGCTGCGACTTATTTCAGGGCGGCGGTCATCACTTTTTCAGTTTGTAGCCGGTCCTGAACATCCACCAGACGGTGATCAGGCAGACGACAAGGAAAAGCAAAGTCATGCCGACGCTGACGGCATGGCTGACATCGGCAATTTCGAAGAAGCTCCAGCGGAATCCGCTGATCAGATAGACCACCGGGTTGAACAGCGCGATGGTTTGCCAGGGCGGCGGCAAGACGCTGGTCGAATAGAAGGTGCCGCCGAGAAAAGTCAGCGGGGTGATAATCAAAAGCGGCACGATCTGCAGCTTTTCGAAGCCGTCCGCCCAGATCCCGATAATGAAGCCGAGGAGGCTGAAGGTCGCTGCCGTCAGAACGAGGAACGTGACCATCCAGAACGGGTGTGCAATGCGCAGCGGCACGAACAGCCACGAGGTTGCCAGGATGATCAGGCCAAGGATGATCGATTTGGTTGCGGCGGCCCCGACATAGCCGAGGACGATTTCGTACGGCGATACCGGCGCTGAGAGGATTTCGTAGATCGTTCCAGTGAAGCGCGGAAAATATATGCCGAACGATGCGTTCATCGTGCTCTGGGTCAGGAGTGTGAGCATGATCAACCCGGGCACGATGAATGACCCGTAGGGTACTCCTTCGATTTCGGTGATCCGTGAACCGATGGCGGCGCCGAACACGACGAAATAGAGCGAGGTGGAGAGAACCGGTGAGACAATGCTTTGCCAGATGGTGCGGCCGGTGCGCGCCATTTCGAAACCGTAGATAGCCTGGACAGCTCTCAGATTCATCGTCGGTCACTCACCAGTCCGACAAAGATGTCCTCCAGCGAACTCTGCGTCGTCTGCAGATCACGGATGCGCAGGCCGGCGCGGGACAGCTCACCGAGAAGCGTCGCCACGCCCGTCCGCTCGGCCTTGGTATCGTAGTCGTAAATGAGCGTGCTTCCGTCCTCGCCAATCGTAAGCCTGAAGGCCGACAGTTCCGCCGGAAGCGCCTGCAGCTTCTGCTGGAGCTGCAATGTCAGCTGCTTCTTTCCGAGCTTGCGCATCAGCTCGGCCTTTTCTTCGACCAGTATGATTTCGCCTTTGTTGATGACTCCGATGCGGTCGGCCATGTCCTCGGCTTCTTCGATGTAATGGGTGGTCAGGATGATGGTGACACCTGAATCTCGCAGGTCGCGCACGACCTGCCACATGTCCTTGCGCAGTTCGACATCGACGCCGGCGGTGGGCTCATCCAGGAAGAGAACCTGCGGCTCGTGCGATAGCGCCTTTGCGATCAGCACCCGGCGTTTCATGCCGCCCGAGAGCGTCATGATCTTGTCGTCCTTCTTGTCCCACAGCGACAGCGCGCGCAGCACTTTCTCGATGTAGGCGGCGTTCTTCGGCTTGTTGAACAGGCCACGGCTGAACGAGACGGTCGCCCAGACGCTTTCGAAGGCGTCGGTGTGCAGTTCCTGCGGCACCAGCCCGATCAACGCGCGGGCCGCGCGATAGTCCGCGATGATGTCGTGTCCATCGACTGTGACCTTGCCCCCGCTCGGCACGAGAATGCCGCAGATGATGCCGATCAGTGTCGTTTTTCCGGCGCCATTGGGGCCCAGCAGGGCAAAGATCTCGCCTCGATGAATATCGAGGTTGATCTTCTTGAGCGCCTCGAATCCCGACGCGTAGCGTTTCGACAGGTCTGTGACGGAAATGATTGATTGCATGGCAGGGGACATGAGGAGAGTCGCAGTCGGCATATAGGCTGCAAATTCGCATCGCGCCAGCCTTGTGATTGCGACGAAAGTGCTAGTCGATTTCGCTCAATGCGCTCAGTTCCTTCAGGACCCGCGCCGGTGGAAAATCCTGATATTCGTCCGGCACGTTGGAACGATTGACCCAAATACCACGAAAGCCCGCGCGAACTGCGGCCATCACGTCCCACCGGTTCGAGGAGACGAAGGTGACGTCAGCCGGCGAGCAGCGGAATTGATCGGTGACCAGGCGGTACACCTCCGGGCGCGGTTTGAACATTTTCAGGACATCGACCGAAAGGACCGCATCGAGATCGCCGCCGATCGCGGCAGCCTCAACCGCGCCCTTGAGCATTGCTGGCGATCCGTTCGACAGGATGCCAGTCTTTCGGCCCTTCGCTTTCAGCGCTCTGAGCGCGATCCTCGCGTCGGGAAAGGCATCGAGCTTGAAGTACGCGTCGAGCAGAACGGGCTTCAGCGATTTGTCGACGCTTGGCACCGAAGCCAAAGCAAAATCGAGCGCGCGCTGGGTGAGAATCCAGAAATCCGTGTAGTGCCCCGCCAGCGTGAGGGTCCAGCTGTATTCCAGTTGCTTCGTCCGCCAGATCGCCGAGACCCGATCGGCATCGGGCCCTGCCTGTGCCTTATGATGCGCGATCGCCGCATGGACATCGAACAGCGTGCCATACGCGTCGAAGATGAAAATGGACGACATGGTATCCTCCGCAGCGGGCGGCTATGGTTACAAAGGATTGCCGCGAGGGCAAAGGCACCCGTGGCTGTAGCCGGGAGTGATGAATGGCGTCGGGACAAAGCTGGTCGAAGACGTGGACCTTCTATGAGGGCGAGTGGCACGAGGGCAACCTACCGATCATGGGCGTGCGCGACCACGCGACCTGGCTGTGCTCTTCGGTATTCGATGGAGCCCGCACATTTGAAGGCGTTTCACCCGATCTCGATCTGCACTGCGAACGGGTCAATGCCTCGGCGCAAACGATGCACCTAAACCCGACGGTGCCGACCGAAAAATGGCTGGAACTCGTTCACGACGGTATCAGGCGTTTCGACAAAGAGGCCGCTCTTTACATCCGCCCGATGTATTGGGCCGAGCATAGCGGCACGCTGCTGATCGCGCCCGACCCACAATCGACGAAATGGTGCCTCAGCGTGTACGAAGCACCGATGCGCAAGCCGGAAGGCTTTTCGATCACGCTGTCCCCTTATCGCAAGCCGAGCCTTGAATGCATGCCGGTGAACGCGAAGGCGGGCTGCCTTTACCCGAACAACGCGCGGGCGCTGATCGAGTCGCAGACGCGCGGCTTTGGCAACTGCGTCGTGCTCGATCTGCTCGGCAACGTCGCGGAGCTTGCGACATCCAATATCTTCGTCGGCAAGGACGGCGTGGTGTTCACGCCGGCGCCGAACGGCACATTTCTCAACGGCATTACGCGTCAACGCGTCATCAAGCTGCTGCGCGACGCCGGGGTCAGCGTCGTCGAGACTACGCTGAGCTACCGCGACATCCAGACCGCCGACGAGATTTTTTCTTCCGGCAACTACTCGAAAGTGATGCCGGTGAACCGTATCGAGGATCGATCGCTGCAGCCTGGGCCGCTCTATCGCAAGGCACGCGAGCTGTATTGGGAATATGCGCATGCCTGAGCGCGCGACCAGCGCTCCAGTCGGCATTGTCGGTCTGGGGCTGATGGGTGAAGTCTATGCCCGGCGGCTCGTCGAGGCGGGCATTTCCGTCACCGGTTTTGACATCGATCCTGCGCGCAGTGCGCGGCTTGCGGACATCGGCGGACGTCCTGCGCCATCTATCGCGGATCTGGCCAAATCCGCGCGCTGCATCATTGTTGCAGTCTTCAACACTGATCAGGTCGAGGACGTTGTCGAGAAAGAGCTTTTGCTCACGCTCGGTGACGGCTCAGGAAAAATTGTCCTGTGCATGAGCACCTGTGATCCGGATCGAGTGGCTGCGCTCGCAAATCGCGTCATTCCGCGCGGCATCCGTTATCTCGATGTGCCCGTATCGGGCACCAGCGATCAGGTGCGTCGCGGCGACGGCGTCGCATTGATCGGCGGCGACGCCTCGATCGTGGACGAGGTGAAAGATGTGTTCGACGCATTGTTCGCGCGCCGGTTCCACGTGGGTAAAGTCGGAGATGGAGGCCGTGCCAAGCTTGCCGTCAATTTGATACTGGGCCTCAATCGTCTGGCGCTCGCCGAGGGCCTCGTCTTTGCCGAACGGCTCGGCCTTGACCCCGCGGCGTTTCTCGATGTCGCGCGCGGCTCGGCGTCCTATTCACAGGTCATGGAGACCAAAGGGCCGAAAATGGTCCGCGGCGATTTTTCCGCGGAAGGCCGCGTGAAGCAGACATTGAAGGACGTGCATCTGATGCTCGATCAGGCAGCCGCCGTCGGGCAAAAGCTTTCGGTGCTTGGTGTGCATGCGGACGTGCTCGAGGCATGCGTACGCGCCGGCGAGGCTGATCTCGACAACAGCGCCGTCATCAAGGAAATCCGGCGCCGAAGAACATAAGGCTGAGGGAGGAGACAATGAAAAAACTGATTGGCCTGGCAACGACTTTGATACTCGCAGGAGCGTTCGTGTCGTCGGCCGGCGCACAGGAGTGGCCGCAAAAACCGATCCGCATCATCGTGTCATTCGGCCCCGGCGGCGGTGCCGACATCATCGGCCGCATCCTCGCGGATTCGATGCAAGCCCAGTTGGGCAAGCCGGTGGTGGTCGAGAACAAGCCCGGCGCAGGCGGCATCATCGGCAATGAAGCGGTCGCGAATGCTGATCCCGATGGTTACACGCTGGGCATCATGACGGCCGGTCAGATCATTGCCGCCGTCACACGAAAAAATATGCGTTACGACACTTTGACCGCTTTTGCTCCTATCGGTCAGATTGCGACCGCGAGCCTGTTGATTGTCACCCGGCCGGACTTTCCCGCCAACAATGTGAAGGAACTGGTGGCAGCGGCGAAAGCGGATCCGGGCAAGATCGTGTTCGCCAGTCCGGGTTTTGCCGCCACGCAACACTTCGCGGGTGAAATGTTCAAGCAAACTGCGCAGGTCAATCTGCTGCATGTTCCGTTCAAGACTTCGCCGGAAGCGATCAACGCAACTCTCGGCAAGCACGCGGATGTGTTGTTTGACACCGTGTCGGCGTTGATCGGACACGTGCAGTCGGGACAGCTCAAGGCGCTTGCGGTCACAGGCAAGGACCGTTTTCCGGCGGTGCCGGATATTCCGGCTGCGGCCGAGTTCTGGCGTTCTTCCGGGTTACGACGTGACGACCTGGTACGGCCTGTTCGCGCCACGCGGCACGCCGGCGCCAGTGATCGCCAAACTGAACAAGACACTCAATAACAGTCTGGCAGACCAGACGGTGCGCGAGCGTCTGGCCACGGCCGGTGTGGTGGTCAAGGCATCGACGCCTGAGGCCTTCGGGGATTTCATGGCCGGCGAACACAAGCGGTGGGACACCGTGCGTGAAGCCGCGGGGATTCCGCAGCAATAACGGGATCAGGCGCGCGAGACACTGACCGGGCGCTCTTCCGCCATTGAGCGGATGACCGCCTCGAAAGCACCGACGACGTCGAGCATATCGGCGGTCGATACCGGAAAAGGTTTGCCGGTTTCGATTGTCTCAGCGAAAGACTCCAGTAGCACGCCGAGCGAGTTGGCCGCCGGGTAGACCTGCGTTGCCGGCTGCTCGCCGATCTTTGCCACTGTCAGCATCGTTTCTTCCCGGGCTTCCGCCGAGCCTTTGCTGCCAAACACCATGATCCGCCAGTACATCGGCGCGGCGCGCACGGTCGCAAGCACGCCCGTCGCCCCGCTTTCGAATTGCACGAGTGCCGCCGCTGCGTCGCGCGGATCGGGCGGCGGCTTCTGCGAATAGACGGACGCGTTCACTTTCCTGATCGGTCCCGCCAGGTTGACGAATGCGTCGAGCACGTGCAGCCCCGCGCCAGTCATGCCGCCACCCGGGGACTCGCGCGGATCGTCGCGCCATCCACCCTTTACCCGCGTCGAATGTTCATTGGTGAAGTTGCCCTCGATATGCATGACATTGCCGATGATTCCTTCGGCAACGATGCGTTTGAGCTCGTGCATAGAGGGGAAGCATCGTTTGTTGTTGCCCAGAGCGAATGGCACGCCAGCCTTTTTGCAAGCCGCAATGGCGCGCTCGGCTTCCGCGCGGGTCAACGCCAGCGGCTTTTCGCACCAGACCGGTTTGCCGGCTGCCGCCACGGCGGAAATCTGTCCGACATGCAATGAGTGCGGGGTCGCAAGGAAAACCGCCTGAACGCGAGGATCGGTAATGGCCTCCTCGAAATCCGTCGACAATTCGAAGCCCTTGGCGGTTGCGAAATCGCGGACCAATTCGGGCTCTTTGCTTACGCCACGGATAAATCGCAGGCGCTTGCTTTTGCCCTGGACCGCATCGACGATATTTTTTCCCCAGCGGCCGAGACCGATTACGGCGGCATTGATCATGAGTGAGTTGGGCAGGTTGGTGGGATGAGAGCCAGTCGGGCGCATACTAGACAGGCCGGCATGCTCACGGCAAATCAGGTGCGGGATCAAAGAAGGGAAACGGTCATGGATGACAAAGAGCTTTACGAGCGCGGACTGAAGCTGCGCGTCGAAATGTTTGGCCAAGAGGCCGTTGACAAACGCATGAAAGCGTTCGGCGACTTTGGAAAGCCACTTCAGCACATCATAAATGCCTACGCCTATGGCGATGTGTGGCAACGATCAGCGCTGCCGCCTGCGGTTAAATCGCTCACCATGGTCGCCATGATGGCGGCGGCCGGTTACCAGAATGAATTGCGCGTACATCTCAAGGGCGCCGTAAAGAACGGCTGCACGGCCGAACAGATTCAGGAAGTCCTGCTGCTATTGACGTTGTATTGCGGCATTCCGGCCGCGAACGAAGCTCACCGTATCGCCGCCGAAGTTTTGAGTGAGGCGAAGGGCGCGTGAGGCGCCGGCCATTCACGGGGGAGGTTCGGTGAGAAGATTAGGCACCGGCCGACCGCGTATGTCGTAGACGCGGGCGTAGTCGATGCCTTCGCGGTTGATCTCGACCAGGACAGGGGCGGTCAGGTCCCTGCAGTAGAACGTGCCAAGCATCATCGCGAAATCGGCGCGCTTGCGATCCCACGTCGTTTCAAATTCAGGCCCGAGCGCCACTTCCGCCGGACGCTGCGGCCCGCAGATCTCGACTGTCCAGCGTCTGCCACCTGGCGGCTTGAGGTGCATTTCGTCGAGCTTGGCGCGCAACGCCGCGCCCGCCTGTTTGAATGCAAGCCCCCAGTAATCCAGCATGTAGTTGTCGTGCGCCATGTGGACGCCGCCGGAAGCCCAGTTGAACGTCGTGTATTGATATGGATGCAGACGCACCATGTCGCTGATCGGCAAGGCGACCCCGCCGACGAAGACCGCCGCCAGCGCCGCCGCCGCGAGCTTGCTGAAAGTTTGCGCCCGCTCGAACAGCCACGCACCGGCAAGACCGCCGATTGCTGCAAATGGCGGTACGACGAAAACGAAGTGGCGCAGACCGTTGTAGAAAGCGGGGTGCGCTACGATTGCCACGAGAACCGGCAGGATGGCGGCCAGCGCCACGAGCACAAAACTGGCGCGCCGGTTCAGCGGCAGTTGTCGCCGTGTAGCAGCGAAAAACGCGCCAGCCACGCCGGCCAGTCCCAGCACCAGCATGATTTCGGGGAGTTTGAGCGCGAACAGACGGGGCAGGTAGTCCGCAGGCATCGCCGTGACCGAGATTATTTTGCCGGCATAGAGTTCCCGCCACGGTTTCTCGAAGAATTTGTCAAAATATTCTGCCGCGCGAACCGGATTGAGGGGCTCGAGGATAGACCAGGGCCATAGCAAGCCCATGATCAGGTAACCGAGGGCCAACGCCGGCACGATCCGCCAGATGAATTCACCGACGCGCGCGGCGCTCTGACGCAATCCCGCGTCACGTGCTTCACCCACCGCGATGAGGAGCAAGGCGACGAGCGCATAGGGTGCTACGATGCCCGCAAGGATACGCGAACCAAACACAAGCCCCAGACCAACTCCTGTCAGTACGACCGTTCGCGCATTCGGGCGCGGATATTCTTCGAACGCTCGAACCATGCCGAGCAGCAGCACGGCCATGGCGGCAGCGAAAGGCGCGTCTTTGGCATTGATAAACATGTGGCCGTAATAGAGCGGACAGGTCGCGAGCAGGATGAGTGCGATCAATCCCGCGACAGGGCCGCCCAGGTGACGGCCGATTCTCCACGTTGCGAACAGCCCGATGATGCCGACGAGCGCGCCCACGAGCCGGCGCGTTTCAAAAAGATCGAAGGGAAGAATCTTGGCGGCAAGCGCGGCTGCCATATCGAAGCCGCCACCATATTTGTAAAGATTGACGAAGGAGAGGGCGCGTTGATCGGCAAAGCCCGAGCCGTAGAGCTTGAGCAGCAATTCGCCATACTCGGAGTGGGTGTAGTCATCCCAGCCGAGCCCGTAGTCGCGAAAAGTCATCAGCGCGACGGCGGAGACGATTGCGAGCACGCCAATGGCAACTCGGTCGGCAATTGCTATTGCCGACCGGGTGCCAGGAAGAGGCAGAGATAGGGTCGAAGTGGTGGCGATGTTTATTTGCTCGCGGCGACGAACATTTCCTCGACGTGCTCCCAGTTCACCAGATGGTCGAGAAATGCCTTGAGATAGTCCGGTCGGCGATTTCGATAGTCAATGTAATAGGAATGCTCCCAAACGTCGCAGCCGAGGATCGGCGTTGCGCCGTGCACGAGCGGGTTTTCGCCGTTGGCGGTCTTGCTGACGATCAGTTTGCCGTCCTTCACCGCGAGCCAGGCCCAGCCGGAGCCGAATTGCGTAATGCCGGCTTGCGTGAAGTCTTCCTTCATCTTGGCGACGCCGCCGAGATCGCTATCGATCTTGGCTTTGAGCTTGGCGGGAATTTTGTCCCCACCGCCATTCGGTTTCATCCATTTCCAGAAATGAGTGTGGTTGTAGTGCTGGCCCGCATTATTGAAGAGCCCGGCGTTCTTTCCAAAGGATGCTTTGACCACTTCCTCGAGTGATTTGTTTTCCAGCCCGCTGCCTTCGAGAAGCTTGTTGCCATTATCGACATAAGCCTTGTGGTGCTTGTCGTGGTGATATTCGAGCGTTTCGCGCGACATATACGGCGCGAGCGCATCATGGGCATACGGCAGGTCGGGCAACTGGAACGGCATCAGATCCTCCTCGATCGACAAACGATGAATACGGAATATTCGACAGTTAGATGAAACCCGGTCTGTCCCGCGCGAGTTCCTTAATCAAGCTAATTAGGCGGTGCCGCGGTCTGGAGCAACGGCTGAAGACCTTGCCGATTGCCCCTCAAACAGGGACAACTCCGCGGAAGTTCCACTTTAGGTGTTGCCGCCAGCGTTTGAACAGGCGAGAATTTAGCATTGCCAGAGGAATTTAGCCTGCCGGTGTAGGGCGAAAGTCGCTGGTAATAGGAGAGGATCGGAAAAAAGTATGCCGGCTCTGTTGTTTGGGATCGGTGCGTTAGCGCTTTTCGCAGGCCTGCTGATGATCGGCTTTGGTATTCCGATCAATGAGTTCAGCTTCGGAAATACTCTCATCATGGCCGGTACGACCGCCAGTGTGGGGGGTCTGATCATCATTGGACTCGGCGTGGTCGCCGGACAGCTGCGGCGGGTCGCCGAGACGATGGCTATGCTTCCGGGCCGCCCCGCGTCGGCACCCGAGGTGCTGGAAAATGCGGTTGCCCCGGCACGCCCGGCGCCGGCTCGGGCCCAATTCCCAGCCAGGCCAGCATCACCCGCACTCGATCCTATGCCCGGGCCCGCAGCCCATCCGTACGACGACAATTTCGAGGAAGCCGTGGCGCCCACGCTACGCAACCCCGACATTCCGGAGGCGCTTGAGGAGGAAATTTCGCTGTCGCCACCTCGTCCGGCGGCGTCCTCGGTAAGGCCGCCCGCCAATGACCTCTCTGCCTTCGGACGACCCACGCCGGTGCCGTCTCCCGCCGTGGCTGCAACCGTGGCTGAAAAACGCGAGCCAATGGCGGGCTGGCGATCGCCGTCAGCGCCTCCGGCACATCCGGCGCGCCCCGCTCACGGCGCAAATTTCGATGCGATGTGGCCGGCCGAGGCAAAGCCAAAAGGTCCCGCCGGGCGCGAGCCGCAGCCCGACGCAAAGGTTGAATTGATATCGCGCGATCCGAAACGCGGCGAACCGGACGCACAAAAGCTGCGCACGGTCGCGGTCCTGAAGTCGGGTGTCGTCGACGGGATGGCCTATACGCTCTACGTCGACGGATCGATTGAAGCGGAGCTACCGCAAGGGACGGTGCGTTTTGCTTCGATCCACGAGTTGCGCAATCATCTTGCAAAGAACTCGTAGTGTTCGCCGGCCCCGGCATCGTTTTTAACGCCGGTTTTATTCGAGTTTTTCTTGTCTAGGTCGCATTTTACCAATATTTGTCGCCTTAGGCGGCTATGTTTTTCTTGCGGGTTCTGAAGTCAGATAGTAGTTTTTAAATATTGTTGTCGATCGCGACACTGGACGATTGCGGGGGCAATTGAACTGATCTTTCCAGCAACTCGGTCGCAGCTTAATAGGGGCAGCTTCGATGAGTGACAGTGCAACGGATGGGAATTTCATCGAATTGACGGCGGAGATTGTGTCCGCGTACGTGAGCAACAATACCGTGCCCGCGGGGGAGATCCCGGGTCTCATCAATCAGGTACATCTTGCGCTCAGTCGGGTCTCGGGCAAATCAGCCGAAGGGCCCGCGGAACCACTCAAGCCGGCAATTTCGGTGAAAAAATCGATCACGCCGGAACACATCGTCTGTTTAGAGGACGGGAAGAAATTCAAGTCGCTCAAGCGTCACTTGCGCACGCAGTACAACATGACGCCCGAACAATACCGCGAGAAATGGGGCTTGAGCGCCGACTACCCGATGGTCGCGCCAAACTATGCGGCCGCGCGCTCGCAACTGGCCAAGCAGATGGGTCTCGGGCAGCAGCGCAGGCGGCGCGCAAAAACCTAATTCCTGAAAGTTGTGGATATCCGCTTTTGCTATTTTTGCGGGACTTCATTTTTTTGCCTTGATGTAGGTAAATAATCCTACATCAGGGAGACAAGTCCAATGAGCGTTGCCGAAGAAAGCCCGCCTCAACCAAGCCGTCGCAGACGCCGCCGCGGCAAGCGTCGAAAGTCAGCAAGCCTGATGCCGCCGCCTTTGTATCCGATCGTCGGCGCCTTTCGTGCGCAGCATCTTGTTTTGTCGCAAGAGCAGATCGTAACGGATCTCGGCCGCGTTAGTGTCGTCGTCGATGAGATCGAGAGCCCGCTTGGTTGGCTCGCGCGCCGGCGCGGGCGCGACGGTCGGCCATTGATCGAAGTCCATCAATTGCAGTCCGGAGAGCGGCTGCGCGCCGATTTTACCCGCGCACAATTGATGCCGCGAACCACGTCAAACTGGTCCAATCCTTTGGCGTCCGCTCGCCGTGGTGGCGGAACGGATCGGGCCGATACGATGACCGAAACGATCGTCGCGGCTCGACAGCGCGTGCGCCAAGCACTGGACGGCGTCGGCCCCGAATTTTCCGGCTTGTTGATCGATGTTTGCTGTTTCCTGAAAGGCCTGGAGGACATCGAGCGCGATCGCGCCTGGCCGGCGCGTTCCGGCAAGGTCGTTCTGCAACTCGCACTGGACCGGCTGGCTCGCCACTACGGCTATGCGTCGCAAACGCGCGGACCGATCGGCGCGCAGGTCAGAACATGGCTTGCCGATGACGCGGCTTTTAGCGTGGAGAACGGTTGACTATGCGACCGCAGCCAAAGCCGCTTTCGCTTCAACGCGGATGCGTTCGACCATCGAACGCAAACCGTTCGAACGCTGCGGCGTGAGGTTTTCCCGCAGACCGATGCGGTCGAAAAGCGCGATCGCATCGGTTGCCATAATGTCTTGCGCGGTCTTCCCGGAATAAAGCGCGAAAAGGATCGCGATCAGTCCACGCACAATGTGCGCGTCGCTATCGCCCTCGAATGTGAGGATTGGACCGGACGACCCGTTCGGCTTCACGTGTGTGAGCAGCCACACCTGGCTCGCGCATCCCTGGACCTTATTAGTGTCCACGTGGGCGCTGTCCGGCAACGGCGATAGCGTGCGGCCGAGCTCGATGACATAGCGATAGCGATCGTCCCACTCATCGAGCAGTTCGAAGTTCTCAACGATTTCGTGAATCGTGGTCATAACGGATCATATATAGGCCGAGGAGCGCGAAAGGCCAAAGGATCGCCGCGGGCGGGCGGGCCTAAGAAACGCCGGCAAGTGTTCGGAGCCTATACCGCTGGCCGGCCGTCACGTGTATCCCGGCGCGGCGGCAACGGAACTGGTGCGTGCCAGGCAGGCGCGAGATCAGAAGGGGTCAAATTACCCTGCAAAGTACCGGTCTTGTCACCGGAGGCGGCCTTTTCACGAAGCTTGCTGACGAACTCATAGAGTGTGCGAGCCCCCGCTTCCGCCTTTTGGCCGAGCGCGACCGCAACCTTGCCCCCCGTAACGCAGGCATCGGGCTGCCGTTCGCAGAATCCGCGCACGTCGGAGACCGCTGCGGTTGCCATCGTCACGGCTTCCGAAGCGTCGACCTTTGTGTCAGTCGACGACGGTTTGTTACCGCTCGGCAGCAGTATGCAAACGAGGCACAGCCAGAACGCCAGCCGCAAGAGAAAGAACATGACCCGACCCGTAATTCCCCGGCAGCCTATCGCTGCCTTTGAGATAAATCCTAGCAGACATGATTGAAGCTGTTATTTGAAATCCAGTGAGGTTTTTGGACAAATTCGACGAAATTTTTCATCAAAGTTGAGAAATTCAAATTTGACGAAAATTTTAAGTAACTCGGGCCGGCCAACAACAGCCGCACAAACACGCGCTTCAATATGGTTACCGCGTTGGTAACAAATCGAGCGCGGCCGGGCTCGCGAGTTTTCGGCAACCGAAACTTCACCATGCTTGGCAAATGGCGGGACGATTGAGCGCGGATCGCATCTGCGAGCGGTGATTGGGCTGTCGGGCCGTTGAAATTTAGCGTTCGCTTAATCCGCTGTGACCTAAGGTTTGCAGCGAGTTAGGGGCGCGTCTGTTCTGCAAAGACGTGAGACGGGACCGTGGGCTTTCTCACGCCGGTATGGAGTTATGTCGACGCGCTGGTGCATCCTGCGGCGCAGCAGGACGCACTGACGATAGCGCGTCACCGTGCTTTCATCGCACCGCGTCTTCTCGGGAGTCTTGCCGCCATCGCAAGTCTGCCGGTGTACATCGTTGTTCGCGGGGTTCCGACGACACTCGAGGTCGGGATTTTCTCCTGGTTCGCGGCTCCGATCCTGATTGCTTATTACCTGTCGCGCACCGGCCTCTACGAGCGAGCGCACCTCCTGTCGTCATTGTCCGTGACCGTTCTCGTGATCCCCGTGGCTGCTTTTACGGGCGGCATCACGTCATTCTCGGCGATCTGGCTTGCGCTGGTTCCCTTGGAAGCGGCGTTTTCGGCCTCGCGCCGTGTCATCACGCTGGCCACGATCTTCGCCCTGGTAGCAGTCGGCATTCTGGCGACGCTGAGCGTCACCAACTCGCTCCCGCAATCGATGATAGAGCCTCGATACCACGGGACGCTCGTCGCGTTCGCCATCTTCGTTGCGACCTTGTATGGCACCGGCCTTGCGCTCGGCATCGAACTGCTCGTTCGCACCTGCCAATTTTCGCTGGATGCCGAGGCGAATCGCTATCGCCTGCTGGCGACAAGTACGACCGATGTCATCGTTCGTCATGATCGAAACGGATCGGTGCTGTCCGTCTCACCATCTGCGGACATGCTGGTCGGAGGATCGGCCAATGCGCTGCTGGGCAACGGCCTTTTCGATCGAGTTCATGTGGCGGATCGCCCGGCGTACCTCACCGCGCTCGCCGACGCGGCAAGCGAGCAAGAGGAGCGGCTGGTTGAATTCCGCCTTCGCCGAGACCCCCAGGCTGAGCGGGCCGTTCAGTTTTTATGGGTCGAGATGCGATGTCGGCCGCGTGATCTTCTTTTGGACCAGAAAAATCTGACTGGCACTGAGATCGTCGCGGTACTTCGTGACATCAGCGAACGGAGATCGCAGAGCCGCGCGATTGAAATTGCATTGTCGGAATCAGAAGAGGCAAATGCCGCGAAGATCCGGTTTATTGCAACGATGGGTCATGAGCTGCGCACGCCCCTCAATGCAATCATCGGCTTCTCGGACATGTTGACGAATGAGTCCCTCAAGCTTGATGCGAGCCGCAAATACGAATACGCGAGTTTGATCAACGATTCCGGCCGTCACTTGTTGTCGGTTGTCGACGGGATTCTCGACGCATCCAGGATGAGCACCGGCAATTTCGAGATCACACCGGAGTCATTTGCGCCGGCACCGGCGATCGAAAGCTGCGCGAATTTGCTCGCACTCAAGGCACGCGAAGCAGGCGTTGAGCTCAGGCTGGATATCGGTCCGGATTTGCCTGCCGTCATGGCCGACCGGCGTGCGTTCAACCAGATCCTGATCAATCTGATCTCGAATGCGATCAAGTTCACGCCGCGCGACGGACAGGTGACGGTCACCGCCTTGCGTGAAAGAACGAAACTTTCGCTGGCGGTAGAGGACACCGGTATCGGAATCGATGAAACCGATTTGCCGCGTCTGGGAGAAGCTTTTTTCCAGGCGAGCGCCGCGCGTGAACGTCGCCGTGACGGCTCCGGGCTTGGCCTGTCGATCGTCAAGAGTTTGGTGCATTTGCACGGGGGCGATGTCGCCATCCAGAGCCGGATCGGCGAGGGGACGCGCGTGACGGTCCGACTGCCGCTCGAAGGCGGGAGCGGGACCGGCAAAGGGGATCTCATCAAGTTTGTTCCCGAGCGTGGTCGGGGAATTGCAACGACCGCCAACATCCAGGTGAAGAAAAGTGCCTAGACGGTCTTCCCGTAGACAGGGCGCCACATTTGACGCCGGAAGGCTCGCGGCCGTGATTGCGAGCCATCCGCGCGAGTTCGTGGGCTCTATCATGGCGACGCTTGCGATCTTTGCGATCGTCACCAATGCCCTCTTCATGCAGAAGGGGCCGCATCCGGCGCCTATTTTTGCAACGCGCCCAATGCTTCAGCGCGACGCCGTGCCGCTGCCGCGTCCGCAGGCTGTCCAAGCCGTGCCTGCGGCCGAGCAGGCCAGACTCCAGCTTATCGGCAATATTCAGCGCGAGCTCACGCGCAAGGGTTTCTATGACGGCCCCGCCGACGGCATCTGGGGCGCCAAGACTGATACGGCGGCCAGGGACTTCGTTTCTGCTGCCGGCTTGAAGATCAATCCTGAAGCCAATGATGGTCTGCTGCGTGCCATTGTTGCATTCACTCCAAAGCCGACGGTCGTTCCGGCGCCGGCGACCCCCCCACCGGATCCGATTGCAAAACTTATCGCACCGTCCAAGAAGGTGATGGCGGTGCAGCGGGCGCTCGCCGATTTCGGCTACGGACAAATCAAGCCAACCGGGGTTCTTGATCCGGAGACCCGAGCCGCGGTGGAAAAATTCGAGCGGGATCGTCGGATGCCTGTCACCGGGCAGATTTCCGACCGCTTCGTGCGTGAGCTTGCGGGCATGACCGGTCGTCCGCTGGAGTGATTGGCGGCCCGGCAATCGCTCGTGCTACTGAAACTTATGCGGCTGAAATCCGGCATCTGGGTCGCGGCTTACCTTCGTCGATGTAATGTCGAGGGGGTGTTTGCGGCTGTGCGCCGGCGCGGAGCCGACGAGGCCGGCGCCATTTTCATCAAGATCAATCGAACTCGATGGGACGGGGATTCTCTACGCGCCTGCGCCCCAGGCCATCTTCGAGGATGCGCGACCGGTGGATCGCGTGTTCAGCGTTGTCGCGGGCCGTAAAACGCCTGCACCGGACGCCGACATCGAAGCCCGCCTCGTGCGGGAAATTCGCTTCGATCCGGATCTTTGGATTGTCGAAGTGGAAGACCGCGGAGGTCGCAACTTCCTCGACAATGCCGTCAGCGACGCGAGCTAGCGTTCGTTGATTTTGAATCGCACGGGCCGTGCGTCGATTTCGACCGCGCGGCGCAAAGTCGATTTCGCAACTGGCCGCAAGCTTGGCCGTTCGTCGTTCCAGTACACGGGTGCATGGACCGAACGCCGCCGTGCGGTCGTTCGCCAGATCGTGAGCATGTATTCGGCCGATTCCGCACTCAGCTCTTCGAACAGGTGTGTGAGCTTATAGATCCGTTGTGTGGATTGCCCGATGACGGGATTCAAGACGAGCAGAATCCGCTGCAGCACCTCGAGCTTCATCCCGATCGCTTTGGCGGCAACGACAATCGGCTCTCCGTGCTCGTCACCAGTGATTTTCTCGGCGAGGTCGCGCTCGACGCCGAGCGTTCGCTCCAGGACACGGCTGAATTCGCCCGGGTTGCGCTTGAGTGCGGCGCTTTCAAGCCTGCGAATCAATTCGCTGTCGACCGGCATGACGCGGCGAGTCGTCTTGCCGGCAGCGACATCAAGATTGATGAGAATGAGCCTGCGTTCTTCCGGAGGCGCCGAAAAGAAAAGGTTTGTGAGATCGCTTAGGCTCGGTTCAGTGTGCGCTGCCGCGGCGGTCGTAGCCATCCCTGCGAGCTTTTTGAGAACGGCCTCAGGAGCGCTCGGGTAGCTCGCCAGTGTTGCCGTAATGACGCTCCTCGTTTGCGCGTCGACGACCTCGATGAGCCCAAGCGCCAGCTCGACAAACTGGGTTACCTCCTCGGCACCGTGATTGGGTTTCTGGACGTAAAGGTCGGTGACAACGCGCAGCAGGGTCGGGCGGATATCGACGCCGTCCCGGCACGCCAGATCGACCAGACTGTCCAATGGATTGGACGCGGAGGGCTTGACCATAACTACTTACGCTACAGAACCGAGGAATGGCGCCCACATTAGTCTGCCGGCGTTAGCGGACCGTTAACCTTGCAAGTCCTTTAATTAGGAAAGGCGCCACGTCGGCGGCCTCCAGGAGGCCCCGGGCGGTAAGGGGGAACTTGCAATGGGCGAGGTCATTCGATTTCCCGACGAGTTGGGTTCGCGCGGCGGCAAATATGTCGACGCGAACACCGAGCCCGCGACTGTCATCATTCTTCCGGTGATCCGCATCGATCGCGGACCAGACGGCTCGAACGGTCTCGAGCCCGACAGTGGCAACAACACGGGACGCCGACGTCGTCGCAGGGCCGCGCGCTGAGCGGAACACCAGGCGAAATAATACCGATGAAAATTCTGTCGCAGCCGCCAAAGCTGATGGTCGCTTGGCGGCGGCATGTGCTCGTGTTCGCCTCACTCGGTCTTCTCTCGGCGTGCGCCAACAGCGACTTCGGCGAGGTCAATCCGGTGCTGGTGACGGACGGCATCCACGACTGGATCGGCCGCGACCGGTCGGCAAAGCCGGTTCCTCCGTCGAAATTCGAGTATACCGATGACGAGCGCGCGCTGCGGGATAATGCTTATCCACTGATCGAACCGCCCTTCGATCGCCAGCAATGGTATTCGGTCGCCGGTGAATACGGGCTCATCCGTTTCAATATTGCGGACTATCGCAAATACTATGATCGCCTCGTGTCGGATTGGCATCGTTCGCCATCTTCGCGCTATGCGAAATTGATCGACGACATCCGCAACGACACGACACGTCTGTCACAATTTTTCGAGACAGCCGGCCGCGTGATGGATATCGATCAGAAGCGGCAAAAGAGCCTGAACTATGTGTCCGGGCTGGACAAGAAAGACTGGATCAACGCCAAACGCCGCATTCGCGAGAACGCGCACGTGGTCGAAATCGTGTACCAGAGCCTCGCCGATCGGGTCGCATCCTATCGCTTCGCGCTCGAGCACCTGGTCATCGCGACACCGGAGACGCAAGCCGTTGAAGTGGAACGGGTGCTCAATCAGCTGCAGACCCAGATCGATCGCTATCGCACGCTGCCGCCGACCTGGGTGCGGGAGCCGAGCCTCGCTTCGACGCGCTGAGCCGTTACTTGCGTTGCGGCCGCACCGGCTCCGCCTGCGTTGCGCATTTTGAAGCCGCGATCGCACTCTGCGCCACGCGCATCAGGCCCGGCTCCGGCGCCATCGCCCTGATTGCGATAATTCCGGTCGGCGTCGGGGAGTCCACGATCAATCGGTCGGCGGCGGTCACTTCTTCGTCTTCCGGAACCTGGTCGTGCTGGGCCCTCGTCATCAGATCGAGCTCGATGACGCGCCGGCCGGCGGCGCGGTCATTGATCGCGTAGTAGGCGACGTTGTTCCGCGTGTAGAAAGATACCGACGTGTAGGCCGGACTGACCGGCACCGTCAGCTTCAACGGCCCCTGGGAGAGATCGTAAAGGCATATGGCGCTGGCGAAGGCGGGATCCATGAATGGCATGACCGCTTTCTCGGGCGTCGGCGGGGGGAGGGCGACAACGGAATTGACGGGGGCAATGGGCGCCAATCGCGCATAGGCATCCTGCGTCGCAGTGCGCGGGAGGATGATGACCGTTGCCAGGTGCACAATGCCGCCGAGAAGTGCGCCGCCGAGAATCAACAAGAGCCACCGGATCATGGGCAGCTCCGGGTGATGACATCAGGCATCGGGACCTCGCGGCCGGCCTTGGTCGAAACGCCCACGGCGGTGTCGTAGAGCCGCAGCACGAGCTCGTAACGTTCGACGCCGCCGGTCGGCAGCCAGTTGCCGGAATTGGCGCGCGGCGCCACGACGATCTCGAAGCTTCCGTCGCTGCGGCGGACGATTTCCTGACTGGTGAAGCCATAGCGGTTGGTTGAATTGGCGACCAGGCCGCCATCGGAGTTGTAAAGCGTCACGGTCCAGAACCGCGCCACGGGCGTTATCCCCGCCACGACGACTTCGCAGCGACCGTCGAGAGCTTTGCCGTCGTCATCGGATTTCAGGCTGAACGATACGCCATCGCCCATGGCGGTCGGCAATCGGCCGGTCCGTGAGATGGACGCGCGGGCGTAAGGATCGGCGTCGACGGTCCCGGTTTTTGGCCAGGCAGTCCAGCTCTCAATCTCCAGGCCGCCAAAGGACGTGCCGTGGGCAAGCGCATAGTAGGTGAGGCCGAGCCCCACCGCCGCGGCTATGGCAAGACCGAATAGCGTTCCGAAAAGCAGTCGCACGAACAATCCGCGTGGTTGATATGGTGTCGAGAAAGATACGCCGGTCGAAGCCGCGGGCCAATCAGTTGCGGTTACCGAAGGCACGTCCTTCTAGCGAAGAGGCAACCGCTCCGCCAGTCTCGGGCGCACTTGCCTGCCTGTCTTTGACGCTTGAAACGGTCGGGCGTACCGGTCCCAGCGCGCGATTGGCATCATCCATCAACCGCTCGACGCGGACGAGGATATCGGCTCCGCGCTTTGTCAGCAGGGCAGGTCGCGGTGGAGGCGCCGGCTCGCTCGACTTCGTTTTGGCTTCCGCGACAGCAGGCTGCTGGCGCACTTGCGGCGCCCCAACGCCCGGGAGCTGTTTGAGCTCAATGCCCTGGTGCGCGTAGACCATGATCTTGTTCCACGTCATCGCCGGCAGTGAGCCACCAGTCATGCGGTTGGTGACCTGATAGTCGTCATTGCCGAACCACACGCCGCACACGAAATTGCCCGTGTAGCCCATGAACCAGGCGTCGCGGTAAGCATTGGTTGTCCCGGTTTTGCCCGCGGCGGCGACACCATCGAGCCGCGCGCGGCGGCCGGTACCGTTTTCAACCACGTTGTTCATCATCTTGATCATGTCGCCGGCAACGCCCGCTGACATCACCTGTCGCGGCTTCGGTCCGTCGCGATCGAAACGCCAGACCAGATCGCCGGCGCCCGTACGCACTTCAAGGAGTGCGTGCGCCGTCACCGCCTTGCCCATATTCGGGAATGTGGCATAGGCGCCGGTATGGTCGAGCACCGTGACCTCGTCAGCGCCAATCGGCAGCGAAGGTGTGTCCGGCAGCGGCGTGCGGATGCCCATATCGTGCGCAAGCTTGACGATTTTCGCGCGCCCGACTTTCGCATTTCCGTTACCGATCGAAATCGACAGTTTTACCGCGATCGTGTTGATCGAATTCGTCAGGGCCTGCATGAGGGACATTGCCCCCGCGTAGCCGTGGCCGTAGTTATGCGGACACCAGTTGCCGATACAGACCGGCCCGTCCACGACAGTCGAGGTGGGCTTCATTCCGTTTATGAGGGCCGCTGCGTACACATATGGTTTGAAGGATGAGCCGGGCTGGCGCATCGCATCGGTCGCGCGGTTGAACTGGCTCGCACCGTAGTCGCGGCCGCCGACCATCGCGCGCACGGCGCCATCGACATCCATCAGCACCGCGGCAGCCTGCTTGGCGTGGTATTCCTGCCCGTATTGCCGAAGAGAGCTTTCGACCGCCGCGTCGGCGTTGTTTTGCAGATTGGTATCGAGCGCGATGCGAACCACGAAGACGCGCTCGGTCATCGATTTCGGGAAGGTGTCGACAAGCTTCCTCATCTCGTCGAACGCCCAATCGAGATAGTAGTTGGGCGCGCGATCGTCACGGCGATCGACGGGCGTTGCCGGATGCCGGCGGGCACCGAACACTTGCCCTTCGGTCATCATGTTGGCCTCGACGAGGTTGTCGAGCACGACGTTGGCGCGAGCGCGTGCAGCCGGCAGGTTGACGTGCGGTGCGAACTTGGTCGGTGCCTTGAACAGGCCGGCGAGCATTGCCGCTTCCGAGAGGTTCACGTCGCGTGCCGACTTGTTGAAATAGTATTGCGAAGCGGCATCGACGCCGAATGCGCCGCCGCCCATATAGGCGCGATCGAGATAAAGCTTGAGAATTTCGTTCTTCGTCAGGCGCGATTCGAGCCACATGGCAAGAAACGCTTCTTTGACCTTGCGCTCGATGGTGCGCTCGTTGTTGAGGAAAAGGTTTTTTGCAAGCTGTTGGGTGATCGAGGAGCCACCCTGCACGACGCCGCCGGCGCGCGTATTCGCCACCAGCGCGCGTGCAGTACCGGCAAGGTCGATGCCGAAGTGCTCGTAGAAGCGCCGGTCCTCGGTCGAGAGGACGGCCTTGATCAGGTGATCGGGAAACTGATCGAGCGGGATCGCGTCGTTGTGCTTGATCCCGCGCGAGCCGACCTCATTGCCGTAGCGATCGACAAAGGTCACGGCCAGTTCGGATTTTTTCAGCCAGTCATCGTCCGACGTTTCGCGGAATGCCGGTATAGCGAGCGCGAGCATCACGATCAGGCCGACGGTGCCGAGCGTTGCCCCTTCCGACACGATTTCATTGAGTCCGCGCCGCCAGCCGGAGACGTGGAAGCGATCCATGAAGGTCGAGAAACGCTCGTAGGTCTCGCGCAGGCCGGAGGCGCTGCGGAAAACGCTGAAATCGACCCATGCGTCCAGCCCGAGCAGGAACCGCTTGATATTGGGCTTCCAGTCCTCGGGAAACAGATCGCGCAAAGCTATGCTGCTCGTAAATTTAACGCCGGCGGGTTGCCGGCGAGGGGAATTTTAGCCGATCGGCCGACGCAGGGCCAATGCCGCGATTCCGCCGGCTGAAACCAAGGTGAACACGAAAATTGCGGTTAAAAGTGGCCCATTTTTCTTTCTTCCCCAGAATCAGATCACTGATGGTAAAGGGGCTTTAGGCCTTCAAAATAAGGATTCAGCTCATCTTAAAGCAGAGGTTCAAGGACCTCGTGCTGCGGCAAAACTTGAAGAAAGCCGCGCAATCTGCGCTGCGGCTCGTGCCGGGCTCTAAGAGGGCAGTTGAGGAACCGCAAATATCGCTCGAATCGCCCTTCCATGACGGAACCACCATAAGGCGCTACAAGGCCGCATGAGCCCCGCGAACTCAGACCCGCAAAGCCCATTCTGGCGCCGCAAGGCGATGTCGGAAATGACATCGGCCGAATGGGAAAGCCTTTGCGACGGTTGCGGCCGATGCTGCCTTAACAAGCTGATCGACGAAGACACGAATGAAACCGTGTTCACGGATGTCAGCTGCAAGCTGCTCGACTGCCAGACTTGCCGCTGCAGTGACTACGCCCACCGTCAGGCCAAGGTGAAGGATTGCGTACGGTTGACCCCGCGCAACGTGCGCCGCCTGAAATGGCTGCCGCCGACCTGCGCCTATCGGCTCGTGGCGGAAGGAAAGGACCTTGCCTGGTGGCATCCACTCGTTTCGGGCGACCCAAAAACGGTGCACACCGCCGGCGTCTCGGTGCAGGGACGCGTCGCGGCGAGCGAAGCCGACGTGCCTGACGAAAGGCTCGAGGAATATATCGTCAGCTGGCCTGGGAAATGGCCAAAGGGTGCGCGCAGGAAATCGGCTCAACGTCCCCGCGGTGAAATCGCAAAATCATAAGCGCGCGGTTCGGAAGAGTCGTTGTAGGAAAAGTGCCACCATTCGCGAAAGTATCCGGCAAAGCCGTGCCGGCGCATGACCGAACTCAAAACGCCGCGCCATTTGCTCTGCTCGGGGGCAATCGCACTGCTCTGGCCATAGCTCTTCACGTCGAAACAGTCGTAGCCGGTGCCCATGTCGATGCTGTTGTCTGGCGCGCGTCTTGCAGCCGGGCCCGTACAAGCTCCGTAGCGTGCGGCAGGATCGAAGCGCGGGACAGGCGCGGTGGGCAATCGGACCAGCGTCAGATCGACGGTCGTTCCGGTCGAGTGTCGCGATTGCGATGCGATATAACCAAGCGCGAACAGATTGCGCTTGTGCAAGGCGGGATAGAAGCGGCGGGTGGCTTCGCTGTCATCGCCGCCATGCGCCCATGCCTCCATCGCGCGTACGGCCCGGGTCGGGCGATAACAATCGTAGACTTTCAATCCAAGTTTTTCGCGCGCGAGCTCCGCCTGCGCGGCTCTGAGCGCTTCGGCCGCTTCACGGCGCAAAATGCATTCGCCAGCACCGTAACCGGGCAGGGGGCGACCCGTGAAATTATCGTCCGTCGCATAGCGCATGTCCTGAAGGATGCTTGGGTCGACGTCGTGCAGATAGACAAAGCCCGGCGGCAATCTGTCGCGAGCGTGAGCAGACGTGGCTACGAGGACCAGCGCAACAAAGAGAAGGGGTCGAATCCGCAACTGATGCCTCATGTTCCTCGTGCATCCTTCATGGCAAGTGCTTGCAAATGTTTGGCAAGTGTTTGGCAAGTGTTTGGCGTGCTGCACATACCACCCTCGCGCAGGCACGTCTTGCTTTAGTGGGACCAGCAAGGCATGAGCGGGCTATCTGCTCATGACTCTCCTTATATACACTGCGTTATGACCGCCCCGAAATCGAAGCCAAAGGCGCGACCGGCGAAGTCCGAGACGCTACCCGAGCCGAGGGCGCTTACGCACCCGGAAATCCGGACCATCGTCCTCGGCATCATGCTGGCGATGTTCCTTGGGGCGCTCGACCAGACGATCGTTGCCACCGCCTTGCCGACGATCGGCCGTCATTTCGGCAACCTCGACGACCTGTCCTGGGTTGTCACCGCCTATCTCCTCACTGGAACCGCCGTGACGCCCCTTTACGGCAAGCTCGCCGATATTCACGGACGCCGTGTCATGATGCTCACGGCCATCTGCATTTTCGTCGTCGGTTCGGTCGCCTGTGCTCTGGCACCAAGCATGACGGCTCTGGTGCTTGCGCGTGCGTTCCAGGGCCTCGGCGGCGGCGGCCTGATGGCGCTGGCGCAGACCATCATCGCCGATATCGTTTCCCCGCTAGAGCGCGGCCGATATCAGGGATACATCGGCGCGGTGTTCGCAACCTCGTCGGTGGGAGGCCCGGTGCTTGGCGGCTTCCTCACCGAGCACGTCGATTGGTCGCTTATTTTCTGGATCAACCTGCCTCTGGGGCTGGTTGCGCTCGGCATGACGTCCAACGTGCTCCGGCGTGTGCCATTTCGTCCGCGCAAGCACAGGCTCGATGTTATCGGTGCGGCGTTGATGATGTGCGCTGCAGTCGCGCTCCTGCTGGCCCTGTCGTGGGGTGGGCGGCGCTATGAGTGGATCTCGCCGCAGACCGGCGCGCTGCTTCTTCTCTCGGCAATTCTGTGGGGATTGTTTGCGTGGCGCCTCGTGATGACGCGCGAGCCGTTCCTGCCGCTCGCCGTACTGGGCAACCCGGTGGTGCGCTGCGCTACGCTCGCCGGCGCCTGCAACATGGGCACGCTGGTCGGCATGACGATCTTTGTGCCGCTTTACTTTGAAACCGTTCTGCACCTGTCGGCGAGCCAGTCGGGCCTTGCATTGATTCCGCTGATGGCCGCGACCGTGACGTTCTCGACCATCACCGGCCGGATGATGACCTATATGGTCCACTACAAGCGAGTATCCTTGATCGGGCTCATGATCTCCATCCTGTCACTCGCACCGCTTGCAATATGGCCGGCGTCGATGCCGACAATACTCGTGCTTCTTCTGCTGCTCGTGATTGGCGCCGGACTTGGAACAGTGTTTCCCATATCAACCGTCTGCATGCAGAACGCCGTTTCGCGCTCGCAGATGGGCGTTGCCACCGGCGCCGCCAATTTCTTCCGTGCGCTGTTCTCGGCGTTGGTCGTCGCGGTGCTCGGTGCGATCGTTCTCGGCGGCCTTGGCGGGGTCACCGGAATGTCGGTCGAAATGCTGGCGCGCACGGCTTCGGCGCCTGAACTCGCCTATGCGTTCCGTTTCGTATTTCTCGCCTGTGCCTTGGTGCTTTCCTTCGGCATGGCGTTCCTGATTGCGATGGAAGAGCGGCCGCTCAGGGGACCGTCGGCGCCGTCGCAGGCCGCGACCGCGCCCACCGCGCCTGCAACGCCGATCCCCGCCGAGTAGAAGCGCCCGCCGTTACTCGCTCGATTGTGCGAGCCAGACCGTCCGGCCGCCGGCCTGCGCATCTTCGACGACATGTGCAACGATCTTGAATCCGATTCCGTCGAGCAGCCTCGCGTATTCGGCGGGATCGAGACTGGCATGATAGAGCGGATCATTGCGATAGCTGCCGATTGCTTCGCCGTGCCTTGGGCCCGCATTGAACATCAGCACGGCGGACGGGGCGGCGTGTTCGCGAAACACCTCGAACATCTTGCGTTGGTCGGCAGGCTTGAGATGGAAAAAGCTGTCCCACGCCAGAATTCCCTGGAAGGACCGCTTCAAGGACAGGGCGCGCATATCGCCGACGATCCACGTGTGCCCGGGCAGGCGGTCGCGACACAGCGAAATGAACGTCGGGGAAGAATCGACGCCGGTTATTTTCAATCCGTGCGCCGCCATGTTGCGCGCGACCGGGTTGCCCGATCCGCACCCGAGGTCGAGCACGCTCGCACTTTTTGGGAGCATGGCTATGAAGCGATCATGCCAGGGTTTGTCGTTCCACGCGGCGCGGGCGCGATCCTCATCCCAGGCTGCCGCGTGACGCTCGTAGTGCCCGACAATGCGGTCGGCAAGTTCGTTCATCGCGACAGATTGGCAATGCGACGCAAGGCACTCAAGAGAAAACCCCGGCCGCTGGCCGGGGTTTTTGTGGTCCTACACCTTGAGATTATTCGTCGCGTGCATTGTCGCGATGCAGTTCGAACCGAATGTTCGGATCCGGATCGCGGCCGGCATAGTCGCCGGACTCGTCATAGACGGTGTAGGGATCGTTCGGCGATACGACCTGCTCGGGACGCGTATTGCGCGCGTGACGGGCGCTGACGCGCGGCGGCGCAGCAGCGAAGGCCTCGCTGCCGGACGCAGTTGAACCACCATGCTCGAGGGCAGGCTGGTCGATGAGGTTGCCTGTCCCGTAACCCGCATTGTACGACTGGGCAAAGGCGGGTGATGCCAGCATGGCAGTCAGGGCCGCGCTCAAGAGTAGTTTTTTCATCGGTTTCATCTCCATCTTCATATGCGGCGGGCGACAACGGCCCGCCCGCTGTCCGCAACATGGGTAGAGATGAATTGAATCGCTTGCTCGGAATTGCTGGCGTTGTTTCCGCTTTGCTGCGCGCACTGCAGGGCTTGCATGCGCAAAACGAATGCCCATAACGGCGGCATTAACTCACGCAGGCGTGACTTGCGCGCGAACAAAACGCGCCGATATCAACATCACCGAACCAACAAAACCGGTGGAAAGTCCAAGGGGCGGCGATCCTGAATGGAGATCGCATGCCGAATGTCCAAGCCGATGAACCAAAGCAATGGGTTAATTTTGCTCCGCCGGAACTGATCAATCGACAATACTCTGAATGGCAAGGTCTACGCGCCGACGTCGTCACGGCGGTGCGTAAGAACCCGTTCGACTACACGTTCAATTCGCCGCAGCATCTGTTGATCGCGGCGGAGCAATCCGAACGTGAGGACGGTGAGACTTTGGTCGAGGGATTGCCGCGCTCGACGCTGCGCAATCTCAGCGGCCGGCTCACCTTCGTGCCGGCAGGGCACAAATTCTACGGTTGGCAAAATCCGCGCGTACTCACGCGCGTGAACTATTTCTATATCGATCCGCGCGGGCCGCTGCTCGACAACACGTTGCGGTTTGCCGAGGCCGATTTTCGACCGCGCCTGTTCTTTTTCGATCCGGACATCTGGCAGCTCGCGGCCAAATTGAAACAGCAGACTCTCAACGCCGACGGACCGTTGCCGCACTATGCCGAAGCGCTCGGTGTTTTATTGGCCCACGAACTGATGCGGATGAACGGCGGCGCCATCTCCGTGCCGGCGCGCGGCGGGCTGACCGGCCTGCAGCAGAAGCGAGTGGCGGATTTCGTCGAGGAGAACCTGGCGCGTGAGGTGAAATTGTCAGAGCTCG
Source organism: uncultured Alphaproteobacteria bacterium (assembly GCA_963831515.1). Classification (GTDB taxonomy): domain Bacteria; phylum Pseudomonadota; class Alphaproteobacteria; order Rhizobiales; family Xanthobacteraceae; genus Pseudolabrys. Next base: position 141,993 of record CAWHQL010000022.1, on the reverse strand, counting down.
CCGCGATTGCGGAATTGAGTCCCTATCACTTTGCCCGCGCGTTCAAGCAGTCCTTCGGCATACCCCCGCACCGTTACCATACCGGCCGGCGGATCGAACGCGCCAAGGAAATGCTGTCAAACCGTTCAGTGACGGAGGTGGCGTTGGCGGTCGGCTTTGCCGAGACCAGCTCGTTTTCCGCCGCATTTCGTAGGACGACCGGTCTCACCCCGACTGAATTTCGCCGCGGAATCGCGTGATTCAGATTCGCGCAGGCCTGCAACTTAGCCCTGCCGGTGGGCGTTAACTATCAGATTAGGCCCGAACGAACCGACAAGAAGTGGCCACAAGGGCCAGACACAATCGCAGCAGGATTCATCCAGAGGTGTAGCAATGCCAAACACGATCACGAAACTGATGGCCGCCGCGTTGATTGCGGTTGTTGTGCCGTCATTTGCGAATGTCGCCGCGGCGGCGCCGGCAGGCGGCGCGCTGGCGATCAAGAATGCAGCCACCAGCAACATCGAGACTGTGCGATGGGGCGGCAGAGGCTGGGGTTGGGGAGGCCGTGGATGGGGCCGCGGATGGGGCTGGGGCCTTGGCGGCGGCCTGGCCGCTGGCGCCATCATCGGCGGAGCGCTCGCGGCGCCTTACTATTACGGCGGTGGCTACTACGGTGGCCCGTACTATTATGGCGGCGGCCCGTATTACGCAGCGCCTGCCTATGAGGCCGATCCCGGCTACTACGAAGAAGGCGGTGGTGGCGGCGGCGGCGTGGAGTACTGCATGCGCCGCTTCAGATCATATGACCCGCGCAGCGGCACCTACATGGGTTACGACGGGCAGCGTCATCCGTGCCCGTGATGTGAGCCGCAACGTTTGCGAAAAAGAAAACCCCGGCGCAACGCCGGGGTTTTTTGTGCGTGACGTTTCGCTCGCAGAATTTGTCACTCGCAGAATTTGCAGGGCGGGAAGTCGCGGCTGTAGACCGGCTGCGCGAGGAATTTGTCCTTACCGTATGTCCAGAACTGGCTGACGGCCGGATACGTCTTGATCACGGTGTTCCAGAGCTCGGGCTTGTCGTAGCCGAACATCTGCTTCTTCTCGACCTTCTTGATGTAGATGTCCTGGATCGGGTTGCGCATGTCATCGAATGACACCGGTCCGCGGACCGCGTCGACCTTCAGCCCCGACATCGTCTTGATGAATTGATCGGCACCCGGCCATTTGCCGCCGCTCTTTTTGATGGTTTCGTCGATCAGCTGTGCGGTCGTGTAGTTACTCTCCGAGAAGTACGACGGCACCTTGGCGTATTTGGCGCGGTAGGCCTTCACGAAGGCCTCGTTCTTCGCGGTCGTCAACGCGGCGCTGTACTGCAGCGAGGAGACGTCGCCGACGACTTCGTCGCCCATGAAGGGCAGGGCGAATTCGTCATAGCTCGTGCCACCGCCGATAATCGGTTTCTTGTATCCGGCCGCGCGCAATTGCTTTGGAAATTGCAACGCCATCGGTCCGACCATCAGGGCGAACACGGCATCCGCATCGGCCTTGATCGTGGGGATGAAGGGCCCGAAATCCTTGGTGCCGAGCGGCGGCCAGATCTTCTGGACGATCTTGCCTCCGCAATCCTCGAACGTCTTCTGGAAACCGCCGACCTGCTCATAGCCGAAGGCATAATCGGCGCCCACCGCGACGATCTTCTTGTAGCCCTGATCGCAGGCCCATTGGCCCATCGGGTGTGCTGGCTGCGAGGAGGACCAGCCGGTGCGGATCAGATAGGGAAATTTGTCCGCCTGGCGCTGCGTCAAATCATCAGCCGCCGGAATCGAAGCGATGTAGACCGTCTTCATTTCGGTACTGACAGGTGCGAGCGCATAGCCCGTCGATGCAAGCACGCCGCCGACGAACATCTGGACCTGATCGTTCAGCACGAGCTTCTTGGCCTTTGTGACGCCAAGGTCGGGTTTGGCCTGGTCGTCCTCAAGTATGAATTTGACGTCCATGCCGCCCAGCTTGTTGCCATGCTCGTCCAGATACATCTGGAATCCGTCGACCATGTCCTTTCCGACCTGGGCAAAGAGGCCGGTCATCGGCGCGATGAAGCCGATGCGCAGTTCTTCGGCCTGCGCGCGTGACGCAAACGCGCCGAACAAAAGGGCGCCGCTCAACAATAGTGGCTTGATCGATCGCGATAGGCTCATGTCTGACCTCCCGTCAGCGGATCTGCCGTCCATTCTTGGTTGCAGACGGGCGGATCGCGGTTGCAGCACGTACCCCGGACGCGCCAACGCTATCACTCCCGGCGCCACGGGCGGAAGCCCACGATATGTCGCGCTTACGACGACTGGTTGCGGCTCTTTCCGAGCGTTGAACGCACCGCTTCGGCAAGGGCGGAAATCTGATAGGGCTTGCGCAGGATCGGCATCCCGTGCTGGCCACTGAGCGCCTTCGCGTAGCCGCTCGTGAGCAAGACCGGAATTCGCGGGTAGCGGTTGCCGATGGTCTCGGCCAGTCCCAGGCCGTCGAGGTCCCCGGGCAGCATCACGTCGGAAAACACCATGTCCACGGATTTCCCCGCGGCCAGAAAATCGAGCGCTGACTTTGCATCATCGACTGCCACTGTACGGTAATTGAGTTGCTCCAGCAGCGTGGTGGCCACTGTTTTCACATCCGGGTTGTCCTCGACAACAAGAATGATCTCGCCCTCGCCGTACGTCTGGGTGGTCGTTTCGGGAACCACGGTGGTGACGGCAGCGTGGCTGCGCGGCAAATAAAACGTGACCCGCGTTCCCTGGCCGAGCTGGCTGCGGACGACAATTCCGCCACCTGACTGCTGCACAAATCCGTAAGCCTGCGAGAGACCGAGCCCTGTGCCCTTGTCGGGACTTTTCGTCGTGAAAAATGGCTCAAAGATCTTCGGCAGCACTTCGGGCGGAATGCCGGCGCCGGTATCGCTGATCATCAGTGCCGCAAATTCCCCTTCGAGAGAATCAACGGTCTCGTCGCCGCGCAGCCTCACGTTTTCCGCCGACACTGTAATCGTGCCACCTTCGGGCATGGCATCTCGTGCGTTGACCACAAGGTTGACCAGCGCGAGTTCGAATTCGGGAATGTCGATCGAGACAGGCCAGACGTCTTGCGGGATCTCTATACGCAGATCGATCTTGCCGCGCGCTGAACTCGCAAGCACGTCACGAAATGCGGAGATGGTCTGACCCAGGCTTACCGTCCGCGGATTTTGCGTCTGCCGCCGCGAAAAGGTCAGCAGTTGTCGCGTGAGCGCTTCACCGCGCGAAGCGGCAGCGAGGATCGCTTCCAGCGAACGAATATTCTTCTGATCGGTCATCCGGCGCACGAGCGATTGAGCTTGTCCGCTCACGACCATCAGCAAATTATTGAAGTCATGCGCGACGCCGCCGGTCAGCTGACCAAGCGCCTCCATTTTCTGCGCTTGCGCGAGCTGTTCATGGGCCCGTTCGAGCGCTTCTTGCGCATTGCGCTTTTCCGTGATGTCGCGTGTGATCTTGGCGAAGCCGATGAGCGTCCCGGACTCGTCGCGGATCGCGTCGATGACGACGTTGGCCCAGAACAAGGATCCGTCCTTGCGCATGCGCCAGGCTTCCGCCTCGAATCGACCGGTTGCAGCCGCGATCGACAAGGAGCGGTTTGGTAGTCCGGCCTTGCGGTCTTCCGGCGTATAGAACTGCGAAAAATTCCGGCCGATGATCTCGTCGGCCATGTAGCCTTTGATCCGTTCGGCGCCCACATTCCAGCTCGACACGACGCCGGTCGGATTGAGCATATACAAGGCATAATCGGTGACACCGGCCACCAATGCACGAAATTGCTGGTCGCTTTGCCTCAGGTCTTCGGCGGATTTTCTCTCGGCTGAAATATGGCGGCCGGATAAGTAGATGAGACCTTCATCGGTGGTCATGGTCCAGGAAATCCACCGCCACGTCCCGTCACGGTGACGGAAACGGTTCTCGATACGTGCGGTTTGCAGACCGTGAGCCAGTTGCTCGCGCACGGCGGTGGCTGCCGCCGCATCGTCTGGATGACGCAGCTGGTTGACGTGCAGCGATTTTATTTCGTTCTCGGTCCAGCCGAGCAGATTTGTCCACGCGGGGTTGATGCTGAGGAAATAGCCGTCGAAGTTCGCAACGCCAAGCAGATCCTCGGACACCTTCCAGATGCGATCGCGCTCGCGCGTGCGTTGCTCCACTTCCGTTTCAAGTCGCTCTGTGAGTACGTGCAGCGCCTTCTCATTGCGCACGCGCTCCGTCGTTTCGAAGGCGGTTACAAGCACGCCACCAATTCCACTGGGTGCGGAGGTATCCGGGATCGGGCTGTAGCTGATTGTAAACCGGGCCTCTTCAGGGATGCCGTATCGGTAGATCAGCCACGGGTGATCCTCTGCGAAGAAACCGTCGCGCTCGCCGCGCAGGATCGCTTGATTGAGGATGCCGAGCTCACCGTAGATTTCCGGCCAGACCTCGCGCAGCGGCTTTCCCAGCGCGGCCGGGTGGCGATCGCCGAGCAGGGCGCCGTAAGCCTCGTTGTAGATCATGATCAGCTCCGGCCCCCACCGAACGGACATGGGAAAGCCAGACGCCAGGACGAGATCGACGCTCCATTTCAAGGATTGAGGCCAGTTTACTGCCGGCCCCAGCGGTGTATCAGCCCAATCAAATTCTTCCACGCGCGAGCGCATATCGCGCACACGTGTCACTGCTTCCATTGGGATCCCAGCTGCATCATCGCGCCAACGGCGCATCCTATCCCCCTTCGCCCAGCGCGCAAACGCCGGGCGAGGCGAAAAGTTCCTTGATGGCGCGGGTTTAGCGGGTGGCCGGTCCCGACGCCTGATCCTTGATGAAGGTGCCGTTACGCAGCTCCGACACGGCTTGCTGAAGCTCCGTCTGCGTGTTCATGACGATCGGTCCATACCAGGCGACCGGCTCCTGAATAGGTTTGCCGGACACCAGCAGGAAGCGAATGCCTTGGTCGCCTGCCTGCACAGCGATCTCGTCACCTGAATCGAACAGAACAAGCGAGCGATCGCCAGCCTTTTCGCGGATGAGGATTTCATTTCCGTCGACCTGCTTCTCGCTGAGCACGCCGATCGGTTGCGAGGCGGCGGTGAACGTACCGCTGCCTTCGAACACATAAGCGAAGGCATGGCGCTCAACCTCGACCTTGAGAATCTTGCGCTTGCCGGCTGGGACAAAGATGTCGAGATAGCGCGGATCGGCAGCGACGCCGTCGACCGGCCCCTTCTTGCCCCAGAAGTCACCGCACACGATGCGCACGCGGGTGCCGTCGTCGTCTACGACTTCCGGAATTTCGTTAGCCTTGACGTCCTGATAACGCGGCGCCGTCATCTTCAGCGACGAAGGCAAGTTTGCCCAGAGCTGAAAACCATGCATGCGACCCTGTGTGTCGCCGAGCGGCATCTCTTGATGCATGATGCCGCGCCCTGCGGTCATCCATTGCACGTCACCCGAGCCGAGCGTGCCGCGATTTCCCAGACTATCGCCATGCTCTACCGTACCGGAGAGCACATACGTGATGGTCTCGATGCCGCGGTGAGGGTGCCAAGGGAAGCCAGCGAGATAGTCAGCGGGCCGGTCATTGCGAAAATCGTCGAGCAGCAGAAACGGATCGGTCTCCGCCGTGTCGCCGAAGCCGAAGGCGCGCCGTAGTTTGACACCGGCGCCCTCGATGGTGGGCTGCGATTGCACAATGCGTTTGACGGGACGGATGGACATCGGGTGCCTTTCGTTAGGCAGCGGTGGGCGAGGCGGAAAAATCGCTTCGCCCACTCACTATAAACTGCCATTCATATGCGGAACTTCATATAGGGCTTTCGTCCATCGAATGAAGAGCATAGGGCGCATTGCTGTCATCCGATTGGATGAGAAGCGCCATCATTCGAATGAATGAAAATGGTTGTCCGGGTAGACCAGAGGCGGCTCTCGCCGACTCCGCTGCATTCAGCTATGCTTGCGGTCATGTATGGACCTCTCCCGAAGCGCGCGGCCGTCATTATATCTGTCGTTTTGCTCGGCCTCAGTCTCGGCGGATGCACCAAGTGCGGCTGGCTGTGGGACCAACCCGCTCGCGCCTGCCACTCCGACACCCCACGCTGAGACCGACGGCGCGATGGGCCGATCGAGCGCGCTCTTACTGTGACCGGAGAAAATTGAGCAGCGCGCCAGCTAGCCCCACAAGAAGCCCGGCGAGCAGTACATATTGCAGGACCATGAGCGCTCGGCTCGGCGTCTCGGTTGCCGTGGCCATGTCGTAGATCTGCCAAGCAGCAACCGCCGCAAAAGCGACGATCATCACCCCAGAATTTTTGGTTCGCTTTTCGGCCAAGCCCAACCCCCCGCTTTTCGCCCCGCGGGGAGACTAGTCGATTTGTCGGCCGGGTTCCATGCGCCCCGCGCGACTTAACGCGGGCTTGGGGCAGGCTTAGACGTCGTCGTACTGGACAATGACCTCGACCGAGTAGTCGCACGCCGGGCACTCGAACGTGCGCCTGTCGCGCGAGGGTCGGTTGGGTGTGATGTGCGACAACCACATGGCCGTACCGCATTTGGGACAACTTGGCCGCTCGACGTCCGGAAATGACGGATCGAAGATGTGTGATTGCGGCATCACTGCTCCCTGTAGTTCAGGTGGGAGTACTACTGGTCTCTCAGCCACTGGCGCCTGCCAGGCTTTTGCCGGTGGTGAATTGAATGTGCTCTCCGGTAAGTCCGGAGTCGAGTGTCGGCGAATATATGGTTGGAATTTAAAGCAGCAGCACGCCGCACTGCGGGACGCCGCGCCTACAATCCTACCATTTGCAAATTGTGAACCGTTTTGTTGCAAGTTTTTTCGGCGTTCCCGGAACGATTTCAGAAATGTTGCATTGCACGTTCATAGCGTGCGTAAAAAGACATAGTAGGACCAAACAATGTCCTCGGGGGACGGTTACCTGTTTCGTGCGGCCGAGTTACTGGCCAAGGCCGAGTGCGAGAGTGATCCTGAAAAGCGGGTCGAACTTGAAAGCTTGGGCTGGGCATTCCTGCGTCTGGCAGAGCAGGCGAGGCGGAACAGTGCGAACGATGTCGTGTATGAGCCGCCGCCGCCGAAGCTCGACGATCCCAAGACAAAATCCTAGTCAGGCTGCGATGCTGAGGAAAAATTCCTAGGAAAATAGTCTTGACACCGTGACGCTGCGGGGCTAGACATTCGGCACGCTCCACATTTGCACTCTGCGATGGTTGAACCGGCTGCGGAACAGCCGCAGGCGAGCTGCGTTTAAGCAAGGCGCTGTTGCCGACGGAGTGACCGATGCCGCACATGGAAAACGATCGTATCGTAGAAAGCACGACCGAAGCGCGCGCGGGCGTCACGGGTCACAACGTGCGCTACGTGCTCTTGATCGGCACGCTCGCAGTCATTGTCCTCTTCGCAATAGCGTATGTGGTGACCAGGCCCTGAGTGCTTCTGGCCTGCGTCTGATTTTTCGCGCCGAGATTTTCCGGCGCGTTTTTGTATTGCCCTTCACAAGACGAGCTCCAATTTTGTTCCGGCGCGAATGCGTCCGGGCGACAGGAACGGCATGTTTAATCCTTTCAAGTTTCTATTCACGGAATCAAAATCGTCCCGCGCAGCGCGACTGTTTGCGGTGGAGAGTGGGGGACACGCACGCTGGACGCCGCGTGACTATGCCGCGCTGGCACGCGAAGGTTACGCAAGGAACGCCATCGTCTACCGCGCCGTGCGGCTGATCGCCGAGAGCATCGGCGCGCTGACTTTTGTTCTCTACGAAGGCACGGCCGAACGCGACAGCCATCCTCTGCTTGATCTCGTGAAGCGCCCGAACCCGCGTCAGGACGGTGCTTCATTGCTCGAAGCCATTGCCTCGCACCTTCTGCTTGCCGGCAATGCCTACATCGAGGCGGTCGGCCTTGACGTGGAGGGCGAAGCGCGGGTCCGCGAGCTCTACGCACTGCGGCCCGACCGTATGAAGCTCTTGCCGGGGCCGAATGGCTGGCCGCAGGCCTATGAATACTCAGTGGCGGGATCAACCGTGCGCTTCGATCAGAATGCGGCCCTACCGCCGATCCTCCACCTCACGTTTTTTAATCCCCTCGACGACCACTACGGTCAAAGCCCGCTGGAAGCCGCGGCCATTGCGGTTGACACCCACAACGCGGCGGCATGCTGGAACAAGGCGCTGCTCGACAATGCCGCGCGCCCGTGCGGGGCACTCGTCTATGCGGGAACGGATGGCGGGATACTGTCGCCGCTGCAATACGAGCGCCTGAAAAAGGAATTCGCAGACTTCTATCAAGGGGCGAACAATGCCGGCCGCCCGCTTGTACTTGAAGGTGGGCTCGATTGGCGACCGATGTCCTTGTCTCCGCGCGACATGGATTTCCTGGAGGCCAAACATGCCGCCGCGCGCGAAATCGCGCTGGCCTTCGGAGTTCCGCCTATGTTGTTGGGAATTCCCGGTGACAATACGTATTCGAACTATCAGGAAGCCAATCGGGTGTTTTGGCGTCAGAGCGTGCTGCCACTCGCCGGGCGCGTTGGCTGCGCGCTTACACATTGGCTGGCGCCAGTCTTCGGCGAATACCTCATGCTCTCTGTCGACACCGACAAAGTCGAGGCGCTAAGCGCCGACCGAGCGTCGCTATGGGAACGCGTCAGCAACGCACCGTTCCTCAGCGTGAATGAAAAACGTCTCGCCGCGGGTTACGGACCAATTGAAGGCGGAGATGTGTTCCAACAGTCCAACTAGGAACAAATATTGGGCGCCAGCCGTTTTATTGCGGAAGCCTCGTCGTTAGGACGCAAGGTGAATGGAACTTCAGGTGCAATCATGATCAGGACAACCGCGATGCTGGCAGTCGCGCTGGCAGGAACATTGGCCGCGACCGGCGCGCTGGCGCAATCGAAGCCGGTCGACAAAGCGAGCCAGAAATTTATTTCTTCGGCTATCCAGGGCGACATTGCCGAGGTCGACGTCGGCAAACTGGCCCAGGAAAAAGGGCAGAGTGACGCCGTTAAGCAATACGGCGCAATGCTCGTTAAAGACCACGGAGACCACAGAACCAAGGCCGAGCAGGTGGCCGGGGAACTCGGCGTGACGCCGCCGACCGGTTCAAGCATTGGCGCAAAAGCGACCTATGCCAAGCTCACGATTCTTTCCGGTGCTTCCTTCGACAGGTCCTTCGCGAAGTCGATGGTGAAAGACCATCAGGAGGACATCAAGGCATATCGGCAGGAAGCGGCCAAGAACGACGCGGCCGGCCGTCTGGCCAAGGAGACTCTGCCAGTCCTGCAGAAACATTTGCAGGCGGCACAGTCGCTGGAGAAGCAGACTGCACAGAAACAGTCTTCGCGTTGACGTGGGTCGGCGAACTATTTCAGTCCGATCCGGATGACGCCCGCTGCCGTCCCCGCAGCCGGGCGTCATTTTTTGCGTGCGACAGGTTGCTAAAAACTGGCGGGGTTAGCCCAACGCGCCTTGAGTTCCTTCATCGCCTGGTCGCAGCTCACGGCGTAACCGCGGTTTTGCGTACTTTCGGGCCGCGCCCTGATTTCCCAGAACCACGGCATGCCCTGAGGTCCTTGCGTCGACAGGGAAATATGGCCAATGAGGCGAGGTCCTTCGAACACGTCGTAGTCGTCGGTCGACCACTCGCCATCGCGGCCCTTGCCGGCGCGCGTCAGTGTCAATGTGCCCATACCTCTTATCGTGCGCCCGGGTGCGGGCGCTTCCGCAGCGCGCGGCCGATCCGGCCCGCCGCGTAGCGGCAGGAAATAGGGGCCATCTGGATCGGAAGAACTCATCATCGCGACTATAAAATCACAGGCGCGCGTGTCTTGCCAAATATCTAGTTGTGCGCTGTGAATTGTTACGCAGATCACTCAAAGACCTCGTCGGCGGCGATCACGAGCCCTGGCGGGATTGTGAGGCCCAACGCCTTGGCGGTCTTGAGATTGATGAACATCTCGACTTTCGAGGACCGATGCACCGGCAGGTCGCCTGCTTTTTCGCCAGTGAGGATTCGGCCTGTGTAGATGCCGGCGAGGTGATACGAATCGGCGACGCTACCGCCGTAGCTGATCAATCCTCCGGCCGTTGCGAACTCACGACCGAGAAAGGCCGTTGGTACGCCGTGCCGCACGGTGATTTCAGCCAGCGCTGCACTTTCGCTAAGGAAAAACGAATCGCCGCCGGCGATCACGAGTCCGACCGATCGCTTGGACAATCCCGCGACGGCACTGTCGAATTCAGCCGCGGTGCTCGCCTGCAAGATCTGCAGTTGCAGTCCAAGTGAGCGCGCTGCTTCCTGCGCATCATGCGTCTGCACTTCGGCCACGCGCGGATTGTTTGGGTTGACGACGAGCGCGATGCTGGCTGCGTCGGGCAACAACTGGCGCATCAACTCGAGCCGCTTCGGCCCGAGCTCCATGTTCAATTGAGTAGCCCCCGTCATGTTGCCGGCGGGCCGCGCCAGGCTCGCGACCCAGCCAAGCGCGACGGGATCGCTAGCCGTCGTAAAGACAATCGGAATCTTTGTGTTGGTCGCCTTTGCAGCGAGCGCCGCGGGAGTGCTGGTAGCGGCAATGACCGTTACCTGACGGCGAATCAGTTCGGCGGCAAGCTCCGGCAGGCGTTCGTAGTGATTTTCAGCCCAGCGATACTCGACGACAACATTCTGGCCTTCGACAAAGCCCATCTCGTTGAGACCACGTCGGAACTCACGAAGGAATTTCGTGTAAAGCTCCGGTGCGGCACCGTTTAGAAAACCGACGACGGGCATCGATTGCTGAGCCCGCACAACGTGCGGCCAGGCGAACGTTGCGCCGCCGACAAGAGCGATGAATTCGCGTCTTTGCATGCAGCCCCGCGTCTACGACACCGCTTCGGTAATGACGGATCGTAGCAGGCCGTCTCAGGGCGACCGAATTAATTCCCGTTTATGCGCTGGCAGTAGCGCTAAGCACCCCTGAAATCTTCGGCACGTAACATGTCAGACCTCATCCGTACCTTCGCCGAACGCGGCGATCTTGCGCATCTCGCCCTGCTGCTATGGGCGCTTTCCGCAAGCGCGCTCACCTGGTTTGCCTTGCGCGAGCTAACTGCCGCGAGCCGGCGGTTTGATGAATTCGTGCGCGAGCTCGCGCGCTTCAACGAACTTTTTGGAGACCACTGATGGAACCGATCGATTCCGTACCGCAACTGAACCGGCTCGAGACTCATAGCCGGCATGATCATCTCGATATATTCCGCGAATTTCTTGATCGTCTTGGGCGCGGCCCGCGCGGCAGATGTGACAAGTCCGCGCCCGGTGAGATGCACGGCCTGAATCTCTGATTGTCCTTTCGCCAACCGATGTGTGCCGTCCCTGCAAAGGGGCGGCTTTTTGTTTTCAGGATCTCATGCTTGCACCTTCATCCGAACCGACCGTCGCCTCCGTATTTGCACCACGAACAACGATCGATGCCGATGGCACCGTCGAGGGCTACGCCAGCCTGTTCGGCGAGATCGATCAGGCGCGCGACATGGTCATGCGCGGCGCGTTTGCCGACACGCTCGCGACGCGCGGACTTCGTCGTATACCAATGCTGTTCCAGCACGACCCGTCCGAGCCGGTCGGCATCTGGCTTGAACTGCGCGAAGACCATCGCGGTCTTTTTGCGCGCGGGCGGCTGATCCCCGATGTGACGCGCGGGCGCGAATTGCTCTCGCTCTTGCGCGCCGGCGCCATCGACGGTCTGTCGATAGGCTTTCGTACGGCGAAGGCCCGCATTGATCCGCGCACGCGCATCCGTCGCCTTTATGCGGTCGACCTATGGGAAATCTCGATCGTCACATTTCCGATGCTGACAGGTGCACGCGTGCGCAGCGTGAAACGCGCGCCTACCTCGAGATCGCGCGTCGGCGCCCATCGACCAACTACAGATTTCCCAAAAAACCAAAGTCTTCCATGACGCGCTTCTCATGGTTCGCGCGGATCGTCTCGATGTCGGCAATGCACGTGTTGTATCTTTTCGTCCCTGCCGTCATGCCCCACTTTTCACAGAACGTCCGACTTTCCGAATTCATTTCGATATTGTGCTGTTGTTCGAGAGCGGCGCGGGCACCGGCCGCTGTGTAAGTGTCCCACCAGATGAAGGCGAGCAGGGCGAGAACGCCGATAGCCAGCATTTTCCACAAGCCGGCCTCGCCGCGGTGTGATCGAACGGTGCTGGCCATTTGCAGCCTCCTTCAAATCGCGCCAATTCATTTCATCAATCTACCGCTGCGGCGCACACACGCTCTGTGAAGCAGGACACTCTTGTTCCGTAAAAAAGACATATCGGAAAACGAGCATGGAGAATTGCGTTACATTTGCATAAGATGCTTTGGGGCGTTCGACGGCGGGGCGGCGAAAGCCGCAAAGGAGTTCCCTCATGTCGGCTTGGTGTTCTGCACGTAAATTCAGCTTCACGGTAGCGGTAGGGATCGGGTTGGCAGGCGCGTATGGGCCCGTAGCGGTCCAGGCGCAGCAGCCTCCCGAACAGGCGCCGCCACAACTACAGCCCCCGCCGCAAGAGCCTCCACCGCAGCAACAGCCGCCTCAACAACAGCAGCCTGCGCTCACCCAGCAGCAGATCCAGCAATTGGTTGCGCCGATCGCGCTTTATCCTGATCCTCTGCTGGCACAGGTGCTGACGGCGTCGACCTATCCGCTCGAAGTGACGCTCGCGTCTCGTTGGGTCGAAAAGAACCCGAGCTTGAAGGGCTCGGCACTCGAGAGCGCCATGCAGCAGCAGCCGTGGGACCCGAGCGTCAAGGGACTGACGTCGGTACCCCAGGTGCTGTCGATGATGAACGAGAAGCTGGATTGGACCAACCAGCTCGGCGAGGCCTTTCTCGCCCAACCCGACGACATCCAGCTCGCGGTTCAGGCCTTGCGCAAGCAGGCCGAAGTGACGGGCAATCTGAAATCGAGCAAAGAGCAGAAGGTCAGCCGCGTGCCCGCACCGAGCACCGGCTATGCAGGCCCGCCCGAATACATCGCCATCGAACCGGTTGAGCCTGATTACATTTATGTGCCGGTCTACGATCCGGTCCTTGTCTACGGCCCGGGCTACTGGGGGCCGGCTTACGTTCCCTTCTTCTGGCATCCGCCCTGGTGGACTGTTGGGCCGGTGTTCGGATTTGGCGCTGCACTCTTCGTCGGTCCGGCGCTTTGGTATCACTACAATTGGGGCCACGGCGGGTTCGCGGCGATCCAGACCAACACGGCGCTATACGGCAGATTCAACAGGGTGAATTTCACCGGCGGCGGCCAGTTTCAGAACTGGAGATTTGATCCCGCGCACCACGGCAACGTGCAATTCAAGAATACGAACCTGCAACGACAGTTTGGAAGTACCCAAGGTCTCCAGGGTGCCCGAACAATTCAAGGCATCCAGGGCACACAGGGTGTTCAGGGCATCCAGGGCAACAAGGCCCTCCAGGGCGTCCAGACCAGCAAAGGCATCCAGAGCATTCAGGGCAGCCAGGGGCTGCAAAGCAATAAAGGCGTCCAGGGGATCAAGACCAACAAAAACATTGCGAACATCCAGACTGGCAACAAGAACATCCAGACCGGCAACAAGAACATCAACGTCGGCGCGGGCAACAAAAACTCGAGGATGGTCACCAGCCAGCAATTTCATGCGGCGGGTCCCCGCAATCCTGGCAATCGGCCCAAGTTTCAGGGAGGCGGCAAGCCGAAGCAGAAAGGCCCATGAGGCCCATGAGGCCCGCGCGCACGTTGCGCGAGCTTTCTAGCGACTAAGCGGGCCGGACGTCTTCTTCCAGGCGTCTATGCCGCCTTGGATATGGCACGCGGAAGCGAGACCCGCGTCCTGTGCCGCCTGTACTGCCATCGCCGAGCGCTCACCGAATGCGCAGTAGAACAGCAGCCGCTTGTTCGTCGATTTCGCAAGCTCGTGCAGCATGCCGCCTTCGCTGATGTTTTCCTGCAAAGCCGGGTAGGGGACATGCAGTGAGCCGGGTATCGTGCCGTGACGCTCACGTTCCGAACGCTCGCGCAAATCGATAAGCGCGACGTCAGGCTTGCCGACGATCGCAAGCGCTTGCGTTGCGGTGACCGCCCAGCCGCGAAGAGCAATTTTCTCCTGGGCAAGACCGACTTTGACATTGGCCGGTACCGCAATGTCCATCATCTTCGGATTGGCAAGCTTGAGATTGTTCATGAGGTCGACATAGTCCTCGACCGATTTCACCTGTAGTCGCGGATTGAAGGCCTTCTCCTCGCCGATCGTCGAGACGGTGTCGCCCTTGTAGTCGTGAGCGGGGTACACGAGTGTTGTGTCGGGAAGCTTGAGCAGGCGATTGAATATGGACTCGTATTGCTGGCGCGGGTCGCCGTTCTGGAAATCAGTGCGGCCAGTGCCTCGGATCAGCAGCGTGTCGCCGGTAAAGACACGATCGGGCATGACGAAGCTGTATGAATCGTCGGTATGCCCCGGTGTGTAGATGGCATCGAGCGACATACCCTCAATCGTCAGCCGGTCGCCATCCGACAGACGCATCGAGACGACGTCAGCCTTTGTCTGCTCGCCCATGACCGTAATGCAATGCGTATGGTCACGCAGTGCGCCGAGCCCGGTGATGTGGTCTGCATGCAGATGCGTGTCGACGGCCTTTACGAGCTTGAGATCAAGTTCGTGAACGAGATGCAGATAGCGGTCGACCTTTTCCAGAACCGGATCGATGATCAACGCCTCGCCGCCGGGACGGCTCGCGAGCAGATAGGAATAGGTGCTGGACACCTGATCGAAGAGCTGACGAAAGATCATTTCAAATCGTAGTCCAGGTCAGGACAGCGGCGCAATCCGGCGGGGGTTGGAACGACCGCTTGATAGGCTTATGTCCTGTTGGCATGCGGTACGTCCGCTGGGTAGTGCCTGCGATTTCGGTTGCGCTGCTGCTCACAGGCGGGCCTGGAGCTGCGGCAACGCCGTCGCGTTCCTCGCTTTGCCTTATGCTGGAATCAGCGGCCCGCGCCAACGATCTGCCGACTGCTTTTCTGGTTCGCGTTATCTGGCGTGAGAGTCGCTTCGACCCGCTTGCGGTCGGACCGCGAACACGAAGCGGGGCACACGCACAAGGTATAGCTCAGTTCATGGCACGCACGGCGGCCGAGCGTGCGTTGAGCAACCCCTTCGATCCCGTTCAGGCGCTGCCGAAAGCGGCCGAATATCTGCGCGAGCTTCGCGACGAGTTCGGCAACCTGGGCCTTGCTGCGGCGGCTTACAATGCCGGTCCCGGCCGTGTCCGCGGATGGCTCGATGGCGGCCGCACGATGCCTGATGAAACCCAGCGCTACGTCCAGGCAATCACCGGGCGCAGCGTTGGCGATTGGGCAAAAGCCGGCAACGTTGCGATGGTGACGCCGGAGGCGGATTGTCTCGAGCTAGTCGCTTCGCTCGAGCAGGGGCCGAGTCGGTTCTTCTATGAACTTGAAGAGCGCATAACGGCCGCCATCGGTCTGCCTTGGGGTGTTCAGCTTGCGGCCGGGTTTTCCCGCGATCGGGTGCTTGATACGTACTCGCGGCTCATGACGAAATTGTCCGAACTCATCGGCGAGCATGATCCCGTCATTACCGTCGCGTTGATCCGCAGCCGCGGCACGCTTCCGATCTATCAGGCGAAGATCGGGGCGGAGACCCGAGGCTCTGCAAACGATATCTGCAAGAAAATAAAAACCGTCGGCGTCGCGTGCCTGGTGCTGCGAAATGCGCCGGAACGAGGTGCGCCGGTAAAGACTGAATGATCGGTCGCGTTTGCCGACAGCGATGCAAGATTATTTCTTTTCTTTACTCGACTACCGTGCACGACATGAAGCGCGGTGAATGCCAAGAATGATTCTCGCCCGTCATCAGCGTTGTTCGAGCAAGCTGGCACGCCTCAACAATCTCTTGGCCGATCACAACAAGACACTCCGGGACATTCGCTCATAGAAATCCCCGGCTTCGACGCGCCGATGCCGTCGTTGCGCATCATCAACAACCTATGAGCGGAGAGAATGAGAAATCGTTGTCGCGTAGCGTTTTGGGCTTTCACCTTGGTAGCAATGGTCGCATCGACTTCGCCGCTGATGGCATCTTCAGAGAAGGGGATCGCATCTATCTACAGCGGCGAAAAAACCGCCAATGGCGAATACGCGCACGCTTCCGCGCTGACCGCAGCTCACAAAAGTCTGCCCTTCGGGACGAAAGTCAAAGTCACCAACGTACAGACCGGACAGTCGGTCGTCGTCCGCATCAATGACCGCGGTCCCTATATCAAAGGGCGGATTATCGATCTGACGCCCGCGGGTGCACGAGCGATTGGATCTTCCGGTCTCGCATTCGTGCAACTGACGGTGCAGTAAAAACACAACTCAGTTTCGGTCAATTTGATAAAGGCAGCGGCGTTCTGGCCGCAAACACTTCGGGCCTGCTTGCGTGGCAAGCAGGCCCGATCGACTTTACGCTACTGGAAAACGTACCCTACGCAACGCAGACATATTGCGACGAGTGCATTCCAATCCGTTGCGCTGCGCCACGAGCGAGATCGAGCCGCGCGCCCATGCGGAAGGCAATGCCATAAGGTCCCCTGTCGTTGATTCTGACAGTAACGGACTTGCCGTTTTTGGGATTTGTCACGGTTAGAACGGTCCCGAGCGGCCAGGTCCGTGCTGCTGCGGTGTTGCCGCTTGCATCGAACCGCTCGCCGGTGGCCGTCCGTGTGCCTGAGGAGTAGTGACTGGCAAGAATTTCTTGCCCAGAGCAATTGCCGGATCGCTTTACATATTTGTGCACCGACGACCATCCTGCTGCACTGGCCGAAGTGACCGTCAGCAAGCCAATCAGAATTCCGATGCTGGTAGATTTCATTGTCATCATGAGTCCCCTGCAATGAATCATGTCTTTACACATGACCTGACGGAATCGGTTCGTCGCCGAATCACGCCTGGGTGCTGGGCCGCTTAAGTAAGCCTCAAGATGGCAGAAGGAAGGCAGGGCAGGATCGCGCGCAAGTTTGCTGCGAAAAAGGGCGCAAGAACGTTAAGAATCGAACTTAATGTCGGTATCCGGCCACTTTACCCGCGACGAATTGCGCACGCCCGCTGGCTGCGGTCCTTTGCTCGGGCAACGACGTTTGCCCTGAAGTTGATAGAGTCGCTGGCTAAAGGGGCGACGTTCCATGGACAGCTGGTGGTTTTTTTTCGCCGTCGGATTCGGAGCGCAGCTCGTCGATGGCACGCTCGGCATGGCGTACGGCGTGTTGTCGAACACCGCGCTCATGGCAATTGGTCTTCCGCCGGCGCACGCCAGCGCGTTGGTTCACACCGCAGAAATTTTCACCACCAGCGCTTCCGCGGCCTCGCATATCTATAATCGTAACGTCGATTGGCGCCTGGTCGCGCGACTCGGAATCACCGGCGTTCTTGGCGCCATCCTGGGCGCATGGATTTTGTCGAACGTCGAAGTCACGTCCGCACGGCGTTTCGTATACGCGTACCTGCTTGTCATGGGTCTCTACATTCTATGGAAGTCGATGCGAATTGCGGTCGAGGCACGCAAACCTGCCGGCTGGACGGCGCTGCTTGGATTTGCCGGGGGATTTCTCGATGCGAGTGGCGGAGGCGGGTGGGGTCCGTTGACCACCTCGACTCTCGTCGGCTCAGGACATGCACCGCGTTATTCCGTCGGTTCCGTCAATACGACCGAGTTTTTCGTAACGATCGCCGCCGCGACCACGTTCTTTACGGAGCTAGGAGCTGTGGCGCTCGATCACTTCCTTCCCCTGGTCCTGGGCGGTGTGCTGGCAGCACCGTTCGGTGGCTGGCTGGTCAAAAAAGTGCCGGCGCAAAAGCTGATGATTGCGGTGGGTCTGCTGATCGTCGCCGTCTCGATATTCCAGCTTTTGAGGGCCTTTCGGGTCGTATAGCCCATTTTTAGACCGTTAACGGATCGTCGATCGCTGAAAAACAAATCTCCGTTGTGTGAGGAGCCTCACAATGCACTTGCGCGGACTTGGCCCATTATCCAGGCGTCGCGGGGCAGCAGGAGGCTCAGATGCACAAGGCAGTATCGATCGTGGTCGTGGCCGTACTGGTCGGCGTCTTCCTCGATGCGCTGCTCGGTCCCGACGAGACAATCGCTCAGCGGGATACAACGGCCGAAATTGGAACGCCGTTCTACGGTCTTCACGTCGCATTGCCGCCCGGAATGAAGAATTTCCCGGCGGAGCTCGTCCCACTGCCGTGACGAGACGCGTGTCAACGATGTTGGCCCGCTGACCGCGCTCCCCAAAGGGGAGCGCGGTCTTCGCTTTCATATGATGTAGACCTGCCACAGCCACTTCGTGGCCTTTGTGCCGGCATCGACCTTGGCGAAGGGGAGGTGATAGTCGCCCGGGGTTGTCAATTCGTCTGTCTCATGGAGACGACGACGTTCGGCGACACGCCCTGCGATGGCGACCCGGCTGGTCCAGTTCAGGAAGCTGTTTGACATAGGTGCCTCCACTCTCGGGATAGATCAACCTTCGCAAACAGAAAGTCCGGTGCAGGCTGCGAGGGTGTATCCAGCTCGCGTAGGTCCTGCCGCGGCCTCAATCGCCTCGTCGGAGACGTCGTAGCGAAGGAAGGTTTCTTCCTCCTGATATCCGATGCTTGTGTCGTTCATGACATCGCGCCTTTTGTTGACGGGTGTCTCCAGTCCGTGAGGCAATAGTTAGAACCGCACACGCAATCCGCATGTGATCGCGGTCACAAGATTTACGATTGGTATTTTGTTACGGCAAAAGCGTTCGCGGGGTCTGCCGATGCTGCGGTCGTATCACTGAGGTATGGGCAGCGGCGGAACAGGATGCGATGGCACGCGCGGCGCTGGCGATACTTGCGCCGGTGGCTCCGAGAGCGTGCGAGGAGGCGGAGGTATTGCTGCCGCGCGCGATTGTGTCGAAGGCGTCGTCCTCGGTTTCACGCTTTGCTCTGTCGCCTGCAATTTCGCGAGATTTTGCGCCATTTGTTCCTGCTTGGCGACGAGTTGCGTTTGTTGAGCGGTGAGTTGATCCAGCTGTTGTTGGGCGGCGGCAAGCTGTTCCTGCTTGGCGGCGAGTTGCTCAACACTACGCCGCACAGCGGCCATGTCTTGCGCCATTGTCTCGAGTTGCTTCGCCAGTTCGGGCGATGGCTTGGGCGTCGCGGCTTGTGTAACCGGGGCCGGTTGGGTCGGCGTCGCGTTTGCCGAAGGCTGCTGAGCGGACGTAGTGACAGCCTGTTTTGTCGCGACGAGGTTCGACTCGTTCGTCGATTTTTTCGGTGCGATAAAGTCGGATTGCCACGCAAGTCCAGCGCCAAGCAATGCAGCGAGGCAAACGCCAGCTGAAGTAACAATCATGCGCCGACGCGCCGGCTGACTCCCCGCCGCAAAAGGATTGTGTCCGAAGTCGGAGCGCGGAGGCACTTGAATTGAAGGCTCTACTGCCTGCAATTCGGTAGAAACGGGTGAGGTCTCTGGCATCGTCTCAACGACTTCTTCGGACGATGAGCGTCCCTTGGCTGCCAGATCGGACGCGAGCTCATCGAGTTGATCCATCAACTTGGAAGCGGCTGGTGAGGGTACCTGCGGTGGCTGAATGTCAGGGGTTGGCTGAGGCGTCTCGTCGGGGATTGGCATTTCAACGCTTGGGGCCGGGCAGCTTTCTTCGGCCGAAGCGTCGATTGGTTGCGGCGCAATTGCCGCCGAGGCAAACCAGCCGTCGAAATCGTGCACAGGACCGTCGAGCCGAGCCGACACTGCCGTGGGGCCGGGCACGAGGGGGACGACATCCTTCTCGTGACGTTGATCGTTCGGCGGACTCAGCAAGGAATCCATTTGGCGCTCCGACTGTTTGCGTAGAAACAGCTGTTTTTGGCTCGGTTGGGCCAAAAACAGGCCACCATCGTGTGACGGGACGAAGGCGGGAGGGCAGCAAGCGAATGGCATTGTTTTGGCCAAATTAGCCATCCCACATCCTGGTAGGTGGGCTTTTGACCTTTGCGCTGGGCTTTTGGCCCGTCCGCGCGACGGGACGACACCTGAGGGAACCCGCTGTTCCCGATGCCGTTGTCACGTGATGGGCAGGGCAAAATCATCCGTGAGAAAATCGGCCGGTGAGCGCGATTCGGATGCACAATCATCTGAAGCGAATTCGGAAACGAAATCGTCTACTGCAAAAACAAAATCCAGCAAGGCAAGGAAATCCGGCAAAGTATCAGGCAAGAGATCGCCACCGAATGGTTCGCAGAAAAACGCCGGCGGTCGAGCATCTGAAGCCCCGCCCACCGACGCTGCTGAATTGGCCAACATCGAACCGCCGCCCGCTGAAGTCGCCGAGCCCGACGAAACAATGTCGCCGGAAGAAATCGAGCGAGCGCGCAAAAGTTACCTGCTGAAACGGTTCTGGATCTCGGCGCGTGGCTTCTGGGGAGAATCCGGCGAGAAGGTAGCGTGGATCGGCTCTGTTGGGCTCCTGCTGCTCATCATCTTCTATGTCGCCGTGCAATACGGCATCAACGTCTGGAATCGTAAGATCTTTGATGCGATCGAGAAGCGGGACTCCGCGACGGTCCTCTGGCTCTCGGCGGTCTTTTTTCCTCTCGCTTTGGCGAGCGTCACGCTCGGCGTGGCGCAGGTTTACGCACGGATGGGAATTCAGCGACGCTGGCGTGCGTGGCTGACGAATAAAGTGGTCTCGCGATGGCTCAATCACGGGCGCTACTACCAGCTCAATCTCGTCAGTGGAGATCACAACAATCCGGAGGCCCGCATTGCCGAAGACCTGCGGATCGCCACCGATGCGCCCGTCGATTTTGTTGCCGGGGTCGCTTCGGCTTTCCTGTCCGCCGCCACGTTCATCGTTGTGCTTTGGACTATCGGCGGTGCGCTGAACGCGTCCTTCGCCGGCATGACGATCACCATTCCCGGATTTCTCGTGATTGCGGCGATTGCTTACGCCGCTCTCGCCAGTTCGGCGATGGCCGTCATTGGCCGAAGGTTTGTCGCGATTTCGGAAAGCCGCAACCAGGCCGAAGCCGAATTTCGCTACGTGCTGACGCGCGTCCGCGAGAATGGCGAAAGCATCGCACTGCTCGGCGGCGAGGCCGAGGAGCGGGATGGCATCGACAAGTCCTTGCGCAATGTGCTCAGGCAGTGGGCGCGGTTATGTGGCCAGCATATGCGAACTACGATTGTGTCGCAGGGCTCGAACATTGTCGCGCCGGTACTTCCGCTGTTGCTCTGCGCGCCGAAATTTCTCGACGGCAGCATGACGCTTGGTCAGGTGATGCAGGCAGCGTCCGCCTTCACCATCGTGCAGAGCGCTTTTGGCTGGCTGGTCGATAATTATCCGCGTCTTGCGGACTGGAATGCATGCGCGCGGCGGATCGCCTCGCTGATGGTCTCGATCGACGCGCTTGAACGTGCCGAGACTGGCGACGATATCGGCCGGATCGTCCGCGGTGAAACCAAGGACGATTCGATGCTCAGCCTCAGCGAACTGACGGTGACGCTCGGCGACGGCACCGCCGTTGTCGACCAGGCCGAAGTCGTGATCGAGCCAGGCGAACGTCTGCTGGTCGCGGGCGATTCAGGGAGCGGCAAGAGTACGCTCGTTCGCGCGATCTCGGGACTATGGCCGTGGGGAAGTGGGCGCATCGACATTCATCCGGACCGCCGGCTGTTCATGCTGCCGCAGCGGCCTTATGTGCCGGCAGGTACGTTGCGACGAGCGACCGCCTATCCCGGCGCCGCCGACGACTGGACGGCCGAACAGATCAAGAAAGCGCTCGAGAAGGTTGGATTGGCGCACCTGAAGGACAAGATCGAGGACGAGGAGAAGCCGTGGGACCAGACGCTGTCGGGCGGTGAAAAACAGCGGCTCGCTTTCGCGCGGTTGTTTCTGCACAACCCGGACATCGTCGTACTTGACGAAGCGACGTCTGCGCTCGACGCAAAAAGCCAGGACAAAATGATGGAGTCGCTGATCAAGGAGCTGCCGGGCGCGACCCTGGTCAGCGTTGCACATCGCGCCGAGCTTGAAGCCTTTCACAGCCGCAAAATCGTGCTGGCAAGACGCAAGGGTGGCGCGAAACTCGTCCGCGATATCGACCTCGTGCCCCGGAAGAAGAGAGGGCGGCTACTCGGCCGATGGCTGCGTCGGGCCTAGCGATCTCGCCGAGAGCTGGCGCCGAGGCAATATTCAGCCCTTTCAAAAAGGCCGCTCAGCTTGATACGATGCCTCTTGGCTGGGGGAGAACGGCAATGAGGCGGCGCGAATACATCACGCTCCGCTGGGCTGCAGCGGCGATTATCGCTGCCTCAGTTCTTTGCGTGCCTGCGGTTGCACAAAACGCCCCGGATGCGGATTGCAAGGAAGTGCGTGTGCGCGACGAAACACTTGCGGACACCGCAATGTGTGTCCTGAACCTGAATGCAAAGGTCGTGGTGAACGAGCGCTGCAGAATTGCCATCGCGGCCGAGGCAAAAGAACGCGTCATCGACGCAGGCAAATATATCGTGATCTTATCCGCCGCCCCTGACAGGAATAACAAGGTTACATTGACCGCCAAATGGAATAACGGGGACGGTCGAACCGATGATCTCAGAGTGCTTGGCCCGGTAACTACAGTCAGGCGCGGAGCGGCGGATTGCTACCAGAATCAGACCAAGCGCTTTGAGCTTTGCGTATCGGATTTCATGGCCTGTCGCTGACAGTCCGGCCCTCCATTTGAGAGGCGCTTGCGTCCCGCGTGAGCAAAAAATCAGGCCTGCCTCAATGAAAACTCCAGATTGCCTTCAAGTTTGTCGCGGTCGATACGGCTATGACCTGTCCCGCGTATCCTCCCTCGCGGGCGACAGAGCTCCTGTCGCCTGCGCTTTTTTTGCCGACCGTGCTTTCAAACAGGTCCCTGATGGGCGATCCTGATCGGCGGTAATCCGATTGAGGTGAGGACGTACCAGGCTCCATGGCCAGGTTCGGCATCGTACTGTTCTATATTGTAATGGCGGCGATCTGGTTCGCCGCTCTTTGGTTCTTGTTCGTTACGTCGGGAATGCGGTTTTTTCCCACTTTATGAGCGCTCGGTGCGGCGTTCGGCGAAATCGGCTCAATCAGTGATGCAATTTCTTGTCTGGCACGGCGGTGTCGACACCGAGTGCTTCGTCGAGAAGCCGGTAGAGGCGCCAAACAGGCCCGGCGACCCCGAATCCTTCCGTGCAATTGGGATCGGCGCAAAAATGGTGGCCACTTGGAGTCAGCATCAACTCCGCGCCGCATTCGGCGCAGACATGCAAAAGCGGTGACGTGTCGCAGTCGATCATTGTGCAGACCTTCGCCCTGCGTGCCTTGGACACTCACCAAAATGGGTTCGGTCTCGCCGCAGCGACTTTTCGCGCTGTATGTATAAAAAGTTGGCTGGCTCAGCCTGTCGCAGGCCGCCAAGAATTTGCTTTCAAGCGCCAATCTTTTGGGCGGGAGTAATCAGACACTCCACGTGATGGAGTGGCCGGTCGTTTTCACGATTTTGTGGTCCGACGCTTCCAATTCCACAGGATCACGCAGTGAAGGACTACTGTCCCTTGATCGAGAACCTGTCGAACAGATTGCTGTTCTGCGGATAATAGGCCGGTGCCGTATCGCGCCTCTCTCTGGGCAGCGCTTCTGCCCGCGCCGCGCGCGCTGCGGCGTTGATCTTCGCCGAAGCGTCATGCACGACCTTGGGTTGGGCAGAAAGTACAGCGTCCGATGTCATGTCGGGGGCGGGCGCAGGCGCTGTGGTCAGCGTCTTCACGCCGTCCGGACGCCAAGGCTTCGGTAGACCGGTGCGGTCGCTTGTGACGATCGGCGGGGGACCGTTTTCGAGCGTCGCATCTGCAACAAACAGCAATCCAACGAGAACGAGACCAACAACGGCCAAGAAGGTGAGAGCTGGCATTGCCGCGCTCCGACTGTACGCTCCTCCACTCCCTGAGCAGTAGGTAAACCCCGCCTCGACAACTGGTCGAGTTGGACTATGGGCCAACGCGTGAGCGCAAGGGCCATGGCGGATTGTTCCGCCATGGCCCTGCGTCAATATCGCACCGATCAAATCGAGGGGTTCCAGATAACGGGAATTTCCCGATAACCGGTGCCGTACTTCTCGACATGCGCCAGCGAGGGAAATGGGTAGTGGAAGCCCTGAACCCGCAGTTTTTCCGCCACCAACATGTCGTAGACCTTGCGTCGGGTTGCCTCTGCTTTCGGACCGTCCTGATCGTAGAAGGCATGCCAATCGGGATGACGCACGAACAGGAAAGGTACGTGCGTCACGTCGGACTGCACGTAGACGCTGTCCGGGCCCGACGCGACCACAAACGAAGTATGGCCGGGTGTGTGGCCAGGGGTACCTTTTGCGGTGACCCCGGGAATGACCTCTTTGTCCCACTCGTAGGTCTTTACGCGCTTCATCGCTTCGGGATTGAACACGCGGCGCACGTTTTTGAAATTGGTTTGCACGCGGCCGGGACTCGCGCGGCTCATCTCGCCATCATCCATCCAAAAGGCGTGTTCGACCGCCGGCACCAGTATTTCGGCATTGGGATAAGTGAGCGAGTTGTCGTCCATCAACAGACCGTTGATGTGATCGCCGTGGTAGTGGGAGATGATGACGGTGTCGACGGCGCCGCGATCAATGCCTGCTGCCGACAGATTGGTAACGAACTGGCCGCCGACTCCGCCGGATTTCTTGTAGTTGGACTCGCCGGTGCCGGTGTCGATGACAGCAAGCTTTGAACCGGTGTTTATGGCGATCGGATTGTAAGGCGTGGTCATCATGTCCTTCTCCATGAAGACTTCGGCCAGTGCGGCGTTCACGGCGTCCAGTTTGATATTGCTGACGTGATCTTCGGCCATCTTGAAGCGGGCGACGCCATCGGTCGCGACCGTTATCTCGATCGAGCCAATCTTGTAGCGATACCAACCGGGCGCTTGTTTGCCGGCGGGCGGTGTCGCGGCCTTTGCCGGCGGTTCAAACGGCAGGACAGCAGCGGCTGTCGCGCCTGCCGTTCCTGCCAACAGATTACGGCGTGTGATGCTGTTCATGGGCGTATCCCCCTTGCGTCGGGATGTTCCTCCCGGATTGCTGCCATCGTACCAATTCGCGCAATTGCTCTGGAAGGGCCGGGCAAGTGAAGGCTGGTGCAAAACGCGTCGGCGTACGCCGCGGCGCCGGTTGCGCGAATTCAAAACCACGGACGAATGCAAGCGGCCGTCAAGCAGCCATGTTTGTGCGCGACAACCGGGAAAGTGCCGGTCGCCGGCGGTGAGGCTGCTACTCGTTGGGGACGGACACAGACCTCGGGGACGAAGCCACCAGCGACCGGCAACCCTGAGATATGCATTCGCAAGTCGGTTGGTAGCCCCGAATTTGGGCCTGCCAACGCGAAAAAAAGGGACCGCTGCGCTGGCGCAACGATCCCCTGCGATCAGCCGAAATAGGGGACCAACCCTTGAGCCTTCGGCATCTTCGCCCTTTCACACTTATCCCGCCCGCCGAGCCTAGCTGTGCCGCCCGTCACAATTGGGGGGTAATCCCGGGAAATTACGCAATTTTGTGACTGGTGACACAAAAGGCTGTGGAAATCTCATGATCAGATCGTGACCGCGGGCTTTGGTCGGACGTCGGAACTTTTCGCCGCGGAGTGTTTGTTCCAGCGCAGCTGTCCGACCACAAACGAAAACACTTGCGCGTTGTTGCGCAAAGGAAGTTTGCATCCTTCAAGAAAGCGAAATTTTGTGATCACGATCACATCGGATTTGCGCGATAGGCCCTAACGTTTGAGGGTGAAGAAGGAGGGCCGTCATGCGCGAAGTTCTCTCCATAGCAGTCGTTGCGACCCTGCTCGTCGCTGCCATCGTTGATGTTGTCGCCGCCGGCGCCAGGACTGGCGTCGCCAAAACCCATTTTTATTACGCGTCGCCGACCAGCGGAGTGGGTATTGCAGTGCCCTCCACCATGAAAAGCTTTCCGACGGAGCTGTTGCCGCAATAAATTGAGTTCGCCTCAGGCGAGCGGTAGAGCTTGCGTCGACGGTAAGAACAAAGGCCATCGTCAAAAACGACGATGGCCTTTGTCCGTCGAGAAGAGTGTCACTTTCCCATTTTTGTCTTGAGTGACTTCAGCGCCTTTGCGCAACCGACGCTGATCTCATTTTCATGTTCCTTGAGGCATCCGAGTAATCTGCCACCGCCCGGAGAGACGACTCTGTGAGGAGAGGTAAACGGGGGCCTTCAGAGTTAAGAAGCGGTACCGCGATAACCCTAAAGGGATTACGCCGTTGACATATGCGGGGGCGTTCGTCGATATCCCGCGCCGAGAGGCGGAGGTTTTGTCATGAAGCTTTCTGTCAGTCGCTTTGTACTCGCATTGTTGTTCAGCACCACCGGCGTCAGTTTGGTTCATGCTGATTGCGCCAAGCTCCACGCGCTTGCTCAGCAGCATGCTTACGATATGGCGCGTCGCAACAGCCTCGATCACGCCGGCTTCATGCAGCATCGCGGGCCTGCGGGCGCGGCCGCCGAGAATGTTGCCGTGGGATGCGACACCGAAGCGTGCGCAAGGCGCATGTGGATGCAATCACCGCCGCACCGCGCGAACATGATGCTCGGCGGGTGCCAGGCCGTCGCTTCCGCGGTGTCCGCCAGCGGCCGTCGCTATTGGGCGATGGAGATCGGTGGCGGCGGCGGCGGCGGCGGTGGCCGAGGCCGTGGTGACGGAATTCCCGGTCGCGATTTCTCGATTGAGGGTCGCAACGCGCCGTAGCGGTCGACTGACCAATTTTTAGGCCCCGACCTTCCAGGGCCTCGTCAGTGCCGACTAACTCATCGAACTATAAACGAATTTGCCGTCGTGCCCGATAATGGCCTTGAGCCAAACGGGGCACAGGCTGGTTCGATTATCGGTACGGTGTGACTTTTGTGCACTAGTTGTAAATCAAAAAGTAACGATACTTTTCTATGAATTTCCAGACGGGGGTGAACTCATGAAAAAGTTTGTAGTCGTAATCTGCTCGGTTGTACTCGCGTTTGGTCTTGCCGGTTGCTGGGGCAAGGGCAAGGCTCCGGTTGGCAAGGGAAAAGCTCCGGTCGTCCAGACAAGGGGTTGATCGAACCATCCACGCGGATACTTTGGAAATGGAGACCGCCTTCGGGGCGGTCTCTTTTTTTGTCTTTCGGTCAATGCAAGAGGCGCCAAGTCACTCGGAATCGATGTCCCGAGATTGCTTGGATTCGCCGATGAGGTTGTCGCGTAGACGCCCGCGTACTTTCAGCAGCGAACCATCGTTATGGTTTGATCTTTGCCGTCACTCCCGGGCACCGTCACGTTCTGAGGAACGCAGCTCGGCGCACGAGCGGCCGGTGCAAGCGGCGGCTCAGGAGGAGTGGCGATAGGCGGACAACGATGTGCCCAGTCCCAGGGAATGTCGTAAGTGCAAGTGAAGGCCGGGCGATAGACATCGACGTAGAGTCCGCTAAATGGTCCCGAGCTCAGCCCGCCGTAGGGCCCAACGTTGACCCCGCCATAAGGTCCGACGTTGACTCCGCCGTACGATCCCCACGCACCAACCGGCAACACAGGCCGCGTCGACCCGGCGAGAGCATGGTTGGAGGCGGGCAGAAGCGCCACGCCGACAGACATGACGAACGCCGCACTTACTTTCCGCATCATGGCACGCACACCAATTCGTGTTTACTGAAGGGCATAGTAGGCCGGGCCCTCGGCACCCGCCAACGTATAATTAATCAATAGTTAAGGCGTAATCTTAACGCGCGCCGGGCACAGGGGTTAACGCGGCGCGATGGTTGCCGAGGCGGCCTCTTACTGGCGCACCTCAATCTGTTAGGCTTTGCGCCTCAATCGGCTGGGCAAAAAGGTGGGAAACGCCGTGCGCAAAAAGTTTACAAAACGCGACGTGCTCAAAGGGGCGGGGGCGCTCGGCCTCAGCGCTTTTGCCGTGCGGGTTGCCGCGGCACCCCCTGCCGAAGCGGTGACGCCCGCATTGATCGAGGCGGCGAAAAAAGAGGGTAAGATCGCTTTTTACACGGCCATGGATCTCGAGTTCGCGGAACGCCTCGGCAAGGCGTTTGAAGCGAAATATCCCGGCATTGCCGTACGTGTCGAACGGTCCGGCGCCGAGCGCGTCTTCTCGCGCATCGCCCAGGAATATTCATCGAACATCCGTGTCGTTGACGTCGTCAACACCAGCGACCTGGCGCACTGCATTATCTGGAAACGCAACGACTGGCTCGCGCCTTACCTCCCGGAAGAGGTCGTGCGCCACTACGACAAGCGCTACTACGATCCCGAGGGGCTGAACGTCACAACACGAATTCTCATTTCTCCGCTCGCCTACAACACGAACCTCGTGAAGAAGGAAGACGTGCCCAAAGGTTTCAAGGACCTGCTCGACCCGAAATGGAAGGGCAAGCTGGTCAAGGCGCATCCCGCCTACAGCGGCACGATCATGAATGCGACATTCGAAACGGCGCGCGATCTCGGCTGGGACTATTTCGTAAAGCTCGCCGCGCAGAACGTCATGCAGGTTCAATCGGCAACAGATACGCCGAAGAGGATTTCGATCGGTGAACGCGCGGTCATGGTCGATGGTGCGGGTTACCTTGTCATCCGGTACAAGGAGGCCGGCCAGCCGGTCGACATAATTTATCCGGAGGAGGGCACGCCGCTCGCAACAGGTCCGAGTGCGGTCTTCAAGAGCGCTCCCAATCCGAACGCCGCACGGCTGTTCCAGAGCTGGATGCACTCGCGCGAGGGCCAGCAACTACTCGTCGACTACGCCCGGCAGTATTCGCCGCACGACCAGACGGTGGAGAAGCCAGGCGTGCGCAAGCTCGCCGACATAAAGTTGATGACGGAGGATCCGGAAGGCATCCTCATGCAGGCCGAAGAGGTCAAGAAGCGATACGCGCAGATCTTCAAGGTGTGACGACGATCGTCTGTGCATTTAAAAAGAAACCGCCGCAGGGCCGGCGGTTTCAAGTCCATGGAGTGAGGTCGGGCTGATTATTTCAGTTGCGTAGAAACGCTGTCGAACTTGGCGTTCAGGCTCACACCGATTGCATTCACGGTTGCAATGATCACAACCGAGATACCTGCGGCGATCAGGCCGTACTCAATCGCAGTTGTTCCTGACTCGTCTTTCAGAAACGCGATGGCTTTGCACATCAGACAGACTCCTTGATGAGGAGACACTGCCGGCAAGCTTGCGACCGACCGTTTAATGAGGTCGTTGCCCGTTGCGGTTCAGTTGATTCAAATTCGACGCAAGCGGAACTCTCGATTGGACGCGCGGCAATTTGTGGCCGCCAATCGCGGTCAACTTGCATCATCGCTGGTTGGGCAGCTGTCTTTCACAGAAAGTTGAGAAGCGTCCCGTGATCCTTCTCCGACGCGCGGTTTTTGCCGTCGTTTTCAGAGGCGCACATCTTGTGGCACTGGTAGTGACAATAAAGCTCGCGGCGCACGCTATCGGAACAGTGATAGGCGCGGCACGTGTCCTCGCACTTTGCGTGATCCGTTTTCGCTTTGGAGGAAGTGGGAGCAATCACGCATAACAACGAAGCGCCGAGAACGACTGTGATAGTTCGCATGATACGCCTCCTCATGTTTCAGCGGATGTTGAAGCGAATTGGTACGGTGAACTCGAATGTTTCACCGGGCATGTTCTGGGGTGGCGATGGAAATGGCTGTGCACGCCGCACGGTATCCATCGTTTCCTGATCGAGAGCCGCGGAGCCCGACGTCCGCACCACCCGGCTGGTCACGACTTTTCCGGTTCGGTCGAGTGTGAATGCGAGTTCGGCAACGCCGGTCTCGTGCCGCGCCCGCGCGGATGGCGGATAGCCTTTGTGCCGCTCGACTTGCTGCGCAATCTTGCGATACCAGGACGCCACTTGCGCGGCGGACGGCTTGGGTCGTGGCGGCGATGTCGTCTCGGGAACCGGCGGCGTCGCTTCTTCTTTGGGTTTTTCCGGCTGCTTTATCTCCTCGGGTAGTTTGACCTCCGCATCCGGCACGGGAGGTGTCGGCTCGATTTTTTCCCGCGGAGTTTGCTCGGGTTGTTGAACGTCTGTGGTCGATTTGGATTGCTGCTGTTCCGGCCCCGGCGCGAGGTCATTCCTGCTGTCGGCTGGTGGTGCCGCCACAGGGGAGAGGTCCACGATGATGGCCTCGGTGCCTTCATCGCCGGGCATGCGCTCGTGCGATGTCGTCAACATGATGACCAGCGCGGCATGCAGGCTGATGACCACCGCGGCGCTGAGCGACCAGCGGCGAAGATCATAGCTGTCGGCGACGATGGCTGCTGACATGAGCCTCCTATTCAGCCGCACGGGCCATGAGCGCGCGATCGATATCGCGGCTGACAATCCGAAGAACTTCAGCCGACGTATCCGAAAGCATCCCGCGATAGCCTGTGATCTGACGCGCAAAGAAGTTGTAGACGACGACAGCAGGGATCGCGGCCGCGAGGCCCAAGGCGGTCGCCAGCAGCGCTTCGGCGATGCCGGGTGCGACGACCGCCAGATTTGTCGTCTGCGATTTCGAGATGCCTATGAAGCTGTTCATGATCCCCCAGACGGTGCCGAAAAGTCCGACGAAAGGGGCGGTGGCCCCGATGGTCGCGAGAACGCCGGTGCCGCGATTGATCCGGCGGCTCAAAGCCGCTTCGAGCCGTTCCAGCCGGGAGCCGATGCGTTCCTTGAGGCCGTCTTTGTCGGTGATCCCGTCACTCAACCGGAATTCTGCGATTGCCTCGGCGCAGAAGCTGGCGGCCGGCTCTTTCAGGTTGGATGGTTTGACGTTTCGCAGTGTCTGAACGGCGGTGAGTGCGCGAAGCGCAGCTCTCGCCTGCCGGCGAGCCTTCAGGAGTTCGATTGTCTTGGCGAGCCAGACCGTCCACGTGACGATCGAAGCGATGACCAGGCCAACCATGACGATCTTCACCACCACGTCGGCGCTGATGAACATTCCCCACGGCGACAGGTCACGTGGCAGAACGGCTATCCCTTCGAGGGGCACATTCGGGCCCTGCGCACTGGTTGCGCATGGCAGGAAACAGAGCGCCGATATCAGGGCGGCGCGGCAGAGTTGGAAATATCTGCGATGAGGTGAAGACATGTCAGTACTTCAGCCTCGCAAACAGTCGAACGGCGGCGCCCGGTAGAAGCACCTGATCTTTGGTGTAGGAGACGCTGTTGCGGATGTCCTGATTGAGCAGGTTCGTGCCGGTGAGACCGAAGGTCATCTCGCTCAGTTCGTCACGGTTCGGCTTTGCCACTTTTCGCGTGTAGCTGACCTCGGCGCGCAGGTCGTCGTACCCGGGCGTCGGTGTTTCGGCGACGGGCGCGATGTCGTTCTGGGCGAATGCGTGAAGGAGCCGCACGCGCGCAAGCCATGCATCGTCGCGCCAATAGATCCCGCCGCCGACGCGTACGGGCGGAATGCGCGGCACGTTCGTGCCGTCGGTGAACGTCGCGCGGACAACATCGAACTGGCTTTCGATGCCGAAGAATCCATCGCCGACCGGCGCGATATCCCACTGGCTCTGGAATTCACCGCCGCGGAAGATGGCATTTGCCTGCGCGTAGAGCGCGTCGTTGAGATCGCCTACGCCTGGACCGCACGCACCGGTATCTCCGTTGCAGGTATTTCCGGTGAGCTGTCTGAATATGAAGCCGTTGAAGCGCGTGTAGTAGGCGGTTGCCTCAAATCGGAACGGGCCGGTCGCACGCCGCACGCCGATTTCGATCGATTGCGCGGCCTCGATCTTGAGATTGGGATTGCCTTTGTCGAAGGTCGACGTCGCGTCATGCGGGCCTCCCGAGAAGAGCTCCGCCGGCTTCGGAGCGCGTTCGATATATTGCGCGGTGATGAGGCCAACGAGATCCCACGGGAGTTTCTGAATAAGCCCGAGGCTGGCGCTCATCGGTGTGAAGCTTGGCGAAGCCGGCGTGGTGGTCATGTTTCCCGCGGGGTCGAAGCTGCGCGCCATGCCTGAAAGTTCGACCTGCTCGATCCGGCCTGCGATTTGTGCCTTGGTCGTTTCGCTGAACTTGAATTCGTTGAACATGTAGCCGGCGATCCGCCAGTTGCTGTTCGGGTCCCACAGGCCGGCGTTGTCCGGGCTTGGTGCTGTGAGATCCTGATGCCCGCCTTGCAGGCCGATCGCTGTCGTGAGGGAGGCGAACCGCAGGTCGAAGGGGACCAACTGCGCTTCGACGCGCGCTTCCTGTTCCTGATTGGTGAATATTTGCCGGACGCCGTCGCTCGACGGGTTGGTGTCATCGGCCAGACCGAGTTCGTTGTGTTTGTAGTCGGTGATGCCGCCCCAGAAACGAATCGCGTCAACGATGGGACTGGGCGCACGCCACTCGCCTTTGCTCATGAGCTTCGTCTGATGCGCATCGATCCGGGTGCCGTGATCCTGGCCGTCGACTCCGGGAATGTGATAGAGCGCGTCGTTTTGCGTGAGCGCGAGGCCGAAGAAGCCCTCGTTGAAAATGTAGGAAGTGCCCACGGCCGCGCCGTTGCTCTGCGCTGAAGAATTCGGCTGGCGACCGTTGAAATTGCCGGGCTGTGTCGCGTTGG
This sequence comes from uncultured Alphaproteobacteria bacterium, assembly GCA_963831515.1. Lineage (GTDB taxonomy): Bacteria > Pseudomonadota > Alphaproteobacteria > Rhizobiales > Xanthobacteraceae > Pseudolabrys. The sequence continues at coordinate 109,264 of CAWHQL010000022.1, read as the reverse complement.
GAGCGTCCGCCGGATTGGGGGGCGGCAAGTAGGGATAACTCGGTATGCGATAGTCCTGTGACGTGCGGCCAAACACGTCGGCATGGATTGCGAAGTTCCCGCCGCCAGCGTCGAGCAACGCCGCGCCGTCGAGCCCGCTGTCGACTGACGTTCCGGCGCCGCGAAATTCCGCGCTGATGCCGCGGTCGGGGATGTAGGTCGGAACGCGGTTGTTGGTCGACTCGACCACGCCGCCGATGGCTTGCGAGCCGAACCGCAGTGTCGCGGGGCCTCGGACAACCTCGACCTTGTCGCTGGTGAGAGGATCGACCGGCACGAAGTGGTCTTCACCGAGATCGGATGCGCCGTTGGCCCCCGTTCCATTCTCCTGGATGCGCACACGGTTCGCATCGAGCCCGCGAATGATCGGTCGGCTCGATGCGCCGGGCGCAAAGCTGGAACCGGTTATGCCCGGCTTTTCGAAGAGAAGATCGCCGAGGGTTGAACCCCCGTTGCGGCGTAACTCGTCGTTAGGCACCACCGTAATGGTGGCAAATTGGTCGGTGACGATCGGAACTGTTCCGACCAGCGTATCCGTGGAAGGTGCCGCTGGCTGTGTCGGCGCCGTCGACGTCGGCGCTGGTTGCGGTGACGGACGTGCGGGCGCACGCCGAGCAATCGGGCTGGCGACGGTCACATCGACTTGCGGCAGCGCGGTTTGTGCCCAGGCTGTCGTCTCGCATCCAGCGAACGCACAGGAAAATGCGCTGTATGACGCGAACATCATCTTCAAACGAAGACGCATTGCAAACTCCGGTCTGATTGGAATGACGTGCGGACCCATGGAGGGGACGCAAACAGGCCTCAGTCGAGGCCGTCGTCAGTCATTGCTCAGACGGAGTGAGGAGGCGCGCGGGCCTGGAAAGGAAACTCAACGCGGTCGAACACCTGCGCGAGCTGTAGAGCGCCGGCCCAGATGTAAGGGTGATCGACCGGAATCGCGGGCAGGGCGACAGTCGGCAGGACTGACGACGATGTCAGATTGAGCGACGCGCAAATGGCGCAGAAATCATGCCCGGTGCCGCGGTCGTCGTCGTCAGGGGTATTGGGTTGCGGCTGTGACGAGGCCGTTACCGAGGATGCGCCCTGAAAATTTTCAAGGTGGACGTGGCCAAAGGACACCACGAGCTGGATCGCCAGGGCGAAGACCGCTGCCCATGACCCAAACCGGTTGTTCTTTCTGATCCAATGCATTTCAGATTCGCGCCATCGCAACGATAGTACGCAAATTGTTCAGAGTAAATCCGCCACAGGAACGCGAGCCAGCGGGGCTATTCCGCGGCCTCGCGCGTCGGATGGACGTCATGGTCCTGCAAGTCGTCGCGCGGCGCGGACTTGCTCCAATTCATGACCCACGACGATAGCCGATCCATGTAGAGGTAAATCACTGGCGTCGTGAACAGCGTCAATGCCTGACTCACGAGCAGGCCTCCGACCATCGCATAGCCAAGCGGCTGACGAATCTCCGAGCCTGTCCCTTGGCCCAGCATCAACGGTACGCCACCCAGCATTGCCGCCATCGTGGTCATCATGATCGGGCGGAAGCGAAGTATGGCGGCACGGCGGATGGCCTCTGGTGCCGACAGGCCGTCGTCGCGCGTTGCTACGATGGCGAAATCGACCATCATGATTCCGTTCTTCTTCACGATGCCGATCAGCAGAATGATGCCGATGAGTGCGACAAGACTGAAATCGAAGTGAAACAGCATCAGGGTCGCCAGCGCACCGACACCCGCCGAGGGAAGCGTCGAAAGGATCGTGATCGGGTGGATGTAGCTCTCGTAGAGAATGCCGAGAATGAGGTAGACGACGATCAATGCCGCGCCGATCAGTAGCGGCACGGTCGAGAGCGAGTCCTGGAACGCCTGCGCATTGCCCTGAAACGCCGTGTTGATCGTTCCCGGCACATTGAGCTCGGTCTTGGCCTTTTCGATCGCCTCGGTGGCCTGGCCGAGCGCCGTGCCCTGCGCGAGATTGAAGCTGATGGTGATGGCCGGGAATTGGCCCTGATGGCTTATCGACAACGGCTGGATGGGATGCGTGGTCCATTTTGCGAACGCCGACAACGGCACCTCGCCATTGGTCGTCGGCGAACGCATGAAAATCCTGTCGAGCGTGGCGGGATCGCCCTGCAACGTAGGCGTCACCTCCATGATCACGTAGTAACTCGACAGCTGCGTGAAATACTGTGCGATCTGACGCTGGCCGAAAGCGTCGTAGAGCGTGTCGTCGATCGCCTGAGGGGTGAATCCATAGCGTGAGGCCTGATCGCGATCGACCTTCAGGGTGAGCGTCAGACCTTCGGTTTGCTGATCGGTTGCGACATCGCGCAATTCAGGCAGCGTCTGGAGTTTGCTCAGGATCTTGGGCGCCCACTCGTTGAGCTGGTCAATATCGGCGCTCTGTAGCGTGAACTGGAATTGCGTGCGCGATGCGCGGCCGCCGACACGAACGTCCTGCGCTGCCTGAAGGAAGAGTCGCGCGCCCTGAACCTTGTCGAGAGGGCCGCGCAGCCGCGCGATGATCTGATCGGCATTGGCTGTGCGCTCGCTGCGCGGCTTCAGGGTCACGAACATGCGGCCGGTGTTCGAGGGATTACCCGGCCCGCCCATGAACATCGCGACGTGGTCGACCGCGGGATCGTTCCGCACGATGTCCCCGAGTTGCTGCTGGTAACGCATCATCTGGTCGGGCGCTGTGTCCTGTGCGGCTTCAGAAACGCCGGTCAGCAGCCCGATATCCTGCTGCGGAAAAAAGCCCTTGGGGATGATCACGAACAAAACGACGGATAAAGCGAGCGTGGCGAAGAACACCGCAAGCGTGATGCGCTGATGCCTGAAGACGATGTCCAGCCCGCGCTCATACGCACGCAAGAGCGCATCGAAGGCACGTTCGCTCCAGGCATAGAGTTTTCCATGATGCGCTTCCTTCGGTGGCCTGAGCACCCGCGACGCCATCATCGGGGTCAGCGTCAATGCGACGAAGGCCGATACAAGAATCGCCATCGACAGGGTGACGGCGAATTCGCGAAAAAGACGGCCGATGATTCCTCCCATCAGCAGCAACGGAATAAGCACGGCAACCAGCGAGATACTGATGGAAATGATCGTGAAGGCGATTTCGCGCGATCCGCGCAGAGCGGCGTTGAGGGCCGTTTCTCCGGCTTCGACGTATCGGGTTATGTTTTCGAGCATGACGATCGCATCGTCGACGACGAAGCCGACCGCGATCGTCAGGGCCATCAGCGAAAGGTTGTCGAGGCTGTAGCCGAACGGCCACATCAGCGCGCAGGCGCCGAGCAGCGCCAGCGGCACGGTGACACTGGGAATGATGGTGGCCCAGAAGCTGCGCAGGAAGACGAAGATGACCATCACGACCAGCAGGATCGTGATGAGAAGCGTGAACTGCACGTCGGCAACCGAGGCGCGGATGGTCTGGGTCCGGTCGCTCAGCGTGAATACGTTGATGGCCGGTGGCATCGTCGCGCGCAGCTTCGGCAGCGCCGCGTTGATCTTGTCGACGGTATCGATGACGTTTGCGCCGGGTTGCTTGAAGATAACGAGAACGATCCCGCGCTTGCCGTCCGCCCATCCCGCCTGCGTGGTGTCCTGCGGGCCGCTCACCGCCTGTCCGATATCGCGCACGCGGAGCGGCGCTCCGTTGCGATAGGCCACGATGACGTCGTTCCAGTCTTTCGAGTTCGGCAACTGGTCGTTGGTGTAGATCGTGTAGGCGCGCTTGTCGCCGCGGATGCTGCCTTTGGGATTGTCGACCGTCGATATTGAAAGTGGGATGCGCACATCCTCGAGCGAGAGCCCCTTGGCGACCAGCTTGGCCGGGTCGAGTTGTATGCGGATCGCCGGCTTCTGCTGGCCACCGATCAGCACCTGGGCGACGCCGGAGATCTGGCTGATCTGCTGGGCGAGCTTGGTCTCGATATTGTCGTCGACCTCCGTCAGCGGCAGCGTATCCGAGGTCGCGCCGAGCAGAAGGATGGGTGAGTCCGCCGGATTGACCTTGCGATAGGTGGGCGGGCTTGGAAGATTTTTCGGCAACTGTCCGCCCGCCGCATTGATCGCGGCCTGCACGTCGTTTGCCGCGGCATCGATATTGCGTTCGAGAACGAACTGGATCGTGATCGACGTCGAGCCGACGACGCTGGTCGAAGTCATCTGCGAAACGCCGGCGATTTGCGCGAACTGCGTTTCGAGCGGCTGGGCCACAGCCGAGGCCATGGTGTCGGGGCTTGCGCCGGGCAGCGACGCGTTGACCTGGATGGTGGGGAAATCGACCTGGGGCAGGGGCGCCACCGGCAGCTTCGGATAGGCGACAAGGCCGACGAACAGCACACCCACCATCAGCAACGAGGTGGCGACGGGCAGTCGGATAAATGGTGCGGAAATTCCCCCGTCCATGATCAGGGATCTTTTTGTGTGTTGGCCGCTTCTTTGTCCGGCGAAGGCGGCGGGTTTGCATTACGCGGGTTGACGAGTGCGCCTTCGGTCAGCCGGTATTGGCCTGAGGTAACGACGCGGTCGCCGCTCGCAAGGCCCTTGCGCACGACGCTTTGCGAAACGCCTTCATCGCCGACCTCGATGTCGTGCTTCTCGACCTTGTTGTCCTTGTCCACGACGAACGCAAAGAGCCCGTTCGGCCCGTGCTGGATCGCGTCGTTGGATATGACCAGGACATTCTTTCGTGTGTCGACCAGAAGACGTGTCGCGACAGAAAGCCCTGGCCACAACGCATCGTCCTTGTTCTGGAAGGTGGCCTTCATGTGAATCGTGCCGCTCGCCTGATCGACCGAATTGTCGACGAGTGCGAGACGGCCTTGTCCGAGAGTTTTCGTGCTGTCCGAGGACAGCGCGACGACCGGCACGGTTCCCGCGGCAAGCGCCTTGTTGATCTGCCCGACGTTTTCCTCCGGCGCCGTGAACACAACCGAGATCGGCTGGAGTTTCACGATGGTGACGATCCCCGTCTGGTCTGTCGCGTGGACGATGTTGCCGGGATCGATCAACCGGAAGCCGGTCTTGCCGGTGAGGGGAGAGGTGATCGTCGTGTAGCTGAGTTGGGTCTGCGCGTTGTCGATCGAGGCCTGGTCGCCCTTGATCTGTGCGTTGAGCTGGTCGACTTTCGCCTGCTGCGTGTCGAGCTGCTGCCGCGAGGCGTAATCCTGCTTGGCAAGAGCGCTGTAGCGCTCGAGATCGAGTTGCGCATTTTTCAGGTTGGCTTCGTCCTGCGCTTTTTTGGCCTGCGCCATTTCGAGCGCCGCCTGAAAGGGCCGCGGATCGATCTGCACGAGCACATCGCCTTCATTCACCATCTGGCCTTGGCGAAATCCGACCTTGATCACCTGGCCATCGACCCGGCTGCGCACGGTCACGGTGTTGTATGGCTGCACGATGCCAAGACCGTTCAGGTACACCGGAAAGTCCGCGTTCTGGATTGTCTGGGTCACGACCGATATGGGCGGCGGGGCCTTGGCTTCGTGTTTGCCGGAGCCGGCAAACATGTAAAGCCAGCCCACGTAACCGATAGCCGCAATAGCGCAGATGCCCAGCACGCCTGCCAGGGTGCCAGGCCGAAAAGAAAAAATGCGGGTCAAAAAAATCTCCGAGGTCACCGTGGGTTGATTGCCGCCCGTCCCCTCAATCAATGAACGTCTTCGCGGTTCATATCCTGTGTTCCCGATGCAGCATCAGTGTGTCTTTTCGGTAAGTTTATGCGCAATTAATTCGGCCGCTTGCGAAGAAGATGGAACATATATCTGGGCGTGCTTATTGTTTTGTCTGGTGGGCGCGACCTTTTGCGTTTGGGGAACACGATGCACCCCTACCAGACAACGTCGTCTTCATCGTTCTCCGTCGCTTCAAATGTTGTTGATCTGAAACATTACCGAACGGCAATGCGGCTGCGATCGACCAGCATGTCACGATCGCCCTTGCGCGCGCCCGAAAGACCGTCCGCCGATGTATGGCTGCGCGATGATTACCGCGAGCGCATGAAAGTGAACGTGGTCGTTTTCGTGTTTCTGATGTTGCTCATCACAAGCGGGGTGTGGCTTCTCGACGGTCTCAGCGAATCGTTCGGGCCTGAGCGTGCGCTCCATCATCATGCGCAAAACCTCGGCAGCGGTCCGGAGCGGATGGTGGCGCTGCCGGCGAAGGCCGCCGACATCCTCTGAATTTGCGCACCGGCGTTGGCGCAGGTTTTCCGGCAAAGCCCGCAAATGTTACGCCTCTTTGACGCAGGTCACTTCGCGCCGTCTCGTTGAAGGGTTGGCGGGCGCAAACTCCCGAAGCGGGAACGAAGCGCAAATGAAGCGGATTCGGAAAACGCGGCATCACGGTCATATGAATAGCGTGTGTTTGGACAGATTTTTCACCCGGCAGAACGTTGCCCTTTATCGCGTGCTTGCGGACAAAAGGACCAGTGCCGCCAGACGCAGGGAAATCTTTCAGCTGCTCGAGGACGAGCAGGTCAGATTCAGGTCGGATTTTGAGAGACCTGCGGTGCACGCAAGTCAGCTTTGACATGTCGTCATGGTGAAATTGTCACCGGTTGCGTTGTATGGGATTAGCCTGAAGCAGGAAGCAGGAAATCCGATGGACAAAATAGTCGTGGTCCTTTCGTTGGTGGGTGTGGCCGTTTGGCTTTCCCATACCGCAGCGAAAAAGCGTGGAAAGATTCACGAAAGAGTCGACTGAAGGTGTCAGGCTCATCTGCCGTTCGCGAAAGGTCCGCATAAGCAACGAAAATGTCGCTGTCGGCATGAAGCTTTTATCTCCGAGGTCTTCCAAATAGCGTGTCGGAACCGCTACCATGCCATCCGCAAGTCTGGGGATGGCAATGAAGCGGCGTGAGTTTTTTGCATTTTTTGTTGGCGTCGTTTCGTGGCCGTTCGCGGCACGCGCGCAGACGCAGCCGGGTGCGGCGCCCGCCGACGATTCCGTCGGTCAGATCGCGACGTTGCAGGGTGGCGCGACGGTGACGCGCGGCAAGACGGCGGCTGCGGCGCTCAAGATCAGCGACGCTGTCTACAAAAATGACGTGCTGGCGACCGGCGGCAACGCGGCGCTCGGCGTAACCTTCGATGATGAATCGACGCTGAGCCTCAGCGCCAACGCACGCATCGTCGTCGACGAATTCGTCTACGAGAAGGGCGCCAAGGGCAACAAGGCCGTGTTCAACATCGCGCGCGGCACGGTCGCCTTCGTCGCGAGTCTCGTTGCCAAGAGCGGCGACATGACGATCACGACGCCGACCTCGACGCTTGGCATCCGCGGCACCACGGGCGTTATCGATGTTCCTGACAATGCGGCGCCTGGCGGAGCAGGCGGCGGCGAGGCGAAGATCAAGCTTTATCCCGATGCCGACGGGCGCGTCGGCCGCATCGATGTTTTCAGCCGGCAGGGCGAGCGGCTCGGCGCGCTGACGCAAGGTTCGAGCGCATTCGCCATCCGCCCCGGCGCCGGCGGGCGCTTTGCCGCCGTGCCGTTCCAGATTCCGGCGCAGGAAGCGGCGCGCGATCGTGGCGTCGTGCAGCGGCTGTTCGCGTCACACAATGTCGGCCGCCAGATGACCTTGCAGCGCCGTCAATTGCGCGGGCCGAACCTGCCGCGGCAGAACCAGCGGCCGAATCTGCAGCAGAAGAACCTGCAGCAGAAGAATCTGCCGGGGAGGCCGGGCGCTCCGCAGCAGCCCGTTCCGAACCCGGCGCAGAAGGGCGCCGCTCCGGGCGCGCCCAACACTGCCGCACCCAAGCGCGGCGGCGGCCTGGGAGAGCGATTGAAGAAGCTCAATCCCTTCGCGCCGAAGCGAAACGACCAGATCCTGCCGCGCTGACGCGCGCGCAATCGTTACTGCGCGGTGACGCCGGCTTCCTTGATGATCGGCCACCACTTGTCGATCTCGGCCTTCTGGAAGGCGGCGAGACCTTCGGGCGTCTGCTGCTCGCGCGAGGCGACGTCGAGCCCGAGCTCCGTGAAGCGCGCTTTCACCGCCGGATCGGCCAGCGCTTCGACCATTGCTTTGTTGAGCGTGGCGATGACGTCCTTCGGCGTGCCCTTCGGCGCGAAGAAGCCGAACCAGCCCGACATATACAGCCCGGGCACGCCGCCTTCATCCGATGTCGGAATGTCCGGCATCGCCGCCGAGCGTTGCGGCGACAGATTTGCGAGCGCCTTGATCTTGCCGCCGCGCACCTGCGGCAGCGCGACCGCGCCTTGCACCACCAGCAGGTCGACCTGTCCTGACACGAGGTCGGTCATCGCGGGACCTGCGCCGCGATACGGAATGAGGTGGATCTTCTGGCCGGTCAGCTTTTCGAACAGAACGCCGCTCACGTTTGCGGCCGCGTTCTGGTTGACGAAGTTGATCTTGCCCGGGTTGGCCTTCATCCAGGCGACGAGGTCTTTCAGATTGTCGGCGGGAAGATCTTTCTTCGCGACCATCAGCTGCGGATTATTCGAAATGAGCCCGATCGGCTCGAAATCCTTCTGCAGGTCGTAGTCGAGCTTGTAGATGATGCTGCCGACATGCGTATCCCACTGGCCGATGTCGATCGTGTAGCCATCGGGTGCGGCGCGCGCGACGCGGCCGACCGCGATGCTGCCGCCGGCGCCGCCGACGTTTTCGATGATGACCGGTTGCCCGAGCGGCGCGCGCATGCGCTCGGCCATGATGCGCGCGGCGACATCGGTCGAGCCGCCCGGCGGAAACGGAACGATGAGCGTGATCTGACGTGACGGATAAGTTTGCGCCTGTGCCTGCGCGCAGGCGATGCCGGCCAGCGCGGCAAGCGCCAGCGCTACGAAACGGTTCTTCATGTCCTCCCCCGGGTCATTCGGCCGGTCTCGCGCCGGCATACCGTCACGGTATCAGCCACCGCGGGCGATGAGAACGTGCCGTCGCTCCGCCCGGGCGCGCGCAATGACGCGTCCCATCGCGCTTTTTGCCTACATCGTGGGCAGGACTGCCCTCCGCCGAATACCTGCTTTCTGGGGAATACTCGCGGTTTTCGCAGGTAACCGCTTCCGATGCGCGGTATCATCTGGCCGGGCTGGTCTGAGTCTGCGTCGTTTTTTGAGTTGACAGGTCGTCAGGTAGGGGTTGAGCATGAAAGCACTTCATCTGGGTGCATTGCTCGCGGTGTGTGTTGTTTCCAGCGCCACCGCCCAGACGTCCGTGGGCCCTGTTGCAATAACCAATACGGTCAACGGCGTACCGGTGACGGTCAACGCGACCTCCTGGATCACCGTCAATTCGAGCGGCAATGAGTTCACGGTGCAGGCGCGGATTTTCGCCGACCTGATCGACCTGCAGAAGAAGTTCGCCAGCATCCTCGACGCCTTCAAGCTGCCCGCCTACAACTGCGCCAACCGCGCGGCCGATACCCAGAACCCGGTCGTCTCGTTCCGCAACGGCTCCATCGTGCCGGTCGACGATCAGTTGGTCATGTCCGTGCGCGGCGATGTTGGCGTCGTGTCCTGCGTGGCCGGCCCGCAGAAAACCGCGACAGTGTTGAAGACCAAGAAGCTGCTGTTCCTGAAGTGGAAGTCTCCCGTCACGCATGTCGTGCGCACCGTGAAGGAGGGCAGCAACGGCGCCCAGGCCCAGGCCTTCCGCGGCAGCATGCCGATCCAGCTGGTCAAGAAAGATGGCGCGAGCGTCGCGTTGAAATCCGTCGAGCCGAACATCAAGCTGGAAGGGCAGGAGCCCTTGATGACGAGCGCGAACCTGAACCTCGCCAAGAACCACATCAACCAGAAGGTCTACGCCGCGCTGCAGAGCGCGATCGATCCGGCGAAGCTCAAGGCCGCGCTGCCGAAGGATCTGCAGAAGATGAACATGACGGTCGTCTCCGCGCGCTTCCGCAGTTATGGCGGCCACGCGATCGCCGAGATCAACCTCGCCGCCGCGAGCGCGCCCTACACGCAGTAGGCACGCAGCATCCTCGGAGCCATCCGAGCTCGATTGTTGCTTGATGCAACCGCGGGCATCCGTTCGCAAAACCCGTTTCGCCAAATGGTTCCGCCGTTTGCGATTCTTTTTCAACGGCGTGCTTTAACAGCGACTCAGGAACGCCGTCTGCAGCTTCGCGTTGTACCTCGGTTCGGAGGTAGCGATGCGAATGCCGATTTTTTCCTATTTTCTGGTGGTGGGCGCGGTGCTGGCCGGGCTGCTGATCTGGCTCGGCGATGACGGCGAACTTGCAAGCGCCCCGCTGCGGACCTCGCAGCAGGTCGGCATGCCCAAGCCGTTCAAGGGCCAGCCGGAAACGATGCCGGACATCACCAACGCGAACTTCGCGGCCGCGCACGAGCGTCCGGCAACCGAGCGGGACCGTTCACCGGACAAGCCGGCGAAGGTCGCCGCCGAACCGAAGCGTCAGAAGCCGGTCGTCAACACCTGGAACCCGCCGGTACGCAACTGGGTCGCCGAGTATCCGCACGACACCCTGATGGGCATCCACTAGCCGAGCGCCGTCCGTGCCGGGCGGCTCACGGGCGTAGTTTGCGCGCGCGCCGAGAACCGGTAGGCCATGCGCGCATGGCCTGTGCAGTAAGACACGCCATCGGCCGTGCTGTTGCCGCAGAAGTTGAAATCGGGTGTGCCGACGGCGCCGATCGGCCAGCGGCATTTGCGGGCGGTGAGATTGAACAGCGAGCAGGGCTCGGTGCTCACCACATCCGTCACCACCGGTTCGGCCGCGAAAAGCGCCTTCAGCGCGATCCGCTGGGTGAGGACATGCGGCCGCCGGGGCGACGCCGCGCGCGGCGTCCCAGAAGCCCCATATGCGGCCGTTCGCCGGCCACGTGAGAGGCCGAGCCGGTTCATCTTGCCGATGACGGAATTGCGTGAGACGCCGATTTCCTGAGCAATCTGTGCGCAGGAGAGCCCGGCGTTAAAGTAGGTTCTGAGCATGGCCACGCGTTCTGTGGTCCAGGGGCTCCGCGGATTGTCGCTGGCGATATCGGTGGTCATGGGTGGCCTCGTGACCCGTTGGAGCGGCCATGCTGGGCCGCCGGCAGGGCGAGGTCGCACCCACGCGTAAGGTCGCGCTGAAGATCGAGATGCGCCCCACAGGCCGACCGCGCAAAACCGACGCTTTGGCATCCTGGCCTGGGCGTCGTGCCGCATCCGCGCCGCCGGACTTTGAGCCCGTCATGGTCGATCGAATGCCGAGGTTTCGCCCTTTGGCCAGGTCCCGCGCGTTTGACCTACTGGAGGGCTGGTCAGCGCGCGGGAGGGCTGGCCGACGAGCGAAATTTCCTCGCCGAATCAAGCGTTCCATGATTCAATTCGCGCTGCAAGGGTTATAATGCCATAATAACGGCATTATAATAACAGGTAGTAGGTGTACCGATGGCGCGTCCAGAAAACCGCTCGGAAGCGCGGGCTCTCAGTCTTACGTTACCCACCGAGACGTTTAATTATCTGGTCCTTCTGGCGACGCTCGGTAAGCTTGGCCGCACTGAAAACGAAGTGGCGACACACATCCTCGTTCGCGAGGCCTACGCCATGTACGAGCGCGGCTTCCACAACGAGCGCGTGCCGCCGCCCACCGAGGAGTGAGGCGTGGCGACCGATGCTCAAACCGAAATCAAGCATCGCGCGGCCGCGATCCGCGAGCGCGCCGCGCAATACGAGGCGCTTTCCGCGGAAGCCAAAGAGCGGGGCGATTTCGAGATGAGCACGAGCTTCGCCGCCAGCGCGGCCGAAGAGCGCATCGAGGCGCAGCGTCTCGAAGAGAGCCTGAAGCCCTGAGCGCAGCGCGCTGACGCAGCGCGCATTCGAATTTCAGATTTCACTTTAGCAATTCTGCCGCACCGCGGTGCGCGGCCCTTTGGCCGCGGCCGCGCACGGCGAAAACCTGTCCATAACCAAGGAGAACCATATGGATATTGATACTCACGATGAACTTGAGACCATGCTTGAGACCAAGGCGGGCATTCCGTCCGACGCGGTGGTGACGCATGCCGAGCTGATGCGCGCGTTTGAGGAATTCAAGGAAGACGAATGATCAGACATCACGACACCGAACTGACGTGCTTTTAAATGAGAAACTTGCTCAGATTGACCAAACGATTGATGTCTACAGGCGCCGACTTGATGAAATTGCACTCAAAAGCGCACGGCCATCCATTGGCAATTTTCGGTCGGTGGGCGGCTCGCTTGAACATAAGACGGCTTTCGAGGCTTATGTACGTGCAGGTGAAAGCGCTGACCTGCGTGCGCTCGAGTCAAAAGCACTTTCCACGAGTTCCGGTGCCGACGGCGGCTTCCTAGTCCCGCCCGAAATTGAAACACAGATCGGACAGAGACTCATTTCAATTTCGCCAATTCGCTCAATTGCCGGAATGCGCACGATTAGCAGCAATGTCTACAAGAAGCCCTTTTTGACCACGGGTCCCGCAGTCGGCTGGGTAGGTGAGACCGAGGTCCGACCTCAAACCGCTTCGCCGGCGCTCGACGAACTCGCGTTTCCCGCCATGGAGCTTTATGCGATGCCCGCAGCAGCCGCGACATTGCTTGAGGACTCAGCAGTGAACATCGGTGAATGGTTAGGGCAGGAAGTGGAGCAGGTTTTTGCCGCACAAGAAGGCGCAGCTTTTGTCAACGGTGACGGGAATAACAAGCCTAAGGGTTTTCTTTCTTACAATGCGGTTGCGAATGCGTCGTGGAGCTGGGGCAATGTTGGTTACGTCGCATCAGGAGTCTCTGGCGGATTTCCGGCATCGAATCCGTCAGACATCTTAGTCGACCTTATTTATTCTCTAAAGGCGGGTTATCGGCAAAATGGCGTCTTTGTTATGAACCGCAAAACGCAGAGTGCAATTCGAAAGTTCAAAGACGCGACCGGCAATTATCTTTGGCAACCGCCAGCTGTTGCGGGTGGAAAAGCTACGCTGATGACGTTTCCTGTGATTGAAGCTGAGGATATGCCAGACATCACCGCAAATTCGTTTTCAATCGCTTTCGGTGACTTCTATCGTGGCTACTTGGTCGTTGACAGGGCTGGCGTGAGTGTATTGCGCGACCCTTATACGGCGAAGCCGTATGTACTCTTCTACACCACCAAACGTGTGGGCGGTGGTGTGCAAGATTTTGAGGCTATCAAATTGATGAAGTTTTCGGTCAGCTAACTCTGATCGAATTCGTCGCCGGGCTTATCGCTTGAAGCCCGGCGATTCATTTTTTCCCACCAATCACATAGGCAGGAAGCTTTCCGGTCGTGCCGGAGCATAGCCCTGCCTTGGATTTTTTTCGTACGACACAAATGATTCAACTTCATCCTTTCTCTCTAGAAAATGAGCGGAAACGCTTCATGCGACCGGACGCGTACCGATTTTTGCGTTCGGACTGGCGTTGCTTTACTGGCGGCCCACAAGATCCCTTGCATCAACTATTTGAATGTGCCGAGCAGAAATACCGTCCCGACCAACCGAGAGTACCGCGGGGGAGTTTGGGCGGTGGTCAGTGGACGAGAGATGACGGAAATATCGGACAGACCGATCCAAGGATTGTTTCTGATGCGCCCGATCGGCCGAGACTTGGAGGTCGATATGCGCAGAATAGGACGCGCGAGACCTTTGCGCGTGTCGCTATCAATGGGCGGGTTGTCGAAACCACGCCTGGGCAGCAAGCCCGGCTCACGGTCGTTGAGGCCCAGGCCAGAGACGCAATTCGGCGTGTTCAAGAACTCGATCCAAAGTGGCGGCCGACGCCTAGTGCTTATGAAAGTGTCGAAGGCCTTATCGAAGCCTATCGAGGTGATGCACGCCAGGCCGAGGGACGAATTTCCGAACTACAGAGTGCTGGCATTGGTCCTGGCCCATTCGCAGGGGGGTCAATACCGGCGCGTGGTCCCGAGCGAGATTTCGTCGTGATGGAGCGGGCGACCATCAATCGCATCGGTTCAGAAACTGGGTGCCATACTTGCGGCACAATGAATCCCGGAACGCCATTGGACAACTTTGTTCTTGACCACCAGCCGCCCACTGCTTGGAATCCGATGGGCCGTGCACAACGTCTTTATCCGCAATGTCTTTCCTGTAGTTCAAAGCAAGGAAATTGGATAAGTCGAAATGGGGGAAGGCGGTAGTGATGCATACATCGAGAGTTATTAGACCGGTAAACTCGATCATATTTATATGTGATCGTGCAGGTGGTACGGTCCCTCTTTGGCAAAAGGATAGACAAATATTAACGACCGATTCCTGTATTTCAGTTGCATGCTATCCCGAGCAAGATGGTCCGACCAAGGTGACACTTGGCTTCGCAAATGAAGTTGATCCTGGACATCAAGCGGACTTCGACGGAGTGCTGAAGGCACCCAATCGTATTCTAACAGTCCAAAATGTACCTCATGAAACTCTGCTTTCGATGAATGTCACCAAACAATCCGTGCGCGTACAAGTTTGGCTCAATAGTAAGAAGTGGGCTGATGACGTCATCATTGGCGTGACGGAATAGTGCTCTGGCCAAAGTTTGATTGGTTCGTTCTGGCCGCTCACCATCAATCTCTACGCTGCTCGAAATCACCACCCTGCAGTTGAGTCTGCTTTCAGTTCTTGTGTCTTTCTTAAATGACCGCCCTTCGGTTATGCGGCATGTGTCCGCCCGGGCTGGTTTTATCGCTTGGCAAACCACCCTTTTAAGAGGCCGCGTTCGTGGGCCACACGCGCGGCCTCTTTTTTTGGGCTACCTGGCTATTTGCCGATCTCCCGGCTGACGGCGTTTTCCTGCTGATTGAGCGATTTCTGCTCGCCGGGCGTGATGTGGCCGTTGTTGAACTTCGACATCGTCCGCTCCTCCTGGCGGATCGCCCGATCCTGGCTGTGAAGCTCGTGGGCCTGGCCTTTGGTGATTTCGCCTTCGCGCACCTCGTTATTGATGCGCCGATCCTGGTTCTTCAGACGATCGTTGACCTGAGTGCGTCGCGGGTGATTCTTCTCCCACTGTGTCTCGGCTACAGCGTTCGCCACGGTGATGCCGGTGAACGCGATGCTCAATGCAATGGCGGCTGCTTTTGCTGCCCGGCTCATGGGTTGTCCTTTCCTGGACCAGTCGTGCTGCCACCCCCGCCAAAACGCTAGGTTTGCACCGGTGAACCGGCTCTGAATGCACGCTTTATGGAAACTTTAGTCCCTGCCGCCGTGGTGCCTTCCGGCGCCCTCGGGTCCGCCACAGTCCGGCCGGCAATCGGCCCAAGGTTTTCAACAGGCGGTCCGCGGCCGGACGTAACCCGGTATGCATTTGCCCGCTCCGGCAGCAACAGTTGTTGCGGACTTGCCACAGTGACTCAGCCAAACATCGTCCAAGGGTCGGTTACGGCCCTCTGTGCCCGTCGCGCTACAGCCAATGAAGGGTCCGGCCAGTATGGTGAGTCCGTAAACAATTCAGCAGCGGGTTCTTGCGATGCTTGCGTACGTTGTAAGCGAAGGACGGTTTTTTGCCCTGAAGCCCTCGGAGTGGTCGCTGCTTCTCGGCGGCGTCATGTTCTGCGGATTGCTGACACTGGTGTTCGGCTGAGCTTGTAGCCGGCGGTATCACCCGCGCCTGAAATGCTGACAAATAAATGACGGCTATCGTCCGGGCGCGCATCCGGCGCGCAAAATTGTTTGTCGAAATTTCAGCGCTGCATGAATCCAGAAAGTTTTGGCGGTAACGGGCGCCGCTTGGCGCCCGAGCGGCATATCTTCCGCGTAAAATTGAAACCCCGCGACGTAAATCGCGAACCCGAATCGGCGCGAAACGGGAACTCTTTAGCGCGCGTTTATGCGCGGCCGTGAAAATTTAGCGGCGTGGTTTTCGCAACGTCGCGTTGAGCCATCACACTTTGTCAAGCTTTGTCACTCGTTTACGCGAACGGCCGCAACATTGTTCCCGTAAGCCTGTGGTCAAGGGTGACGAACTGGAAAGTGTGGATCGCGACCGCAAGCGCATCGGCTCATTCGTCGACGGAGAAGATTAGCGAATGTCCGGATGAATTGCGGTGCTGCTTCCACAAAGGAAGTGCATCATGCAAGACCCCCACATGCCACCAAACGACGACAACAACGATGCGCAAAAGCAGCTCGATGCGCAGTTGCAGGGCCAGGCTGAACTGCAGGGCCAGCTGCAAGGCCAAGGTCAGGGCCAGGGCGAGCACCAGAGCCAGACCCAGAGCTCTGACAACTCGAACATCAACGGCAATCTGAACTGCGACAGCAACGCGAACGACAATGCGAATTGCAATGTCAACGCGAACTACAACACCAGCGACACGAACGTTACTGTCGATGTGAGCGTCGCCGACCAGACGGCGCTGTGTTCGCAGCCGTCGGCGATCGATATGGGCAACCTGTCGATCGAAATGCCGGACAACCAGGGCATCGTCAATTTGATGCCTTCGAACGTCTACCAGACCATCGACGGTTCTGGTGACAACGCGAACAACGTGACGTTCAACCTCGACCAGGTGAACAACCTCGTCAGCAACGGCTGTGCCTCGGATATCACCAACGGCGACCACGCCTCGATCAGCGGCCTGACCGGCGGCGACACAGTCGGCATCGGCAACAATGGCTCGTCATGGGATGGCGACGTCGGCAGCGGAAACGGCCAGGGTGACTCGTTCTCGCAAACGCTCACCAGTGCCGGCGCGGTCGATGCGCTGACGCAGAGCATCGTGCTCGGCTCGAACACGCAGCTGAACAACCTGACCTTCACCGGTCATGACAGCGTCGTTGCCGACCACGGCAGCAGCGCGTCACACGACGCCACAAGTTAAGACATAAGACTTGCGCAGACAGGGACCGCGCGGGAAACCGCGCGGTCCTTTTCATTTGCGCGGATGAACAGAGGCGGGCAGGGCGTTGTTGGCTGCGTTGCAGGCCGAGTTACCTGGCAGTCTTGCCCCCTATCACAGCGCTCGCCCGAAACGATAGGATGCCGCTCCTGAAGCCGGGGCGGGCGTGCGCAGGCGCGACCGCAAAAATTGCATAAGCAAGCACGCCGCCGCGCACAGCAACATGAAAGGTCCCCACGATGTCCGACGACACAGGGCTGGATGGTCTCGATCGCCGCCACTTCATTACCGCCGCCATAGGGGCGTCGGCTGCGCTCGCGGCCAACACCGATCCTGCGAACGCCCAGGCGGCCACCGGGTCGCGAGGGACGGTCTATACGGGCGACGTGATCGACGGAAAGAAGGTCATCAGCGCGCTTAACATCGACGATCTCGAGCCCGGCAAGAAGCACCTGTTCTTTTTTCAAGGCGTGCAGACGACCACGGGGCAGCGCTGGTACGTGTCGACAATGGTTGCGAAGGGCGCGCGCCCGGGCAAGCGCGTCGCGCTGGTCAGCGGCGTGCACGGCGACGAGATCAGCCCGATCCGGATGATACAGACCGTCATGGACGGGCTTAATCCGGCCGAAATGTCAGGCGCGGTGCTGGCCGTTTTCGATGTGTCACGCCCGGCCATGGAAGGCATGGCGCGGAGATGGCCGAACCTGGGCAGAGGCGCCGATTTGATCGACATGAACCGCGAGTGGCCGGGTAATGAAAATGGCCTGACGGCGACGTCGCGACATGCCGGGATGCTGTTCAACAGATTGCTCAGGCCCAATGCCGACTTCGGGATCGACTTCCATACCTCGACGACCGGAATCGACATGACGGCGCTGCATATTGCGCGCATGGACATGCCCGAAGTGCGCGCGATGGCGGAGCTGTTTCCTATCGATCAGATCTTCGACACCCCAGCCTACCCGGGCACACTGGCCAATGCGTTCATTGATGTCGGCATTCCCGCATTCACACCGGAAATCGGCGCCGCGCGTATTCTGGATCCGGACATGATCCCCTTGTTCGTGGAGGGGACCATGAATGTGCTCAAACTGCACAAGATCATCGCCGGGCCGATGGGCCGCACCGGCAAGGACTCAGGTCTCTTTATCGGCAACAGCGGGCACGGTGTGCTCGCGACCAGTGGCGGCTTCGTCGAGTTCCTGATCAGACTGAATGAAAAGGTCGCCGCCGGGCAGAAGATCGCGATTCAGCGCAATGCGTTCGGTGAAGTCGTCGCGGAATATACCAGCGGCGTAGATGGTGAGGTTGCGGCCTTCCGCACCGACGCAGTGTCAGAGCCCGGCAATATGCTTTTGACTGTTCTTTATAACCGCCCCGCACCTGATGGCATCGACCCGATGCCCGAATAATTTTGGCAGAGTGATTTGGCCCGAATAATTTGGCCCGGGTAATTCTGGCCCGAACGATTTGATGTACTCGGAGGCGAATACCTTTTTACCATCGCCGCACGGACGCACGGTGTGTGACCTCAGTCACATACGGCTTCTTGCTTTAGCGCTATTTGAGTCGGTTATGGGCGCAAACAGGAGACAGCCATGGCCACTCTTGTGAAACCGACACAGTCGCGGTTCGTTCGTTGGTTCAGGCAATTCAGGAAGACCAACAAGTCGCCGTACAAGTGGTACGACTGCGACAACTGCGGAATCTGATAAGAGGCGACGCGATCAGTCCGCCGGATTTTCCTCTCAAAGGCAGAATGACCCCGGGATCCGGGGTCAATTTGTATGCGCTCGCTTCAACGCCCCTGTGTCACAGGTAATTGCGAATGATAGCGTCCAGGCTCAGCGGGCCGGCTCCTACTGCCACGAAGAAACTCAACAGGATGACGTAAACGACTTCTGGCAGGTAAAGAAAGTCATCAACCGCATCTGCCTTGTCTATCGGTTGCCAGGATTTGATCCGCGCCAGCCCGTCTGTGAATATCGCGCCAATGCAGATGGCAATGAGCCCCAGTGCCGCAAGTGGCGTAAGGAAACCGAGGGCGACGGCAAGGCCTCCCGAAAACTCAACGCCCGGCACAAACCATTGCATGACGGATACCCACGGCACGTTGAAAGCCTTCAGCGTGTCGACCAGCGTTTGGTGACGTGCGCGATTCAACAGCTTGTGAAGGCCTGACAACGCGAAGAACAAGCCTGTGACGATGCGGGCGATTGCGAACGGAATTGTGGTGTCAGCGAGCAGGCCTGAATTGAGAAGATCGCGTAGCATTGTCGCTACTCCATGCGTCTCTTTACTCAATGACCTCATCAGCGAAAGAAATCAGTCCCGGTGGAATGGCGAGGCCGAGAGTTTTGGCGGTCTTGAGATTGATGACGAGCTCGAATTTGGTCGGCTGCAGGACTGGTAAATCACCGGGCTTGGCGCCCTTGAGGATTTGTCCGACATAGGTGCCCGCGTGCCGGTAAGAATCCGTGATGCTGGGCCCATAACTGATTAGACCGCCAGCCACCGCAAATTCGCGAAATTGATAAATGGCAGGCAAATTGTTTTGTGCGGCGAATGCAATTATCCGGTCGCGTTTTGTGTCGAAGTATGGGTCTGCTGCAACAAGCAGCGCGCCGGCTCCCTGTTGCAGGAGCGATGCCAAACGCGACTCCAACTCCGCGTCATTGCTGGCTTTGAGTACAACAAGTCGTTGACCCGTCGTTTGGGCGGCTTTCTCCAGCGCGGACACTTGGCCGACTGCAGGTGGAAAGTTTGGGTTCAGAAGAACGCCGACAACGGCTAAGCCGGGCAAGAGATCGCGCAGCATACCCAGCCGCTTTGGCTCCAGCTCGTTGGTCAACAAGGTAAAGCCTGTCATGTTGGCATTTGGCCGGCCGAAACTGTCGACCAGCCCTGCCTTGACCGGGTCGCTTCCCATTCCGAAGACTATCGGGATCGTTGACGTCGCTTGCTTCGCCGCCAGAGGTGAAGGGTCTCCTCCGAGCGCTGCCAACACTGCAACACGGCGATTCACAAGATCGGCAGCGAGCGCCGCCAGCCGGTCGTACTGACCCAGTGCCCATCGGTATTCGATGGTGATGTTCTTGCCGTCCTCAAATCCTGCCTCGCTCAGGCCTTGCTTGAATGCAGCAACCAGATGAGCGGAATCGGCGGGAGCGCGGCCACTCATGAAGCCTATGACCGGTGGGGCCGGCTGCGCTTGTATCGCGCCCGCCCACAGAACCACGCCAAGAAGAGCAGTGAACAGCCGTGTCACCGTCGCCCCCAATGCCTCTCGATGGTAGCACGATTGCAAGGTTTTGACGGGGGCAACGACGCCGAGGCGTCCCGTGGACGAAGCGAAACCAATCAGGCGAAGGAGCTCTATCCGGCCTTCCGTCGGCCTCCCGCTCGCGCAGATTTCCGCGCCACTTCCTTCGCGGGCTTCTTGCCGGAGATCGGGAAGAGCATTTCTTTCTGGCCCTCGATCCGCTTGCGTCCGCGCTTGGCGGTTTTCTTGCCGCCGCTCTGTTCCTCGGAGCGCACGCTGCGACGCAAGGCATCCATCAGGTTGATGACCTTGGTCGGCTCACCGCGCTCGCGCGGCGCTTCGATCTTGATGCCCTTCATCTTCTTCTCGACGAGTTCCTTCAGGGCCGCCTCGTAGTGATCCTCGAATTTTTCCGGCTTGAAGTGCCCGGTCTTCGTTTTCACGATGTGCTGGGCAAGGTCCATCATGTCCTTGCTGAGCTTGGGTGACTGGATGTCGTCGAAATATTCGTTCTCGTCGCGCACCTCGTAGGGATAGCGCAGCAGCGTGCCCATGAGGCCCTTGCCGCGCGCTTCGAGCGCAATGACATGCTCGCGGCTCGTCAGCACGACGCGTCCGATGGCGACCATGTTCATCTGCCGAATGACGTCGCGAATGACGGCGAAGGCATCCTGTCCCACTTTTCCGTCCGGCGCGATGTAATAAGGACGGATCAGATAGAGATCGTCGATCTCGGTCCGTGGAACGAATTCGTCGATTTCGATGGTCCTCGTGCTTTCGAGCGCGATCGCCTCGATCTCTTCATCGTTGATCTCGACATAGCGGCCCTTGTCGACCTGGTAGCCCTTGACGATCTCGTCTTGGCGCACTTCCTCGCCGGTGTCCTCATCGACCTTGCGGTAGCGGACGCGGTTGCCCGTTTCCTTGTTGATCTGATTGAAGCTGATCTTCTCGCGCTCGCTGGTCGCGGGGAAAAGCTGGATCGGACAAGACACCAGGGAAAGGCGCAAGAAGCCCTTCCAGTACGCACGCGGGGCCATGGGGCGCTCCTACTCGGGACAGACGCTCAATGTACATTTTTTCAACGCGTGACGCATCGGTTCGTTGCGTAATGTTCTCAATCCGTTCCAGGAGCTATGAAAATGAGTAAAAATTTATCCATCCCCGTCCTGCAAAAGAAAAGCCGCCCGGACGGGCGGCTTGAGCAATCGTTGAAGATCTGGTGGCGACTACTTGAGCTGGGTCGAGACGGTGCCAAACTTTGCGTTGAGGCTAGACCCGACGCCCTGGACCGCCCCAATGATCACAACCGAAATGCCGGCGGCGATCAGGCCATACTCAATCGCGGTAGCGCCTGAATCGTTCTTCAGGAACGCGAGAATCTTGCTCATCTGAGACACTCCATGTGGCCCGATACAACGGCACGATACATTTGTGCCCTTAACAAGAGTGCTCGCAGTCAACGCGGAACTGCGAGAGCGTTTTCAGCAATCGTTAAGGCTACGGCGATCGTTTCATTCGTGTGCGCCGTGGCCCGGACCGTTGCAGGCTGTCCGGAAAAAAGAAGCCGCCATTTCCGGCGGCTCTATTTGAGCTTCGGCCAGGAAGCAGAAAGCCTACTTCAGCTGGGTCGAAATGCTCGTGAACTTGCCATTGAGCGTGGTGCCGATCGCATTGACCGTCGCAATGATCACAACCGAGATACCGGCGGCGATCAGGCCGTATTCAATCGCAGTCGCACCCGACTCGTCCTTGAGAAACGCAAACAGCTTAGACATCTGACGCACTCCATCTAGTCGTTGCAGCACTTCATGCATTGCGACAATAATCGTGATCTCTTAAGAAAAACTGTCAGCAATTTTCGAAGAACTGTTACCGCAATTGCGCAAATGCGCGCGCCAAGATTCAGAAACTGTTATCCATAAAACTGCGGCGCGACGAGAAGTTCGTGTGACGCAGATGTTTCGTCGACAGGCCGAGGCGGCGTTTTCGCACTGCGCGGATGCTACGCGCATACCCTCGTTAACCGCTGTGGCTCTTGTGAGAAGTCGTGAGCTCCTTGTGAGGGCGCGCAAGCAGACGCTCAGGCTTGCGGCGACCAGCTCAGCGGCAGGCGGTATGCCGGTGACACAATAAGTGATCGCGAAAATTGGAACGATTTTCCGTCTGCGCTTTTCGTTCGTTATCGTGGAACAAACGATTTCAGGAACCTTGTCCGCTCATCAGACGTTTTCATCAGAGCGGCAACAAGGAGGATTTTATGAAGAAACTTGCCATCGGACTTATCGCAGCGGCGGGTATCGCGATGTCGGTGCCTGCGAGCGCGCAGGGCGTTTGGGTAGGCGCGGGCCCGGTTGGCGTCGGCGTCGGCGTTGGCCCGGGCTACGGCTACGACCGCGGTTATTACGGTCGCGGCTATGGCCCCGGCTATCGTAGCTACGCCTATGATGGTGGTGGTTACAGCCGTCATTGTCGCGTCGTGCGCGAGAACTTCAACGGGCATATCAGGAAGGTCCGCCAGTGTTGGTAAGACCGTCCTGAAGGCCTGACGCTAAAGGCCCCGGGCTTCGGCCCGGGGTTTTTTTCTGACGAGACCCCGGGCCGAAACCCGGGGTCTTTGCTTTGTCAGGGCAGGGGCGCACACTGCTTTCATTGCGACAGTACGATAAAGGAGGAACGCATGGTTTTCGCCAGGACGTGGATTGCTGCCGCTATCGCCGCCGTTGCATTCGCCGGGATCGCGCAAGCTCAGGACAGCCTTGACCCCAAGAGCAGGCAGGAGTTGAAGCGCGCCGACCTGACGGGCACGAATATGGAGGTCATCATCTCCGTGATCGAAAATCAGCCGGGCGAAACAATCGAGCGCCATATCCATCATGGTGAGGAAGCATTCTATGTGCTTCAGGGCGCAACGCTCGAAACCGCAGACGGCAAGCAGATCACTCTGCCGGCCGGCGCGAGTGCCATCAATCGCCGCGACGTTCCACATGCTGGACTGAAAGTGCTGGGAAATACGCCGTTCAAGTATGTGGCGGTCCACATCGTGGACAAGGGCGCCAAGCTCTACGACGCACCGCCGAAATAGCGGCTAACGTCCGCTACGCCTCACCACGTGCCTGCGGCGCTGCCCCTTCCAGTGCCCCGGCCTCAGCAGCTATGGTTTGTCCTGGGTGGAGGGGGCAATGAGGCGACGAGATTTCATAAAGGCACTTGGTGGTGGGGTCGCCGCCTGGCCGCTGTCTGCGCGGGCGCAGCGGACGGCGATGCCGGTCATCGGATATCTCGCTGCCGGTTCTCCAAACAGCGAAGCGCGTTTGCATGAAGCGTTTCTCAAAGGGCTGGGGGAGTCCGGCTACGCAGACGGCAAGAACACCAGGATCGAATACCGCTGGGCGGAGAACCAGTACGATCGACTGCCGTCGATGGCAGCTGATCTGGTCCGTCAGGAGGTGGCCGTGCTCGCTGCAACGACCACGCCGGCGGCGCGTGCCGCAAAAGCGGCGACGGGTACAATTCCGATTGTGTTCACCAGCATTGCCGATCCAGTGCAGATCGGATTCGTCGCCAGTCTGAATCGCCCTGGTGGCAATGTGACAGGCGCGACCATGTTGGGTGTGGAGGTCGGGCCGAAGCTCATGGAGTTGCTGCATGCAGCCGTGCCTTCGGCCGGCACGATGGTCCTTCTCGTCAATCCGGACAATCCGAACGCCGAGACCCAATCGAAGAGTATACAGCAGGCGGCCGTGAAGCTCGGTGTCAAATTCCACGTCCTGAATGCCACCACCGAGCGTGACTTCGATACGGTCTTTGCAAAATTGAAAGAACTCCAGGCGGGCGCGCTGATCATCGGCCACGACGTATTTTTCAACGCCCAGGCAAGGCAGCTTGGCGCATTGACCCTGCGCAACAAGATGCCGGCCATCTACACATTGTCAGAGTTCGCCGCGTCAGGCGGCCTTATCAGCTATGGCGCCAGCCGGGCGGACGCATGGCATCAAGCGGGCGTCTATGTCGGGCGGATTCTGAAAGGCGAGAAGCCTTCCGAGCTTCCGGTCATTCAACCGACCACGTTTGAATTCGCGATCAATCTCAAAACCGCCAAGGCGCTTGGCGTCTCTGTTCCCTTGCCGCTCATAGCAAGCGCCGATGAGATCATCGAATGAAGGCCGTACATCATCGACTGGAAAGCAATTCTCGTGACACTACGCCTGCCACCACAATGACGGAGTAACACCGATGAAATTCAAACGTCCGCTGATTGTGTCTTTTGCTATCGGATTGATGGCCGGCTCCGGAGCGATCTTCGGTTTGCAGGCAGCAGGTGTGCCGCCGACTTACGTCGTGGTCGAGGTCAATGAAATAGCTGACATGCAGGCGTTCAAAAATGAGTATGTGAAAGTGGGACCGGCCGCCGTTGCGGAGGCGAAGATGGCCGACGGACGTTATCTTGTGCGAACGGGAGACGTCACGGCGGTGGATGGAGATCCGCCGAAGTTTTTTGTTGTTATCGCATTCCAGAACATTGATAAGGCAAAAGCCTACCAGGCCAGCATGAAAGACCTTACTGCGATCCGCCTGAAGCTCACGAAGTCGCGTTCCTTCATGGTTGAGGGGCTTCCGTCCAGATAGCGCTGCGACCGAAGACTGAGATTGCCAACCAATTCGTGGTCTGCTTGGCTAGAGCGAAGAAAGTGGAGGGCTATTCTGCCATGAGCGACACCATCACACTCGCAAAAGTGGAAGAATTTTTCAGCTGTGAAGATTCTGACGAAGCGCTTGAGCGCGCGGCCGGCAAAGAGATTGCGGCCGGCTACACCCTTTTGTACTGCACGTCCCAGGATTGCTCGATGGTGTCTTGAGGCACCGGCAATCGCCGGTGCTCGCGGCCACGAGCTTTGACCACTTAGTCTCCGCAATTGCGACCTCTCATTAGAGATGGCTACCGTTGCCAGGACTTCGGCGCGCCATTTCCTAGCGAAAAAATCTCGTAGTTTCCGCAGGTTCGCGGCGTCCGGCAGTCAGCGCCGGTCGAGTTAAAGGTTTCGCAGCTATTTCGGTCGCAGAATCTTCCAAGGTGGATTGGGTCTTGGGGATCAGAATTCATGTCCGAACATTTGATCGACGTCTGCGGTTGTGCTTGCAAAATCCAGGTCTATCGGGTCGCGAGAAACATCTGGATAGCGGCGGGTGAGTATCTGGGAGAACACGTCAGGACGCGTGGCAGCAGTGCGGCACGAGCGACTTTAGCCTGGCGCAAAGCTGCGGAATTCAGACTGGCCTGACTAACCGCCGTTTTTGGCGCAACGCCGGGGTCGCATCGATCACCGGGGGCGTAGGCGCCTATACGAATGCAAGTCGCGCCGTATACATGTGTATAGGTCCCCGCGGGTCATCGCGGGGCTATGTTGTGGGCTGTCCCCAAAGACAAGTACCCCTCTTGTCTTTTTTCGATATGCCGGTCGTGTTCCCCGCGCGACCGGCATAAATCGTTTGAGGGTCATTTTTCTTCGCATCGTGTGACACCGCCAGACAACGCCACGTCTGGTCACGCAGCGGGATTGGCCGGCCGTGCGGATGATCCCATCCGGTGGCTCCAGTGTGATCTGGAGAGCATGCCGATCCTGAATTTCCCGGTTCGTCACGCTTCCTACATCCGCGCGTCATTTGCCGGCTCTAGATGGTCAGTTGAGCCATTGCCGCAGCGGGGAAAATCGTCCGGCGTTGTGTGGGCTGGTTCACAATCGCAATTCTCAAACGCATGGTAGCAGTTGCGAAACGGAGATCGATGATGCCTACACACATTCGGAGTGGCCGAGACGCTTCGCCTCGCCAGCGCGCAGAAAGCCCCCACGCGGAATCCGGTATCGCAACACTCTGGCTTGTCTTTTATGTCATTGCTCTCCTGGTCGCGATCTCATCGCCGCTGATTTCGCGCGCGATTGAATTTGCCGCCTTGACGGAGTAGCGAGTCGACTCTCGGCATGCTCCGCGAGGTTCGGGTGTGACAATATTTCAATTTGCGTCTTCTCGAGTGCGAGATCGCAATGTCAGGAGGCAGGTTTGAATCTTCTCATCCTCGTGGTTGATGACGAACCCGATGTCGAAATTCTTTTTCGGCAGCAATTTCGTCGCGATCTCCGATCGGGTCGTTTCACAATGGACTTTGCCCAATCCGCGGAAGCTGCACTTCAATGCATAGATGCTGCGGACGGCGTTTCAATCATTCTGATTCTGTCCGACATCAATATGCCGGGGATGACCGGTCTGGAGCTGCTGCCCAGGGCAAAGGCTGCTTGCCCCAATGTCCCGATTATCATGATCACCGCTTACGGGGACGCCGAGACCAAGCGCAAGGCCTTGGAAGGCGGTGCCGAGGCACTTCTTACAAAACCTATTGATTTCGGCATCCTTCGCGGCGAGATCGACGAACGCGTCGAACGGGCCGCATAGTCAAGGGGTTTGCTCGAAGGGTGAGGGCGCAAACGATACGCTCTTCAGATATCCGCGCCGCCGTCGCGAAATCTCCGCTAGTGACCTGAAGCAGTCACCTCACGATAGGCCCTTCAACGGGTCGGGCTGAGTCGGTACGATGCCTCGTCCTGAGCCGCGGGGGACAGCATGAGGCGGCGAGAATTCATTGGCTTGCTCGGCGGCGCAGCAGCTGCCTGGCCACTGGCATCAAGTGCCCAGCCAAACAGTCGAGGTGCCAAGGTTGGCTACCTGGGCCCCTCATCGCTTGCATTGGAGCGACCCCAGGTCGATGCCTTGCGGCAGCGGCTGCATGAACTGGGTCATGTCGAAGGCAAAGATATCACCTACGTATTTCGCTGGGCGGAAGGTCACGATGCGCGTCTTCCGTCGTTAGCCGCCGAACTCGTGAGTCTTAAGCCTGATGTGATCGTGACCACGGGCACGCCCGGTACGCTTGCCGCAAAGCGCGCTACGAGCAGTATTCCAATCGTCTTCGCATCCAGTGCGAACCCGGTCACCGCCGGCCTTGTCGGCACATACTCGCGGCCGGGGGGCAATGTCACCGGCTTCACCATATTAGGCCCCGAGCTGGAAGGTAAACGCGTTCAACTGATCAAGGAAATGGTCACCGGGCTTTCGCGGATTGCAATCATGTGGAATCCCAGCAATCCAGGCATCGTCGACTTTCTTTTTCAAACGAGAGCGGCGGCGTCGGCGTTGAATCTTGCGGTTAAGCCGGTAGCGGAGGTCGTTGACGCGGAAAGACTAAAAGACGCCTTCGCGACGATTGCGGATGCGCAACCTCAGGCTATGGTCGTGATCGCGGATCGTTTCCTGCTTGCGCACCGCGCGGAGATCGTGAATTTCGCCGCGGCGCAACGCTTGCCAACAATGTATCCATACCGGGGCTACGTCGAGGCCGGCGGGCTCGTATCTTACGCGCCCGTCGACGTTGACCAGTTTCGGCGTGCGGCCGACGCAGTCGATAAAATTCTACGCGGTATGAAACCCGGCGAGCTTCCTGTCGAAGAGCCGGTGCGCTTTGAGTTAGTCATCAATCTCAAGACCGCCAAGGCACTAGGCCTTGAGGTCTCGCCTTTCATGCAGCAGCGGGCCGACGCTTTGATTGAGTAGATCGCGTCCGCCTATGCGGCCTTGAGCGCACTCGAGATTTCGGTGAGCGTTGCCTTCTCGGCGTCACTGACCGGCACGCCGCCGATGCCGAGAAATCCACCTTCCTTGGCGGCTTCAGCAACGTGCTGGCTGATTTGCTGCAGCCAAGCCTTATAAGCCGCAGCATCGCCGGGCGCCTTGGCGTCGACGATCGCCGCAGCCTGTCGCAAGGTCGCTATGCAAGCTTCCTTGATCTCTGCGGGCTTGCTCTGCTTGAAACGGGCCTTCAGGCCGTCGCGCGCCGCGCTTCCCTCTGCGGCACCGAAATCGTCGACCACTGCCTTTACAAGTCCGTTCGTGCTGGGGTCTGTTTTCGCCTTTGCCATCACCGCGCCTCCGGCGAAACCTTCTTTCAGAAGGCCCCACAGACCACTCGGTTCCGCGGCCGTAATCGCGATACCCGCGGCGATCACGCCTTGAAGGAGGGCTTTCCATTCGTCTGGTGTGAAATTCGATTTGTCAGCCATTATCGTCAACTCCTCTACTTTGGGCATAACCCCTCAGCCCGGTCCGATCATGGACCGCTCGATGACGCAGCAATCAGTTGGTTAGTTTGAGCCGCTCTTTGACTGCCCTTCGGACCATTCAAGGCGGCGAAGGTGATACAAGCGACCTGTCAGATTTCGGTTTGGGACGCGGGTTGTCGACCGCGCAATTTTTGGTGGAAGAGGCCGGCCGTTTTCCATCATCACGCTCGCCAACCAGACACGACGCCAGGACAGCCTGTCGGCGTTTCGGCGAGGCTCGAGGTCAATGCCTGTTTTAGTCATGGTACACCTGTCAGCGGATCGGTATCCGTTACCCAGGAAGGTTAACGGTGGTCTATCATCCTCCGACATCTATACGTGGGTATAATCGGGTATAGGCCGGGCGCATTTTCCCGCGGTTTTGTGCCCTCGCGCCCAGATTAAGGTTTCTTCCTTACGCTTAATTTCAAATCCGATTGAAGAAGAGCGTGCGGCATCTAGGGTGCGGGCCGAATGGATGGTCCGTAATGCTGCGCACTCTTGCAAGCAGGCACGACGTCCTTCGGGCGCTGAGCCCGAAGCCACGACCTCCCTACGAGGAGGTCTGGCATCTATGGACCGTACTCGTTCCACGACGATCAATCACAGGTCGCCTGCTGTGGGGAACGGTTTTGCGTCGGCGTGACGACGGCCGATGGATCTACAGGCAATACACCGGAACCATTGAACCGACTGAATTCCGCGTGCGCGCTCATCAGAGCTTCTAAGCGCTCACTGCTGCGGTGTTACAGGAGGAATGTATGAGACTAGCAACAATTGCAGCTGTCACTGTGCTTGTCGTATTGCCGGCTGGCGCCGTGCAACAGCGCTACCAGACTGCCTCGCTAACTCCGACATGCGACAACGATGGACGCTGCACGACGGTCAATGCCGTTGTGCCCTTGGGACCCGATTTCATCGGAGCTCTGGAATCTAAACCTTCTGTAGAGGCCGCCGCGCGTCGGCCGCGGACACTCGACGCCAACGGCAACGGGGTGGCCGGTATGGTCATATCTCGCAAGACAGGCGCGCGTGCGCGCGTCGGTGTCGCGTATGCCGCTCGTTTCCAGGCTTATATCGATGACCTTGAAACCAATCACGGAGCGCGCGTGCTGTTCATGGGCGGCATTCGGCCCGGCCGTTGCGCACCTTCCAGCGAGCACCCGTGTGGAAAAGCTTTGGACGTGTGCCAACTGCGGCGAGGCATCGTGGACGGGCGTTGCAATCTGCCTGGCCGCGTAACACTCGGCCAGATCGCTGCCGCGCACGGCTTGTTCGAAGGAGGGCGCTGGTGCAATTCGGATTATGGCCATGCCCAGGTCGATGTGACTGCGGCCGCTTGCGGCGAGCGCCGCGTTCGTGTCGTGCAGAGTCGCAGTATCCAGTGAATATAACGATGAAACTATCTGGCTGATTCCACGTTATAAAATGGCGCAGTTGTTTTCGGGGCTGGCCATGTCTGTGGATGCAAGTTCAAAAGAGCACAAGAAGCTGATCTTCAGCCATGAAGGCAATGGTCGCGCTGCCACGAGCGTGATTCTGATCGGCGTCGTCGCGGCGTTGATTGGTAGCGTGTTCATGGCAATCGGGCCGAAGGTCAAAACGACTCCTCGTGCGGCCGTTGATGCGTCTGCTGACACCGCGTCAACCCCGGTTCGCATCGTTGGCCAAGCACCGCACAACAACGCTGTTTCCTGCGGCCAGCAGGTCTGGCCAAACATCGATCAGCGCTGTCTTGTGCGGACGCAGGCCGCGTCGAAATCTGAAGATACTTCGTCGACTGCGCGCAGCAATGAACCCACGCCGTCTTCGGCCCCGACAACTCAAACACCTTCACAAGTCGCGGCAAGCGGAAGCACACAGCATGCTTCAGTGCCACCGACGACGCGCCAGCAACAGTCGTTGAACCTCGCGGACTCGTCGGACGAAGCAACCATGCCGTTGTACGACGATGCCGACGAATGGCATCAGCAGGAATTTACCGAGCCGCCGCCACGCAAGCGTCAACGTCGGCAAAACAGGTCCTTTCACTTCCATTTCGGTGCGTTTCGTTTCTAGTTGAACGAGGGCGTTTCCTTGCATTGCTTGCAAGCGCGGCTCAATAAGCGCAACCTTATGGGCGGCGATTGTCCGACGATTGTTACGTGGCGCAGGGGGCTTGCATGAAACGATCCATTATTGCCGCGGCGGCGGCCTTGGTACTTCCCACCATGACCGTTGCAGCTGAACTGAAAGTGCTGTCGACGCAGGCCACAGAGGACACTTATCGCGAACTGGTCCCGCAATTTGAAAAGGCAACGGGGCACAAGGTCGGGACTGTTTTCACCGGCACGCTCGATGCACAGAAGCGGCTGGCGGCCGGTGAAAGCTACGACATGATCATCATGGCTGGGCCGGCGATTGATGCGCAAATCAAAGCCGGCAAAGTCGTTTCGGGCAGCCGGGTCGATGTGGCTAAATCCGGTGTTGGTGCCGCTGTCCCGAAAGGCGCGCCGAAACCAGATATCAGCACAACCGAGGCGCTGAAAAAGACACTGCTGGCGGCCAAGTCCATCGGTTATTCCACGGGTCCAAGCGGCGTCTACATGATCAGTCTGTTCGACAGGCTGGGCTTGAGCGAGCAGGTTAGGGACAAGTTGAAGCAGACACCGACCGGTGTTTTTGTCGGAACGATCATTGCCAACCGCGATGTCGAAATCGGATTCCAACAGGTCAGCGAGGTTGGAAATTTTCCGGGTGTGGACTACGTCGGCCCACTCCCGGCCGAAGTGCAGCAGATGACGGTGTTCTCCAGCGGCATTGTTGTTGATGCCAAGGAAGCCGAGGCTGCCAGCGCGCTCGTCAAATTCCTGACAACTCCTGAAGCCGGGGCAGCATTCAGGAAGCGCGGCATGGAGCCGGGCTGAAGCACGCGCGTCTCATCCGTAGCTGTTCTACACGCAGATTCGGCTGCTCGGTTGGACGTCGGAACGATTTGAATTGAGTCGTTAAGCAAGGCGAAGGAATGGCGCGCATATAGTCTCGGCCACTAAGAGTCGTTCTCCCGATCAAGAACACCTTGGAATCGCCGATGACGGATGCAGTCGCCATTCAGCCCGTACGGTTGCCTACCGTATCTTATGCGCCATTCCGGCTGATGGAGGCTGTACCCTGGTTGATGCTAGCGGCAGCCATGCGTGTGCTCACGGTGAAGGGAGGACTCGTGTGGTTGTTTGCCGGTATATGTTCCGACATCGCGATTTTTCTCGCATTCATGCTGGCCGCGCGTCGAATGATCGAGCTTTCCGACGGCAAGACCGGACTGGATCGGCTCTCTTTCGCGCAGCAACTGACGCTTGCCCGCAAAGTGTTGGTGCCGGTCATCCTGATGATGCTGGTCGTTTCTATCACTGTTATTTGCATTGGCGCGCGATGGACTGGGCTCAATTTGCTGCTTGGGTTCGATGGCATAGCGTTCGATCAGCAGACGCCTTCGGGCATGGTCTGGAGTGCGTTCTTGGCGGCGGTGTGCCTGCTATTGCTGCTCAAGGCTGAAAGCGCCGGAAAAGCCAACCTATTCGATACGCTTAGAGAACTTTGGCAACGCTCCGTCTGTATGGTGCCCGCAATAATCGCCGTAAGCTTCGCCGATATCGGACTGAGCGTCTGTCAGGGCCTTGTCCGCACTGTCGTGTATGCTTTCTGGCACAGTTCTGCCGCACCAACGTTCGTCCGTGCGCTCGTCTTTTTCTTTTTCGTATTTGCATTTGCATCGATTCGACTCTGGACGACGCTGGCAATCCTTGTTTTCGCTTTGCGCGAATCATACCGCCGCAGTGCGTGCTCTGCCTGACGGCATATTCCCGTCAGCCTTTCAACTCACGTTCAGAAAAACGTTACTCAAGCAGGGCGCGGTAATCGCGGCCGTCGGGAATAGATTGCAGTTCTTCTTGATCTCCTGTGCGTCCCAACAACAGGAGAGCTTGAAATGAAAAAGTTGCTAGTGATCGCAGCGATGGTCGTCACATTGGCTACACCGGCAGCCGCTGCCGGTCATTCATCGGCACATCATTTGGCCGTTCACAATGGTAGAACTGTAGCGCGCGTTCCAGGTTTGGACTCATTTGCGATGACGCCTAGGTCTGGCCCATCAACAAATTCAAACAGCCCTGAAGCCACCGGAGGCGGCAGCCTCGGGTACAATGAAATGCTTCGCTACTACTGACAACTAACTGCGAAACTCGGCCGGGTCTTCATGGCTCGGCCGAGTTCGCTTCGGAGCAGTTATCAGGGCGGAAACGTCGCCTCCGCGCTTGCTTTAGCCAGAACTTTTCCGGCTGTATCGAGAGCCTGCAGCGACCAGCGATAGTTGTGACGCTGACCGCCAGGCGGACACGGGCCAGTGTAGGCAATTGCGCCCTGACGTACGTAGTTTCCGGAGTACGGGATGGTTGAACCACCATGATGAAACGACGGCGCGTTGAGGTCAGTCATCATGAAACTCAAAAATTTTGTACCGGCAGGTACGTTCCCCAACTGAAACGGCGGAGAGGTCGACGCGCAGGCTGGAATTCCGACCCATGAAAAGCGCAATGACAGAGACGAGGAAGTGTCGTCCGAGGCTGGCTGATAAAAGAAATCAAAGTAGAGCCCGACGATGCAAAGCGCGGCCAGCAGAATGATCGTGAGGCGACTTCGTCCCATGCGGTAGTGTAGATCACACGTGATATTCAAAGTAGGGGGGTTGCGGCGAGCCGACAAAAGCGCCGCGACTAGGGGGCGAGCGGCGAATTAAATTTGCGCGCAGTGTCAACAATCCAGTCTCGGTAAAGCAACAGCGGCGTAACGCCGGTGAGACCACCGCAACCTTCTTCGTCGCCCGGCGCTGTCGACCAGCTCACGACGCCTATGACGAGCGGACCGTCACCATCGAATACCGGGGCGCCGGAATCTCCTGTGCAACCACCCAATCCGATCCTTTGGTTCTTGGTCGCAATGTCAAAAAGGCGGATCTGAAGGGAGCCGGGCGCGCCGGTCACCGTGAGGGTCGCCATGCGAGGCAAGCCCAATCCGCGTGCCGTCCCGGCAACAGTTACTCCAAAACCGGCAATGGTGAGCGTGTCGCCGACGACGACACGGCGCGGTGCCGCAAGCGTTGCCGGCACAACGATGTCCGGCAATGGGGTGGCGAGTTTGAGAAGTGCAATATCGGCTGTGGCACGGCTCGCCGCGTAGCTTGCTTGGTCGAAACGCGGATGGCGTGCGATGGCGCGCACGGGGATTGGCACGCCCGTCTGATAAGGCTTGATGGTGTAGTCGACCTTGCGGATGACGCAGTGCGCGGCTGTCAGCACAAGATCGCGCGACAGTGCGGTGCCGGTACAGAGATCGTCGCGGGTGTCGACAATCATCACGATCGGACGCGCCGCCCATCCGGCCGCCGGTGGCGCGTTGCCAGTCAGGGCGAGAGCGGGCGCGCCGAATATCAATAAAACGATGACGGAAAGGACGCGGGGCATGCCCGCCAAGGATAGCACATGACTCCTATTTTGCTGACAGGACCTGCAATCGAGCCAATATCGGTCGAGGAAACAAAGATATTCTTGCGCGTCGAGCACGACGATGAGGACCAACTCATCGCAGCTCTGATTGCCGGCGCACGAAGCCACATTGAAGCGCAAACACACACCGCGCTGATCACCCAAAACTGGCGCATGGTACTCGACGCATGGCCACAACACGGGCGCATTGCGGTGCGGCCCGGCCCACTACAGACGGTCAATGCCGCACGGGTGTTCGACTGCAATGGCCATCCGGCCACGATCAATTCACAAACTATCGTGACGGACCTTGGAGCCTCGAGCCTGGCATTTGTGCCCTGGGCCGTGCCTGCACCGGGGCGTATTGCGGCAGGTATCGAGATCGATGTCACAGTCGGTTTCGGCGACGAGGCAGACGACGTTCCGGAATCCCTCATACAAGCAATCCGTATGGTGGTGGCACACTGGTACGAAAATCGTGGCCTTATGGGCGAAAACCAGAACGCTTCACCGCCAGCGTCAGTTGCCGCGATTATCGCGCCTTACAGGATGTTTTCGATATGACGGCACCGGGTGGCCTTAACCGCCGGCTGGTGCTGGAAGCGCCGTCCGAGGCGGATGACGGAGCTGGCGGCATAACGCGATCATATGTCGTTGTCACGAAGCTCTGGGCACAGGTCGTGCCTCGCTCAGCGGTGGGCGCCACCGCTGCCGACCGCGTCGGTGCCGTTGTGCGCTACCGTATCATTGTGCGCGCGCGTTCGGACATCACGATCAAGCATCGCCTCCAGGATAGCACACATATTTACGGCATCATCGCCGTGCGCCCAAGTGCCGACCGCCGGTTTATCGAGATCGAAGCCGAAGAGCGGGACGAGTAAACCGTTTACATTTTTTCAAACAGGACAATTAGAGAATGTCTACCGCAGCTTCAGCGGCGCTTCGTGCTGCCGTGCACGATGCGCTGAAGAACAACGCCGCGCTGAATGCTTTGCTCGGCGGCTCCAAAGTCTACGACGAGCCGCCACGCGGCGCCGCGTTTCCCTATGTCACACTCGGTGAAGCGCGCATCAGCAATTTTTCTTCCGGGGACGTGTCAGCGGAAGAGCATCAACTCACTCTCCACGCATGGTCTCGGCGAGGCGGTCATAACGAAGCACATTTGATCACCGGCACACTCCTGCAGGTTCTGGACGATGCACCGCTGACGCTTCCTGGGCACCACCTCGTCAATTTTCGCTTTGCAGCCGCGGATGTACGCCGCGAAGCGGACGGTCGCACCTATCACGCGCTGGTGCGCTTCCGCGCTGTGACTGAACCAGCTTAACGAAGGAAGATTTCATGACTGCTCAAAAAGGCAAGGATCTATTGATCAAGATCGCTGACGGCTCTGGTTATACGACCGTCGCAGGTCTGCGAACACGCCGTATTTCATTCAATGCTGAAGCGGTCGACATCACTCATGCCGAAAGCGCAAATCGGTGGCGCGAGCTGCTCGATGGCGCTGGCGTCAAACGCGCATCGGTATCGGGTCGCGGCCTGTTCAGAGACGCATCAAGCGATGTCTTGACGCACCGATAGCGCCGACCGATCAGGTCATTGGCGTCGGCGACGGTCTGAAACAGTCGTTTCAGCTCAGCAAAACCTACGGCTCGCTCCATTTGCCCTATCGACGGCCGATCGCAAAGCCTGTGCCGCATAGCGTGCGCGTTGCAGTAGCCGAAGGTGAAATTGAAGAAGGTGCGGGCTTCAGCGTGGATTCTGCGACAGGCACAGTCACGTTTCTCCCCGGCCACATTCCGGCAAACGGCACGGCGATTACGGCTGGATTCTTTTTCGATGTGCCGGTGCGCTTTGACACCGATTATCTCGAAACGGACCTGTCTGCTTTTGCAGCTGGCGCGATTCCAAAAATTCCTTTGGTGGAGATTAGACCTTGAGGACAATTCCAGACGCTTTACAGGCAAGGCTAAACTCTGGAGTCACCACGCTATGCCGGTGCTGGATCATCATTCGTGCAGACGGATTGGTACAGGGCTTTACTGATCACGATGAGGATGTGTCACTTCATAATATCGTTTGCCGCACGGGAAGTGGGCTGTCGGGGAGCGAGTAGACGCAGAAGATTGGATTTGCGGTCGACAGTTCAGAGATTTCTGGCGCGCTTTCCAGCGAAACTCTAAACGAACGCGATCTTCAGCCGCCGATACGGCGTGAATTCGGGTGTCGTTCGTAGCGGAAAGATCTTGCGTCGAGTACTCGATCTCTCAGTCGATACAACCGCCGTTACCGATACGGTTGTCGCGGCCGCGCGTGTGACCAACGCTGAGCACCTGGTCAAATCGATTTGCGATGAGCGCTTGCGCTTTCTGCAATCACTGAAAACTTGGCCGGTTTTCGGCGTCGGTTGGGGACGTCGGGTCGCGGACGTCAGATCTAATGCGCTCAAGTTGGCCGCGAAAGACCGGATAAATTCATTGGCCCAGCCATTGATAGAAATACAAAGCTCATAATGATGAAATCCAATTTCGGAGAAATACAATCGATGTGGAATAAGACTAAATCCTGGTTCAAGAACTCGGCCACCATTCTTTGGGCGCGTATACAGGTATTTACCGGGTTGGTAGCAGCCTCGTTGATGGCGCTTGCGTCAGATCCAAATGTGAGCAGTTCAATTCAGTCGGCGCTGCAGCCCAAATTCATTCCGTATTACGTGATCGTCGCGGGCCTCATAACCGAAATTGCTCGCCGGCGCACAGTAGGGAAGACGCAATAGATGATTTCCATTGTTCTTGGTTGGCTTGGCAATCTGTTGGGTGGTCCTTTCGCGAAGGCTGCGCTGGATGCCTATCGCGCCAGGCTTGCGGCCGGAAACACCAGCGAGAGGATCACCGCCGAACTTGCTTCGCGCGAGTTAGAAGTCGAACAGCGCGAGCGCGAGCTCGCCACACAACTCGTGATCAGTGAGCAGGGCCGCTGGTATACGGCGTTGCCTCGCCCACTTTTTGCTTTCGCGTTCGTCGTGTATGCGTGGAAGGTAGTGGTCTGGGACAAGGTTCTGGGCCTCGGTGCGACGGCGGCGCTTCCCGATGAGATGGGTCAGTGGGCTATGATTGTTTTGACCGCCTATTTTGGCGGGCGGTCAATTGAAAAAGTCGCGCGTATTCTCGCCCGCAAATAAAGTCGCTGCCCGCTTGGCATTCAAGGTGATGACCGCCAAACTCTCCGCACATATCGCGGAGCGCACTAAATGGACATTCTCGAAGCGGTTTCATCCCGGTATTCTTGTCGGGCTTTTCTGCCGACGCCGATCCCTGAAAAGGTTGTTCGTCAAATTGTTGAACGTGCCGCGCGTGCACCCTCGGCAGGCAACATGCAGCCTTGGCGCGTATACGCCATTGCTGGCAAGCGCGTCGACGAACTCAAGGCACTCTTGGCGCCGCGTATGAAAAATGAACTCCCGAAAGGCGAGGGCACGGACTATACGATCTATCCGGAGCCGTTGGTGGAACCATATCGGTCGCGTCGTTTCACGGTTGGCGAACTGCTCTACCAGTCAATCAACGTGTCGCGTGAAGACAAGCCGTCGCGCTACAGGCAGTACGCGCGCAATTATCAGTTTTTCGATGCGCCCGTTGCCTTGTTCTTCGCCCGCGAAAAAGTTCATGGGCCGGCACAATGGGCCGATATCGGTGGTTATCTTCAAACGGTCGCCATCCTGGCGCGCGGATATGGGCTGCACACTTGTCCGCAGCAAGCCTGGGTGTCTTTCCACCGCACGGTGCGCGCCTTTTTGCGTCTTCCAGATAACCTGATGATTTATTCGGGAATGGCTCTCGGATACGAGGACCCGGTGGCCCCAATCAATTCCTGGCGGTCCCCACGTGATTCGCTCGACGCCTTTGCCTCATTCCAAGGCTTCGATAACTAGCGGAAACAGGCATTTAGAGGCGTTCAGGCAGCGTTCACCGGCACGCCGCTAATACCCGCCTATGCCGGTTCCCCGTCTCCTTCCGGCCGTTCTATTGCTCGGCAATATGGGCCTTTCCGCTGTGGCGGCCGAGGCCTCCAGCCACGACTCGTGCCTCACGAGAGCCGAACAGCGCGCCGCGGTTGACGACCACCGGGCGATTTCGCTTGGCCAAGCCATCAAATCGTTGCGACAGTATCGCAAGCACTCTGAGGTCGTCCGGGCTCGTCTTTGTCGACAGAACGAGAAACTCGTGTATGTGCTGACTCTGCTTGGCCGCAGTGGCAAAGTAGTCGACGTTACGATTGACGCCATAAATGGCGAGTACCATGCCGGCCCGTGACTGGAGAATAGTGCCTTGCGCCTCCTCGTAATCGAGGACGACCCCGACCTAAATCGCCAACTCGCCACAGCGCTGACCGACGCCGGATATGTCGTCGATCGCGCGTTCGATGGCGAGGAAGGGCATTATCTTGGCGAATCCGAACCCTACGACGCCGTTATTCTAGATATCGGCTTGCCCAAGATGGACGGCATTTCCGTTCTGGAAGCCTGGCGCCGAACAGGGCGCGCGATGCCTGTGCTTATGCTCACCGCTCGCGACCGTTGGAGCGACAAGGTGCAAGGCTTCGATGCTGGAGCCGACGACTACGTTGCCAAGCCATTTCATCTCGAGGAGGTGCTTGCGCGTGTGCGTGCCTTGTTGCGGCGCTCCGCAGGCCACGCCAAGAGCGAATTCAATTGTGGGCCGGTACGGCTCGATACGCGCACTGGCCGCGTTTCGGTCAATGGCAATCCGGTCAAGCTGACAAGCCACGAATATCGATTGCTTGCATACTTGATGCACCATTCCGGTCGGGTTGTGTCCCGTACGGAACTGGTCGAACATCTTTATGATCAGGACTTCGATCGCGACTCGAACACGGTCGAAGTTTTTGTCGGCCGCATTCGAAAAAAGCTCGGCGTCGAAATCATTCAGACCGTGCGTGGTCTAGGATATTTGCTCACCCCGCCTGATGCACGTTGATGGGATGCGCGCCAATTCACTCGCGCTACGTCTGTTCCTGTCGGCCACCGCCTGGGCGGTGATCATTCTTCTCATTACCGGAGTTGTACTGTCGTCGTTGTACCGACAAGCCGTCGAGCGTGCTTTCGATCGTCGCCTCGGAGTCTATTTGCGCACGCTGGTGGCAGATGTCGCTTCACCAGAAGAAGCCGGCGAAAAGTTTCCGCAGTCGCTTGGAGAGCCGCTGTTCGAACTGCCGCTGTCCGGTTGGTATTGGCAGGTGACCCGGCTCGACCCCGCTAAAACCGAAGTGAGAGCATCGCGCTCCCTTTGGGACGGCGGCCTGCCGCATTTGCAGGACTATGGGATTGCAGCCGGGCCAAATGGCTCTCGCGAAGGCTATGTGCCAGGCCCTGAGGATCAACGACTCAGATTGGTTGAGCGCAACATCGATCTCGGCGACGAGGGGCACTACCTCGTCGCAGTGGCTGGCGATGCCGCAGAAATTTCTGAGGAAACGCGCTCGTTCGACCAGGCGTTGATCATTACATTTTCAATCCTCGCCGCCGTGCTGTTGCTTACGACCGTATTCCAGGTTCGTTTCGGTCTGGCGCCACTTAAACGCATCACAGATGGCCTGGCGGCCATTCGCTCAGGAAACGCCGAGCGTCTAGCGGGAACCTTTCCGGAGGAAATTGCTCCGCTCGCACGCGAGACCAATGCATTGATCGAGGCGAATAAAGAAATCGTCGAGCGCGCGCGGACGCATGTGGGGAATCTTGCCCACGCACTGAAAACACCGCTTTCGGTGATGGTGAACGAGGCGGCGGCGCGCGGAAGCGAGCCGTTCGCGCAAAAAGTACTAGAGCAGGCCGATATCATGCGCGACCAAGTCGCACGTCATCTGGAACGTGCGCGGCTTGCTGCCCGGCTGACGGTGGTCGGGTCTATCACGGAGGTGGCACCGGTCGTGACTGCACTTGCCCGGACCATGGAAAAAATCCACCGCGACAAGAATCTCACCATAGATGTGCACGCTGACGACAAGGCGCAGTTCCAGGGTGAACGTCCAGATCTCGAAGAGATGATGGGTAATCTCGTCGACAATGCCTGTAAGTGGGCATCATCTCGCGTTTCGATCGAGGTTGTACGCGAGCCAACCGAACAGGCAGGCGACCGACAAGCTGTTCGCATCATCGTTGACGACGACGGTCGCGGCCTGTCGCCATCTGAGCGCGAGCAAGTAGCAAAGCGCGGCCAACGGATTGACGAGACGAAACCTGGCTCCGGTCTTGGGCTATCGATCGTCGTCGAACTGGCAGCTCTCTATGGCGGCAGCCTGACACTTGGTACCGCGCCTATCGGCGGCTTGCGCGCTGAGTTGGTTCTCCCGATGGCATAGTGGCTGGCGTGATTTCGGTTAAGCCGAAGTTTTGCCCTATTGCCTCCATCTCGATACTCTATTCGGGTATTCGACCGCTTTTGAGGATCGAATCGATATGTCCGTGCCCAAGTTCGTCGTCTTCGCAGTCGTCGGTCTCGTTGTTGGCGCCTGTGTGGCGAACCCGGACTCGCCGTCACCGGGTCCTATGGCCGCACCGGGACCGCGCGAGGGTGCCGGCACCGTAGTCGGAGCGGGTACCGGTGCGCTCCTCGGTGCTGCCGTCGCGGGCGGAGGAGCGGGAAACCGTCTAGCCGGCGCGGCTATAGGTGGCGTGCTCGGTGGTCTGATCGGCAACCGCATTGGCGCGGCGCTCGATGACGAAGACAAGCAACGTGCCTATGCAGCGCAAATGGATGCCTTGGAGCGCGGCCAGCCCGGGGCCCCGGTTTCCTGGCGAAATCCGGACTCCGGTCGTTACGGCACTATTGTCCCGGGTGCGGCTTACCAGCAGGCTGACCGCAAATGCCGTGCTTTCACCCACACCGTCTACCTTGACGGCCAGCCTCAAACCGCGCGCGGCACCGCATGCCGCAATCCGGACGGCACCTGGA
The DNA here is from genome assembly GCA_963831515.1 of uncultured Alphaproteobacteria bacterium. Taxonomy (GTDB): domain Bacteria; phylum Pseudomonadota; class Alphaproteobacteria; order Rhizobiales; family Xanthobacteraceae; genus Pseudolabrys. Next base: position 68,525 of record CAWHQL010000022.1, on the reverse strand, counting down.
CAGCCGTCGGCTAACTCCCCCACACACTTAACAAAGTCTTAACGGCCGCCGCCGTATCAAGCCGAAGGGCTTGGATTCGGATAGACCGAGGATGGCGGGCGCCGAAACGACCGTCGAACGATTGCGGAAATTTCTGCGCGAGCTTTCGCCGGGAGTTCGTTCGCTGCTGGTCGACGAACTTGAGCGCAGCGTGCTGCGCGGCGAAGACGTCGCCGGCGGCGATCTGGTCCTGCAAGAATTGCGGCGCATCATGCGCGAGCAGCGAGACGGTACCGGTCGTCTCGATGAATCCGCTCAATTGCTTTTCAAGCCACTAGAGCCGTTTCTTGTCGACGATCGCGGCGACCATAAACATCCCGGACGTGTCGCTCGCACGTCACTTGAGGCGCTGTGGGGTTGGGTCCAGCGGGATCTTCTGCCCGACGACGCGAGATCTTTGGCCGCCGATGTCAGCGAAGCAATCCTCGCCGGAGATCGAGCAAAGACAGAGCGTCTTACTCGTGTTTTTCAGGACCGTGTAGCCGCTGCTATCGAAACGAGTTTCAATGCTGCGGCCGAGGATGGAAAAGTTCGCAGACGGATATTGCAGCAGATCGGTACTCCGCGTGCCGATGAAGAACTCGCCGCGCTGAAGTGCGCACTCAAGGGACGTGACATACTTGCCTCTCTTTCTGCCCGGCTGCCGTTGCAGATAGGTAACCTGTCCAACGACCAACTCGACGAATGCAAAGCTCTCATCGATAGTGCTGCTGCGCGCGATGGCGAATTGTTTCTGTATGCTCTGTTGACCGTGATGAATCGGATGACGGCGCCATGGCAGTTGATCAGATTGGGCGTAAAAGCTGCAGGCAGCGATACCGCGGCGCGCGTTGCTGAGACAAACTACGGCGTGGCGGTGAACATCGTCCTTGCCGAGCTTGAACGGATGGTTGCTGAATTGCGCAACGATCTGCGTAGCGGACAGGGCATTGCGGTTGGATCGCTGCTCAAGACCATCCACGATTCAGCGCGTGGTCTACGCACCGAACTGGCGCTCCCCGTCGATAGCACCTGGGGTCGCGCCCTTGCGGCTCAAAGGACGCAGATTTCCGATCTGCTTCGGACCGAAATAGAATCAATGCCCGGTCGTGTACGGCGTTTGCTGCGGCCGCGACCATCCCGAGAGATCCGGCCAAACTCGGCGTTGGATCCAAATGAGGTTGCCGAGGTTGAGGCCCTGGTTGAGTTCGTCGGAATTTGCCGATATTTCGCTGGTGAACTGGCGATCAACGAAATGACCCAACGCGCACTGACGGAACTTCGGCAATATCTCGATAACGGCACACAGGCACTGCTTGAGGGTCTCCGCCACGCCGGAGAGGCCGATCGCGCCTTTAGACAGTCGCAGGTCGACGCGGCAGTGCGTTTTTGCTCCAAAGTATTCGGCCGCGAGTATGCTGCCCTGCTGGGCAAGGCTGCAGAGGTCGCCGCAGCTACAGAGCCCAAGGCGGTCCGCGCCTGAAACAGGGTACTTTTCGCCTCACGCCATATCGGCGATCTTGCGCATTGCAGCGATGATCGGGCGTGATGTATGCCCTGAGCCGCCCGGAAGGGCGGTCGGTCAAGCGGATGTGAGGCTCGATGCTTCTGTGGTCTGTCTTCGCGCTAATGACGGCAGTCGCGATTTTGTCAGTCCTGTGGCCGTTGAGTCGTACCTCGAACAGGCAGGCCGGAAGCGATATTGCAGTTTACCGTGATCAATTGGAGGAAGTTGATCGGGATCGCAAAGCTGGTCTGATCGGTGAGACAGAAGCGCAGGCGGCGCGGGTCGAAGTCTCGCGTCGTCTTATCGCAGCAGCTGACCGGACCGAATTTAATCATTCACCGTCGGTTGGTTCATCTTTATGGCGTCGTCGCGCTGCAGCGGTAGGGGCTATAGTCCTGCTCCCTCTTTTGGCGGCCACGCTTTATCTCACGAACGGATCGCCACAAATGCCTGGCCAACCATTGCAAGCGAGATTGCGCGCGGCGCACCAGGATACATCGATCGCTGTTCTGATATCACAAGCCGAAGCACATCTTGAGCGAAACCCGAACGACGCGCGCGGTTACGAAGTCCTTGCACCCGTCTATCTGCGGATTGGTCGTTTTTCTGATGCCGTCACTGCACGCCGTAAGTTGATTGCGCTGAGCGGGGAAAGTGCCGAGCGGCAGTCTGATCTTGGTGAAGCTCTGGTTGCAGCGGCTAATGGCGTTGTAACAGCGGATGCCAAATCGGCCTTCGAGCGCGCCCTTGCGATTGAGCCCGGTGAACTCAAGGCGAAGTTTTACATAGGGATTGCGGCGGAACAGGACGGTGACCGTGGCAAAGCGGCCGCAATTTGGAGCGAGATGATTGACAAGGCTCCGGCCGAAGCGCCGTGGCTGCCGATGGTGCGCGATGCTTTGGCGCGCGTGGGGGTTAGTCCGCCAAATGCCGCTAGAGGCCCGAGCGCCGAGGACGTGGCGGCTGCGGGGACGATGGGCGAAAAAGACCGCGACGAGATGGTCCGCGGGATGGTGGCGAGACTTGCCAATCGGCTGAAAGAGAACGGTAGCGATGTCGAAGGATGGCAGCGGCTTCTACGCGCCTATATGGTGTTGGGCGAGCGCGACAAGGCACATGAGGCTGCCGCCGACGCGAGGCGCGCGCTCGCCAGTGATCCTGACAAGCTCCGCCGGATAGAAGAAATGGTCAAAAGTCTGGGGCTTGAAGGCTGAGATGGAATGACCCGCAAACAAAGACGTCTGGCGTTGATTGGTACGAGTCTCGGCGTTCTCGCCATTGCCGCCGCGTTGATGCTTGGCGCGTTGCGTGATTCGATCGTGTTTTTCAATTCGCCGACCGATGTTGCCGAAAAGAGCATACCGCCCGGGACGCGCATGCAAATCGGCGGCCTCGTGAAGCCGGGCAGTCTTCAACGAGGTGACAACTTGCAAGTGAGTTTCGCCGTGACGGACGGCAAAACGGAAATTGCTGTCCGATATCAGGGAATTGTCCCGGATTTGTTCCGAGAAGGGCAGGGGGTCGTTGCGGAAGGCAAACTAGAGTCTGGACGAGTACTTGCTGCTGATACGGTGCTTGCGAAACACGACGAGCGCTACATGCCGCGTGAAGTTGTCGATGCACTGAAGAAGAGCGGGCGCTGGCAAGAAGGTGAAGCGAAAAGCTCGGGGAGTGGATCGAGATGATTCCAGAGCTTGGTCACTATGCTTTGGTGTTGGCGCTGGCTCTTGGTCTGATTCAAGCCGTCGCGCCAGTTATCGGCGCCCGCACCCACGACGCCGCGCTGATGGGAGTCGCGAACTCGACAGCACTGATGCAGTTCGTGTTTGTCGGTATGTCATTTCTCGCATTGATCGTCTGCTACGTGACCTCGGATTTCTCGGTTGCGACGGTCTACGAAAATGCCCATTCAACGATGCCGCTGATCTACAAGATCACGAGCGTATGGGGAAACCATGAAGGCTCAATGCTTTTATGGGTGCTGATACTTTCTTTTTTCGGAGCCTTGGTCGGCGCATTTGGACGGAACCTGCCTTCAACCCTGAAGGCGTTTGTGCTGGCCGTGCAGTCATGGATAGCCTGCGCTTTCTACCTGTTCATACTTTTCACTTCCAATCCCTTCTTACGTCTGGAGCAGGCGCCTTTCGAGGGACGGGATCTGAATCCGATCCTGCAGGACATCGGCCTCGCCATTCATCCTCCGCTGCTCTACCTCGGCTATGTCGGGTTTTCGATCGCCTTTTCGTTTGCGATTGCGGCGTTGATTGAGGGCCGCATCGATGCGGCCTGGGCGAGATGGGTTCGGCCGTGGACGCTTGCCGCATGGATGTTTCTCACCGTCGGCATCGCGATGGGGTCGTACTGGGCTTACTACGAGCTCGGATGGGGCGGTTTCTGGTTCTGGGACCCCGTGGAGAACGCTTCGCTGATGCCGTGGCTGGCCGGTACCGCGCTCCTGCATTCGGCGGTGGTCATGGAGAAACGCAACGCACTGAAAATCTGGACGCTGTTGCTCGCGATACTGGCATTCTCGCTTTCGCTCATCGGCACATTTCTGGTGCGATCGGGTGTACTCACATCGGTGCATACTTTCGCCAACGATCCGGCGCGTGGCGTGTTCATTCTCGCTATTCTCGTCGTGTTTATCGGTGGTGCCCTCGCGCTGTTCGCCTGGCGGGCCCCCATTCTCAAGCAGGGCGGTTTGTTCGCACCGATTTCACGTGAGGGCGCACTCGTACTCAACAACCTGTTTCTTACGACCGCCTGCCTTACTGTATTTGTTGGTACACTTTACCCTCTGGCACTCGAAGCGCTCACGGGCGAGAAGATCTCCGTTGGTGCGCCATTCTTCAATCTCACTTTCGCGCCTCTCTTTATTCCCCTCATGTTTGCAATGCCGTTCGGACCGCTGATGGCCTGGAAGCGGGGCGACATCCTTGGAGCAGCTCAAAGGCTGACTGCGGCCTTTGGTGCTGGCATTGTTGCGATTGGGGCGACATTTGCAGTAACGGGCCAAGGATCTACGCTGGCGCCGTTCGGCATTGGTCTAGCAGTTTTTGTAATGATTGGTGCAGTGACCGACATTGTCGAACGGGTCGGCGCTTTTCGTGAGCCAATATCGACGGTGCGACGACGTGCGGTAGGGCTCCCGCGCTCGGCGTGGGGCACCGCGCTGGCCCACTTTGGTGTCGGGGTGGCACTGCTTGGCATAGTTAGCGTAGCGACGTGGGCGAGCGAACGCATTGTCTCATTGAAGCCGTCGCAGACGATCTCGCTTGCCGGCTACGAGCTCACGTTCGATGGACTGGCCCAGCGCGCAGGCCCCAATTATCGAGAGGCTCTTGCAAAATTCACCGTGCGTGAAGGCGGCGTACCGACAGGAGTGATGGAGCCGTCAAAACGCAATTTCGCATCGCGCGCGACGACAACGACAGAAGCCGCATTGATGACGCGAGGTGTAAGCCAGCTCTATATGTCGCTCGGCGACACGAGTGCAGATGGTTCTGTCTCGGTAAGGCTGTACTACAAGCCGATGGTCCTGCTGATATGGCTTGGCGCCGTGGTGATGGCGATAGGCGGCGGACTATCATTGTCCGATCGGCGACTTCGCGTCGGGGCCCCGAAGCCGGCTGCAAAACCGGCAATGCTTCCAGCGGAGTAAGGACCGTGTGGCGCAAGGCGTTCGTCACCCTAATTTTCCTGCTCGCGATCGCGGGTCCGGTGAGAGCGGTACAGCCTGACGAGGTATTGAACGATGCTGCATTGGAAGCTCGGGCGCGCAACCTGTCGCGAGAGCTGCGGTGCATGGTCTGCCAAAATCAGTCGATCGATGACTCAGAAGCGCCGTTGGCCCGGGATCTGCGGCTGCTCGTTCGCGAACGCCTGAGCAAAGGCGATAGCGACCAGCAGGTACTCGACTTTCTGGTGGCGCGGTACGGGGCGTTTGTTCTCCTGAAGCCCCCGTTTGAGAGGCACACCCTGCTTCTGTGGGGCCTGTCGCCGTTGGTACTGATTGTTGGACTCTTTTGGCTTTTGGTGAGGGCGCGGCGGTACGGGTCCCTCCGTCAGAGACCCGAAGTTCTCAGCCAGGACGAGGAGCGGCGGCTTTCGACTTTGGTGGACCCTGTCCCCCCTGACCGTTGATTGCTCAGCCGAATCCCAAAAATACCGTTCTCCAAACCTTACCGAAGTTTAATCCTGCCGACAGGACCTCGTAAGGCTCGCGGTCCCATCTTTAATTCTAACGGCGCTCAAAGGCGCCACGAATTTTGATGGAGAGTTCTTGATGAAGCCGAGCGCTGTCTCCGGTCCTGATAATAACAACAGATCTCGCGGGCTGCGTGCGCGACGGTTGGTCCTCCTCGCAACGACCATTGCCTGCCTCGGTGCGGCGGCTCTCATTGTTTCTCCCAATCTCAATCTGCAAGGCGGATATCCGACGGCGCTCGCCCAGAATCTTTCGGAGCAGGCGCGCAAGATGCAGGCCCCGGTCGGCTTTGCTGACATTGTCGAGAAGGTCAAACCGGCGGTTATGTCCGTTCGGGTTAAAGTCGATGGTGGAGCGCAGACGAACGCTCTTGGTTCGAACGATGTCCCGCCGGGACTACGTGAGTTTTTCCGTCGCTTCGGAATGCCGGATGTTCCGAACGGGCAGGAGGGTATGCCGCGCGGACGCGGCCGGAATGTCATTACCGGCCAAGGTTCGGGCTTCTTCATTTCGGCGGATGGCTACGCAGTAACCAATAATCACGTGGTCGAGAAGGCCGAAAGCGTTCAAGTCACGACCGATGATGGCAAAACGCATAAGGCCAAGGTGATCGGGACCGATCCGCGCACGGATCTCGCGTTGATCAAAGTGGAGGACGCTCCGTTCCCGTATGTGAAACTTTCCGACAAGGCTCCGCGCGTTGGGGACTGGGTTCTCGCAGTTGGAAATCCATTCGGCCTGGGCGGCACGGTGACAGCCGGCATTGTTTCTGCACGTGGTCGCGACATTGGTGCCAGCGCGTATGACGATTTCATTCAGATCGATGCGCCAGTCAACAAAGGAAACTCTGGCGGTCCGACATTTGACACAGACGGCAATGTTATCGGCGTCAACACGGCGATCTTCTCGCCGTCCGGCGGCTCGGTTGGTATTGCGTTTGCAATTCCGTCTGACACGGTCAGCAGCGTCATTTCCCAGCTCAAAGAGCATGGATCGGTGACGCGTGGTTGGATTGGCGTTCAGATCCAACCGGTGACGCAGGAAATTGCTGACAGCCTCGGCCTGAAAACGGCGGAAGGCGCGCTTGTTGCCGAGCCTCAGACAAACAGCCCGGCCCAGAAAGCCGGCATAGAGGCTGGCGATGTCATCACTGCGGTCGACGGCAAGGAAATCAAGGACGCGCGCGATCTCGCGAAGAGGATCGGAGCGATGGCGCCAAAGACCTCAGTAAAATTGACGGTTCTGCACAAAGGTTCGGAAAAGACGGTCAACCTTACGCTCGGCGAGTTGCCGAACACCAAAGAGGCGCGGGTCGGTGCCGACGACGGTGATAGTGACACTGACGTTGGCAAGCTCGGCCTGACTCTGGCTCCGGCTGCGCGGGTAGCTGGATCGGGCGCCGAAGGGGTTGTGGTTACTGGAGTCAACTCGGCAGGCATCGCCGCCGATCACGGTTTCTCGACCGGTGACGTCATTCTCGAGATTGCCGGCAAATCTGTATCAACACCGGCCGACGTGCGCGATGTGGTTGCTAGCGCGCGCACTGAAGGAAAGCGCAGCGTTCTGCTTCGCGTGAAAAAGGGTGACAACACGCGGTTCGTCGCCCTGCCGCTTGTCCGAAGCTGAGATCAATTTGGGGACACCCACCGGCATCCGTCGCCCCCCGCCGATGGGACTGCCCTCAACGGGACGGGCGTCATGCCCGTCCCGGCAAATTCCGGAAGGTGGCGGGTTCTTGACCGCTGCGTTCCGCGCGAGCTCCAACCCCGGCATCCGTCGCCCCCGCTGGGGTGGGGTCGCGGTGGGGGTGGCGGTCTCCGCCACCCCCTCGCGTATAGAATTGGGGGCGAACTGACTTCGTCGTCAAATTGATTGGAATTGGTGTTACCGATGCCCTCTTATCCGGATATTAATGGGCAGCGCCCTTTCGGTAGGATAGCCGAAGCGCAACCGGATCGGGTGGCCATGCGCCTTTTGGTTATTGAGGACGACCGCGACGCTGCCGAGTACCTTGTCAAGGCGTTCCGGGAAGTCGGCCACGTCGCCGATGCGGCGACGGATGGCGACGATGGCTTGGCTATGGCCCTCGGTGGCCAATATGACGTGCTTATCGTTGACCGGATGCTTCCCAAACGCGACGGACTGTCCGTGATTGGGGCCTTGCGTGCCAAGGGTATGGAAACTCCGGCTCTGATTCTCTCAGCGCTTGGCCAGGTCGACGACCGGGTGAAGGGGCTTCGTGCAGGAGGGGATGACTACCTGCCCAAGCCATATTCGTTCTCAGAATTGCTTGCGCGCGTCGAAGTATTGGCGCGACGGCGAGTTGGCCGCAGCGAAGAAACTGTTCTGCGTGTTGGCGATCTGAAGCTCGATCGCCTGTCACACCAGGTGCATCGTGGGCAGGGAGAAATTGCACTACAACCCCGAGAATTTCGTCTCCTCGAGTACCTGATGCAGCATGCGGGGCAAGTTGTCACTCGCACTATGCTCTTGGAAAATGTGTGGGATTATCATTTTGATCCACAAACCAATGTAATTGACGTCCACATCTCGCGCTTGCGCTCGAAAATCGATAAAGGTTTCTCCCTGCCGCTCCTGCATACGGTTCGCGGCGCGGGATACATGATACGTGACGGCGCTCGGTAAACTCTTCCGCACGACCACGTTTAAGTTGACGCTGGTCTATCTGACCGTTTTCGCGCTGTTTGCCGCTTTTCTGCTGGGCTATTTCGCTCTCAATACACGCCGTCTAATCACCGAGCAGATCACCGACACCGTAAACGCCGAAATCACTGGTCTCTCGGAACAATACCGGCTTGGCGGCATCAGACGGCTGGTGGCTGTTGTTGATGCGCGGGCGCGTCGCCCCGGCTCGAGCCTCTATCTCGTTACTACCTTTGCTGGGGAATCGCTTGCAGGCAACGTGACGTCTTTGCCGCCAGGCACCCTCGATAATGCGGGCTGGACAGAGACCGCCTACCGCCGTCTCGATGAATCCGACTCTTCGGAGCATCCGGAACATCGTGCACTAGCGCGCGTCTTTCAACTCTCAGGAGGCTTTCGCCTGCTGGTCGGCCGGGACCTCGACGAGCGCGAACGTCTCTACAATATCGTGATATCTGCGGGACGTTGGTCGATTGCGATCGTGATCATACTCGGCCTGGTCGGCGGATTGTTTGTGACCCGGCGAGTTCTTCGCCGTGTCGATGCCATGACGGAAACCACCCGAACCATCATGCAAGGTGACCTGGGTGGCCGGTTGCCGGTGGCTGGTACCGGGGATGAACTCGATCGTCTCGCAGAAAACCTCAATCTGATGCTGGAGCGTATAGAGGCGCTCATGCACGGGTTGAAAGAAGTTTCTGATAATATCGCTCACGATCTCAAGACACCGCTCACCCGTCTCCGTAACCGGACCGAACAAGCGCTGCGCTCGGCCACGAAAGAATCCGAATATCGGGCTGCGCTGGAAAATACGATTGAAGAATCAGACGGTCTGATCCGGACGTTCAATGCACTGCTGATGATCGCACGTGCGGAATCCGGACAAGCTCGCGAGAATATGAGCGAATTCGATGCTGCAGAGATCGCGCACGACATTGGCGAACTGTACGAGCCACTGGCAGAAGAAAAAGGAATTGCCCTGAAGGTGGAAGCTGAAACGGCTGCCCCAGTGAAGGGTAATCGTGAGCTTATCAGTCAGGCACTCGCCAACCTCGTCGACAACTCGATCAAATATACAGAAGTCCGCAACGAGACGGCCAACGGCGTGCCTGCAGAGATTGTCGTGCGCGCCCTGAACGAGGGTGATCGGATTCTCCTTACCGTGGCCGATAGCGGACCCGGCATCCCGGAAGCGGATCGCTCTCGTGTCATTGAGCGTTTTGTGCGGTTGGAACAAAGCCGTTCACAACCTGGCTCTGGCCTTGGTTTGAGCCTTGCATCCGCAGTGGCGCGGCTCCACGGCGGCGAATTGACTCTCGCAGACAACAATCCAGGTCTCAAAAGCATCATTGCCTTGCCGAGGGGAGGGCCGGTACAGATTGGTGGATGAAACGTCCTACCAAAAGCCGATCCTCGCGCAAGCGGGTCGTCCCTAAATCTGGGCCGCAGATAGGCTTAAATGCCGGGAATCTCGCAGACCGTATCGCGGGCGCGCCTCGTCTGTCTGACAAGAAAAGCGCTCACGCGCGAGTTGCGGGTTGGATCTCGGAGCTTCCCTCAAAGGACGCGAAGCCTCTCGGTGCGATTCTCGGCGAGAAGCCTGTCATCCGCACACTTTTGGAAGGCCTTGCAGAAAGCTCTCCTTATTTGTGGGATCTCGCGAGTCGTGAGCCGGAACGGCTGTTGCGGCTACTTCAAGTAGATCCGGACAAACACCTTCGCGATCTCTTAGACCAAGGTGCTCGAGCCGTCGCGGCGTGCAAAGACGAATTCGAGGCAATGCGGTTGTTGCGTCGCATGAAAAGCGAAGCGGCGCTGCTGATTGCGCTCGCCGATATCGGCGGCGTTTGGCCGGTCATGCGGGCAGCGCGTGCGCTTACGGACCTTGCCGATACCGCCGTAGATGCCGCGGTGCGGTTTTGTCTCGCCGAGGCTGCTCGCGCCGGGAAGCTGGTGACAAAGAACGCCGCAGCTCTTCAAGCTGGAAGCGGCTACGTCGTGCTGGCAATGGGGAAGATGGGCGCGTTTGAGCTCAATTACTCAAGCGACATAGACCTCATTGTTTTATATGACCTCGCCGCTTCAGGACTGCCAGCCGATGCACAGCCATCAACCTTGTTCGTACGAATTACCCAGCGGTTGGTGAAGCTCCTCCAGGAAAGGACGGCCGACGGCTACGTATTTCGCACCGATTTGCGGTTACGGCCTGACCCTGCGTCCACAGCAATCGCTATTTCTACGGAAGCCGCGATCTCTTACTACGAGAGCGTTGGGCAGAACTGGGAAAGAGCGGCCATGATAAAGGCCCGCGCTTGCGCTGGCGACATTGTTGCTGGCGAAGCGATGCTCAACGATATTTCACCTTTTGTTTGGCGAAAGTATTTGGATTTCGCTGCTGTGGCAGACGTCCACGCAATGAAGCGGCAGATCAACGCCTATCGAGGACACGCCGAAGTGGCGGTTGAAGGCCACAATATTAAGCTTGGGCGTGGGGGGATCAGGGAGATTGAATTTTTCGTCCAGACCCAGCAACTGATCGCCGGAGGCCGCAATCCAGCGCTGCGTGATCGGGACACTCTGACGACGCTGGACAAACTGTGCGAAGACAAATGGATTGATCAGAGCGCTCGGGACGCAATGAAGGAAGCATATTGTTTTCTTCGCTTGGTCGAACACCGTTTGCAGATGATGAACGACGAGCAAACGCAAACGTTGCCCACAGAGCGCGCGGGGGTTGAGCGCTTTGCTCGCTTTCTTGGTTTTGCTGATCGCGATGCTTTTGCAGAAGTTCTGCTCGGGCATCTCGACAAAGTGCAGAGCTACTACGCGCGGCTGTTTGAAAAACAAGCGGAGGCTGATCGCCCCGCTTTGGCATTTCCGCCGAAGGCTGACGATCACAAGACGCTCGATCGCCTTGCCGAGCTCGGGTTTCGCGCTCCACTAGAGGCGTCGAACATTGTTCGCAACTGGCTCAGTGGGAACCATCGTACGCTAAAAGGTGAGGCGGCGCACAACCATATCGAGGTTTTGCTGCCGGCACTGCTGGAGCATCTGGCTCGGACAGACAATCCAAACGCCACGCTGGTACTTTTCGACCATTTTCTCGCGAATTTGCACGGACCGGCGCGGCTCCTGTCACTACTCCATCAGAACCCCGACCTTATAGCGCTGATTGTTCTGGTCCTTGGCATCGCGCCACGCTTGGGCGACACGCTTGCCCGTCACCCGCAAGTGATGGACGCGTTGGTCGACCCGAGCTTTTTTGGGGCCCTGCCAGATGAGTTTCGTCTGCGGCAGCGATTTGATGCAGCGCTTGGGCAATCACGCCACGACGAGGATCTGCTCGAGCGCATACGCATGCTCGGCCTTGAGTATATGTTCCTCATCGGTGTCCGAATTCTATCGGGCACTGTCACAGCGCGACAGGCTGGTGAAGCATATGCCCGTCTCGCTGATGCTGTGATACGGGCTGTACATCGCGCGATTGGCGACAATTTCGCAGCCGCCTACGGTCACATGCGTTCTGAGGAAACCGCTGTTGTGGCCTTGGGAAAGTTGGGCGGTTATGAGATGACCGCCACATCGGACCTCGATCTCATTCTGATCTACAATTTTGACGACAGGCACCCCGAATCCGATGGTTCGCGACCACTCTATGGCGCGCAATATTTTGCCCGTCTGACGCAACGTCTTATCAATGCACTGACTGCTCAGACAAATTACGGAGCCCTTTACCAAGTCGACATGCGCTTGCGCCCGTCCGGCCGTGCGGGGCCGCTCGCAACACAGGTCGATGGGTTTGCCGCATATCAGGAAGCGGAGGCCTGGACCTGGGAGCATATGGCGCTCACCAGGGCGCGCGTTGTGTCCGCTCCGCCTGCATTCAAGACCCAGATTGAAGGCGTCATCCGAGACATATTATGCCAGCCACGCGATACAGCCTTGATTGCAGGTGATGTCGTGGAAATGCGTTCCGCTATCGCCAAGGAGAAAGGCGATAAGGAGCGATGGGATTTGAAGTACGTAGCTGGTGGGTTGGTCGACATTGAATTCATTGCGCAATATTTGCAGCTCATTCACGCCCATCGATTGCCTGATATCCTTGACACATCAACGGCGCGCGTACTCGACCAAGCCTGGTCATTGCGAGTGTTGACGGTGGAGGACGCGGAAGTACTTCGACCAGCTGTGGAGCTTTACCAGGATCTCACACAAATTCTGCGTCTGTGCCTGCCTGGAACGTTTGACCCAAAAACCGCTGGATCCGGCCTTCTGAGACTCCTGGCCAGAGCAGCAGATGTACCGGATTTCGCTACACTTGAGGCCACCGTGATCGATACGCAAGCCAAGGTTCGGGAGAGTTTCGTTCGGATCCTGGGAAAAGAACCTTGAACCGGCTACGCCGCCTCGTCCTTCGGGAGGAGGCATTGAGGTTCGAACGGCAGGCGTACTACGACCAGCGTTCCTTTGCCCAGCGTTGACCGGATGCGCATGGATCCGCCATGCAGTTCGATCAAGGATTTAGATATTGCGAGCCCGAGGCCAGAGCCCTGGTGGCTTTTGGTCAGCTGACTTTCCACCTGCTCGAATGGACGGCCAAGTCGCGCAAGGGCATCCTTGGCGATGCCGATGCCGCTGTCCAAGATGGCGAGCGTTATGCAGCGCTCGCTCGCCCGCCCACGAACAGTGACGCGCCCGCCATAGGGCGTAAATTTCACAGCGTTTGAAAGCAAATTCAGTGCAATTTGCTTCAGGGCGCGACGATCGGCACGCAAACGGAGTTCTGGCGATATCTGCGCTGTTAGTTGTAGCTGCTTGTCCTGAGCGCGTGCCGCGACAACACGCATCGCTTCTGCAAGCAAGGAATCAAGATTGAGATCCTCGAAATCAAGTCGTATGCGCCCAGCTTCGATTTTGGACATATCGAGAATGTCGTTGATGACTTCAAGCAAATACTGACCGCTTCCACGGATATCGCTGCAATATTCGTGATACTTTTCGGCGCCAAGAGGCCCAAACATCCCGGATTCCATAATTTCGGAAAATCCGATGATTGCGTTTAGAGGTGTACGCAGCTCATGACTCATGTTGGCCATGAATTTCGATTTCGCCTGGTTTGCTTCTTCAGCGCGAGTTTTTTCTTGAGCATATTGTTCGGCAAGTTCCGCCAAACGCTGTTGCGAAGCGCGCAGGTCAGAAACGGTTGCCATTAGACGCTTTTCGCTGTCGACCAGTTTTTCCTCATGAGTCTTGAGTGCTGTGATGTCTGTGCCGACTGACACATAGCCGCCGTCTTTTGTGCGCCTTTCACTGATGTGTAGCCAACGACCATCTTCAAGCTGCGCCTCGAACGTGCGGGCGCCAGGGATACTTGGTCCCCCGGTGATGACTTTGTTACGCACGACGGGCTTGCTGCCTGCGGCAACCACAAACTCGAACGACGCGCCGACGGTGATCGCTTCGTCGGGGAGACCATGCAGTTCCTGAAAGTTGGAGTTGCAGAGCACGAGGCGATTTTCGGCGTTCCACAAGACGAAGGCTTCGGGGATGGTCTCGATCGCGTCGCGCAATCGCATATCGGCCGCGACAGTTTTTTCGACTAGAGTTTTCTGCTCCGTGATGTCGACGGCGATGCCAATCAAATGAAGGCCAGGTTCGCCGGGCTGGCGGACCAATTCGCAGCGTGCGCGCAACCACACCCAGTGGCCGGCGGCATGACGCATTCGGAAAGCGTGATCGATCGTGGTTGTTGTCGCGTCGGCAAGCTCAGCCGCAAGCTGATAAAGGCGAACGTCGTCGGGGTGCACCAGTGCATTCACATCACCGAAGGACAATAAATCGTCTTTTGTGTCCAAGCCTAGTATTTCGAACATCGATTGCGACCAGAAAATACGGCCCCGAGCCAAATCCCAATCCCACAAGCCACAACGACCACGATTGAGCGCTGTATCGATGCGGGTTCGGACGGTTTCGTAGATCAGGTCGGCTTCTCGGGCCCTTGTCGCTTGCCAGTGAAAAGCAAAACCGAGAATGAGAACCACAAAGCCTGTGGTGGCAGAGAGCGTGACGGTAAGGGTGGTAAGTGATCGCCAATTAGCAAGCGCCGCGTCTCGTGATTGCACAATGGCGAGTTGGCCAAAAGGCCCATTGAGCATACGGACGGTTGCAAGTACCCGAGCCTCATTGGGCAGAAGTATTTCCAGAACACCTGCGCCGGCACCGAATGTCGTGAGCGGTTGAGTCGGGCCCAGCAAGTCGACCAATCGGCGACCGACGGCGTCGCCGCCAGTGGGATTTTCCGCTGTGACAACCCCGTCGGCGTTGGTCAGCATGAACCGTCGCCCGGTGGCAGCAGCCCAAGGCGGTAGGATGCGCATCAGTATAATCTGAGGTTGATCTACAACGGTCGCGGCACTGTTGAGAGACCGTTGCAGTCTTTCGGCGGCAAAGTCGGCCACCGCTTCAAGGGATAGCATTTCGTCGGTGAGGGTTTGGCGGCGGTGGTCTAGCACCTGTACAAGGGCTCCGACGCAGATTGTCGCGAGGAACGCGATAATCAGGACCGGGACGGCGCGCCGCAGCAGCGGCTCTGCGGTCAGAAGCCTCCGATACGCCGGCTTGGCGATCGATTGCGCGAGGCCCTTGATGGAATCGGCATGTGCAGACGCACTCGCCACACCGGCGCGCGCCATAGAAGGCCTCCGTTCGGAAATTCCCCTGTCACCCTCGGAAGGATGTGCCGCATCGCTTCCCGAATCACTTGTCGATTGGAATCGATGGGCGTTGATTTGTCGAGAGTCCGATGAGTCAATTATTTAAAAATTGTTACCCACGACGGATTTAGAGGCTCAAATTCCGCAGTCCAGTTCTCAAGATACCGCCAAGGCACGTTCGACAATGTCGGCCAAGTCGCGGGAAATGCCCGGTTTCGACTTCATGCGAATGAGGGCCGCTTCCGCCTTTGCTCGACGCCCAGGTTCGAGCGTTCGCCAAGTTCGAAAGGCGGTCGCCAGTCGTGCCGACACCTGCGGGTTTTTCGGATCGAGAGCAAGCACAGTATCAGCGATGAAATTATAACCTGCGCCGTCGGCACGGTTAAATTGGGTCGCGTTGCCTTGCGCAAATGCGCCGATCAGCGCGCGAATTCGGTTCGGATTGGCGAGCGAAAACGCTGGGTGCGTGGTTAGGTCGCGTACTTTTTCAAGCGTTTCCATCTGCGGGATGGTCGCCTGCAGCGCAAACCACTTGTCGACGACAAGCGCGTCCGACGCATAGCGCATGTAGAAATTATCCAACGCCTGTTGACGTTCCGGCGTATCGTGCAGACACAAAGTCGCGAGCGCTGCCATGCGGTCGGTCATATTGTCTGCCGTCCCGTACTGTCGCGATGCTCGAGCGATATCGGCCGGTTGACCGGTTGCTGCCAGTAGATCAGCTGCGACGTTCCGCAAAGCGCGGCGTCCGGCGCTCGCCGTATCAGGGGAATAACCACCACCCAGATGCATCTGATCGTAAACCGTAGTGAGGGACGCACGGAGCCGCTCGCCTGCGGTGCTGCGAAATACGGATCGCGCTCGAAAAATCAAGTCGGGATCTATGTCTCGACCGATTTCACGTGCGATATCTCCTTCACCTGGCGGGATCAGCGTAAGCGCAATGAAAGCAGGTTCCAGCGCAGGATCCGCGACGATGCTTGCTAAAGCTTCGATCAGTTGATCGTCGACACGCGTTACTCGACCCGAGCGCAAGGCTGCTACGTTATCGACGAGCAGTCGCATCGAAATCGTTTGTACGGCCTGCCAGCGGTTGAACGGGTCGCTATCGTGTGCTGCGAGAAATGCCAGGTCGTCGGCCGAAAGGCCGTTGACGAGCTTGATTGGCGCTGAGAATCCTCGGTTGATTGAAAGGACAGGACGTTCATCGACGTTGGCGAACTCGAACGTGGTGGCAGCGCCTTCTAGAATCACGACGGCGTCGCTGATCGGCTCACCGGCGGATAACTTGAGAGGCAGGTCGCGGCCGTCCTTGCCGACCAGCCCAAGCGATAGGGGAACGACCATCGGTTGCTTTGTAGGTTGGCCTGGTGTCGGCGGTACGGTTTGTTTGCAGTTCAGCGTGTAGGTTCTACGGGACGCATCGTAATGACCGCGGGTCGTCACCTCGGGAGTGCCGGCTTGACTGTACCAGCGCATAAATTGTGTCAGATCGCGTCTACTGGCATCTGCAAAGCACTGGATAAATTGTTCGACGGTGGCAGCCTCACCGTCATGGCGCGTGAAGTAAAGATCCATACCGGCGCGGAAATTTTCGTGGCCGATCAGGGTTTGCACCATCCGCACCAATTCCGCGCCTTTTTCATAAATTGTGGTCGTGTAGAAATTGTTGATTTCCTTATAGGTGTCTGGTCGAACTGAATGTGCCAAAGGTCCCGCGTCTTCAACAAACTGAGTTGCGCGAAGACCGCGCACATCGGTAATTCGCTTGACGGGTCTCGAGCGCATATCGGAAGAGAACTCTTGATCACGGAAAACCGTGAGACCTTCCTTCAGGCAAAGTTGAAACCAATCACGACAAGTGATTCGGTTACCTGTCCAATTGTGGAAGTACTCGTGTGCAATGACGGCTTCAATGTGCGCAAAATCAGCGTCGGTCGCGGTGTCAGAGCTGGCTAATACATATTTGTCGTTGAAGATATTCAGCCCTTTGTTTTCCATGGCTCCCATGTTGAAGTCGGAGACGGCGACGATCATGAAAATATCGAGATCGTATTCACGCCCAAAAGCTTGCTCGTCCCACCGCATCGCTCGTTTGAGCGAATCCATGGCATAGGCTGTAAGGTCCTGCTTGCCATGTTCCACAAAGATCCGGAGCACCACGTCGCGTCCGGACATAGTGGTGAACTGGTCTTCGACACAAGCAAGATCACCCCCGACTAGCGCGAACAGGTAGGACGGTTTGGGATGTGGATCGTGCCAGACCACAAAGTGCCGCCCATTCGGTAGTTCGCCATGCTGTTTAACGTTGCCGTTCGAGAGCAAAAGAGGGGCTTCCCGTTTGTCGGCCTCTATACGGGTCGTATAGATGGCCATAACGTCAGGCCTGTCCGGAAAGTACGTGATACGGCGAAAGCCCTCAGCCTCGCACTGAGTGCAATAGGTAGCGTTTGAACGATAAAGGCCTGACAACTTAGTATTGGCGGTTGGCTCTATGACTGTTTCAATTTCGAGCGCGAAGGGACCATTTGGAGGTTGTGGAATTGTGAGCCGATCGGCGGTGACAATATAGCTGTCAGAGGGCAGCGGCGTTCCGTCGAGCTTGAGCGAAACCAGCGAAAGTTCATCGCCGTCCAGGATAAGTGGAATTGAAGCGGCCTTTGGGCTCGGCCTTAGACGCAACGTTGCACGAACTCGTGTTGCAGTTGGATGCAGGGAAACATCCAACGAAACCGTCTCAACAAGCCAGTCAGGTGGACGGTAGTCCTTGAGACGAATGGGCTGGGCTATATCGGTCCGCATGGGATTTGATCTAGGATGTCCTTTGCTCAATTGGAAGAAATAATAGCGATGTAATCGATGTAGGCCATGGTGTTCTATCGGCCGCATATGCCGCTGATTTCGCGCGAGCGGCCGCTGGTGCTGCGGTTCTTATTCCCTAACTGGGCGGTCAGCCTATCGGCTCAGCGTGGCCGACCACGCGTTTGATCGGCGGCGATTGCCGTTTAAGCGCGCGCTCCAGAGCATCGACATTCTCGTGCACAGTCTGGACGCTCAGTTGCGGGTCCACTCGACAGTGAAAATTGACGATCTCGCCCTCATCCGTTTCTCGGACACGAACGTTGTGCACGTCGTGGATATTACGTTCCTGTGCAGCAAGTTCGGACAGTGCCATTTCCACTGCTTTGACGCGTTCTGGTGGCGCTTCGCGCCCTGAGGCGTCTGGTTGCAATGGCTCAATGTGAGTCTCGACCTCAACGCTTGGGCCGAGTTCAGCCGCGATGGCGCTCTCCAATCCGTCGGCCATTTCATGCGCGGCGCCCAGTGAAAGTCTTCCGTCGACTTCGAGGTCGAGCGAAACCGCCAGTTTATCTCGCAGTTCGTGAACCGTAACGTGGTGCACGGCGAGCGCGCGGTTGCGAGCAATGACCATGATGCGATCCAGAATCGTCTCGCTGGTGAGCGCTACTGGATCGGTCGTAACCACCGTTTCCGCGCCAGGAATTTGCTGCCGTAACGCGTCCGCCACCTGATCTTTGAGTGCACTCACACGATCAAGGGGCAAGGTACGGCTGACTGCCAGTTGCAGATCGATGAAAGTCTGCTGACCTACGGCACGCGCGCGAACCTGTTCAACTCGGACCACGCCTGGAATACGTCCAGCAATAGCTGTGACCTTGGCAGCCGCGCCAGGAGGCGCGACATCCGTGAGTGTATCGATCGTGCGCTTGCCCAGCCGCCAGCCAGCGACACACACCAGAATTGCGACGGCCAGAGCGGCCACAGAATCCGCCCAAGCCAACCCGAAGTGCACACCGACCAGCCCTATCAAAACCGCAAGTGATGACCAAAGGTCAGACGAAAAATGTAGCGCGTCAGCTTCTAACGCGTGGCTCGACGTCTTTTCTGCGGTGTGCGAGAGCGCCCGCGCCCGGAAAAAATCGATGATGATCGATGCTAGAATAACTACGAAAGCCCAAATGGTCGCTTCGACTGCATGGCCATCATGTGCGGCCAGTCGGTTCACGGCTTCCCAGATCACAATGCCAGATAGCAGGAATAGCAAGGCAGTTTCGGCAAGTGCCGAAACTGCTTCGACCTTCCCGTGACCGTAGTGGTGTTCTTCATCTGCGGGCTTGCCCGAAATACGCACGGCAACATAGGTCATAACCGTGGCGCCGAAGTCGATGAATGAATGGCCGGCCTCAGACAGGAGTGCCAGCGAGCCGGTCGCAAAGCCTACGACGGCCTTGGCGACCGTCAGGCCCGCCGAAGCGGCGATCGAAACCAGAGCAACCCGTTCTTTTTCTGCCTGCATGCGGCTCAAAACTCACGCGGCCGTTATTTTTTTTGCTTTTCCGCGACGGCTCGATCGATATCGGACTGGTCGTAGTGACCCCCTGCCAGGCGTTCCGGGCTGCTCAGGAGATCGCGTATCAGAGCAAGAAAACGGCCAACCTGTTGGGCGTCAACCAGACGGTGATCGGCCCGTAAGAATATCGGCATTACATTGACGGACGCGAATTGGCCGGAGCGTGCGACTACTTTGCTTTCCACGGGCCCCAAAGTCAGGTTGAAGGAATCCGATTTGTCGGGAAATCGAGTGGGCTTATAGACTCGCATTGGTGGTGCCCCAGGGAACGACAGGTCATTCACCATCATACAGCCCGCCCGCGTGCCATCCAGCCGGCCGAGTGTAGGAAGCCTCAAATGGCGATCCAAAAAGCCGTATAGCCTCACAACCTGGCGAAACCAGAAAGCAGGAAGTCGACGGAGTCTTGCAAGATCGCGGTCGCGTCCTCCTTCATTTCGAGCTGCCTGTAGCATTCGTTGCCATATCTCGAGCGCAATTCGTTCGAGACTCTTTAAATTTGCATTTTCGACTAGCATCAAATCGATTTCTGAATACCGACGGTGAAAAAATGCCATCCGAATGTTGACGTTGCGAAAGGCATATATGCGCCGGCGGACCAATCGAACGTTCAGTTCTGGACATTGCTCGAGAGCGACGGCAGTCGCGCGGATCAACGCGTGAGCGGCGGTAAGCAATATGCGTCCGTTACGATTTCGTTCGTGGAGAAAGGCCTGCAGTGCATCGGCGTCAATTTCCGTTCCCCATACTATCACGGGATCCACCTGGCTCGCCGGTGACGCGTGGAGATAGAACCGGTTGTAGAGCGGAACCTGCGTGTTGGGGACTGGACGCTCGACCAGAGGCCACTTCATCTTCAGATAACTCTTTAGCTCGGAAGGCGGCGCACCTGTGAGCAGTTTAGGCGCTATGCTCGCGGCGACGCCTTCTGCTTTAACACATAACTGACGGTATCTTCGATGGTGCGAAAATTCGAGGGGTTAACTTGGTCGCTGTCAAAACGCAGGCCATAAGCACCTTCGATGTGGAAGATCAAATCCATCAGCAACAATGAATCCAGTATGCCGGTTTCCAAAAGATCGGTCTGCAAAGTGGCTTGCGCATAACGCGCCCCCCGCGACTGCACGAAGTGCATCAGGTCACCTTCCAGTTCTTTTCGATCAGAGGTCATGGAGACTGCGTCAGAATATCGTCTGGCTGAACCCGGCGCGCACCGAAGGTCTGAGGGATGAGAAGCGCCAACGCTGCACGATCAATCTTGTAACCCGATGTCAATGGGAATCGTTCGATTACCTCATAGTGCACGGGCTGCTTATAGGGAGGGAGCTCTTTTTGGCAAATCGCTCGAATTTTTTCGACGTCGATCGATCGATCGTCGCGCGGTGCAAGAAACAGAACGAATCTAGTTTCGTCACCGCGCGAGGTCGGGATAGCCACAGCGGCCGTCTGCGGAAAGTCGGCTTCAATCAACCCTTCGATCTCTGCCGGGTGTACGCGGTGCCCTTGGACCTTGACCAGTAAGCTCGCCCGGCCGTGCAGGAAGAAAAATCCATCGTCGTCCTGATGGGCCAAATCACCGGTTCGCAGCCATCCATCGGAACCGATCGCGTCGGCCGTGGCGGTCGGGTCACGCCAGTACCCGAGCATCACATTCTTGCCGCGGGCACAAAGCATACCGACAGCGTTCGACGACAGTTCGCGATTCGATTCATCCATGACAGCAAGTTCGACTCCCGAGATCGGCCTTCCAATTGATCCTCGGCGGACATGGAGTTGCTGAGGTGGCAATGACGCTAGGCGGGCAGTGGCTTCCGACTGGCCATACATTACATGGAAGGATGCTGGTTTGATACGGCGCGCAATCTCCTCCGCCAGATCATGCCGTAATTCTCCGCCCGCGACGGTCATGTACCGCAAGGCCGGAAGCGGCCGTTCTCCCAGACGTCCATATTTCAAAAGCATGCCGTAGACCTCGGGAACCGCGGAAAAACTCGTGGCTTCCATGTCGCGCAGCGATTCAACAATGGACGATGGAAAAGCCAGGCCGCGATCGAGGAGAAGCGTTGCACCACTCAGAATATGCGTTTGAAGGATTGAGTTGCCGAACGCATGACAGAACGGAAGGACGACCAATGTCCGGTCGTCCGCGCGAATTGGAAGCTCGTGGAGAATCGAGTCTGTATTTGCCAATAGGTTTCGATGGCTGAGCATAACTCCTTTGGGCGTCCCCATCGAGCCCGAGGTGAAGAGCAGCATCGCCAGATCCTGGTTTTGCCGGCGCGGAGGCGGCAACGAATCCCATGGGCCGCTCTTTTCAGCCAAACGCAAAGTAGAGGGCGTCGAATGCTGCAGCGGTGCGTTGAAATCTGCCGGGGTGCTGATCAGGACGTCTGGTTGAGACAACTCAAGGATCAGCCCCCTACGGCGTTCTTCAAGGAAAACGGGGAGGGGCACCACAACACAGTCGGCAAGTAGCGCCCCGTAGAAAGCAGCCACATATTCCGGCGAGTTAGGTAACTGCAGAGCCACACGCGCTCCCACTACGTGCCCGGGCCGCGAGGACAAATATTGGCGCACCATATCTGCGGCGCGGCCGATCCAGCTATAGGAGAAAGTGTTTGCTCTGGTCGCCACGGCCGGATGGGTCGACCGAGCTCTTGCAACGTCTGAAAAACATGTTCCCAGATTCGTTGCGGTCACAGCAGCCGAGTAATCCGCGCCTTGTTTCGCCGATGGTTCCACCGCAGGATCGATTTGGAGCAGAAGAATATCCATAGTCATCCCACGGGCACACCACGGTTTCTATCTAACGGCCTGAGACTTTCCCTCGGCACCAAGGCTCAGTAAATCCCAGGAATGAGTCGATACGTGCGCGCCATATAGGCACGATACTCGTCGCCGAATGTCTCAAGCATCATCCGCTCCTCGTGACCTACACGAGCGAAGAATAGCGTACCAAAGCCAACAATGCCCGATAGACCTGCAATCCAGTTAGGCAGCAGCAGTGCTTGCGAAATTGCCCACAACCAGAACGCGGAGTACATCGGATGACGCAGCCTCTCGTAGATTCCACGGGTGATCAACGTGTGCTTGTCACGGATTTCCAACGTAATCGACCAGGCGCGGCCCAAGTCTCGATGCGTGCGATAGAGAAGGGCCATGGCCGCGATCAACACAAGAGCTCCAAGTGAGGCCTGTATCGCGCTGAATTGATAGCTCGCAAATTTCGGCTGGTCGGTCATCACATAGATCAGCGGAACAATGAATAACCCACTGTAGGAAATCAGCATCAAGGTTCGTTCGCGAATGAGATCTCGGCGATCCGTGACACTCGTTTTGCGAGCACGACGTTGGTGCGGGTAGCGGACAATGAAATACGCCACGCATCCAAGACCCCAGATGAGCTTCGCGACAAAGAGCGTCATCAGCCTGTACTCACAATTTTGACTCGTATCATCTGCCTGCCGCCGGTGATTTAGCCATTAGTATGAGTTTGCCGAAACACGAGCGCGCAAAAATCTGGCACTCGGCTTAAGCACCCTGACATAGCATGGGTGGGACCAACTGACCTATCGTAACAGTGGAATTGCTATTGATTAGATTCGAACACATGAAATAAATAGTTGGTTCGCGGAAGGGGGGAGATCGTGCGAAAAGCATTCTTATTCGCAGCAGTTTTGCTTGCCATTACGGCTGTGTCCGGCAGGGCTCAAGCGTCCGGGCACATTTATCTTCTGAGGGGATTGGCCGGCATTTTTTCCACCGGGTTGGATGTCCTTGATGAAAAACTAGTCCAACGCGGATACAACGCCACCGTTCATCCTTACGATTTTTACAACTCCCTCGCAGAAGAGGCCGCCCGACTGCAAAAGAGCGGAAAGGGCCCAATCATCATCATGGGACATTCTCTTGGAGCGGATGCCGCCATCTACATGGCCGAAAAAATGAAGACTTTGGGTGCACCTGTCGCCCTCATCGTCACGTTCGGCCCGACGACGAATTTGGTGGCGCCGTCGAATGTGACCCAGGTTGTCAATTACTATACGGGCAACACTCTGGTATCAAAGGGGCCTGGTTTCAAAGGTTCCATTTCCAACATCAACCTCAATTCGGCCGCTGACATCAACCATATGAATATTGAGAAGAGCAGTCGTCTTCACGCCAGTGTCATCTCCAGAGTTCAAGCGATCGCTGGACGACAAAGGCGCGCGAGCCCATCGGCTGCGATACAATAGGCCGATTGTCGGGCGCTGGTCCACGGCGCTTCACGCGACATGGCCATTGCGATCGTGATCCCCGCGGGATTGCTCGCAGGGGTCTAGAGTTGTAGTTTTCATTACGGATCATTTCGCCATGCCTCGTTATTACTTCCATCTCAGTGACGGCAAACAAGTTCTGAACAATCACAAAGGTGTTGATTTGTCAGGCAACGCCGCCGCTCGCGAAGATGCCTTAGTATTGGCGCGTGACCTCAAACATGGAGCTGTCATGCCGAAATGGGATTGGAGCGGCTGGTTCGTCATGATCGTGGATGCTCACGGTCGAAAGGTCGACGAAGTACCGATCGCGGATGTTTGAGAGAATGTTGGCTTCCGACCAAAGCCCGCCTGCCAGGAGCTTTGGCCGGGCAGAAGTGTCAAGCAAGTGACCGAAAAAGCGCAACCGCAAGAAAAAGCTTTGTCTCGGCGCTTTTGTGTCGCTCCGATGATGGAATGGACTGATCGCCATTGTCGGTTCTTCCACCGGCTGCTGTCGCGCCGCGCGCTGATTTACACTGAGATGCTGACCACCGGTGCTGTATTACGCGGCGATCGCGCTCGGTTGCTGGCGTTTGATCCATTCGAACATCCGGTTGCACTCCAGCTTGGCGGGTGTGATCCGCGAGCGCTCGCTCAGTCGGCGCGCATTGCCGAGCAGTTTGGCTACGACGAAATCAATCTTAACGTGGGGTGCCCGTCAGATCGGGTGCAAGTTGGACGATTCGGCGCCTGTCTGATGGCGGAGCCCTCGCTGGTCGCTGATTGCGTTGTCGCAATGAAGGCCAATGTCGGAATTCCGGTGACCGTCAAATGCCGGATTGGGATAGACGATCAGAATCCAGACGAAGCGCTTTTTGCGTTCACGCGCACAGTAAAGGCGGCGGGAATTGATGCACTGATCGTGCATGCTCGAAAGGCTTGGCTGAAGGGACTATCACCACGCGAGAATCGTGAAGTACCGCCGCTTGACTATGCGGTTGTCCGTCGGCTCAAGGCGACGTATCCGGACCTTGAGATCATACTCAACGGTGGCATCGCGTCTCTCGACCAGGCGCGAAATGCGCTTGGTGCGCTGGACGGAGTGATGATGGGTAGAGCGGCGTATCAAGAGCCTTGGCAATTGCTCAATGTGGATCCCGTGATTTTCGGCGAACCTGCGCCGTTTGACTCGCCTAAGGATGCTGCAGCTGCGCTGATGCCCTATATCGAGCGTCAGCTGACCGGCGGCGTGCGGTTGCATGCTATTACACGTCACATACTTGGACTTTTCCGCGCGGTTCCCGGCGCGCGCGCTTTCCGGCGACATCTGGCGACCGAAGCCGTCAAGCCTGGCGCCGATTCAACTATCCTCGCTGACGCACTCGCGTTTGTGCTGGACAGGGATACCGAATTGGCGCACATCGCCGCCTGACGATTTCTTCCCGCCGCCCAGCTTTTTCGGTTCATCATGATTTTGGGACATCCAATCGGCGAGATCGCCTTTCTCGCAGTTTGGATCGCGGGAGCCGGCATTTTAGTGGGAGTCTTGGCCGGGCTTTTTGGTATCGGCGGTGGTGCCATCATCGTGCCGGTCCTCTACGACGTGTTTCGCGTCCTTGGCGTCCCCGAAGACGTGCGCATCCAGACATGCATAGGCACTTCGCTGGCGATTATCGTGCCGACGACCATTCGTTCCTATATTGCACACAAGAAAAAAGGCGCCGTGATCCCCGATGTCGTACGTATCTGGGCCTTGCCCGCAGTTCTGGGCGTTGCAACAGGCTCAATTATTGCTCATTACGCGCCGGCGCCGCTTTTCAAGATCGTATTTATTGTCTTCGCAACTTTGATTGCGCTGCGAATGTTACTGGGTACTGAGCGTTGGAATCTCGGCGATGAATTGCCAGGACGTCCGTTGCTAACCTTCTACGGTTTTCTCACTGGATTGATTTCGTCGCTTGTTGGAGTAAGCGGTGGATCAGTCTCAAACGCTGTTTTGACGTTCTACGGACGATCGATGCAGCAAGCGGTCGCAACGTCTGCAGGTGTAGGGGTGCCAATCACCATTGCTGGAACTATCGGATATATGCTCGCCGGGTGGCCGTACATGTCCAAGATGCCGCCGCTATCGATAGGTTTTGTGTCTTTGATTGGCTTTGTATTCATGGCGCCGGTTTCTAGCTTTACCGCAAGCTACGGTGTTCAATTGGCTCACTGGCTGCCGCGACGTAAGCTCGAGATTGCCTTTGCCGCTTTTCTTTTCTTGGTGTCGCTGCGCTTCGTTGTCAGCTTGTTTATCTAGGTACGCTATGGTGTTCCCCGCATTCGTAGTCTGTCTCCGCGCACCTCCCAGCTTTGCAGCCGGTTGAGAAAACTCATACCAAGCAGGTTGTTCTTGAGTTGACCTGGCTGCACCACGAGTGCTGGAACCGATCGTTCAGTCAAGCCGCCGACGGCAACGCGATCGAGCGTTACCGCGGCCGCTCGTGTTCGCCCATTGGCGGTATCGACATTAACTGTGTAGTTCAGAACTTCGATTGGTAGACCAGCGGCCTTGGCCGCTTCTTGCGTCAGGACTACGGAACTAGCACCGGTGTCGAGCACCATCGGAACCCGCGTTCCATTGACATGTGCGGCAACTGCGAAATCGCCACCATGACCACGGACGACTTCAACGTTGCGGCCGTGACCGGCCACGTGGCCGGGGACTAGCTCGGCTACGACGCGATCAGCAACCTCTCGTAACTCGAAGCGGTAACTGTAACCGACGACAAGCAGTAGGCCGACAACGGCCCAGAACAGCGTTGCCTCGATGGCCTTCGATAGGCGCTCGCGGAAAAGTGTCAGGATCAAGCCGCCGAAAAAAACCAGCAACATGATTTTCAAGGCGAGGGAGCCGACGTCGTGGCGTAGCAAATTGGTGATGGCATCCTGATCGCGACTTGCGATTAGGGCCGCCAACGAAACAGCTACTCCGAACAGAAGTGACCAGACGAGACGACGGCTCACGGCATCATCCCATTGCTTTGGCGGTTTTGGTGCCATTGCAGGCCGCGAGCCGGTCGGGCAATTCGCGCATCACTTGGGCGCGTTCGGAAGCGTTCATGACAGTCCAGCGGGCGATTTCGTCGACCGTTCGACCACAGCCTAGACAGAGCCCTGTACGAGCATCGAGGGTACAAACTTTGACGCACGGTGTTTCAATCATGGGTTCGATCAGATTCGGCTGCGACCATAATCGGCGCGAGCAAGAATACAATTGCGCGAATGTCGCAAGGTAGAAGATCCTAGGTGCCCGCACGGAACAGCGGTCTGCTGCTCAGCCGCCGTTTTTCATCCAAAGAAGGGCCTAACTTACTGTCAGGAGCTACCGAGGGTGCCTGTTCGGCTATGGGGGCCATCGCTGCCACGACCCGCTCCGGCGGAAACGTGACTATAACCTCGGTGCCAATACGCAATTTGGATTTCAGAGTGAACGTTCCACCGTGGAGGTCAACCAAACTCTTGGCGATCGGCAATCCGAGGCCAGCCCCCTGTTCCGCCGATTTGATTGAATTCGAGCCCTGACCAAACGACGCAAGCACTATGGGGATTTCCGCATCAGGGATGCCCGCGCCTGTATCCTTTACGCTGATGTACTGGCCGCCGGAGGCAGTCCAGCCCCCTTTGAGCCAGATTTCACCGCCTTGCGGAGTGAACTTGATCGCATTTGATAGCAGGTTGAGACAGATCTGACGGATTGCCCGTTCGTCGGCCCACAATCGGGGTAGCGTGGGCTCGAACATCTCATGGATGGTTATCCCGCGATTGCTGGCCCGCAGCTTGAGAAGATGATGACAATCTTCAACGATGGAAACAAGCGAAACGGATTCCTCTTTGAGCTCATAGCGACCGGCTTCGATGCGCGACAGATCGAGAATCTCGTTGATCAGGCCGAGCAGATGCACGCCGGAGTTATGGATGTCAGATGAATATTCTTTATAGGCCGGAACAGCGTGCGTGCCGAATACCTCGGTTTTCATCACCTCTGAAAAGCCGAGGATGGCGTTGAGTGGTGTCCGCAACTCGTGGCTCATCTGCGCGAGGAATCGCGATTTGGCAATGTTGGCGGCCTCAGCGCGTCGACGCGCTTCATCGGAAATCGCCTTTGCTTGTTCCAACTCGCCGATCAGCGCATCTTTTTCTGCTCGTGCTTCCAGTGTAGCCAGCGTGCTCGAATAGAGCCGATAGGTGAGCGCAGCAAAATATCCTTGAGCGGTCAACGTCATGATAGCGAGGACGTAATCGCGCAGCTTCCCCTGCAACATAAAGTCGACTGCAACAGCGGTGGTGACCGGGAAAGTTGCGGCGAAAACAGCCGTCGGCAAACTCGATGCCAACATGCTCGACACTGCGACGACCATGAGCATGACAAACAGCATAAAGATGTTCGAGTTTTCCTCGGCACCAACCATGCGTATTAGGATGAACATCCACGCCAATCCGTAAGACAAATCGAGCAATACGAATCTTACCCGCCAGGCGCTGGGGGAAATCTCTTGCATTGGACGTTCAAGAAATTGTCGGCACTTTGTAATCATTACGGCGTGGATGACGAGCACGGAGGCCGTCCAGGTTCCGGCAGCAAAAACGCCACTCCACAGGCTCGACAGGAATCCGACGGTTGCGACAAGAAGCAGGATTATCAGCGAAGCTGAAATCCTGTTTTGCGCGTATTGGCGTAGCAGTTCGTGGTCAAAGGCCGGCCGGATCCCGCTGGACGATGTCAGCCTGTCACGTGCCTCGCGCACATACTGTGCTGCGAGGCGCCGCTTCACCGGGGACGTGTCCGGAGGCAGTGCCGCAAGATCGGGTTGTTCGCCTGGAATCGGCATCGATAGACGCTAAACACTTGGAAAGACTGCCCGCAGCGTTGCGCAAAAACCTTAAGACCAAGCTTAAGAGGGGCCTAAAGGGCCTGGTTAATGATTCATTAAGCGCCCTTTGACAGCAGTTTTTTCCCGTGTTCGGCTCGATTGAGGGACAAACATGGCTGAAACGGAGTCGCGAATGAAGCTCTACGATAGCAAGGTCGCACCAAACCCTCGACGCACGCGCATTTTTCTTGCCGAAAAGGGCATCTCCGTGCCGACTGAACAGGTCGACATTGCGGCCATGCAGCACAAGACACCCGAATATGCAGCGATCAATCCGTTACAGCGAATGCCGGCCTTAGTGCTCGACGACGGTACCATCATCACCGAGTCAATCGCGATCTGTCGTTACTTCGAGATGATGCAACCGGAGCCCCCATTGTTCGGGGTTGGTGCGAAAGAGATCGCGATCGTTGAAATGTGGAATCGGCGGGCAGAGATCAATTTTTTCTCGAATGTGGCAGCTGTTTTCCGTCACACGCATCCGGCTATGAAGGAGCTCGAAATCCCGCAGGTCCCGGCGTGGGCCGACGCGAACAGGCCGCGCGTAACATGGTTCCTCGAGCTGCTCGATCGAGAGCTCGCCAAACGAGAGTTTGTCGCCGGCGACCGTTACACGGTCGCCGATATCACCACGCAAGTCGCGGTGGATTTCATGAAGCCGGCGCGCCTCTCGGTTTCCGAAAGCGCGGCGAACCTCAAACGCTGGCACGCAGCCGTATCTGCTCGTCCAAGCGCAAAAGCATGATCCTCAGGTAAATTCTTCCGCTCAACGATTGAGCAGGGCAATCAGGCTCGACGTGTCCCAGCGTTTGCCGCCCATTGCCTGGATTTCCGAATAGAATTGATCGATCAGCGCCGTAATCGGCAGGTGCGCGCCATTCTTGCGTGCCTCACCGAGACAAATTCCAAGATCCTTGCGCATCCAGTCGACTGCAAAGCCGAAGTCGAATTTGTTTGCAGCCATCGTTTTGTAGCGATTTTCCATCTGCCATGATTGTGCTGCGCCCTTGGAAATAGTGGCTATGAGCTTCTCGATATCCAGTCCGGACTTCTGGGCGAAATGCAGACCTTCGGCTAAACCCTGTACCAGCCCGGCAATGCAGATCTGGTTGACCATCTTCGACAGCTGTCCCGAGCCGGTCGAGCCCAGCAAATTGCACGCTCGTGCGTATGCCGCGATAATCTTCTCGGCACGCGAGAACGGTTCAGCATCGCCGCCGCACATCACTGTAAGAACACCATTCTCCGCGCCGGCTTGGCCACCTGAAACCGGGGCATCGATAAAATCAAAGCCTCCTTTTTTGGCGGCTGCGTAAAGCTCACGTGCGATTTCGGCGGACGCCGTGGTGTGATCGACAAAGACTTTGCCTTTTCCCATTCCGGCGAAGGCTCCGTTTGGACCCAATGTCACTTCGCGCAGGTCGTTGTCGTTGCCGACACAAGCCATAACAAAGTCTTGTCCTTCGGCTGCAGCTTTAGGGGTAGGGGCGGATTTTCCACCAAATTGCTTCACCCATTGCTGGGCCTTTGCGGCCGTCCGGTTGTATACGGTCAGTTCGTGGCCACCTTTGTTCTTCAAATGCCCCGCCATGGGGTATCCCATCACGCCCAGGCCCAGAAACGCCACTTTCGCCATCGTCGATCTCCTTCAAGAATTTCCAGCATCCCTTGGCTGGATGCCGCCGATGCCTATCTTCCAATAGGTCATTGCAGGGGCCGGTGCGTCAACAGGTCTAAGTACGGAACACCGCATTGACCGCTACGCGCTCATGCCTATGGTGGCGGCGCAAAAGGCCAATTCGGACGGTTGATCATGACGGTGACGAAAGAACAGGTACTCGCGGCTTTGGCTAGAGTGCCGTCTCCCGGCGGAACGACCTTGCCGGATGCGCGCGTGCTTTCCGATGTCGTTGTTTCCGATGGCAAAGTATTTTTCTCACTGACTGTGGAGGCTGCCGCCGTAAAGGCATGGGAGCCGGTCCGCGAAGCAGCTGAACGGGCCGTACGAGCAATTCCCGGCGTGCAGTCGGCACTCGTTGCATTGACGGCGGAACGTAGTCCAGCCGCTGCCGCCCGCGGACCGCAACCCGCTCACGTCGCCACTCAGCCGCAGCGTGCCGCTCATCCCGCTGACAAAGTTCAGCCGGGAATTCCTGGTGTCGACGCTGTGATTGCCGTCGCCTCGGGCAAAGGCGGCGTTGGGAAATCGACCACAGCAGTCAATCTGGCACTCGGTCTGCGTGATCTTGGCCTCAAGGTGGGGATGCTCGACGCCGACATTTATGGACCGTCCTTGCCAAAATTGCTGGCCATCAAGGAAAAGCCGCAAACCGTCGGGGGCACTCGGCTCAAACCGATCGAGCGTTACGGCCTCACGGTTATGTCGATTGGCTTCCTGATCGATGAAGAAACACCGATGATCTGGCGTGGACCGATGGTGATGTCGGCCATCACGCAGATGCTGCGCGAAGTGGAGTGGGGCAAGCTCGACATCATGGTGGTCGATATGCCCCCCGGCACTGGTGATGCACAGCTTACGATGGCGCAACAGGTGCCTCTCAAGGGCGCCGTGATTGTCTCAACGCCTCAGGATCTTGCCTTGATCGATGCGCGGCGCGGGGTGTCGATGTTCAAGCGGGTGAATGTCCCCGTGCTCGGTGTTGTCGAGAATATGAGCTATTTCCTTTGCCCGAGTTGCGGAACACGGTCCGATATTTTTAGCCATGGTGGAGCGAGGCATGAGGCGGAACGTCTTGGCGTATCTTTTCTAGGCGAAGTGCCTCTGCACATGACGATACGTGAGAAATCGGACGCCGGGCTTCCTGTGGTTGCAACTGCTCCCGACAGCGAGCATGCGCGAATTTATCGCGATATCGCGAGCAAGGTCCTTGCTCAGCTCAAGGGTGGGGCGGGCGGAAAGACTGCTCCCAGGATCGTAATAGAGGCCTGATCCAGCATCGCCGGAACGGAAGAACTAGACCGATTTGCCAGTTATCGCCTTGCGCGCTATGCGGACGGACATCTGCGCGGTCATTCGCGGCACGGCGGGGTCGGTCGTGAGTGTGCGCGACGGGTTGCAGAACGTCGTGTCCTCGATGCGATCCGGCAGGCGGCGGCCAGCGCGCTTTGTGGAACAGTTTGGCTTCGTTCTGCCAAAATGGGGTCGCTGCTGCCCCAGCAATCCAAAAAAATTGGAAAACAACCCCATGCAAAGTAGGTCGCGATAGGAACCAGCGGCACTCACCGTACTCGATCCTCGGCTCACGCCTGTCCGCGTAGTTACGCCCCTGCGCGGGGCTATTTTGGCTTTCTCAGTCGTTGGCGCTTGCGGAGTCGCAACGCCTGGGCCGCCTCCGTTTTCGTCGATGAATTCAACGCCCAGCATTCTCCAGAACGCTGCGTCAACGCGCCGCCACGGTCCTGGTATGCGCTTCGGTTACATCCCGGCTTCCACTCTAGGCGCTTGATTGTCGGAAGTGCCGATCGACGAGGCCTCGAGTGCCAAGCTCCGCTGCTCCCAGCGCAGAAGCGCTCTGGCCGCACGGATAACCTCACTCGTTCGGTGTGACTCATGTGTGTACCTTAGGTATTAAATATGATTCCATCAGGTCTGTCGAAAAACGATCGACTGAAAAGCATATCTATATACCGCTGAGTATCGGCTCAAGAACAGGAGGTTTGCCATAAGTCTTGAGTTCGCCGCCATAACACTACCAAGTTATCCGCACTAGACTACGCGCCGAAGACCCTCAAATCGACGAGCAAACCCTCGCGGACACTGTTGAGGGCCTGACCGATCTCCACGAGATCATCGCAGCCATCATCCGCGCAGCACTCGCCGACGAGGCCCTAGCAAGCGGGCTCAAGGTTCGTATCGCCGAGATGCAGGACAGGCTCGAGCGACTGCAAGATTGTGCTTCCAAACGCCGGCAGATCGCCAAGGACGTAATGGTCGAGCTCGATCTGAAAAAGATCACGGCGCCCGATTTCACTGTGTCGATCCGCCCCGGCATGCCGGCGCTGCTCGTGCTCGATGAAGCCGTTGTGCCGAGCATCTATTGGGAGCCGAGGGAGCCACGCCTTAACCGGCAAGGACTGCTGAGCGACCTCAAAGGTGGTGCCGACATCAACGGCGTTGCTCTCTCTAATCCCGAACCTGTTTTGAGCGTGAGGACAAAGTGATGGGTTTTAGCGCAAAGCAAACGCAGGCGTTACAGCGGAGCCTCAGCAGTCGGCGAATTCGGACGCGCGAGGCGAATGGACGCGAACTCTCATACATTGAAGGGTGGTATGCGATCTCGGAAGCCAATCGGATCTTCGGCTTCGATGCCTGGAGCCGCGAGACCGTGGATTCCCGTTGTGTGCTGACGCGCGAGAACCGGGGCTCATTCCTCGCTATCTATGTCGCCAAAGTACGGATCACCGTTCATGCTGATGGAGTGACGATTGTTCGGGAGGGTCATGGAACAGGAGAGGGCCGTGGCACCTCGCCTGGTGAGGTGCATGATACGGCGCTCAAGGCCGCCGAAACCGACGCCACCAAACGGGCGCTCGCAACCTTCGGCAGACCGTTCGGGCTTGAACTCTATCGCAAGGATAAGAACGCCGTTTCGGCAAGCTCGCCAACAGTCAGGTCGACGGCAGTGGAGAGTCCTCCAACCCAGCCGCGTTTCGGTTTGCACCCAGACGACACAACGCCGATACCCCGGCCTTCGCACTACTATGGCCGGCGCCACCATGGCTCCATGACCGACCTCCTACGGCAGGATCAGGCCTCCGCTTTGCCTCCTTCCGATAGCGAACTGCCTCCCACCAGGATCGACAAGAGCCAGCTCGCGATTGGCGAACCCAAAAGATTGCGTGACAAGGCGCACCTGAAGTTTGTTGCCTCACAGCCTTGCGTCATCTGCGGCCGGCAACCCTCCGATCCGCATCACCTGCGGTTTGCCCAACCCAGAGCCATTGGCCTCAAGGTGAGCGATGAGTTCACCGTGCCTTTATGCCGCGGCCATCATCGGCAATTGCACCAGACCGGCGACGAACGCGCGTGGTGGGACAGTCACCGAGTGAATGCCCTGGAAATCGCGAGAGGTCTTTGGGAAACAACGCATGCCACGATGGATCGAACGTCGGAGCCCCATCCCAACATTAGCTGAACTGCAAACCAAGCTAGACAGCGTGCGTCGTGAGGTGCGCAACCTCACGGTAATGGGCATGGATCCGAAGCAGACCGCGGAACAGGCAGCGCTCATTAAAGAGCTCGAGCGTTCGGCGAGAGCAGAGCAACGTCTCCGCAAGATGGCCCTTGATTACGCGAAGTCGCGGAAAACTTGAGGGGCCTTGCGGCCCGTCGATTATTTCGGCTCGTGATCGCTTCTACCCCGCGTTCTCCCTAGTCTTAGCACCCGGTTAGATGCTTCTTGTTGGTTCCCATAAGCAGCGATTATCGGAGGCAACTGATAGTGAACGTAGTTCGTAGAATGATGTCCGCTTTCGGGGGCAAAGCGGACATGCCTTCTTGCACTGCACATGTCCGCTTGTGACCCAAAGCGGACATCATTCCTGGTCGGCATCTGAGACTTGTTATGTGTCATTTCTCACGCGCCGCTCAGTCAAAAAGTGCTAGGCTTTAGAGATTGCGCAAGACGTGCTTCTGAGCCTCTGGTGAGGGCTACATGAGACGGCGCCAATTCATCAAGTTAGTCGGAGTTGCAGCACTGTGGCCATTTGCGGCACAGGCGCAACCGAAGCCTATCGCGAAGCTCGGCGTCCTTCTTTACAGCGATCCTCAGAGTGATCCCCAGATGGCATCGATCCGGCTTGGTCTGAGTGACCTGGGCTATGTCGAGGGACGAAACATCGCTATCGAATATCGCTACGCGCAAGGTCGGGTGGACCGGCTTCCGAGCTTGGCGGCCGAGCTGGTCCAACTCCAGCCCAATGTGATCCTGGCGATCGGCGGGGACGTCGCCCCGATTGCAAAGAGATTTAATCAGACAATCCCTCTCGTATTCGTCAGCAGCGCCGATCCGGAACAACTCGGTCTCGTAGCGAGTCTCAGTCGACCCGGCGGCAACGCGACCGGCGTTACGCTGCTGCAAGACGCACTCGCGTCCAAGCGTCTTGAGCTTCTTAAGGAGGCTGCACCGCAAATCTCTCGGGTCGCGTTCCTCTGGAATCCGGATCATCCGGATAATGAACAGCGGGAGGCTCAACGCGCTGCACAAGCGCTCGGTGTGCAACTTCACCTGGTCGAAGTGCGCAGCTCCGACGATTTCGAGTCGGCGTTTCGCGCTGCCAATAATGCAGGCATAGACTCTCTTTATGTCGTCTCGTCGCGGCAAACAGTGCTGAACATCAAAAGGATCGTTGAATTCGCGGCCCAAAACCGGCTTCCATTGGCCGGCGGTTGGGGAGCTTGGGCAAAGGAAGGCGGGCTTTTTTCTTACGGACCTGATGGGGTCAATATGGCCCGTCGCGCCGCTAACTACATCGACAGGATTCTTAAGGGCGCCAAACCCGCTGACCTGCCGGTCGAACAACCAACTAAGTTTGAGTTGATAATCAATCTCAAGACCGCCAAGGCCTTGGGTCTCACTGTTCCACACTCGCTGCTTTCGCGCGCCGACGAGCTAATCGATAGCTAGCAACCAAGACAATATAAGCCTGGGCAATGTCCGCTATTGGCACTTAGCGGACATCGCCCAGTGCACCGCACATGTCCGCTTTTGGGGGTAAAGCGGACATGACGTTTTGCACTGCAAATGTCCGCTTATGACCCAAAGCGGACATCGGCGTTGCGACCGCCCTTTCTGAGTGTACGTGAGAATTGCTACGATCTCTTGTCAAAAGTCCGGGGGCGACAATGAGACGGCGGGAAGTTCTTCGGAATTCTCGGGGGCGCCGCGGCGGCGTGGCCATTTGCATCGATAGCGCAACAGGTCGAAATCCGCGCGGCGCATTGGCGTGCTGATGGGCTACGCTGAAAACGACCCCGAAGCGCAAATCCGCCTCGCGGCATTCAAGAAAGCGCTAGTGGCACTCGGGTGGAACGAGAGCCGCAATCTGCGGATCGACCTTCGCTGGGCCCCGGCCGGCAACATGGATCGCGCGTCTAAAGTGGCGAAAGAACTGGTGGCACTTCGCCCCGAGGTGATCCTTTCCAACACCACTCCGTCGACTGCCGCGCTGTACCAGCAGACGAAAATAATCCCGATCGTATTCGCGCCCGTGACCGACCCGGTCGGCGACGGGTTCGTCCAAAGCCTGCCGCGCCCCGGCGGCAATATCACCGGTTTCATCAATTTCGAACCGACTATGGTCGGCAAATGGGTGGATCTGCTGAAAGATATCGCGCCCCGACTAACGCGGGTTGTCCTGATGTTCAATCCAGAAACCGCGCCACATGCAGAAAATTATTTGCAACCCTTTGAAGTTGCCGCAACAAAATTTGGCGTGACGCCTGTCGTGTCGCGCATTCACCGCGAAGCCGATATCGAAGAGGTCATTTCAAGACTTGGGCGAGAGCCTAATATTGAATTCATCGCCATGGCGGACAGCTTCATGACTGTTCATCGCAAAACGACTGTTGAGACAGCAATGAGGCACAAGGTGCCGTTAATGTATTTTTTCAGCAACGTGCCGCGCGAGGGCGGTCTGATCTCATACGGAGTTGATGTTACCGACATATTTCGGCGCGCGGCGGGTTACATTGATCGTATCCTCAAAGGCGAAAAACCCGCCGACCTGCCAGTGCAGGGGCCGACCAAGTATGAACTGGTGATAAACCTGAAGACCGCCAAAGCACTCGGCCTCACAGTGCCACCTACGCTGCTCGCAAGCGCTGACGAGGTGATCGAATAGCTCGAGCACTGTCCGCTTTTGGCACTTAGCGGACATCGGCTTGTGCGATGCGCAGGTCCGCTTTGGGGGAAGAGCGGACATGAACTTTTGCGCTGCACATGTCTGCTTTTGACCCAAAGCGGACATCGGCCGAAACCCACGCCCGACCCCTTCCGGGACGCCATTTTAAGTTGATACGATGCCGTCCTGAGCCTCGGGAGAAAGGCGATGAGGCGGCGCGAGTTCATCACGCTCCTCGGCGGCGCGGCGGCGACGTGGCCACTCGCGGCCCATGCGCAGCAGTCCGAGCACGTGCGGCGCGTCGGCGTATTGATGGCGCATGCCGAGAGCGACCCGGAATTTCAGGCGTACGTGAGCGCATTCCGCGAGGGACTCCAGAAGCTCGGGTGGACAGAAGGCCGCAATATCCAACTCGAATTTCGCTGGGGGGCGCTCGAAGACGCGGAGTTAAGGCAACGATCCGCAATCGAACTCATCGCGCTGAAGCCCGACCTCATCGTCACGCAAAACACACCGCCGACCGCGTCAATGCTGCAGCACACGCATACTATCCCAGTTGTTTTTGTGGTTGTCGCAGATCCGGTCGGCAGCAGCTTCGTAAAGAGCCTGGCGCGACCTGGCGGCAACGCCACTGGGTTCACCATTATGGAGCCGACGATTACCGGGAAGTGGCTGGAGCTGCTCAAAGAGATTGCGCCGCGCGTCAACCGGGCCGCCTTCCTATTCAATCCCGCAACGACGCCATACGCCCACATTTACCTGAGCCCATTCAAAGCCGCGGCTGCGTCCCTCGGAATGGAGACGGTCGTTGCAACTGTTCACGACACGGCCGAACTCGATGCCGTCATCGCGGCGCAAGCACGCGAGCCAAATGGCGGACTGGTCGTGATGCCCGATGGCTTCCTCAACGTCCATCGCGCAGAGGTCATCTTACTCGCTGCTCGCAACGGCCTGCCTGTCGTCTATCCGTGGCGCTTTTTCGCGGAACAAGGCGGTCTGCTGTCCTACGGAAGTGAGCAGCGCGGTTTGTTTCGGGTTGCGGCGAGCTATGTAGATCGCATCCTCAAGGGGGAGAAGCCGGCCGACCTGCCAGTCCAGGCGCCGACGGAATATGAGCTGGTCATCAATCTTAAAACCGCCAAGACGCTCGGCCTGACTGTGCCGCCAACTCTGCTTGATCGCGCCGACAAGCTGATCGAATGAACGCGATGTCCGCTATTGGCACAAAGCAGACATCGGTTTGCGTGGCCTCAATGTCTGTTGTGGAGGTAAAGCGGGCATCACCCGATAAGGCCGCACAAATCTCCACCAAAGCCCGCTAACGCGGCTGTCCTCAAACAACCGGGAGAACTTCAAATGGATTTAGGATCTGGAGAGCTACGGTTTATGCCGCGCAACTCAAAACGCGTTTGCAATCCTTGCAAAGTGCCTGGTGGATAATGGTGCCTTAAAGCCCGGCCAGTTTTCCGGTGCGATCAGAGCAACGCTCAGCAGAGCCGAGGCGGAGCGGAACAAACTTGACGCCAATATTTTCAGCAACTCGCCCAGCTGCTCGACAAAAACGACAGAGTATGAACTCACGCGGAATCAGATTGACGTAATGCACCATGCAGGCGTCGTGCATCTGTCATGGCGCCTGCACTGTGCAATTTCCTACCGCAAGTCAGGCAGGCGAATATCAGCGCCATAGCGCTCAATTAGATTTCTCTTTCGATATTGACCAGCGCGACTGTATTTCTCGCACGAGAGGCGAACGATCTCGCCGGGGTATTCGCGTAGTCGGAGCGAGCCATTCATTAGATAAATGCGAGCCGTCGACCGACCAGCGCTGAGACGTTTTGATTTATTGCTTGGCAGCGTTGTCCTGTCGTTCCTTCTACTGGTTGTGGTGATTGGTAGTTTCATTTGGCTGGAGCTGTGATGCTAAAAACGTCGCCCGAGAACTAACCAAGCCATAAAATTTGACATAGGCAAAGCGTTAGGAATTTTGCGCGACCATAATCTCATGCCGATGATGATCTCGATTGTTGGATTATTGGCGCTGGCGACCTCATTGGATTTGTCGCTGTACGGCGGCCGCTACACGCGCGGCACCATGTAGATGTTTCCGCCATGGCTACCGGCTTCGGATTTTATTGAAGCAGCAGGTCACCGCTGAAACGGAACGCTAGGGATCGCTATGCGTTGCCTGAACGTAATGCCGATCTCAAGCGAGCATTCCGCCAAAAGGCGACCGAATGCGAAAGAGGAAGCGAAACGGGCTCCGTCGTCGGGCATGGCGGGAGCCTGGCTTCAACTTGCCAAACAGTGGCGCGAATTGGCCGACCGGATTGAGAGAAACACTTCGTAATAGGCGCGAGAGTTCGGCTAATTTTTTGTCGGCGGCTCTTCTGGGGAAAGCTCAACGTCTATTGTTAGTCCGCCGGCGTTGTTCAACTTTTGAAGTTGATGCCGGCGAGCCTCAGCCAGCTTTTCCCAGGTCTCCGCCATTTGTTCTAGCTGTTCGCGATGAGCGAGCGAAGCCGTCCGCTGCATCTTGCGACACTCGGCGGCGTGCTGCAGATATTCTTCGACTTTTCTCAAGGCCCTCTCTCATCAGGATTAGTGGGGGCCACCATCGCCAGTAAGGTGGCGGCCCTTCGGGTCCGCCGCCGCCTGGGGGACCGGCCGCATAAAATCAATGTCCAACCCGCCGCGCAGTTCCGCTACGTGCTAAGTTTTTATAGCCGCGTAACTTGCCGACGCTGGGATTTCGTACCCATCTCAATGAGGCAAGGAGAGCGTCATTCTTAAACTCTTTCCCTGGGACATTTGGGCCGTGGCTGCGGTCGCCATTGCGGCAGTGATCCTCGTAGCGGTTTTCCATGAGTGGTCACTGTTGATAGTGGCTCTGATCGGTTTCGCGTTGTGCACCTACCTCGCTATCCGAATTAAGCTCTATGACCTTAACTAACTCAAAATGTTCCGTCGGCGACGCGGGTGGCTGCTGGCGATTTCGGGTTCTTGACTTTGATCCAGGCTTTTGATGGCCCGGATCGATAAATCGACGTGATCAACTGCGGTACAGGGCGATTTGTCGTGTGTATCTTCCACGCTGGACTAATCGTGTCCCACACCCCATTTGTCTGTCGTGCCCTCAAAAGCAAAAAAGCGCGCCGACCGCCTGTTTCAGTGGAAGCAGGACGGCGTGAAAGCACTCTCCGAACATGAGGATAGGGAGCAGGCAACCCGCGTGCTCACTGCCAAGCTACGCGCTGAGCGTTTGGCGCGCGAAGCAACGGCTGACAAGCGGGACCGCGGGAAGGCAGCGAAAGCTTAATGCCAGCCGACCAGCCCCAATTAGTGGACACCTCCAACCTCGCGGACGCCGACTGGGCAGAAATACATAGGCTCAAGCGGGCGTATGCGAGCGGCGGGCGCGAGGCGTTCGATAAAGCCTTAGATGATTTATACAGCGGAGACGAAATTCTCTGGATGCGGGTCGTCTACGCGTATTATCCGGCGATGGTCAGAGAGGCACTAAACGACAATTTGGCCCAAGGCGGCACGACCGCAGAAGAAGTGCGTGAATTGATTTTAAAACGCACGGACAATTCGGTTCCCACCAAACACTAGCGCCAGAAGCCGCGTCCCGTCACCGCGCCCTAGGCGCTAAGCTCTATAAGGGAAAGCAGCTTGGCGGTGACGAGGTGATCGAATGAGCTGATGTCCGCTATTAGCACAAAGCGGACATGCGCTCGTGTACTGCACATGTCCGCTTTTGGGGGTAAAGCGGACATGGCTTTTTGCACTGCAAATGTCCGCTAATGACCCAAAGCGGACATCGCTGACCTCGATAGACACCCCGCAGATCGGACCATAAACTTTAATGCCTAGGCGGTGGGGAGCGATCCATGGTTGAAGAGCGCGTAGAGCGGCGGCTGGCCGCCATCCTCGCCGCCGACGTCGCCGGTTACAGTCGATTGATGGGGGTTGATGAGGAAGGCACTATCGCAGCCCTAAAGTTGCACCGCCGCGAAGTCATTGATCCACAAATTGCGAAGCATCACGGACGTATCGTTAAAACAACGGGTGATGGCATATTGGTTGAATTTGCCAGCGCGGTTGATGCGGTACGGTGCGCGTTGGAAGTCCAACTGACTATGGCTAAACGCAATGTCAATTACGCCGAGGATCAACGAATTGATTTTCGAGTTGGCATCAATGTTGGTGACATAGTCATTGACGAGGGCGACATTTTTGGCGACGGCGTCAATGTCGCTGCACGCCTAGAAAGCATCGCTGACCGCGGCGGCGTTTGCATTTCCCGCCAAGTTCTGGATCAGATTGAGGGGAAAGTCCCTGTCACCTGTCGAGAGCTTGGTCGGCAGAACCTTAAGAATATTGCGCGCCCCGTTGAAGTTTATGCGATTAATCTCAATGACGCAGCGCCGCCCGGTGCAAGTGTCCTCGCCGCTGCGAACCTTCATCAGAAGATTAGAT
The DNA here is from genome assembly GCA_963831515.1 of uncultured Alphaproteobacteria bacterium. Lineage (GTDB taxonomy): Bacteria > Pseudomonadota > Alphaproteobacteria > Rhizobiales > Xanthobacteraceae > Pseudolabrys. Next base: position 27,545 of record CAWHQL010000022.1, on the reverse strand, counting down.
ACTGCGCTGCATCTGATGGTGTCCGCCTAGCTTACGCGACCGTCGGCTCTGGACCACCATTGATGAAATCGGCGCATTGGCTCGGTCACCTTGAGTATGATTGGGAAATTCCAATTTTTCGGCATTTCCTACTCAAGTTAGCGAGGGATCATACATTAGTCCGATACGACGCGCGTGGAAACGGTCTGTCCGATTGGGACGTTAGCGGCCTTTCGTTAGACGCGTGGGTAAGCGACATGGAAGCTGTAGCGGATGCCGCCGGTCTTACCCGCTTTCCGCTGTTCGGCTTTTCACAAGGATGCGCTGTGTCGATAGCGTTTGCCGCGCGACATCCAGATCGGGTCTCACATTTGATCCTCTACGGCAGCTTTGCGTCGGGCTCCAACAGGCGTCCCAATCTGACTGCCGCAGATAAAGAACGCTTTGCAGCAACGAAAACACTTATGAAGCTTGGATGGGGCTCAGACGATCCAACATTTCGGCAGATATTCACCTCCGCACTGATGCCAACAGCTACAAGAGAACAGGCCGATCACTTCAACGAACTTCAACGGCTAAGCGGATCTCCCGAAGGCGCTGTACGCTACCTTGAGACAGCAGCAGAGATTGATGTGCGAGAATTATTGCCAGAAATAAAGACACCCACACTCGTTTTGCATGTTCGCGACGACCGCAGGGTACCAATCGCGTTGGGTCGCGAAGTGGCGGCGAGAATACCTGACGCGCGGTTTGTAGCTTTGCCGGGCTCCAACCATATTATGTTGGAACAAGACCCGGGCGTTGTTCCCCTTTTTGACGAACTACGCGATTTCTTAAACGAGAGACCGTAGCGGAAGCGTACAAGCCATGTCCGCTATTGGCACAAAGCGGACATTGGCTTGTGCGCCGCTCTGTCTGCTTTTGACCCAAAGCGGTCATCGGCTTATTCGAACTTGAGACGTAACGATGTCACCGCGGCTGACGAGCCGAAGCCTCGACCTGAACACGAAAGCGCGTCTCGCTTTCGCGAAGCGCGGCGGTGGTCTGGGCGCGCTCGATAACGTCGGCGGCTTGCCGCGCCAGAATGTCGAAACGCCGCAGTTCGCTTTCGCCGGGATGGTGCGGCTGACGCCAGTGGGCCGAAAGCATGCCGAGCAGGCGACCATCACGGGAAATCAGCGGCGTGCTCTGCGCAGCCCGCATGCCGGCTTGCAAGTGGGCCTCGCGGTCCGGCGTGCCTGCCATGAATGCACAGGTTTCAACATCGGTAGCGATCGCCCGCTGGCGTGTTCGAAGTGCCTCACCGCACGTGCACCCGGAATTGGCCGGCCGGGCCCGGGCGGGCGATTTGCTGCCATCCCGTTCCAGATTTCCCCGCAGGAGGCGGCACGTGACCGCGGCGTGGTGCAGTGTCTGTTCGCCTCGCACAATATCGGGCGTCAGATGGCGATCCAGCGTCGGCAAATGCGCGGACCGGGCCGCCAGCGACCGAACAATCTCCGGCAGCCCGGTGGTTCGCAGCAAAAGAATAACAATCGCGGTCCGGGCTTCCAACAGAGGGGTACTCCGGGCGCGCCACAGCGCGGTGGGTTTCGAGAGAAATTGCGGAAACTCAATCCGTTCGCGCCGAAGAAAAATGAGCCGATACGCTAAGGCGGCGTGTAAAGGCAACGAGGTCAGCGAATAGGAGAGCGAATGTCCGTTTTTGGACCAACGCGGACATTTCTCGATTTTGGCTTGCGCGCGCGTCGAGGCATCGTGACCGGCGTATCAATGCACAAGCCTGAGATGAATGGAGCGGTAGTCGCGCGGTCTCGGCCTCTCATGTGAGACCACGGCAAATTGCAATTGATTTATCGTCAACGACGTCAAAACGGAGCGGGATGGATTCGGGGTCGCCGCGTATCTGTAGCTTTATACGTTGGCCATTCGCGAGTATCATGGTCGTTGTCCCATGGCGCTCTGGGACTTTTACCTTTCCGGCGAAATGGCCAGAGATTCTTGGAGCATCATTCTCCTCGCTTACCAAAATTTCGTAGGCCCCCCGACCTTCGAGCAAGCCTCGGAAGAACAAGATCCCGTATCCGCGAATTGACGGCTTTACTAAAGCGATCATCGTTGGCACCCGAATTGACGCCGAACAGGCTAGCACGCGGGCCAAGGTGAGTTGGTGTTAAGGCTCGCTACAAAGGGGCAAAAAAGCCGTAAAACCGGATCACACCGCGCGCCAACGGCCTATGTTGCCAACTAGCGCTGAAGCACCCGACCTATACCGAAATATACGGACGTATAGCTGCCGATGCGCCGTCGGGGCGCTCTAGCGTTATGCGATGTGGAAGACGACGCGCACAAACTCGATTGCCGTTACCGTGGTCGTTATTTGGTTCACGGTTGTGACGCTCGGTTTCGGTAGTCACTTGTGGCCGCTCCTGGTGAGCGTGCGGTAAACATCATGTGGAAAGATACTCGCATCAACGCAGTCGTCGCCGTCACGGGCGTGATTTGGGTCATCGCGGTCGTTTGGCTGATTAGCGACGCAGTATGGCCGGGCTTGTCGGCACTTTGAATGTAGAAGTACGTCACCATCATTACAGCCATTTTCGTGATACTCGCGCTTTGGGTTGCCGACTTGCTCTTCGTTTTTGACCCGCATGTTCGCTGGCCGGACGGCGCACACTAAGACGGGTCGGCTTACTGAATGTTGCCCCACGCGAAAATCAGCAACACGATTATCGCCATGATCACGAGAATAACCTGTCCAGGACTTAGAGAGCCCCTAGGACGGTCCCGATTGTCCGGAATTGTCATCTGTACCCGCAGGACAGACAGTCACCCTATCAATCCCCACTGCGATGCAACTCGTCGCGACGAGATGATCGAACAAAGGGCGCAATGTCCGCTTTTGGCGCAAAGCGGACATGCTGATCGCCACACACATGTCCGCTTTCCGAGGTTAAGCGGACATCGCGTTGACTGGCCGCCATCTCCGCTAACGAGTTTTGTCTTGGCACCCGGCCGCGACGCTCACAGCGCATTGAGAAAGTTGACCAAGTCCGTTTTTTCCTGATCCGTGAAGCCGATTGCAAAACGCTGATCATAAAAGTTGATGACGTCCAACAACGTGGCCGCCGACCCATTGTGAAAATAGGGTGCCCTAGCAGCCAGCCCTCGAAGAATTGGCCCCTTGAGCTTGCCAATGTCAGCGCAATCACCTGAGATCAGTGCACGACCCGGATCTGTCACCACAAAGGTTTGGCCGGCCAAAGGTCCCTGAGTACATTTGAGTGTGAACACAGGTAGCGCCGAAATGTCGAGGGCGGGCGGTCGATCAGCCCCAGCATTAGCGACACCAATGTTCAGAGGCGCCTTTACCGAATGATTCCCGACATCGGGCGTGTCGTGACAAGTTCCGCAGAAACCAGGGATGCTCGACTGAGCCAGGGCATCATTGAGGCCTGTCACTCCTGTGATATTGATCTTGGTGGTGTTAAACAAGCGCTCGCCGCGGGCAATCGACGCGCGGTACTTGGCAATCCCATCGTCTTCATCCTCGTCCATGGTTTGTAAGCCCTGCCACATCGGAGAGTTGAAAAGATCGAAGATATCGGGGTCGAAAGCGGCGCCCGTAGGGTTCTGATTTAAAGGATCATTGATCCCGATAAAAAAATCGCCAAGCTGATCTGACAGCGCGACCGGGCCACCGTGCGCGCCGTCCGTGTTCAGTCTGCGCGCTTTGTTGTCAAAGGCTTGCGCAGTAAAGAGAGCAGTCTCGAAGTTTACGATCTGAGTTTGTTGCCCTGACGTTGGGGGCTGTACGGCTTGAGCATGCCCCTGCGTGGCGTGGATTGACTGACTGGCCAAATTGGGCTCACGCCCGTCCCACATTATCGTCGACAAAAAATCGAGATTTGTCGAAGGTAACGGCCGCCTGTAAACGGACACGAAGCCCTCTGTCTTGCTAGTCAGTCCGGTTGCGGGATTTGTCGTGCAGTCGTAGGGGTCGTCAACGTTAGTCACTTCGAACTGCGGATTTGCCGGCATTGCCAAGCCGATTCTAATCAAGCCTTTTTCAATCAACAACTTATAGGCTTGGCGTTTGTCGCCGATCGTCTTTACGTTATCGGTAGGACATGTCGCGCCATCAACCAGGCGGAAAATCGGATCGCTGCCGCCGCTAGCAGCAAATCGCTTCTGGACGCCTGCTGCGCTCACAGTCCAGCCGTTCTGCGGCTGATGGCACGTGAAACAGGTCCGTCCATTGGTGCCAATGTTCTGGAAAAACGCATTGCCGGACGTGAAAGTAGGAGCCCCTGATTGATAGGTTTCCACAACACCGCTGGGGTCTTTGTCTTCTGCTCAGTGTCGGAATGACTTTCGGCGTCGCATCCGAGCCGCTGTCAATATCCTTGAACCGCCGCATCTGCAGCGCGTGACGGATCGCTGGCGCTGCCCAGTCGGTTGCCTGGGAATTGCCGCTTTGCGCTGACGCTGGCTGCGGCAGGCCGCAAAGCAGACCGACACATGCGCCGCTGATCATCAACAATTTCGGGGTGCTCGGCAGCCACAGATGGACATGGTTGAAAACAAGCCGCGTGCGCATTGGGCCCCTCCAAATTAGAAGAAAGTCGACCCCCAAAAACATTTGAATTGCTTTTGGTCTCGGATCAACCAGCGGCGTTGACCCAATCTTGTGCGTTGGTTCTGGGCAATGCTCGCCAGGCAAGTGGCCACTGCGCCTTAGCCGGTCTCGTACGAGGCGATGATTGCAGTCCACATATTCAAACGGATCACAAATCGCTCGGAGACGTGGAAATTCGTGATGCTAGTGAAAACAAAATGGCCAACGTCCGCCAGCTTCGTTCCAAAGCAGTACTGACTAGTTACAAATAGCTATTTCAAAGGAATCAGAATCTTCGAGTCTCCGGCGCTTGGGCTCTGAGCGTTACTTCAGTCTGCATCTCACGCTTGACCATGTCATTTGATTAACTGATGCTTAACCGCATTCAGATCGCCGCTTAAACCATTCGCGCGTGCGGCGGTGACGTGATCGAGGAAGTAGCCATGGGAAAAACGCTCCGATTGATGAAAAAGTTTGCGGATGACGAAAGCGGTGCGGCGCTTGTCGAGTACACAGTCTTGCTCGGAATCATGCTCGTTGCAGTCGTCGCTACGATCGGTCTCGTGGGCGGATGGGTAAATAGCAAATGGGCTGCGCTCTGGACCGCGCTGTCTGCAAACTAAGCGAACGCCATTCCGAGATCGACGAACTTGGCGCCACACTTGATGCGCCCAATAACATGACCCGCGCATCGCACCACGGCGCTGCACGAGTTACAAAAACAGGGGAGGTAACGGTGCCGAGAAAAAACTTACTTATTCTCGTGCTCGCAATTGTCATGGGTGGCATAGCCGCGTTTCTCGCCCGAAATTGGCTTGAGAGTCATGCCCGCGACGCGTCGGCGTCTCAATCCATCGGCACCATCGTTGTTGCAGCAAAACCACTTCTGTTCGGTGCTGCATTGACCGCAGGCGATCTAGTCGAGGTTCCCTGGGCAGCGAAGACGTTTCCGGAAGGCGCGTTCGTCTCGAAAGACAGCCTATTTAAAGATGGTCGGCGCGTGGTGCTGTCGCCGCTTGCGGCGCACGAACCAGTCTTGCGCTCGAAGATCACCGAGCCTGGTCAGCGCGGGACGCTTTCTTCACTCCTGGAAAAAGGGCTGCGCGCAGTCACCATACGAGTTGATGACGTGCGTGGCGTGGCCGGATTTATTCTTCCGGGCGACTATGTCGACGTCGTCCTTATCGCCGAGGTGGGTGCAGCCCGGCGCGAGAACTATTCCGAAATTTTACTGCAGCACGTAAAAGTCCTCGCCGTCGATCAACTTGCGAGTGAACGGCAAGAGCAGCCAACGGTCGCCAAGGCAGTCACGCTCGAAGTCACACCGGAACAGGCGCAGAAAGTGTTGCTTGCGACAAATATCGGCAAGCTCTCTCTGATTTTGCGCCGGCCCGCGGAAGCTACAATTGATCCGGCAAGACGCGTGACCGAACAAGATCTTGGAAACGCGATCGTTCGGCATGCAGAGCCGGTGCGCGCGCCACCTCCCGCGCCAGCCGCCGCCCCCGTTGTGCGTTCCTCTACAGCAAACGTTGCCGTTGTTCGCAATCTCAAGCGTGAAGAGTACACGGTGATGCGCAGTGAATGACACGCCAGTCGAACTGAATTCTGTTTCTTAGGGGTGGGGGAAAACATGTCACGAGGACAGCTTTTTGTAAGCCCGTTTCAACATCGGCCTGCCCATCTGAATAAATGTTTTTCAACCGAGCCTGGGACATCGCAGGCTTTTCTGCGAATTGTTACAATGGCATTTCTGCTTTTAGCGGGACTTTTACCGGCCGATGCACAGGGGCCGGGCGTCTGGCAAGTCGAAGACGCGCCGGCGCGACATGTTACGTTGACGCTCTTCAAGAGCAAAACTTTCCGCCTCGACAGAGTTTTCACAACAGCGGTGGTTGGGTCTCCCGAGATTGCAGACGTGTTCCCGTTGACCGACCGATCACTCTACATCTTGGGCAAAAAGGTCGGCACGACCAACGTCTCCGTCTATGACCAGAATCAGAAACTTGCGGGCGTCATAGATCTGGAAGTGGCAATCGATTCCCGCAATCTTGAGCAAAAAATAAATTCGAGCACGGGAACGCGAGGCATCCATGTGTCATCGATGAACGGTCAGGTGGTGCTTAGCGGTGTGGCCACCAACGCGGTTGCAGCCGAGCGTGCCGTAGCCGTGGCGAAAGCCCTGTCACCAAATGGCGTCGTCAATGCCATGAGCATCGGCACTGCCCAGCAGGTGCTGCTCAAGGTACGCTTCATTGAAGCTTCGCGTGACGCTGGGCGGGCAATCGGGGTTAATTGGTTTGGCAGCAACAGGACCGGTTCAACCGGCTTCAATACGGGCCAGGGCGGATTCACTAACAATACGCCAAACAACACTCAACCCGGCGGACTACCCTTGTTCCAGACCGCCGGAACCCTCGCTGGCGTAAGTTCGCAGCCGTTCGGCGTCGTTCTTGCTCATCTGGTCAATGGCGGGACCAACATTGATGTCCTGGTGACTGCGCTGGAGAACAAAGGGCTGGCGCGCAATTTGGCCGAGCCAAATCTGATGGCGTTGTCCGGTGATACGGCTCAGTTCCTGGCAGGCGGTGAGTTCCCTGTGCCAATTGCCGCGACTTCGGCAAACGGCTTGGTCACGCCGACGATCGAGTTCAAGCCATTCGGCGTTCGGCTGTCATTCACGCCCACCGTGCTTGCGAACGGAATAATTAATTTGCGCATCGCACCGGAGGTAAGTGAGCTGGACTTTGCCAATGCGGTCACGATCTCGGGGACGACAATTCCGTCACTGGTCAAACGTGATGCGGTGACGACGATCGAACTGCGCGACGGCCAGAGCTTTGCAATTGCTGGGCTACTGCAGGCTAACGATCTGCGCAACCGCAACCAAATTCCCTGGCTTGGATCGGTCCCGGTTTTGGGCGCTCTTTTCAACAGTTCGAGTTATATCAAACACGAGACCGACCTCGTCGTCATCGTCACACCTCATCTAGTGCAACCGGCCGCGCCAGGGCAGGAGTTGGCAACGCCGCTCGACCGGTCGCTGCCCAGTAACGATGCCGATTATTTCTTAGGTGGCTACCTGGAGTTGCCAAAGGTCTACGAAGAGTTCGTGGCTCACGGCGGTGACCTGCAGGGACCTTACGGTCACATTATTCAGCCGGAATCAGGTCCGGCCGCACCCGTGGTCAAACGCTAAGTGTACGTGGGACATTGTCATGAAGGTATTCCGGCACACTATCCTAATATGCCTCGCTGCAACGGGTAGCGGGTGTATCACTGAGTATCCCAACCCCGCGACGCCCTATGTGCAAAGGATCGATACCGTAACCTTTGGTGCTGGCGATGCTCAGGACGTCAACACTGCGACGCAAATGATCGACCCTTGGCCGCCTTATGTCGGGAATCGCCGCATTCCTGGCAACGGGTCTCGTATGGTCGGGGCTGTAGAGCGCTATGAAGGTGGAAAAACGCAGACGCCAGGAGGATCGACAAACGCGGCGAGCAGTTCGTCCCCAACGGGGGCTGGCGGCGCGCCGCCGTTGTATCCTCTCTCTCCGATCACGCCGGGCGCGAACCAGTAGCCTTGTTCATGGCTTTCCAGCGTTGGTGCAGAGCCCAAGGTCGCACATCGGAAAACCCGGTGAGGGCGAAATTCGCTCTAAATCTCATTCCAATCGATCGCGTCGCACTTTGTACAAAGGCATTCTGGGACGACACCAGTGGCATCATCTTGCCATACGTCACGGTGATGTTGGTCGTAATTATGGGTGTCGCGCTGCTGGCGCTCGACGGCGCGCGCTATATGAGCTTGCAGACGCAACTTCAGAACGGTGCCGATGCATTGGCTCTTGCCGGTGCTGCGGAGCTCGATCGATTGCCCAGCGCTGAGGTGCGCGCACTCAACGCAATTAACAACCTCGTGGCTAATTCGACTGTGTTTGGCACCGGTGTCGATCGGAATGTCCGCGTTTCTCAGGTCCAATTTTTCAGCCAACTGCCAACGAGTGACGCAGCACCATTGACGGCCGGCACTCCTGCAGGCGATGCGACGGCGGCCCGCTTCGTGTCCGTGGCAGTGCGACCAGTCACCTTGCCCACGATCCTCCCTGTATTGGGTAGTGGACTTAAACCGATAACGGCCGGCGCGTCGGCCGTGGCGGGCTTTGATCAAGTCGTATGCCAGGTCACACCGCTGTTTGTTTGCAACCCTTTCGAACTCCCCGGCATGGGTTATGAGCAGGCGAGCCGAGCACTTGAGGAAGCTTTCGGGGATCGGGGCGTACGGCGGCGGTTAATAAGGCTTCGTCAATACGGTAATTCGCTCGAACCATATGTGCCGGGCGACTACGGATTTTTGCTATCGCCGTCGCTTGGCGGTGAACTCACAGAACTCACTGATGCGCTCGCTCGCGATCGCCCTGGCCTGTGCTTTGCGCAGAAGGGCGTCAACTTCAGAGCAGGTTATGTCGCGACAGTAGGCGAGGCCATGAATGTGAGGTTCGATATCTATGAGCGGTCAATGGCCGCACGGCGTAACGACAATAGCTACCGACCAGCGGTCAATGTCCGCAAAGGGTACACATCGGGGGGCGCCGGTTCATGCACCTCCAATGCAGCGAACAATTGGCCGATCGGTAGCCCGCCTCAACAAGCGACCGGTCTGCCGCTTGACAGGACTTGGCCCTACATGGACGGCGGAATGGGCCAGGGGAATTGGGATTTCGAAACGTATTGGCAGGTCAATCATGGTGCCGATGGAAGGGCAATTCCCACGATCAACGGATCAACGGCCAGCAACGCGAATCCACCGAGCCGCTACAACGTTTATCGGTATGAGATCGAAGAGGGGTTTGTTGCCGATCGATCACCGGCCGGGGAAACGGGGGCTCCAGCCTGTTTCGCCGGAGGTGAGATAACGGACACGCCGGATCGCCGTGTCATTCACGCGGCAGTCGTGAATTGCCTGAGCCTAGGACTTGCGGGTTCGGCACAGTCCAACGTCCCGGTAGCGGCGTTCGTCAAATTCTTTCTTACACTGCCCTTGCAGCGATCACAGACCGATCTCTATGTCGAAGCATTGGGCTTCGTTACTCCTGGCGACATCGTGAACTACGACATGGTCCAGCTCTACCGATGAGTATCGTGAGTAGGTGGTGGGCAAATCAACGCGCGGCGCGGTCGCTGCCTCGAGACAGCGAGGGGTCAGCATTGGTGGAAGGGGCGGTCATCGTCCCGCTGCTGATCGTACTTCTACTCGGAGTCTACGAGTTTTCCTGGTTCTTCTATCAGCAGCATGTCATTTCGAGCGGCTTACGCGATGCCGCGCGTTACCTTGCTCGATCGCACGACTCTTGCGGTTCCGGTCCAGCGAATTGGGCCGCAGCCGAAGAAAGTGCGAAAAATCTGGCTGTAAGTGGCTCGATCACGGGCGGGTTATCGCGCGTGAAAGGCTGGACGCCAGTGATGGTCACATTGCGTTGCCATCAGATAGACAATCTACCGCCGGCGAGCGGTCTGGCCGCCTACCGTGGCGGTTCGGTCGTATATGTCATCACAGCTTCCACACAATTTATAGAGCCCTCGCTGGGGTTCTTCGGCTTGCTCGGCCTACCCTTGCCGATCATTTCCGTCGCGCACTCCGAGCGCGTCATCGGCCCTGGTTGAGGACCATCGGATGAATGTTGTTCGTTTCGTGCGAGACGAAGCAGGCGCCGTCCTGGTCGAAGTGGCGGTCGTGATGACGATCATGTTCGTCTTCATTCTCGGCTCGATCGAGTTTCTGTTCGTATTCTACCAATGGAATGCGGCGGCCAAGGCGGTTCAGGTTGGAACGAGGATCGCGGCGACGTCAGATCCGGTGGCTGCCGGGCTCAGGTCCATAAGCGTTGCGGTCACTGGTACACTCTCGCCGCCCGGAGGGCCCATGCCGGGTTTCCAGGTGACCTGCAATGGAAGCACCACGTCATGTACCTGCAACGGCGCCCAGGTTTGTCCTGGGGGCGGCGCCTACAATGCAGAAGCGATGAACACCATTGTCTTTGGGCGCGGCAGTTCGTCATGTTCAGACGCGACATCGTCTTACGACGCGGGAATGTGCGATATCTTTTCGCGCGTCACCCCAGCCAACGTCGTAATTGTCTACGCACAAACAGGACTTGGCTTTGCTGGCCGTCCGGGAGGCCCTGTTCCGACCGTCACAGTGTCTCTCCAGAACCTGCCGTTTCAATTTTTCTTCTTGAGTGGGCTCATGGGCTTCACCAATTTGCGAATTCCTGCTTTGACTACTTCCATAACTGGCGAGGACCTATCCTCGACTGCACCGGTATTCTGAGACAGACGCCCCAGCATGACTGTGTACATTGTAAATGCGAGCAAAGACGCACGGCGGGGGGCGATAGTTGAGACACGCCTTCGGGAGGCGATTTCTGATCTCGTCAAAGTTGATCGCATCGAAGATGTAGTACGCCGGGCCGCGAAAGAGCCAGGCGATCGCACCTACATTGTGCTGGTATTGCCCAGTCAAGACAGAACATATGTCAGTGGTTTTCTTGACGTTGTGTCGCAATACAGTGCGCAAATGTTTTTCATCATGGTGGGCGATGAAATTTCGGCCACCGAGTACAAAGCGCTCTTGCGTTCGGGGAGAGCAGATTGGGTTTCCGCCAACGCTGAGGCAAGGGAGGTTGTAGACATCATCGCGCGATCATACGTGAATTTTAGTGGCCACGAGGGGTCAAATCGTAAAGCGGTCGTTACATCTTTGGTGCCGAGCGCGGGAGGAGTTGGCAACGCCACCCTTGCTTGTGAAATCGGCGTGTCCCTCAGCCGATCCAGGCAAGCGCAAAAAAGGTTGTGTATTGTCGATCTGGATTTTCAGGGAAGCCATGTATGCGATTACCTCGACGTCGAGCCACGCCTGCAGATCCAGGAGATCTCAAGCAATCCAGAGCGGCTTGACGCGCATTTGTTTGATATTTTCATCAGCCGTCATCCCAGCGGCCTGCACGTTTTTGCCGCGCCACGCAGCAAATTCGACATGTGCGAACTCAATGTTGCTGCTCTTGATCGCTTCTTCGAGATGGCGTCAGCGCGTTACGATTTGATGCTTATCGACTTGCCGCCGGCTTGGTTCGCGTGGACGTCACAAGTCGTGTTTGCGTCGGATGGGGTGATTGTTACCGGGCTCAACACCATACCGTCGTTGCGCCAGACAGTTGAAACCCTTTCTGCAGTTCGCGAATCAGGGCGTCCGGGTCTGCAGATTGCGGTGGTTGTTAATCGGTGCGAGCGCAGCTTAGTAAGAGGCATTGCGCGACGCCGTCACGTCGAGACTCTATTGGGAAATGAGCGCGTTTTTTATGTCGGCGAAGAACCGATGGCTACGCACAGCATCAATTCCGGGTCGCCCATGGCGTTCACAAATTCATACCGTGCTATTCGCAAGGACATTGCATCCTTAGGAGCCTTTTGTACTGAATTAAAATCATCAGAGGCCTCCGCCGGCTGAACGTTTGCTGGCCTATGCAGGTACGCGCAAACAACCGAGCATAAATACGCCCACGAGTGCCGCAGCGATTGATGGTGCGAAGGGAATGCGCGTTTGAGCGCCGCCGTTACTTTTCTTCGTCGCTGCGCCTTTAGTTTTGACCACTGCCGTGTGAAGACATGAAAAGACGAGCAGCAAAATAGCGAAAACCAATGCGCAGTGGAGTCCTGTCCATAGTAGCGCGACGGTCAGAAGCTTGACGTCGCCACCGCCCATCCACCCGAGAGCATAAAACCAAATGAGGAACACCAAGATCAAAGTGGCGAAGCCAATGTTCCATGGCACTTCAGACCAACGGCCCGAAATTGAAGCGTACAGAACAAACAGTAACGCCAATGCTACTATGAGATTGTTGGAGATCGTGAAAGTCCTAAAATCGGTGACCGCCGCGTAGAATACGACAGCTGCGGTAGCGACCAAAACCACCTGCGACGTAAACAAACTATCAAGCACCGGCACGGATCGCTCGGATGTAGTAGACGTGCGAAATAAGAAAAGACAGGAACGATGCGACAAGGACAACGAGAAGCAATAAATCGGAAGCGGATGTCATGATCATTGCTGGCAGCGATCCCTTGGGCCATGACCGACTGTATAGACAGTCAGCGTACAGCACGACGCACGCATATACGAAGCTAAGATTACTGGCGGTCGCGAGAAGAAGTGGGCGCTTGTATGCGATGCCGCAGATCGCAAGAACGAATAAGGGAGCGGCACATCCACAGTTGTGAATAGGTTGCGGTTTCAAACGTCTCTATCGCGTAGCTGCTTTTTTGAAATGCCTGGAACCAGGCGAGATTGATGCGCCAGAGCGTTTCAGACGCCGGCCAACGGGTAAGGGCACCGGCCGCGACTTCAGCACAAAGAACTGCAGTAAATACTGCTAAGGGGCCGATCAGTTGAAATTTTGCCAGCCGCGTCATGAAAACGAGGCTGTATCGCCAACGCTCTTATATTCAGTAAAGAATTCCTCCAAGTGCTTGTTTAGTACACGAAACCTCTCGCCATCTCCTGAAAATCTGCGGGCCCATTCTCCAAAGTAAAAAGGAGCGGGCCGTGTTCCGCACGAACTAGTCCCTTGGCACTAGTTCATTGGCTCAAACTAACTCCTCGGAATTATTTACATTCGTTAATGAGGTCCTAACGTCGGCGCGTCGTTATGACGCAATTCCAAAAAAGTCTAGGGAGGCTTGAATGAGAAGTAGCATCAAGGTCCTCACGTTCTTCGCCATACTGGCTCCGGCTCTCACGCCAGCGATGGCAGAGTCGCCCGACAGCGATAATTTCGCGGGTACTGCGGCGGTTACCCTTTCGGGCGGGACTCCGCCTGCAAAACCACTGGCATCTTTCGACATCAGCTTTGTTGACCCGACAATTGGTCTGTATGCCCTAGGCGACCGCACCAACAACGCAGTCGATTTGGTGGACACTCACAGCAATGCATTTTTGGGATTTTGCGGACACGGTCAATTTACCGGCGCCGTTCCCAATACGCCTCCTGCAACCGGTACAAACAATGACGTTTCGGGTCCAGACGGCGTATTGATCCGCGATCATAGGGAAATTTGGGTCGGGGACGGCAACAGTACGGTCAAGGTGTTTGACGCGGCTGGCTGCGGCGAGACTACGCCGCCCATGCATACGATCAGTACCGTACGGGGTGCTCCTGGGGCACCGCTACCTGGTCATTCTGCCACAACAGACAAGCGCGCAGACGAGATGTGTTACGACCCCCGGGACAATCTGGTCATGGCGGCTAATAACGCGGCGGATCCGCCATACGGTAATCTGATCTCGACCCAGACTTATTCGGTGGTTGGGCAAATTGTGTTTGACGGCACCAACGGTGCGCCGAAGGCCACTAACGGGGCGGAGCAGTGTCAATGGAGCCCGCGCACTGGAAAATTCTACATAACCATTCCCGGCGTCGAGACCCCAAATACCGGTCACGGCGTCGTAGCTGTGATCGATCCGCACAGCAAAAAAGTCGAGACAGTCTTCGACATTCCCTTGGCAAAATGTGACACCCCCCAGGGAATGGCGGTTGGCCCGGACCACGACATTCTCATCGGCTGCAACGGACCCAACTCAACAACTCATTCGTCGGTGATCATCGACGAAAGGAACGGGCACATTCTCGCAGCAATCGCGGATGAATCCGGCCCCGACGAAGTATGGTTCAATCCGGGTAACAATCACTACTTCCTGGCGCGGTCCGCGCCCGCAAGTGGCGAACAGGCCCTGGGCATCATCGATGCCGAATCCAGGACAGCGGATACAAGTATTCCCGTAGGTCCAACCGGCAAGAATGCCCATTCAGTCGCGGCCGACTCCGTCACCAATAAGACATTCTACCCGATCCCCGGTAGCATCGGCGGTACCGACAACCGTTGTTCAGGCGCCGGTGGCAGCGATACGAGCGGGTGCATTCTCGTGGTGACGGGCAAGAATGATCGGGACGACAAGCGCGATCGCGACAAAGATTGTGTCGCTGAAGGAGCACCGGTCATTTTCGCATCAGGCGAGGATCACGACGCAAAGTTCATGCGGAGGCGCTGCGACCACGACCGCCGCTAACACCCATCGACGACGGAGGGCTCTTGCAGCCTACGCTGTACTGGCTCTCCGTCAGTTCCTCTAGGGTTGGCTGCCTCTGCATCGGACGCGGGTTTCGGCTCACGCTGTAGCTCATGCCCGGTGCCGGACGCGGCCTGAACCCATTCCGCGGATAGGAGGTGTGCGATGAGTTTTCTACCCAGTGTTCCTCCGCGCGCAATGGAACGAGCTGCTCCCATAAAAGCGAACCGCCACGCCCGTTCTCACCACATTGATACAACGGTCCCCGGTTCCGAGCCATTCCATCGTGGCCTCATTGATCAGCGTCCTGCGCTCGTCGAGGAAAAGCTGAAGCTGCACGCGCGCATCATTGATGAGTTCAACCTCACGGTTTTGGAAAAGTTGCCGCGAGCCGAACTCGTCAAACAGGTTCACTCGTATGTTGCGAACTATGTTCGCACCGAGAAGATATCGCTCAATCAGAAAGAGCTCGAGATCTTCTCCGAGGAGATCATCGACGAAATGACCGGTTACGGCCCGATTGAGCCATTGCTCAAAGATCCGACGGTCACCGACATCCTGATCAACACTCACAAACTCTGTTTCGTGGAGAGGTTCGGTAAGCTTTACGAAACCAAGGTCTATTTCAAGGACGAGGCGCATCTGCTGCGCATCATCGGCAAGATCGTCGCCGGGGTTGGCCGCCGTGTGGACAAGTCCTCGCCGATGGTGGACGCACGCCTGCCGGATGGTACGCGCGTGAACATTGCCATCCGGCCAATCGCCATCGACGGACCGCTGGTATCAATCCGCAAATTTTCCGAGCGGCCATTCGATATGGAACGCCTGATCGAAATGGGGACGATCAAAAGACCAATGGTCGATGTTATGAAAGCGGCTGTCAGCGGCCGTATCTCGGTACTCATCAGCGGCGGGACCGGTAGCGGTAAAACCACTCTTCTTAATGCTCTGTCCCGGCACATACCCTCGCATGAGCGCCTAATTACGATTGAGGATGCGGCCGAATTGCAACTGCAGCAGCCCCATGTAGGCCGGCTAGAGACGCGTCCGACCAATGCCGAGGGAAGGGGAGAGATTCGCCAGAGGGAGTTGGTTAAGAATGCGCTGCGAATGCGACCAGATCGCATCATCATCGGTGAGTGCCGAGGCGAAGAAGCATTCGACATGTTGCAGGCCATGAACACTGGCCACGAGGGGTCAATGACAACCGTTCATGCTAACTCGCCGCGGGATGCTCTCAAGCGGCTAGAGCAGATGGTTGCGATGGCAGGCATGGCGATGAACGTGGCTAGCATTCGAAGCCAGATTGCCTCCGCCATTACGCTGGCGGTTCACCTCCAGCGGCTGCCCGACGGGAAGCGCCGCGTGACGAGCATAAGCGAGATCACTGGAATGGAGGGTGACGCCATTCAGATGCAGGAAATTTATTGTTTCGTGAAGGAGCACACGGACGCCAGCGGCGGTATTCACGGTAGCTTTCGTGCGACCGGCGCACGACCGAATTTTCTTAAGGAGCTCAAGGCCTATGGTATCGATCTCCCCGCGAGCAATTTCGATCCGGCGCTCCCGCTATAAAGGCATGAAACGGTACTGTGTTCCATTTGTTCGCGGCCAATACAGGCCCGGTCTTTTAGTGGTGAGAGGTGTGGCTGGTTATGAATGAGTTCTGGATTATTGTCGGGCTTGTATTCGGCGCCACCTTGCTGGGTGTGCAGGCAATTTATGGACCGATTGCCCGTTCGCGCCACGCGGCTAAATCAACCGACCGCAGACTAGCGCAAAGCGCTGAACAGAGCGGCCGCAGCGAAGTTGTTAACGCACTACGCAACCAGCGCGGCATCGCCGAGTTCAGTAGTCCACTCCTACGTCGCATTAATGACCTGATCACGCAGAGCGGCCTCCAAGTGACTCGCAACACGCTCATATTTACAATGTTGGCTGGGAGTGCCGTTTTATTTGTTATCTGGGCGCTCGTTTTCGGTCGCGGCATCGCTTCGGGCCTTCTCGCCATTGCATCTATGTTGCTTATCACGTTTGTATTCTTTCATAGGATCCGGGAAAGGCGTATCGCGCGTTTCGCAGAGCTTTTGCCTGACAGCATTGATGTCATGGTACGTGCCATACGTGTAGGATATCCTCTTCCTGCTGCGCTGAGCCTAGTGTCACGCGAAATGCCCAATCCCGTAAGCTCTGAGTTCGGCGCGACCGCTGAAGAGATATCCTTCGGCCAGGACATGCGCACCGCGGCTGAAAATCTTTACCACCGAGTTGGTCTAAAGGACCTGGTGTTTCTCGTTGTGGCCATCAATGTACAGACGCAGACCGGCGGTAATCTCGCAGAAATCCTGGCGCGTCTGTCCCGCCTTCTGCGCAATCGTACCAAACTGCAACTCAAGATTCGGGCGCTGAGCGCAGACGGTCGTATCTCGGCGCTTGTACTTTCGTTGATGCCGTTCGTTCTGTTCGCCGGCATCACGCTGATCGCTCCGAACTACTTTGCTGAGGTACGTCAGCATCCAATAGTTGTGCCCGCATTGGTCTACGGCGCGGTTTCGCTGATTGCCGGGAACGTCATCATGTATCGCATGGTGAATTTTAGGTTCTAGTGCAGCATGTCGAACATCATACCGGTTGCAATTCCAATTCTTGTATTTGGCGCGGTAGGCGTCCTGGTTTTTCTTCTTGGCCAGTATTACGTGGCGCAGGCAAAGACACAGCGACGGTTACAGACTGGCTCCGCCGAGTTGCGAGAAGCTGAAAACTCACATGGCCTCCACACATACATCGCCCACTACTTCGACGAACGAAGATTTCATCTGGGGAGAGAGCGCCGTGAGAAGTTGCGGCGCGAATTGTTGAAGGCGGGGTACTTCGACGTTTACGCGGTCAATTATTATGTCTTCGCTCGCATTGTGGTCATTATTCTGCTGCCCACGGTCGGATATCTAATCTCGCAGGTGCTATTAATCGGAGCGCCGCTCCTCGGGAAGGTAGGTTTTGTCGCGATCTGCGCGCTGATCGCTATCTTCGGTCCCGATGCCTACCTGGCTCGCCGGCAACGCATCCTCTCACAACGATACCGACTCATATTCCCCGACCTGCTTGATCTCCTGTTGGTCTGTGTCGATGCAGGCTTGGGTTTAGAAGCGGCCTTCGCGCGCATCACCAATCAAATGGTAAAGCAGAATCGCGAATTGGGATTGAATCTAGAAATGATGGGCGCGGAGATTCGTGCCGGACGCAGTATGATTCAGGCGCTGGAATCCCTTTCTGATCGACTTGGCCTGGATGAGGCGACCTCGCTTACAACGATGCTACGACAATCAATTGAGTTCGGCAGTGATGTCAGCGACTCATTGCGCGTTTTTAGTGACGAGATGCGCGAGAAACGATTGCTGCGCGCCGAGGAGACTGCCAATAAGCTTTCGGTCAAGATGGTCCTGCCACTTGGCGTATTTATTTTCCCCGTTGTGTTATTAGTCATCATGCTGCCGGTAATAATTAAGCTTCTGTCAATTCTACGATAAGAGAGCCGAGGCGAAGACGCTGGCTGAAGATGGGGAGAGGGGGAAATCGTGTGGTTGTCACGCAGTTAGCCTTTTGTGCGGCCTCGAACGGGACCCGTATCGTTCGGGCAGTTGAGAACCAATGACCGGGTGCGTACGGATATTTTGTCTGCTCGGGGCCGGACTGCTAGCGGTCAATGTTGCCGGCTGCGTAACTGATGGCACATGGCCGTCGGTGCCCGATCCGGTCGCTGCCAACTCGCCATCGACTATCGAAGAACCAGCGGACGTTAAATATTATCGCTCAGATGAGCCGCTACGTCTGGCGCTCCAGCACTTTAATGCCGGCCACTACGGCATTGCCGAACGCTACTTTCGAGACGCCGTCGAAAAGGCTCCGCGAGACGCAACTGCTTGGATAGGACTTGCGGCGTGTTACGATCGAATTGGCCGTTTCGAGCTCGCCGATCGTGCGTATTCGATGGCCATCAAATTGGTTGGCGAGACCACGGATATACTCAATAACCAGGGATACTCGCTCATGCTCAGAGGCGATCTTAAGGGCGCACGCCTGAAATTCCTCAAAGCATACCGCCGCGATCCTACAAATCCGACAATTGTGAACAATCTTAGGCTGCTCGATGAGAGCGCGCGCTTCATTCGACGCGACTAGGAAAGGCGTGAGGCTTATCGTGCGCTGAGACCGATTGATAGGTGCGGGGCAGATGCAATGAAGTCGCCGAATCTTGCGAGTGACTGCTGCATGGCTTCTTCCCGTCGTGACTATTGTCCTCGCGGCCGGAATTTTTGTGGCCGACACGATTACTGATTTGGAAATTGCGTTTCCTGCCTTTTACACCGCCATTGTGCTGCTTGCGTCCCGCTTTTGCAGGAAAAACGGTGTAATCATTGTTGGCGCTGGCTGCATCGGGCTGACATTACTGAGCGACATTTTAACATTTGATGCCGCGCCGTCCGAAGCAGGAGTTGCGAACACGGTGATCGGACTGTTGTCGATCGCTGCTGCTACTTACCTAGCAGTCAAATTCGAAGCGGAAAAAGAGGCGGTATATGAAATGCGGTCGCAACTCGCGCATGTCACCCGCGTTGCTACTCTTGGGGAAATGACGACGTCTCTTGCTCACCAGGTCAACCAGCCGCTCGCCGCGGTTGCAATCAACGCCAACGCCTTATTGCACTGGCTTGACGATCGGCCCCCCAACCTTGACGAAGCAAGACGAAATGTTGCCCGCATAGTCAAAGATGTGGATCGGGCCAGCGAGGTCATACTACAGGTACGAAATCTCGCTAAAAGCTCGCCCCCTGAGAGAGATTGGCTCCGAATGAATGAAATCGTACTTTCGACTGTGGCTCTCCTTGATAGGGAGATCCAACAAAGTGAAGTCGTGTTGCAGACCCAACTTTCTAACGAGCTGCCCCTTCTCCGCGGTGATCGAATTCAATTGCAGCAGGTAATACTCAACCTCCTTCTAAATGCAATTGACGCCTTGAGTTTGGTTTCCCAAGGACAGCGAAAACTTGTCGTCAGCTCTGCAAAAATTGATACGAAAAACGCGCTGATAGCAGTCCAGGACTCCGGCGGGGGTTTTGCGCCGGAAGATCTCGACCGGCTATTCAATGCCTTCTATTCTACGAAGCCTAACGGCATGGGCATGGGTCTTGCCATCAGCCGTTCGATCGTTGAGAGTCATGGCGGACAAATATGGGCGAAACCGAACGCGTCAGGTGGGGCGGTCTTTCAATTCACCCTGCCAATTGATGCGGGATGAATTCATGAGCTGAGGCAGTCGCGGCCATGTGATTAACTGGTCGTGATGAGCTGGGGTGAGTACTTGTGAACGAAGATAAACCCGTTGTGTTTGTCGTCGACGATGATTCCTCTGTCAGGGATGCCCTGGACAGCCTTATTCGATCGATCAAAATGAACGTGCGGACATTTGGTACCGCAGAAGAATTTCTGTTAGCCAAAAGGCCCGACGCGCCGAGCTGCATCGTTCTTGATGTCAGGCTCCCTCGACTCAACGGATTGGATTTTCAACGCGAGCTGGCGCAATTAAAGGTCGACCTTCCGATCATCTTCATTACCGGCCACGGCGATATTTTGATGGCAGTTCGAGCTATCAAGTCCGGCGCGATCGAATTTCTGACAAAACCGTTTCGCCATCAGGATTTGATCGACGCCATCTATGTCGGAATTGACCGTGACCGTGCCCGGCGACAGGCAGAGGCGGTTTTCTCAGAACTACGGAATCGTTTCGCTATGCTCACATCGCGCGAGCGGCAAATCATGCTCGAGGTGGCTAGCGGCCGGCCCAATAAACAAATTGCTGCCAAACTAAAACTCAGCGAGTTTACCGTTAAGGTCCACCGTAGTCACCTTATGCACAAAATGAAAGCCCAGTCGGCGGTGGATTTGGCCCGGATGGCCGACAAACTTCAGGCCAGTACCAAAACGGCGTAGCACTCGACACCAGAGTGCAATCGTTAATCGGCAATATTTCGGATACGTGTGTTCCATTGCGAAAGTATGGCAATGGCAAGCAAGCCGACAATTGCCGTCGTGGAAGACGACGATTCGATGCGCGAGGCACTGTTAGACCTCCTGCGGCTACTGGGCTTTGTCGCAAAGGGATTTTCTTCGGCCGATGCTTTTCTGAAATCCGATCGTATTCACATCACGGGCTGTTTGATTTCAGACGTGCAGATGCCGGAAATGAGCGGGCTTGCACTCTATGGCCATTTGATTGCCATCGGCATTCCAATCCCGACAATCTTGATAACCGCTCATCCTGACGAAGCTGCTCGCACGCGGGCATTGAACGCGGGGGTGTCAGGCTATCTCATAAAACCATTCAGCGAAAAGGATCTGCTGGAGTGTATAGACTTGGCTTCCAAACACTCTGCGCTGCTCGCGCCAATAAATCGACCGTCCAAGAAATAGAACGAGTGATAATAAAAGCCAGCGACAAGCGCTGTGGATCGCGGTCAAGATCCGGCACCGCGATGTCCGCTATTGGCACTGAGCGGACATCGCCTAGTGCAGTGCACATGTCCGCTTCTGACCCAAAGCGGACATGTGTCGTCCCAAGGAATTTGTATCCGGTTTGATCGTGACGAACTAAATCGAAGTGTCAGTGATCTTCTTCACAGACGAATGGCCGGCGCCGTCCTAGAGTTTTGTGATGAGATTCCAAAGTTGGAGGTATCCAATGTCGGTTACCCGGCCCAAACTAGGAAATCAGTTTCGAGTCAGGCGCCCGCGCAAAGCAAACGATAAGGCAGTTGAGAAGACGCAAAGTCTGGTGAGCGCGAGCGGTGCCAATCTGATGTACGCAGGTATCCGTATGACCCCTATACCTAAGTCCGCTTTTCGCAATGCAGGTTACCCGTAGGGGATAGAAGCAAAACCGGAGCATGAGTGTGACCCTGCTCATTCTTGTGGTTGACGATGAACCGGACGTTGAAGTGCTGTTTCGCCAGCAATTTCGGCGTGGTCTCCGCGCCGGCCGCTTTACGATGAAATTTGCGCTATCCGGCGACACGGCGCTTGAGCACATTGCGGATGCGGCGGGCGTGTCAATCATTTTGATCCTGTCAGACATCAACATGCCAGGGATGACCGGTCTGGAGTTGATGCCAAACGCTAAGGCAGCCCGACCCGACGTCCCAGTTATCATGATCACCGCGTACGGCGATGCGGAGACCAAGCGCAAGGCATTGGAGGGCGGCGCCGAGGCGCTTTTCACCAAACCAATCGATTTTGAGATGCTGCGCGGCGAAATTGATACGCGGGTCGACCGCGCCGCGTGATTTTGTCCTCTATTGGCACAAAGCGGACATGGACTTGCGCGCCGCCAATGTCCGCTTTCGGGGGTAAAGCGGACATCACACAGATTTTTGGCCATGTCTGCTAGTGACCCAAAGCGGACATAACGACAGGTCGTATGGTGGTCCCGAATAGCGGCAATGTCCGCTAATGACACAAAGCGGACATGCGTTCCTCGTATTGCGGCGTGAATCAAATCAATGCTGTTGCGGCCCTTCGGCCGAATAGATTAGGCCGCGCCCTGACGATCCATTGATAGCTGCCATTTCGCTTTTGGCCCTAGCGGACATTTGGAAGCCATCGATCAATATCCGCTTTCGGGGGTAAAGCGGACATCGCGCGGACAGGTGGCCATATCCGCTAATGACCCAAAGCGGACATTCAAGCCAGGTGCGGTACCGCAAATAAGAACGCTAGCCCGAAGATGGTCATGCCGAAGGCGACCGCGGCGATTGGCAAGAGGATTTGCACGGCTGCTTCGCGGCCACTAATGCGACCGGTCCAGGTCACAAATGGACGCGAGATCCACTCTCCGAAAGGCGCGGTATAGGTATGCTGCTCGTTCGGGTCGATATTGCGTCGCCAGGTGAGCCAAAGAAGGACTGGAATGCCGACCAGAATCACAAAGAACAGCGTGATTACTGAGAGCGTCAATCCTTCATACGCCCCGCGACTGAACAACCCCCACGCAGACAGCACGAGCCAAATCGTCAACCCAATAAGCGACTGATAGATCAAAGGATGTAATTCGTCATTCGGCCGGTTGTCTCGAACCGGAAGATGTGCGGTCATGGCGTCCTCCTGGATGCCGCCCCATCATTTGTGGTGATTAGTGGCAACGCGTGAACAATCACGCGGTTCACCGCTGCGGCGATCGACCACACTGCCCTATATAAATGTCGTGACCAGAATCGAGGTGATGTCCGCTATTGGCACACAGCGGACATCGCGCAGACACCGATCAATGTCCGTTTTTGGCTCAAAGCGGACATCGGACAGATCCGTCCAATGCTGTCATATCGTCTTTTCCGAAGACGAACCGTAGTGGATTAGCCAGAGCTCAAGCATTGCCAGGTAGGCAATTAAAATGCCGATAGCCAGGTTAACAAGCATCGCCGCAGTGTGTTGAAAGCCAAATACCCACGGTGACACCGCAATCCACAAGCCGAGGATACAATTGATCCACTCTTTCCAGTCTCGAAATGCAATAAGCGCCCCAAAAGAAATCACGGCGACAAGAGCAGCGCTAACCCAAGTATCAACACGAAGAGTGCCATGTACAAACGCAAATAACCACGGTGACACAAACAGGAAAACCGCGAGAACCAGCTGATAAACTTCCAGGATCGCATTTTGTCTCGGGTTGCGCATGACCTGATAACCTCTTGTTGAAGCTGAATACACGATAGCTCACGCCTTGCTAGTGTCGTGCCGGACTACGGTCTCCTTCAAGGAACATCGAATACGCAGCGGCAGCAGAGCCCGATTGGCCATATAATTGCGGCGAGTCCCAAAGCAGCGACCGGGATCATCGGCTCGCCTTCGCTGACGTTGTAGATAAAGTTCAACAGCGCGAGCAGCGCGACCAGGCCTGCAACGGTTGCAGCCGCCCGATATAGAATTTCACCCCATGGTTCTGCCATTCTTGTTCGTCCTTTTTTTCACGCGATTCGACCTTGCCTCAAGTCGTCGTATTCCATTGAAATATCTTGACCCGTGTAATCAGGCATGAGGGCTGCCGATGCCAGACTCACGACAGCGCATGCCGCGATGTAGATCGCGATCGCGTAGCCGGAATGGAACGCGGCAAAGAGCGCCGTCGCGATCAGCGGTGCCGGCCCGCCGGCGATGATCGACGCCAGTTGATAACCGAGCGACGCGCCGCTGTAGCGCAGCCGCGGCGTGAATGCTTCGGCGATCAGCGCGGCTTGCGGACCATATTGCATGTCATGCGGGATGAGTGAGAGCACAATCGCAATGAACACCAACAACGGAACCGCTGTGTCCACCATGCCAAAGTAAATGAAGCCGAAGATGCCGGTCACTGCCGCGCCGATCATGTACATCTTCCTGCGTCCGATGCGATCGGAGATGTGGCCCGACAGCGGAATGGTGATGAACGAGACGCATGATGCAACCAGCACGGCCGTCAGGATGAAGTCGCGCGACATGTGCAGCGTCCCCACCGTGTAGGCGAAAATGAACGCGGTGAAAATGTAGAACGGCGCCTGCTCAGCCATGCGCACGAACGCCGACAGGATGATCTCGCGGGGTTGCTTCTTAATTACCTCGTAAATGGGCGTGCGTTCGATTTTGTTTTTGTCGAGCAGTTGCTGAAACACCGGCGTCTCGAGGATGCCCAAGCGAATCCAAAGGCCGATGCCGACAAGAACGATCGAGAGGGCGAACGGAAGCCGCCAGCCCCAGGTCGCAAACTGATCGCCGGACCACGCACTGAAACCGAGGACTGCCAGATTTGACAGAAAGAGGCCGCAGGGGACGCCGAACTGCGGCCAGGACGCGACCAAGCCGCGGTGGCCATGGGTGCGAGCCCATTCCATGGCCAGAAGCACCGAACCGCCCCATTCGCCTCCGACACCGATGCCTTGAAACATCCGGAGAATCGTCAGGATCACTGCGCCCCAGATGCCGATCGACTCATATGTCGGCACGAACGCAATCAGGAACGTCGCGATGCCCATGCACAGTAGCGTAGCAATGAGCGTTGCCTTGCGGCCGATGCGGTCACCGTAGTGTCCGAAGATCGCCGCTCCGATTGGCCGTCCGACGAAACCGATGAAGTAGGTCCCGAAGGCCGCGAGTGTTGCGGTCAGAGGGTCGGAATTTGGAAAGTAGAGCTTGCCAAAGATCAATCCGGCGGCGGTGCCGTAGAGAAAGAAGTCATACCATTCGATTGTTGTACCGATAGTCGACGCAATGATTGCTTTACGTAGCTGTGCGCTATGTTCGGAAGTGGACAGCCCCCCATAAGTGGCTGCGATGGCCATGGTGAATCTCCATGACTGTGTGCTCGCCCCAAGGGAGTAGCAATTATTTCGACCTGCACTCCCCAAACCGATAGATCACTGAGCGCGTAATTCGTTCCGTTCGATCACGCAACTGTGTTCGGGTAACCCGGCCCAGAATGCTCCCGCACGCGAGTAGTGCAAGCGCCGATCAAGTACAAGCTGGTGGTACCCGAAAGCCGCCAGGACGCCGCCTGCGTCGCTGGCCTAACCAGTGCTTCGAGATCAGTGCTGTCCGGAACAACTTCTACTTGTGAAATATTGACCTGACGATGCCGGGTCGGCTGATTGCTATAGGGACAACTCACGGCGGTGACATTCCATGTGGCTCCGCTGGCGGAGGGAAACCGGCTGCGCTACTGCGCGATCGCTGCTCGGCCATCGCGAGGGCGAACGCAGCGAAAAAGGCCACGGAGAAAACGGAGGCAAAAGCGTCTGCCGCTACTAGGCCCTCGTTCCCAAGTGGCTGCCCAATCCAAATCAGCGCAATAAGGAACGTCACGATTGTTAGCGCAAGACAAACAATCATAACTGCGCCGAGAATAACGACTACATTCTGGCGAGATGCAAATTTGGTAGCCATGAGCTGAACCCTTTTGCACACCACCTGTCGCCGATAAGA
Organism: uncultured Alphaproteobacteria bacterium; assembly: GCA_963831515.1. Classification (GTDB taxonomy): domain Bacteria; phylum Pseudomonadota; class Alphaproteobacteria; order Rhizobiales; family Xanthobacteraceae; genus Pseudolabrys. Next base: position 1,821 of record CAWHQL010000022.1, on the reverse strand, counting down.
GCTTGGTACATTACGTGACGATTTAACTAGCGCGCTTGTGCTTGCAATGCGTTCAAAAGAGTCTTCGGTCGCTTACTTCCGATTGTTTGCGCGAAGCATACCTGACCAGTCTTGCAGTTCACGATGCAATCTGTGCCGGGCCCGCCTTGGCAGTTCGTGCCGCATCCGTATCCCCCGGCATCTTCCGAGAATCGACCACCAACCTTGTCGCAAACACTCTTGATCTCCTCGGCGGTGTGCTTCTGCATGGACACTTCAGCGGCCAACGAGAAACCCCCTAACCAAAGAATGCCAACTAGAACGAGTAGGGCTGTTAAATTGCGCACGATGGCCTCCAGTCGCGGCCGTATCGCCCCCAGAATGTCATCTTACACGCTTTGGTCGACGTCAGGGATAAGGAAGACGTCGTGCGGTACGCCGAGGAAAGCGCGGCATGGCGTGTGCGCCCGTCCGGCATGCATCGCTAGCAGTCGAGCCTACGAGATTTAGCAATGCCGGGAGGATCTCTAACGCGCTAATATTCAGAGAGCCGGGGGCTTCCAACACTACAGGAGTTCCTGAGATGTGTGACTACAGCCTCCAAAATGTCAGGTCACGACCTGCGAAGGTTGGCGACAAGCTCACCACACGAGACTTCGGAACCGTCACACGCGGCTTCGCTGCGGCGGAAGATGCTGGAGTGGCGGTTTGCGTTCTCCCAGGAACCGAACTTGCGTTTGCAAACGCGGTGGCGGTTGCACGTCCCCGCTTCATCGGATGGAAGGTGGAAAAGCTAGGCCATACGACGGCAATCTTCCGACAAGTGAACAAAAACGAACCGATGCAGCACCACGATGCGCTCGAATTTCCGGATGGGCGCATTGTTCTCCTGACAACACTGAGTGAGGGTCAGGAGGCAACGGTGCTTCAGTTGCCAGCGCAGCCCACGACCGCGGCCGAAGCAGATGCCCAGAAGCGCGTCGCCCAAGTAGGCTGACAGTTTGGGACTGGACCGCTCTATGCAGGCTACCTCACACGGCGGCCTGCTTTTTCATGGCGGGTCGTCGACATCGCCAAGCAGGTACCACGGCAACGATCGAAGGCCTCGTCGCGGAAACGCGACGAACTTCCGCTGGCCCGCTCGTGGCCGGAGAAGACCTGATGCGTCGAAATCGGTGAAACAATCACCGTGCAGAGGATGGGGCGATAGGACATGAATTGTTTGTAACGTGACTTGCCGGTCGCTATCCACGTACATCGAAGTTCTACTCGACAGGAGCGCACGTAGAGCACTCCTCCCGCAACTTCGGTGCCTCATGGTCGGCCACCATTATTCAATGTGTTCGGTCGCCAACTCCCCCCGAATCCTCGTTATTGAGGATGAATGGGTGATCGTCGACGTGATCAACGATCTTCTTTGCGAGTTTGGCTACACGGTTTCGGGAACGGCATACAACATCCATTCTGCTCGTCACGAGATCGCCAAGCACAACTACGACGCGGTGCTTCTCGATATTGGGCTTGGCGACGAACACAGTCCCGAGCTTGCCGACCTGCTTAAAGAAGCGGGAACGCCCTTCGCGTTTGTGACCGGTTACGACCACGCCGCCGCAACGCGACACGCCGACGTTCCGCTGCTGCGCAAGCCATTTTCGCCAACTCAACTGATCGAATTGTTGGAGAAGCTGATAGGGGTCCCGGCAAACCGCGACGCGATAGCAGGAACTGCCCCCACCTGCGATATTTCCGGCTTTGGAGCGTAACAAGAACGAATGACGGCCGTTGCTCGGAATTGGAACCCGGGGGCGGTTCACCCGTTCTTGAAGAGGGGTCATCCGGAAT
>CAWHQL010000021.1:0-43322 GCA_963831515.1 uncultured Alphaproteobacteria bacterium | reverse complement strand
CATCTCGGCTCCCCAAAATTGGTGATGCCGCGAAGGGACCCGCACCTATTGAACGGAATGGCTCCGTCATCCTGACCGCGAGCGTGTTGTTGTCATTGGAAATCCACGTCGCATCAAGAATTTCTCGATGAGTTGCCTTCGGAGACCAGCAACTCGATGAGTGTTTTATGGGGCCGCCATTTTGGGCTGACTTGGCGAAACGACCCCTTGTCCTGATTGATCAGACCGATCAGAACCTCGGCTACGATACGACCGCCAACCGGGCCAAGACGGTGACCGCCGGTGCAAGCGGCGGCCTCGCGGAGTACGTAGTACCACAGTGGAGTCTCGGCATGCCAACCTGTAGAGGCGACGCAAATCTGCGCCGCGGTGAGTGGCGCGATTCCGAGATGGCGGGCTACCGCTTCTCCAGACGGAAGCCCCACGCCTTGCCCGCGTTGCAGATCACGCACCGCGAGGGAATGATAGTCGTCAATCTCGCACTCGCCCGTGAGCGCAACAGGTAACTGGATGAGTGATCGCACTAATTTCCCGTCGATCTTTTTGGAGCGCTGTGCCGTGCGTTTGCCTGGTGTATCGAAGAACAGGGTCCAATCAACGGCACGCTCACGCGGGATCTCCCGGAACCCGAGGAGGTCGGGAAACACCGGCATCGGCTTGGTCTCTCAATTCAGCAGATACCGGTGGCGGATCTGACAGTGGCCGTATCGATAAGCCGCGTCAGCAAACTCAAGCGGTATAAAGGCGCCGTGAGCAGGACGGAACCACCGAGGGCCTTCATCAAGCACCAGGTCGGCAAGTGTTTGACCCACGAGTATCGGCAAGAATTCATGAAGGACGCACCATTGATAGTGCCACCGCAGTTGCCTGGCTGCTTCTTCGAACACGCGATCACTCGCGACCTGCCTGTGCCGCGCCTCATCGACGAAATTGTTGTGAAGCTTGAGCATCGCAAGATGCATTTGTGCCATCAAGGTGTGCGAATCGTTGCGCGGGTCGCCAATCACTGCAATGCCTTCGGAGTTTCGTTGCACGTCTGTGCCGTGAGCGCCGAGTAGGAACTTCGCCGGGTCATTGCGCTGATAGAGGAAGGGATGACCGACTGGCCCATCGCCGTATAGACATTCGAGATTGAGCTGAGGGCTGCGAGCGTTCTGCAATGCCGCGGTATCGACATGGGACCCCAACGTCGAACGATCCGCCGTAATGTCGTGTGCCACAAATTGGCCGAATACGGGCCAGCCCGCGGGTGTTTCGCCGAGGGATTCTGCAGGGTCGTCAATGTCCCCGCCATCGCACAGTCCACCTGCTCGGCCCAGTGCGTGCAAGAAAGCTTCGTCCGCCTCAAACGACGGCAGCTCCGGAAACATTCGGGCGTAGGTCGCGGATGTGACAGGGCTGTTGATTGCTGCTCTGGCACGCGCAGGCGCTAGACAATGATCTAGAACTGATCGTGCGAGGTGATTCATTCGACTTTCTCTAGATGCCATCGTTGGTTGGATCGGAATAAAATGCTATTTCGCGCTGTGCTTTTTCAATCAAAGCATAACAATTCCGAGTTGGGCGGCTTTTATGGATTTTGACACGAGGCGGCTTGTCCGCATTTGACCCGAAGCGGATAACTCGGCTTCCTTCCAATACCTCACGACGAAATTGGCCCTCAGTCCAATCGAAATGATTTCCTTCACTGTGCTAGTCCAGCGGCCGACGAACGCACGATCGCGACAATCAGAAATCCACGGACTTGTATATGTCGGCGTCTAGAGCCGATTTCCCGCGCAGGAGGTACCCATGAGTACGATTACGACCAAAGACGGCGTCGAGATCTTTTACAAGGACTGGGGAAAGGGTCAGCCCATCGTGTTCAGCCATGGCTGGCCGCTGTCGGCCGATGACTGGGACGCGCAGATGCTGTTTTTCCTCAAGCACGGGTATCGTGTCATAGCTCATGACCGCCGAGGTCATGGCCGGTCCGCACAGGTGAGCGACGGTCACGACATGGATCACTATGCCGATGATCTGGCGGCGCTGACGGCGCATCTCGACCTGAAGAACGCAATTCACGTTGGCCATTCCACCGGCGGCGGCGAGGTCGCCCACTATCTGGGGCGGCACGGCGAAAGCCGCGTAGCGAAGGCGGTCCTGATCGATGCGGTGCCGCCGATCCTGGTGAAGACGTCGGCCAATCCGGGCGGCCTGCCGATCGAGCTGTTCGACGGCTTGCGCAAAGCGCTCGCTGACAACCGGGCGCAATTCTATCTCGATTTTGCAAGCGGTCCCTTCTATGGCTTCAATCGGCCGGGTGCGAAACCAATGCCCGGCGTCATTCAGAACTGGTGGCGTCAGGGCATGATGGGCGGCATCAACGCGCACTACGACTGCATCAAGGCGTTCTCAGAGACCGACTTCACTGACGACCTTAAGAAGATCACGGTGCCCGTCCTTGTGATGCATGGTGATGACGATCAGATCGTTCCCTACGCCAACTCCGGACCATTGTCGGCCAAGCTGCTAAAAAATGGGACGCTTAAGACCTACAAGGGCTTCCCGCACGGCTGCCCGACCACGCATGCCGACACGATAAATGCCGATCTGCTGGCCTTCCTGCGTTCCGGACTTGCGGCCAAGACCGCAGCGTAGCAGTGACCGAAACCCGAGAGGAGATTATACGGCTCCTCTCGGCTTTGGCACCAAGCGAGGGCTCTGATCGGTTTTGCGATGCTCGCTCTGGATGTCCGTTTCTGGCCTAGCCGACATTTCAATCTTTTTGTGAATGTCTGCTTCGGAGAATAGCGGTTTGGAGGAACCGATGGACAAGCCTCGAATCTTTTTGGGCTCGTCAGGGAAACAGGAGAAGTTGCTTCAAGCACTGACGCGCGGTCTCAGCGACATCGCGCGCGTTGAACCCTGGATGACATCCTTCAATCCAGGGACGTCTACACTGGAACGCCTCCTTGAACTCACCCAGGAAGTCGATTTCGCGGCGTTTGTCTTCGCACAAGATGACTGGACGGCGAGCAGCCCGTCGGCTTCTTCCCAACCTGGGTCGGGTCAGGCGTCTCCGCGAGATAACGTTGTGTTCGAAGCCGGTCTTTTCGGCGGCGTTCTGGGAATGCGCCGAACATTTATTCTCCATGCAAATGGGGCAAAGCTTCCGAGCGACCTCCTGGGCCTCACGTGCGTACGGTACGCCGACGCGCTGACGCCGTCCGAGATGAGAATCGTCAACCAGAAAATCCGGAAAGCGATCGAGAACGAGGGTCGCGTTGTTCGCATCGAGGGTACATGGTGGCAGTTCTCCTTGACGGAGCGCACCGCAAAGGAGCCTTCTGCGCTGAGCCTCTTGAAGATTTCGCGCGATCGCAACGGTGCGCTTGAACTGACGGGCCGTTCATGGCGAGAGGATGGAAGTCTGTCAGCAAGATACTGGAGCGAGGCGGCGAAGGAGAGGGAAGGATCTTCAGGCGTTTTCTACTATTGGAAGGGTGAGCGTCCGTTGGATCCGAATGCGCCGCAGCTGGACGGAGTAGGTGAGATCCTGCTGGAATCCGGTGACCGCGCATCCGGGCACTTCACGACTCGTTCGGATACAGATCCGAATGTGAACGCGCGGACAGCTGGTGTTTACTGGCGCGCCCATCCAGACGACATAAGCATTTTGGACAGTCGCGATGATCAAAAACGTGCGGCGCTCATTGCGGAGCAGCTGACGCGCTGGAAGTCCTTCAGGAATACGTGATCGGCTCTCAGGAACGCCGACGGTGGCATTGCTGGTTCGGCTGGCGCGGACCCTTGAGTGCCGCGGGGCATGTCCGCGTTCGGGAATAAAGCAGACATCGCTCCAAAACCTCACCAATCCCGCACTTGTGCTATTGATGCTCACAAATGGAACAGCACCTTCAAGCGATTGTGACGGTTCTTTCACTGGTGAATCCTCTGATCTGCGGGGTTATGTTCGCGCAGATCGAGACCGGTCAGACGCGCGCCATACGAATAACTGACGCCACCAAGGCGGCGCTGGCCGTGCTGGTCATTCTGCTCGTAGCCGCACTGGCGGGAGCAAGAGTACTGCAAATTTTCGGCGTCTCGCTTGACGCCTTTTCGATTGCCGGGGGAGGTGTGCTGAGCTGGATCGGGTTCTCCATGTTGGGCGGCAATTCTCCGCAGGCCAAGGACCACTCGAAGGATGGCGCTGCCGAGAAACGTTCGCTCACGCCGCTGATCTTGTTCGCGGCGAGCCCGGGTACGATTACCGGAGTCATCACGCTCGCTGTTGCGCATGCGAAGCTGGCGCTGCCGGTCACCGCACTCGTCGCGGTCGCGGTAGCCGCGGCCGTGATGTGGGTCACTATGGTGCTTGTGGCCCGCGGCGGGCCTCACGCAAGTGGCGGGGGCAACCTGCTGCACGACATGGTGACGCGGTTTATGGGATTGATCGTCCTCGCCATGGGCGTGCAGTTCGCACTGACTGGCTTCCGAAATTTTTTCAGCTGAGGGCTTCAAATTGTCCGCTATTGGCACTTAGCGGCCATTCAGCGGGCAACTGGTCGTGTCCGCTTCGGGGGAAGCGGACATGCCGCGGACATTGCGCAATGCAATGACCTAAGCGGCCATCCAAAAAAACCGTGGACACTGTTCCACGCCAATTCCGAGCGTCGGTAAAACCGGATAAGTTCTAAAAAGTTCCTGTCGCGTTAGTGATTCTGCCTTTCTTGCATCTTGGAAAGGGCGGTCATGCGCGGACGAACTTGCTCTGCACTGATTTTCCTTCTGTTACTTTCGGCGCAATCCAGCGCCGAAACGGCGTGTGTCGATCTCGCACAACTGGCGCATTCGACGGTAGGAATCACGCGATATTTCGATGAAGCGGAGCGCAACGCGCAGCCCGACGTGGTCGGCATACATGGCACCGCGTGGTTCCAGTCTCCGACTAAGATTGTCACTGCCGCACACGTAGCTTCTGGGATGAAGCTTTCCACACAGGAGTGGAAATCGCTCAAACTGGAGGATGATGCCGACAGTCAGTCGATTTCTGTCCGCATCGGACGCGTGGCGGGTGGTCACGCCGAAAAATTGGCAGTGCTTGAACTGCAGACTGCCGTTTCCACCGCCCGGAGCGTCGCAATCCGGATTTCGCCGCTTGTGCCAGAAGATCGTGTCGTGACGTTAGCCTATCCGAACCAGCGCCTGCACACCGTGACGGGCCGGTTCGTGCAATACGTGGACAATGGTAGGCTCGCAGGCACCGCGCTTTTTGAGATCTATGAGGGAGATAACCGCCTCGTGATCGACCACGGGGCTTCCGGAGCGCCTGTGTTTGACTGCGAGGGCCGGGTTGCGGCCGTCATCAGCACCGTGATCACGCAGAATCTCGCAACACCATTTGGAGAAATGCGAATTCCGACGCCATGGGGATCACCCAATGTCGTCTCGGTGCCGGTCCATCCGCTGATGGAATTCTCCGAAGTGCAGTGACTCCGGCTGAAAGAGCCGGACGCAAAACGGGCGCCCCGTGGGGCGCCCGCATCACCCGCAAGCAACCGAGCTACTGGCTCGGGTGTGTCGGTGCCTTCTTGAGCTCTTCCATGACCTGATCCAGGTTGTAGCTCGCCGCATCCTGAAGGGGGGGAAACAGCTTGTAGGTTTCCAGCTCCTTCAGCCACAGCGCCTGGCCGATGGGCAGCAGGTTCCAGTCGTATATGTAAGCCGTGACCGGCCCGGCGAGCGCGCCGGCCATCCAGAAATTCGCCTTTTTCCACTCGCCCATCCCCGTCTCGAATGGATCGCGCTTGAGGTTGACCATCCCGGCTACGAATTGGGTCTGGACTCCCGGGACGACGAAGCCCGTCGAGGTTTCGGGCGCGATCGCGAAATACATCTTCCAGTTCTTGTAACGCACCGCCGACGGGTGCTTGCTGGAATAGTAGAAGAAGGTATCGCGCGCCGACTTCTGCGAACGTCCCGAGAGGTACTCGGTCTGGTCGACGCCATCGAGCGTCGTCTTCACGATGCCGGGATACTGGCCGGCCTCGATCCGCTTCTTCAGTTCGTCTCCCTTGCCGCCGCCCGCGATGTTGACAAGCGTGGGCAGCCAGTCGAGCGACGCGAAGATGTCGGTCTTGACGGTCCCGGGCCTGATGACGCCCGGCCAGCGAATGACCGCCGGAGCGCGCATGCCGCCTTCCCAGGTGGTCATCTTTGAGCCCTTGAACGGGGTCGTGCCGCCGTCCGGGAAGGTGAACGTCTCGGCGCCATTGTCCGTCGTGAACACGACGATCGTGTTGTTGGTCTGGCCCATTTGCTCGATCTTCTGAAGGACGAGGCCGATATTGTCGTCCATCTGCTTCATGCCGGCTTCGTTGACGCCCCAGTCCTTGCCGCCGGGCTCACCAACCATAGCCATGTACTTGTCCGACAGCACGGTGGTGACGTGCATGCGCGCCGGGTTGTACCAGACGAAGAACGGCTTGTTGGTCCGCCGGGGGTCGTTGCGGTCGAGGAAGTCGACAACCTTGGCGGAGATTTCCTCGTCGACGGTCTTCGATCGCTCCAGGGTCAACGGACCCTCGTCCTTGCATGTCATGTTCTTGGCGGTGCCGTCGGACTTGCACGCGAGCACGGGACGCGGCGGCGTCAGGCAGATCGTTGTCTTGGGATCCACGGCGCCGGGCACCTCGGCCACGCCAGGAATCGGCGTGTTCTTGCACGGTGGCGCGACGGTCTGCTGCGTCGGTGTCTTGTTGATGTCGGGGAAGCTCACCCCCTGCATGGCATCAAGGTGATAGAGATAGCCCCAGAATTCCTGGAAGCCGTGCGCCGTCGGGAGTGCATCGGTATGGTCGCCCAAATGGTTCTTGCCGAACTCGCCGGTATTGTAGCCGAGATCGAGCAGGAACTTGGCGAGCGCCGGCGTGCCGGGCCGCAGATAGGACGGACTGCCCGGGAGCTGCGGCGGAATCATGCCGGTGCGCAGCGGATGCATGCCGGTGAAGAAGGCAGTTGCGCCCGGCCGTGCAGCTCTCCTCGGCGTAGTAGTCGGTGAACTTCGCGCCTTCCTGGCCGATCTTGTCGATGTTGGGCGTCTCGCCGACCATCAGGCCTTGGTGGTAGATGCTCGGCTGCATCCAGCCGATATCATCGCCCATGATGAAGAGGATGTTGGGCTTCTGTGGCTGTTGCGCGTCGGCGGGGCGCACGCCCCCGCAGAATGTGATGACGGCAGTTGCCGCGGCCATCACGCTCAAGAGTAATTTGTGTCTCACGAATTCCTCCTCTGATAACCGCTGCTGTTAACGACAGAAGGTTTTCGCCCGTTTGGCGATCACAAATCAGCCTGCGATTTTGCAATCTCACCCGGGCCGCATCAATTGGCCTTAGGGGCAATCGGGTGGGGACGTGCCGGTAATTGGTGCCGGCTTTTTAGGCTTATGCCCCTTGGGGCAATCATCCAGAATCGATCGCCGCGTACTGATTTCAGGTCTGGCATTGCTCCCGGCCCTGTCCGGCATGCCGTTCACCGCAATTGCTCAGACGCAAACGACACAAGACAGCGCGTTAGGATCGTGGAACGATGGCCCCGCGAAACAGGCGATCATCGACTTCGTGCGAGCTACTACCGACCAGGCAAGCCCGAAGTTCGTGCTACCGGAAGAACGCATCGCCACCTTCGACCAAGACGGCAAGCCAAGAAGAAAAGCTGGAACGTGATCAGCATGAAGAACGACTGGAAGCGCATCTTTGCGTTCGACCAAAGCGCTTAATGTCCGCTTCCGTCATGAAAACAAAAGCACTTAGAAGGTCATTCCATTTCGGCATTTGGGAGAACTAACAAACCCGTTTGATCGCCCGTTGTTGGATTATTTATCCTTGGACTGCCAGTTGTCGTCGCGCAATAGGCCGGCGGCCATGAAGAGCTCGAGAATCTCTTCGACGTACTGGCCGAATTTCGACGTCTGCCGCACATGCAGATTTCGTGGGCGGGAGAGGTCGATATCGATGATCCTCTGCACCTGACCGGGCCGTCCGGTCATCACGACGATCTTGTCCGAGAGAAAGACGGCCTCTGGCACCGAATGCGTCACGAACAAGACGCTCACGAACCGCTCCAGCAGCATGTTGCCAAGGTCGAGCGAGATCTGGTCGCGGGTAATCGCATCGAGCGCGGCAAACGGCTCATCCATCAGCAGCATATCAGGCTCGTGAATCAGGCCACGGCAGATCGAAGCACGTTGCTGCATGCCGCCGGACAGCTCGCGAGGATAAGCCGCTTCGAACCCTCCAAGTCCCACGGACGCTAACAATTGTCGCGCGCGTTTCTCCGCGCTGGCCCGCTCCATGCCGTGAGCCTCGGCTGACAGCATGACGTTGCCCAGCGTCGTTCGCCAATCGAGCAACACGGGCTTCTGAAAGACCATGCCGGCGGACGTCACCGGCGCGGTTATGGGCCTGCCAGCACGCAAGACCCGGCCCGATGAAGGCATACGCAATCCTGCGACGAGCGACAGGATCGTGCTTTTGCCGCAGCCGCTCGGCCCGACGATGGAGACGAATTGGCCGGCGTCGAAGCCGAACGAGACGTTGCGCAGCGCTTCCACGTCGGCACGCCCGCCGAACCGCATGGACACGTTGTCAAGCACCACCGATGCAGGCGGGCTTGCCATGCGTCAATATCCTCCCACCGGCTCGGGCTCCGGCGTTCGCCGCGAAGCTACAAAGATCCACTCAAGGAGCGCAACCGCCGCGTACAAGAACAAGCCGAGCAGGGTCAGCGCGATCAGCGCCGAAAACGACAACAGCGAGTTGAGAGATGCGGAAGCGGACAAGAGCTGATAACCGAGCCCGCTGTCGGAGCCGACAAATTCCGCCACGACCGCACCGATCAGAGCGAGGGTCATCGCCACCTTCAGTCCGGCAAAGATCGCAGGCAGCGCGTGCGGTAGGCCGATGCGCCAGAAGAATGCGATTCGGTTGAAGCCGAGAATCCGCCCGAGATTCCGCAGGTCTTCATCGACGGAGCGGAAGCCAGCGATCGCGTTGATGACTACCGGAAAGAACGCAACCAGCACTACCAGGATGATCTTCGGGACAAGTCCGAAGCCGAAGGCCACGACCAGGAGCGGAGCCACCGCGATTTTCGGCAAAGTCTGGAGGCCGACAAGAAGCGGATAGCCGACATCGTAAGCGCGCCGCGATTGAGTCATGGCCATCGCCAGCGGAATGCCGACCGCCACGCTCAGAAGAAATCCGAGCACCGTTGCCCACGCGGTCACCGCCCCTTCTTTCAAAAGAGAGGCACGTTCGGCCCACATTTTCATGATGATCAGGTCGGGCGGCGGCAACAGATAGGCTTTGACGCCCGTCGCCCTGACTGTGACCCACCAAACTACGATCACCGCAACAGCGGTGATCACGTAGGTCAGGGCTGGACGAGCGATGCGCCGCGGCGGAGTCATGACTCGGGAATGATGGTTTTTACGTTGTGATTGGCCGGAAGTCCGGCGCTTGCGACATGCTTGATCCAATCGGCGATCATCGGCCACAGGTTGGCCCGCAAGGCCCCAACCGGGTGAAACTGGCCTTCGGCGATCCAGATCTCCTTCGGGCACTTCATGTTGCCGAAGAACGCTTCCGCCGCCTCGAGTGGGGTGAGCTGATCGTACTCGGCGGTGACAATCAGGGTCGGCACTTTGATCTGCGGCGCGAGTCTCGGAACCGACAACTCGTCGACCTGTGCATCCATTTCGGCGTCGGTCTTAATGCCTGCCATGTACATGAAACAATGCCGGAAGTTCGGCGGCGCCATCATGAAGAACTGGTCGAGATGACCGTAAAGCCCGATCATGGAGACGTGCGCCTTGAACCTCGGATTGGCGGCAGCGCCTCGCACCGAATAGTAACCGCCGAGCGAAAGCCCCAACAGACTAACGTTACTACTGTCGATGTCGTCGTGCTTCTCGAGAGCATCGAGAACTGCAGCGAGCGCTTTTTCGTAAGTGCCCAGCCGCGACTGGATGCCACGAAGATTGCTCGCGCCCTGTCCCGGCCCGTCGATCGAGAGGCAGGCCATGCCACGCCGGACGAACACATTGTTCTGGACGTTGGGGAAGTCCTCTTTCGTCATGTCCATGCCGGGCACGAATATGACGCACGGCGGTTTCTTCACATCCTTGGGAAGGTGAAGAATTCCGGCGATCGTGCTGCCCTCGAATGGAATCTCGACGCGCTTTAGAGTGTAGAGATCGTTGTAGGCGATTACTTTGTCGAAGCAGCGGTCCTCGGCGTCGTGCAGCTCCCTCTTGCGCACGCTGCTGTTGTCCATGATCGGCCACTTCGAACGGCCGTAGCAGATTGCCGCGCGGTGGTAAAATTCACCGGCCGTAATCGTGTTGCCGGCCTGTTCAGCAGCCAGAGCTTGCGCCTCGAGTTTGCGCGCCGTTCTCTCCCACTCCTTCGTGATCATTTTGAAAGAGCGGACACGGGCCATCGTCCTTTCGAGATCAATCTGGCGCTGGCCGCACTCCAGCCAGGCCGGCACCATCCCGGGCCACATGGCCTCGGTACCCGAGGTACCGAGCGCCATATCGATCATCCATCCTTCGTTTCGCCTACGGTAGGAATTCACGAAAACGTCTCCACATTCAACGGGCAGGGATGAACTCATTTGTGAAGTAAGCCGGCGTCGGTTGCCGGTTCTTCAGATCGACGTACTTCTCAAGCAAATCCAGGGTCGAGGCCCAGTCCTGTTCGCTCGTCCAGCCCAGCGGCTTGCCGATGGATTTGTCCGTCTGCGAAAGCTTGACGACCCAACCGAAGGTCTCGAGCAAGAATGTCCGGTTGGACTTCGGTGCGGCCTTCAGCGTTTCGTCAGCGGCCTCTTCTGGGTGCTTGTTTGCATATTCCCACGACTTCACTGTCGCAGCCATAAATCGTTTCACCAGATCCGGGTTGTCTCTGATCAGATCGGCATGGGTGGCAACGGAAGCATTGAGCGTGGTAATGCCGCCATCCTTGTAGAGCAACTGCTGAACTTCGAAACCGTCGGGCGCGCCAAGCTTGATACGAAAGAATTCGCCGGTGACATAGCCACCGACGACGTCAACTTGTCCCTGATAGAGGACCTGCGGCTTATTGGCGCCCGTCACAGACACGATTCGAACTGTGCTGGGATCGACGTTGTTTGCGGTCAGCAGCGCGCTGAACAGCGCTGTCATAGCCTCACCGGGCTGCAGGCCGACCGTTCTTCCCTTCAGATCCGCAAAAGAATTAATGCCGGATTTGGTGCCGTAGATCAGGTCGAACGGGGCTTGTTGAACGAACGTGCCGATCGAGCGGATCGGCAGACCGTTTCCAACACTGAGTGCAAGCACGTTCGCGTCGATGACTGCGAATTGCTCGGACTTCTGCGCGAGCAAGGTCGCGTTGGATGCTGCGCCGCGTCCGTCTACGATTTTCAGATCGATGCCCTGCTCTTTGTAAAAGCCCTTGGCGTTTCCAAGAAAGAATGGGACCTGATCTCCGCCGAAGCCGGCGATCCACGCCAAGCGCAGCGTGACTTGATCGAACGGCTGAGCGGACACTGGCTGCAGAAGAAATGCCATAGCGGTGACCATGGCCGTCGATAACGCAACGAAACGAGATTTATGCATGCTAACCCCGCGTTGATTGTGTTTCACATGAGTCCAATTCAGCGTTTCTTGCGGCGCGCTTTTGGCCGCGATGGTGGCCGTTTGCGGCTTTGCTTTTGGTTTTGCTTTTTCTCGGCCATGACCATCTTCAGTCGCTTCATCGCGAATAGACCCCGGGGCTGACCGGCGTAGTACATGGCCTGAAAGATGACCTCCTTGAGCTCATTCTCGGTAATGCCGAGCGTCCCGGCGTGCCGCAAATGAAGATCCATGCCTTCGGTGCCCAAAGTGATAAGCACCGCCAGGCAGATCAGCTCGCGCTCGCGCAGACTCAGTCCAGGCCGCGCCCACACTTCGCCGAACACAAATTCGGTCGTCAGCCGCCACAGTTCGGGGTCCAGTTGGTACAATGCCGGGTTGGTTCCCCAACCCATCTTCTTATAAAGAGCGAGCCCGCGCTTTCTGCGGTCTTTAGGATCAAGCGCCAAAGTTATGTCCTTCGTCTAAAGAAAGCCTCGCCAGCTATCGGTCGCTCAGTTGTCTGCGAAACATCGCGAAGATGATTTCCCAGTCGCGATTGGCCGATTGTTTGTCGAAAACGTCGCGGTCCGGAAGCGCATAGCCGTGTTCGGCGCCGCGATGGACTTCCTTGATGTAGCGCGCATGACCGACGCCCATGGCGGAAAAAGTGCGATCGAGAGTCTCCACAGTTGATGGAGGCGTGTGGCGATCTTTTTCGCCGAAGCCGCAATAAACTTCGCCAAGGGCTTTGGACATCTGGAGATGCGGCGAATCCTTGCCGTCAATCACGAGATCTGTGCCGTGCAAGCTCGCGGAAGCCTTGAAGCGATCGGGGAAATTGCCGGCGGCACGGAAAACATACCGGCCGCCCATGCAATAGCCGACGCTCCCCGCGGCACCATGTTTCACGTTCGGATTGCCATCCAGGTATTTGAGGATGCTGGCGATATCCGCGACGACCATGTCGTCGGTCAGCTTGGCTAGGGGCGCGAGAACACGCGCTTTCTGCTCGGCGGACAGCGCATCAAGGGTGATCATTTGGCCCTTGGCGTTACGGTATTCGTTTCTGACATCGCCTTGTCGGTTATACAGATTGGGCACGACGCCAAAATAGCCGACCGTCGCAATGCGACGGGCGACGTCGAACAGTTCCTCACGCAGCCCCCAAATGTCCATGAAAATGAAGACCGGTGGGAATGGGCCGCCCTCTGATGGGCAGGTGACGAATGTGTCCGCTGCTCCGCCGTCAGTTGGAATGCTGACGATGCCTTCCTTCATACGCACCCTCCACCGCTTCTCATTGTATTATAGTGCCCTCTTTGTGTATACTGCCAATCTTGATTGTATACGATGTCTTTGCCGGCTTCGCGGGGAGCAACTTATGTCCAGGTTCGCCATTACGCTGACTGCTGCGCTCACATTGTTGTCGGGAATTCTCGAGGCTGAAGCCCAGCAAAAAGTCCGTCTGGGTTATGCGACGCAGATTCACAACGCCAACATCATGCAGCTCGCGGACTACGCCAAGAAGAATGGTGTGGACGTCGAAGCCTCGGTGCTCAGCCACTACACCAACCTGCAGCTCGCGCTGATGACGAACCAGATGGATTTCGTCGTCATGGGCTACTCTAACATCGGCCTAATGGAGGACCTGGGCTTCAAGAACTACAAGGTCCTGTCAGGTGTGTTTACCGGCGCTCAAAGCCTGACTTTGCGTCCGGATGTGACGATAAATTCCTGGAAGGATCTCGAGGGCAAGAAAATCGGCAGTGCCCCGAACAGCTATGCGGACATCCTGTTCAAGACTTCCGCCAGACTGGGAGGCGCCGACCTCTCGAAGATCAACATGGTGAATTTCACACCTGGCCCTGCGGTTTCTGCCGCGTTGGCTGCCGGCGATATCGACGGCTTTGTCTTCTGGGAGCCGTTCAACTCGAGCGCTGAGGTCAAGAAAATCGGGACCTACAGCAAGCTCGACCTTGGTGACAACCCGACCAAGCACATCAACGCAGCACTTTATGTGAACGCTGAATACGCCGAGAAAAACAAGGCGACCGTCGCCGCAATCGTGAAATCACTTGTGGAATCGACCGACGCCCTAAATGCCGACCAGGCCAAGTTCACTGCGGTTGCCGAAGCCGGTACGAGAGCATCGCGCGAAGAAATCGCGATTGCGATTCCTCACGGCAAGCTCGACAACAAGCTGTACCTCAACGAAGCTAAGGCGCTTTTGCGTCTCATCAGCGAAGCCGGAATCACGAAAAGCTATCATCCAGAGACGGTAGACCGTTCGTTTGATTACAGCTTCCTGATGGAAGCGACGAAGAAGTCGAGGCGCGATCTCGGTGGCGAATAAGGTTCGTCCAAACAAGATCGGTTCGCGCGTCATCGCCCTTGAAGAGCACTACTCCGACCCTCAGTTCGGAGATTTGCGGAAGATTCAGCCGGCGAGAATCGTCGATCGTCTGCTTGATCTGGGCGACTTACGGCTCAAGGAAATGGACGAAGGCGGAATCGACGTCCAGGTGCTGTCGCACGCTCCTCCAGGGGCCCAGGCTCTCAACGGGTCCGGCGCGGTATCGTTGACGCGTAGCGCGAATGATTTCCTGCACGAAGCCGTCAATCGCCATCCCACGCGTTATGCTGCATTTGCCTCGCTGCCAACGATTGATCCGATTGGTTCGGCTGACGAGCTTGAGCGCACGGTCGACAAGCTCGGCTTTAAGGGCGCCATGGTGCACGGTCTGACAGGAGGATTGTTTTTCGACGACAAGCGTTTCTGGCCGGTACTGGAACGTGCGCAGGCGCTTGATGTGCCGATCTATCTTCATCCGGCAACACCGCATCCTGCGGTCATCGAGGCCTACTATGCCGATCGGTCTGCCCTCACGCGCGCCGGCTGGGGTTTCGGCATTGAGTGCGCAACTCAAGCCATGCGGATGATTGTCAGCGGTGTTTTCGACGCATATCCACGACTCAAGATCATCCTTGGGCACCTCGGCGAGGGCCTTCCGTTTCTGCTGTGGCGGACGGATTCAATCCTGTCACGTGAAGCGACGCTGCCGCAGTCCGTCCGCGACTATTTCTGCGGGCATTTTTACGTGACAACGAGCGGCAACTTCTCGCCGTCAGCTTTGCAATGTAGCCTGACCGAGCTGGGGCCGGATTCCGTGATGTTCTCGGTTGATTGGCCTTGGGCAACAAACCTCGAGGGCATTCGCTTCATCGAAGAGTTTCCAGCAGACGTCTCGGTCAAAAATAAAATTCTGCATCAGAACGTCGAGCGGCTGTTGCGCCTGTAGAATCAACGCATCGGGAAACATGATGGCAAATCGAGATGACCTTTACGAAAGTGCGCAAACGATCGCGCACAAGCCATTGCTACGGGGCCTGCGAGAGAAAGTCGCTCCTCGTCATACGGCGATCATCGTTGTCGACATGCAGAATGATTTCGTCGCCAAAGACGGCATGATGGGAAAGGAAGGCTGGAATCTGACCCTCGCTCAGGAAATGGCCGAGCGGATTCCTGCCCTGCTCGCTGCTGCCCGCAAAGCCGGCGTGCTCGTCATCTTCGTGCGCAACATCTATTCGACCGGCACCAATCACTACTTGTCAGACGTCTGGATGGAGCAGGCCGCTCGCAAGCGGCCGGGCGGCTACATCACCATTCCGGGCTGCGAGGCGACGTCCTGGGGCGGGGATTACTACGGAAACATACGGCCAGAACCGAACGACCCGGTCGTCATCAAGCATCGCTATAACGCATTCCTTAACACCGACCTCGACACGATTCTGCGCGCGAACGGCATACGCACGACAGTGTTTACCGGTGTATCGACCAACTGCTGTGTCGAGAGCACGGCCCGTGAAGCGTTCATGCGCGACTACTATGTGGTCGTCGTGGACGACGCGACCGCAAGCTACACCCGCGAACTACACCAGGCCGCCCTGAAGACGCTTGATGCCCTATTCGGCGAAATTACCTCGATCACGGTGCTTACCGACATCTGGAACCGGACAAACAACGCCCCCGCCTATTAACCCTCGGCGGCGGCCGTGAGCGATAGTTGGGCTACCGCTCGATAAGGATGGGCCTGATCGGTTGAAGGAGCTATTTCAGATGAGGTACGTTTGCCTCGAAATATAGGGCTTGGAATTCTCCGCAGCTCTATTACGCGGCCGCCGCCACGTGCTTCGGCGATTTCGGTGTGCCGATAGGACCACAGATCACGCCGCGAATAAGATCTTTGATCAAGTATTTTAGACGGCCCAAATCGTTTTTGCCGGTCATAGGCCGGATCATAATAGGGATGATCACGCCCCCACCAAAACAATCATAATAGTAGCGTGCGTAGTCGGACATGACGTTATTTTCTCAACGGCCTCAAATACGACGCTAGCGGACGTTTTTGTGTCCCGGCGTCGGTAAAGTTTTCGGGGGATAGCCAATGGGCAAAAGCCTTCTTGTAGATACCCCACTCATCTTCGAGGATTGAAAACCAAGCCGTATCGCGCGATCGGCCTTTCTGAATCATATGATGAACAAAGATACCCTCAAACGCAAAGCCTAACCGCAGCGCTGCGCGCCGCGAGACCATGTTGAGAGCGTTGCATTTCCACTCATAGCGGCGGTAACCGAGATCCTCGAACACATGTTTAGCCATCAAATACATCGCCTCGGTGGCACCGCGCGTGCGCGCCAAAGACTGCGTGAGGAAGATGTTGCCGACCTCGATAACTCGGTGCTCCGGGGTGATGCGCATGTATGACGCATGTCCGAGCGCTCGCCCCGTCTCGATATCAACGATTGAGAACGAGAGCGGGTCATCCGACTTGCTGCGCTTGTCGAGGTAATCGCGAAACGCCTGAAACGTCGAAAAGGGCCCTTCAGACATGTAGAGCCAGAAGTCGTCCTCGCCGGGACCATGCGTTCCTTCATACAGACTTGGCGCGTCTTCTGCCGCCTGAAGTGGTCTGACGATAACGTAGCTTCCGCGTAGCGAGACCCGCTGCGGCCGTCGGGCAGGCCCGCCTTCCACTTTCGGCCCGATTGGCAGGCTGCTCATCGTCTTATTCCGCGTTCGTGAGGTCCAACACGGCTTCCGCAAGCACACGAGCGCCTGCGGTCGCATGTTCCTTTTGGATGCTTTCTGCCTCGTTATGGCTGATCCCGGCTTTGCACGGAATGAAGATCATCGCCGTCGGGCAGATGTAGTGCAGGTAGCGCGCGTCGTGTCCGGCGCCCGACGCGATCTCCATGTTCGAAATGCCCAGTGCATTCGAAATCCGCATGAGCTTGTCGCGAATGTGTTGCGGAAACTCGAGCGGCGGATCGTGCAATAGTTCGCGTACATTGACCTCGCAGCGCAGCCGGTGCTCTTGGCAGAGAGGCGCGACGCGGTCGCCGAGCCGGGTCAAGGTGGTAGCGTCGGGGTGGCGTAGATCGATCGAGAAAGTCACGCGCGCCGCTACGACCGAGGGTGCGTTCGGCGACACGGTGAACATGCCGACGGTGAAACGAACGATGTCATCTTTGTCCCATAGGGCGTTCTGCAATGCCTGGACGATGTTGACGGCAGCAACAAGAGCATCCCGGCGTACCCCGCGGGGCGAAGTGCCGGCGTGGTTCTCTTCGCCGACGACTTCGACGCGAAACGTACGTTTTCCCTGAATTCCAGAGACGACTCCCATCGTCTTCCGTTCGAGTTCGAGGACCGGACCTTGCTCGATGTGCGCCTCAAAAAACGCATGCGGTTTCCATCCAAATGGCCGCAGCGGCAGCGAAGGCTTGGCGGCAAGGACCTGTTCGAGCGCCGCTTGGACGGGCACGCCCGCGGCATCCTTAAGCGGGTAGATGTCGACAAGCTGTCTTGCCCCGGAGAAAACAGCCGAACCCATCATGCCGGGCGCGAAGCGCGAGCCTTCCTCGTTCATCCATGCAACCACGTCGATGCTTCGACGAGGTTGAATCCCTGCAGAACGAATTGCCTCCACGACCTCGATGCCGGCCAGAAAGCCATACGCGCCGTCGAATTTTCCGCCGGTGGGCTGACTGTCGATGTGCGAGCCGACGAGGACCGGCGGCAGGCTGTCGTCGCGGCCGGGCAGCCTCAGGAAAAGATTTGCGGCGGCGTCCGTTGAAGGGACCAGTCCGATTGCTTCTGCCCAGCGCACGATTTCGGCGCGCGCCGCAATTTCCTCCGACGACAGCGCCTGCCGGTTCACGCCGCCGCCCGGCAGGGCGCCAAAGCGCGCAAGCGCCATCAGCCGGTCCCAGAGTCGATCACCGTCAACGTAAGATGCGACCACGGTGGCCTGAGTGTGCATGTGCGCTTTGGTCATCAAAGCTATGCGTCCGAAGTCTTGTATTCCATGTCGGCTAAGTTGTATACATTCGCACGAGGACTGGTCAATGTTGGGAGACTTCTGTGGATTTGAAATTAAACGGCAAAACCGCGCTAATCACGGGCGCGTCGAAGGGGATTGGCCGCACCACGGCGCTGACGATGGCCGGGGAGGGCGTCTCGCTCTACCTCGCCGCCCGGTCGGGCGACGAGCTTGAGGCGGTCAAGAAGGAGATCCTGTCGAAGCACAAGGTGAAGGTAGAGATCCGCCCCGGCGATCTATCGACCACCGAAAGCATGGTCCAGCTCGCCAACTGGGCCGGCGCCGTCGACATTCTGTTTAACAACGCGGGCGACATCCCGGGCGGCCCTATCGAGATGCTCACCGATGCCGACTGGCGGCGTGGCTTTGACCTCAAGGTATTCGGCTACATCAACCTCACCCGCGAAATCTACACGCGCATGAAGAAGCGCGGCTCCGGCGTAATCATCAATGACATCGGCAACTCGGGCGAGAACTGGGACTACAACTACGTCGCCGGTAGCACCGGGAACGCGGCAGTCATGTCCTTCACCAAGGCAGTCGGCGGCGTCAGCCTCGACTACGGCGTGCGCGTCGTCGGTGTAAATCCCGGACCCATCGCGACCAATCGCATGACACGCATGATGAAGTTGCGCGCGCAGGAAAACCTCGGCGACGAGAACCGCTGGCAGGAATACCTGAAGGACTATCCCGGCGGCCGCATGGGGACGGACCAGGAAGTCGCCGATCTGGTGACCTTCCTGGCCTCCCCGCTTGCGGGCTACATCACCGGCACCATCGTCACCATCGACGGTGGCATCGCCGGCTATGGTTCGATCATCAAGCCGCGCCCGAAAAAGCAGTGAGCACGTTCGAGCAGAGAAACGTACACTTCGATCGTCTCTTTGCGACCAAGAATCTGTTCTGGCTCGGCCAGAACACCAATCATTTGCCGATGCACCCCCGCGTGCGTCAGGCGCTGCTCGATTCAATTGAATCCGAGGAGTTTCACGCCTATGCGCCGCCGGGTGGCTTCATCGCGCTGATCGACGCGATCCTCGACGACCTGCGGCTGCCGAAGGACACGACGTCGGCGCTTGTCACCGATGGCGCCGTCGCGGCCTTGGCGACCGTCTGTCACACCTTATGCGAGCCGGGAACGAATTTCGTGACCACTGATCCCGGTTGGAAATGGCCGCTGCAATTCGCCCGCGACAGGGGCGCCGAGATACGGGAAATCCCGATTTACGGGCCCGAGCAGAACTACCGGCTGTCGGCTAAGCAGCTCGCCGACGCCGTCGATGCAAAAACGCGGATTATCTATCTAGTCGACCCGAACAATCCGCTTGGCATCTGCTACACGCCCGACGAAATCCGCGAATTCTGCGAGATCGCGAGATCTGCCGGCGCCTACGTCCTGCACGACTGCACGTACCGCGATTTTGCCGATCATCACACGCTGGCGGCGACTATCGATCCGGAGCGTTCGCTGACGATCTACAGCTTCTCGAAATGGCTGGGTCTCGCCGGGCTGCGCGTTGGGGCGGTGGTTGCGAACAAGATGCTGATCAACAGGCTGGCGAGCAAGTCGACCGCCACACTCGGCAGCAGCGTCATTGCCCAACGTGCCGCCATGGCAGGGCTTGAGGTTAAGGCAGAATGGATGCCGCAGGTCCAGTCCGTGCAGCGGCGGAATCAGACAGCCATCAAATTGGCGGCGGACAAGATCGCGGGTCTTCATATCCCGGTCTATCCGTCCAACGGCAATTTCCTTGTGATCGAATGCGCCGAACTGGGTGTGCGACCCGAAGCGCTAGCCACAGTTTTTGCCCAACGAGGGATCATGGTTCGGCAAGGCGCCTACCACACTCCAAGGTTTGGCTCGCGTTTTGTCAAAGTGAGCACGACCGTGCCGGCCGAATGGGTCGACGCGTTCTGCGCCTATTTGCCGGCTGCAATCGAAGCGGCACGCGGGCTCAATGACGTGCCGGAACTGTTCTGAGCCCCGGCACTTCCTGATTTCTTAGCCTCGGCTCCTGTCGAGTAGCACGGCTGCCGTTTCCGTACGCTTATCGCGCAGCATCCAGCGGCCACTCTCCACCTGCGTGAAGAAGTCCTGGAGCGCGAAATTAAAGAGTGCCGGCTCTTCGAGATTGATCGTGTGACCCGTCTTCGGGAATACCATCAGGCCTGCCGAGGGAATTGTCCGCTTCATGAAGGCGCCCGTGCCAAGGCATGAGCGGTCCTCATCGCCATGGATGATCAGGGTCGGCACCGTCATCTTCTCAAGCTCGCTCTTGAGGTCGAACGGCGAGGGCCGGCGCATCTGCACTCCACGCAAAGTCAGGGCGGCACCTTTCGGGTCGTGCTCACTGAGCTGGTCGATGAATTCCTTGAAGCCGCGCGGGTCTTTCATCTCGAGCTGTTCGCGGCCTGGTCCAGAGCCGTAGATTGGCGCAAATCTTTTCGCTCCTTCGGCTTCCCAGCGTTTGGCGACGACCTCGACTTCTTGCCTGAACTGGGCCGTCTTGTCCGGCTCTGCGCCCATACCGGCTGCCCCGACAATGATCGAGAGCGCGCGATGCGGATAGTGGACACCGTAGTTGAGCGCGGCGAAGCCGCCCATCGACAGGCCGACGATATGTGCCTTGTCGATCTTCAAATGATCGAGGACGTTGACCGCATCGTCGACTGCGCGCCGCTGCGAATATTTCTCCACGCCGTCGGGAACCTCTGACGGCGGATAGCCGCGGGCGTTGAACGTGATGCACCGATAACGGCGCGAGAAGTAGCGAACCTGGAGCTCCCAAGCGCGATAGTCGCCTGAGAATTCATGGATGAAGAGGATCGGATGGCCCGAGCCGGTCTCTTCGTAATAGAGCTTCACGCCATCATTAGTGGTCAGGTAAGGCATCACACAATCCTTCAGTGCAGGTGGAATTCCTTGTTAGATCGCGCCCTCGTCCCGCATTTTTGCGATTTCGTCGCTGGTGAAGCCGCACTCCGCCAGCACGGCGCGGGTGTCGGCGCCGAACTCCGGGGCGGGCTGCTGCGGCATTTGCGCATAAGGCGAGAAATGGATCGGCTGGTTCACGTAACCGCCGTTCGCCTCCGGCACGATCATGCCACGGGCGAGAATCTGCGGGTCTCTTACGACCGTCGGTATGTCGTTGATCGGCCCGCACGGTACGTCGGCAGCATCAAGAATTGCGAGCCATTCAGCCCGGGTGCGCTTCACCAGCGCCTTGATCAGCTCTGGCTCCAACTCCGCATGATAATGCGCGCGGTCCGAGCCATTTCCGAAGTGTGGATTGCTCATCAGGTCGCCGCGCTCGATCGCCTTGCAGAAGCGTGCCCATTGCTCCTCAGTATCGACGCAGATGACGATTGGTTCGTCGCTGGTCGGAAACGCCTGAAATGGCGCAATAAGCGGATGCCGTGATCCAATGCGGCGCGGCACGTCATTGGAATTCAAGTATCGCGCGACTGCGTTTTCCAGGATGGCAACCTGAGAATCGAGCATCGCGATGTCCACCTGCGCGCCGCGACCGGTGGTGTTGCGATCGTTTAAAGCCGCAAGCACCCCGACGGTGCCGAACAGACTTGCACCAATATCGCCAATCGACGTGCCGACCCGCGCCGGCGAACCGTTTTCCTCGCCTGTGATGCTCATGATGCCGGACATGGCCTGCACGACGGCGTCAAAGGCGGGCCGCTTGCTGTATGGTCCGGTCTGCCCGAAGCCCGAAATCGACGCGTAGACCAGCCGTTGATTGATCTTGGCGAGGGATTCGTAGTCGAGACCTAGCCGTTGCATAACGCCCGGCCGATTGTTCTCGACGAATACATCGGCGCTGCGCACGAGGCGTAGCAGCGCTTCTTTGCCGAGTGACTGCTTGAGATTGAGCGTGATACTGCGCTTGTTACGGTTGACGCTACAGAAATAGACACTTCGCTCGTTGGCGAAAGGTGCAATCGAGCGGGTGAAGTCGCCTCGGCCGGGCATTTCGACTTTGATGACGTCGGCGCCGAGTGTCCCAAGCAGCCAGGTGCAATACGGTCCCGCGAGCATGTGCGTGAGGTCGATGACCTTGACGCCGGAAAGCGGGCCTCGGCGCTCCGTGGTCTGCTTGGTGGGCGCCGCAGCGTCGGGATTCGCGCTGTGCTTATTCACCTGTAAATTCCGGCTTACGTTTCGTCAGAAACGCGTCGAGACCTTCCTGGAAGTCCCGGCTGCGAAAGATCTCCTGGTACCACTTGCCGCCGGCCATCACGTCCGATGGTGGCGCGGCGAGCTGTTCGATCATCTGTTTGGTTGCCTTGAGCGTCAGCGGCGCATTGGCCGCCAACGTATTGGCGAGTTCATCGATTGCGGCATCGAGATTCTGCTGGGTCGACGACCTGATCGACCAAGCCGATCGCCTTGGCGCGCTCGGCTTCGATCAACTGCGCTGTCATCATCAGCATTTTTGTATTGGCCGGCCCGATGAGTTGGGTGAGCCGCAGGGTGTCCGGTACCGGCGCAATGAAACCGAATTTGGCGACCGGAATGCCGAACTTGGCTTGGCGCACTGTGATCCGGAAATCGCAGGATGCGGCAACAATCGTACCGCTGCCGACCGCGTGGCCGTTGATTCGCGCGATCACCGGCTGGGATGCCGCGCGCAGAGCCGATTGCAGCTCTTCCGCCGCAGCATCGTACTTCAATGCTGTCTCCGGCGTGGCGAGATGCTCTTTGAATTCGCGCACATCTGCTCCGGACACGAACACGCGGTCGCCGGCGCCAGTCAGCACGATGACGCGGACGTTCTTGTCCTTAGACAATTCACGCAACGTCTCGGCAATCTGCTTGGTGATCGCCAGACCCAGGGCATTGCGCACTTCAGGCCGATTGATCGTCAGCCACGCAACCTGGCCGCGTCGTTCTATAAGTAGTTCTTGGTTCA
This sequence comes from uncultured Alphaproteobacteria bacterium, assembly GCA_963831515.1. GTDB lineage: Bacteria > Pseudomonadota > Alphaproteobacteria > Rhizobiales > Xanthobacteraceae > Pseudolabrys. Next base: position 20,368 of record CAWHQL010000021.1, on the reverse strand, counting down.
TATCCCGGATCTTTGTTTCGATTTTTCATCGTCCGCCGGTCACCGCGAGGTTTTGGCGGGTAATGTATGAAGCGTTAGGGGCAGCTAGAAATGCGACGGCTGCCGCAATCTCTTTGACTGTGCCGACCCGGCCGAGTGGCACGGCTTGTCGCATGGCGCGGACGTTCGCGGCGCCGCGATGCAAACTGGAGGAGAGTTCGGTCGCGACGAAGCCGGGCTCGACAATGTTCACCGTGATCGCATAGCGGCCGAGCGCCCGGCTCAAATACTCGACGAGACCGGAAAGCGCGGCCTTGGAGGCCGCGTAGTGCGGACCGATCGTTCCGCCTAATCGTGAAGCGGCGGAGCCAATGAAGATCATGCGCCCGCCTTTTGAACGCCGCAGCAAGGGCACAGCCGCTTGCGCGCAGAGGAATGCGCCAGTGACGTTGACCGAGAATGTCTCGTTCCACATTTTTGGCGTCACCCGGACAAGCTCATTTGCTATTGGCGCGATGCCGGCGTTACCGACCAGGATGTCTAGCCGTCCGGCACGCTTGCGAATGCTGTCGAACATGCGCCTGACCTGCGGTTGCTTCGAGATGTCGGCGCGGATCGCTTCGGCGGCGCCGCCTGCTGCGCGAATCGCGGCGATGCAGTCAGCTGCTTCGCGCTTGGCCGTGTGAAAATTCACAAACACGAAGGCGCCATCACGAGCCAGGTGCTCCGCGATAGCGCGGCCGATCCCGCGGCTTGCCCCCGTGACGAGCGCTACTTTATCCGCCAAAACGTCGCGAGCCGGCTGAACCGGAATTGATGGGCGTTTAGCTTTGAGCATTCTTGCCGGCCTGCATCGAGGCAAATGCGGTCTGAACTTCGCTTTCCAGCAGGGACGCGACATAGCGCCTGATCTCGTTGAATTCCGCCGACGTCACGTCGCGGGGGCGCGGCAGTTTGACGTTGACGATCTCCTTGATCCGCCCAGGCCGCGCGGTCATCACCACGAGACGATCGCCGAGCAGAACGGCTTCCTCGATATTGTGGGTGACGAAAAGTGCGGTGCGCCGCTCCGCGCTCCAGACGCGCAGCAGTTCGGTCTGCATGATGGTGCGCGTCTGCGCGTCGAGTGCCGCGAACGGCTCGTCCATCAGGAGGATCTTGGGGTCGTTGACGAGCACCCGGGCGAGGGCAACGCGTTGCCGCATGCCACCCGACAGTTCCTGCGGGAAACGGTCTTCGAAGCCATCCAAGCCGACGGCGCTGATCTGTCTGGTGACGCGAACTTTCCGCTCCGCTTTCGGCACCCCGCGTTCGCGCAGGCCAAACTCGATGTTTTGCACCACATTGAGCCAAGGGAACAACGCATATTCCTGGAAGACGACCCCGCGGTCCGGTCCCGGGTCACGGATGGTCTGTCCGTCGAGCCGCACCTCGCCGTCCGTAGCGTGCTCGAAGCCGGCAATGATGTTGAGCAGCGTGGACTTTCCACAACCACTTGGTCCGAGGATTGTCAGGAATTCGTCCTCGCCGATATCGAGATCGATGCTGGAGAGTGCCACGACCTGCGCTTGACGAGAGATATCGACAAACTCCTTCCGCAGCCCGCGCGCCACAATCCGCGGCGATCCCGACGTGGCTTTGCGTGCGGTGGTGCTCATAGGCCGCGGCTCCAACGCAGGACGTGATTTCCGATCGCTTTGATGACGAGATCGCTGAGGAATCCAAGCAGGCCGACGCTCAGCATCGCGCCGATGATGATGTCCATGCGCAGGAAATAGTAAGCATCCCACATTGCAAAACCGAGGCCCGACTTCACGGCCATCATCTCGGCGACGATCACCAACACCCACGCGAGTCCGATGCCGAGGCGCAGGCCGGTAAAGATGTAGGGCATCGCCGATGGAAGCACGACGCGCGGTAATATATTTTGCTTGCGGATGCCGAGCATGCGCGCCGCGCGAACGAGAAGCTTCGGCGTTCCCGCGACGCCGGCCGCGGTGTTGACGACGATCGGGAAGAACGCGCCGAGCGCGATCAGAAAGAAGGCAGATCCGTCCCGGATGCCGAAGAAGATAACGGCAAAAGGAACCCAGGCCGTGATCGGAATCGGGCGAATGATTTGAATGATCGGGTCAAGCAAGTCGGACGTCAGGCGCGACCAGCCGATGATGCACCCCAGCACTACACCGAACACCGACGCGATGAGAAAGCCGCCAATGACGCGGTAGAAGCTGTTGGCGGCATGGGTAAACCAGGTGCCGGAGTAGGGACTGGCGCCGACCGGTCCGAACATCCACTCTCTGAGGGAGTTCAGAACATTGAGCGGCGCCGGCACAAAGCGCGCATCGACCCAGCCGTAGGTCGATGCGCAATGCCAAAGCACAAGGACGACAAGTGGCCCGATTGCACGGCGGAAGATCGGGTGCGCGTACACGAAGGAGAGTACGCTAGCCCGTGCCTCCCTGTGTTTGGGCAATCGGTGCCATTGTCACGGATGGTGCCTACTCGCCGCCGAGCTGCCTTTTCGACTGACCGGTTGCTTCGGTCAGCAGTGAATAGTCGAACTGGCGATCGACGGCGCCCGACGTGTCGGTCTGCGTCATCTTCGCCTGGGCGATCAGATTTAGCAGAGCCTTGGCTTCCTTTTCGTATAGCTTGTAGTCGAGGCGCCCGCGCGGGATGGCTTCCTTCACAACATCCATCGACGAGCCGGTGCCCTTGACGGCGACCTGCACGTATTCGGCATTGTTCTTATTGAGCTCGTTGGTCGCATCCACCAGCGCTTTGACCACGCCGACCACCGCGGCGCGGTGATCCTTAAGGAAATTGGAATTGACTGTCAGCGTGCCGTTGATGTGCTTGGTCGCATTGTCTCCGATGTCGAGCGTGCTGTAGTAGCCGTCGCCTGCCACCGCGGCGTCGGCGTTGTTCGGCTCCCAGGACACGAAGCCGTCAATCTGACGGTTCTTCAGGGCCGAGAGCATCGGTGGGCCGCCGGCTGCGAAGCTCACGGTCTTGATTTTCGAGAGGTCGGCGCCGGCGAGCCTCGCGCTGGTCTTGAACAGGAGCTCAGCGTAGCTGTTCGGCGCCGTGCCAAGCGTCAGACCTTCGAGGTCTTTCCAGGTCTTCGGCTTGATGTCCTTGGCAAGGGTGAGACTCTGACCGCCGGCAAACACGCCCGCGATCACGCGATAGTCCTTAAAGTTCTTTTCTTCCATCAGGCCGACGTTGATGTAACCCATCACGGCGACGTCGACCTGATTGGTCATCAACGCCAACTGCAGGTCGGCGTAACGCCGCATCGGCACGATCTCGAGCTCAACACCGTATTTCTTTGCGAAGTCCTGAATGATCATCATATTGGCCTGATGAACCTGGATCGCGTAAGCAAATCGGACCTTGTCCGCAGCTTGCGCCTGGGCAGTCAGCCCAAACACACTGAGGAGCATCGCTATTAACGTCAGCTTGCGCATCGAAGACTCCATCCCAGCCGCACTGCGTTATTGCTTGTTGTGCACTTACGGCACCAGCGCGGTGAGAATGCCGTAAGTGTCTGGGCGCCTGTCCCGGAAAAATTGCCAGGCGCGCCGACGTTGAGTGACGAGATCGAGATCACAGTCGACGAGGAAGATTTCCTCGCCATCGCCTGCCTGGCCCAGCATTTCGCCGGCAGGATCGAATGCGACGCTGTGACCGTAGTAATAGTATTTGCCCTCTTGGCCGGTGCGGTTGAGACCGCAGACGAAATATTCGTTAAAGATCGCGTGGCCGGCGAGCTCCTTCTCCCAGACTTTGCGGGAGAGGCTCTTGTCGGGAGTGGCACTCGGCACGAGCAGGATCTCGGCTCCATTGAGTGCAAGAGCGCGCGCGCCTTCTGGATAGTGCCGGTCGTGGCAGATTAGGAGGCCGATCTTGCCATAACGGGTATTGAAGACCGGATAGCCCAGGTTACCGGGCTTGAAGTACAGCTTTTCGTAGAAGATCGTGTTCAGCGGAATGTGGTTCTTGCGGTAGACGCCAAGCAGTTGGCCATCCGCATCGATCACGGCGGCGGAGTTGTAGTAGACGCTGCGGCCCACCGATTCGTAGATCGGCGCAACAATCACGACGGAAAGCTCTGTCGCGAGCTTCGACATCATCTCGGTGATGGGGCCGGGAATTGGTTCCGAGGCATCGAAGTACTTGTTGTCGAGATCAGTGATGAAAAATAATTCGTGGAAAACTTCGGGCAGCAGCATCACCTGCGCGCCCTTGCTTGCCGCTTCCCGGATGGCACGCTCCGCCCGCGCCAAGTTTTCCGAACGGCTACGATTGCACTCTACTTGAAGGAGTCCGACGCGAACGGCCATGATTTCCCCACTTCTGTACGTTCTTGCAGAAGTATATACAATACTGATTTTGTGGTATACAAAAAAAATTCAGTTGCATTTATTTCAAGCATTGACGATGAGATTTGCGCTAGGAGGCCCACATGGCAAGAGCGGCGACGGCTAAGGTCCCGGTTCGCGAGGAACTGGACGACCAGCAACCGCTTACCCGATCGGACCAGGTCCGGCGGCAGATTTCCGAAAAGATCATCTCAGGCGAGTTCCGTCCGGGCGAAGAGCTCGACGAAAAACGTCTGGCCGAGACCTTCAACGTTTCGCGCACTCCGGTTCGCGAAGCGCTCCGTCAGCTCGCCGCCAGCGAACTCGTCGAATGGCGTCCGCATCAGACAGCTATCGTTGCAAAAATCACGCCATCGCGGATGGTAGAGATGTTCGAGATGATGGCGGAGCTCGAGGGTTTTTGCGGCCGGCTCGCGGCACGCCGCATGACGCAGTTCGAGCACGCGGAACTGATTGCCATACACAGACAGTTCGCGCCGTACTTGAAGTCCGGCAACAAGGAAGGCTATCACGCGATGAACAAGACATTTCATCGCGCCATCTACAAGGGTTCGCACAACCGCTATCTGGCCGATCAGGCGAGTGCGCTCCACGATCGGATTGCGCCGTACCGAGCTTTCCAGTTGCGCCGCCCCGACGCGTTGCGGCTCGCATCCCTCGAGCATCAAATGATCATCGACGCGATTGTGTCGGGCGACGGTGACAAGGCCTTCAAGCTTCTTGTCGATCACGTCAGTCTGAACAATGAACTGTTCGCTGATCTGATCGCTGCCCTCAATCTGGCGGATCGCGAAGCCGATCTCAATCGTCACGCAAAGTAAGCGCGGCGAATTTCTTCGTTGTTGATCGCGTCATCTGCTGAGCCTCGCCAGACGACGCGGCCTGCCGCCATCACAATGCAATTCTCGGCCAAGGCCGAAGCGATTTCCAGGTTCTGTTCGACGAGCAGGATGGCGACCCCCGTCGCTCGGATCTGCCTCACCACGTCGATGAATGAACGCACGATACCGACCGCCAGCCCGGCCGACGGCTCATCAAGCAGGATCACCTTCGGGTTAGACATCAGCGCGCGGCTAATCGCGAGCATTTGCTGCTCGCCGCCGGACAGCGAGCCGGCGAACTGATGCCGGCGTTCCGCCAGCCGTGGGAACAGGTCATAAATATGATCGCGTGATCCGGCTTTGCGCCGGCCAGCCGCATTGGCGCCTGCCAGCAGGGTCTCGTCGACCGTGAAGCCTGGAAAAAGCTCCCGCAACTGGGGCACCAACGAGAGGCCCATGCGCACGACTGAGCTCGCCGGCAGAGACGAGATATCCAGTCCGTCGAAGGTCACCCGTCCGGACGACTTCGGGATTAGCCCGATAATAGCCTCGACACTGGCGGTCTTGCCGGCTCCATTGGGGCCGAGCAGCGCAAGGCAACCGCGTTCTTCTAGCGTCAAGTCGAGATTGTCGACCCGGATCATCGGTCCGGCAGTGACGCGAAGATTGGAGACCTGAAGGATCACGCTGAGATCTCCCGCTCCCCGAAATATGCCCGGCGCACAAGGGCGTCATTGACGACAACATCGGGGTCGCCCTCCGCGATGATACGGCCGTCGCTCATGACCGAAATTCGATTGCACAAGGACACCAGGAAGCTGATGTTGTGCTCGATCACGACCATTCCGGTGCCGAGCTCGCGGTTGATTCTGAGCAAGAGTTCACGCAGCCCGGCCGCTTCCTCGACGGACACGCCGGAGACCGGCTCGTCGAGCAGGATAATTCGTGGGCATGAGACGATCGCCCGTGCGATCTCCAGGCGCCGTTGATCGCCGAGCGACAATGAGCCGGCGCCTTCGCGCGCACGGTGGGCGAGACCGACTGCGTCGAGAGCGGCCATTGCGGCCTTGCGTTCTGCACGGGCGCGCTGCGAATGCATCGCCATGTGAACGCTGCGCACACTTGCCTGCCAAATGTCATTGAGGCCGAGACCGATCAGCACGTTATCGACGCACGATAGCTTGTCGAAGACGGCGGCGTGCTGGAACGTCCTGGACATGCCGAGTTTAATGCGGGACTCGACCGGAACATCGTCGAGTGGCGTTCCGTCAAACAGCACCTGACCTTCATCGGACGCGTTCAGGCCTGAGACGATGTTGAACAATGTCGTCTTACCGGCGCCGTTCGGGCCCATCAGGCCGTGGATCGTTTGTGCCGTCACGTCGAACGAGACGTGGCTTACCGCGCGTAGTGCGCCGTACGACTTCGTAACCCCGGAAATTCGAAGAATCGGTGTAGACCGAGAGCGGTCCTGTGGTGGACGAACCTCTCGCCGACCCAGGATATTCATGTCCGAGATGAAATCATGTACCGCGCGCCGCGGCTCGGATCTTGCGGATGTTTCCAACTTCGCGGGCTTCCGCCGAAATGTCCCCGTGACGAATGAGCCGAAACCGCCCGGGAAGAAGATGATGGTCGCGACCACAAGGATGCAGAACATCAATTCCAGATAATCCGCCAACGGGCGCAGGACCTCCGGCAGTGCGCGAAGGACTGCACCGCCAACAAGTCCGCCCCAGGGTGAACCCATGCCTCCCACGATCGGATAGGCAAGCGCCAGAATGGAGGCGAGGATGCCGTAGCTGTCCGGATCGATAATCCGGTATCGCGGCGCCATGATTGCTCCTGCGCACGCGATAACTGCCGAGCTCCAGACGAACGCTGCAATCAGATGCCGATTGACGTTGATGCCGAATGCGCGTGCGGCGCTCTCATTGGCTGCCACGGCGCGCAGGTTCTTGCCCAGCGCGCCTTCGAGCAGGACGATCAGTGGCAGGATCACCAGTGCCGAAAGGAAACCACAGAGGAGGAGGAAGTCGGCGTCGCTGCTGAAGCGGAACCCGAAGACAACTGGTGCAGGGATTGGGAGGCCTTCGGCGCCGCCCGTGAGACCTTTGCTCTGGCGCAGCACGATGATGACGACGGCCTGAAAGACAAAGGTCACCATTGCGAGATTGTGGCTGCGGAACCGCACTCCCGGCACTGCGAGGATCAGTCCGGCCAACCCACCGAGCGCTGTGGCGAACAGCAATGCAACAAGGAATGGCACGTCCAGGCGCACCACCGGCAGGGCAGCGCCATAAGCGCCAATAGCTAGCATCGCGCCGGTCGCGATCGTGATGCAGCGCGCATAGCTCACGATCATCGCGAGCGCAGTGCCTATCACGGCGGCCGAGATCGACAGCGCGAGAACGTATTGCCAGTAGCTGCCCAGCAGCAATCCGGCGATCGAGAGCGCAAACACAAAAAGACTTGGCGCGAACACTCTGAGCGCGCCGGTTCTAGACATGTCGTATCTTCGCTTCCGGGAACAGGCCCTGTGGCCGCCATAGCAGAATAATGAAGATCAGCAGGAAACTGACGGCGTTCTTCATGGCGCTTGAAACGTAGCCCGCGGCAAGGGTTTCACAGACCCCTAGGATCAGGCCGCCGAGTAGTGCGCCGCGCAGGGAATCGAAACCTCCGATCACCGCCGCGGCAAATCCCGCAGTGACCATCGCAACCGACAGCTCGGCGGTGACCCCTGTGCTGGGAGCGGCGAACGAGCCGGCGACACCGGCCATCGCCCCGCCGACAAACCAAGCCAACGCGTTCATAGCATCTGAGGAGTAGCCGCAAAGGACGGCGCCGCGCGGGTTTGACGCCATCGCTCTCATGCCGCGGCCGAACTTCGCATATGCGAATAAGGCGACACCGATGAGCGCGACGGCCATTGCGCCGCCGACCACTGCGATCTGTTCGCGCGTGATCATCGCATCGCCAATGAACAACGGGGCGCCGCGGATCATGCTGCGAACGGCAAGAATCTCGGTGTTCTGGAGGAGTCTGTAGATATCGGAGATGCCGATGCCGATGAAGATCGTCGCGGTGATTACGGCAAACGAGTCAGCCTGACGGATCGGCCGAAGAATGCCGAGCTCGACAACGGCGGCGAGTAGGCCTCCTGCCAGTGAGGCCAGCACGAACGCTGCCCACCAACCGAATTGCAGCACTTCAACGATGCCGTAGGTCACATAGGCGCCGCACAAAACGAACGCGCCGTGCGCGAAGTTCACGGTGCGTGTCGCCTTGTGGATCACGACGATGCCAATGGCGGTCAGGGAGTAGATCGCTCCCATCTTTAGACCGCCAACGACGATCATCAGCAGTTCAGACAGCATCGCCGGCTGCCGTCAGGGCACAACTTTCCACTTGCCGTTTACGATCTGGGCGGGACCGATCAGCTTGTTGCCTTGGTGATCGGTGGACGTCACAGTCTCGGGGAAGGTCACGTCATAGCCGCCCATATCTGACGGCTTGGCGTTTTTGAGTTTCTCCCAGCTATCCATCAGCGAGGTCCAGTTCAAGTCGCGGCCTGCGCCCTTGATCGCTTGCGCCATCACGTAGGTGCAGCCGTAGGCAACGATGTCGTAGAGGTTTGGGCGGCCCTGCGGTGGCTGGCCGTATTTTGCGATCCAGACCTTCATGAAGCCCTGGATCGGCGCGTCGGTCTGCGACGGGAAGTACGGCGCATTGTAGTAGCCGCGCAGGTTGGTTGAATTCTCTTTTCCGATGATCGATACGATCGCGTCGTTGGTGCCCGAACCATCAAGGACCCAGGCGACGTCTGTGAGTCCCTTGTCCGGCGCCTGCTTGATGGCGAAGCCGGCTTCCGTGAAGCTGCCCAGCACGATGATGGCCTGCACCCGCTGCCGCGCGAATGAGACAAGCTGTGCGGTGTAGTCGGTGGCCGCGGCGTCGAACTGTTCGAGCACGACTTCAAGATTTCGCTTTTGAAGGATCGGCGTCATCGCCTTGAGGTTGGCCTGCGGGAACGCGTAGGTACCGGCAAGCACCCCGACCTTCTTGATGTTCGGCACCGCCTTGAACACCTCGTCGACCATTCCCGAGCCGGTGACGACGGGATCGGGCATCGAGCCGTGGAAGACGTTGCGTGCGAAAGGTTCGCGGATGATCGGCGTTGCGCCGAAGATGTTGTAAGTCGGGATCTTCGCAGACCGCACGTAGTCGGCGGCCGCAGCCGCGCCAGTGCTGCCCGACGCCAAAACGAGAATGAAGACGTTGTCGTTTTCAGTGAGCTTCTTTGCAGCCGCGACGCTCTCCGCAGGTGTCGCGGCGTGCTCATAGACCAGCCGCAGCTTGCGGCCGTTGATTGGACCAGCCTCGTTGATCTTCTCGATCGCCAGCGCCATGCCGTCGCGTGCCGGCCCCCCGATAAAAGCAGTCGGTCCCGTAATAGGGCCGAGCGCGCCGATCAGAATCTCCGTATCGGTGATGCCCTGTTTTTCGTCGGCAGATGCCTGCCTTGGCCACGTGCCCAAAACACCGGCCGCAACGCCTGCTCCCATGCCCTGAAGAACAGTACGTCGTCGAATACGCGTCGAAATAGCCATCTTCCCCTCCACGGTGAATGGGCTGGGCCTCTGCGACGACAGCCTCGCCTTTAGTATACAAGTCGTGCAAAAAATTATGCAATATACCGGCCAGCCGTTTCGGATAGGGACAACCTCATGAATCCCCAGAGCTTGGATCGCCCAATCGTCCTCAAGGGCGGACGTGTACTTTCAACCGGGGCTAAGGCTCCGGAATTGCTAGAGATCGAGATTGGGACTGATGGCCGCATTGCCCGGGTTGGAGCGGCTTTGGCGGTCGGCGAGTTGCACCAGAAGATCGAACTCGGTGGCAAACTGGTGGTGGCCGGTCTTGTCGACATGCATCAGCACCTCGATAAATCGCGTACCCGCCGGCTGGTCCAGAACCAGACTGGCGATATTCCCGGCGCGCTTGCGGGCTATCAGGCCTTCGCGGCGACTGTGACCAAAGAGGGCATCCTGTCTCGCGCTGCGCGTACACTCGAAGCGTGCCTTGCGTGCGGCACTGTGGCGATCCGTAGCCACACCAACATCGATCCGGACACGCGGACGCGCGGTGTCGAGGCGATGATCGAATTTCGCGAGCGACACGCTCAGCGCATGACGGTGCAGGTCGTTGCACACGTGACGAGCGGCGCAACGCGCATGCACGATGCAGCACGGAACTGGCTGCTCGCTGCGATCGACATGGGCGCGGATGTGATCGGCGGCGTGCCGTTCATCTCAGATGACCCGATCGCTTTCCTCGACATGGTCTTTGATCTCGCGAGTAAAAGCGGACTACCGCTCGATCTGCACATCGATGAACATTTAAACGCAGACAAGCTGCTATTCGAGCCACTTGCGGAGCGCACCGAAGCGCTTGGCATGCAGAACCGCGTTGTAGCCAGCCATTCCTCGGCATTGAGCGCGCTCGGCCCAGTTGCCGCTGCTCGGATTATCGAACGGCTTGCGCGGGCTGGCATCGCTGTTGTCACTTTGCCCGCCGCAAACCTATTCCTCCAGGGTCGCGATGCCGACTCTTTGCCGCCGCGCGGCTTAACGAGAGTGCCAGAATTGCTGGCAGCCGGTGTGCGTGTTGCGGCGGGCTCGGACAACATCCAAGATCCGTTTGTGCCGACCGGGTCGGGTGACATGCTCGAAATCGCGCGCTGGACTCTGCTTTCGGCGCATCTTGGATTGACCGACGTTGCCAAAGCCTACGAACTCGTTAGCAGTTCGCCGGCCGCAATCATGGGCCTGGGGAAAGACTGGGGCGTCCATAAGGGTGCTCGCGCTGATTTGTTGATCACCGATGCCGAAGATCAAGAAGACCTCGTGGCGAGTGGCTCACTCAATCGCGCCGTAATGGTCGGCGGGCGCCTGGTCAGCGGGCGCCTGCAGTAAGTCCTCACATCAGGCCCCGCCATTTTCGCGCGACAGGGCGAGCGCCGCCGCAATGATTGGCTGATACCCGGTGCAGCGGCATATGTTGCCGGAGATCGCTTCGCAGATTTCCGCTTCGTCCGGCGTTGCATTCCCCATGAACAGATGGTGCAGCGCGACCACCATCCCCGGCGTGCAGAAGCCGCATTGCAGCGCGTGATATTCGCGCATTTTCTGCTGCAGGGAAGAGAGGCCGGAGGGGGGAGACACGCCCTCAATCGTTACGACCTGAGCGCCTTCGAGCTGGACGGCAAACATTAGACAGGAACGTACCGCGTCACCATCGACCATCACTGTGCACGCGCCGCATACGCCATGCTCACAGCCGAGATGCGTACCGGTCAGCCCCAATTCCACCCGCAAGCAATCGGCTAAAGTTTGTCGCGGCTCGACATTGAGCTCGAGCGGCCGCCCATTGACCGAGAATTTCAGGCTTTGCTTCATACCGATTTAGCATCCGTGGAGCGGCTCGTTGATTCGAGCGCGCGCTGAAGCAAAACACGCGCAACATGTAGCCGGTAATCTCGGCTTGCCCCTCGGCTTTCGAACTCGATCATCCCCGGATCGATAACGTCTGTTGCAGCCCGAAAATTCACCTGGTTCAGCGGCTGGTTTTGAAGCATTGCTTCCACTGCTGCACAACGCACCGGCACGGGCCCGACACCGCCGAGGACGACGCGCGCTTTCTCGCATTTGCCATCGACATTCAGGGTCAGGTTAACGCCAACCGATACGATCGCGAAGTCTCCGTGCCGCCGCGCGAGCTCAAGGAAGGCATGGCGCGCCAATGGTTGCCGTGAGGGGACGCGAATTTCGGTCAGGAGTTCACCCTCCCGGATCGACGTTTCGAACATTCCTCGGGAAAAATCCCTTGCGGGGATCACGCGTTCGCCGGTCGAGCCACGCACGACAAAGTCGGCATCGAGCGCCAACATCACTACTGGGAGCTCGGCAGCCGGATCCGCGTTGGCGATGCTGCCGCCGATCGTGCCGCGTGCGCGTGTCGGCGGGTGACCGACGAAGGCGAGGGCGTCAGTCATCAGCGGCGCCAGCCGGCGAACCAAAGGCGACCGCAGCAGGGTGGCCTGCCGCGTCATGCTGCCGATGCACAAGACTTCGCCCGTCTCGCGGATGTCGGAAAGTCCGGGAATGCGGTTGAGATCGATCAGCGCCGATGGCCGCGCGAGCCGCAGGTTCATCATCGGGACCAGGCTCTGCCCGCCGGCAATTGGGCGCGCCTGATCGTCGGCCGCCAGCATCTCGATCGCCTGCGCGATATTCGCCGGGGCGAAATACTTGAATGGAGCGGGCTTCATCGTGAGGCTTTGGCAATCGCGTCGAGCACGCGCTCGGGGGAGAGCGGGAGCGCATCGATTCCGTTTTGAATGCACAATGCGTCGGCCAGCGCGTTGCCAATTGCCGCGCCGACGCCGGTCGGCCCGACTTCGCCGACACCTTTGATCCCAAGCGCGTTCGAGGGCGAGCGCGCTTGCTCGATCAGAACGGTTTTAATGGCGGGTGCGTCGTAGGAGCTTGGCACCAGATAGTCGGCCAGAGACGCTGTCAGCAATTGGCCCTGATCGTCATAGCCGAGCTCTTCGAGCAACGCGAAACCAAGCCCCTGAACAGCACCGCCGACAAGCTGGCCCTCGACGATCATTGGATTGATCGCGCGTCCAATATCGCAAGCGACCAGCATGCGCTTGACCTGGATTTGGCCGGTGTCGGGATCAACTGCGACCTCCGCAAGGTGGACCGCAAACACGCTGGTTCCGTTCGGCACGCCTCGGATCATGCTGGTTGCGGTCAGCCCGTCGTTATCGGGGATGATCACGTCACCAGGCGATCGCAAAAGCGTATCGTCACCGGGCGCGATTAGCCGCGCAACGTCGCCGAGCGCAAGGCCTGAACCGGGTGCACCGACGATTTCGATACGTCCATCCCTCAATATCAGGTCACTCTCAGCGCATTCGAGTTTCTGTGCGGCACCGCGGATGGCTTTCGTTCTGACTTCATTCGCAGCGGCGTAGACAGCATTGCCGGCCATCACAGCCGTGCGACTCGCATTCGTGCCGCCGCCAAATTGGATTTGGCCGGTGTCGCCGTGAACGACCGTGATCCGGTTGATTGGCACAGCCAGAACTTCCGCCGCCACCTGCGCGAGCGAGGTTTCCTGTCCCTGCCCTTGAGAAGTGCAGCCGGTGATCACGCGCACATTGCCGCCCAGATCGACTTCTACGCGCGCGCTTTCGAAAACGCCAAGTGCCGACGGCTCAACGGAAACCGAGATGCCCCGGCCAATGGCGCGACCGTCTTGCAACCGCCCTGGTTGCTGGTTCCAGCCGAACTCGGTTAACGCCCGCTCGAAGATCGCCGGGAAATCGCCACTGTCATAAGTCGTCGGATGCCCCCCGCCGACAGTGCCGACGTGCCAAGGCATTTCAGCCGGCCGAATTAAATTGCGGCGGCGAAATTCCGCGGGATCGATGTTGAGCTTGGCGGCCAGCATATCTACCACCCGCTCGCGTGCGAAATTGGACTCGAATGTGCCTGGCGAGCGGATCGTGCCGGTTGGCGACTTGTTGGTGAGCACCGCGCGCGCCTGGGCGCGGTAGTTGCGGACCCGGTAGGGGCCCGGGAAGCCGGCAGCGATGTAGGACGGCACAACGTCGCCATGGGTGCGCATATACGCGCCCATATCGGACTTCAGTCGCAGTTCGAACGCGGTGAGCTTGCCGTCAGCGTTGGCCGCGGCTCTGATCTCGAGCTCGGACTCGCGACTGTGATTGATAGCCGAAAAATGTTCGATCCGGTCCTCGATCCAGCGAACCGGTTTGCGCAAGCGCATCGCGAGCCATGGAATGAGAAAGTCCTCGGGATAGAACTCGCCACGGACGCCGAAACTGCCGCCAACGTCGGGCTCAATGAATTGGATATTGCCCTCTGGCAGTCTCAACATCGCAGTCAGCATGCGCCGGTTCGTATGCGGAATCTTCGTCGGACCATGGACTTCGAGCTGATTGCGCGAGACATCGTACGAGGCAAGCAAGCCACGGGTTTCCAGCGGAAGGCCCGTCTGCCGCGGGGTGGTGAACCTGTGCTCCACAGTCACGGCCGCTGAAGCGAAGGCTTCTTCCACGTTCCCGAGATCAATCGTCCACGCGGTTGCGACATTGCCGGCAGCGTGAATTGCCGTTGCATCAGGTCTGAGCGCATGATTGGCACTCGATACGGGATCGAGCGGTTCCCAGTCTATTTCAAGCAATTCGGCCGCATCCTCGGCGAGTGCGCGCGTTGCCGCCACCACCACGGCCACAGGCTCGCCGACGTACCGGACAACATCTTTCGCCATTAGCGGCTGGAGGAACGGCGTCACATCGCCGTGCGACGGAATCCTGCACGGAATTGGCGGAAGATTGGGCGGCAGGTCTTTCGACGTAATCACAGCCGCAACACCGGTTGACCCGGCAGCTGCCACGATGTGAATTGCCTCGATCTTGGCGTGGGCGTGCGGGCTTCGAACGACCACGGCCTCCAATGCGCCCGCCAACTGCAGGTCCGCGACATAGTGCCCTTCACCGCGAAGGAAGCGCTCATCTTCCTGCCGGACCAACCTTGCACCGATCACTCGCTGGCTCCCATCGCGCGAAACACCAGCACGGATGTTTGCGTCTGTCAAAAGACGCGCGGACTCGTTGAGCCGGCAACATGTTCAAACGAAAAATAGGAGCGCGAGCGATTTATATTTGTGTGAGGACCACACACCGCAGAGGATCAATCAGATGTTGATTGGGTCCGGAAGTTGCAATTTAGGGTGCAAGTCCGAGTGACCAAGGCGGTCCTAATGCAACGTATCTCTGCAACTCTCGGCCAGCCTGCAGGAGGGGTGATAAATCTCTCTTGCTTTTATCGAGAATGACAATCGATGATGTTCAAGCAATACATAGTTCGCACGGGAAAGTAGATCGGGGTTCCACCAGTGCAATCTGCGTTCGCATCTATCGAGCGAGAGCCGCGTGGTACACTTCCGATCATCCTCGCCGGCGGACACATTCTCGACTTGGAAAGTTCTGCCCTGCAAGGCTCGGACGTTTTGATCGAGAACGGCGCGGTCGCGCGCATTGCTCCGCATGGCAAGATTGCAACCCCCGTGGCGCGACAATTAGACGCCAGCGGATGCCTGATCCTGCCAGGGATCACGAACGCGCATACTCACTCTCCTGAAAATATGGCAGCGGGCTTCTGCGATGGTCTCCAGCTTGATGACTGGCTGAAGGCTATTTGGGCGCAACTAGATCATATGACGCCTGACGCCGTCCGGCTCGCCGTGTTTGCAGGTGCAGCGCAAATGCTCAAGCGCGGGGTTACCGCGGTTGTCGATCATTTCCGGCAAACCCCGGCGTCACTACCGGCGATCGACAGCGCGCGGGCTGCCTATGCGGCCACCGGAATGAGGGCGATGATCGCGGTTATGCTGCGCGACCGTGTTGCCGACAACGGGCAGATGGTCGGCGTTGCGAGCAGGATCCGACCGATATCGATACCGGAGGCGCGAGAGCTTTGGACCGAGGTCACAAAACGCAACGACCCCCGATCGCGCGTGACCATGGCGCTAGGTCCCTCGGGCCCAACGCGTTGCAGTGATGAAATGTTTGAATTGGCTGTTGAAATCGCTCAACGGCATTCTCTCTGTCTGCACACCCATGTGGCTGAAACACGATCTTGCGCAGAAAATGCTCTGCAACTTTTCGGCTGTCGCACAGTGCGGCACCTGGCCGATCTCGGTTTTCTGGGGCCTCGAACGTCGCTAGCGCATTGCGTGTGGATCGACGATGAAGAGATCGACCTGATTGCGCAATCCCGCACTGTCGCTGTGCACAATCCAATCAGCAATATGGTGCTCGGGACAGGTATTGCACCTGTTCCAGCCATGTTAGCAGCGGGAGCTAGGGTGGCCGTGGGGACCGATGGTGCGGCGTCGAATGGCGGACAAGACATTTTCGAGAGCATCAAATGCGCGGCGTTGCTCGCCCGCAACAGCACGCCCAACGCCGGCGACTGGCTGACAGCAAGTAAAGCGATGAAACTCGCGGTCAATGGGGGACGTGAAATTTTCTCGCTCGCTCCACCAGCGATTGTGCCGGACGTTGTTGCGGACATTGCGGTATTTCCGTTCGCCGAAGATACGCTTGACAATTTTTTCGATCCGGTTCGACAATTAGTTTACGGCGCAAAGTCGCGAGCGCGGCACGTTTTGGTGGCGGGCGAACCCGTAGTGGTTGACGGGGAGATCACGAGTTTTGACGATGCGGCTCTACAAGCGGAGCTTCGGCAAATCCGCAAAAAATTTATGCCGTCAAATTAGGAAATCAGACCATGTCGAAAATCGCAAACCGAACTTGGGCTGTTGCGGCGTGTGCAGCGGGAGCGCTACTGGTCGTGAACATGGCTATGGCGTCGGCCGAAACGACGCTTGAAAAGATCAAACGCACCGGCGTGATGACGTCGGCCAATACTTTTTCCTATCCGCCCTTCGGGTTCATCGAAAATGGTAAGCAGGTCGGTTTCGACGTCGATCTCGCCACAGAAATTGCCAAGCGGATGGACGTGAAGCTCGTGTATGAGCAGATCGATTTTCGCGGCATCATAGCTGCGCTGACGTCCAAGCGTGTGGATCTGCTGATCACCGGAATGGTCTACACGCCCGATCGTGCGACGCAGATCGCCTATTCGGAGCCGTACTTTAATGGCGGCGTCGCGGCCGCTTACCGGCCCGACAAACCGATCAAGCAACCCGACGATGTCATCGGCAAGACGATTGGAGTGGAATTGGGCAGCGCGGGCGACAAGTTCATCCGGGACAACTACGGAACTCGCGTCACGATCAAGACCTACGACACGGTATTTCTGGCGCTCAAGGACCTGGAAAATGGGCGCATAGACGCATTCGTCGGTTCGGTCGCACCGATGCGCTACATCATGCGCAATACGCCCGCGCTCAAGAGCTCGGCGACCTGGGACAATCGAATTCAGGCCGCTAATACTCGATTGGAGGACAAAGACCTCCTGGATGAGGTCAACAAGCACATACTTGCGACGAAGAAAGACGGCACTTACGAGAAGTTGGTTGTCAAATGGTTCGGTTCGTCAGTGGATAATTGAAACACTTGAACGTGACGTGCTTCGATCGCTAACCGGTCGAAGGTCCGCTGTGCATTTGGCCCGCGTTGAATCAGTTTTGGGACGGCCGGGAACGACGGCGTAAGCCGTCTCTGCGGGATTGCATGGACTTTAACTGGAATATCTTTCTCGAGTCGTGGCCCGCCCTGTTAAAGGGGTGCATTGTCACCGCCGAACTGTCCGTAATTTCGATCGTGGCCGGAACGATCATCGGCACTCTCGGCGGGGTCGCCCGATTTTCAAAATTCAGACTCCTGTCCTGGCTGATGTCGATTTACGTCACAATCTTCCGCGCCATCCCGATGCTGGTCACCTTGCTGTTCATCTATTACGGCATGCCGGCGGCCGGGATTCAACTAGATGCCTTCACTGTTGCGATCATCGCCTTGTCGATGACGAATGGCGCATACGTAACGGAGATCGTTCGAGGTGGCGTCGAGTTCGATCGATCCCGGGCAGATGCGGGCGGCCTCTTCGCTCGGGATGCCCTACGCGCTAGCCATGCGACGCATCATCCTGCCGCAGGCGCTTCGGCGCGTGTTGGCGCCAATCACGAATGAATCGATCACGTTGTTGAAGAGCACGTCCCTCGTCTCCACCATTGCGCTATCTGACGTTCTGCGCGCGGGCCTCGACGTCATGGCTTGGAAAGCGAACACTTTCAGTCCCTTCGCGGGCGTCGCGCTTTGCTATCTGGTGCTGACACTGCCGCTGCTCACACTGAACGACTATCTCGAAAAGCGGTATCGGGTGACTTGAACCAGACCGGGATCTTTTGGATTGGGCGCGAACGCGGCGGGGTACGAGGGGTGACCGGCAAGACAAACCACGACGGTGTTACCAGCCTCGAGATTGAGATCAGGGGCCTCGTCAAAAGTTTTGGCACCTTGCCGGTGTTACGTGGCATCGACCTCGATGTGGCGACGGGCGAAGTCGTAGTCGTCATCGGGCCATCCGGCTCAGGCAAGAGTACGCTGTTGAATTGCATCAACTTTCTGGAGCCTTTCCAGGAGGGGACTGTCCGCGTAAGCGGCAAATCGGTTGGCTACAATATCGATCCGACAACCGGAATTCGCGTGCGTCAGCCTGAAAGGGAACTAAACGTACTCCGCACCGGCATCGGGATGGTTTTCCAGCACTTCAATCTGTTCCCGCATATGACGGCACTTGGAAATATAATCGAAGCACCCGTGTATGTGCGAGGCGAGGAGCGTGAAACGGCGATCGCGCGAGCGCGCAAGCTCCTTGCCCGCGTCGGACTTATGAACAAGGAGAATGCCTATCCGGCAGAATTGTCGGGCGGTCAGAAGCAACGGGTTGCCATCGCCCGGTCCCTCGCGATGGAACCGAAGGTCATGCTGTTCGACGAAGTGACGTCGGCGCTGGATCCGGAGCTTGTAGGCGAGGTGCTGGCGGTAATGCGCGATCTTGCCCACGACGGCATGACCATGTTGGTTGTCACCCACGAGATGAACTTTGCTCGCGATGTGGCCGACCGCGTTGTATTCATGGACGAAGGGCTGATTGTCGAACAAAACCACCCGGGGCGGTTCTTCACCGAGCCGCAAACAGATCGCGCCCGAGTATTCCTGCGCCGACTCTTCGACAAATGACGTGCCGCCACGCTGTCAGGCGTGTTTGCGAAGGTTAGCGCCTTGGCAAAGACTTCACCGAACTGGAGAAAAAAATGAAGATTAAGGGAGCAACCGGAGCCGAAGCTATGTTGCGGCTTCTGTCGAGCATGGGAGTCGAGCGCATCTTCGCATCACCGGGTTCGGAATGGGCGCCTGCGTGGGAAGCTCTGGCAAATCCCGATCTGAAGGACAAGCCGATGTACCTGTCGGCGCGACATGAGGAGATCGCGGTGGGTATGGCCAGCGGCTATGCCAAGTCGACCGGAAAGCTCCCGGCAGTCATGGTCCATACTTCGGTGGGCTCGCTGCATGCGAGTATGGCCCTGCGGGGCGCGCTGCATGAGAATGTTCCGATGGTGGTCCTCACGGGCGAATCGATTACCTTCGGCGAATCCCCCGGGCCGGATCTCGGAGCTCACTGGCTCTCCCAACTGGCGGATATCGGGGGGCCGGCCAGGCTGGTGGAGCGCTGTGTGAAGTGGAGCCTCGCGGTCAATACCAAAGCGGTCTTTCCTGCCGCGATCCAGCGTGCGTGCCAGCTTGCGATGACAGATCCCAAAGGCCCGGTATTCGTTTCCTTGCCCTTGGAGTTTCTATTCGGCGACGTGACGATTGATGCGCCGGCGCAAGCGGCCATCCCGACGCCCGCCACGGCCGACTTGCGCGGTCTCGACAAGCTGGCCGACATGCTGCTTTCCGCAACGCGTCCGGTAATCGTGACCGAGGAATGCGGGCGCAGCCCTGCGGCGGTTGAGCGGCTGATCGAGATTTCGGAGCTTCTTTCAATTCCGGTCGTGGAGAGCCGAACGGCGCCATATCTGAATTTTCCACGCACGCACCGCTTGCATGCCGGTTTTGATTCCGCTGGTATTCTCAGTGAGGCGGATGTTGTTCTGCTGATCGCCACGATCGCTCCCTGGCATCCGGCATCGACGGGGCCAGCCGCTGGGGCACGGGTCGCAATCGTGGACGAAAACCCGCTGCGCGGGGACCTTCCTTATTGGGGCTACCAAGCCGATCTGTGCCTTGCGGGGTCAATTGAGAGCTCCCCTAGTCAGGCTTCTCAAACGATTGAAAGCGCGAACGCAGAAGGACAACGCATTGCGCTCTACGTTTGCGGAGCGGTGGAAGAGCCGTCACAACGACCGGATGAAAGCGGAGCGCCTCAACGCGACGGCTTGCGCCAGCCAGCAGCCGATGGACCCGCGCTGGGTCTTGCACGAGCTGAACGGGATGCTTCCGCCCGATGCGATCGTCGTCGAAGAAACGATCACGGACCGGGAGTCGATCAATCTGCATCTCGATTGCCTAAACCCGGGGCAATTCTTTGCCGGCGCCATCGGCGGCCT
>CAWHQL010000020.1:0-191346 GCA_963831515.1 uncultured Alphaproteobacteria bacterium | reverse complement strand
CGGATCACCTTGCCGTTCAGCTTTCCGGCAAACCAGACCAGCGAGGCGGGAAGCAGGACCAAGCGTTGTCGAGCGAAAGGCCGCGCACGCGATCATGCAAACCCAAACATCATGGTCGTCCCCTGGAAAAAGACGCCGTCAAAACGACCGCGTGAGATCATTCTCCCTGCCGTCGATCGTCTCATCAGAACTCGCGTCCAATCCGCGCCGAGACCCGCGCCAAGCTCGTCACCGCGATCGCGAAGGGGCGGCATTGGCTCGATGAGTTGATCGCGGGAACGGTCACGAATGTCGAGCAGATCGCTGCCGCTGAAAACTGCACCATCCGTCAGATCAATATGACGATATCGCTCGCGTTTCTGGCGCCGAACCTGGTGCAGGCCGCAGTCGATGGGCGCCTGCCCCGTGGAGTTGGCATCGCGAATCTGCGCGATGCGCCGGCCGAATGGTCCCGGCAATACGCCAAGCTCGGGCTCGCGCCATAGGCATTCCTCAGTAGGCATCACGGCGCCAGGAACAGAATTTTTTCGGCCAGAGACCAGGCCCGAATTCGGCATATCCCGCCTGCCAGAGACCAGATGGCGAAAATCACGCGTCGAATAGGCCGCGCTAACGCGGCCTGTTCTCGCAAAGTCTCTGTGACCAGAGATTGGGGGGACTGCGTGGTGGGCCCGGGAGGACTCGAACCTCCAACCAGACCGTTATGAGCGGTCGGCTCTAACCATTGAGCTACGGGCCCTTGCAAAGGTCCTTCTATCAATGCGCACGGCTGATCCGCAATGGCACCCTCTCCTGCCCGGTTGGCCGTTACGCTAGGCTGGCCTCGATTTCCACCGGAGCGCCATGGCCATGCACGTCTTTAGCCTTGAACGTGAGCAGCAATGGGACCCCAGGCATCACGTCGAGAAGATCCTCGGCAAGGTTGCCGATGGCGACGTCACCGTCGCCTGCTGGGAGCCCGGGCAGATCAGTCCCAATCATTGTCACCCCGAGGCCACCGAAATCTATTTCTGCTTTTCCGGCGGCGGCACGATGCGGACGCCGACCGAAACGATCGCGGTTACGCCCGGTGCCTTCGTCGTTCACCCGCCCGGCGAAGTGCACGAATACGAGAACGGCTCCGCCCGCACGATGCTGTTTCGCGTGCGCTACGGAAACGACATGCGTGCACACCATTGCGACTGGCGCGGCAACAAGGATTGGACGCAATCCGCGGAGGACGCCGCGTACTATCGGCGTCACCCGGTGACATCACATCTTTAGAAGCCGCTGCGCATTGCCGCTCAATATCTTGACCTTGTCCGAGTCGGATATCGAGACGCTTTCCATCCACTTGACGGCCGGCGGGTTCATCACGAACGGCCAATCGACCGCGAACAGAATGTGGTCGACGCCCATTTCGAGCATGCAGCAGATCAGCGCCGGGTCGGAGAAGAACCCGCTGGTGGTGACATAAAAGTTCTTGCAGAAAATATCGCGGAAACTCATCGCCTTCTGGCCCGGCCGCTTGAGCGATGTATCGATGCGCCAGACCAGAAACGGCAGCGTCTCGCCGAAATGGCCGAGAATGACTTTCAGATTTGGATGCGCATCGAAAACCCCGGACAGCACCAGCCGGATCGCCTGCGTGGCCGTCTCCACCGTGTAACCCCAGGCCGGACGGACCACCAACGGGAAGTCCTTCGCGTAATCCTGGTAGTAGATCTCCGTCACCTTTGGATGCGGCAGCGATGGGTGGAAATAGACCGGCACGTCGAGCTTCTCGGCCCGCTCGTAGATCGGCCAGAACTTCTTGAGGTCGAGGAATTCGCCGTTCGACATCCCGTGCAGCATGGCGCCCTTGAAGCCGAGTTTGGTGACCGTGCGCTCGAGCTCGTCCGCCGCAGCCTTCGGGTCGGCGGTGGGAAGCGAGGCGAAGGCGGCGAAACGCTTGGGGTTGGCCGCGCAGACCTTGGCGAGGCGGTCGTTAACCTGCCGCGTCAGGTCGGCCGCGATGTCGGCACCGAGTTTCTGGGTGGACGGAGCGCCATGCGAGAGGACCTGGATGTCGATCCCGGCTTCGTCCATCTCCTTGAGGCGCAGGCTGCCCATGTCGAAGAGCCGCTCGTCCGTCTCGTTGCCTCGCCCGGCTTCGGGACCGGTAAAATGCTTGGCCAATTCCGGGTCCCAGTAGTGCTCCTCGATGGCAATGATCGGACAATTCGGCTTCTTCATCATGGCGCTTCCCCGCGTACATTATTGGAGCCGCTTCGTAGCAACCGGCCGGTAAGCTGTCACCGGCCTACAAGCCAGTGATATAAAAGCCGCACACCTTCGATTGTGGATCAACGGCTTTGCAAGTGGTGCTTTGGTATTGACGCCGACTCAGTTATTCACAGTCCAATGCTGCCGATTCTCCGCATTCTTCCAGTGGGCGGCGTACTTCTCGCCATTTTGATTCTGGTGCTGGCACTGAGCCCGCCTGACGGGTCGCGCGCGCCGTTGTCCAGCGCGATGGCTACCGGCCGAGGGATTCTGGCCGATCGGGATCGCCAGTCCGAAATGCGGCAATTTCTCATCCACGCCGCCCTCAAGCGCGCCGACGAACTGAACCGCCTGCGCGACCTTCCGGACACCGCCGTGCGCTCCGAAGAGGCGCCACCGAAAGTCGCCGGGCTGCCCAGTGACCGGGACGCCGATCCGGAAGAAACCGCCACGACTCCCGAGACGCCGGTCGTCAGCATCCCGATCGAGATTGGCGAACCCTCGTCAGTCGAATTGCCGGCCATCGCACCGCAAGTGCTGCCGCAGGCGCAGCCGCAAACTCAGCCCCAAACTCAGCCCCAAACTCAGCCCCAAACTCAGCCCCAAGAGGAAGCACCGGTCGTCAAGAAAGCCGAGCAGGCCAAATCGCAGCGGGACGCGCGTCGCCGCGTCTACCGCGCACGCCCGCAGACAAGAGTCGCCGCCAAGCCGGCCCAGTCTCGCCAGTACAATTTCTTCGAGATGCTTTTCTGGGGACCGCCGGGTCAACAAACGACTTACGGTGCCCAAGCGCAGGTTAGCCAACCCTACCAGCAGCCGGCCTACGCCCAGCAATATCAACCTGGGTATGGCAGTCAGCAGCAGTACTATCAGTGGCCGGTGACCAATAGCGGGCAGACCACCCAGCACACTCATTACACTGGGCCGCGCTCAATTCCTTACTAGGACTTTTCGCGATCAGTAGGAATCCGGCCTCGGGTAGAAATTCGAGGACGAGCCGAAGCCATCGGTTTGCCTGTTGGCCTCGCGCAGGGTTTGCCGCGAACTGAATTTGACGTTGCGGCTCGTCGCCGGAGCATATGCGTCGTTGCCCTGCGCGAGGGAATTCACGGACACGCCTTTGGCCTTGGCCGCATAATAATAACCCGCGGCATAGTAGTGAACCGCGCGGTTGTGATTGCCGTTTGCGAGCCGATAGGCGCCAGCCAGATATTTCACCGCATAAGTCATGTTGGTGTTGGCATCGAGCAGACCGGCCGCATTGCCGCTGTATCCCATCGACCGGGCCGTCGCGAGCTTGATCTGCATCAACCCGTAATTGCCTGCGCTCACCACGCGAGGATTGCCGCTGCTCTCGCGTTTGATCACCCGGCGTACGAGATCCTCGGGCAGATTATTCGCCGACGCATGTTGCCGGATCAGTGCATCGAGGTTGCCATTGGCATCGACAACTGCGAGACGCTGTTTTTGCGCGAACGCGGGCGTTGCGGCCAACGCAACAAGTGCGGTGATCAGTGCAAGGTTGCGAGTCATAACGGCTCCAGTGCATCCGCTAATTGTGGGTGGGGAAACGCGGCTTTTCATGAGAAACTCAGGCAACTTTGTGACGCAACCGACGTGCCAGTCTTTGGTTCCATCACGATTTGAATTGGTCTGTGCTGGAATACCGTCCCAAGGCCAGAGTATTTGATTCGCGCTGAATCCGTCCCACCAGTCGATTTACTATCAACAACGGGAGGCCTGCATGACCAAGGCTGTTACGACGGAGGATCGTCTCCGCGCGGTGGAAGATACGCTTGCGATCTATCACCTCATCGCCAGCCACCCGCCCGCGGCCGATACCGGGACCGACAGTTACTATCGCAACGCATTCGCGACGGATGGCTCGATCGACCTCGGTGGCGGCAAAGGCGCGAATGGCAACGAGGCGATCGCCGCAATCGTGAAGACGCCCGAACATCAGGCCGCTATCGCCGGCGGCCTTTGTCATTTTGCCGGACTGCCGCGCGTGGAGCTCGATGGAGATACCGCGGTCGCGACATCTTATTTGCAGATCATCACGCCCGATCGGCAGGCGGCCCCGCGTGAATTGTCCGGGCATGGCAGCACAACCGGTTTTCGCATCCACCGCGTGGGCGCCAATCGATGGGAGCTCAAGCGCGGCAAGGACGGCTGGAAAGTGACGCGCCGAACGTTGCGTCCGCTCGATGGCAGCGATGACGCACGGGCCTTGCTGCGGAAGGCGATCGCGCCATAAGGTCCTTGCGGCGACAAAACAAGCAAAGGAGGAACGTCATGCCGAAGGCCTATTGGGTCGTGACCTATCGCTCGGTGAAAAATCCGGAAGCCTGGAAGGGCTACGCCAAACTCGCCGTGCCGGCGATCGAAGGGGCCGGCGGCCGCTTCCTCGCGCGCAGCAACCCGGCGAAAATCTACGAGTCCGGCATGAACGAGCGCGTGGTGCTGGTCGAGTTCGACAGCCTCGACAAGGCCGTCGCCTGCCACGACACGCCTGCCTACAAGGAAGCGCTCAAGGCGCTCGGCACCGGCAACGTCGAACGCGACATGCGCGTGGTCGAAGGCGCAGCCTGATCGCGCTTCACCAATCGGCGAACGGATAGCGCTTGTGGGCGGCCGCGGCGTCGCGCTGCGCGTCGAGGAAAACCTCGGCGAAGGTCTTCAAGAGTGAAATGACGCGAGCGAAACCGCCGAGCGGCGGCACCACAGGCGCATGAACCTGCAAGGTCGACATTGGTCGGCCTCCGTCAGAATCGTGGCGGCGTTGACAGAAACCGCCGTTCGATCTCGCGTTCCGCCTCGTCGGTGAATTTGCTGTTTTGCAGGTAGCGCTCGATCTCGCGATCGGCCTGACGTTGACGCGCAACCATCATCGCGGTGAGGAAGCGACGGAAGAAGCCCGGGCGTTCGCGTGCAGGAGTTTCGGTGGTGAAGCCGCCTTTGGCGACGGCAGAAGGGGCGTAAGCCATGGATCATCTCCCTTTGTTGGGTTCGACGACTCCAAGGCGTTTCCAGTTTCTTATTGTTGTTGGTTTCAGACATAAGCGCGCTTCGCCGCATGCGCCATCCTCGACGCAGCATACGTTCCATGCGCGCGACTCATGCGCGGTGTCGCGCATGTGTCGCAATGATGTGCATTTGATTCAGAAAGCGGCGTGTGCTGCCTTTTGCGACAGCAATTCGATTGTGACGCCACATCTCCGCCGCAAAACAGTAACCATTCGTTAAAAATTTGAGCAACGGTTCGACAGTTTGTCGCAGCTTCGACGTGACGATGCAGACGCGTCACGCGCTCCTTGCATAACTGATTCACAATTTCAAACAGCCAACTCAACACAGCACGCCAAACAGCCAAGTCACACCAACCCAAGCGTCATCGCCCGGATTTTTGTTCAGGCGCCAGGATCGCCTGCATTCTTTTTCCGCGCTCCCCGGAAAGAGCCGAGGGTGCGCGGGACGCCAGGGTCCTGATGGACCCGCGGGCCTCGACGCCTCGCGACATCGAGGCTTGTCGAAGTCCGTGTGTCGCGCCTTCGCTTGAGAGCGCCGACGCGACATCCGCAAGTTCGCCAGTTCCAAGGCGTCCCGCGCGCGGTGTTTGAGGCTTGCTCCAGCGCCGTCCCCGGTGGTCGACCGTTCGTCACGTCAGGCGCAAGCCGCGTGACTCTCCACCGTATGAGACCCAGGCACTCAGCCGATCCTCCTCTGACAGGAGACTCGACCTACCGGCCGTCAGGAGCCTCGGCAGCGGCTCGCATGCCGGGAGTAGCGCGGCTTGGACCGCCGGGGGCCAGCGTCGCATCTCCGACGCCGCCGTTTCCGGCCACCGCTCCCCGCCCCGCGTCTGGAGACGCTGATCAGACACCCCTCGGCAACGGGGGCGGGATACGATGTGAATAATATCCTATAGGAATATTGTCAAGAGCAAGCGTGCATGGTGGCTGCGCAACTGACACGCGAGCGCTACCTTCGACGTGCTTAAGAACTTAATTCAGATTGTCGAGATTGCTTGGTGCTCGCATAAACGAGGAGCTAATAACGTGAATAGTACAACCGCAGGCGTATTAGAAATGGGTAAGGCAACAAAAACAGAGATCGCCATCGTTCTTGTGCTTGTGAGCGTGATTATTGGATTCAGCGTGCTAACTGCGCACCATGCCGCACTGAACACGTTACCCGATCCGGCGTTTCGTGAACTCGTTCGGCCGGGTTCAACAAAGCCTCTGTTCAAGACAGAGCACCTTTATGTGCCGATCCTATTTCAAATTTTCGCTTCACTGGGTTTGGTTGCGGCTCTTTTGCCCAGGCGTTTCCGAGAGGGCTGGTTTTTGATGACACAGGATTGGAAACGAATTCATCTGTTGCTTGTTCTTGCGTGGGTTGGACTCATATCAATCGGCGTGTGCTGGCAGTCGGCAACCGCGCTCCGCGCAGCCGCGCCAGATGCTGCTAACCCATTCATCCATTGCGTCGCCAACGAACGTTAATTGAGTTTGGCGCGCCTTTTAGGCGGGAGATAACTGCGGCAGTCTCACGCCCTGCCGGTATCGGGAAATACCGCCCGGCTGTTTTCTAACGGCTTCAATTCAATGGAGGACCACCCGTCCGAGGGCCTCTATCAACTCGCGCGCGGAAAAGGGCTTGCGCAGACAGGCGATACACCCTGCCCGAATGGCCTGCTGCCGGATGGCATCGTCATCGAGTGCCGTCATGAATATGACCGGCAGGCCGGCGCGTGACGTACTGAGTTGCTGCCGCAGCTCAATTCCAGACATCCCGCCAAGGTGAATATCGAGCACAAGACAATCGACGTGCTCCGCTTCGCCACTGTCGAGGAATTCCTCCGCAGAGGTGAACAACGAAACCGAAAAGCCCCGCGCATCCAAAAGGTCCGCTGCGGCCTTGAGCATGCTCGGGTCGTCGTCCACAACAGCCACTGTCTTAACTTGCTTCTGCATTGCACGCTCGTGCGAGTGGCGGCGAATTGGATCGCATCCCGTTAAGCTTTGCATCGTGGCAGAAAAAACGTCGCATTAGACCTTCCCCTTTGGGAAGCTCTGGCGCGGAACTATCCTGCGGAACCGGACACGGCTTGCTTCGGCCGCGCCACTGGCATGCGGTTATCCAAGGGCTCACCACCTTCCGGTAGCAATCCGAGACGCTCGGCGATGACCGCAAGGTCTGCAAGCGAGCGCGCCTTGAGCTTCTCGACCAGTTGATGTCGATGCAGCTTGACCGTCCGCTCCGATAT
This sequence comes from uncultured Alphaproteobacteria bacterium, assembly GCA_963831515.1. GTDB lineage: Bacteria > Pseudomonadota > Alphaproteobacteria > Rhizobiales > Xanthobacteraceae > Pseudolabrys. The sequence continues at coordinate 183,833 of CAWHQL010000020.1, read as the reverse complement.
GCCCAAGTGATGTGAAATTTGCTTGTGCGGCTTGCCGCGCACCAGAAGATCAAAGACCTCCCTTTCGCGCGGCGTGAGCTGGGCAAAGAGCGATTGGATGAGCGAAATCCGCTCTTCCTGTGCCTGCGTCGCCTCGCATCGGGCGAGCGCGCGCTCGATCGTTTTCAGCAATTTGTCCTTGGTCACCGGCTTTGTCAGAAAGTCTTCAGCGCCGGCTTTTATAGTCTGGACCGTCGTGGGAATGTCTCCGTGCGCGCTGACGAAAACAATGGGCAACTTGCAACCCAGTTCGGATAGTCGATCCTGTAATTGCAGTCCGTTCAAGCCGTCCATCTGCAAGTCCAGCAAGATGCATGCGGGACGCTGGCTCAACGGACTCTCAAGAAGTTCTGCGGCCGTTTCATGCAAAGAAACGGAATAACCGCAAGCGCTCAGCAGTTCGCCGATCGCCGTACGAAAAGACGCATCGTCATCGACAACATGAATGATCGGAGACGATTTGCTCATGTGGCCATGGTTCGGACAAGAAGCGTAACCCCGGTCTGGGAAGCTACGGCTCCTCGCGGAAGCGGCAATTGGCCGAAAGGGAAACGACCAGGCGCTCGCAGCGGATGACCCTGATAAACTTGGGTTTCCGCGACTGGAGGCCTTTCAACAAGGTGTTGAAATGCATGGGTTTCGGGCGCTAGCCCGGTTTAGCCACAACTTCGTAGATCACGCTGCTGCCGCTGTAGAAAGGCCGATAGTAAGCGCCACCGAACCGAAAATAAGCCGTGCCGTTGACGTTCTCAGCCGTTGCACCGTCCGGAAGGCTGGTCACGGTCGCACCAATCGGCGGCGGGATCACCTGGTAACCGTTCGACACAGGTGCAGTAGAACGCGCCGCCGCAATCAAGCCGCGTGCTGTTGCCGACATAGATGACTGAACAGGACGGCGGCTCGGTGCTCACGACCGCGCCATGTGGCGGCGGTACGACGACATACTGGCCGTTCTGCAGCGCGTAGTACACGCCGCTGGCATACCAATATTGCGCATGGAAAGTGAACTGCTCGGCCGAACCGACATAGGCGCCCATCTGCTTCAGGAGTTGATCTGCGGGCTCGACGACCGTCGGCGGAGGAACGGCGATTGATGTCGGTGGCGTCGGTCGCTGCCGGCGGTCTGGTCTGCGCCGTCGCGTGCCAGCTTCCTGCAAGACAAAGCATTGCAGTGACAAAGCCTGCGCCCACGCGGAAGGTCCGCGATGTCGCGAATTTCGCACCCGTCTGCATCGCGCGCTCCGAGTCATTGCATCGGTGGACGATTTTCCGCCACGGGCGACCAGCGCGATACTGCCCATTGGGGCAGTGCAGCTAGTCTCGCTCGTCTTCTCAAGACTGCGTCGGAAGGACCGACCGCAAAATCTATTGGACCCAAGCCGAACTTTCAGCGAGCCTGCGGTATTCCTGATATTGTAGCGGTGCTGAGGTACAGATGGCCGCATACGACGCACCAAACATCCCCCTCGTCTCGCTATCAAATCTTCCGGCAACAGCACAGCAGCGCCGCGTTGCTATCATTGTCGCGCTCGTTCTCCTGCTGGCTTTCGCGATTTCGGCACCGTTCGCGAATGTCCAGTTGCCGCGTTACGACAGCTACATCCCGGCCATCGAATTGATGGTTTTCGTCAATGATCTGATCACCGCAATTCTGTTGTTCGCGCACTACTCGATCAGTCCCTCTCGCGCCATCTTGGCTCTGGCGAGTGCGTATCTCTTCACGGCCTTTATCGTCATTCCTCACATACTCACGTTTCCCGGCGCATTTACGCCGACCGGCCTCCTCGGCGCCGGGGCGCAGACGAGCGCATGGCTTTATTACCTCTGGAGCGCCGGACCGCCCGTTGGCGCGATCATCTATGCGTGCCTTCGTGACAACCAGCGCGCAACCAGCGCGATGTCGACACGATTTGCGATCGGATGGAGTGTCGCATTCGTGGCCTGCCTGGTGTTTGCCATTGTCTGGATCACCACTGTCGAAAACCAAATTCTTCCGACCATCGTCGGCACCGGCGATCACTACGTCAACGCCGTGGCCTATGTTGCAAGTCCGTTAGCCGTTCTCATCATGGCGACTGCAATCGTGCTCCTGTGGATGCGCAGGCGCTCGGTTCTCGATTATTGGCTCATGCTCGCAGTCTTTGCGCTCATCCTTCAGCACATCTACGGCGGATTTCTTGCAAGCGGACGCTTCACGCTCGGCTTTTATGCCTCTCGCGGGTTTACGCTTGTCACTTCGATACTTGTGCTCGGCGTTTTGCTGAAAGAAACGGCCGATCTTTACGCGCGCCTTGCGCGATCGAATTTGCTGCTCGAACGCGAGCGCAACAACAAGCTCATGAACCTGGAGGTCATGCTGGCCTCCATCGTTCATGAAATCTCCCAACCACTCGGCGCCGTTTCATTGAACTCTGAAACCGCGATGATCCTGCTGGAAAAAGCACCGATCGATTCCACAAAGATCCGCAATATCCTTGGCCTGATCGGCGAAGACTGCACGCGCGTGACGTCCACCGTCCGTGGCATGCGCGCGCTGTTCAAGCGCGAAACCTCAGGCGCACTTTCGTGCAACGCCAATCATGCAATCAACGAGGCGCTGACGATAGAGCGACACGAACTCTCTAGCCGCGGGATCCAGGTCGAGAAGGCACTGGACGACAGCATTCCACTTCTGCGGGTCGATGCGCATCAATTGCAACAGGTCTTGATCAACTTGATCATGAATGCTGCCGATGCCATGCGGCCCGTAGCCGACCGCAGCCGCATCTTGCGGATCACCTCCGAGTTGAAGGACTCACAAGCTATCCTGGCGGTCCACGATACAGGCGTGGGAATTGCTCCCGAAAATATTGGAAAAATCTTTGAGCCAATGTTTACGACCAAAGGCGCCGGCATGGGCATGGGCTTGTGGATCTGTCGCACAATCGTCGAGTCCTACGGGGGCCAACTGAAAAGCCGTTCGCGCAGGAACGAAGGATCGATCTTTCAAATTGAACTGCCGGTTGATCCTGTTGGGCAACACGGGTGACGTCTGACGCACGTCCGCTATCGTATGAAACCTGGCTAAATATCCGACCACCTTTTAAAGCTGCAGATCAAAGGGGAATGAAATGAAGACGCTGCTGTTGCTTGTCGGCATAATTGTTTGCGCGGCAGGAGTTCTCTTCACCGGCCAGGGTCTAGGGTACATAAATTGGCCCGCCAGCAGTTTCATGATCAGCGAGATAAAGTGGGTCTATTACGGGGGCGGCATTGCAGTCGTTGGTATTCTGCTAATCGTCTTTGCCCTGCGGTGAATGTCCGCTTTGTGCCAAAAGCGGACTTCAGGCCGTAGCAGGAATTGCGTTCAGTTCGTGCCGCACGACGTTGAACATCAGCACCGCGCCGACGAAGTACACGCCGATGAAAAAGGCTACTGAGGTCCAACCGCACCCATGATTCCTGCCGTCAAATTCCAAGGTATGCCGCCTGCACCTGCTTGTTGTTCGCCAATTTCTCGCTGGTGTCGTTCAGGATCACCTTGCCGCTTTCCAGCACATAGGCCCGTTGCACCAGGGTCAGCGCGCGGCTGACGTTCTGCTCGACCAGCAGGATCGCGGTCCCCATCTTGTGGATCTCCGCAATCTTCTCGAAGGTGACGTCGCACATCACCGGAGCCAGGCCGAGCGATGGCTCGTCCAACATCAACAGCCGCGGCTTGAGCATGAGGCCGCGGCCGACCGCGAGCATCTGCTGCTCGCCACCGCTCATCGTGCCGGCAAGCTGCTTTCGCCGCTCGGCGAGCCGAGGGAAGATGCTGTAAACCAGATCGAGCGAACTCGCGCGATCCGCCTTGGCGCGCGGCGCGTACGAACCGATCTCGAGATTTTCGTTCACCGTCATCTCCGGAAAAACCTGGCGGCCTTCCGGGACGTGCGCGATGCCGAGTTCGGTGATCCTGTGCGGCGGCAGCGACGCCAGATCGACGCCGAGGAACTTGATCGCGCCCGCTGTCAGCCTCACGAGGCCGGAGATGGCGCGCAAAGTTGTGCTTTTGCCCGCGCCGTTTGCACCAAGCAAGCCGACCGCTTCACCCTCCCCGACATTGATGGTGACGCCATCGATCGCGGGAACGTTGCCGTAAGACGCGCTGACGCCGGAGAGCTCGATCACGACGTTCCTCCGGCCGGGGCATGAACGTAACCCGATCCGAGATAGGCGCGGATCACTTCCGGGTTTTCGACGACGTCTTTCGGGCTGCCTTCGGCGATCTTCTGGCCGTGATCGAGCACAACGATGTGCTTCGCCACCGCCATGATGGCGCGCATCAGGTGCTCGACAATGACGATGGTGAGGCCGCGGCTCGACAGCTTGCCGACCAACGCCACCGCTTGATCGATCTCCGCTGGATTGAGGCCCGCCATCACCTCGTCGAGAAGAAGCAGCCGAGGCTGCGTCGCCAGCGCGCGCGCCATTTCGAGCCGGCGCTGGTCGATGGTCGTGAGATCGCGCGCTGCTGCATTTTCGCGCGACGACAGGCCGACAAAATCGATCGCCTCGCGCGCCTTTTCGCGGGCCGCCTCGGGCCTGCGGTCGCGCAGAAAGGCTCCCGTCATTACATTCGCTAAAACGGTCATGCCGCCGAACGGCTTGGCAACCTGGAAGGTGCGCGCCAGGCCGAGGGCACAGACGGCGTGCGGCCGCAGGCCGACGATTTCCTGACCGAAGGCAGATACCGAACCCGTATCCGGCCGGTAGAAGCCCATGATCAGGTTGAAGGCGGTGGTCTTGCCCGCGCCGTTCGGCCCTATCAAAGCCAGCGTCTCGTTTTCCTTCACCGTGAAGCTGACGTCCTGCACGGCGTGCAGGCCGCCAAATCGCTTGTTCAGATTTTTGATGACAAGGGCTTCGGGCATCGATCTATGCCTTCGCCGGCAGGGATAGCGGTTTCGTGCGGCGGCGCGCGTAAACTTCGGCCAGATAGCCCATGATGCCGGTTGGCCGCCACAGAATCACTGCCATGAGGATGATCGCGTAGACGGTGAGCTGCACGCCGCCGATCGAATTGCCGAGCCAACTCTGCAACAACGCCGAAGTCGTCTCCAGCAAGACTGTGCCGATGACCGGGCCCCACAGCGTTCCGACACCGCCCACGATGGAGACCAGCGCAGCCTCGATCGAGATGTTGAAATTGAACGCCGTCTGCGGATCAATGAAATAGATGTATTGCGTGTAGAACGTGCCGGCGAGCGCGGTGAGGAACGCACTGATCATATAGATTCTGCGCTTGATGCCCGGCGCGTCGACGCCGATAGCCTCGGCAGCGTCTTCGTCCTCGCCGATGGCGACGCAGTAATAACCGATCCGCGAGCGCTCGATCCAAGCCGTAATCAAAAGCGCAATCGCGAGCAGGCCGAGTACGATGTAATAATACGGCGCCTTGGTTTCGAACTGCATCATCAGCGGCGCGTGGCCGAGATTCGGGATCGTGGTTCCCTCCGCGCCCCAGGCGAAATCGCGAAACTTCAGGAAGATCAGCATCAGCACCTGCGCGGTCGCGATGGTGGCGATGGTGAAATACGGCCCGCGCAGCCGGAAGCACAGCCAACCAATCGGCAAGCTGGCGAGCGCCGCGACGAAGCCGCCGGCGACCATGCCGATCCATGGTGAAATTCCGAAATCGATCTGGAGAAGTGTCGATGTGTAGGCGCCAAGGCCGAAGAATGCCGCATGACCTAGCGAAAGCTGCTTGGCGTAGCCGCCCATCAGGTTCCAGGCAGAGCCGATGAAGGAGAACAGCAATACGCGGATCAGAATTTCGACCGCGAATGAGCTCTTCACCACCAGTGGCAATATCAGCATCACGGCGATCACAACGCCGAGCACAGCGAAGCGCCAACCGCGAACATTTGGCATCAGCGTCGCCTCCCGCCGGCAAGACCGCTCGGCCGCACGGCGAGCGTAATCAGCAGCAGCGCGAAGACGACGATCAGACCGGAGTCGGCGCCGATAAACTGGATGCCGAGCGACTCGGCGACGCCCATCAAGAGGCTGGCAATCAGCGCGCCGATCACATTGCCGAGTGTACCGAGCACCACCGCGACGAAGGCCATCAGCACGAAGACCTGTCCGACCAGCGGATAGGCCGGGTAGAACGGCATCAACAGCGAGCCGGCGGCGCCGGCCAGCGCCAAGGCGATGCCGAGCGCCACGGCGAAGACGCGGTTGGGATTGATGCCCATCAGCTGCGCCACATCGCGGTTCTGCGAAGCCGCACGCATCGCCTTGCCGAGATCGGTGGTGTGCAGAAAGATCCAGAGGATGCCGCTCAAGATCATCGCCAGAACGAATGCGATCAGTTTTGCGACCGGAATGTAGAGACCGCCGACATGAAAAGCTTCGTCAGAGTACCAGGTGTGAACGGTGCGGTAGTTCGCCGTCAGCAACATAAGCGCCAGGTTCACGATCAGCAGCGATAACGCGAAGGTCAGGAAGATCTGGGGCAAATCGTTGAGCCCCAGAACCCTGCGGATCAGGTAGTGCTGGATCAAGACGCCGACCACGAACAGAACCGGCATCGACACGACCAATGAGACGACGGGGTCGACCCCGAGCTGCGTGGCCAGGAAGAAGCTGATGTACATCCCGATCATCACAAATTCGCCTTGGGCGAAATTGACGATCTTCACCACGCCGAAAATCAGCGTGACGCCGATGCTGACCAGCGCGTAAATCCCTCCGATCAGCAGGCCGTTGATGACGGCCTGGGCCAAGATTTCCAGCATTGTCGGCTGACGGGCCTTATGTCTTCAACAGTGGAGCACGCGCGTCTTCTTTCGGGAACACGCTCGCCAGATCGCCATTCTGCCACTGCACCCCGACCGGACGGCCGTAGACGTTCTTGCCGTCAGGACCGAACTTTACCTTTCCGCCCGGCGCCATGGCTGCGTAACCTTTCGAAACGTCGAGTGCCGACAATGCGTCACGCACTTTTTGTGGATCGGTCGAGGCTGCCCGCTCAAGCGCATCGGCAAGCATGAAGGTCTGGGCGACAAGACCGCCGGCATATTCGAACAGGAACTCGCCGGTGCGTTTCTTGTATTCGGCGTTCACTTTCTGGGCTTCGTCGCTCATGTCGTGGTTCCAGTGCGCTACACCCTGCAAACCTTCGGCGAGCTTGCCGACATTCTTGTAGAAGTCGGGAATGACGAAACCTCCTGAGCCGCCGTTGATCGCGACATTGAGGCCAACCTGCTTGACCGTGCGCACGATCAAGATGAGGTCGTTGAGATAAGACACCGAGAACAGCGCATTGGCGCCGGAGGACTTCACCTTGTTGACGAGCGGCGAGGCGTCGGTGAAGCCGGCCGAATAGGGTTCGAACATGACGATCTCGACGCCCTCGGCCGGAGCCAATTCCTTGAGGCCGTTCGAGGTCGAGGTGCCGAACGCTGTGTTCTCGAAGATCACCGCGACCTTCGGCGTGTCGCTGACAAGCTTCGACATTTGCAATTGCGCTTTGGCAAACTGCGAGGCACGCGCGAACGGCGTGAATGTGTAAGTGCGACCCTTGTTGAGCTGGTCGGAGCTCGAGCCGGTGATGATCGGCACTTTCGCGCGTTCCGCCACTTCGCTGGCGATCAAAGTCAGCGCGCTGGCAAAGCAGCCGTGAATTGCGGAGAGCTTGTTGCCCGAGATCAAACGGTCGGTTTCCGTGCGGGTGACGGTGGTGTCGCTCTGCACGTCCGAGATGATGAGGTTGAGCTTGGCACCGCCGAGCGATTTGATGCCGCCGGCATCGTTGACCATCTCAACCGCGAGCTTGGCGGCTGCAACACAGCCCACCCCGATTTGCGCCATGCTTCCAGTCGTCGGATAAAGCGCGCCGATGTTTACGGTTTCCGCAGCGCCCGTAATGAGCGGTGGCGAACCAATTGCGGCGGCGGCAAGCGCACCACCCGTCTTGATAAGAAACTCTCTGCGGTTTTGCCTGGGCGAAGTTCGGCGTACGGACCGTTTCATCATCATCCCTCCCTGGGACATCAGGAGACCGCTAATTCCGGCAGTCTCTGTTCTTAGTTTCTCTTCGTGCGACCTTGGCCGAGCATCTTCCGTGCATAGCCATGGTGCTTGCCGCTTACTCTACACATTATTGCTTTTGACATGCAGCCGGTTTTGTCGGGAAATTCGCGCAAACGACTGAGCCCGGCTGCTGCCCTCTGGGCGAAGTGGGACAGCATTCTACCGCTTACAAATTGCCTTCGATCCAGTCAGCGGCGAAATCGATGCCGATTTGGCGGTTGTCGACGTGGGCATGCTCTGCGCCGCCTTCTTCGGTCGTGAAGATCTTGATCGTCTTGTTTTTCGAACCGACCGCATCAAAGAGCTTTTGGGCATTCTCGACCGGCACGACCCTGTCGTTCGCGCCGTGGGTGACGAGGAAAGGGCACGTGATGTTCTTCGCCACGTCCTTCAGACTAAATTTTTTTGCGATAGCGACGCCCTCTTCCGCCGTCTCCGCCCCGACCACCCAGCGGAACTGAAAATTCGATTGCGCCACCGTGCTCGGGGAATTGGCGTTTTTCTGCCTGATCTTCTCCTGCCACTCCGCAAGGTCCCAATGTAGTGCGGAAAGCGCGACGCATGCTGCATAGCGCTTCTCGAAAGCCGCGATACGGGATGAGTAATAGCCACCAAAGCTGTAGCCGAAGATGGCGATACGCTTGGCGTCGACGTCTGAACGCTTGGCGAGATAATCAAAAGCCGCCGTGCCAGGCACCTCGTAGTCGTAGCGACTTGGCATGTCACGCATCCGTCGCGTCTCGCCCATGCCGGGACCGTCCAGTGCGAGGGTGTTAATGCCGCGACGCGCGAACTCTCGGCCCGCGAAAAAGATGCTCATCTCCTTGGCATTGTCCATGCCGTTTACGACGACGACCGTCGGCGCGGGAATGTCATTTTTGGACGCCTTCATGAACAATGCAGGCAGCGTGGTTCCTTCATAGGGCACCTCGACGATTTCGATCGACGGTTCACGCAAGCGGATGCCGGCGTGCCAGCAGTGATAGGCTTTTTCGGCCTGCGCTCGCTTTTCCGGGCCCGGCGTGATGAAACGCTCGGCGTTGTAGTGGTAAATGCCGGCGCGCAGATAGTAGTCGCCGGCGCTGATCTTGTGACCCTTGGCCAGCGCCGCATCGGCGCGGCTCTCAAGCTGCGCGCCCATCGCGCGCCACTCTTCGTACCAGGCGTTAGGATCGCTTTGTCGCACTCGCAGCCTTTCACAGACGCGGTCGATCTCCTCGAGCGCGACCACGCCGTAAGGCGCCATGCCCTTCAAGATCAGCGTCGCATTGGACCAAAGAAAGTTATCGCCGAAATGGTCGATCCACGGTCCACGGGTCATGAAAAATCCTTTCGCAAGTTGTTCTTGTGTCCATAGTTGGCTGGCGTGTGGACGAAGGGAGGCGGGAACGTTCTGGAGAATTGTTACATCGCATGCATGCGCGCTTGAACGAGGTCGTATTGGCTCGTTCACCGGCGCATTAATTCGCCTTGAGCCCCTTGGCCTCGATGAAGGTAGTCCAATTTTTGATCTCGTTCTGCAGCCGTGTCTGCAGCGCCGCAGCGGGTCCGAATTCCGGTTCGATGTCGAGTGCAGCCAGGCGCTCGCTAACGACGGGCGATTTCAAAGCCTTCTGGATGGCCTTCTCCAACTTCGTCTTGACGTCGGCTGGCAGACCCTTAGGTCCAAATACGCCAAACCAGAACTGGAGATCGACGTCGACGTGCGTGACGCCGGCCTCTGTCAACGTCGGAACGCCCGGCAGCGCCGGGGAGCGTTCCTTACCGGTGACGGCAAGGGCTTTGATCCGCTTGTCCTCAATGAGAGGCTTCGCCACCTGGCTCGATGCCATGATGATTTCGACTTGTCCCGCTACGATGGCAGCCATCGCTGGCCCGCCGCCCCGGTACGGAACGCTGAGTGCGTCGATTTTGGCGCCGTCCTTGACGACTTCCCAGACGAGTTGGGCGACCGATCCGGTCCCGGCCGAAGCGTAATTCAACGTCTTGCCGGACGAATGAGAGTAAGCGATCAGTTCCCTAACGCTGTTAACTGGAATTGCACCGGCAACACATAGCGCGAGTGGCGAATGCGCTACCGACGCGACCGCATCGAGTTCCGTGACTGGATCGAAGGTCGGCGTCATATCCTTGAACCCCGGCCGGATCGCGATTGCATTCTCCGCCAGCAGCAACGTGTAGCCATCCGGCGCGGAGCCCGCGACGTTCCGCCAGGCGACATAGCCGCTCGCGCCGGCGATGTTTTCGACATAGATCGTCTGCCCGAGTTCCTGGCCGAGTGCGCCCGTTAACAGGCGCGCGAGCGTGTCGGTGGCGCCGCCAGGCGCGAAGCCGACAACCAGCCGGATCGGCCGGTTTGGATAGTCGGTCGTCGACTGCGCATGCGAAATGATCGGGGTGGTGAGAACAACACCGGCGAACAAAATTGGGAACAATTGGCGCATAATTTCCGGGGTCGCTCCTCGGGATGACGTTGATTGAACGGTGTCGTCGCTCGCTACTCCGCCTTGACGCCGGCCGCCTTGATTAGCGGCCACCACTTCTCGATCTCGGCCCGCTGGAATGCGCTGAGCGCCTCTGGCGTCTGTTGCTCGCGCGGCGGAATGTCCGCGCCCAGTCCAGTAAGCCGCGTGCGCACCGAGTGATCAGCGAGCGTATCAACGACGGCGCTGTTGAGCTTGGCAATCACGGCCTTGGGCGTGTCCTTCGGCGCCCACAGGCCGAACCAGATCGAGGCATAGAATCCCGGCAGCCCGCTCTCGTCGATGGTCGGAATTTCGGGCGCCGAGGCAAGCCGCGTCCTGGCGGTGACGCCATAGGTCTTGAGCTGTCCGCTGCGCACCTGTGGCAACGCGCTCGAGGCCTGGTCGAACACGAGATCGATCTGCCCCGCGATAAGGTCCTGCAGCACTTGCGGCGTGCCGCGATAGGGCACGAGCTGGAAATTCTTGCCGACAGCGGTCTGGAAATAGACGGCGGTGATGTGCGATGGGCTCCCTGGCCCCGCATTGCCGATCGTCACCTTGTCGGGGTTTGCCTTGAGCCGCGCGATCAGCTCGCGCAGATCCTTTTCCGGCGTGGCCTTGTTGGCGATCAGCAGCTGATGATTGCTCGGCAACAGCGAGATCGGCTCGAAGTCCTTGGCGAGATCGTATTGCAGCGGATAGATCGCGCCGTTGACGACATGGGTGCCAAGATTGCCGAGCACGATGGTGTAACCGTCCGCTGTCGCGCGCACCACGCGTCCAGTTGCAATGCTGCCGGCGGCGCCGGTGACGTTCTCGATGACGACCGGTTGCCCAAGCGCCTCCCGCATGCGTTCGGCGAGGATGCGCGCCAACACGTCGGCCGGCCCTGCAGCCGGGAACGGCACGACCAGGGTGATAGGCCGCGACGGATAGGTCTGCGCCGAGGCAACAGGCGCGAACGCGGCGAGCCCGGCCGTGCCGGCAACCAACTGCAGGAATCCGCGGCGTGGAAATGTCATGGCGCGTCCGCAACGGCCGCCAGGATAGCAGCCAACCGACGTTCGACACGTGTCTCAGTCATGGCACCGCCCATCCACGCGTTCTACGTTGAGTTTATTGTCACCCCGACGGGGTGTCTATCGAGGCCGATGTCCGCTTAACCCCTTCTATCGCCAATTGGCACGCTTACGTACCTCGGCCAGCGCGACGCGAGCCTCGTCCACCACCTCAGTCGGCTGGATGTGCGTGAGCTTGCCGCCGCGCTTAAGAATACGGCCATCCACCACCACGGTGTCGACATTGGCCGGCTGTGTCGACTCGACCACCAGATGCACCGGGTCGGACCCAACTGCCATGTTGAGATGATCGGTCGCGACCATGATCAAGTCCGCGCGTTTGCCCGGCACCAGCGATCCGACCTGCTTGTCGACCCCAACGATACGGGCAGCATCAATCGTGCCCAATTCAAGCGCGCGACGGGCCGTCAGTTTGAACTCGCTGCCGGCGCGGCCGTTTTCCATCGCCATCGCGAACTTCAGCACGGTAAAGAGATTGACATCGCCGCCGAGTGCGCTGGAGTCGACGCCAAGGCCGACCGGCACACCCGCGCTCATGAACTCGCCGATAAGTGGGAAGCCCCAGCCGCCACGCATTTCAGTCTCCGGCAGGATGCTCATGGACGCGCCGGAATCTTTGACCATCTGGATTTCAGCGGCGCTCGCCGAACAGCCGTGAACGATGTTGACGTCCGGTCCGAGAAGGTTCTGTTTGGCGTGGCCTTCGATATGGCCGGCGGTCGCAGTTTTTACCGTGCCGATATGTACAGTGATCGGCAGCCCGAGGCGACGCGCGGTTTCGAACTCGGTTTTGTAGACCTCGGTCGGCAGATAGGCGTTGCCGCGGTAAATGCCCCGCCAAGCCATGCCGAGCGAGAGCAGACCGTCGTTAGAATAGGCACTCCAATCTTTATTCAGCGCTTCCATGTCGGCAAGCCTGATGGTCTGCTCAGGCGACTGATCGATCGCCTGCCCGAACGACCAGCGGCCGCGCAAACCTGTATCGTTGATGGCACGGATGTCCGCCTCGGCATGCGCGCGACTGCGGATGTTGTGACACCAGGAATGGATACTGGTGATGCCGGCGTTGAGTCCTTCGACGGCCGCCAACCGAGTGCTGGCGTACATGTCCTTCGCGGTCATCGCGCCGCTAAAGCGCGTGACGGTTGGAAAGAAGCCATCCTCGCGTTTATCGCCCGACATGCCGCGGAATAACGTGTGCCACATGTGCCAGTGCGTATCGATGAGGCCAGGCAGCACGATCCGGCTCCGGCCATCGATCACTTGGACTCCTGGAGCTTCGACAGTCGCGCCGATCGCCACAATCGCGCCGTTGCGGACATGCACCGAACCGTTCGGAATGTCGCCGAGCTGCGGGTCCATGGTGATGACATAGGCATTGGTAATTACGAACTCACCACGCTGCGGCAAAGTCACCGCCGCGCGTTCGAAGCGCGTGTCGGAAATGCCTTGAGCAAAAGCCGCCGGAATAACGCCGGCGGCTCCAACCGCCGCCATCCCCATCAAAAAGCTACGCCTGCAAATTTCACACATGTTTGCTCCCCTACTCGCTTTCGGATTTCCCGAATGTTTGTTGAATGAACATTCGCGGTTTTCCGCGCGTCCCGCAAGACAGAGGCGAGGATCTGATGGCTACCGTCACCCTGGCCAGACTCAACCGTTGGTCGAAGGGCCGATGTCCGCTTAGATCAAAAGCAGACATGCGCAGCGCGAGAGCCAATGTCTGCTAAGGGCCAATAGCGGACAATGCTGGCGTCCCGGCCGTTCACAGCTCCCAAGTCTTGAGCAACTTCCGCGCCGTGCCAAAATTGCCGAGATGATAAACAGACGCCTTGGCTGGTGAGAACGTAAAAGCGTCGAACTTCTCGTCGAGCATCTTCTTCAGGTATTCCTGCGAGGCGAGGCCAATAGTCACGTGCGGATTGAACTTCTTGCCCGTTTCATCCGGGACGAACTTCGCTACGTAATCGATGGTCGGTTGATTGATGTCGGGCTCTTTCTTCGTCGTAACGAACGCCGATGCAGTGCCAGTCTGCACCGTGAATGGGGTGACGGCGTCGATCAGTTTCTGTTGATACCGGATAAGGTCGTCAGTGGGCTCGATAACGATCCCAGCAAGGCCGATATTTTTCCAAGGGAGAAAATAGTACTTGTACGCCTTCAGCTTCCAGGTGGTCGGCTTCTCCCCGGCCAGCACTTTGCCAACTGCGTCGTAATACTTGTTCAGGTCCTGCGTTTTGACATACCGCTGCAGAACCGAGATGTGCGGTCGATGCTCCTTACCCAAAGCAAAGCCTTCGGGGAAGCTCTTGCGCAGACGCGCATTGGCAGCCGCCGCGTGCCGGATCATCGTGGCGTCGGGATCGAGCAGAGTGTCAATCGCGGTGACTGAGCTCGACTCACCAGCGCCAACTGGCTGCGCGAAGACAGGTGATTTATGAAGGACGGCCGCGCCAGCTACTGAACCAACCAATGCTGTCAATACGGCGCGCCTGTTAAATATGTGCATAGCAAACTCCGATTAGCGACAGAGTGAGAGTCACCCACGCGGATATTGCCAGCGGGCCAGTGCGAGTAAATTGCCCCAAGGGGAAACGGCTACTTTTGGTTTATTGGTTTTTTATTCGTCCGCTTTGGCGTCCCAATTCGAACTCAAGTCAACCCGCAATGCTTTTTCACGTCGTCGGTGTTGGCACAAACCTTCCCATCGTCATCCTCAATCCATGCGGTAGTCGCGCCGCCTGTCTTTAGCGACAAACCGGCAACTTGCATTGCGGCTGCTAAGGTGGGGTACGCCTTGGCATCACTAATGAGACCATCGGTGTCGGTGGTCATTCTAACGTGATAGGACATATTTTTTGTCCTCCAATCTATTTGACGTTCACTCAACCAATTCCCGCGGCGCCCATAATGCACAGCGGCGAGCCGGCATAACCGACTCGCCGCCATTTGCAGTCTTCGTCCGAGAAGGCCTCACTGACCTGGACGGTTCTTGATCATCTCCTCAACCTTGGCCTTTACAGCTTCAAGGTTGAACGAAGCTGGAGCCTGCATCGGCGGAAACTCGACCGCCGTTTGCGCCAATTGTGCGACGTACTGCTGGACCATCACGAACCGCCAGAACTCTCTGGCGTAAAATTCGTTCATGTATCCACCGCCCAAATGGTTCAAAGTCTCGCCGCGAATTGACGGCGTGCGCTCGAACGGGTCCTGACGGATGTTGACCATCATAGGCATGTCAGTGGTGACTTTTTCGCCCGGCCAGCCATACGGCTGCTGGTAGAACGTGAACTTGAAGTCATCGAGACGAAGGGCACCCAACGACGCGCCGCCGAAATAGAAGATTTCGTGACGCTTGGATGGACCCTTTGCCGGTTATCAGATCCATCTGATTGTAGCCATCGAGATGGTTCTTGTAGCTCCGGTCGCCCAGTTGCACACCCTTGAGAAGCTGGTCGGTAATATTCGGATTGCCGGCCGCAGCCATCAGAGTGGGGAACCAGTCGAGGCCCGAGATCATGCCGTTCTCGACGGAGCCCGGTTTGACCTGACCCGGCCAACGGATGATGGCTGGCACGCGGAAACCGCCTTCGCCGACAGTACCCTTCGTGTTCTTGAACGGCGTCATCCCGCCATCCGGCCAAGTGAAGACCTCGGCACCGTTGTCTGTCGTGAAAATGACGATCGTGTTGTTGGTCTCGCCGATGTCGTCAATTTTTTTCATCAGTGCGCCGATGCTATCGTCCATCTGCGCCATGCCGGCTTCTTCCAGGCCATAGTTCGTCTGGTTGTTCTGCAACGCCTTGTATTTCTCGGACAGGAACGTCCAGACGTGCATGCGCGTCGTGTTGTGCCACACGAAGAACGGCTTGTTGTCACGCTTGGCTTTGTCCATGAAGTCGCTGGATGCTTTGACCAGCACTTCGTCGAACGTCGTCATGTCGTATTTTGCCTTGAGGAAAGGCAGGTCGTGCATGTTCTGCACGTTCGACATGTTCGGGAACGGAGGCAGAGGACCTTCATCGACGATCCGTTGCTTGCCGATCTTGCCCCACCGGGGCATTTCGGTCGGGTCGTCCCTGTCGGTCGCCCAGCTGTGGACCAGGCTGCGCGGACCGTAGGTGTTGTAGAACTTCTCGTCGACGGGGAACGAATACCAGTACGGATCGGACATCGCGTCGAGGTGGTACAGGTATCCGAAAAATTCATCGAAGCCGTGCAAGGTCGGAAGGAATTTGTTCAGGTCACCGAGGTGGTTCTTGCCGAACTGCCCGGTGGCATAGCCTTGCGCCTTCAGAGCGGTGGCTAGCGTGACGGCCTGCGCCGGCATGCCGACGTCGGCGCCAGCCTGGCCTACCGTCGTCAGGCCAGTACGAATCGGCAATTCACCGGTGATGAAATTTGCCCGACCTGCCGTGCAGCTGGCTTCGGCATAGTAGTCGGTGAACCGCATACCTTCGGACGCGAGCCTGTCGAGGTTCGGCGTCTTTCCCGACATGATGCCCTGGTGATACGCGCCGATGTTGAACCAACCGACATCGTCACCCATGATCACAAGGATATTCGGCCTGCGCTGCTGTTGTTCGCGGCCGCTGGCATGCTCGCCATCAACACTGCAACTGACGATCCAATCAAGGCAAGCCAGAGCTTTTTACCGACGGTCATAGCCTCACTCCGTATGCTTTTGAGCAGAAGGTATTTTCGAACCCACCGCTTTGGGCGGGGGCCGGCTTGCGTTTTATGAGGATACGGGAACGCCAGCGGTATTGGACTTAGGGGAAATAATCACCGCATAAACTCGAAAACTTACAACCTGAGCTGGAACGAGGGATGACAAACGGCTTGTCGGAAGGCTTCACTCAACCACGTCGGTGGCTGCCACAAGCAACGTATTGGGCAACGTGAGCCCCAGCGCCTGTGCAGTCTTTTTATTGAGGTGGAATTCGATTTTTGTAGGCTCTTCGACCGGGAGATCAGCCGGTTTGGCGCCCTTCAAAATCTTGTCTACGAAAACGGCCGCACGGCGACACATCGCAGGCTGGTCGGCTCCATAGGACATTAGCGCACCCGCTTCCAAGGTCTCTCTGGACCAAACGGACAACGGCAGCCGGCGAGCGATTGCCAAGTTCGCAATGAATTCCCTCTGCTGATAGGCCAACCCCTCGGAGTTGATAGTCACTGCCTGCATGCCAGCTTTCACCATCGCATCAAATGTTGGCTCCAGTTCATCTCGCGAGCGAGCCGAAAATGTATGATTGGACAAACCAAGCTTTGTCGCCTCCCTGTCAGTTACATCCGTGTACAAGCGCGCGACTTCCGTATCTGGATTAACGAGCAAAGCGACACGGGATAGCCCAGGAATCGTCTCCTTTAGAAACTGCAAACGCTTGCCAATCAGATCAGCGGCAAAGTGCGTTAGGCCTGTCGCATTTCCGCCAGGCCGCGCAAAACTATTCACGAATTTGGAACCAACTGGGTCGGGTACGAATATAAAAACTATCGGAATCGTTGTGGTGGCGTCCTTCGCGTAAAATGCAGTTTGAGAACCTACGCTGACCAGGACATCTACGTTCATTGATACAAGTTCGGCGGCCATTTTCCGAAATCGGTCCGGCATTTCATTTGGAAAGCGATGTTCTAAAATAATGTTTAATCCGTCAGTGTATCCAAGGTTACGCA
Organism: uncultured Alphaproteobacteria bacterium; assembly: GCA_963831515.1. Taxonomy (GTDB): domain Bacteria; phylum Pseudomonadota; class Alphaproteobacteria; order Rhizobiales; family Xanthobacteraceae; genus Pseudolabrys. The sequence continues at coordinate 166,510 of CAWHQL010000020.1, read as the reverse complement.
ATCCTTCGACAAATCCCGTAAAATAACGTCCTTCTTCCTCAGCGCTACCGGCGTGCCACAGCACGCCAATCCGAGGGACTCTCGCTGTTTTCTGCGCGCGGGCCGTCACCGGCCAAATCACCGCCGCGCCGCCGAGAAGTGTGATGAACTCTCGCCGCTGCATGTGCTCCCTGAGAACACGCCTCGTCCAATGCCAAAAGCCTAGCACTTTGCGACTGAGCGGCGAGTGGGCGAAACAGCGCACGACCGGACTTAGATGAGTACCGGACCGCTCCTTTAGGGCTGTTCGAAGGTACTGATGTCGATTTTCGACTGCAGTGTTTTATGCACGGGGCACTTATCGGCGATTTCCATCAGGCGCTTGCGCTGCTCATCGTCGAGCGGACCCTCCAGCGTGATGGCCCGGTCGATGTGATCGAGCGTGCTGACTTTGGTGTCGCAGGTTTCGCAATCCTTAGCATGGATCTTGCCGTGACTAAGCCGCACAGAGACGTTCTCGAGTGGCAGCTTCTTGAAGTCAGCATAAAGCCTGATCGTCATTGACGTGCAGGCGCCGAGTCCTGCCAACAGATAGTCGTAAGGGCCGGGGCCGGAATCGAGCCCACCCATCTTGACTGGCTCGTCGGCCAACAAATGGTGTGGGCCAGTTAATATCTCCTGCTGGAACTTGCCACCATGCGTCTCGCGCACCAATACGAGGCCAGCTTCAACTTCCGCCGCGGTCATAGTTTCGGGCCGATCGAGGTAGCGATCGGCCCAAGCGGCGATCACGTTCGCCACATAGACCGCATCAGTTCTCTGGCTGAGCAGATGATCGGCGCCAGCGAGCGAAACGAAGCTTTTTGGATGCTTCGCACTGATAAAGATTTGCGAGGCATTCTCGATGCCGACCAGCTCGTCAGTCGGTGAGTGGAACACCAGCAGCGCCTTGCGCAGATTGGCGATACAGTCTTGTAGATTCTTCTCGGCCACATCATCGAGAAATTCGCGTCTGATGCGAAATGCCCGCCCTGCCAAGCTTACCTCGATCTCACCTTGCTCCCGAAGCTTGTCAATTTCCGTTTTAAACAAATTGGTGACGTGGCTCGGGTGGAAGGGCGCAGCGATAGTCACGACCCCACGTGCTTCAGGAATTTTGTGCGCGGCGGCAAGCATCGCGGTGCCGCCCAGACTGTGACCTATCAAAATTGTGGGCGCAGCATAACTCTTCCGCAGATGATCGGCGGCAGCGATAAGGTCGTCTACATTCGACGAAAACTGCGTGTTGGCGAATTCGCCTTCGCTGCCGCCCAATCCGGTGAAGTCGAAACGCAGCACGCCGACGCCATGCATCGTCAGCTGTTCGGCGATACGTTTAGCCGCCAAAATATCCTTACCGCAGGTAAAGCAATGCGCGAACAGCGTGAAGGCCGTCGGATTGCCGAGCGGCAGATCGAGTAGCGCCGCCAATCTTTCACCCTTGGAATTGGGGAAATCAAATCGTTCGCTACGCATGGCGAGTCTTTCCAGTTTGACTGACGTGAATGAATGCCAAGACGATCGATTTGTCCTCCTCGATCAAACAAATCGAGGGATTGGACCGTTTTGCGGGGTCGTACGTTCGCCTAGGTCAATGAATTGTTGATCAACATAGCACCAGCCCCAACCTTCTGGTGGATCGTAGCCTTCAATGATCGGATGACCGGTTTTGTGGAAATGTTTGGTTGCATGCTCGTTAGGCGAAGAGTCGCAACAGCCGACATGGCCGCAGGTGCGACATAGCCGCAAATGAACCCAGGGTGAGCCAATCTTTAGACATTCCTCACAGCCGAGTGCACTCGGTGTCACGTCACGAATTTGCGCCACGTGGGTGCAGTCCGTTGTCATTAAACTCTCCGATCTTTGTGCCAGAGCCAACCAATCACCGGCATTACGGCAAAAGCTTATTCGCCGCCCTGCGCCGCAAGGTCGAATATAGAGACACCTTCGTGATTTCTAGGACGTTCAAGCACCTCTCGATGACGCAGTGTGCGACGTGCATCGTAGTAACCAGCGCGCCAATGCTCCTGCATGCTCAATCGCGAAAACTCGTAGTCCTTCGAATGGCCTTCATAATTTTTGGTCCGATAGATCAGATGGACGATGTTGTAAACTTTGCGCTCTGCGACACTATTGAGTAGCCGAGCCTCCGCGCTGTTCTTCAAATCCTCAGGCAATTTTTCGAGGAGACCCGCAAGAGTGTGTCGGAGCTTTTGTTCATACTTGAATTGATCCGTCTTGGCGCGCGTGCGGCTGGAATAGCGGATTTCCTTTTCCCGGGTCGTAACTTCAAGAATGTCGCGAGGAAATTCGCCACGCGCACTCCACAAGTCAACCTGGAACGCGATGGTGTCGCGACGCGGTTCCGCATCGACTACCCATTGTAGCGGCGTATTCGACACCAGTGCGCCGTCCCAGTATCGCTCACCATCTATTTCGATGGCGGGGAAACCTGGCGGCAGGGCTCCGCTGGCCATGATGTGGTCAGGCCGGATCGTGTGCGTGGTCGTGTCGAAATAGACGAAATTGCCTGTCTTGACATTGACGGCGCCGACGCTGAAGCGGATCTCGCCGGAATTGATGCGATCAAAATCGACCAGCCGTTCAAGCGTGCGCTTCAGATCGTTCGTGTCGTAAAAGCTTGTGGCCTCGATCGTGCCCGGTGGTTGAAACCAAGGAGGTATCGGTCGCGGGCTGAAAAACCCTCTTGCACCGCCCACCGTCGCAAAATTTGCGCTCATTTGGTTGATCAGCTGGCGCATGGCGTCACCCTTCGCCAAGCCGAAACATGCATCGCCCGCGCCCGGCCATGGTCCATCCGCGGTGACCTGCGTCCAGAAATCGCGCAGACGATCAATCCGCGTATCCGGCGGATTACCTGCAAGGATGGCAGCGTTAATGGCGCCGATCGACACGCCGGAAATCCAGTTAGGTTGAATGCCTGCCTCGCTGAGGGCCTCGTAGACACCAGCCTGGTAGGCGCCCAGGGCGCCACCACCTTGGAGCACGAGCGCCACGACTTCGAACGGAAGGCGCCGTTTTTCGACTCGATTATCCGGCTGTGCCTGAACATTCATGTCCAATCTCCTGGTGCGCGCCAGCCGACCGCGTCTTTGACGCGGACGCATATAGTGGGCAATCGTGCTGGCGCAATAACGCGAAACCCAGTCCTTGAGTTGCGGCAACGGCGCCGCCAGATGCGTTACACCGCCAACATCGTCGATGACTTGGGCGGCCTAAAGGTCCACGCGCTATCAAATCTGGAGTTCCGACATGCGCCTTCCACTCATAAAGCCGGCCGATCTGACCCAACAGCAAGAGCCCCTGTTCGAGGACATGAAGCAAGGCATTGCCGCAAACTTTCAAGGCTTTGCAAATATTGGCAGCGATGGTGCCCTTCTGGGTCCCTGGAATCCTTGGCTGCATGAGCCCAAGTTCGGCAAGCCCGTGTGGGAGCTTGTGAAGGCAATGGTGTCAAAGCCTTCGCTGCCCGCCAGTGTCCGTGAAGTCGCTATTCTCGTAACCGGCGCCCATTTTCGGTCAGCATATGAATTATATGCGCACGTCATTGTAGCCGAGAAACGCGGACTGCCGGACGACAAGCTTGCGACAATCGTGGCAGGACAACGGCCGGCAAATTTGAGTCCGCAGGAAGGCGTAGCCTATGATTTTGCGTCTGCGCTCGTGAACGGCGGCGTGCTGCCGGAATTGACCTATCGCGCCGCTGTAGAGCAATTCGGCCTGCACGGTGCCGCGGAGCTGTCCTATCTCGTCGGCGTATACTGCCTGGTCTCGGTCACACTGAACACTTTTGATGTTCCGGTCCCGGAATGACACGGGCTGAATGCCCGCGAGCGTCCCCTTATCCGCTTTGGGTCAAAACCAGACATGCCTGATATTCGATGGAATGTTTGATAGGATATTTAGCAGGGGCGCGCCCACCGGAAGAAGGGCTAAGCCATGTTTCGGCTCATCACCGTTATATGCGCCTCGTTACTGCTTGCGCCCGGTTCAGCTTATTCGGAGTCATCTCCTCCAAACTCTGAACAGGCAAAGTGGATCCAAATGCTCGTGGATAGAGCAGCCGAACTCGTCAACGCAAAAGGAAGAGAAGCATTCTCCAAGTTCCGCCAGCAGGGAAGCGAATGGTTCTCAGGCGACACTTACATTTTTGCTTATGCTCCCGATGGCACAGTGATCCTTAACCCGGCGTTCCCCGCACGCGAGGGACACTCATACCACGGAGAAAAAGACAAAAAGGGAAAGGCGTTTCACGACGAGATTATAAAGACCGCGCAGACAAGAGGATCGGGATGGGTCGACTATTGGTTACCGAAACCCGGACAGAGCGAGCCGTCGCAGAAGTGGAGTTACGTAAAGGCTGTGAAAGCCGAGGGGGTCGCTGTCATTGGCGCAGGCTTCTTTCCCGAGTGACGGATTCGAAAGGTCACAAAAGCAACGTCCGTAACGCGTCCGCGTGATGTCCGCTTTGGTTCAAAAGCAGACACGTGCGTTGCAAGAGCCCACGTCTGCTAGGGCGAGAAGCGGGCACGGCACGAACCCTACTCGATAATCTCATCGGCGCGCTGCTGAAGGGACAAGGGCACATCGAGGCCGAGCGTCTTCGCAGTCTTGAGATTGATCACAAGCTCGAACTTCGTTGGTTGCAGTATTGGCAGGTCGGCGGGCTTCTCACCTTTGAGGATACGGCCAACGTAGGCGCCAACCTGACGATACGCATCTCTAAAATTAGGCGCGTAGCTCATCAAGCCACCGGCCACGACGGATTCCCGCGTTTCATAAGTCGTAGCGATGCCGTAACGGGCCGCCAGCGCCACAATTTTATCGCGCAGAGTGATGAAAAACGAATCTGCACCTACAACAAGTGACCCCGCTTGCATTTGGGATATCTTAGCGAAGGCGGCATCAAGCTCCTGCTCGCTCGTGGCGCGATAGATATTCAGCTTTAATCCAAGGGCCCGTGTTGCCTCCTGCATATTTTGAATCTGAGTTTCACTCGTGGGATTCGAAGGGTTCACGAGAAATGCAATCGAACTGGCTTTGGGCACCAGTTCACGCAGGATTTCCAGTCGTTTGGACACCAAGTCAATTGTGAGTCCACCGATGCCGGTGATATTGCCGCCGGGCCGCCTGAAGCTTGCTACGAGACCCAGTTTCACAGGATCGCCGCCTATGAAGAAGACGATTGGAATGGTCGTCGTTGCTGATTTTGCCGCTACCGCTGTCGGCGGAGCGAAAGCGGCCAGGGCTGCTACCCCACGCCGGACGAGATCGGTTGCCAACGCGGGCAGTCGATCGAACTGCCCATCGGCCCAACGATATTCGATTGTGACGTTTTGACCGGCGACATAACCTGTATCGCCGAGACCGTCGTGAAATCCCGCTATCGTGTGGGTATTCTGCGAAGCCGATCCACTGTGAATGAGCCCGATAACCGGTAACGCGGAATGTTGCGCGCGTGCACCGAACGGCCACGCGACTGCCGAGCCAACAACGGCTCTGATGAAATCCCGCCTGCGCAAGCACCCTCCACCCGTGGCCGGACGACATCTTTTTTTAAAAGCCTAGCAGAATGAGACGCCGTACGCATGTCCGGTTTGGGCATAAGCAGACATTTGCAACGCAACGGTCAATGTCCGCTAAGGGCCAAAAGCGGACATCAGAACAAAGCTCGTTTGTCGGTTATTCGATCACCTCATCGGCGCGGTCAAGCAGCGACGATGGCACGGTGAGGCCGAGCGCCTTGGCGGTCTTGAGGTTGATCACAAGCTCGAATTTGCTCGGCGCCTGAATAGGCAGATCTCCTGCACGCTCCCCCCTGAGGATCCGATCAACGTAAGTCGCCGCTCGGCGGTAGAGGTCGACAATATTCACGCCGTAAGCAATCAGCCCACCTTCAACAGCAAAGTGGCCGAACGTATAGACCGCAGGCAGATGGTGACGCATCGCATGTTCGAAGATTGCCGTGCGATGGGTGTTGGTGAAGGCGTCGGGTAGTACAACCAGTCCCCCGCCGGGTTCGCGTGCTAGCTCGGTAACCGCAGCCTCAATGTCGGAGGGCGCGTGGAGGGGACCTGGAATCGCGGTTACACCGAGCGCGGTGGCCGCGCGTTCGACCAAACGGGCGTAATAGGCTCCGCCTCCTGGCGCAGTCGGTGGATTGAAAACGAAGGTCACGCGCTTGAGGCCAGGCGTAATATCTTTGAGCAATTCGACCCATTTGCCCGCCATCGCGGACTCCACATTGGTAAATCCGGTGGCGTTTCCACCGGGCCGCGCAAGACTCGCGGCCAGGCCCTCGCCGACCGGATCAGAGACGCCAATGAATACGAGTGGGATCGTGGTCGTTTCCGCCGCCAGTGCCCTCAGCACGGGGGTGCTCCGCGCGACCATCACATCGGGCTTGATCGCCACCAATTCCTTCGCGAACGTCGCCATGCGTGCGGTATCGCCAGCGCTGAACCGGTAGTCGATTTGAATATTTCGTCCGTCACTCCAACCGAGGTTCTTGAGCTCCTGCGCGAACGCGGCAAGTTCGACTTTCGCTTCCGGATCGCCCTCGGGCGTGCTCAAGAGCACGCCGACGCGGCGGATTTTCTGTGCATTTGCCGTTAACGGCCAAATGAACGCCACACCGCCAACGAGCGCCATGAACTCGCGCCGTCTCATCGCCTCCCCCGGGGCTCACGACCAGGTGTCATGCCCGCCAGACTAGCACACTGAAAGGGGCCGCTGGGCCCAAATTGAGCGAGTGGCATCTTGCGCTGTTGAATCAGTTCAACAAAGCGGATGTAAGATTTGTGAAAAGCGTCGTGTCCCAACGGGGTGCCGGCCTGTCTGGAAACCACAGCGCGCAAGCGCGGCTACTTCGATGCTGGTACGGGATTGCGCTCAAGCCGTCGGATAAAGTCCGAGCCGCTACTGACTTCAGCGCGTACGTGCTGCCCGCGACGCAACAAGCTATAAAGATGAGTACTCGCCTGCACCCGCGTGTTTCCGATTTGCACAATATTGGTTCGGGGGCGACGACCGCGAGTTTCCAACAATGTCACATCACCTTCGATGATGTATCGCGGCAACAACAAATCCTGGATTGGAACCACGACCCCGTAAATCAGCATTGCGAGACCAATTAGCCCCATCCCGACGGCAGATGCACCTAAGACACGATCCGCCTTCCACTTGCCGATTGTAATTTCCTGGACAAGCCCGCCAGAGATTGCAAGCAGGAAGCCGCCGAGGACTGCCAAGGCGAAGTTAAAATCGTGTAGTACCGAGAGCGATGTCGGTCCGAAGACGACGATGTAGATCAAAGCCATTACAAAAATTGCGAGCGCGGACAGCGCGCACCAAATCGCGGCTCTTTTGTTTGAGCGGAACCGCCAGGCGAGGAGAAGCAGGAGCAAAATCAGAGGCCAGAATGCAATATCGACCACACCGCCATACGGTTCAATCGTGATCGAATCGCTCATGTCCGTTAAATACCTCTCCGGCAGTCTATCTACAATTGAAAGACTGCTTTGGGTCAAAAGCCGACGTGTTGACGGACCGGCATGACGGGCGAAAGCTTTTCACGCCTTTGGCGTTTGCGGACCGCCGGCGCCTGCAGCGGCCGCGCTCCGGTTGGCAACGAAAATGCCGCCGATGACAAACACAAGCCCGGCAATCAGCACCGGTGTCACCGTTTCACCAAGGAACAGGCTGGCGAGCAGGATCGCCACGATCGGATTGAGCGTCAGGTAAATGACAACGCGAGACGGCGGCAGCCAGCGTAGCGCCCAGGTGAAGAGCGAGAATTGAATGGCGGCGCCGAGCGTGCCGAGAAATATCACGGCAATCCAGCCGCTTCGACTGAACGTCGGCCAACTCGTCAGGACGCCACTGGCAGCGGCGAGCAATGTTAGCGTCAACAGGCCGAAGATGACTGCCAGCACCATGACAAACATGGTGCCATGCTTGCCGAACACCGGCCGGCCGAAGACGGAATAGATCGCTGCATTCAGTCCGCCGAGAAGCATCAACCCGTCGCCGAGCCAGTGGCGCGACACCTCGCCGCGATAAGCCTCGGGGCCGAACACGATCGCGATGCCGGCAAATCCGAGTGCGACGCTGAGAAGATTGCGGCGCGTCAACTTCTCACGGCCGAAAATCGCCGCAACGATCAGGGTCTGGATCGGGATAGTGGCAATGCCAATCGCGCCGCGCGCCGCCGTCGTGTATTGCAGCGCTGCGCTGAAACTCCAAGGAAAGAGTCCGAAGAACGCCGCGCCCAGCAGCGCGATGACAATGACATCGGCGGTCGGAATGCGCGACTTCGGCCAGACGAAAGGCAACACGGGCAAAAGACAGATCATCGCGATCACGTAGCGATAGAACGCGAGCGTGACTGGGTCGATTTCACCGACGGCAAAACGCGTCACCACGACGGTGCTGCCGGCGCACAGCGCGGCGCAGCAGGCCGCGACGTTCGCCAGAAGTGATCTATTCATGCGGCTGACCGTCGAGGCAGGCTTTAAGCCGAGGCTAGGCAGCGGCCTCGGACGTTCCTATTTCGGGTAATCGTAACGGTCGCTCATTGGTTCAAGAGCGGAAACTCTTTCGCCGGTTTGCGCCCGGGGAGCGATTGCAAAAACGCATGAATGTCGGCGGCTTCCTTGTCCGACAACACCTCTGTCGAGTAGGCCGGCATGTCATTCGGCGCGTCGCGCAGGAACGACACGAACGATTCGACTGGCATCTCCAGTTTCGCGATCGCGGGTGCTGGATAGTTCATCGCGCCGCCCTGCCCGGCGCGGCCATGGCACGTGAAGCATCCGTCAGCGAGATAGATAAGCTTTCCGTTGGCAGCGTCGCCGGATGTCGCATTCTGTGCCAGCACCGCCGGACTAAGTCCGAGCGCCGCAACGGCACCTGCCACCAAGACTGCAAAGTATGCGAACCGCATTGTGAAGTGTTTCATGACCAATGCCTCATCGCGGATCGGTTACGACATCGACGACCGCCGGTTGGCCAGTTTTGACCACCGCGATCGCGCGCTTGAGCGCGGGTCCGAGATCTTTTGGATCGATGATCGGACCTTCGCCATGCACGCCGAAACCGCGTGCGATTGTGGCGTAATCGACGTTCGGATCCGTGATGGTGATGCCTGTCGCAGTATTGGTAATACCGCGTCCGTGACGCGCCGCCATCGCCTGCAGGTACATATACTCCTGATGATAGGCACGGTTATTGTGCACAACGTAAAGCATTGGAATGCGATGATGCGCTGCCGTCCATAGCGTGCTCGGCGCGAACAGGAAATCGCCGTCGCCGCCAAATGCCAACGTCAGGCGCCCATGCCGCTTGTTGGCGAGCGCGGCGCCAAGTGACGCCGGCAGATTGTAGCCAACGCCGGCACCACCTGAAACGCCGTTCCATTGATAAGGTTTGTCGAATTTCCAAAGCCGGTGCGGCCATGTGAGCCGGATTGCGGTGCCGACCAATGACCAGTCCTCGTCCTTAATCTGGCTGTACACTTCGGCGCACATCCGCGCGGTCGTGATCGGACTGGCGTCCCATCCGATGGTCGCATCGGACTTCGCCTGCTCTACTGCCGCCAACTTGGCCGCCGCGAGCTTTTGCCCGCGTGTCGCGAATGCCGACTTCTTGCCGTCGTCGAGCAAGCGTTTAATCTGTTCGATCAAAATTGGCAGACTGGCTTCCGCGTCGCCGCCGATAGTGAGATCGACTTCCTGGTAGCGCCCGAAATCCTGGTAGTTGGATTTCATGTATAGATCGCGGCTGCCGAGCGTGACGATCTTTGCGCCTTGCTTGTAATTGGGCTTGGAGCTGCGCACGATACGGTCGCTGAAAGCGTTCAACGACCCCCACAATTCATTGACTTCCATCGCCACGATGACGTCCGCCTGACGAAGAATAGTGCGGCGGAACGACTGGTTGAGCGGGTGCCGCGATGGGAAATTCATGCGCCCGACGTTATCGATGACCGCGCATTGCAACGTCTCAGCAAGTTCGACAAGCCGTTCCATGCCCGCCGGCGTACGCGTCACGCGATCGACAATAATCACGGGGTTTTCCGCGGCCACCAGCATCTTTGCGAGTTCGGCGAGCGCTGCAGAAGTCTCCTTGGGGCGGAATCACCTTGGAGAGCTTCGGGATCTTCAGTGTTTCCGCATCAGCAATCGGATTTTCCTGCAGTTCGGCGTCAAGCGACAGCATGACAGGCGCCATCGGCGGCGTAGTCGCGACCTTGTAGGCGCGCACGGCGGATTCGGCGAAATGCTGAAGCGATGTGGGCTGGTCATCCCACTTTACAAAGTCGCGCGCGATTGCGCCTGGGTCGATTGCCGAATGTACCCACTCGGCGCCCGGCCCGCGCTTGTTGGCTTCGATGATGTTGCCACCCATGACGATGACGGGAACACGATCGCACCAAGCGTTGTACATCGCCATCGTTGCATGCTGCAGACCGACCACGCCGTGGCAAATCATGGCCATCGGCTTGCCCTCGATCTTGGCGTAACCCTGTGCCATGTGCACGGCGATTTCTTCGTGCGGGCAGGTGAGAATTTCCGGCTTCGTATTGCCACCATGATTGAGCACGGCTTCGTGCAGTCCGCGGAAACTGGACGCGCAATTCATCGCCAGGTAGTCGATGTCGAGTGTCTTGAACACGTCGACCATGAAATCGCCACCGCTTGTCGTCTGACTGACCGGATCCTTCGACGGCGCCATTGTCTCAGCCGCCGCGAGCCTCGGCCCGGGAACCGCGGCTTTGGTGCTTCCCTTAGGTGGATCGGACGCTTGCGTCTTGGCAGCAACCGGAGGCGCTAGAGCCGCCGCGCCGGCAAGCGTCGCCCCTTTGAGAAAATTGCGCCGCCCGGCGTCGGGCGCATTGCTACGTTTCGGCATCGGCACCTCCCGAAAAGCGCGTCGGTTGCCATAGCGGCCCCGCACAGATTTTTTTGTCGCCGGAAGTGTTGCGCTGTGTTTTTGACGCGTCAAGACAGCGGTGTCCGTTTCGGAACCCACAGCGTAATTACGCAAATTTAATGTGGATTTTCATTCCCCATTCATTGTCCCTGAGCGACAGTGGCTGGCCGCTGATCAATTGCGGCGTGGGGCGCAAAAACAAACGGGGCTTAAAATGGCCCGTGATCCGCGTGCGCAGAGCATTGTGGCACTCCACCGTTTTGGATTGCCGCCAAGGCTGGGATCGACCAATTCAGTCGGCGATACGCGATCGGCCTTGTTGGCCGAGCTCGACAAACCTGATGCCGCCCTGATCAAGAACAACGACCTCCTGAGTTCGAGCGAAGCCGCGCGTGCGGCTTTTGATTTTCGTCAGGAGCGCAAGGCTGCACGACTTGCAGCCAATGCCCAAAACGAGGCTGAGAAGCAGCAGGCGAAAGAAGCCGGTACGTCAGAGGACAAGCAACCGGCGCAACAAAACAACGCGGCCAAACCAAACCCGGGGCCCGGCCTACCGCAGCAAATCTACCTTGAAGAATCAAAAGCACGCCTTGAGATAGCCTTGGCAGCTGACGCCGGCTTCGTTGAGCGTTTGGTGTGGTTCTGGTCCAACCATTTTTGCATTTCGGCAGACAAAGGCGGCGTAAGGCCGCTATGCGGGGCATACGAGCGCGAAGCAATTCGTCCGCATGTGGCCGGCAAGTTCGCCGATATGCTCCTTGCCGTCGAATCGCATCCAGCGATGCTGCTTTACCTCGACAATGCGCGCTCGATTGGCCCGAATTCATTCGCCGGTCTACGCCGTGACAAGGGCCTCAACGAAAATCTCGCGCGCGAGATTCTTGAGTTGCACACGCTCGGAGTTCGAACCGGTTACTCGCAGGACGATGTTACGAATTTCGCCAAGGTGATCACTGGCTGGAGCATTGTTCCGCCGCGCCAGTCTCCGGAGCGCGGTGGGGAGTTCACATTCAATCCCCGAATGCACGAGCCGGGTACTCACCGTGTTATCGGCTACGACTATGAAGATCGCGGCTTTGAGCAGGGCCGCGCGGTACTGCTTAACTTGGCAAAGAACCCTGCCACCGCAAACCATATCGCACTCAAGCTTGCATCCCATTTCGTTGCGGACGATCCACCCCGCTCCCTCGTGGCCCGGCTCGCAGCACGCTTCCTCGATACCAAGGGCGATCTGAAAGAGGTCTCAAAAGCACTCATCACTGCGCCGGAAGCCTGGGACGCCAACCCCACAAAGCTTCGTCGCCCATCGGATTGGGTGGTCAGCTCCTTGCGGGCGTGTGGCGTCAAGCCACCTGATGTGAGGCCGATCCTGCAAGCACAAAATCTGTTGGGCGAACCGCTCTGGCGCGTGCCGGCGCCGAACGGATTTTCCGACAACAGCGCGGCCTGGATGGATGGCCTTGGTCAACGCCTCGATATCGCCAACCAGATTTCGCGGCGCGTCGGAGACACGCTCGATCCAGCGCTCATCGCGCAGAACACCTTTGGGCCGCTGCTCTCAAGCGAAACCAAAGAGGCTTTGGGTCGAGCGGAAAGCCGGTCGCAGGCCCTGGCGCTTCTTCTGATGTCTTCCGAATTCCAACGCAGGTGATGTCATGATCCATCAATCCAATCGCCGCGAACTTCTGCTGGGATCGGGAGCGCTGTTTGCGTGGGCCTACCTGCCCCGCGTGGCGCAGGCCGAAGGCCGGGATCCGCGCTTTCTGGTGATCGTGCTTCGTGGGGCACTTGATGGGCTCGCCACCGTTGCCCCTGTAGGCGACCCGGATTGGCAGCGCTTGCGCGGCGACAATGCGCTCACGATTGATGGAGCAGCCGCGGCGTTGCCCCTCGACTCTTTCTTTGCACTCAATCCGGCTATGCCCAACCTGCACCGCCTCTACAAAGCTGGACAGGCAACAATCATCCACGCGGTCGCGACACCCTATCGCGAAAGATCGCACTTCGACGGGCAGGATGTGCTGGAGAGCGGTTTCATCCGCCCAGGCTCGGCCGACACTGGCTGGCTTAACCGAGCGCTTGCTGGTTTGCCGATGGGTGGCCGCGTCAATCCAAAACAAGCCTTTGCCGTCGGACCGATCGCACCCCTGGTGGCGCGTGGACCCGCGCCTGTTCTGGCTTGGACACCACCACGGCTGCCGCCAGCCAGCAATGACACCATGAGCAGGCTCGTTGATCTTTATCGCCACACTGACCCCGCGTTGGCCAATGCAATGGAAGAGCGAAGCGCCCTAAGTGCGATCGCCGGCGGCGGCGCCATGGGCGACATGTCGAAAAAGCCTCAGATGACTCCGGGCATCCCGGGAGCGGCGGTGCGCGCCTATTTCGCTGAATCCGCTTCAGCGGCTGCCAAGTTCATGGCGCGGCCGGATGGCCCGCGTGTCGGCGCGTTGGCCTTCGATGGCTGGGACACGCACGCAAACGAAGGGGCGACCAAAGGACGCCTCGCGGTTCTCCTTGCTGCGCTGGACGGCGCCATCAACGCGCTTGAGACCGGCATGGGTGATTCCTGGAAAGACAGCGTGGTTGCGGTGATCACAGAATTCGGCAGAACGGCTCGCATCAATGGCACCGAAGGTACGGACCACGGCACGGGAACGGTCGCCTTGCTCGTGGGTGGTGCATTGAAGGGCGGCCGCGTCATCGCCGACTGGCCCGGCCTCAAAGAAGCGAACTTACGTGACGGGCGCGACCTCAAGCCGACGACCGATCTGCGCGCGGTCATGAAGGGAATTCTCAAGGACCACCTGCGCGTCGACGATCATCTCCTGGCGAAGGATGTTTTCCCGGGAAGCCAAGCGATCGGTCCTTTGGCTGGCTTGGTCTGATAAATCTCGAACCAATGGCCTTTCGGGCAATTCTGTAGAAGCCAAGGCTTACGTTTGTGCGCTTGGCACTCTCGTAAACCTTTTTGGTCCTGGCATTAGATCGCTTCGTGAGCTCGCGTGAGTTACACTCGGCCTTCGCTTCAAACGCTCTTGTCGCGGAGGACAAAATGGAAAAATTAATTGACCTCTTTTGCCACGTTGTGCGCATCACGGATCCACTTTCGATCAAGATTGCTGTCGGCATGGTCGGTGGCGGCATTCCGCTGCTCTTCCTGTCAGCGCTTTTCGTCCTGCTGGGCGAGCTTGCGACTTCGCGGCGCGAAGCCGAGATGACCGACTTGCGCAAGCCAGCCCGTCGCAAAGGACGCGCCGCACGGAAATCTCCTGCCGTTACGGAGTAGCGACAATAGTCGAAGAGGATTTACGGGCGTTTAGCCGTGATGTCCGCCTTGGGTCATTAGCGGACATTGGCGCTGCAATGGCCAATGCTTTCAACAATTAGCAGGGTTGAACCAAAAACCTGTGTCGCTCGGGGCGCCGGTAGCAATCTTCCAATTCCGCGCTCAACCCTTGACCGCGCCCTGGGTCAATCCGGACACCATATATCGTCTAAACGTGTAATAGATTGCCGCCGGCGGCAACGCGTAGATCAGGCCGGTCGTCATCAACAGTTCCCACGGTGAATCGTCCGCTGCCAGGAAATTGCCGAGGCCGACCGGCAGCGTCACGGCCGTGTCTTTCGACAGCAGCAGAAAGGCGTAGAGATATTCATTCCATGCCAACAGCAGCGCATACGTTCCGATCGCAACGAGTGCCGGTGCCATCAGCGGAACATAGACGAACCAGAACAACTGCATTGGCGAGGCGCCGTCCATAATCGCCGACTCGTCGAGCTCAACCGGCAACTGGTCGGACGACTGCTTCAAAACCCAGATCGAATACGGCGCGGCGATGGTCACCATTGCCAAAATCAGCGCCCATTGGCTGTTGAGCAAACCGTACAATCCCATCGTGCGATACATCGGAACAGCGAGGAACGCTGCCGGAATAAAGTAAGTGAATAGCGCGAGGTTCATCACGACGCGCCCGCCCCTAACCTTCAGGCGGCTTATCGCAAACGCCGCGCCGGTTGCAATCAGCAATGTGAGCACGCCGGTTGCCACGGCGATCAGCAGCGAATTCCAGAGCTGCTGCCAGAAATGGTGGAGATAGTAGTGCTCCTGTTTGAAAACCACCTCAAAGTTATGCAGCGTTGGGTGGTCCGGCCATAATTTCCCGGAGAACGCGGATTCCTTTGGCGAGATCGCAAACAGGAACAAATGATAGATCGGCAACAACGTCCAAATAGCCACGGGAATGCCGATCAGCAGCAGTTTTGCTTCGGTTGTGACAGCACCGAGGGTGGGCCGCTTCATTTCGACAATCGCTTCATCATGAAGAACACCAGTGGAAGCACGAAAGGCAGGGCGACCATGATGGCCGCCATCGACATGTCAACCTGATCGAGCCGCAGATAGCGGATGCCGAGCGTCGCGAGAACGTGAGTGAGATCGGCCGGGCCGCCGCCGGTCAAAAGATAGACGCTGTTGAAGTCACCCAGCGTCCAGATCATCGACAGAATTGTCGAGGTGATATAGAGCGTGCGCAAGGAAGGCCATGTCACGTATTTGAATTTTTGCAGTTTGGTCGCGCCGTCGACGGAGGCCGCCTCGTATAGATCCTCCGGGATTGCCATCCGCCCGGCGATCAGGATCAGCGTCCAGAACGGCAGCGATTTCCAGATATGAACTGCGATCGCCATCGACAGCGCGATGGAAGGATCGTTCAGCCAATTCGGGCCGTCCTCGCCGGTGACGCGGAAGATCAACGAATTGATCACGCCCCATTCCGGGTTAAGCATGAAGCGCAGCGACAGGATGGTCGGAATCGATGGCACCGCCCAGGGCAAGATGAACAGGACCGACAACCACTTGATCCAGGTGCGCGCCTGGATGAAGAAGCCCGACAGCAGTAGCGCAATCACCATCTTGATATTTATGCCGATCACAAGAAACACCAGCGTGTTCACCGCCGATCGCGCAAAAATCGGATCGTCAAACAATTCGACGTAGCTGTGGGGATGGCGCGCGATCCAGAACCCGTAACCGACCGGATAGACCACGAACAGAATGAATATGATGATGTAGGGAACGATGAGAATCGCGCCCCAGGTCTGCCACGGTGTCAGCCACCTCGCAGGAACGGGCTGCGCGGTGCTCGATTCCGGAAGCGTAAGCGTCGACGCCATCGATGGACCGGAAAGGTTGAAGCCGGCCACGCGGGGGCCGGCTTCGGTTCGATCAGCCTGCGACCTGCTTGATGCGAGCGATCATTTCGTCCACGGCTTTGTCGACCGGGATCTTGTCGTTGAGGACACGGTTCGCCGCCTTGGCCCACACATTCTCGTTGTTCAGGATCGTGAACTTGTAGTTCTTTGTGAACTCGAACGATGTCGTGCCGGCCTTGAATTGGTTATAGACCGCCTTGCGATGGTGGTCGGCCTGCCAAAATAGCGACTCCTGACCCTGCTTCGTCACAGGGAACCAACGTCCGAGCGACCCTTCGACATAAGGGGTCAGGTTTTCTTCCTGCAGCATGAATTTCAGGAAGTCCTTGGCCTTCGCCTTTTGCTTGGCGTCCACGAAGATCACACCGACCTTGACGGCAGCGCGATAGATCATCGGCTGACCGCTTGGCTTCTTGGGGAAGCCCGAGGTCGCGATTTGCTCGTCGTAGGCTTTTTTGCCCGCTGCGCGGACTTCCGACGTTGCTTTTTCGTTATTGGCGTCGTCGAGCCACTTCGCAGCGATCGAGATTGTCGCGTTGTGAGTCATCACCGTCGTCTTGTTATGGAAGGCGACATTGTTGTCCGGATCCTTCCAGCTCGTCGAAGACGGCGGCGAACAACCCTTGACGTAAACGTCAGTATAATCCGTCAGCGCGCCGATCAGGCCCTTCTTCACATTCGGATCGTCGACCAAGAGCTTCCCATCGTCGTCGACCAGCTTGACGTCATAGGCATCCATGAACGTCAGAAAGGAGTAGAACGAGTCGCTCGAGTTCGACGCCAAGCGGCTGACCAATGCCAAAGACGCGCTGGCCGGTGGCCTTGCGGCTAGCGGGCTGCACCTTGTCGCACCAGAACGACCAATAATCCTTCCAAGCGGTCGGAATGTCGGATTCTTTAAAACCGGCCTGAGCCAGCATGTCGATCCAATACTGGACGTGCATTGTCTGCTGCTTGAGCGGGAACGCGTAATAAGCCTTCTTCTTTGTCTTGTCGTTGTAGAGGAACGCCGTCTCGACGGTATTCGGCGCGAAGGCGGCCTTCATCGGGCTGATGACGTCGGAAATATCCTCGAGCCGTCCTTCGAACGCCCACTTGCCGGCAACCTGGAAATCATAGACGTCGGCATAGGCGACGTCGGGCGGCGTGCCGGCGTCAAGCGCCGCGACCGTCTTCGGGATCATGTCCTGCACGGCGTATTGGGACAGATCGACTTTAACGCCGGTCTTGTCCTCGTATTTTTTGATGGCCGCAAACAGCGCGTCGTCTTCGGACTTGTAGAATCCCTTCACCCACCAGACGGTAAGTTTTTCCTGCGCGCTGGCAGCGCCTGCGAGCATCAGAGCGCAGGCCGTTGCCGTCACAAGAACGATATTGCCGATCCTCGCTTTTTTCATGTCGTTTCCCCTGTCGTTTTGTTTAGTACAGCTACTATGAAACGAAACTATTTTTGACCGAGGTAAGCCTGCTTTACGGGCTTGGCTAAATCTGGCTCGTCTCCCAGTTCAATTTTCCATAGGCCGTCGCATCATCGCCTGGTCGCCAACAAACATAATGAACTCGCGCCTTCTGATTGCCTACCCCCAGGCCCGGGACAAAGACATCGTAAGGGCTTGAACCAACCCGCTGGAAGGGGCCGGGTATGTCTTCAGGCCAATTCGTTGGGCGGTCGGCCGTGTCCGCTTTGGGCCAGAAGCGGACACGTGCAACGCAAAAACCAATGTCTGCTGAGGGCCAGAAGCGGACATTGCCCTCTGAGGACCGTCAGGACTTTGAACTCGACCTCTTAGCGCGCTAGGCTCTTTCGATCGGCGCGCAAATTGGAGTCTTTGGTATGCGCACCAATCGGCACTTCGCAATTTTGTTTGCATACCTCGTCGTTACCTCTGCGGCATGCGCCCAAGATTTTAAGGTAACCCTACTCGGCACGGGTTCGCCTTTGCCCATTCCCGACCGGTTCGGCGCAGCGACCCTCGTGGAAGCGGGTAAAGAGAAGCTGTTATTCGACGTCGGTCGGGGCGCGACGATCCGGCTCAATCAGATCGGAGTGCCCATTGGCGCAATAAATGCCGTTTTCCTCACCCATTTTCACTCTGACCATACGTCCGGGATGCCCGACTTGTGGCTTACAGGTTGGATTGGGCGCTACTACGGAAACCGGCAGAGCCCGTTCCGGGTCATCGGGCCAAAGGGCACCCTATCGCTGATGCAAAACCTTCAACGCGCCTATGACGACGACATTCGCATTCGGTCCGAGGACGAGAAGAATCCTTTGGAAGGAGTGGCTGTAGTCGCGTCCGAGTATGCAAATGATGGAGTCGTCTATGAGACGAACGGCGTGAAGGTGACTGCCTTTGAGGTGGATCACGGGACTTTAATAAAGCCGGCCTACGGCTATCGCATCGACTTCGAAGGGCGGTCAGTCATTATCTCGGGCGACACGCGATATAGCGAAAATCTCGAAAAGCATGCTCAGGGCGCGACCCTCGTGATTCACGAGGTTGCGATCCCGAATCAAGAATACTACGAGAAAACCCCCATCGTTAAATATATTATGGCGCATCACATATCGCCCGAGGAGGCAGGTGCGTTGTTCGCGAGGGTCAAACCGAAGCTTGCCGCGTACACACATCTCGTGTTCTTAGGCTCGCCAGATTATCCGACGCCAACAGTCGCCGACGTCGAGCGTAAGACACGCGAGAAATATTCTGGACCTCTCGCCGTTGGTACTGACCTGATGGCATTCGATGTCCGCAAGGATCAAGTGATCGTCATTCCCGACTCTTCCAAAAAGTAACGCCTTGTGTCCTTTTGTGGCGACAGTACCGATGTCCGCTTTGGGTCAAGAGCAGACATATGCAGTGCAGCTGGCGATATCCGCTGTTGGCCAGTGGCGGACATCAGCGAAGAACAGAAAGACCGCCGCGAGGTGGTCTCTCCGAAAATTCACCAGCGCTTTAACACGCTCAAGCCTGCACGGTTCGCGGCGCTGACACCGCCGTTGTCGCGGTCCGCGGCATCAATACAGCAAGTATGATCGCAACGAGAATGAGTGCAGGCACATCTCCAACTAAATGGCCACGCTCGGCTGTATCCATGAGAGCTTGAACGCCCATGATGGCCCCATGGACCACGCTTGACCACACGGTAAACCAGATGAGGCTTTTATGAGCGTAGGGATTTTTTGACGCGAGGAGCAAAAACACGCCCAAGGTCGCGTACACTCCAATGATCATCATCAGATAGTGCTGTGAGTGTGGGTGTCCCTCTGCCCATACCCAGCCCGAGGGCCAGAGGATGCCCAACGTATATATGCCAAATATAAACGTTAGACCGATGACCACGAGAGCAATACGGAGGAATAGTAGGCGATTTGTATCAGACATCTCTGCATCTCCTGTGCATTAGTCGTCCACTCAAATTGGATGCCAGAACGCACCCTGAAAGACTTTGACAGGAGCTTGATTTGCTCTTGAGATGCGCGTGATTATTCCCTGAGGTCTGTCCGCTTTACTCCTGAAAGCGGACATGTGCGGCGCAACTAGAGATGTCCGCTAAGGGCCAAAAGCGGACATCTACTGATTCTAGTCGATCACTTCGTCGGCCCGCTGCTGAAAGAACAGAGGAACCGTGATCCCGAGCGCCTTCGCGCTCTTGAGATTGATGACCAGCTCGAACCGGCTCGGCTGCTCGACAGGAAGATCGGCGGGCTTCGCGCCACCCAAAATCTTGTGCAACAGCACGGCCGCCTGCCGGAACTGGTCTGGCAGATTTGTGCCGTATGACACGAGCCCGCCGAATTCGACCGCTTCGCGAAACGGAAACATAATCGGCAGCCGGTGCTCGAGCGCAAGCGCCGCCGTCTGCCGCCGCAGCGCGCTCTCTAGCGGATCGATCATGCGCAACGCCGCACCAACGCCCGCACGCACGGCCGCAGCGATCGCACCCGGCACATCACTTTCGCTGCGGATCTCCAGCACCGGGGCAAGCTCGATGGCAAGGTTCCGAGCCGCGGCTTGCGCGCTCTCCATCTGCACCCGCACAACCGGGTCGCCCGGATTGACTAGCACCGCAACCCTCGACAGCGCGGGGATGAGCTCTTTCAAAATCTCCAACCGCTTGCCGGAGAGTTCCGCACCTATGTTAGTGATGCCGGTGATATTGCCGCCCGGCCGCGCGAGGTTGTCGATAGAGTCCCACCCCCACGGGGTCCGCCACGCCGACCATCACGATCGGCACGATTTGGGTCGCAGCTTTGGCGGCAAGGTTCGCCGGCGTGGACTGCACCAGCAGGACTTCCGGCTTGGCGGCGAGCAGGTCGTTGGCGAGTTGAGGCAGGCGTTCGAATTCTGCCGTCGACATAGCGCGCCTCGAGCAGGTAGCCCGAGCCTTCGGCATATCCCAGGCTCTGCATCCGTTGCTTGAAGGCTGCGATCAAAGGCACTTGAGCCGCTTCGCTGCCTCCCGAGAGGTAGCCGACGCGTCGCACCTTCGCTGGCTGCTGCGCACGCGCCTTGAGTGGCCATGCAGCCGCCGAACCACCGAGAAGGGTGATGAAATCGCGCCGTCTCATTGAGGCCCCCGAGGCTCAGAACAGCACAGCGTATCAGGTCGAACTAGTCATGTCCGCTTTGGGTCATTAGCGGACATTTGGTGGTTGAAATCTCAAATGGCCGGAGGTTGTGCGGTCGCCCCTTTGAATGTCGAGCAGGGTTCGGACAAGGTCCTTTTTACGAGCCCGAGCGAACCCACATTCGGTAGCGATGCCAAAGCGAGGAACATATTTGGCGGCTAGTTCAATGCGCTTTTTCGCGCCTTCGACACCGTCCTTCGCATGGATTAGACCTAAATAAATTTCCGTTTCAGGTGCCAGCTTGAAATCTCGCATGGGGACGAAGAAGTCCTCGGTCGCGCGCGAGATTGGTACAGGCAAATGGATATAAGCGATATTATGTTTTACGCTGGCTGCTAAAGCATTCGCGATGTCGACAAGGTGACGTGCAGTCACGGGATCAAAAAAATGTTTGCCACCAAAGTCGCCATAGCAAAGATGAAATCCAAGCTCCACGTCGTCGGGTATCGGCCCGCAAATGCGCGCGAAGCGGTCCGCAATTTCTTGTTTTGATGTATTGACCAGCGGAAATTGATCTTGCGCCATATCCCAATTTTGGTGGGAAAGTGATGCGCGGCATTCTCGTTTGGACGAGGGAATAAGATGTCCGCTTTGGGTCAAAAGCAGACATGTGCAATGCAATAGCTCATGTCCGCTTCGCTCCAACACAGGCACTTTCGACGCCGCTTCCGCCCAAGGCGCTCCAATATTTGTGATCAAGCCGAGGGTCTTGCTTTATTCCGCGATTGCGCGATCGTCGCGGCTTGGGTACGTGCGGCAAAGCTACAATAATGAAAAGAAAAGTTTACGCCAATGTCGCTTAACTGGGGAGAAAATAATGCTGAAACATATCTGCGCTACAACTCTGACGTTAGGTTTTCTTGTGTCGTCGGCCGACGCTCAGTTGCTCACACGCAAAGACCTGACTGCCGACCTCGCTGTCAGCATGGCACAAGCCGCCATAAGCGCCTGTAAAGCACAAGGCCACAACGTGTCTGCGACAATCGTCGGTCGCGCGGGAGAAGTGATTGTCCAAATTCGGGGTGACGGCGCCGGTATGCATACTTTCGAGAACTCCTTTCGGAAGGCCTGGACCGCGCGAAGTTTCCGGGCGCCATCCGGAACAATCGAGCAGCGCCTTAAGGACAATCCAAACTTGCCGTTGATCCATCTCACCAACGTGATCGCCGACAAAGGCGGCCTGCCTATCAAAGTGGGCGACGATACGATTGGGGGCGTGGGCGTGTCCGGATGCCCGGGCTGTGACGAGCCATGCTCGCAAGCCGGAATCGACAAAGTTGCGGACCAACTGAAATAGCTACCGCTAGAAAACGAACGGAACTCGAAGCGCGAAGGCCGTTCAAGAGCGGCCTTCATATTAGGGTCAATTCCTATCGGGTTGCAGTCAGGACATCCGCCATGCACCTATTTGCGATCGCCGTCGCTCTTCTTGCCTTCGTTGGATCGGCCGTGGCTCAAGACGCTTCGCCTGACGCTCTTAAAGATCTGGCGCCAACCGGGAAACTTCGCGCTGCCATCAACTTGGGAAATGGCGTTTTAGCCCAAAAGGACCCTGCATCGTCCGAGCCCAAAGGCATCACGCCTGATCTTGCTCGCGAACTGGCGAAGCGACTTGGTGTGCAGCTCGAGATGGTTGTTTTTGAGAGTGCGGGAAAGGTGTTTGATGGCGCCAAGACCGGCGCATGGGATGTCGCCTTCATCGCCATCGAGCCGGTGCGCGCCGCTGAGATTGAGTTCACAGCGCCATACGTCATCATCGAGGGGACTTACATGGTCCCGACGAATTCACCATTGAAGACTGTGACAGACGTTGATCGTCCGGGCGTCCGCATCGCTGTTGGCAGGGGCGCGGCCTACGACCTTTACCTGACGCGCACGCTCAAGGACGCCACCCTCGTTCGCGCCGAAGGCGGCGGTGGCAGTGCTTTGATTGAAGCCTTCGTGACGGGAAAGCTGGAGGCCGCTGCAGGGGTCAGGCAAGCATTGGAAGCCTACGCCAAAACCCACCCTGAGGTGATGGTGATGCAGGACAAGTTCATGGAAATTCGTCAGGCCATGGGCGCTCCCAAGGGTCGCACCGCTGGTGCCAAATATCTCAGCGCATTCGTCGAAGACATGAAGACTTCCGGGTTCGTTGCTGACGCATTGAAACGCAGCAATCAATCCGCGACCGTTGCTCCTCCGGCAAAATGATCGCTGGCCGGGTTGTCGGCGAACGGCGTGCGAGTCCGGCACCCATGTCCGCTTTGAGTCGCAAGCCGACATTCACACCGCAACAGGCAATGTCCGCTAAGGGCCAAAAGCAGACATTCGACTTTAGCTCGCACTACCGTTTCGTCGCATCTGTTGTAAGCCAGACGCGACCGAGAAAATTGACAGAACTGTGTGCAACGCAACGACAGGCCAGAGAAAAACTCCAGTGAAACCACCAGCGATTCCGACGTACGTAAGATACAGCGTTACCGCTACGCTATAGGTCAACATGCCAACGAGCGGCGGGCCCGGCCAGCAGGCCAGCCCTAACCCAATCAGAGCAATTCCCGTCACGCGGGCGGCTGGTACCGTGACGTCGGTAAATTCGTGGCCAAACAACAACTGACCGATAAACGAAGGAGCAATCAGCAACGCTAATCCGGTAACGGTCTCAGCGACAGCCGCGAAGATTATGACCTTTTTCATCGACCCGACTTCGGCTCTCCTCAGCGCTTCGCTTCCGTTTGCTCCGGTTCGAGTTTGAAAGTCAGTTTGTTGATCTTGCCAGTGAACTTGAACGGAACGTCGTAGCGATACTCAAGCAACGCGACGCCTGTACGGGTGTCCTGGCCGACGTCGAAAGTCTCGTCCTCCGGAAACGTGATTGGGGTGGTGTGCTCCATCGAATTTTTGGCCACTTCCTTGCCGTCCACGGTCAGCACGCCTGTGCCACCCTTCCCAAGACCCGGCCCGTCGAGCTTGAAGTCGTAGACAATCGTGTGCTTGCCGGCTGCAAGCTCAGGTCCTTCCCAAGCTGTGCGTTTGAGATCGAGCAAGTTGTAGAGAAACACGACTTTGCCGCGACCAACGCCAAACTCTCCCTTGCTAAGGAACAGGCCATAGCCACCAAAGCGCCCGCCCTGAGTGACGATCATGCCTTCTGCGCCACCCTCAGGAATCTCGACCTCGGCTGTGATGGTGTAGGACTTGTTCTTGATATTCGGTGCAGCGGCGCCGGGGACACCACTCAGTTCGCCCGAGTACTCGAAAACGGTCCGACCCGCCGTGAGGCTTGGGCGCGGCGTGTTCCAGCGCGCAAGCGTCGTATTGTCGAGCGGCAGCACGTTGTACTTCTTGGCCTCGGCGTAGAAGAGATCCTGCATCTGCTTGAGCTTCTCCGGCATCTTGGCAGCCAGATCGTTGAACTGGGTGGGATCCTCCTGGACGTTGTAGAGTTCCCACTTGTACCCGGTGATCACGTCGGGAGGTGTCTTGGTGCTGAGCTCCCACGGCAGAGTCACGGGTGTCGTCGCCGCCACCCAGCCGTCGTGATAGATGGAGCGATTGCCGAGCATCTCGAAGTATTGCGTCGTATGCCGGGTCTTGGCGTTGGCGTTCGCCTTGTCCCACGTGTAGGCCATGCTCACACCTTCAATGGGAATTTGCTTTATCCCGTTGATCGTGTCGGGTTGCTCAATGCCGGTCGCTTCGAGAATGGTCGGCACGATGTCGATGACGTGGCTGAACTGACGACGAACGCCTCCCTTGTCGGTGATGTGCCCAGGCCAAGACATGACCACGCCCTGAGCCGTTCCGCCGAAGTGTGATGGCACCTGCTTCACCCACTTGAACGGCGTGTCCATCGCCCACGCCCAGCCCGCCGCAAAATGCGGGAATGTCCGTTCCGATCCCCAGAACGGGTACCAGAGAAACTGATCCTTCACCGGCACGGATATGCCGTTGAAAGTGGTGAACTCGTTCGGCGTGCCATTGACCATGCCTTCAGCGCTCGCGCCGTTGTCGCCGCCGATATAGATGGTCAATGTATTGTCGAGTTCGCCGACGTCTTCGACCGCTTGAACAACGCGGCCAATTTCGTGATCCGCATAGGCGAGATACGCCCCATAGACGTCCGCCTGCTTGATGAATAGCTTTTTCTCTTCAAAGCTCAGCGAGTCCCATTGCGGTAGACCGTCTGGCCAAGGCGTCAGTTTCGCATTCTCGGGCATGACGCCGAGCCGCTTCTGGTTCGCGAAGATCTTTTCGCGCACTTTGTTCCAGCCCTCGTCGAAGAGGTGCATGTCGCTGATCTTCTTGACCCACTCAGGCGTCGGATGATGCGGCGCATGCGTGGCCCCCGGGACGTAATACACAAGCCACGGCTTGCCGGGAGCGATTTCCTTAAGCTGCTTGATGTGCTGGATGGCTTCGTCCGCCATCGCCGTTTCCAGATTCCAGCCGGGATTATTGAGGAAAGGATAGATGGCGGTTGTGTTGCGGAAGAGGTTTGGTTGCCATTGGCTCGCGTCGCCGCCAACGAAACCATAGAAATAGTCGAAACCCATTCCGTTCGGCCATTGATCAAAGGGTCCGGCCTGGCTCGATTGGTAGAACGGTGTGTTGTGGTCTTTGCCGAACCATGAGGTGGCATATCCGTTGGCTTTGAGGATCGTGCCGACCGTTCCTTTCTCGATTGGAATGATCGAGTTGTAACCCGGATAACCAGTCGCTATTTCACCGACCACTCCAAAGCCGACCGAGTGATGGTTGCGGCCGGTAATGATCGCTGCGCGAGTGGGCGAGCACAGTGATGTCGAATGGAAATTTGTGTACCGCAGTCCATCCCGCGCGATGCGATCCATTGTTGGCGTGGGTATCACTCCGCCGAACGTGCTTGGTGCACCGAAACCCTGATCATCCGTCATGATCAGCAACACGTTCGGCGCACCCTTCGGCGGCACGACGCGTGGTGCCCACCAGGGCGTCGACTCCGAGGCCTTGTCCCTGATCACGCCACCGAATTTTGGGTCGGGGGGTGGAAGTTGTTTCCCCGTAATTGTTGTTGTCGCGGTCGGTGAGCCTGGCACACTGGTTGTTTGCTGGGCGGATGCCGAAATGCCGCCAAGAACGAGAAGTACTGCGAGCGAGGCAATGGTGCTTCCGAATTTCATGGCGGAGGCTCCTATAAAGCCGCGCATTCAAGAACGTTTTATGGAATTCAGGAAAGCGTAAGCCCACAGGCCGAATGACTTTTTGATTCACATCAACGCGAATTGCGCGAATGTCTAGCGGCTACTGTTTATTTGAATTTTATTCCTTTGCGCACCGCGGTAGCAATGTCCGCTTTGGGTCAAAAGCAGACACATGCAGTGCAAAAAGGCGTGTCCGCTTTACCCCCCAAAAGCGGAGACGGATTGGCGGCTCGTCTACGCTTAGCGGTGCTATAATGCGCTACATGAAAGTCGAAGAGATCGCCGAAGCAATCGCCAAGTTACCGCCGGATCAACTCGCCCGCTTCCGTCGCTGGTTCGCCGCATTCGAGGCGGGCCGCGGCGATCACGCCGAGGAGCTCGACTCCACCGCGACCAAACTTGGCCGCCTCGCTGGCCGCGCGTTTGCTGAATTGAAAAAGCGCGGGACGGAATTGTGAGCGAGAAAGAGCGTCGCATGTGCAGTGCAGCTAGTGATGTCTGCTAAGGCCAATAGCGGACATCGCGATACTTCTCTGGGCTCGGACTTTTCATCGGCTATTCACGGTCGCTGTCCGGCAAGCTAACGAAAATAAGCACTCCAAGGATCACTGTGGCGATGCGGGACGCCGCATCTTGCCCGTTCCAAACCTTGGACTGCCACATGGCGAAGTATTCGCCGGCGATCACCATGAAGCCGAAAAACCAGAGGCCAAAGCCGACAGTCAATCCGGCTACCGCCCAGACCTTTGAGCGGTTGAAAGCCTCAGCGGGCGCGCCCAGTCGACCAAGCAACACTAGCGCGCCGACCACCAGCAGAAGGGCTGTCGACCCCTCAGTGGCGATGATCAACGCATAGGCTATGCGCCAGATATTCTCGTTGGTGATTGCACGATGCATTAACGCGTTGCCAGGGAATGTCGTGTCCATGCTCAGGACATGCCTCACGAACTCGTAGTTCGATTGGTAGTCGATGACGTTGTCGTAGGCGACTATAAATGCGTACGCTGCGAGCGAAGCAATCATCGCAACTTTGGCGAGGCGGATGAGAACCATGGTGCCGACCATGTACGCAATTAGGCCGAAGTTTCCATCACCACAGCCCATGCTCAATAGCAATCAGTTCGTTGCGACCAACTGACGGGTATCGTAGTGGGTCAAACCGGCCGGCAATCATGCTTGTATCGTTTGGCCGCACGAAGGGAGATCGCTAGTTGATTTTGTTCTCCGGTGTTTACCTGGTACCTGCTCGAACCAGTCCTGCGCTGTAGCCTGTAGCAAGCGCTCAAGTTTCACTAGGGCCACGTCAAGGTCTTCCTGAGTTTCAGCAAAGACGCCGCAGATGCTGCCGCAATACATTGACGTGACAAGCGTGGCCTCTTTCGGGGACAAATCCTGCGACATTACCCACCGGTTCAGTGCGTCTATCGCAGCTAGTGCTTCGTCATGTGTCACTAGATACTCCTCGTGATTACGCACAAACTGAAACATTGAAGCCCCCCGACTTCGGATGTGCCAATAGTTTAGCCCCAATTAGCGCGGGGTTGCACCGCTCAGATCACGCCGGTCCTCTCGCCTCGGCGAGGAGCACCACCGCTCGCGGCAGAATAATCTTGATTTCGGTGAACTCACCCGGTCGTGTCTCGACCTCTATAGAACCACCGTGCTGTTTCACCACGATGTCATGACTGATTGAAAGGCCCAGTCCGGTCCCTTCGCCAGCGGGTTTAGTCGTGAAAAACGGATTGAACATTCTTTCTTTCACATCTGCAGGGATGCCCGTGCCGTTATCGCGAATGGTTATTTCAACACGATCACCACAATTCTTAGTCGCTGCCGTCAAGGTTGGTTCGTAGTCGCCACCATTCGTTTCTGCTCTGCGCTTGGTCGCTGCGTAAAAGCCATTGGAAATCAAATTCAACAAAACCCGCGTAATGTCTTGTGGGAAAACGTCGGCCTCGCCGGCCTTGGGATCAAACGACTTTTCCAGCTTGATATTGAAGCCCTGCTTCTCAGCACGCGCCCCGTGATAGGCGAGGTTAAGGCCTTCCTCGACCAGGCCGTTGATATCGACGGGCCGATGCTCACCCGAGCCCTCGCGCGAGTGAAGCAGCATGTTCTTGACGATCGCATCCGCACGCTTGCCGTGCTGCACGACCTTATCGAGATTTCCACGTAACGTGTCCATCAGTTCGGTAATTTCACTGCGCCGCTTTTCGTTAAGGCCCACGTCACCAAGGACTTCCTGCAACTCATCAATCAATTCGGCGGAGACCCCTGAAAAATTGTTGACGAAGTTAAGCGGGTTTTTGATTTCGTGCGCGATGCCGGCGGTGAGCTGCCCAAGCGAGGCGAGCTTCTGTGTCTGGACCAGGCGATCCTGCGTGGTGCGCAGATTCTCAAGAGAGGCCGCTAGTTCACGTGTGCGAGCCTCTACACTTTCGAACAGACGGACGTTCTCGATCGCGATCGCCGCCTGATCGGCAAAAGTTGTCACCAGTTCAATCTGTTTGTCGGTAAATGGTCGAACCTCGTTGCGTACAAGGCTAAGCACACCAATCGGGACCGCTTCCCGTAGCATCGGCACAGCCAGCGCTGTGTGATAATCTCCAAGCCTCTGCGCCTCCGCCAATGTATATTCTGGGTCGGTATTCACGTCTGAGACGTGGACGGCCCGGCCCTCCAGCAAAGACCGCCCCGAAATCGAGCCACGTTCTAGCTCGATTGGCACTTCTTTGATGTAGTCCATATACTCCGGAGAAAATCCGTAGGATTCAGCACGATAGAACGCGCCATTTTTCTCGCGCGTAATAGTGGCCTTTTCGGCATCGCAAAGCCGAGCAGCTGATTCAACAAGAGTTTGCAGCACCGTTTGCAGATCGAAAGTCGACCTACTGATGACCTTGAGGACATCGGCAGTGGCGGTCTGCTGCTGCAAGGATTCACGCAGCTCGCTAAGCAGCCGCGTGTTCTCGATGGCAATGACGGC
The DNA here is from genome assembly GCA_963831515.1 of uncultured Alphaproteobacteria bacterium. Taxonomy (GTDB): domain Bacteria; phylum Pseudomonadota; class Alphaproteobacteria; order Rhizobiales; family Xanthobacteraceae; genus Pseudolabrys. The sequence goes on along the minus strand of CAWHQL010000020.1, from coordinate 137,541 downwards.
TTGAGCGGCAAAATTCTTAACCAGTTCGATCTGCTTGTCGGTAAACGGACGCACCTCTTGCCGATAGATGATTATTGCGCCGATCACCTCGTCCTCTTTTAACATCGGGACCCCGATTAGCGTGCGCGCACCTGCGAGGTTAATAGTGGCTTCGCGCAGGTTGTCCCCGGCTGCTCGTACCGAGGCTAGGTCGAGCACGTGGTAATGTTGTTTATTATTCACCAGTTGCCTGAGTCCGGTACTGTGGGGGAACACCCGTTCGCTTCTCAAATACTCGACATAAGCTGGGTGCGCGCCGTGTGTCGCGCCGACGAGGAATCCATCTTCCTCGCGTAGCATGAGATTGCCAAATTTGGCGTCGCAGATTCGTACGGCGTTTTCCAGCATCGCTTGGAACACCGGTTCTAGCTCGCCCGGCGAACTACTAATGACGCGTAGTACCTCCGACGTCGCAGTCTGCTGCTCCAGCGACTCGCGCAGTTCGTTCAGCAGCCGGGCGTTCTCAATGGCGATGACGGCCTGCGCGGCAAAGTTTTGGACTAACTCGATCTGCTTGTCGGTAAATAGTCGAACTTCCTGCCGGTAGATAGCGATAGTGCCAATCAGCGTGTTCTCCTTGAGCATCGGCACGATAAGAAGGGTGCGGGCGCCCGCAACATCGGCAAGGAGAACTACCGCTGGATCGCCTTCACGATAAGGCGGTTGCGTCCGAATATCGTCGATGTGCGCTATCTGCTTCGTTCTGGCCACATAGGCGAGTCCACTTTCCGCGTGGGGACGGATCACCTCGCCAAGGCCCCTCTCAGAGTATCCGTCCGGTGGATTGTGTAGCGCAACGTTTTGAAATGTCTCTCCGTTATAAAGACTCATATTGCCAAACCGAGCTTCGCAAATCCTTGTCGCATTCTCCAACAAGGCTCCGAACACCGGCTCCAACTCGCCGGGCGAAGAACTGATGACCCTGAGCACGTCGGCGGTGGCAGTCTGCTGCTGCAGCGATTCACGCAGCTCCTTGAGCAGCCGCGTATTTTCGATGGCGATTACAGCCTGTGCGGCGAAGTTCTGAAGCAGCTCGATCTGCCGGTCGGTGAAAGGACGCACCTCCTGACGGTAGATGACGATGGCGCCGATGAGCTTGTCGTCCTTGAGCATCGGCACGCCGACAAATGAGCGCGCTCCTGCCTGCTCGACCGTGACGACGCGCAACGAGTCACGCCCGGCATAGGCGGCTTCGGCTTTGAGATCGGGGATATGGAACATCCGTTTTTCGCTGACGATGCGGCCGAGACCGGTGTCCGGGCCGGGGCGGATCGGTCCGTGCGTTCGCCAGTACTCACGGTAGGCTGGTGGAACGTCATGTAGATAAGCCGCGTGAAAGCGTTCCCCGTCATAGAGCAGGAGATGGCCAAACTTGGCCTCGCAGAGGCGCATAGCGTTCGAGAGCATTGCCTCGAAGACCGGCGTCATGTCACCAGGCGAGGCGCTAATGATTTTGAGCACATCGGCGGTCGCGGTTTGCTGTTCGAGCGATTCGGACAGATCGTCCGTGCGCTGGCGTAGCTCAGCGAGCAGGCGCGCGTTCTCGATGGCGATGACGGCCTGAGCAGCGAAATTCCTGAGCAGCTCGATTTGTCTATCGGTGAACGGCCGCACTTCCTGCCGATAGACAGCAATACCGCCGATCAGCTCGCCTTCCTTGAGCATCGGGATGAGGACGTGGGTGCGTGCGCCCGCCGCCTCGACGAGCGCAACAAAGCGAGGTTCGCGATTGATGTATGCTGGCTCGACCATAAGATCCGGGATGGCAACAACGCGTTTGGTCTTAGCCAGCCGCGCAAGCGGGTTACGCGGATTTCCGCCTATCCTAAGAACCGGATTTTCGGCCCAGCGCTCAGCGTAAGCCGCCGGAGCATTGCGTTGGGCGGCAAGACGAAATGCACGTTCATGCTTACTATAGAGGAACAAGTTGGCAAATCTGCCACCGCACATGCGTGTGGCGTTTTCTAGTATGGCCTCGAAGACAGGCCCAAGCTCACCGGGCGAAGAACTGATCACGCCCAAAACTTCCGAAGCCGCCGCCTGCTGCTCTCGTGCCTCGTGCAGCTCGCGGGTTAGCCGCTCAACCTCTGTTTCCTGGCTGGCAGCGGAGGACCTTCGGTTGTGTGCACTCTTTGGCGCGTTGCGGCGCGTCAAACTCTCACGACGCTGCGCCTTAGCAGCTTTGCCGCCTACTTTGGTGCGTCGCCTCATAGTCACCCCCGAGGCCCAGACACGTAATGGTAGCAATTTGTGCCGGCGCTCGGGAGGGGGTCACACGGAACGCTGGTGAGGTCCGCTTTGGGTCATTAGCGGACATCGCGACAAGCCGGTGCCATGTCCGCTCTACCCCCAAAGCGGAGATCCGTCGATCTGCGCGAAAAAGAAAGACCGCCTCGGCGCGGCTCCCCGAAACCAGATCAGTGTCGGTGCCTAGCGCCGATGGCCCAATCTGATCCGAAAATCCCGAGCCCTTCTTTTGCGCCGCTTAAAGCAGTGAATTCAGCTTGTGCGACATTGTGGACGCCATGAAAGAACGCCATATATCGCGGGCCTCGAATTCCTCTTAGGAGAATGAATGAGCAGCTTCAGAAGTCCCGACCTACTAGAGCGTCGGAATAATGCCGCCACTGTAAAAAAAGTGATGCTGGAAAAGTTTCGCGCCGCTCGCCAAGAGCCCGCTTTCGAACAGCGGCGCCTTAAAAGAATCGCCCTGAGTGAGGCGCGCGCCGCCCGCGCCGATGAGCGCGACGCAGCAAAGAAGGCGCTTAAGGCCGAACTGACCGCGCAAGCGGCGCGTGCCGCCGAGCTCGCCGTGCAGGCGCAACGCGAGACCGAGAAAGCCGAGGCGCTTGCCAAGGCTAAAGCGGCCGAACACGATGCGGCGATGGCAGCGGAGAAAAAAGCCGAGCGCGATGCCCGCTATGCAGCACGCAAGACCGCAAAAAAGATCCGGAGGCGCGGGTACTAGCGGCTTGCGCAGTATAACAGCTGTCCAATGTCCGCTTTGGGTCATTAGCGGACATGGGGGTCTTTGTCAGTGCCTCAATCCGGTTTAGGTAGAATGACCGCAGGACCTGTCCAGTCTTTCGGGAGCATCTCCACAATCAAAATGCGAAGTGGCTGATCTGTCTTATTCTCAGCGGTATGTGCGACGTTCCCCGTTTCAAAATAATAGTCTCCAGCTTTATAGATCGTCACAATGCCTCCCTCAGTAAACGTCAACTCGCCCGAAAGAATATATCGAACTCCGGGGCCGACATGGTGATGCACCCCAAGGTAGGCCCCCGGCGCAAACGTAAATTCGGTGGCTCGCATCTTGAACTTACCATTGAGTTCGGTGAGGTGACCGAAGGTAACTTCCTCGAGCTTGATCACCGACGTGATGCCTCGAGCTTCCACCTTTTCTTGAGCGGTCAAACGATCGGACCCGCCAAGCAACGCTACGAACATCAATAGCGTGAAGCGCGTCATTGTCTTCTCCATCGCACTTACGATTTTGAATCGTGGGACATCACCAACCTCATTCGATCACGCCGTCGGTGCGTGCAAGCAATGAGGCTGGAACAGTAAGGCCAAGCATCCGAGCGATCGTGGTGTTGATGAACAGTTCGAACTTATCCGACTGCACCACCGGCAAGTCTGCAGGCTTGGTGCCTTGGAGGATGCGGCCGGCATAAACGCCGACTTGGCGCCAAGCGTCCGTAATGTCAGCTCCGTAACTCATCAAGCCGCCAGCTTCGACAAAATCACGGGTGGCATATGACGCTGGCATTTTATAAAGCGTCGCCAAGTGGACCAACTGAACACGCCGGCTGTTGAGGAAGGGATCGTTGCCGACCAAGATTGCATCGGACCCCTCACGCCCAAGCGTTGCGAAGGCGGCATCGATCTCGCGGCTGGTAGTGGCGTTGAGAACACGGATTTTCAATCCGAATATGCGAGCTGCCGCCTCTGCTTCTTTTAACGTAGTTTCGGCATTCGCCGCGTTCGCCGGGTTGACAAGCACGGCGACACGAGTTGCCGCAGGTACCAACTCACGCATGATTTCCAGCCGCTTTGCAGTCACTTCACCGGCGAAAAAGTTGATACCTGTCAGGTTGCCACCCGGTCGAGCAAGACTGGCGACCAGACCAAACCTAACGGGGTCGTCGGAGATGACGAAGACAATAGGGATTTTCGTCGTTGCCTGCTTGGCTGCCAACGTCGAAACGATCCCTCCAGGTGAGATGATTACGCCGACCCGAACGCGAACCAGTTCGGCCGCGAGCGCTGGTAGTCGATCCATTTGATTTTCGGCCCAGCGGTATTCGATCGTCACGTTCTCGTGTTCGATGTAGCCAGCGTCCTTGAGACCTCGGTGAAATGCGCGCAACCGGTCCGCAAGAGCGTCAGGCGATCTGGGGTCAAGGAAGCCAATCACCGGCATCGCCGGCTGCTGCGCATGCGTGGCTAAGGGCCGCGTAACTGCCGCACCGATGAGGAAACCGATGAACTCGCGCCGCCTCATTGCTTGCCCCGATGCTCGGACAAGCATCGTATCGAGTTGCATCAACCCGAGCGCATAAAATCGCCGTTAAGCAGAAGCTGATGTCCGCTTTGGGTCAGAAGCGGACATGTACAGCGCAAAATAAAATGTCTGCTATGGGCCGGAAGCAGACATTGCAGCGCATGTCCGCTCAGCCCCAATAGCGCGGCAGCTAACGGGCCATATATCGCACGGGCATCGCCTTAAACGCGGCAATTGCGGCCTCGGTAGCGTGACGTTGTTCGTAGACCTGCAGGTTGGTTGGCGCGAGGTTGGCAAAGATTCGGCCCAGCGCGTACAGCCAACGTGCCTTGCGGGTTGCAAGGCGGCGCATAGGACATCCCTGGCGGCCGTCGTAGAAACCATCACGGAATGCGCGACGACGAATGATCGATTCGATTGTCATGACTGATGCCCCTTCCGTGGTCTCTTCGGTTCTGTCGCTTGACTTGGACGACGGGCTCATCGTGGAGAGCACAAAAGCACGCTGGGACCGGCTCGGTCTTGCGATTCCCTGCCAAAATCTTGACATTTGATGTCCGCTTTATCCCCAAAAGCGGACGTGCGCGCAGCACACGCTCATGTCTGCTAAGGGCCACAAGCTGACATTATTGGGTGGAAGCTTTGGTCATGCTTATAAGCCGGACAGCCACCTTACTTGTCTGTCTACTGGTTCTGCTGACGCTGTCGGCTCGCCGCGCAAGCGCCGATGACGAGCGGCTCTGGGCTGCATTAAAGCAAGGCGGCAAGGTTATCTTGTTGCGCCACACTCACGTCGGTATCCGAGAAGGGATCGGGCATCTCGCGCCCGGAAATTGTGCCGAGGAAGTAAATCTGTCGCCTCTCGGAATTGAGCAGGCCAAGCGTATTGGAGAAGCTTTTCGTGCGCACGCCATCGCGGTCGGCCAGGTTTTGACCAGTCCCTATTGCCGTTGCATTGACACCGGCAGAATTGCCTTTGGTCACGCAACGCCGGTTCAATATTTAAGGCCCCCAGGTACCGTGTCTGAAGACGAGGCCAAATTAAATCAGGAACACGTTGTGCAAGAAATCCTGAAACACCGCGATCCATCGAACCTAGTGATGATTACACATGATCTAAACGTCGCGGACGTTGTTCTCGAAGACACAATCCCTATGGGTGAGTTTTTCGTACTTCAGCGCAGAGGAACTAATTTCGATATCGTCGGCAAAATCCAACTGAATGAATAAGCTCTCATGTCCTCTATGGGTCATTAGCGGACATTCGGGACCATCAAAGCGATGTCCGCATTACCCCCGAAAGCAGATGTCGCCTTCAGTACCGCCGACATTTCATACTTGCCCGTTATGCGAATCTGATCGAAAACTTTATGTGACGGCGCTCTAACGAGCCTCACGTTTGGCTCGCTCAACGGACTTCTAGCACCAACTTGCCCCGCAAATGACGCGCCTCGCTCACCCGGTGCGCCTCGGCCGCATCCCTAAGCCTGTACAGCGCAATCGGAGGCGGCCTGACCGCGCCGAGTTCAAGAAGCGCCAATATCCGATTAAGATGAGCCCGATCGCGAATGACATTCGGCCGTAAGGTCTCAACATCACTACGATTCGGATGAAATCCTTCTGGAGCCGGTGCGATCCACACCAGTTTGCCCCGGGGCTTTAATACCGCATAACACCCAGCCCGAACCCCACCACCGACCGTATCGAATACCACGTCGCATATCGGGCCGATGGCAGTGAAGTCTTCGACATTATAGTCGATCACTCGGTCTGCACCGAGACTACGCACATAGGCGTGATTTTTAGCGCTCGCGGTTGTAATCACTGTCGCGCCAAGATGCTTGCACAGTTGCACCGCAAAGCCGGCGACGCCACCTGCCCCACCTTGGATTAGGACTGTCTGACCCGATTGCAAGTGCGCGGTATCTTCAATCGCGGTTAGCGCTGTGAGGCCGGTGAGTGCCGAGGCAACAGCCTCTGCATGGCTGAGGTTATCGGGCTTCTTGGCAACGATGGCAGCTTTAATGGCAATCTTTTCCGCATAGGCTCCTTCTATACCCTGGTCAGTTACTCCGAACACAGCGTCCCCCGCGACAAAATCGGTCACATTGGCGCCGAGGGCGCTGACCACACCCGAGAAGTCTCGGCCGAGGATGTGAGGGAATTGCTTGAGCTCGTATCGCCCTCTTCCCAATCGCACTTTGTAATCAGCCGCATTCACACTCGCCGCGTAGATGTCGACTACCACGTCGCCGGGGCTGGCGATTGGGTCCGGCACCTCATCGAGGCCGAGCATTTCCGGGCCGCCGTGCTTTGTCAGTAGAACTGCCTTCATTGCCCTCCTCCACGCACTCGAGTGTTCAACACGGACGATTTGAAAACACCTGCGCGGCGCGGCGCAGCAGCATCGGCTCGTAATGGCGAATGACGCGCGATAGCGTGAACCCGCTGACAATAAATAGGATAAATGCGATCACGCTGGACACCTCAGAAATCTTTTAGATTGCGGTCCCAACCGCGTAGGCGCCAAAGCCGAAGGTAGATGCCCAACATACACCTCCGGACACGTTGAAGAACAGAAAGCGGCCCCAGGGCATACGGTTGGCTCCCGCCAACAAGGCTGCGAACATTCGAAGGACCGCGAACGAGCACCTTTCATGGTCCTTGGCTGACAGCAGCCTCCGTGCCTAGAATTGGCCAACCGAGCGAAGGGCGTCGCCGATGCGCAGGCGCAGTGCAAGCCGCCCCGAAACACAGGGGGAGATCATATGGCTCACGCAAAAACCGCGGTGGCAGGCACTACGCACGGCAAACCGTTTTACCACAGCCTTTATGTGCAGGTGCTGACGGCCATAGTGATCGGCGTCGCTCTCGGGCACTTTTATCCGCAACTTGGCGCGCAGATGAAGCCGCTGGGCGACGCGTTCATCAAGATGATCAAGATGATCATCGCTCCAATCATCTTCTGCACCGTCGTGCATGGCATTGCCAGCATGCAAGACATGAAGAAGGTGGGCCGGGTCGGCCTCAAGGCGCTTGTCTACTTCGAAGTCCTGACGACGATTGCCTTGATTGTCGGTCTTATCGTCGTGAATATCGTGCAGCCGGGCGCCGGTATGAACGTCGATGTCAAATCGATCGATACCAGGGCGATCCAAGGATTCGTGGTGAAGTCCAAGGAACAGGGCACGGTCCAGTTCTTGATGGATATCATCCCCAACACGGTAGTCGGGGCATTCGCACAGGGTGAGATCCTGCAGGTATTGTTTTTCGCCGTCCTGTTTGCTTTCGCTATGCAGGCCCTTGGCGAGCGCGGCAAGACGCTGCTCGGGGTAATCGATCAAGCGTCATACGCATTGTTCGGTGTCGTCGGCATCATCATGAAGGTGGCGCCCATCGGTGCATTCGGTGCCATGGCATTTACGATCGGAACATATGGCGTGGGAACACTGTTCTCACTCGCCAAGCTGATGGCTGCCGTCTATTTGACGTGCATCATCTTCATTATTTTTGTACTTGGGTTTTTCGCGCGACTTGCTGGTTTCAGCATCTTCAAGTTCATTCGCTACATCAAGGAAGAATTACTGATCGTGCTTGGAACATCTTCCTCCGAGTCGGTGCTCCCACGCATGATTGCAAAATTGGAAAACCTCGGGTGTGAAAAATCCGTGGTCGGTCTCGTGATTCCGACGGGGTATTCGTTCAACCTGGACGGGACATGCATCTATCTGACGATGGCCGCCATTTTTCTGGCCCAAGCGACCGGCACAGAACTTACTCTGGTTCAGCAGCTTGGGATCGTGGGCATCCTGTTGTTGACATCGAAGGGCGCTGCTGGGGTGACTGGCTCTGGCTTTATCGTTCTTGCAGCGACGCTCGCTACCGTCGGCACAATCCCGGTTGCCGCCATTGCACTGATTTTGGGTGTCGACCGCTTCATGTCTGAAGCTCGAGCACTCACGAATTTGATCGGCAACGGCGTAGCGACGGTCGTGGTCTCGAAATGGGAAGGCGCGCTCGACGTCAACCGGATGCATGCGCATCTGAACAGAGAGACGGACGCTGAAGCGGATACACCAGAGGAGGTGCTGGTTGAGGACGAGATTATTGCTGCGGGCAAACCGAAGCCGGTGAGGACGTGACCAGCACGAGCCCCAACGTGAGTACCAAAATGAATAGAAAGAACGCACTGCTGCGGATCGCCGTAATGCTGATCGTGGCTCTCGGCTTACCGAATGCCAGCCGAGCAGCTGAACCGAACTGGCCCGAAACGCTCACCATCGGCACGGCTTCGCCCGGTGGTACGTACTACCAATATGGCGAGGGACTCGCTCGCCTGCTGAGCCGCAAGCTTGGCCTGCCGGTTATCGCGCGTCCGACCGAGGGGGCAGCGGAAAACATCAAGCTTCTCGAGAGTGGAGAGATCCAATTAGCATTTGTCACTCTCGGCATTGCACAGCAGGGATGGAATGGCGTCGGAGATTGGACCGGCGGACGGCAATTTCGCACCGCTCGGGCATTGTTTCCAATGTACGACACACCGTTTCAATTCATTGTAACGTCAGAATCTCCCCTCAACTCGATTGCCGATCTGTCAGGCAAGCGGGTGGGGATTGGGCCGGAGGGCGGCACAGGCGGCATCTATACACCCCTCATGTTTAAAGCCCTCAATATGACCGCGCCGTTCGTTACCGGATCGTGGGCTGATCTCGCGGCGCAACTCAGCGCGCGCAGACTTGACGCGCTGGTTATGGTTGCCGGCCCTCCCGTCCCCGAGGTCGCCGATCTCGAGAAGAAAGGCACCATTCGCTATCTGGCCTTGACGCCGAGCCAGAAAGTTTCTGTGCGCGTGACACTCCCAGAGATGACATCTTCCTTCATTGTAGCGGGCACCTATCCGTCGCTACGGCGCGACTATCAGACTCTTGGAATCTATAATTTCGCCGTCGCGCGCCCCGATCTGCCTGAGAGCCTCGCTTATGCCATCGTGGAGGCCGTCTTCACCAACTCCGACGAGATGATGCAGATTCATCCTGCAGCCGCAGAGACCGTTGCTGCCAATTTCACGCGCAATACGATCCTGCCGTTCCACGCTGGAGCCGCGCGTTGGTACAACAACAATGCTGTCGCCGGCGGTCTTCGCGGTGACTGATCCACATGTTGTGCGCCAAACGCATGCAGCACAGCAAAACCTTCTTAGTCGATCACTTTGTCGGCGCGGTCGAGCAGCGTCGGCAACACAGTCAGGCCAAGCGCCTTCGCGGTTTTGAGATTGATAGCGAGATTGAATTTGGTCGGATTTTGAACTGGCAGGTTGGCTGGGCTATCACCTTTGAGGATGCGGTTGATGTACCCTGCCGCCTGACGCATCAGTTCAGCAAAATCAACGCCATAAGTGATGAGGCCGCCCGACTCTACAAAAATGGGATTGTTAGCGACCGCCGGAACGCCGTAGCGGATCGCGAGCGCAAAGATCAGGTCACGATTTGTCACATTGAATGTGTCCGGCATCACGATGAGGCCGCCGCCCGGGTTACGCGCCAGTGTGGCGATAGCGCCCTCGATCTCATCCGTCGCGTGAACCGGAGCGATACTCGTCTGGATGGCAAAGGACGCTGCGGCCGCTTGAATGGACGGCATGTAGAATTGGACCGGCGGCGCCGTTGCCGGATTGAATAAAATCGCCACGTGTGTGGTGCGCGGAGCGATCTCCTTTAGTAGTTCGACCCATTTGCCGCCAACCGTCCCCTCGACGTTCGTGAAGCCGCTGATATTGCCGCCCGGATGCGTGAGGCTCGCGGTGAAGCCACTGCCGATCGGATCGGATACGGCCGCGAAGACGATTGGAATTGTCCGCGTCTCGCGAGCAAGGGCGAAGGTCTCGGGCGTGCCCCGGCCGAGCAGCGCGTCGGGTCGCAGATTGACCAGTTCTTTTGCGAACGTCGCCACCCTGTCCGGTCTACCGGCGCTCCAACGAACCTCTATTCGGAGACTGCCGCCCTCCTTCCACCCTAGCTTCGCGAGTTCATCCCGAAATACCGCCACCAGAGACTGTGAGGCCGGATCGTCCTCCGGATAATCCATCAGCACTCCAACCAGTCGCACCGGGCCGGTGGGCTGCGCGCCCGCCGCGAGCGGCCAGAAGGCAGCCGCGCCGCCAAGAAGCGTGATGAACTCGCGTCGTCTCATTGCCGTCCCCCCATTTGGGGATCGTAACGGCCCAAGTGGAGAAATTGAAAGGGCTCGGTGATGTCCGCTTAGGGCTAAAAGCGGAAAACGGACATTTCAGACGTGTCACCGGCAGGCGTTAGTCGCTATACTGGGAGCGCAGTCCAAAGGACGAAAGCCATGGGTGTCACACTACGAGCCACGACTCTTGTGATCGCAAGTCTTGTGATCGCAAGCGCAGTTGTCACGCTATCGAGTGCCGCAAACGCGGCCTATCGCCACGAACAGGGGTACGACAGCCACATTCGCTGGTGTTCGACACGTTCGGCGGCTTTTGGTTTGTCCTACTTTTACCCCTGCGGCCGTTCTCGCTACAGCGGCTCCGGCTACGGGGCATACAATCCGAACCGCTATCTCGACGGAGCGCACGAGCGGTATAGCTACCAAGGTTTCTGGGGGAGTCACGGATACGCTTACCAGCCGTGGTGGTCACGCTGAAGCGGAGGCGTGCCAGCATTCCGGATCGTTGGCATCGCGCGTCCTCCTGCGCCCCCTCGCTCGAGCGTCCGATTGGAATGTCCCCTAAGCGCCGATAGCGGACATGGAGCCCTTATTCGATCAGCTTGTCGGCGCGCAGCAACAGACCCGCAGGAACAGTGTGGTTCATTGATTTGGCGGTCTTGAGATTAATTGCCAGCTTGAATGTACTCGGCTGTTCGATTGGCAAGTCTGCGGGCTTCACGCCACGCAGAACCTTGACCACCATCCTGGCACGTTGACGGAAAACCTCGATAAAACTCGGTCCATACCCCAGCAAACCTCCGTCGTCCGCTGTCTCCGGCCATTGGTAGATAGCAGGGAGCCGCAACTGTGTAGCCCGTTCAATAATGACGTGGCGATTGAGGTGCAGCATAGGTGAGGACAAGACGTTGAGCGCCGCCGCACCTTGCGCGTTCGCATCATTCACGGCTGGTATGACCTCGCTGCTGTTGGCAGCGCGAACGACCAGCAGCTCTTTTCCGTGAGTTGACCGCGCTGACGTTTCCAATGCGCGGAGATGTTGCAACGTTGCGACGTTAGAATCCGCGAGTACCGCGATCCGTTGTGCGCCCGGCACCGCCTCGATCAGAATGTCCTGCCGTTTGCCGTCGAGGTCGGGAGACATCAGGCTGATGCCGGTAATATTGCCGCCAGGCTTGGCCAGCGATGCCGCAAAACCTCCAGCGACCATGTCCTCGGTCATGACAATGAGCGGAATGGACTTGGTTTCCTTTTGAAACTTCTCCGCAATGAAATCGCCTGCGACCACAATCGCATCTGGTGCTGCTCTGACGATCGCCGGCACCGTTGTGGCGGCTTGCTGGTTATCGAACCGAAAACCACCGGGCACGAATTCGAGGTTTTTGCCCTCGACAAAGCCTTGCTCGCGCAGTTCATCAAGGAAGGCCATCGTAGGCGGCTCGTCCCGACCGGCGGCAATCACGACAGCGAGGCGGTAGATGCGGCCCGGCTCTTGCGCCAGCGCGCCGAATGGCCACGCCAGCGATGCTCCGCCAACAAGACTGATGAATTCGCGCCGTTTCATTGCCACCCCCGCCCGTCAGAAATGACATCGTATCAACCGGCGCAAGTGGTTAGGAAGGGGTCGGGCGCAAGGTGGGCGAATGTCTGCTTTGGGTCATAAGCGGACATTGTGCCGAAGTGATCGTGGGCTACTACGACAAGCGATGTAAAAAAGAAGAAGCCGCCCGTGAAGGCGGCTTCTTCCGATCCAGCCACATGGAGTGTGTTACTTGAGCTGGGTCGAGACCGATTGGAACTTGGCGTTCAGGGTTGTACCGATCGCATTGACCGTCGCGATGATCACAACCGAAATGCCGGCGGCGATCAGTCCGTATTCAATCGCCGTCGCGCCAGATTCGTCTTTGATAAAAGCAAAAACTTTTGACATTTGACGTGCTCCCTCTTGTTATCGAGGAGCACATTAGCGCGGTACCAATTAAAGAAAGTTTGAGTGGTGCAACTAACGGGTGTCAGGTTTTTCCCGACCTATCGACACCTGTTTAAGGCCCGAGTTCCGTGCTCAACACCGCTGAATTGATGCGACGGATATAGTTGTTGTCACCCATTAACTAAAGGATCGTTCGGGCACGCCCTGTCTTAATGAGTTGGTATCCGTAATGGTGCCAAAACTGAACGCGCGCAGCACTTAGCCCCTCTCAAAATTCTTCGAGCCAGCCTTGCGCCGACGCAAAACGAACAATCTCGGCGCGCGTTCGAAGGTTCAGTTTCTCCGCCGCCCGCGACTTATAGGTTTCCACCGTCTTCCCGCTCAATTCGAGGCGCGCGGCGATCTCCTTTGTCGTCAGCCCTCGCGCCGAATATTTCAGGACACTCGCTTCGCGCTCCGTCAGACCAACGCTGCCCGCGGCCTGCGGCGCTCTTTCCGATCGCGTTGCCATAGTTTCTTGCACACCGTTGGCAAGGGACGGATCGACGTAGAATTCGCCACGTCTTACGGTGCGTATGGCGTGCACCAGATTTTCCGCTGCTGATCGCTTCAGCACATACCCCCTGACGCCCGCCGCCATCGCCTGTTTCAGGAAGGAGCGTTCTTCGTAGAGCGTCAAAATAAGGATGCGCACGCTGGGACATTCTTCCGCGAGGCGGCGCGCCAATACGATGCCGTTGATTTCAGGCATTGAAATATCGACGATCGCAACGTCTGGCAGCTTCTCGCGGATCATCTTCAATGCCGACTGCCCGCTGGCGGCCTGGCCTACCAGCTCGAGATCGGATTCTGCTTCGATCAGATTGCCCAAACCGGAGAGGATGATGGGATGATCGTCGGCTAGCGCCACACGAGTTTTTTCGTTCACGCTGCGGCCCTCTCGGAGCGGATGGGAATTCGCGCAAAAATCGTGGTGCCGACATCCGGGGACGATTCAATGGCCAGCCGGCCGCCGACGAGTAACAATCGCTCGCGCATACCAGCAAGACCAAGGCGTGACGACGACGCGGTTGGATCGAAGCCCTGTCCATTATCTTCGATTGCCAGATGGAGCGTGTGCTCCGACACGCCAATTACGACACTCACATTCGTCGCATTCATGGCGTGTTTTGCAATATTGGTGAGGCCTTCCTGGATGACGCGATAGATTGTGGTGCGAATTTCGTTGGAGCGTTTGTCCAAATGCGCATCACTGCAATGGAAGTCGGCCTGTATGGTGTGCTTATGGCCCCACTCCACGACGTAATTTTCGAGCGCGGCGGTCAGACCCAATTCATCAAGTGACGCCGGACGCAGTTCCCAAGCTATGCGGTGGAGCATTTGGCCCAGCTCGTCCAACAGCGTGCTCAGGAGCCGCACACGATCGCGTCCTTTCTTGTCGACAAGGGCCTCGATCGCCTTGAGTTCGAGAATCGCCGCGCTCACGCTCTGCCCGGTTTGATCGTGAAGATCGTGAGCGAGCCTGAGTCTTTCTTCTTCCTGCGCGCTCACAATCCGGCGACGGAGTTCGTCCCGCTCGACCCTGTTTTGCTCAATGATGCCGTGCGCCGCAAGAAGCGAACGTCCCAATTCGTCCACCTCCTGTATGGCCACCGGAGGCACGACGAGCGGGCCCGGTGTCCCCAGCTCGACGGCTGGGCCACGCAACGCGCGAATTGATCCGGCAATTCGGGCACTAATTCGCCGCGCGAGAAAAATGCCGGCCACGAGCAGGATAGCGGCGGCACCGACGTTTTGCAGAAGCGCCTGCCAGAGAAAACTGAACAAACCTTTTTTTGGAATTCCAATCGCGACTGTCCACCCCGAGACCGTCGAGCGGCTGAAGCTGCTCAACACCTCGATGCCTTCACGCGTTTTGCCGTCGAATGTACCCTCCGCTGCCGCCGTAAGTGCGCTTCTGAGATCGGATGAAATACTTTTTCCGACAAATTCGGTGGCCCCGACCGTTCTCGCGACGATGATGTCGCTGCTGTCTATTATCGCCGCCACCCAGTCGGGTGGCATTTTCTGCAGACGCAGAATTTCGCTCAGCCGTTCAGGAAAAACGCCGGCCGCGAGTGCGTAACGCGGCTTGCCATCGGCAAACACCGGCACTTCCACGCTGATGATAGGCTTCTTGACGACCGCTCCGATGAAAAGGTCGGAAATCACCGGCTGTCCCGTTTCGATCACACGACGCAACTGCTCGCGACCTGCGTGAAGGGGAAGCGATGATCCAAAGGGTTGAAATGTATTAATGAGTTGTTGCCCGCTGATGTCACTCAAAACAATATTGTCCACGTTCATGGCGCGCGCTGCTTGCTGCGCCTCGTCGTAGAATTTCGCAAAATCTTTTGTCGCCAGATACGGCGACATGGCGAGGACAAGCAAAGCCGAGCGAGCCCCCTTGAGCTCGGCGTCGACGGCCTGATTGAGTGCTCGCACTGTCCCGATGACGTCGCGCTCGAGCCCGGCGCGTTCCTGAGTAAATGAACGAAAGATTATTAAACTCGTCACCAGAAGGGCAGGAATAACGCATGCAAGCACAAGGCAATTCAACCAAAACCGTATCGTCCGGCGCGGCGCAGCCCGAAGTTGCGGCGTATACGTTCCGTTTACATTTGCCATCGGATCCGGACTGCCTTGTCAGGAAAATCCCGACTGAAGCGCCTCGCGTCGTTTTTGTATCATTTAGCGAGTCGCCGCACCCCTTTTTCGGTTCGGTAGTCCAAGCCTTCAACAACAAAGAGGTCAGGTTGCTTTCACGGCGGCTGAAAAGAGTCCTTGTTGAGTGCTGCAACATCGTCAAAGTGAGTAGAAGGCCGGATTGATGCCCCGCTATTTTTTTCATTTCACGAACGATCGTCAAAAATTTACCGACTCGGCCGGTGTCGAGTTGTCGGGTATTGCGGCTGCACGACAGCACGCGACGCAGCAAATTCACCAGTTGCGCGCCGTAATGCCGGGTGTGAAGGTGCAAAATTGGTTGGGTTGGAAAATCGTTGCGGTCGATAACGTTGGAAACACGGTGTACGAGGTCGGTTTTGATTTTGCGCCGCTGGAAAAGCGCGCAAGCAATTTTGCTCAGGCAACCCGCGGATAACCGGCCATCTCGCCCCGCCTTGAGTCATTGACGGGCGTTACATTTACAATGGCCGCGCCGACGAGCTAACGTCGTTGCCTTAGAGGCAACGTCAGAGAACCTTATGAGATTGTCGATCTGGACCGGCTGCCTGTTGACGGCCCTATCAATATTGGTCGGCAGCGCCTCCGGCCAATCCGCCAGGTGGTGCGCCATTGACAGTGTCGGGGGAGGTTCGAACTGTGGCTTCGTTTCCATCGAGCAGTGCCGCGCCAGCATCAGCGGTGTGGGCGGGACCTGCGAACCCAAGCAGACTGTTCCCGCCAACCTCTCTCCGGCGGCAAAAGCCGCAGCACCAAAAATCGACTCGAGCGGTGGCAAGGACAGGCTGATGGATTGTGTCACCAACTCCTGCAAGATCAATTGCTCGCCCAATGTGAAGAAACGCTACCGACCAAAGTGGTGCGTTTACTTCAAGGAGCCGACCGCCTAGTCCGCGCTCGTCGGACGGTGCAAACTTTTGCCGTGCAATTTGTGACGGTGAGAACTCGGCGGAGAATAAGCGTAAGCCGAAATGCCACGTGCGGCACGAGAGGTCGAAACAGCGCCACTGGTCTGTGGCGGGACCGTTCCAGCATATCCGTATGCGCCGTTGCTCTTCTCGGCAAGCGGCATGTCGATCAGATTTCCAGTGCCGTAGCTTGCACTGTAGGACTGCGCAAAACCTGGCGCGGCAAATGCGAGCACGAAGCCGACACTGATCAATATTTTTTTCATCGATTGCTCCTGTTTTTCCCTGCAGGAACAACGCGACCCGACGCCTTTTTGTTTCGACGTTGCGGCTACGGCGGCTTTTGCGGAACTTTCTAAATCGAGAAATAGCCCCATTTCCGCCGCCAAAACGCGCGCGGCCCCACCTATCAGGCACGCACATCTGCGGGGCCAATCCAGGAGCTAACTTGATGATCGTGCGTTTCGCCGCCGCGCTTTGCGGCGCACTGATTTTTGTTGGGTTTTCGTCCGCCGTCATGGCCCAGTCCGGAATTGCTTCCGTCTATGCCTATGCCGGCGAACGCACCGCAAGCGGAGAGCGCGCAAAGCCGAGCGGTTTAACGGCGGCGCATCGAACGCTGCCGTTCGGCACGCACGTGCGCGTGACGAACAATAGTAACGGCCGTAGCGTCGTGGTGCGGATCAATGATCGGGGACCATTCGTGCGTGGCCGCATCATCGACCTCACTCCGGCAGCGGCCAGTGCTCTCGGTTTCAACGGACTCGCCCGCGTAACATTGCAATCAAGCTGATAAAAAAATTCCCGGAAACGCACCTGGAAAGAAAAAAGGGCCGCGCCGGATTGCGCGGCCCTCACTGTTTAATGTCGGCCGTTCAGCAATCGCTGACGGCACGATTGAAGTACCGAGTCCGGGCCTCTGCCGTTGTTCCAGCCGCAGGCAGCTTGATGAGATCTTCTAGGAGCTGATCGCGTTGAGCATCAGCATCATCAGAAACAGCCCGGAAATAGACAGCCCGATCAGTTTTGTGGTCGCCCGCTCGCTCATAGTCATCAAAACGAAATGGACCGCCGATTGTTCCGTCGGTGCGACCATTGAGGCTTGCGACTATCGTAGAAATTAAAGAGCCGAGTGCGGGGGCCGCACCCGGCTCTTTGACTGAAGTACCGCGCGTTCGGGGGGATGGGGATACGCGCGGCGCAATTAGAAAACGCGACGCGGCCCCAGGTGTTCCCTCATCCCATTCTGATTTTCGGGTGAGGCTTTGAACTTCGAAAATGTTTGCGCGTTTACTGTCGGGACCGTCGCTGCAGTTTGTCACCACGGCTGCGGCGCCTCTCCTGGAAAGGCCGCCTCACGGCGGCTTTTCCTTCTGCGCTTCCCCGCTAGAAGCAAAGATTGGTTACGAACTTTCCGTTCTTGTCCTTGATCACATACGGACATTCGACACGCTTCAGCGCGGTCTTGGCGCTCTCGCTGCCGAGTGCCGCCGCCTTCTCGTAGTAGGCCTTTGCGGCCGCGGAATCCTGCGGGCCCCCTCGTCCGCTTTCGGTAAAGGCACCCATTCTCTCCAGTGCGCCCGCATGATTTTGCGCCGCCGCCTTCTCGAACCAGGTTCGCGCCGCGACGTCATCCTTCGGGCCGCCTACACCGTCTGCGTTCATTACTCCAAGCTGGTACTGCGCTTCTGGAGAATTCGCTTCTGCCGCCTTCATCAGCAGCGCCTTCGCCTTGGCGGGGTCTGATGGAGCACCACCACTTGCGGACAAAGCCGCAAGATTGGTGACGCCACGAGGATTGCCGGCCTCCGCAGCGCGCTCGAAAAGCCTGCGCGCCTCGGCCTGATCCTTGGTTCCACCGGAGCCGGTGCCCAGAAGCACGCCAAGTTCGACCATGGCCGACGTGCTGCCTTTGTCGGCGGCCTTTCGCCACGCAGCAACCGCCTCAGGCATCTGCCGGTTGGCCGCGTAGGCGCGTCCGAGCTCGTACATGGCGCGGCGTGACGACGCCGAGGCGACTTTGCAGAACTTGATCGCGGTCGCGACGTCAGACTGGGCGATTTCCGCTGTTCCCTTGACGTCGGCCGGCTTGTCCGGATCGTTGGGATCCGCCGCAATCCGATCGCAAAGCACGAGGTCCGCGGATTGCGTACGCCCCGGCAGGCTGAGCAACGAAACCGCGATCAGCGCCGAAAGGCCGATACCGAGATTGAGAGTTATGAACCCCATACCAGGGCGATTCGCCATGTACGCGCCCCCTACTCACGCCACCCAAACAATTTTAGGGCTGCCGGCCCGGGCCAGCAAGCGGTCGACCAAAGCGTGGACCATCCGGATCCTGTGCATCGAATTTTTGTCCACTGTGGCCCGTCGGTCATAGGGCAATGGACGAGAATGCCTATGATGCTTCGCAGGGGAAACGCAAAAACGGACGGACCTGTGCACATGCCAGACAAATGGCTGACGGCTCAACTTAACCTGAATGCACTGAGGCCATTCAAAGCATTTGCACCGATAACAGCCGTCTTCGCGATGGCCTTCCTGAGTTCCGCCGCGATGGCCGAGACTTCGGAAGAGCGGCAGGCATGCATCAGCGATGCGTTTCGGGTCTGCTGGTCGGCTATTCCGGATCGGAATGCCGTATTTCACTGCCTGATGGACAACAGGCCCCGCCTCAATCCGGCCTGCCGCGTGGTCATGGATCAGTACCGGCGCGAGCACAGAATCAAGCGCGCCTCGCGCAACGCGCGGGTCGAGTAGGCCTCTTCCCCTTCGGCGATTGATAGCCGGCGCGGAAGCCGGTCGCGATTTGCTGTGCACTTCTTCGTTCGCCATGAAGTTGCCACGAGTTTCAAGTGGAAAACTACTTTTCGCGCGCTGGTAACGGAATATGATCACGACATGACAATTGCGCATACCGATTCTGATCTTGTCCGTCTGCGGCAGTTCCTGAGCACACTGGAAGCCGAGGCGAAAATTGCCGTCGGCGGCATCGATCCCAACACCCGCGAGATCGAAATTCTGAAGCGCGAGATTGCCTATCTCGAGCGCGTTCAGCGCGACGGCCCCGATGACAGGTCGAAAGAAATCCTGCTTCAGATCGCCATAGACTACGGCTCGTCGCGCCGGGCGGCCTGATATCGCTGCGATTAAATGATCGCGTGGCGGACCTTGGCTGAAACCCACTCGCTGACGATCACCGTGCCGATAATGACCAGCAGCATCAGCGAAACCTGGGTCCAGTAAAGCTGCGTGATCGCGGCATTGAGCTCCAGTCCGATGCCGCCCGCGCCGACCAGGCCGAGAACCGTCGACTCCCGGATATTGATATCCCAGCGAAACACGGAGATGCCGGCAAAGGCCGGCAATATCTGCGGCACGATCCCATACGATGTTACCTGCGCGCCGGATGCGCCGGTCGAGCGCACGGCTTCGACCTGTCCTTCGTCGATCTCCTCGATCGCCTCGTAAAGCAGCTTGGCGCAGAAACCGATCGACCGCAGCGCGATGGCGATGATGCCGGCAAACACGCCCGGTCCGATGATCGTGACCAGCATCAGCGCCCAGATCAACGCGTTGATCGAGCGGGACGACACGATGATGAAAAGGGCGATCGGCCGGATGATGCCAACGCTCGGCGTCGTGTTGCGCGCGGCGCAATAGGCGACGGGGACCGCAAGCACCACGGCGACCAGCGTGCCGATCGTCGCGATATTGATGGTGTCCCAGATCGGCCGGCCAAGCACGCGGATATATGACCAGTCCGGCGGCACCATGCGCACCGCAAGATCGCCTGCCTGTTGCGGCGCATCCCAGACGAAAGCCCAGATCGTCTTTTCGGAAATAAGCTGAAAACAGCCGATGAACAAAGCGGCGGCGACCAGCCAGGCCAGCCAGACCACGAGCTGGACGCGCGGCTCGCGCCGCCGCCAGGTGCGTGTATGGGCCGGGATCGTCGCCATCACTGCACCCAGCGCCGCAAATAGCCGGAGCCGTATTCGCACAGCATCACGATGAGAATGATCACGATGATGATGGCGGCGGCCGAGCTGAATTCATAACGATCGAAGGCAGTATTGAGCGTGGCGCCGATGCCGCCTCCGCCAACGATGCCGATCACGGCGGACTCGCGGAAATTGATGTCGAAACGGTACAGACCGAGCCCGATCATGCGCGGCATCACCTGCGGCTGCACCCCGTAGTTGATCCATTGCAGCCAGCTTGCGCCCGAGGCCCGCACGGCCTCCGCCTGCGCCGGGTCCATGTCCTCGATGTCCTCGGCAAGAAGCTTGCCGTAGAACCCGATGGTGGCAAACGAGAGCGTCACGAAACCCGCGAAAGGCCCGAACCCGAACAGCTTGACGAAGAAGATGGCGAGGATGATTTCCTGGAAACTGCGCGAGATGGCTAGCACCGCGCGACAGAAATAGTAGACCGGCGCTGGCGCGATGTTTTTCGCAGCGCCGATGCCGACGGGGATCGAAAGCGCGATACCGACGACAGTGGAAATCACTGTCATCCAGAGACTCTCGGCAATGCCTTCGGAGATCTCGTCCCAACGGCTCACGAAATCCGGCGGGAAGAAAGCGGATATAAATGCTGCACCGCGCGGCAAACCCTCCCATACGCGCGTCCAGTTCACCGGCGTCGTCTGGAACACCAGCGCGAGATAGACCGCGGCGCCGATCGCGAGCGTCCAGCGCAGCCAGGCCGACTTGATCAGCGGCGGCTTCTTCCAGCGGCGGGGTGCGACGGCGGCTACCGACATACAAACTCTCTAGTCACGGCCGATTGTTGGGCACGTGCCGAACCTCACGTCAGCCCCGCCAGGCGATTGCGATCGGGATGCGGCGGCTCGAATGGCACGACATTGTCTTCCTCGGGTTCGCCCGCCTGCTCATCCACCTTGCGGATCGTCGCCGACCAGTCCTCCTCGCCGTAGATCGACGTGAGCACAGCGGGCGTGAGCCCGTCGGGCGGCCCGTCGTAAACGATCTCGCCCAGACGCAGACCGACGATGCGCTCGGCGAACATCTGCGCGAGCATCACGTCGTGAATATTGATGATCGCGGACAGCTTGCGTTCGGTGCACAGTTCCTTGATCAACCGCATGATTTGGCGGGACGTCTTGGGGTCGAGCGAGGCGGTCGGTTCATCGACCAGCAGCAATTCCGGGTTCTGGATGAGCGCGCGGCAGATGCCGACGCGCTGACGCTGTCCACCCGACAGTTCATCAGCACGCTTGTCGGCCATGTGATCGAGACCGACGCGCTCGAGCAGGCGGAATGCTTCATCGATGTCGGATTGCGGAAAGCGGCGCAGCCAGCTTTGCCAGAAACCGACATAACCGAGCCGGCCGGTGAGAACGTTTTCCATCACCGACAGCCGTTCGACCAGCGCGTATTCCTGGAAAATCATACCCATGCGGCGGCGGGCGCGGCGTAATTCGCCGCTGCCGAGCGTCACGATGTCGACGCCGTTGAGTTCGATCGATCCCGAAGTCGGCTCGACCAGCCGGTTGACGCAGCGGATCACCGTCGACTTGCCCGCGCCAGAAGGGCCGATCAGCGCCATCACCTGCCCGTCGGGCACATCGATGTCGATGCCCTTGAGCGCGAGATCGCCCGTGCGATAGCGCTTGGTCAGACCTTTGATGCGCAGCATCGGTGCCCCCGGCGAGCGCGCAGTTATTTGCAGGTGTATTTCACGCCGCTTGCTGCGTCGATCTTGCGAATGACGTTCCAGTCTTTCTTGTAGGTGATCGGAACGAACCTGTCCTGGCCCTTGAATTCGGCCTGCAGCGACGAGCCTTCCCAGGGGAACGTCAAGAAGGCTTCCTTGATCTTCGCCTGCAGCGCCGGATCGAGATTGTGCGCAACGCCATAGCCTGTGGTCGGGAAGGTCTCTGACTTGTAGATCGTGCGGATCTTCGCCTTGTCCACGACATTGCGCTCGAACATGCGGAACATCACCTCGTTGGCGATCGCCGCAGCGTCGTAGTCCTTGTTGGCAACGCCGAGAATTGAATTGTCGTGCTTGCCAGAGAACACCGGTTCGTAGTCGCGTTTCGCAATCAGGTTGAATTCCGATTCGAGCAAGGCGGACGGTGCCTTGAATCCGGAATTCGATGTCGGCGCGGTGAACGCAAGTTTCTTGCCCTTGATGTCGGCAGGCGTTTTGATCGGGCTGTCGGCCGGCACGATGATTTCCATTTCGTAGCCGAAGTTGCCATCCTTGCCGGCCATGATGGCGAACGGCACGAAGCCCGCGCAATTCACGGCGATCGGATTGGCTCCCGTATTGAAGCCCGCGATGTGCAGGCGGCCGGACCGCATCGCCTCGATTTCCGCCGCGTTCGATTGCACGGGGAAGAAAATCACCTTCTTGCCGGTGATTTTTTCCATGTGCTTGATGAAGCCGTCCCACACCTTGGTGTAGACCGCGGGATCTTCCACCGGCGTATAGGCAAATATCAGCGTCGAAGGATTGACGAGTTGCTTGGCATCGGTGGGCGTGTCGGCCACCAGATCGCCGTCGCGGTCGCAGTAGGCCTTGTCGAGCTCGCCGCGCGGGCAATCCTGTGCCTGGGACGCGGCAATCAAAGCGCCGCTGAAGATGAGTGCAATGAAAGTGGCCGCGATACCGGTGACCTGCCGTACCATGGATGCCGTTCCTCTTTACCAACATATGTTTTGTTGGGAGGAATTGTGGGCTGGATCACTGCCGGAGATCAAGGCCGGCGAAACAAAGGGGTTTCGCGGCCCTACTTCGATAGCCGCCGACGGTTTTTCCGCACGCGTCGCTTGTAGACGCGGAGAACCTTGGTCGCGGCGCCGTGACTCTTGTCACCTTTGATGGCTGCGCGAACTGCAACGCTCTGCGCTTCGCCGAGGGCCGTCACCTTCTCGGTGATCATGCGGCTTGCTTCCGATCTGGCCCGGGCGCCCCCTGCGGCAAGGCGCATAAACCGAAGCGCCATGACGCTTTGCGCCTCAAATCCCGTGACCGCTGCCTGCATCGTCAGCCTGGCCCACGCATTCCATGCCTGCATCGGGTTCAACATTGCATCTCCTGAAAGGACAACGCCCAGAGAAGACCTATGTGCCATCCCCCGTGATCGCCAGGGTCAAATTTCACGCCGCGCCCACAGCCGCCGCCAAGAAACAGGCGCAAGCACAAGCGCTCCTGCCAGCAGAACCAGAGCCGCCGGCCAGCGGACACGCTCGCGTGCGCGCATGCGCACTTCGCCCATGACGAATTGCTCGCCCTTGCGCATCTCGCCATAGGATTTGAGGAACGAAGAGATGCGGGCGACGGTGAAGTCGTCGAGCGACTGCCCTTCGGTGCGGTTGCGCCGTTCTCTTTCGTTCAGTTGTTCCGCTTCCGTGCGATAGCGTTCGGCGTGTTCGCTCGCATCGGCGAAGGTCGTCGCTTCGGCGCGCGTAAAGTAGAGCGTGCGCAGCGAGGGAACTGCATATTCGGCCAGATCAAGGAGCGGCTGGTCGGCGCGCGGCGCAGCCGCAAGCTGCAATGCCGAGCCCGCAAGGATGATCGCACCGACCCAGCGGACGGTGCTGACGGCGGTATGCAGCGAGCGCCGGCGGTCGCCACGCAGAAACGGATAGAGCACACCGGCCAGCGCCAGCGATGCGCCGAAGGCGCAAACCATCGCCGCTCCCGTCGGCAGGTCGAAGACAAACGAGGCGGCAAGACCGGCCGCGCTCACCAGCGTGCCGGAGATCCAGCCGATGGCGAGTTGCCGCGACAGCGCGTCGGCAAACATCACGCCGATGGCCGCGGGGATGATCAGGAACGAAAACACCAGTAGCACGCCGGCAATCGCGACCGAGCTGGTCACAACGATGCCGAAGGTCGCATAGAACACGAATTCCCACGCGAGCGAGCCTTCCCCGGCCATGTGCCGGCGCAGCACCCAATGCAGCAAGCCCACCGCCGTATAGAGCGGAACGATGAGCGCAACGTCGTTGAACCCGCTGGTGAGAATATTTCCGGTAAGGATTTGCTTCAGATGTTCGGCGCCCTGCGGCGCCCGATCGATCAACAGAATGGCTGTCGCCGCGGCAACAACGTAGATGACGCCGATCAACGCCTCCTGTGGGACCCGCGTCCCCCAGCTGCGAGTGAACGCCAGCAGCACCGCTGCGAGTAGCGTGAACGAGAGCGAATAGCCGTAGGTCGCGATGCTCTGAGCCGGATGACCGAGCATGAAGGCGACGGTTGCGCCGAGCGCGGCGATTTGTGCCAGCGCCAGATCGACGAAGATCACTTTGCGGGCCAGCACCTGAATGCCGAAATAGGCGTGGATGCCGACCAGGCAAACGGCCACCAGGAAAGGCGGCCAGAGGAACTGCAGCGCGTCGATCATCGTATTGCTGCCGCCGCTGTGAGCGCTTCGACGTTGGCGTCGAACAGCGAAATGTAATCGTCGGTCCGCGGCAACGCACCGACCGAAGCCGCGAGCGTCACCACCTGCGCGCCAGCCTTGCCTGCGACGAAGGCGACGTCGCGCTCGGGCTCGTTCGGTTCGCGTATGACGATGCGCGCACCCCTCGCACGCATGTCACGCACGATCCCCGCCAGATGCGAGGGACTGGGCGGCACGCCGGGCTTAGTTTCGATGAAGCCGATAAAATCCAGGCGGAAACGGCGCGCAAAATAGGGCCAGCTGTTGTGATAGGCGACCATCGGCACCGACCTGAGCGGGCTCAGCTTGGCTTCCCATTCCGTCAGTTTTGCATTCAGCCGCGTGAGAAACGCCTGCCGGTTCGCTTCGTAGGTCGCGGCGTTTGCCGGATCGATCCGGGCCAGGGCCTCAAGAATGTTTGCGGTGATCGTCTCGGCGTTCTTCGGATCGAGCCAATAATGGGGATTGCCGCTGCCATGGGCGTGACCGTCGCCGGGACCGACGCTCATCCCGCGCAGCTCCAACACGGCTATCGCAAGCGAGGTGTCGACATAGGCCGCCCCGCCGCGGCTGATCTCCGGCCGCCCGACCTGCGCCAACAGACGATCAACCCAGAGGTCATAGTCGAGACCGACGCGCACAAGCAGCCGCGCCTGCTTGAGACGCAGCGCGTCTTGCGGCTTTGGCTGATATTCCTCGGCGTCCAGGCCCGGTGGCACAAGACTGATGGCGGCGATGCGATCCCCGCCGACGGCCTCGGCAAGGCTGCGCAGATCGGTCGTCGTCGTCACCACCTGTAGACGATCTTGAACACGTTCTTGCGCGAATGCCGACGACGCAGCGGCAAGCAACGCGACGATGAAAGCGGTACGCAACAACATGGTCTGAAGAAGAAAGGGCCGCTTGGCGGCGGCCCCTCCCCTGTCTTTGCTAGCGACTGCCGCCGACCCAGATGCTCTTGGGCATTATGCAGTGAACGTTCTTCTCGGTGTCGGAGATCGCGCCGACCCGACAATCCATCGCCACGCTGGCGAGCCCGTAGGCATCCAGACGCGTCAGCTTTTTATCTTTCGCCAACAGATCGATCATGCCCATCGAGGCATCATTCATCGCCTTGTTCAGGTCAGCATCCTTGGCGTTCGACACAAGATATTTCGACGTCTCCTTGGCCGGACGCTCCATATCTTCCTTGTCGCTCTTGTTCTTCGGGTTGAGGCAGTGGATGCCCTTCTTGATGTTCACCACCTGCGAAACGCGACAATCGGAAATGCTCGCCATCAGCTTCTCCGCCTGCTCGGCGGAAACACCACGCTGCTCGGACAGGAACTTGATCGTTTGCGCTTTGGCCTGTGCCCACGCCTTGTTCAGGTCCTGGTCGAATCCCATCGTGATCCAGGATCTTGCCGTTTCGATGCGCGGGAAATCGAGTGGCTTGCCCTTCACCACCTCGACCGTGATGTTGAACTCCTTGTAGGCGGTCTCGATGGCGGTGAGGTTGACCTCGCCATTCCCCTGACCGGCATGTAAGTCACCGGTCCACAACAGGGCGCCCGGCACGTGCACGGGAACATAGAGCGTCGAACCCGTTACAAAATCGCGGATATCCATGTTGCCGGCATATTCACCCGGCGGCACGCTTGAGTAGCGGCCGGGGTCCTTGCGCGCGACGGCGAGAGTGCCAGGGAACGGCCGAATTGGCAGAACAATGCCAGGCAGGAACTCAGTCTTCATGCTGTCGAGATCGAGAAACAGATACTTGACCTGGCCGTCTTTGAAGACGTTCGGGAACTGGCCGAACATGCCCGGCACGTTGAAGTTCGTTGCGTAGGCGCGCGGAATGATCCTGTTGAGGCGGACCTTCAGCACGTCGCCCGGCTGCGCTTCTTCGATATAGATCGGCCCGGTCAAAGTGTGCGGCCCGCGTCCGGGGAAATCGGTGCGCAGTTTCTTGATCTGCTCGATGGTTACGCCCGGCACGACCTGATTGTGGCTGTGCATCATCGTTTCCAGGATGATGGTGTCACCGGAATGGACGCGCAGCACCGGCGGCTGCGAATTGTCGAACCAGCCCCACTGCGTGGTTTCGAGCGTCGCCGGCAGCACATGCACCTTCTTGCCGCTCGGTGTCTCCAGAACGCGCAGCTTCGGATCGGCGGGTCCGGCAGCGGGATAGCCGGGCGTGGTGATGGTCGAAGTCAGTGGTATGCCCAGAGGTGATTGGGCGGGCGGCGCCGGAGCGGGCGCCGGCGTTTGCGCGACTGCCGCGGCGCTGATGATCAACGCCCCGCAGGCTCCTGTAACGATACGAGACGCAAATGTTACGTACGACATGAGATTCCCCTTCCCCTTATGCTCAAATTTCAGCTGATCACTTCTTCCACATGCTCTTGGCGACCAGACAATGCACGCCCTTCTCGGCAGCATCCATTTCGCCAACCCGGCAATCCATGGTCATGCTCGCGAGCCCATAGGCATCAAGCCGCGACATCCCTCTGTCTTTCTGCAGCAGCTCGATCATCGCCCACGAGGCGTCGTCCATCGCCTTGTTCATGTTGGCGTCGGCCGCATAGGTCACCAGATATTGCGGCGTGTCCGCCGTCGGTCGCGCTTCGGCGAGCGACTTGGCGGGATCTTTCGATGTCATGCAGTGGACACCTTTCTTGATGTCCACGACCTGGGTCACGCGACAATCCGAAGTCTTCGACACCATCGAAGCCGCCTGCTCCGGCGAAACCTTGCGCTGCTCTGCGATGAATTTCGCGGTTTCTGCTTTTGCGTTGGCAAGTGCCTTGGTGAGATCCTCGTCGAAGCCCATCGTGATCCACTCGGTCGCCGTCTCGATACGCGGCCACTCGAGCTTCGTCGCCTTGTCGACGGTTATCGTCAGGGTGATTTCCTGGAACGCGGTCTCGAGCCCGGTGAGGTTGACCTCGCCGTTGCCCTGCGCCGCGTGGGAATCGCCCTGCCACACCAACGCGCCGCGGACGAAGACCGGAACGTGCAGCGTCGTTCCTTCGACGAGATCGCGGTTGTCCAGATTTCCGGCGAAAGGTCCCGGCGGCACGGCGTTGTAGCGGCCCGGCTCCTTGCGCGCGACACCCAGCGTTCCCGGGAAGGGCCGCAACGGAATTTCGAGGCCGGGCGCAAACTCGGCGGTCTTCTTTTCGTTATCGAGATAGAGATACTTCACCTGTCCTTCGGGAAAGCGGCTCGGGAATTGTCCGAACAGTCCGGGCACGTTGAAGTTTGCGCCCCACGGCCGCGGGACGATCTTCTGAATTTTGATCTGCAGCGTGTCGCCGGGCTCCGCACCGTTGACGAAGATCGGGCCGGTCAGCGTCATCGGCCCGCGCGCCGGCCAATCGGTGCGCAATTTCTTCAGTTCCTCGATGGTGCGGCCCGGATAAAGCTGGCCGTGCGAATGCGACATCGACTCGATCGCAACCGTGTCGCCGGAATCGATAATCAGGCGCGGCAATTCGGCGTTGTCGAACCAGCCCCACTGCGTCGTTTCCATCGTCGCCGGCAGGACGTGCATGCGGCCGGGATACTTCGAGCCCGGCACGGTCATCAGCTTCTGCGCGGCCGATTGCGCCGAGATCGGCGGCGGCTGTTGCGCCAAAACGGCTCCGCCCGCGCAGATCGCAGCCACAGTCGTCGCCACAGCCACTGGTTTGTGAAATTGCATGCGTCGCCCCCGCGTTGTTTCTGTTTTCTACAGTAAACGATAGCAACTTCCATGCCACCGGAATAGCCGGAGGCACGCGCGGCATCTTGTGCCTTTGGTCGGGATCAACCGGTGACTGCAATATTGCCGTGGCCGAGGCGAAATCCGAACTTCGACAGGACAAACAGGCAGCCATAGGCGAGCTGCAGGCGCCGGAGCGGCGATAGCCAGGAGCGCGTCTCGTAGAAATCACCTGCCAATATCGTGATCAGCTCGTGGCGCGTGTTGAACAGATCGAACGACGACATGAAAATATCGCGCATCAACGGGGAGTTGATCCGGTAGATCAGCCAGGACAGCGAATTGAGGCTGTGCCGGATCTTGCGCTCATAATCGCGCACAAGCTGTTCGCGCGAGCCGCGACCATCAAGCAGGTCCTCCACGACGGCTGCTCCGTAGGCCGCGCTGCTCATCGCCATCATGACGCCGCTTGAAAACAGCGGATCGATGAACGCTGCGGCGTCGCCGACAAGGATATGGTTTTTCCCGACGTAAGACTGGGACTCATATGAGTAGTCGGCACACGCCGTCAGCGGACCGATCCGTTCGGCATTCTTCATGTGAGCCGCAAGGCTCGGGAGTCTCGGCCACGGCACTCGCGAACAGCGTTTCGAGGTTGGACTTTCTTTCCTTGAAAAATGTCTGCGTGCCCACCACGCCGACGCTCATCACGTCGTCGGGCAACGGGATCATCCAGAACCAGCCGTGCTCGAACAGATAGACGGTGATCATTCCTTCCTTGTCGCCGGAACGGCGAGGAACGTTGCGGAAATGTCCGAACACGGCCGCGGTGTTGTTGTGCTTGTTGACGCGCTTTAACCCGAGCTTGCTTGTGAGCAGCGTGTCGCGACCGGTCGCGTCAACGAGAAACCGGGCAGACCATTTTGTCGCCGTTCCGTCATCGTTTAGTGCCGTAACGCTCGGACCCCGATCATCAAGCGCGACGTCGGTTACGCGAGCACCCTCCAATACCTCCGCACCGAGGCGCCGGCTGTTGTCGAGCAACAATTTGTCGAAATCCGAACGCCTGACCTGATAGCTGTAGCCGACACTCAGATACGGATTGTCGGCAAATCGAAACGTCGTGGCGGCGTTGTGCGCGTCGGAAACAAGCTCGGCACCGGGCTTGTAGACGCCAATGCGATGAACCGCATCGCTAATTCCGAGCCGGTCAAACAACGGCAAATTCAGCGGCAGCAGCGATTCACCGATGTGAAAGCGCGGAAAATGCTCTTTTTCCAGGATGACGACGTGTTTGTTTTTCTGCGCGAGCAAAGCGGCAATGGTCGAACCGGCGGGACCACCGCCGACAACGAGCACATCGCATTCACGAGCGTTTGCCATCGTCGCTGTCATTTCGTCGCACGATTGAAGCACCGGGGCACGCCTTCTTTATGGCAAGAACCGCCATCAGTGCTATCGTGCGTTCGTTGTAGTTCAGACAATGCGACGTCCGTCTGACGTCGCAAATTTTTAATGCCGAAGTCAGTGATGCCAAAGTCAGAGGGGGATTGAATGGACACCATCATTCTCGTGCCTGGCGGAGGCGGTTCACGGCTGACGCTGCAGAACCAGGAAGTCTGGCCACCCACCATTCCCGAATTGGTGGCCGGTTATAATCGTACGCCGCAATTGCTCAGTTCGAATGTCAAAGTTGGAACGATCCTCGACGGAATCCCCAAGGTGTTTCCTTGCTACGGCGTTTACGGGCCGCTGCAGGACGACCTCGCCAAGATCGCCAAAAGTTGCGGCGCGCAATTCGTCAATTTTCCCTACGACTGGCGCAAGGACGTCTTGGTCACCGCGGCGGATCTGGCAAAAAAAATAAAATCCTGCGTCAAGAGCCCCAGCGACGAGATCACACTGGTCGGCCACTCGATGGGAAACCTGCTCGCCAGGATCATTCTCGAGAGCGGGGACTATTCGAGCAAAAGCTGGTTCGGAAATATCAAAAGATATGTCGGCATCTGCGGTCCCCACTACGGCGTGCCGGTGATCCTGAAGTACACACTCGGTCTCTCAAGCTGGCTCGGCATTTCCGCGTCCGACATGAAAGCGCTGAGCAAGGATCCACGCTATCCATCCTGCTATCAGTGTCTGCCGTTCGAGGGAAAAGACGTGCTGTTTGATTCGCAGAGCGGAAACCCCCAGGCAAAGGATTTCTACACCGCGTCGGTGGCAAACGATTACGACCTCGATCTGACGAATCTCGGCAAAGCCAAAGACGTGCAGACCAAGCTGAGTTTCGCCAACAAGCCGACAACCGTCGACTACGATCTGATATCGGGTTCGAGCCACACGACTGACGAATGGCTGGAATATGACGGGCCGACGTCATTTGTCAGCGCACACCAGGACCAGGACGGTGACTCGACAATTCCTCTCTGGAGCTCGAAGGTCCTGCCCTACACGCAATGGGTGACACCCGGCGACCATGTCGACATCCTCAAGTCCTATCCGTTCAAACAAATTCTGTATTTGATTCTGGGTTGCAAGGGTCTGACCCCGGACCTCACGTTGATGGATCTTCCGGGACTCACAATCTCGCTGAACAAGTTCGTATACGCGCCTTACGAGGAAATCGAGATTCTGCTGATTCCGGACCTGCGCACGCAGGAACTCTCCGGCTCTCTTCAGATAACGCGTGTGGTCGGGCCGGAGGCACGCAGGTTCGTGCGCTATCAGGAACAACCGGTTGTCTATCGCGGCCCGCAAATCACCTACCTCCGATCGACCATTGCGGCGCCGCGCCGATCCCGGCGTCTACAGGGTGAACTTCAGCTGGATCGCACGGCACATCGCCGAAAACCGTCGGAGGTTTTGTGGTGAGCAATCCAGCCCCCGTGCGGCTGCGCGACCGGACAAGGCAGAAATGATCGACGCGGCGCGCGCGACTGATCAGCTCGATTAGAAGTGCGCGCCGCGAAAGCTTTCATGGACGCATCCGAATCCACCGATTTCTATGAATATTTGCCGGTCTTTCGCGACTTCACCAACGTCGCGGATGAAGCCTGCTTCACCCCGATGCCCGACGACTGGGTGGTGGGCGTCGCCGATGTGCAGCAATCGACCGAAGCCATCCGCCAGAACCGCTACAAGGCCGTCAACATGGCAGGCGCCGCGGTCATCGCTTCGGTCGCCAATGCGTTGAAGAACCGCGATTTCCCGTTCGTGTTCGGCGGCGACGGCGCGAGCTTTGCGGTGCCGTCGGCCGACGCGGCCCTCGCCCGACAGGCGCTCGCAGAAACGGCCACCTGGGTGAAGGAAGACCTCGATCTGAATCTCCGCATCGGAATGGTTTCGGTCGCCGATATCCGCGCGCGCGGTAACGACGTGCGTGTCGCCCGATACGTTCCGTCCGACAACATCAGCATTGCGATGTTCTCGGGCGGTGGTCTGGCCTGGGCCGATGCCGCGATGAAACGCGGCGAGATCGCCGTGCCGGCCGCCCCGTCCGGCGCACATCCGGATTTGTCCGGACTGTCGTGCCGCTACGAATTAATCCCCTCACAACGTGGACAGATTCTTTCGCTTGTCGTCGTTCCAGGACCGGATGCGCGCGGTGCCGATTTCCGCGCCGTCGTCGAGGCCATCACCCGCATCGTCGAAAAGACGCCTGATGCGTCGCGTCCTCTGACGGGCGCGGGCTTGCGCCTCAGATGGCCGCCGCAAGGGTATGATCTTGAGGCACGCGCATCGCGTCGCGCCGGTGAATTGGTCGGTGCGCGCAAGGTCAAGGTCCTGGCCGCGACCTTTCTCTTTTTCCTCATCATGCGGCTCGGCGTGCCCGTAGGCCGCTTCGTGCCGGCGAAGTACACGCAGCAGGTCGTCGAGAATTCAGACTTCCGCAAGTTCGACGATTCGCTGCGCATGGTGCTCGACTGCACGCCGCAGCTGATCGCCGAAATAGAAACTTACCTGAAGGAGGCAGCGGCCAAAGGCGTGGTCCGTTACGGCATGCATCGGCAGGACGCGGCGATGCTGACCTGCTTCACGCCGTCGCCGACCAATCCGAACCACGTTCACTTTGTTGATGGCGCACAGGGTGGCTACGCGCTCGCGGCGGCCGCACTCAAGCAAAGTAAAGCCTAACCCCGCGCGCGGGCGCGTGCCGCATTCTCGACCAGCGTTTTGCCAAGCGACCAGATGGCGCCCGGAACGCGATGCGCGTCCGCTATGACGGCTTCGAAAGATCGCTCGATCCAGTCGCAGTCTTCGTCCGTTATGATCAGCGGCGGCAACAATTTGATCGTGTGATTGCCGTGTCCTGCGACCTGCGACAGGATCCTGTGTTCCTTCAGCAGAGGAATGACAATCAACTGGCAGAACAATCCGCTGTTCGCCGTCTCCAGCAAATTCCACGATGCCTTGAGCTTGAGCGAGCGCGGCGCGCCGAACTCGATGCCGATCATCAGACCTTTGCCGCGCACTTCTTTGACGAGCTCGTGACGCCCGATCATGCGCTCGAAGGTTGCTTGCAAGCGTGCGCCTTTTTGCTCGGCGTTCTTCATCAGCCCTTCGGATTCGATCACCTCGAGCGTTGCGAGGCCGGCTGCCATGGCCAAATCGTTCTTCGAGAATGTCGAGCCGTGGACTACGGCGCGATCCATGCGATCGAAGACCTTGTCGAAGATCCATTTGCGCGTCAGCACGGCGCCGGAAGGGACCTGCCCGCCGGACAACGATTTGGACAGGAGAACCATGTCGGGCTCGATGCCCCAATGCTCGCAGGCGAGGAATCGCCCGGTGCGTCCCAGCCCGGTCTGAATTTCGTCGGCCACGAACAGCGTGCCGTGCTTGCGGCAAAGTTCGACCGCCGAGCGCAGATAGCCGTCGGCGGCGACGCTGACGCCTTTGCCCTGGATCGGCTCGACGATGAAGGCCGCGATTTTTTTCGAGGCGAGCGCCTCTTCCAACGCAGCGAGATCGTTGAACGGGACTTCGACACAGCCGGGCAAAAGCGGGCCGAAGCCATCGCGGAAGATCTGGTCGCCGATCAGCGACAGCGAGCCGTTCGTCAGGCCATGGAAAGCGTGGCTGCAATAAACGATGCCGTCGCGACTTGTTGCCGCACGGGCAAACTTGATGGCGGTCTCGACTGATTCGGTCCCCGAGTTGGCAAAGAACACCTTTTCGAGGTGGGGCACGTAGCGCAGTAAACGCTCGGCAAAGACACCGGCAAGGGCCGATACATCCATTTGGACGAGGTTCGGAAAGTCGCTGGCGAGCACTTTCCGCAAAGTGTCGTTAACGACCGGGTGGTTGCGTCCGAGAGCGAATACACCCCACCCGCTCAGCAGGTCGAGGTACTGAAGGCCCTCGCGATCGTATAAATATTGGCCTTTGCCGCGCTGATACGCCCGATCGAAGCCAATCGTCTTCAACACGCGCACCATCTGCTCATTCAGATAGCGGGTGTGCAATGTGTACCGGTCGGCGTCCGATTCGGCGAAAAGGCTGTCGATATCAAAACTCATCCAGGTCTCCGAAAGACGCTCGGAAGTTCCGTCTTTTTATGCACAGGGTGGCGAAAATGGTACCGCCTTGGCGCTGGCGTGTCATGCTTGACGCACCACGCCAATTGCGTGCCGAAGGTGCAACATCCCCAGAGATGTTAAGGAAACCGCATGTTTTCTGCGGGTTGCGGCGTTGACCATGGGGGCTGCCTTTGGGATAAATGCCATTGGGAAGCGGGGTGCGGATGTCGGGACAAGCGGGCGTCGTTGCCGTTACGTGTTTAGCACTTGAAGCTGGCATAGCGCGCGGTCCGGGCGTGTCGGTGCTTTGCAACCAGGGGTCGGGGCTGCGGGCGGCGCTGCGCGCCGCGATCGAGCGCGGCGCTTCGGGCATCATCAGCTTCGGAATCGCGGGCGGCCTCGCACCCCATCTCGCCGCGGGCGATTGGGTCGTGGCCTCCGGGGTCGCAAGTGGCGACGATGTGATCGCGACCGATCGCGCCTGGGCGCAGCGGCTGCTTGAAATCCTTCCCGGCGCCGTTCACGCAAACGTTGTCGGCGCGAACAATGTCATCGCGAGCCCGGAAGAAAAATTCCAACTGCACGACGAGACCGGCGCAGCCGCCGTCGACATGGAGTCGCACATCGCCGCCGAAGTTGCCGCAGCGCACGGGATTCCCTTTGCCGCCTGCCGGGTCATTCTCGATGCGGCGCACAGAGTGCTCCCGCCGGCGGCAACGCTCGGCCTGCGCCGCGACGGCACACCCGATGTACCGGCGGTGCTCCGTTCGGTCCTGAAAGAGCCCCGCCAGCTCCCGAATCTCATTCGTGTGGCGCGCGATCACCATGTCGCCCGTCGCGCCCTGCAATCCGGCCGCAAGCAGTTGGGCATCGGATTGGGCTTCCCCTACTACAACAGCCTTGCATTCGACCGCGTTTTTGCATGACAACGGCGCCTTGCAGCGCCGGGTGATCAATGCTTCAGCGGAATGACAGTACCGGCTCGACGTCGCGTCCGGGCAGGACGATCAGAATTGCATCACGCGCGGAAATTTCCGGCCTGCCGCAATGGCAATCCGCCTTCGCGCAGGAGCGAAAAGATCACCGCTACTACGAACTTCTCGAAGACACGCTGAAGGATGGATTCAGCTACGGCTATCTGGTCGTCGAGAACGATCGCGCCGTCCGCGCCATCCAGCCTTATTTCCTGGTCGACCAGGATCTTCTCGCCGGCATGAGCGGGGTCGTGACGAAAATCGTCGGTGGCATGCGCCGGCTTTGGCCCCGCTTCATGCGAGCGCGCACGCTGATGGTCGGATGCGCCGCCGGCGAAGGACACCTCGACGGTGATGACGCGACAAAATCCGCAACGGCCGAAACGTTCGGCCACTCGTTGCTGAGCGTAGCGCGCGAGCTGAATTGCGCGATGATCGTCCTCAAGGAGTTTCCCGCGAAGTACCGCGACGCCGCTGCAATGCCTGCTGGACGAAGGCTTCGCCCGCGTCCCGAGCATGCCGATGACGACGCTGAGCATCGACTACAAGAATTTCGAGGATTACCTGTCGAACTGTCTCAGTCCGCGCACGCGCGGAAAGGTGCGCCGCAAGTTGCGCGCCGCCGAACGCGCGCGGCCGGAGATCACCATGAGTGTTGTGGGCGACGTGACACCGTTCGTCGATGACGTCTATCCGCTCTACGAGAAAGTCTACGAACGTTCGCCGCTGCAGTTCGAGAAACTCACCAAGGAATTTCTTTGCGAGATCGGGCGGCGCATGCCGGACAAGGTCCGCTTCTTCATCTGGCGCCAGGAAAACCACATCGTGGCCTTCGGCCTCTGCACGATGCAGGGCGACGCGATCTGTCACGAATATGTGGGGTTCGACTACGCCGTCGCGTTCGACCTGAACCTTTATTATCGCGTCTTCCACGACATCATCGAATGGGCCATCGCCAATGGCTACAAGCGCTTCTTCAGCGGCAGCCTCAATTACGACCCAAAGTGGCATTTGCGCCAGTCGCTCTACCCCGTCGATCTCTACGTGCGACACACCTCGGGGCCCACTCAACGCCGTGCTGAAGCGGCTGCTTCCGGTCATGGAGCCCACGCGCTCTGACCCGATTCTGCCGAACTTCGACAATTATCGCGAGCTTTGGGGCTGATCCCGCAGCCGTTTTCGCGACTTCGGAACAACAACAGGCGGTTCCCGTTATCACCATGGGCGGCCCATGCCGCGCGGCGGGATCAAGCAAATGGCGGCGGATTCAACATCCAGTGAGGTGACGGTGCGGCGGCGGTCGGCGCGCGCGAAGGACAAGGGCGTAATCGACCTCGCAGGCGACATGCTGAAGGAAGTCGCAACGCTGATTCAGACCGAGCTGCAACTGCTGCGCGCGGAGATTTCCGAGAAGCTGACATTTACCGCGATGTCAGCAGCGCTGATCGGTGCCGGCGCACTTCTGCTGATGGCAACAATCGTTCTTTTGCTCGAAGCCGCTGTCGCCGGTCTGGTTGCTTATGGGCTTTCCTGGCCAGTCGCGATTCTCATCATCGCCGCACTCACCCTGCTTGGAGGAACCGGTCTCGTTTGGATCGGCTTTAATCGCTTGAGCATGGCTCGCCTTGCTCCCTCCAAAACTCTCGACCAACTGCAAAAAGATTCAACCATCGCAAACATGAGGTGACTTTTATGGCTACATCAGCACAACTGGAACGCAAGGCAGAACGGGCGCGCGGGCGTCTTTCCGACCGCATCAATGATCTGCGTTACCACGTCTCTCCGTCGACCGTCGTCAGCGATTTGCTTGGCGGCGTCAATCCTCGTGCCTGGGGCGAGGATGTCCTGCCGATCCTGGCAAAGCAGGCGCGCAACAACCCGGTCGCATCCATGCTTATTGCCGCTGGCGTCGGCTGGCTGATCTTTTCGGAAGTGCGCGGACCGGTCGCCAAAACCCTCGGTCTCAACAACCTCGGGCTCAAGGACCTCGGCCTGACGGGCTCGCGGAAAAAAGCCCAACGCGGAACGCGCAAGAAGAAACGCACCGCACGCAACGGCCGGTCAGCAGCCGGAAGCCGTACCAAGTAACTATCGATGGCGGGCGGCCACCGGCGGGCAGTTGGCTCACGGAGGCAACGCCGACTTTGGTCCGGGCTTCTGGGCGTCGCCTTGCTGGTTGCGGGAATTCACCGCCGGCCGCAAGACGATGCGCCGATAGAAGAACCGGAGCCGGCCGGAGGTCGCTCGCCACCACGCACCGAGAAGAAACGCCGCGCGTGGATGGAGATCGCGCGGCTCTTATATGGTGCCATCGGCCAGCACCGGGTGGTCTCCATCGCCGCCGGGGTCACGTTCTTCGCACTTCTTGCGATGTTCCCTGCGGTCGCCGCGCTGGTCTCGATTTACGGAATTTTTGCCGACCCCGGCACGATCCGTGTGCACCTTGACGATCTCGCGTCGGTCTTGCCCAGCGGTGCCATCGAGGTCATTGGCGATCAGCTCACCCGCGTGGCCTCCGGCGGGAAAAGCACGCTCGGGGCGACTTTTCTCTTCACGCTCGGACTGTCCCTCTGGAGCGCCAATGCCGGGATAAAGGCGCTCATCGATGCACTCAACATTGTCTACGACGCGCCGGAACGGCGCAGCCTGGTGAAATTGAATCTCGTTTCGCTTGCCTTCACGGGCTGCGCACTTCTGGTGCTGCTTGTGGCCATTGCCGTGATCGTCGTGCTGCCCGTGGCGCTGGACTATGCCGGACTTCAATCGCTCGGAGGAACGATGGCCATGGTCGCGCGATGGCCGGGTCTTTACGCCATCGTGGCTCTGGGCCTCGTCATCGTTTACCGCTACGGGCCGGATCGCGATCGCGTGCAATGGCGATGGATCACCTGGGGCAGTGCATTAGCCGCGGCGCTCTGGATCGTCGTGTCGATCCTCTTCTCCTGGTATGCGGCAAATTTCGGCGCATACAACAAGACCTACGGATCGCTCGGCGCCGTCGTCGGTTTCATGACCTGGATGTGGATCTCCTGCATGGTGATCCTCGCGGGAGCCGAAGTTGACGCCGTGATGGAACGTCTCGACCGCGGCACCGCTACCTAGTTGCCATGCAAGATCACGTCACGACCGCGCGCGCTCCAGCATGTCGCGGATCGGGTCGTACGTCATTCGTATGTTCGGCCGGTCCTCTGCCTGCTTTGCAAGCCGGACATATGTTTTGGCCAGATTTTCCCATTCGGCTTTCATGAACGGGTTGTGTTCCCGTGACGCGCGGCTTCGGACATCCGCGGCCAAGTGCCTGTATTGTTCAGCTCGGTTCATTTGGGGAACTCCGCTGTTTCGCTCCCTGCGTTAATCCTCACTGGGCCAACAGGGAAACCCTTCATTCCGTTCCTGAAATAGATGGAGAATCTGGACTCGTCGTCCTCGACGTCGGGGGGCTTTTTTGTCGTCCTGCCCGCGTAAGCGAGATCGCCGGGACAAGCCCGGCGATGACGCGGCACAATCGTACAACCTCACTCGTCATTCCGGGGCGCGAGTGCAACGAGCGAACCCGGAATCCAGAAACAAGGATCGCGTATGCGTCTGGATTCCGGGTCCGGCCCTTCGGGCCGTCCCGGAATGACAACAGAGAGGCACCGCCTTTGCCCGACTAAGCGAGATGGCCGGGACAAACCCGGCCATGACGCTGCACAATCGTACGACCTCACATCGTCATTCCGAGGCGCGAGCGCAACGAGCGAACCCGGAATGACGACTTGCTTCAGCGTGAGGAGCCGGTCGTTCCGTCCTTGAGCGGGTCGTAGGTCAGCTCGATGTTCCAGCCATCGTCCGCCTGCTTTGCAAGCCGCAGATAGGTCTTGGCGAGATTCTCCCATTCCGCCTTCACGATCGGGTTCGGCTCTTTCGCGGCCCGCGTGCGGACGTCTTCGGCCAGGGTCCTGTATTGCTCGGCGCGATTGAATGCCGAGCTGCGCTTGCGAATGTCGATCGAGTTGCAGGTCATGGCGACACTCTGACTTTCCTTGCGATTGGCAGACATGGGAGATACCGGGAGTCGTCGAGGAGCTCAGTCGCGGATTTCGCGGCGGTGGGTGCCGAAAGACGACAGTCCGATGATCGTTCCAATCAGCAGGAAGACCATGAGCAGCTTGGAATATTCGATAATGACCGCGGTCATGGAAATATCTCGGTTGCCTCATTTCGACACACCCAAAATAGCAGCGGCCCCGCCAGCCGAATGTGAGCCCCCTCACAGAGCCCAGGTCCTTTTTCGTCCATCATGCTTACGTTTCCTCCCCCATCTTCAGCCCCGCCAGATCCCTGGCGGGGTCTTTTTTCCCACCGTCCGAGGCACTTAGTTGTCAGAGAACTGATGCACGCGGCTGCTAGTTGAACCGGGTACCGACCTGTCCCACTGATTCGAGACGATTGCCCATGGCCGATTTTGTCTGGTGGAAGCACGGGGTCGTCTATCAGATCTATCCGCGCTCCTTTCAGGACACGAATGGCGACGGCGTCGGTGACCTGAAGGGAATAATCGAGCGCCTCGATTACCTCGCGTGGCTCGGCGTCGACGCGATCTGGATATCGCCGGTCTATCCCTCGCCGATGGCGGATTTCGGATACGACGTCAGCGACTACTGCAACATCGATCCGCTGTTCGGATCGCTGGAAGACTTCGACCGGCTCGTTGCCGCCGCGCACGCGCGCAAAATAAAAGTCATCCTCGATTTCGTTCCCAATCACACCTCCGAGCGGCATCCGTGGTTTCTTGAAAGTCGCGCATCGCGCGTCAATCCGAAGCGCGACTGGTACATCTGGCGCGACGGCAAGCCTGACGGTTCACCGCCCAACAACTGGCTGTCGCAATTCGGCGGTCCGGCCTGGGCACGCGAGGCGCGCACCGGCCAGCACTACCTGCACAGTTTTCTGCCCGAGCAGCCCGATCTGAACTGGCGCAACCCCGAAGTGCGCACGGCGATGTACGACGTCCTGCGCTTCTGGCTCGAGCGCGGTGTCGATGGTTTCCGCGTCGATGTCATCTGGCTGCTGATCAAGGATGCCGCCCTGCGCGACAACCCGCCGAACCCGAACTACCGGCCGACCGAAGCCGGCATCCATCGCTTTCTGCAGGTTTACAGCGCCGACCAACCTGAGACGCACGAGGTCATCGCCGAGATGCGCTCCGTTCTCGATCGCTATGACGAGCGCGTGCTCATCGGTGAAATCTATCTGCCGATCGACCGGCTGGTCACATATTACGGACAGGATCTGCGCGGCGCGCAGCTGCCGTTTAATTTCCAGCTGCTCCATACGGCGTGGACGGCGGCGGCGATCGGCAAACTGGTCGCGGACTACGAGGCGGCTTTGCCGCCCGGCGGCTGGCCGAACTGGGTTCTGGGCAACCACGATCAGCCGCGCATCGCGGCACGCGTCGGCGAGGCGCAGGCGCGCATCGCAGCGATGCTGCTGCTGACACTGCGCGGCACGCCGACAATGTATTACGGCGACGAACTCGGCATCGGCCGAGTGGCGATACCGCACGAAGCGGTGAAGGATCCGTGGGAGAAAAACGAGCCGGGCCTCGGCCTCGGTCGCGATCCCTCGCGCACGCCCTTTCAATGGGATGCGACGTCGAACGCAGGATTTACCAGCGGCACGCCCTGGCTGCCGGTCGACCCGTCCTACAAATCGTGCAACGAAAAGGTACTGCGCGCCGAGCCTGCGTCGATTCTCAGCCTTTATCGCGATCTGTTGACGATCCGGCGCAAGCATCCGGCGCTCGTGCGCGGCGCGTTCCGTCTGTTGAACGCGGAGGGCAACGCACTTGTCTATGAACGGAAGGCGGACAGCGAACGCATCATCGTCTGTCTCAATTTCGGCAACACGGAGCAGCCGCTGCCGGTCGAGGATTTCGGCCGCTCCGTCATTCTCGCATCGACCCATCCGGATCGCGCCAGCCTGGAGCCGAAAACGGTGCTGCGCCCCAACGAGGGGCTGACGATTTTGACGGCGTTGTAGCAAAGTCGTCATTCCGGGGCGCGCCTAAGGCGCGAACCCGGAATCCAGACAGTGACGATGTGCTTGCATCTGGATTCCGGGTCCGGCCCTGCGGGCCGTCCCGGAATGACAGCAAATGAGGCACCGCCTTGCCCGCCTAAGCGAGATCGCCGGCACAAGGCCGGCGATGACGGATCGTGTACCTCGCTGTCATGGCCGGGCAAAAGGCGCGAAGCGCCGTCTTCGCGCCTGAAGTCCCGGCCATCCACGTCTTACTTGTTGCTGACCTGCAAAGACGTGGATGCCCGGCACAAGGCCGGGCATGACGACTAACCTCATGACGTGAGAACTCGCAGGCCGCTACCGCAGCCGCTCCGCGAACAGCGCCATGGTCTTGCGATAGACCTCGGAGCGGTTCCATTCGCGCATCACCTGGAAATTCTCCGTGCC
The DNA here is from genome assembly GCA_963831515.1 of uncultured Alphaproteobacteria bacterium. Lineage (GTDB taxonomy): Bacteria > Pseudomonadota > Alphaproteobacteria > Rhizobiales > Xanthobacteraceae > Pseudolabrys. The sequence goes on along the minus strand of CAWHQL010000020.1, from coordinate 96,188 downwards.
CTCACCGAACGGGGCACCGGGGCGCCAGCCATTGACCTTCAGCAGATTGGCGGTGGAGGCGAGAACATCCGGCACGCTGTGGCGCAGGTCGACGTGGCCGTTGCCGTCATAGTCGACGCCATACTTGATGTAAGACGACGGCAGGAATTGCGTCTGCCCGATCTCGCCCGCGAAGGCGCCGATCAAGTCACGTAGCGGAAGATCGCCGCGCTGGACGATCTTCAGCGCCGCGATCAGTTCGGTCTGGAACAGCTCGCTGCGCCGGCAATCATGCGCGAGCGTCGCGATGGTGCGCACGACCGGCAGCTTGCCCATGTCGCCGGTGCCGTTGTCGGTTTCCAGCGTCCAGATCGCCATGATCAGTTCTTTCGGCACGCCGAATTGCCGCTCGATGCGCGACAGCAGCGCGGCGTGTGCCTGCATCAGCTTTTTGGCGCGATTGATGCGCGCGGGCACGACACGGGTCGCCGCATATTCCTCGAAGCTCTTGCGGAAGGTGTTGCGCTGGCGGCGGTCGAAGGTGAGCACGGCCTGATCGATCGTCACGCCGGCAAAGGCCTGGTCGATGACGCTGCGCGGAACGCCGGCGGCCTGCGCATCGCGCGCCATACCCGCGAGAAAGGTCTGGAAATCGCCGCCACATTGCGTGGCCTGGGCGGAAGGGACGAAAACGAGCGCGAAAAAAACTAAAACGATGAATCTCGACATGACCAAACCTGCGTTGCCCCGACACCGGTGTTTACACTGTCACGGCCGGCCTTGTCCCGCCTTCCGACGGTCGTTTCCGAACAAGATCAGTACGACAATCCGACGCATCCACGTCTTCCGCGTACAGTCACACACGCGCTAGGATCAATGCCAACGCCAACGAAACCGGGAGCGGACCAATGCCAAAGGCCTACTGGGTCACCACCTATCGCGAGATCAAGGACCCGGCGAAGCTTGCCGCCTATGCCAAGCTCGCACCTGTCGCGCTCGCCCCGTACGGCGTGCGCTACCTTTGCCGCGGCAGCCCGAATGCGACCTTCGAAGCCGGGCTGAACGAGCGCCTCGTCGTCTCCGAATTCCCCAGCCTCGAAAAGGCGATCGCGGGGCACGACAGCCCGGGCTACGCCGAAGCGATGCGTGCTCTCGGCGACGGCGCCGTCCGGGATATCCGGATCATCGAAGGCCTGGAGTGAGTCACCGAACGGTGACAACAGCCGTTATCACCCAGCAAGCTTGTCGAACTCGTCGATCGTGACTGCCGGCGCGGTTGTGAAGGCGATGCCGGTCGATTTCGCGAGCGCGGCCGAAGCGGCGAACGCGCGCGCATTGTCCGGCAGATCGGCGATCATCACGAGATCGACACCACCGAGCGTCGCATAGGCTGCCTTCAACTCGCCGCCATGCTTCTTGAACAACGCTTTTGCGTCTTCGGAGCGCTTGGCGCTGATGCCCTTGAGCGCCTCGGACGAATATTTCCCGAACAACAGGTAAGTTGCCATAACGACATCTCCGGTTTCAGGAGGAACGTGGCGGGCAAATTATAGTCTCCCGCGGGGGCCGGCGCACGACGCACCACGTCGTGGAAAGGCACGTCATTCCGGGACGGCCCGATAGGGCCGGACCCGGAATCCAGATGCAGGCACGGCGTCTTTATCTGGATTCCGGGTTCGCTCGCCGCGCTCGCGCCCCGGAATGACGTAGGAAACCCCAAACTCCCTCACGTAGTCGTGTACCGTTGTGTGAAGCCAGGCGCCGAATTCGTCCCTATATGGGGGCGACAAATGTCGGGGAATACACACCATGATGCGCTCTACCGCTTTGCTCCTTGCTACCGCCCTCGCCTTCAGCCCGCTTGCGGCGCTGGCCGAATCCGCCGTGACGATTCCTCCGCCTGCAGCCGAAGCGTCGGCGCAAAGCGCGGGGCTTGAAACCGCGGTGCTTGCGGGCGGCTGCTTCTGGGGCATCCAGGCCGTCTATCAACATGTCAAAGGCGTGAAGAACGCCGTGTCCGGCTATGCCGGCGGCGCGCAGAAAGATGCCGTGTACGACACGGTGAGCTCGGGCCGTACCACCCACGCCGAAAGCGTGCGCGTGACGTTCGACCCGCGCGAGATTTCCTACGGCAAGATCCTGCAGATCTACTTCGCGGTCGCGCACGACCCGACGCAGCTCAACCGTCAGGGCCCCGACACCGGCCCGCAATACCGCTCGGAGATTTTCCCGCAAAACGAAGCGCAGCAGAAGATCGCGCAGGACTATATCGCGCAGCTCGACAAGACCGGCACCTTCAAGCGCCCGATCGCGACGAAAACCCAGACGATGAAAGTGCCGTTCTACGCGGCCGAGGGTTATCACCAGGATTACGCGACCAAGCATCCCTACCAGCCTTACATCGTCATCAACGACGCGCCGAAGGTCGAGAATTTGAAGAAGACCTTTCCTGACGTGTGGCGCGATCAGCCTGTGACTGTGGCGGAGGCTGAGAAAAGCGCCGGAAATTAGTCCACCGGTGCATTCGAGAAAAATTTTTCAGTTGTGCGATGACGCAAATCGCATTAGGACGGCGCCCATGCCCAGAAAGCCCGGCCAGAATTCCGAGTTCGTGTTCTTCGACGTCGTCTACGAGGACGGCTCGCAGCGATCGAACCGGCGCGTCCCGCGCGAGCTGCTGGGCGGCCTTGAGAAGGATGAGCCCGCGCGCGGCTTCATCATCGAGCAGGACCGCGAGATTGCAGAGAAGTCGGGCCGCGCGCCTCTCAAGATCACGCGCATCAGCCGCGTCGGGGCGAGACCCGACAAGATGATGAAGGCGAATTAGCGCGACCGCGCCACTGACAGCGCGCCGCGCGTGAGTACACCAAATCCTTGATCCTGAATCCGGCCGCCAAGTTCTCTCGTTGGGGAACGGTCTGAACGCGCGCGCGTTCCTCCCTCACAAGCAGGGAGCGAACGTCATGCCGGCAAAATCGAAGAAACAGCAGATGGCCGCGGGCGCCGCCTTGTCCGCCAAGCGTGGCGAGCGGCCGATCTCGAGCCTCAAAGGCGCCTCACGCGAGATGGTGGGTTCGATGAGCGAGAAGCAACTCGAGGAATTCGCGCACACGAAGCGGAAGGGACTGCCGAGGAAGAAGGGCAGCACCTGAAAACGAAAACCCCGGCCTAAGCCGGGGTTTTGTCTGATCAGTTATCCAAGAAACTCCGCAGTTTCCGGCTCCGGCTCGGATGCTTCAATTTCCGCAGCGCCTTCGCCTCGATCTGCCTGATGCGTTCGCGGGTGACCGAGAACTGCTGGCCGACTTCTTCCAGCGTGTGGTCGGTGTTCATGCCGATGCCGAAGCGCATGCGCAGCACGCGCTCTTCGCGCGGCGTCAGTGAGGCCAGCACGCGTGTCGTGGTCTCGCGCAGGTTCGACTGGATCGCCGCATCGATCGGCAGGATCGCATTCTTGTCCTCGATGAAATCGCCGAGATGCGAATCCTCCTCGTCGCCGATGGGCGTCTCGAGCGAGAGCGGCTCCTTGGCGATCTTGAGAACCTTGCGCACCTTCTCGAGCGGCATGCCGAGCTTCTCGGCGAGCTCTTCCGGCGTCGGCTCGCGGCCGATCTCGTTGAGCATCTGCCGGCTCGTGCGCACGATCTTGTTGATCGTCTCGATCATGTGCACCGGGATGCGGATGGTGCGCGCCTGGTCGGCGATCGAGCGGGTGATCGCCTGCCGGATCCACCACGTCGCATAGGTCGAGAACTTGTAGCCGCGGCGATACTCGAACTTGTCGACCGCCTTCATCAGGCCGATGTTGCCTTCCTGGATCAGGTCGAGGAACTGCAGGCCGCGGTTGGTGTATTTCTTGGCGATGGAAATGACGAGGCGCAGGTTCGCCTCAACCATCTCCTTCTTCGCCTGGCGTGCTTCGCGCTCGCCCTTCTGCACCATGTGCACGATCTTGCGGAATTCCGCGATCTCGACGCCGGTCTGCGCGGCGAGATCGTGCACCATCGAGCGGATCTCCTTGATGCGATCCTTCTCGCGCGCGACGAAATTCTTCCAGCCTTTGGCCGACAGTTTCGACACGCGGTTGAGCCAGCGCGGGTCGAGCTCACCGCCCATGTACTGCTTCAAAAAGTCCTCGCGGATGACGCCATAGCTTTCGGCGAGCCGCATCAGCCGGCCTTCGTTGGACACGAGGCGCTTGTTGATGTCGTAGAGCTGCTCGACGAGAGAATCGATGCGCGCCTGGTTCAGCCGCAGCGACTTCACCTCGGAGATGATCTCTTCCTTCAGCTTCTTGTACTTGCGCTCCTGCGCCGGCGACAGCGAGGAGTTCTTCAGGCGGAATTCGATGTCCTGCTCCTGCAGGCGGCGCAGGCGCTTGAACGAATCCGCGATCGTGTCGAAGGTCTCGACCACCTTCGGCTTCAGCTCGGCCTCGATGGCGGCGAGCGAAAGCGAATTCTCCATGTCGTCTTCGTCGTAATCGCTCTCGGCCGCGGCCTCGCCCGGATCCTTTGGCTCCTCGTCGCCCTCGGCGCCCGGCGCCTTGAAAGGCGTTGCGGCGGGCGGCGCTGCAGGAGGCGCCGGCGTCTGCACGACCTGAAGATGCGGCGCGCCGGGAACGGGCGTGCCCACCGCGGGCATGATCGGTTTGCCATCAGGTCCGATCACCGGCGGCTGCATCTGCTTGGCGTCGGGACCGGCGTAGGTCGCTTCGAGATCGATGATGTCGCGGAGGAAAACTTTTCCTTCGTTGAGCTCGTCGCGCCAGATGATGATGGCCTGGAAGGTAAGCGGGCTTTCGCAGAGACCTGCGATCATCGCCTCGCGGCCGGCCTCGATGCGCTTGGCGATGGCGATTTCGCCCTCGCGCGAGAGCAGCTCGACCGAGCCCATCTCGCGCAGATACATGCGCACGGGATCGTCGGTGCGTTCGGACGGCTCTTTCTTCTCGGTTGTGGCGAGTGACTTGGTTTTCGCCTCGACGACTTCCGTGCCGGTGTCATCGTCATCATCATCGTCTTCGGCCGCCTTCTCGTCGGCGTCGGCTTCTTCGGTCTCGACGACGTTGATGCCCATCTCGTTGAGCATCGCGTAGATGTCCTCGATCTGGTCGGAGGACACCTCGCCCGAAGGCATAACTTCGTTGATCTGGTCGATGGTCACGTAGCCGCGCTTCTTGGCGGCCTTGATCATCTTCTTGACGCCGGCATCCGAGAGATCGAGCAGCGGCAACGGAGTATCGGGCGCGCCTTCTTCCTTCTCGGGAGCTTCTTCTTTTTCTTTTGCCTGCGTCGCCTTTGCTTTGCTCGCCATTCCGTTTCTCCTGGACCGTCCTGGCCTTTTCACACTGGCCCGCGCCCCACGGCGCACGGCCAAAAAGGGCCGCGCCGGCGAGGCGCCGCCCCCGAATCAGGTCTCTCAGTCTCTTCGGAACCCGCTAAGCTCCGATTAACCCAAGAATACCGCTGGAATCTACCCTTTATTCCACGCCGGCCCTGATTTCCCGCTTAGCCGAAAAAGGCGGCGGGACGTCATAAGCTACGAACGCCCCGGCCGGAAGAGGCTCCGAACCCCTCAATCAGGGCCTCGGTGCCTTCCACCCGTGACAGGCGGGCTTTGACGTCGCGCAACCGCAAATAATTGGCTTCGCTCGCGTCCTGGCCCAGGTCCTGTTCGGCGTCCTTGAGCTCCTTAGTTAGTGAATGCCACTGCCGATGCAAGGCAACAAGCTGCTGCCATGTCACAAGAACATCGTCCGGCGCGGCCTCGGGCCGGGCCCCCCAGACCGAGTGGGTGGTGATCGACTGGGCCACCCGCTCCATGGCCTCGGCGAGATCGCGCCCGGCGAGTTCCGCCCGCAGCGCCTCGGGCTCGAGCGCCGAAGCATGGGCCGCGATATCGATGAGGGCGCCCTTGAGCCGCTCGGCATCGGCATGGCGGAATTCGAGCGAGGCGAGTTCCTCGAGATGATCGTGCAGCAGCCAGGGGTGGTTGAGCGCCGCCAGCAGGATCAGCGCCTCGCGCCGGGGAACCGCCGTGCGATGGCCGCGATGCACCGGGCTTGAGGCGAGCTGCTGGCTCGCCACCACATAGGGCATTGGCCTACCCCCCGCACCGCGCGGGGGCGCTTGCCGCTGCCACTCGCCATTGTTGCGGCGCTCGCGCCAGTTTCCGCCGCGGCGCGGCTCGCGCCATTCGTTGCGCCCGCGCGATTCGCGCGGTGGCGGCGCGAAGAAATTCGCAAGACGCGTCGCGAAATCCTGGCGGTAGTATCTTCGCACCGCTTCGTCGCCGACCTGCGCCATCAGTTCGTTGACGCGCGCCTCGAGTGCCGCCCGCCGCTCCGGCGTGTCGAAGGAATGCCCTTCCGTCTCGCGCGCCCACAACATGTCGGCCAATGGCCGAGCCGCGCCGATGACCTCCTGCGCGGCCTCGCGGCCGCCCGCGCGCACCAGATCGTCAGGGTCCTGTCCCTGCGGGAGCACCGCGAAACGCAGACTCTTGCCGGGCTTGATCCGCGGCATCGCCAGATCGACCGCACGATAGGCAGCACGCAGGCCCGCGCCATCGCCGTCGAAGCAGAGCACCGGCTCGTCCGCCATTTTCCAGAGCAGGCCGAGTTGATCTTCGGTGAGCGCCGTGCCGAGCGGCGCGACCGTCGCGGCAAAGCCCGCGCTCACCATCGCGATCACATCGACATAGCCCTCGACCACGATCAACGGCGCGCCCTCGTGCGAGGCCTGACGCGCGGCGGCGATGTTGTAGAGCGTCGCGCCCTTATGGAAGAGCGGCGTCTCCGGCGAGTTGAGATATTTCGCCTGCGCGTCTTTCTCGAGCGCCCGGCCGCCGAAGGCGATCACGCGACCACGCAGGTCGGTGATCGGGAACATCACGCGGTCGCGGAACCGGTCGAACGGCACCGGGATATCGTCGCCGGAAATCAGCAGACCAGCCTCGACCATGTCTTCGGCGGGGATGCCGTGCGAGCCGAGATGCTCCTTCAGCGCGAAGCGCTCGCCCGAGGCATAGCCCAGCCGGAACTTGAGCTGCGTCGCCGGATCAAGCCCGCGATCGGCGAGATAGCCGCGCGCTTTCGCGCCGGTGCGCGCGGCCAGCGTGTCCTGAAAGAATTTCGCCGCGAGTTCCATCACATCGTGCAGCGTCTTGCGCCGCTCCGCGCGCGCCTCGTCCTCGTGCGAGATTTTCGGCAGCTGCACGCCGGCCATCTGCGCCAGGCGCTCCACCGCTTCGGGGAACGTGACGCCTTCGCTTTCCATGACGAAATCGAAGATGCTGCCGTTCTTGCCCGAGGAGAAATCAAACCAGGCCTGCTTCTGGTCGTTCACGAAGAACGAGGGCGTCTTCTCCTTGTTGAACGGCGACAGGCCCTTGAACTCGCGCCCGCTGCGCACGAGTTTGACGCGCCGGCCCACGACTTCCGAAACCGGAAGCCGGGCTTTCAGCTCGTCAAGGAACTGGGGTGTGAAGCGCATGGGTTGAAGACTGATTCGTTTTGCCAATCATAGGCCCGCGACCTGGGAGTTTCTGGGCCAATGCCGCAAACGGGCGCTGTTGCCCGAGATTTCAGGCCATTTCCTGCTTTTCCACAGGCGACCCCAAGCCTGTGGAAGCGGCAAAGCCCCTTCTTCGTCATGGCCGGGCTTGACCCGCGCCTCCACGTCTTTACGGCATGGAGGCTGAAAAGACGTGGATGGCCGGGCAAAAGGCGCGAAGCGCCGCCTTCGCGCCTGAAGGGCCGGCCATGACAATGGAGTGGACATGCCAAACACGAAAACCTTCATCCTCGTGCACGGCGCCTGGCATGGCGGTTGGGCCTGGCGGCGCGTCGTCGACCGGCTGCGAGCCCGCGGCCACACCGTGTTCGCCCCGACGCTCACCGGTCTCGCCGAGCGCGCGCATCTGCTGCGCCCCGGCATCGATCTCTCCTTGCACATCGCCGATGTGCTCGGCGTCATCAAATACGAGCAACTGCGAGACATCGTGCTGGTCGGGCATTCCTATGGAGGCTGCGTCATCTCCGGCATCGCCGAAGCAATGCCGGATGCGATCCAGTCGATCGTCTTCCTCGACGCCTTCATTCCCGACAATGGCAATTCCACGCTCGATCTGGTGCAGCCGGCAGTGCAGGACGTCATCCGCGCTGCGCTCGCGCGCGGCGAGATCACCGTGCCGGTGCGCGATGCCGCGGCATTCAAGGTGAACGAGAAAGACCGCGCCTGGGTCGATTCACTCGCGACGCCGCAGCCGATCTTGACCATGACGGAAAAACTCACGCTCACCGGCGCGCGCGAGCGGATCGCGAAGAAGACCTATATCCGCGCATCGGGCTACCCGAATGTGTCGTTCGAGAAGGCGCTGGCGCGTGTGAAGGCCGATCCGTCGTGGCGCACCTACGAAGTGCCCTGCGGCCACGACGTGATGATCGACGATCCGGAGCGGTTGACCGAGATTTTGCTCGAGGTGGCGTGAGGGCCGTTCAACGCATCCGTCATGCCCGGCTTTATGCCGGGCATCCACGTCTTAAGGATGCGCCTCAAGGAAGACGTGGATGGCCGGGCCTTCAGGCGCGAAGACGGCACTTCGCGCCTTTTGCCTGGCCATGACAAAGACGACAGTCAGTGCACTCAGCCTACTGCGGTTGCATGCCGGAGGCTTTCACCACGTCCTGGGCGGCGGCGCGGTCGGCCTTGATCTGCGCGGCGAACTGATCCGGCGTATTGATCGCCGGCACCTGGCCGCGGCTGATCACGTACTTATCGACGAAGTCCTTGTCGGCGAAAACGCGTTTCACGTCCGCCGCGATCTTGTCGATGATCGGGCGCGGCGTGCCCGGCGGCGCAAACAGCCCGTACCAGGTCTGCGACGGAGCGCCCTTGTAGCCGAGGTCTTCGAGCGTCGGCACATCCGGTAACAGCGGCGTGCGGATATTGTTGATCAGCGCCAGCGCCGTCATCTTGCCGGCGCGAATGTTCGAGATCACGTTGCCGAGCCCGATGAGGCCGATCGGCGTCGAGCCGCCGAGAATCGCGTTGGTCGCTTCGCCGCCGCCCTTGAACGGCACGCGCACCCAGTCGGCGCCTTTTTCGTTTTTGAGGCTGTCCATGTAGGCGACCATCGGCACCGAGGCCGTGAGATAAGAGAGCGTGCCCGGCTTCCGCTTCGACACCGCAACCAATTCATCGACCGTTTTGGCATTGAGATCGGAATTGATCACCAGCACCTGGATCAGATCGAAGAGGTTGATGATCGGGACGAGCTTGTCCGGATCGAAGGATAGATTCTTGAAGAGGAATTGGTTGTAGATCATCGGATCGGCATTGATGATGCAGATCGTGTAGCCATCGGGCACAGCATCCTGGCACGCGCGCGCGGCGATATTGCCCGCGCCGCCAGGGCGGTTGTCGATGATCAGTGGCTGACCGAAGCTCTTGTGCAGTTCTTCGCCAAGCACGCGCATGAAGATATCGCTGATGCCGCCGGCGCTCGAGGTGGTGAGCACGTGGATAGGCTTGCTCGGGTAATCGTCGGCGCAAACGACTTCCGGACACAAGCTCGCGGCTAACATGACGGCAGCGATGAGCAATCGTTTCATACGTTAACCTCGATCTCGATCGCGGTCATTCCGGGACGGCCCGAAGGGCCGGACCCGGAATCCAGATACGAGAACGGTATCTGTTTCTGGATTTCGGGTTCGCGGCCGACGGCCGCGCCCCGGAATGACGAGGTCACGGTCCATCGCCATTGCGTCAACCCGACAGCCGCGCCTTCACCATGCCGCTTGCCTTGGCCATGTCCATCTGCCCGGCAAACTTGCCGCGCAGAACGCCGATGACCTTGCCCATGTCCTTCATGCCGGCAGCGCCGGTTTCCTTCACCGCCGCCTCGATCGCCGCCTTCATTTCATCATCGGACATCTGCTTGGGCAGGTAACCGGAAATGATCGCAATCTCTTCCTGCTCCTGCTTCACGAGGTCGGCGCGGCCGCCCTTCTGATAGAGCTCGACCGATTCCTGCCGCTGCTTGATCATCTTCTGCAGCAGGCTCAGCACCTCGGCATCGCCGAGCGGCGGCTTGCTGGCCCCGCGCGCCTCGATATCGGCATTCTTGAGCGAGGCATTGATCATCCGCAGCGTGGAAACGGCCCGCTCGTTCTTGGCCTTCATTGCCTCGGTCAAAGCCTTATTGATGTCATCGCGCAGCACCGCACAGCCCCTTTCCTGCATTGTTTGCGCATGGTCTCTATCCGAAAACCGGAACCACTTTTCGGGACCATGCGCCCATCTGTTTGGGGGCGGCATGACGCGGCCCCTTGCCTCGCACACTATAATACGCAAGTAAGAGGCCATGACCCAGACGAAAGCCGCCCCCGCCGGTCATTGGGCCGAGCCCAAGGCGACCGCGCTATTGGTTCTGGCCGACGGGACCGCTTTCGAGGGCTTCGGACTGGGCGCCACCGGACATGCAGTCGGCGAGGTGTGCTTCAACACCGCCATGACGGGTTATGAGGAGATCCTCACCGACCCGTCCTATGCCGGCCAGATCATCACCTTCACGTTTCCGCACATCGGCAATGTCGGCACCAACGAAGAAGACATCGAAACCGTCAACATGGCGGCGACGCCGGGTGCACGCGGCATCATATTGCATACCGCCATCACCTCGCCGTCGAACTATCGCGCGACCAAACACCTCAACGACTGGCTGAAGGCGCGCGGCATCGTCGGGCTCGCCGGCATCGATACGCGCGCGCTGACCTCGCTGATCCGCGTCAAGGGAATGCCCAACGCCGTCATCGCGCACGAGCCGTCGGGCAAGTTCGATCTCGCGGCGCTGAAGAAAGAAGCCAAGGAATGGCCGGGCCTGGTCGGCATGGACCTCGTGCCGATGGTGACGAGCGGTCAGCGCTTCACCTGGGACGAAACGCCATGGTCATGGGACAAAGGCTATTCGCGGCTGACGAATCCTGAATTCCACGTCGTCGCGATCGACTACGGCATCAAGCGCAACATTCTGCGCCTCCTCGCCGGCACCGGCTGCAAGGTCACGGTCGTCCCGGCCAAGACTTCGGCAGAAGACATCATGGCGCTGAAGCCGGACGGCGTTTTCCTCTCCAATGGCCCCGGCGATCCGGCGGCGACCGGCGAATACGCGGTGCCGGTGATCAAAAAACTGATCGACTCGGGCACGCCGACCTTCGGCATCTGTCTCGGCCACCAGATGCTCGGCATCGCCGTCGGCGGCAAAACGATGAAGATGCATCAAGGCCACCATGGCGCGAACCATCCGGTGAAGGATCTGACCACCGGCAAGGTCGAGATCACCTCGATGAACCACGGTTTTGCAGTGGACAAGGAATCGCTGCCGAAGAATGTCGAGCAGACGCACTTCTCGCTGTTCGACGGTTCCAATTGCGGCATCGCGCTGAAAGACAAGCCGGTGTTTTCGGTGCAGTACCACCCGGAGGCTTCACCGGGTCCGCGCGACAGCCATTATCTCTTCACGCGCTTCGTCGAGATGATGCGGCACGCCAAGCGCAAGATTGCGTAGCGGCGCCCCTTTCGTCATTCCGGGGCGCGCCGAAGGCGCGAACCCGGAATCCAGACCCAAGCGCGGTGCGTGCATCTGGATTCCGGGTCCGGCCCTGCGGGCCGTCCCGGAATGACAGCCGTACGAACCTCCGCTCGGTGCTAAGCGTTAATCCCTCATGACGACGAAGCCCCTCACCTACCTGTTCAAGGACGACGGCAAGGTGCCGAACAATCCGGCGCTGCCGGTTCTCGTCTACAAGGGCGCGGTCGACGCTTCCGCACGCGCCATCGAAACGTTGTTTTCCGACAATGACTGGGGCAACGGGCAATGGCGCAACGGGATCTACCCGTTCGTGCACTATCACGCGATGATTCACGAAGCGCTCGGGATCGCGCGCGGTCACGCCAGAGTTCAACTCGGCGGACATCGCGGCGAGGTGTTCGAGCTTGCCGCTGGCGATGTGGTCGTGCTGCCGGCGGGCACCGGCCATCAGCGATTGTCCGGCAGCGATGATCTTCTCGTCATCGGCGCCTATCCGCCGGAGGGCACATATAACCTGTGCCGGGGCGACAATCCGGCCGATCGCGACAAGGCGCTGACCACGATCCCCAAGGTGCCGTTGCCGGACAGCGATCCGGTGCTGGGCAAGAACGGACCGCTGCCGAAACTCTGGCGGCGGGATCGAGAGGCGTAAGTTCGCAGACTTTTCCAGGCGTCATCCCGGGCGCGGCGCAGCACGAAGTGGTGCGCCGCAGACCCGGGATCCAGAACGCGCGTCTGGATTCCGGGTCCGGCCCTGCGGGCCGTCCCGGAATGACGGGACAAGTTTGTTCATGACGGCTATAGGGAAGTTCTAGCGAGACCTTATGAGCGACTGGATCGATTTCTACGATTTCAAGCACTCGGTGATTTACGTGAACGCGCGCCATCGCGACGTGCACTACCGCACGATCGCGCAGGACATCCGCGGCTACGTACCTTCACCCAGCGCGCATGTGCTGGACTACGGCTGCGGCGAAGCAACCTCGGCCGAACTTGTCGCCGCCGCCTGCGGTCAGCTGGTTCTCGCGGAAGCCGCGCCCAATGTGCGCGCTTCGCTCACCATGCATTATGCGGGCGAGCCAAAGATCGCGGTCATCAGCGCCGAGCAGGCGGCAGCGCTGCCCAAGGCCTCGTTCGACCTCATCGTGATGCATTCGGTCGCGCAATATCTGAGCGAGGCAGAGCTCGAGCGTCTGCTTGCGATGTTTCGCACGCTGCTCAAACCGGATGGTCTGTTCATCCTCGGCGATATCGTGCCGCCGCAGTTCGCCGCGCCGTCAGCAGCGCTGGCCTTGCTGCGCTTCGGCGCGGCCAACGGTTTTTTCTGGGCGGCGACATCGGGCCTGATGCGGATTTTCGTCTCCGACTATCTGCGCCTGCGCAAGACGATCGGGCTTTCGCACTACACTGAGGCCGCAGCGCTTGAAAAGCTCACGCGCGCCGGCTTCGACGCCAAACGCGCGCCGCGCAATATCGGCCACAACCAACGGCGGATGACCTTCCTCGCTCGAATCAGCCGCTGATGTTCATCCACCGATCGGGCGGCGAAGCCCTTCCCTGCCCGTCGAATCTGGTCTAAAGGACCACCGCGCGCGGGGCTTTCCCCTAGCGCCGACCCCCGGGACGCGCGATTTGCGCGCCTTTTTTTTGTGTCCGGAGTTCTTCGTCATTCCGGGACGACCGCAAGGCCGGACCCGGAATCCAGACACAAGCACAGTGCCCGTATCTGCATTCCGGGTTCGCCGCTTCGCGGCACCCGGAATGACAAAAAGGAATGCGTTGTCGACATGCCCAAGCGAACCGACATCAAATCGATCCTGATCATCGGCGCGGGCCCGATCGTGATCGGCCAGGCCTGCGAGTTCGACTACTCGGGCACGCAGGCGTGCAAGGCGCTCAAGGAAGAGGGCTACCGGATCGTCCTGGTGAACTCGAACCCGGCGACGATCATGACCGACCCCGATCTCGCCGATGCGACATATATCGAGCCGATCACGCCGGAGATCGTCGCCAAGATCATCGAGCGCGAGCGCCCCGATGCCCTGCTGCCGACCATGGGCGGACAGACGGCGCTGAACTGCGCGCTGAGCCTGCGCAAGATGGGCGTGCTGGAAAAATTCAACGTCAAGATGATCGGCGCCACCGCGGACGCCATCGACAAGGCGGAAGACCGCGAGCTCTTCCGCAAGGCCATGGAACGCATCGGCCTGCCGACACCGCGCTCGCATCAGATCAAGACATTGCCGCAGGCGCTGGAAGCGCTCGAAGATATCGGCTTGCCGGCGATCATCCGCCCGTCGTTCACGCTCGGCGGCACCGGTGGCGGCATCGCCTACAACAAGGCCGAGTTCATCGACATCGTCGAAGGCGGCATTGACGCCTCCCCCACCAACGAGGTGCTGATCGAGGAATCGGTGCTGGGCTGGAAAGAATTCGAGATGGAGGTGGTGCGCGACAAGAAAGACAACTGCATCATCATCTGCTCGATCGAAAACGTCGATCCGATGGGCGTGCACACGGGTGACTCGATCACCATTGCACCGGCGCTGACGCTTACCGACAAGGAATATCAGATCCTGCGCGACGCCTCGATCGCCGTGCTGCGCGAGATCGGCGTGGAGACCGGCGGATCCAACGTGCAGTTCGCCATCAATCCGGTCGACGGGCGGCTGGTGGTGATCGAGATGAATCCGCGCGTGTCGCGGTCCTCCGCGCTTGCATCGAAAGCAACCGGCTTCCCGATCGCCAAGGTCGCGGCCAAACTCGCGGTTGGCTACACGCTCGATGAAATCGCCAACGACATCACCGGCGGCGCGACGCCTGCCTCGTTCGAGCCGACGATCGACTACGTCGTCACCAAGATCCCGCGCTTCGCCTTCGAGAAATTCCCTGGCGCTTCGCACGTGCTCACCACCTCGATGAAATCGGTGGGCGAAGCGATGGCAATCGGCCGCACTTTCCAGGAGAGCCTGCAGAAGGCACTGCGCTCGCTCGAAACCGGTCTCTCTGGCCTCGATGAGATGGCGATCGAAGGCTACGACGCGGCCAAAGGCATCGAAGACACCGACAGCAAGGCCGCGATCCGTGCGGCGCTCGGCACGCCTACTCCCGACCGGTTGCTCAAGGTGGCGCAGGCCATGCGGCTCGGTGCCGACGACGAGCTGATCCACAATGCCTGCCGCATCGATCGCTGGTTCCTCGCGGAAATCCGCGGGCTGGTGGAGATGGAAGCCGAAATCGCGGCGAAAGGCCTGCCGACGACGGCGGGACCGTTCCGCCGGCTCAAGGCGATGGGTTTTTCCGACAAGCGGCTCGGCAAGCTGACGGGCACCGATGCCGACGCCGTGATGGCAAAGCGCCGCAAGCTCGGCGTGCGTCCCGTGTTCAAGCGCATCGACACGTGCGCCGCCGAATTCGCTTCGCCCACAGCGTATATGTATTCAACCTACGAGGCGCCATTCGCCGGAAAGACCGTCGACGAGGCGGCACCGTCAGACCGGAAGAAGGTCATCATTCTCGGCGGCGGTCCAAACCGCATCGGCCAGGGAATCGAGTTCGACTATTGCTGTTGCCATGCCGCCTTCGCGCTGAAGGAGGCCGGCTACGAGACCGTCATGATCAACTGCAATCCGGAGACCGTGTCGACCGACTACGACACGTCCGACCGGCTCTATTTCGAGCCGCTCACGCCGGAAGACGTACTTGAGATCATCGAGACCGAACGTTCGAACGGCACGCTGCACGGCGTGATCGTGCAGTTCGGCGGACAAACGCCGCTCAAGCTCGCCGAGTCGCTGGAAAAGGCGAAAGTGCCGATCCTCGGCACCTCGCCGGATGCGATCGATCTCGCTGAAGACCGTGATCGCTTCAAGAAGCTGCTCGACAAACTCAAGCTGCGCCAGCCGCAGAATGGCATCGCGACTTCGCCCAATGCAGCGCGCGCCATCGCGGAAGAGATCGGCTATCCGGTGGTGATCCGCCCGTCATATGTGCTGGGCGGTCGCGCGATGGAAATCGTGCGCGACGGCGGCCAGCTCGATCGCTACGTCGCGCGCCTCGCCGGCGATCTCGACCGGGGCGAGCTTGCGGTTTCCAAAAGAAGTCCGCTGCTGATCGACCGCTACCTGTCGGATGCAACCGAAGTCGACGTCGACTGTCTCGCCGACGGCAAGGACACGTTCATCGCCGGCATCATGGAGCACATCGAGGAAGCCGGCATTCACTCCGGCGATTCCGCCTGCGCACTGCCGCCCCACTCGTTGAGCGAGAAGACAATTGCCGAGCTCGAGCGGCACACGCGCGCGCTTGCGCTCGCGCTGAACGTCGGCGGGCTGATGAACGTGCAGTATGCGATCAAGGACGGCGAGATTTATGTCCTCGAAGTCAATCCGCGCGCCTCACGCACGGTGCCCTTCGTTGCGAAAGTCATCGGCCTTCCCGTCGCCAAGATCGCAGCCCGCATCATGGCCGGCGAGAAGCTCAAGGACTTCAATCTGAAATCGACCCGGCCGAAGCACCGCGCCGTGAAAGAGGCGGTTTTCCCCTTCGCGCGCTTCCCCGGCGTCGACACAGTGCTTGGCCCGGAGATGAAATCGACCGGCGAAGTGATGGGGATCGACGGCTCATTCGAAATCGCCTTCGCAAAAAGCCAGATCGGCGGCGGTACCAGCCTGCCGCGCAGTGGAACTGTCTTCGTCTCGGTGAAGGATGCCGACAAGGCGCGCATCCTGCCGGCAGTCAAGCTCCTGGCCTCGCTCGGTTTCAAGACCATCGCCACCTCGGGAACCCAGCGTTACCTCGCGGAACAAGGTGTGGAAGCGGCCAAGATCAATAAGGTATTGGAAGGCCGTCCGCATATCGTCGACGCCATCAAAAACGGCGGAGTTCAGCTGGTTTTCAATACCACTGAGGGGGCGGCGGCGCTGGCCGATAGCCGTTCCCTGCGCCACGCCGCCCTCTTGCATAAAGTGCCGTACTACACCACTCTTTCAGGGGCCGTCGCTGCGGCGCAGGGCATCAAGGCCTATCTCGAGGGCGACCTTGAGGTGCACGCGCTGCAAAGCTACTTCGGCGGCCGGGGCTGAAGGCTTTTCAGGCCTATGAGACCCGGGCGGCGGCGCGAGTGACGCCGGCAAGTTCACGGTCGCGGCATCAGGTTAAGCTGGCCGCGACAGGACTTTTTTGCCCGGCCCCTCGTTGACATGACTCCGGTTTCGCGGGCGACCGTGGCCGGAGTTGAATTACGAGTTGAATTGACGAGATTGAAAGGGGCTTGGCGGCGCTGAAGTTCGTTCAGGTTGTTTCGGGCGCCCGCCAGGAGGAGATGAGACGATGGAAAAGATTCCAATGACCGCCGCCGGCTATGCCGCGCTCGAGTTGGAGCTCAAGCATTGCCAGCAGGTCGAGCGCCCCCGCATCATTCAGCAGATCACTGACGCGCGCACGCACGGCGACCTGTCGGAGAACGCCGAGTATCATGCCGCCAAGGAGTCGCAATCGCTCAATGAAGGCCGCATCGCGGAGCTCGAGGACAAGCTCGCGCGCGCCGACATCATCGATGTGTCGAAACTGTCAGGCGATCTGATCACCTTCGGCGCGACGGTGACGCTGGTCGACGAAGACACCGACGAGAAGAAGGTGTGGCAGATCGTCGGCGAGCCCGAGGCCGACGCGAAGAAAGGCAAGATTTCGGTCACCTCGCCGCTCGCCAAGGCGCTGATCGGCAAGACCAAGGGCACGTCGGTGGAAGTCAACACGCCCGGCGGCGCCAAGGCCTATGCGGTGAAGAAGATCGAGTGGCGATAATCGCTCTCTAGGAAGCGAGAAATGTCATGGCCGGGTTTATCCCGGCCATCCACGTCTTACTCGTTGCGTCGCGGTCAAGACGTGGATGCCCGCGACGAGCGCGGGCATGACGGAGGCGGGTTTGCTACTTCAGCCAGATCTTCAGCGGCAGCGGCGTGCGCGCCGGGCAATTCATGGTTCCTGAATAGAAGTCCGACAGCTGACCGTTGTAGGTGCACGCAACGCCATCAAGCACGAGCGTTGCCGACAGTCGCGACGCGGGCTGCGAAATCTGCAGACGGATTTCGCCTTTCTTTTCTTCCGGGCCATCGACCGTGCAGATGCCGACATGCGTCATGGTCAATGGTCCGGCAAGAACCTTCGTGCCGTCATCTCCTGTGACGTTGGCGGTGAGTTCCCACTCGCCGAGCACGCCGGCATAGCCAATGACCTCTCGTGTTTCGGCAACGGCCGGAGTCGCAAGCGCGCCGAGCAGGATCAACTGGACGGCTGCTTTCACGACATCTCTCCGGCGGGTTTCACATTCGCCTCATTGACCGAGATGCTTGCGCGCGTCGGCCACATCCGTGCGAGTCGTGTCGGCGTTGGCGGCAATCGCGACGACCTTGCCATAGTACTCCTTTGCCTTGGCTGAATCGCCGGATTTTTCGGCTGCTTTTGCCGCGCCCACATAGGCATGAAGCCGGTTTGGCTCCTTCTTCAAGGTGGCCTCAAATGCAACTAGCGCTTCCGTTGGCTTGCCGCGATCAAGCAGCATCACGCCGTAGAGTTCGCGGGCGGGCATCGGCACCCCCGGCGTCACGGGATGCTTCTCGGTCCTGTCTTCGGCGTCGGCCGCGGCGCTCATGGCGCTGAGTGCATCGTCGTACTTGCCCTCGGCATAAAGCACCCAGGCGGACGCAACTTTCTGCTGGATATCGACTTGCTCCGACCAGTACCCGTCTTTCGCCTCGCGCAGCTTGTCGCGTAACTCAACGAGCTTGGCGATGTCCGGCTTTGCAGCCTCGGGATTTCCGGAGCGGGCGGCGCCGAGCGCGCGTGCGAAATAAGTGATCGCCTGCACCTGCGACAGCGGGCTGGGACGAACCTCAAGGGAAGCAGCAGTCTTCCAGTCGCCCCGCTCGACCGCGTATCGCGCAGGCGAAACGGCGAGCGCATAGGGACCAACGAGGAATGTTTCCGTGAAGCCGGTCACGCTTGGCATTTCATCAAGCAGGGCCTTGGCCTTTCCGTCCTGACCGAGCTGTAAATAGGCATAGACCTGGTAGTCCATGGCATGCAGCTGATCGTGGAAATCGGACGAGTCCTTTGCGACACGCTGCGCGACCTTGTTGGAGTTTATCAACTCCTGCCAATAGCCGACGCGCGTGAAGATATGCGACGGCATATGTTGCGCATGCGCCGCATCGGGCGCGATCTTGGCGTAGATCCGCGCGGCATTGAGGCCTTTCTCGGCGATCGGCGGATAGTCGTAAAGATGGATCAGATAATGTGCGACGCCGGGATGTTGCGGCTGGCGCGCGAAGATCGGCTCCAGGATCGCGGTGCCTTTCAGCTGATTGGCGTAAGTCTTGTCAGTCGGGGAAGCCGACGTGTTGAGCGACAGCGCGTAGTGGATCTGCGCTTCGTCGTCATTTGGATAGCGTTGCGCCAATTGCTCCATGGCTTTGGCATAAGCCTGGACGCGCGTGCGGTGATCGACCTTGTCGTAATCGGTGTACATGACCGCAAGCGCATCGATGTAGCCACGCTCGCGCTCAGTCTTGGCGCCGACGCTCTTGCCCTTGGCAATCGCGGCCGCGCCTTCGGCTAGATTCTTTGCCGGTGGTGCGACGTGGGGATTGAGCAGCAGGCTCAACGCAATGCCCCAATAGGCAATCCCGCATTCCGGATCGGCCTTGAGAACATCTTCAAAGACTTTCTGCGACGCGCGGTACCAGAACGAATGCTGATACAGCATGGCCTGATCGAAGATCTTCTGCGCCTCCGGCGTGCACGACGTTTCGAAATGCACTTTGCCAAGCTTGCTGTCGTCAGCTTGCGCGAAACCAGGTTGGGCCAGCGAAACGAAAGCGGCCCCCGCAATGGCGATTGCAGAGTTCGAAACCTTGATCATGGATGCTCTCCCGGTTCAGTCCGTCAACGGCGCGATTGAGCGCCACATTTCCGAAAACCAGGGCATGGTCGCGACGTCCTTGGCGTACGCGCGGTCACGACCTATCGATCATCTTAGTATTGTCGGGTCGGCTTGACCAACAAGTCTGTTTTTCGAACTGGTCCGCCGCCGGACGAAGTGTTTCAATAGCCCCCATGCATAGTGGCTACAATCAGTTCTGTCCGATTGCGAAAGCATCGGAGATCATCGCCGTGCGCTGGATGCCTCTCATCCTGCGCGAACTGATGACCAATGTTCACACATTCAACGACATCCACCGCGGGATACCACTGATCTCGCGGGCCGTACTGGTTGGCCGGCTGCGCGAACTGGAACACCATGGAATCATCGAGCGTCGCAAACGCGAAGGTCGGCACGGACCCGAGTATTGGCTCACGCCCGCCGGCGATGCACTGCGTCCGATCGTCACTGAGCTGGGTCACTGGGGACTCGTTCACGCGCGCGATAGTTTGACGCCCGAAGACCTCGACCCGACCCTCCTGCTGTGGGGCCTGCGCAAACGGACGAAGCGGGACGCGCTGCCCGAGCGGCGCATTGTCGTCCGATTTGAGTTTTCCGGCGTGCCGGCAAAACGTGCCAAGTTCAAAATCTTGTGGTTGGTGTTGCAGCGCTCGGACATCGAGGTCTGCGTCAAGGACCCGGGCTATCCCGTCGACGTGACGTGTCGCGGCAAAGTCGCCGATTTCGTCGACGTCTTTCTCGGTCACAAGCTGTGGCGCGACATGGTCGGGAAAACACTTTTCATCGAGGGCGAGCGAAGCCTCGCACGATCCCTCCCCGCCTGGATGACGCTAGACAAAGTCGTGGGGCGCGATTTTCCGGTGATCCGTCCGGCTGCTTAGATTCACTCCGGCTCGATCTTCGCGTCGGCAACAATCTTTTTCCATTTTTCGGTTTCCGCAGCCTGAAATTTTCTCAGTTCCTCTGGCGTGCTCGCTTCCGGCTCGATGCCGGCCGTCAGCAGTTTTTCAGACACGTCTTTGTCCTTCAGAGCTTCGCGGAATGCAGCATTCAGCTTGTCGATGATCGGTTTCGGAGTTTTTGCCGGTGCATAGGCGGCGAACCAGGCGGTCAATTCGTACCCCTTCAGGCCGGCCTCATCGATGGTCGGAAGATCCGGCGCGAGCGGCGATCGCTTGATGCCTGACACCGCATAGCTCTTCAGCTTGCCGGCGCTCACGGGCGGCAACGCCGTCGAAACGTCGCCGAAGAAGATGGAAATCTGCCCGCCCAGCAAGTCGGTCACGGCCTGCGGATTGCTCTTGTAGGGCACGTACAGCATGTCGATGCCGGCCATCGTCTTCAAAAGTTCGCCGGACATGCGCGAGGAGGATGAACCCGCGCCAAACGTGAGCTTGCCCGGATTGGCCTTGGCATAGGCGATGAGTTCTTTGAGATCGTTCGCGGGCACGGACGGGTTCGCGACCAAAGCGAGCGTGATGGTGCCGAGCTTGGTGATCGGTTCGAAGTCGGCGACCGCATCGTAGGGCACTTTCTTCAGAAGGGCCTGGTTGCCCGCGTGCGTCGTGTTGGACGTGATCATCACCGTGTGGCCATCAGGCGCCGCGCGCACGACGTTTTGCGATGCAGGGATGCCGTTTCCGCCGGCAATATTCTCGACCACGACGTTGCGGCCGAGAATTGTCGTCATGCGATTGGCAAGCAGTCGGGCGAGCGTATCGGTCGCGCTGCCGGCGGTGAAAGGCACCACGAAGCGAATGTTCTGCGAGGGATAGGCGTCCTGCGCCCACGCGCCGGCCGACGCAAGCAGACCTGTAAGGCCTAGCAAAATCGCAATCAGTTTCTTCATGAGACGGTCCCCCGGATGGAACGGCGCGATGTTTCGGCAGCGATCTCGATCGGAATATCGAGCACAAGAAACGACAGCGACTTGCCGTGGCCGTCGAGGCCAAGGCTGGCATTGACGCCGCCTTCGAGAACGTCGTCGAGAACGAAATTGAATGCTGCCAGTTTCGGCAGATCGTAGCGAACGACACGCGTCGGCTTGCGTGCTGCGAAAACCTGCGCCACGCGCTCGGTCGTCACCTGCGCCGCTACCGCCGCATAGTGAGCGGGATCCCTGCAGACAAGAACGAGATTGAGCCGATTGCCTTTGTCACCAGTGCGCGCATTGGCGATGTCGTGCAGGCGGACCGTCCGCGTCATGCCGGTGCTCCCGACATGGTCACGCGCGGCTCTGCAAATTTACGCTCGATGAGACAGGACGCACTGGCAAGCCGCGGCGTGATACGTCGGCGAACGCCCGCCCCTCCGGCCGGTCCCGCGCAATAAAGCGCCTCGGCTTCGTCGAGCAGAATCTCGATATCGGCCGCGTTCGCCGACTCGGCCGCAAAACGCAGACGGACGTCGTTCGTCTGCGCGTCACGCAGATTTGTTGGCGTCTCGGTTGCGCCCCAGACGCTGCGAACACCGATCGCATCGATGCGGACATTGAGATGCGGAACGCGCTTGCGCACGCGCGTACGAACAACCTCCGCGGCGAGCTGCGCGCGCGCCGCCGCATTCGGACCGGCATAGGAAATCTCGGCTTCGCCGAGGAACCCGCCATCGACGCAAACGGTCGCCTTCAGCGTCTCCGGCGCTGGCCTGCCCTGTGCACCGGAAACGCGCACGCGATCCTTGCCGATCTCGGCGACCTCTACGTTCGTCAGATCGAGAACAACATCGGGCGCGAGATAGGCGGATGGATCGTGAATTTCGTAGAGCAACTGCTCGATCACCGTCAGGCGATTGACCACGCCACCTGTGCCGGCGGGCTTGGTGATCACGATCTCGCCGGTTTCATCGATTTCGGCGATCGGATAGCCGACCTCGGCCAATCCGGACACGTCCTTGTAGCCAGGATCGGCAAAATAGCCGC
The DNA here is from genome assembly GCA_963831515.1 of uncultured Alphaproteobacteria bacterium. Classification (GTDB taxonomy): domain Bacteria; phylum Pseudomonadota; class Alphaproteobacteria; order Rhizobiales; family Xanthobacteraceae; genus Pseudolabrys. The sequence goes on along the minus strand of CAWHQL010000020.1, from coordinate 73,752 downwards.
CGGTGACCTGCGCGCCGCATTCGAGCAGATGGCCAGCAAGCGTACCGGCAGCGAGCCGATCCCAGTCGTCGGCGGACCAACGGAAGGCATGCAGCAGTGGTCCGAGCGCCAGTGCGGAATCTGCGACGCGTCCGGTCACGACGATGTCGGCACCCTGATCGAGCGCCTGCGCGATCGGCTGCGCACCGAGATAAAGATTAGCCGAGATGATTTCGCCCGCCCGCGCGAGGTCGGCACCATCGACCCTGCGTGAAGCGAGATCGCTCGCCGAGAGCTTGCTTGCGATGTCGTCACCTTCAACAGCGGCAATGCGCGGCGGCCGAACGCCGAGCGAGCGCGCCATCTCTTCGATGCGGCGCGCGCCCGCTGCAGGGTTGGCCGCGCCGAAGTTGCCGATGATCTTGATACCCGTCGCGAGACAGCGCGCGAGAACCGGCGGCAGCATCCGATCGAGTGCCGGACTGTAGCCGCGCTGCGGATTCTGACGGCGTTCGAGCTGACACAGCGCTAGCGTGCGCTCGGCGAGCGTCTCGTACATCAGAAAGCGCGGACCGGATTGCGCGGCGAGCGCGTCCACAACCGGGCCGCCTGCATCGCTTCGGTCACCGGCAAACCCGGCCGCTGCGCCGATGAAAACCTTCGCCATCCGACGATGCTAACGGGAGGGGTCTACCGTGTAAAACGACGCGCGGGCCGCAAAGAGCGCTACTCTTCCATCGGCACCATGGCCGCATCCTTGGAATTGCGCAGCGTCAGCGACGTCTTCACGTTGCGCACGCTGCGCGCGGCGGTGAGTTTTTCGACGAAGGCCTGAAAGGTTTTCAGATCGGGAGCCACGCATTTCAGCACGAAGTCGATTTCGCCCGAGAGCATCCAGCATTCGCGCACGAGCGGCTGGGCGCGCACGAACTCCTCGAACGCTGCAAGATCGGCCTCCGCCTGACTCGCCAGATGCACCATCGCGAACACCGTGACTTCGTAGCCGAGCTTCTTTTCGTCGAGCAGCGCGCGGTAGCCCTTGATGTAGCCGGCCTCCTCCAGCGCGCGGACCCGGCGCAGACAAGGCGGGGCGGAAATACCCACGCGGCTTGCCAACTCCACATTGGTGATGCGGCCGTCCGCCTGCAGCTCCTTGAGGATTTTGCGATCGATCGAGTCTAGTCGGGCTGGCACAGGCGCTCCTTTTGGCCGGACGGCACTGACAACATTCATACCGCGAAATATTATTTCGCGAAACAATATTGCGTGCTCGTACGATCGTGATCGGCGCTTTGCCGCAGGCTGTGGGTGTGGCGGGTTGCGTATCTTGCATAGCTCGGCTGAAAGCCATACATCGAGCGGAGCAAAGAGCCGAAATCTGCGGCCGCTAGGGTGCCAAGCGCCCAAAAAAACGCCCGTCCAGGGGGGCGTACAAAATGGCAAAGACGACCCACGCCAAAGTCGTGATCATCGGCTCGGGACCGGCGGGCTACACCGCGGCCATTTATGCCGCGCGCGCGATGCTGGAGCCGGTTCTGATTCAGGGCATCCAGCCGGGCGGTCAGCTGACGATTACTACCGACGTCGAGAACTATCCTGGCTTTGCCGATGTCATCCAGGGTCCCTGGCTGATGGAGCAGATGCAGGCGCAAGCCACGCATGTCGGCACGCGCATCGTCACCGATCATGTCAACAAGGTGGAGCTGGCGCAGCGCCCGTTCAGGCTGATCTGCAATTCCGGCGACATCTACCTTGCCGACGCGCTGATCATTGCAACCGGCGCACAGGCGCGCTGGCTCGATCTGCCGTCAGAACAGAAATTCAAAGGCTATGGCGTGTCTGCCTGCGCAACCTGTGACGGTTTCTTCTACCGCAACAAGGAAGTGGTCGTGATCGGCGGCGGCAATACTGCAGTCGAAGAGGCGCTGTTCCTCACCAATTTTGCTTCGAAGGTCACGGTCGTGCACCGGCGCGACGCATTCCGCGCCGAAAAAATCCTGCAGGACCGCCTGTTCAAGCATCCCAAGATCGAAGTGATCTGGGACAGCATGCTCGACGATGTCATCGGCGGCGACAATCCGCTGAAGGTCAGCGGCGTGCGGCTCAAGAACGCGAAGACCGGCGCCGTTATCGAGCGCCGCGTCGACGGCGTCTTCATCGCCATCGGTCACCAGCCGGCATCGGAACTGTTTGCCGGTCAGGTTCAGATGAAGCCGTCCGGCTATATCATCACCGGTGGCAATTCGACCGTCACATCGGTACCTGGCGTTTTCGCCGCCGGCGACGTCACCGACGATATCTATCGGCAAGCGGTTACCGCGGCCGGGCAAGGCTGCATGGCCGCACTCGAAGCGGAGAAATTCCTGGCCGCGCACGAACATCAACGTGCGGCGGCGGAATAAAAATGGCTGGACCCAACAATTCCATGGACTGGGACAAGCTGAAGGTATTTCACGCCGCAGCGGAAGCCGGCTCGTTCACACATGCTGGCGAGCGATTGGGCCTTTCGCAGTCGGCGGTCTCGCGTCAGGTCTCGGCGCTGGAATCCGAACTCTCGGTGTCCCTCTTCCACCGCCATGCGCGTGGCCTGATCCTCACCGAGCAGGGCGAATTGTTGTATCGCACCGCGCACGAAGTCTTCATGAAGCTCGAGGCGGCACGCACAAAACTGACCGACAGCCGCGAGCGGCCGAACGGTGAACTCAAGGTACAGACCACGCCGGGCATCGGTGTACACTGGCTCACGCCGCGGCTGGGAGAGTTTCTCGATCTCTATCCGGACATCCACATCACGCTGATTACCTCCGACGAGGAACTGGACCTGGCGATGCGCGAGGCCGATGTCGCCATTCGCCTGCGGCAGCCGACGCAGCCCGACCTGATCCAGCGCAAACTCTTCTCGGTTCATTTTCACGCCTATGCCTCGCCCGATTACCTCAAGCGATTTGCCACGCCGCGCACGCATGACGAGCTCGACAAGCATCGCATCGTTCTTCTCGGCGGCGGTGTGGTGCCCGCGCACTTGCAGAACCGGCGCTGGCTCCTTGAAATCGGTCGTGACGGCAAGGATCCGCGGACGCCGCACCTGACGGTCAACAACGTTCTCGGTGTGCTGCGCGCCTGCCAACGCGGACTCGGTATTGCGGTGTTGCCGGATTACCTGGTCGAGGAAAACGGCGGCCTGGTTCAATTGTTCGGTGAAGCCGACACGCTCGCGCTGGATGCGTATTTTGTCTATCCGGAAGAGCTCAAGTCGGTCGCACGCATACAAGTCTTCCGGGATTTTCTGGTGGCCAACGCGCAACGCTGGCACTTCTGAGTTTCCCGCGAAAGTTTTGCAGTAAAATTTTCGCGAGCGGCAACGCAAAGTCGGGTAAGTCAGCGATTTCTTATGATTTGCGAATGCGCATGGCAGTCATGCGACGACTGACGTTGTCGCGTTGCGACACGCTTCGCATACTCAAGGTTCGCTGTTTCGCCGGATGGATATCCTCCCAGAATCGCCGGCGGGCAGCATGTTCCCCTCTGGAAGAAATTGCCGGCCCCCACGTCGGCAATCACTGAAGCCGGGCCCTCAGGGGCCCGGTTTTTTATCTCGCCTCGTTGCGTCGGATCAGCGGAAGCGCGCGATGTAATAGGCCAAGTCGGTGATCTGCTCTTCGGTCACCGGCGCCAGCGCTTCCGCCATTGTTCCATCGTAGCCGCGCCTGTCGTTGGTCTTGTATTCGCGCAGCGTCTTGGCGAGATAGTCCTCGCGCTGGTTGGCGATGCGCGGGACATTATCGCGACCTGCGAGATCCAGTCCGTGACAACTGTTGCAACGGTGCTGCGTGATCAGCGCCGTGGCCCGCTGCATGCGCGCGACATCGCCTGTATCGGCCGGAGGCTTCGGTGCCGGCACCTTTGCGAGAAAATCGGAGAAATTTCGCAGGTCATCATCGGTGAAGCCTTTGGTCATCTCGGTCATGACCTGGATCATCTGATCGTCTTTTTTTTCCGGCGAAGCACGCTGCCGCTCGCGAAACATGTACAGCTGAATCAACAGGTATGGCGCAGGCTGTCCGCCCAGCGAGGGAATCTCCGGAGTTTCCGACTGGCCGGTCTCGCCGTGACACGCGAGGCAAGGCACCGCGCGTTCGGCAACTGTTTCGCCAAACAATGGCTGGCAGGCGACACCAACGATAAGTGCCGCGGCAGCAATCCGGGGGGCGAGATGGCTGGGTCGCATGATCAATCAGCTTGAATAAAAAAGGCCGGGGGCAAAGCCCCCGGCCCTGCACGCGTGTCAGCGGCCGGCTACTCGCGCCGCCTTACCGTAGGTGATGCGATAGATCGCGCCGTTCCAGTCGTCGGACAACAGCATCGAGCCGTCCGCCATGAATTCAACGTCGACAGGGCGTCCGATGTAACTGTTGTTGTCGAGGAAGCCGGTGATGAACGGTTCGGACGATTTCACCGTGCCATCCTTGTTCAGGAAGATGGCGATGACGTCGCCGCCGAACTTCGTCGTCCGGTTCCACGAGCCGTGACGGGCTAGGAAGATCGCGTTCTTGTATTTCGCCGGGAACATCTTGCCGGTGTTGAAGCGCATGCCAAGCCCGGCCGAGTGCGGGCCTGTCAGCATGATCGGCGCTTCGAATTCACGGCACGAGTGACCCCAACCGAATTCCGGATCGAGAAGGTTGCCCTGGTAGCAATAGGGCGCACCGAAATGCTGCCCGACCTTGGTGATGCGGTTGAGCTCATCCTGCGGCGTATCTTCCGACAGCCAATCGCGGCTGTTGTCGGAGAAATACAGCTGCTGGTTCACCGGATTCCAGTCGAAGCCGACCGTATTGCGCACGCCGCGCGCGACCACTTCGGCTCCGGTCCCGTCCAGATTGATGCGACGGATCTGCCCGTGCGCCGGGCTGTGCAGGACGTTGTTGCCCGGCTGCCCGACCGGAATGTAAAGCTTGTCGTCGGGTCCGATCGCAATGAACTTCCAGCCGTGCGCCTCATCCTTCGGCAGATCGGAATAGATCACCGTCGGCTTCGGCGGCTTGTCGAGATTGGCCTCGATATTGTCGATCTTGGAGATCTGCGAAAGCTCCCCGATGTAGAGCGTGCCCTTGTGGAAGGCGAGCCCGTTCGGGCGGTAGAGGCCTTCAGCGATCGTCTTGGTCTCGGTCTTGCCGTCCTTCTTGACGATTGCGGTGACCTTGTTTCCGAGGCGGGTGCCGACAAACACGGTCCCCTTGTCGCCGACGCGCAGCGATCGCGTATTCGCAATTCCGCTTGCGTAGACTTCGATGTTGAAACCCGGCGGCAGTTTGAGCTTCGCGGTCGGCAGCTTGTCGGCGGCTGCCGGCAATGGCGGCGGCGCGACAGGCGCGAGTTTTGCTGCAGCCGGATTTCCTTCAGGCCGGCCGATCAGCGGCGAGCCTGGTGGCAACGGCGCAGCCGGTGCCGCGGCGGGCGGTGACGCCGGCGCCGACGGTTGCTGGGCAAAGGCCGGTGCAGCCAGCAAAATGCCGGCGACCGTGCCGGCAAGCAAAATAGAACGTTGAACCGTGAAACACGGAGCCATCGAATTCCTCCCTGATGCGGAGGCGCTTGACTCACGAGGTTGATCGAGAACGGCCCCGGAGCGCTCCCCCTTGCTGGCAAGTCTCTACCTTTCAACTCTCTGTTGCAATCGAGAAGTCGAAAATCCCGAAAAATCAGGACGTCCGATATGCATAGGCCGCATCTTTGCGGTCTTCGGCCAATTCCGTGACTACGGCGTGATGTGGCGACAGATGACATACGGGATCAGCAGCGCGAGCGTCGCCCGTAAGTAGGAAAGCCTGGCAACGGCATCCGCCGAAGTCTTGATCGCGCCGAGAGCAGGATCTGCATGGCTCCTGCATCCAGTCGGTCCCACGAAATGCCAGAAATGCCGGAGAACTCCGCCAGATATCGGCAAGCGAGTGCTCACGGACGTTCCAGAATTCAAGACCTGGAATGACCTCGGCCGCGTGGCAGGGAAGCACCCGTCCTGCAGGCGTCACGTTGAGAGAGCGGCGACCCCAGCCACCGACGCAAGGTTTGGGAAAACGCGCGTAGTAGTCGGGGACCACAGCATCGATGACGATCCGACCCTGGTGCTTGGCCCGCAGCAGTTCGACCTGCCGCACGGCTTCGTCAACCTGTTCGCGCGTGGGCATGAGTGCGGCGCGGTTTTTCAGTGCCCAGCCGTAGTACTGCACGTGCGCGATTTCCACTCGGCTCGCGCCCAACGATAGCGCCAGCTCCACCATCGGCTCGACGCGGCCAATATTGGCGCGGTGCACCACCATGTTGACGGTGAGTGGCAAACCCAGATTGACGACCTCTTTGGCCAGCGCTCGCTTGCGCGCGGAGGCGCTTTTATACCCGGCAATGTTATCGGCAGATGCTTCATCGCTGTCCTGGATGGAGATCTGCACGTGGTCGAGGCCCGCATCGGAAAGCGCCAACAAATTCTGCGGCGTCAGTCCGACGGCAGAGGTAATCAGATTGCTGTAAAGACCGGCCTCTCGCGCCGATTTGACAATCTCCGGCAGATCGCGCCGCGCCGCCGGTTCGCCCCCCGACAGGTGCACTTGCAGCACGCCGAGCGCCGCCGCTTCGCGAAAGACCCGCGCCCATGTCGCTGTGTCGAGTTCGTCGGCACGCTTGTCGAGCGCGAGAGGATTCGAGCAATAGGGACACCCAAGCGGACAACGGTGGGTAAGTTCGGCGAGCAGGCCGAGCGGCGCGGACAATGCGGCTCCGTTCGTCGTCATCGCGAGCACTCAACCCAGATCCAGCAGCTTCTTCTCGGCCAATCCGCTCAGCAGTTTCACGACATCGGCATGGATACGCTCGCGCGGCGCGGTGAAGGTCGCGGCGAGATCGTCCACGATCGCAGTCAGCGTGGCCTCCCCGGTGCAACGCTTCAAAATTTCGGCGGTAACGGCATCGGCCTTGAACACGCGTTCCGGGGCGAGCAGAACCCAGCCACCCTGCGCTTCGCTGTGGGTCAGCCGCACGCCGCGTGGCAGACGCGGACGCGAGTTGTCGGACACCTGCGTCGCCGGCCCATCCATCATTGATTCTCCGGCACGAAGGCGCCTGGCGGGACATGCCCGGGCGATACGTAGGCGTGGTAAAGCGCATCCAGCATCGACCAGAGCACGCTGCACTTGAATTCGAGCGCGGCAAGCACGGCCTGCTGCTGTTCCGGTGTCCGCGCATCGCGCTTGACGAAATTGAGCGCGAAGTCGGCGTCGCGCTGCGCCTGCGGCGGACGCTTGTCGAAATAGCTCAGGGTCTCGCGGGTGATGAAATCGTAGTTCGCCAGCATGCCCGTCATACGTTCGCTGATGATGACCGGCGAAAACATTTCTGTGAGCGAGGACGCGATCGCTTCGAGCAATGTCTTCTCGCGCACAAAATTGACGTAGGCCTCGACGGCAAAGCGTGTGCCCGGCAGGATTCCGCGCAATGAAGTGACGTAGTTTCGTTCAAGCCCGAGGCCATCGGTGAGCTTGAGCCAGCGCGCAATGCCGCCGTCGCCTTCGCGCTCCCCATCATGATCGACAAGACGCGAGCGCCATTCGCGGCGCACGGCCGGATCCTCGCAGCGCGCGATCAGGCTTGCATCCTTGATGGGGATCATCGCCTGGTAATAATAGCGATTAAGCGCCCAGGCCTGCACCTGACCTCTGCTGCACTTGCCGCCGTGCAGCAGCGAATGGAACGGATGTAGGCGATGGTAGCGCTTTGCGCCGATGTCGCGCAGCGCAGCTTCCAGTTCGTCCGGCGAAAGCAACTTCACAGCACGATCTCCATACCATCTTCCGCGACCTGCCATCCGGCATCTTCGACCTTTCGGCGTTCGGCCGAGCCTTCGATCAGGACCGGATTGGTATTGTTGATATGGACGAAGATGCGCCGCGCCGAAAATTCGGCCAAGGCGCGCAAGGAACCGCCGTCGCCATCGATGTGCATGTGGCCCATGCGGCGGCCGGTCTTTTGTCCGGTCTGCGTGCGGATCATCTCATCATCGGTAAACAACGTGCCGTCGAACAACACGACATCGGCACGCGCGAAGCGTTCGCGCATCGCCGGCGTCACTGCTGCGGTCCCGGGCACAAATACCATGCGTGCTCCCTCGCGGTGCAATTCGATCCCGACATTGGCCGCGCTTTCGGTATCGAGTTCCGGCGCCTCGCCTTCGAGATAGAGCGGTAGTTTGCCGGGGACCATGAACAACGTCGCCTCGATACCTCCCGCAAGCAGGAAGCGTTCGCCCGGATTGATTGCGCGGCGCGACATCAGGGCCATTGCACCGAACATGGCATTGGCAGCAACGGCTGCATGGCTTGCCGGCGTCGCGTAGAGCGTGAACGGCGAACTCTCTCGCAGGGAGAGAAGCCCGGTGATTTGGTCGATTTCAGCGCCAGTGAGTACGACGGCGTCGATCGGACTGCCGCGCAAAGCTCCCTGCGGATGCAGCGCAGGCGTTGCCCGGATTTGCGACGGCAGATCGGGAGAGGCGTTGATCAGGGTCCAGCGCCCGTCGCCTGCCGAAACGGCGATGCCGGTTTGGGTGCGAGGACGGACGCGCGAATCACCGGACCACGCCAAGGCGCAGACTGGACAACGGCAATTCCATTGCGGAAAGGCGCCTCCGGCCGCCGACCCAAGCACGATGGCGGTGAGGCGCCCCATCTAACGGGGTCTTGGAAGAAGGCTCAGAAAATCAGAACTCGGCCGGCAGATAGCCGTTGATCTCGAGTCCAATGCAAATCTCTACAAGAACAGGGGTCGTCCAAGCCATGGCGTTTCCTTTCGACCGCATTCCGAAAGCGGTCCTTTGGCCAGATTAGCGCAGCCTCGGGCCGCCGCAAGGGGCTCCCTGTTCATAGGAGCCATCACGTCTTTGTCATGGTGCCGGCCATAACCGTGCCGTACATAACAGACATGGGTATAACTGCTGAAAACCGCTCGGAAACCTTATACCCAGCCGCCTGTTGACTTACGCTCCGCCTGCCTGTCCAGCTAAAGCTCCCGATTCGTTTGCTCGTGCAAAATAGCCACAGTTGACGCCTGTTCTCGCTGGGCCGTTGGGAAATACGTAACTGGGTGCGCGCTATCAGTTAAACTGGGTCGAACATTTCTCGGGGCGTATGCCCCTGACAGTCTTGGGAGAAAACGTGGTGAAAAGTGCACGATTTGACCGTTTGCTGGCCTCCACGGCGCTGGTCTTGGTACTGGCCTTGTCCAGCCAGGCCGGCATCGCGCAGCAGAGCGACAATCCGACCACGGCATCCGTGCCTGTGCCGGATACGACGCTCCCGCCGCCGCTGACGGCCAAAGACGTCAACTCCCCGGCTAAGCAGGTGGCCCCGGCTCCCGCAAAGGAGGAGCCGAAACAGAACGCCACGACCGCTCCTGCCGAGCCGGCCAAGGCTGCCACCAACGCCACGCCCGCGGATGCCGTCGGCGAGAAGCTGCGTGAGCTGATTACGGGCCGCCAGCTTGACCGACTCGTCAGCCGAAAGGCTGACCGCGCTGGCATCGAGGCCTACTACAACTCGCACAACTACGCGCCGATCTGGGTCAGCAACAATGCTGGCAACGACCGCGCCAAGGCGGCGATTGCCTACTTGGGGCAGGCGGACGCAGTTGGTCTGGATCCGAACGACTATTCGGCACCCGATTTCAAATCTGCAGCGACCCCCGAAGCGCTTGCCGAAGCCGAGCTCAAGATGACCGCCGCGGCACTGACGTTCGCGCGGCACGCGCAGATCGGGCGCATCCACTACACGCGCGTGAGCCCGGATATCCTCTACGAGCTGAACGCACCTGAACCGGCCGACGTATTGGCCAAACTCGGCGACAGCAGCGATGCGGGCAAAGTGCTCGACGCTTACAATCCGCAGCAGGCAGAGTTCAAGGCGCTCAGAGCAAAGCTCGCCGACGTGCGCAAGGGACCGGCGCCATCTGAAACCAAGACCGCAGAAAAGCCAGAGCTCCCGCGCGTCCACGTGCCGGATGGCAAGATCCTCCGTCCGGGCATGAAAGATGCGCGCGTGACCGCGCTGCGCAAGCGCCTCGATATCGCGGGCGACAAAGAGAACCCGGTTTATGACGATGCGGTTCGCGATGCGGTAAAAACGTTCCAGACCGAAAACGACATCAACGTCGACGGCAATCTCGGACCGAACACTGTGCGGACGCTTAACGGCGAACGTCGGGAAGTACGCCAGAGCTCCGCCGACCCGACTGATATCATCATCGTGAACATGGAGCGGTTGCGCTGGATCCCGCGCGACCTGGGCAATCCGCATGTTGTCGTCAACATCCCGGATTACTCGCTCACGCTCTACAACAACGACAAGGTCTACTGGCACACGAAAATCGTTGTCGGCAAACCGAATTTGCCGACGCCGATGCTCAGCGCCGAAATGAAGTTCATTACGGTCAATCCGACCTGGAATGTGCCTCCGTCGATTATCGAAAAAGAATACCTGCCGGCTCTGGAGGCGGATCCACAGGCGCTCGACCGCATCGGCCTCAAGCTGACGCAGGACGCCGATGGCACGGTCCATATTTCGCAGCCGCCGGGAGCCGGAAACGCGCTCGGCCGCATCCGCTTCAACTTCCCGAACAAGTTCCTGGTTTACCAGCACGACACGCCTGACAAGCACCTGTTCTCGCGCGACAAGCGCGCGTTCAGCCACGGCTGCATGCGCGTGCAGAATCCGCTGACCTACGGCGAAAAGTTGCTGTCGCTGGTGCTGCCGAAGGAGCGCTACACCGAGGCGCGCCTGGAATCGATGTTCGGCGGCAGCGAGATCAACATCAACTTCCCGAAATTCATCCCGGTACATCTGACCTATCAGACCGCGTTCGTGGATGATGCGGGCAAGCTGCAGCTGCGTGACGATGTCTACGGACGCGACGCCAAGATGATCTCCATCCTCAAGAGCAGCGAGCGCAAGGTCGCCGATATCGGGGTCGAGCGTGCGTCGCCGAATTCCTCATCCAAGCCGGTGCGTATGCCGGTCGGCATGTATGGTGGCGGCGGCAGCTATGGCGGTGGTGGCGGCAACAACTTCTTCGACTGGATATTCGGCGGGCCGCAGGGCGGAGCTCGCCCCTATCCGCCACGCAACGTCCCGCCTACTCCGCCGCGCAATAATGGCCGTTACAGCTGGCGCTAGCCGCTGACGGACAGAAGTACAAAACGCCGGCGCATCGTCGCCGGCGTTTTTGTTTTGACGATTTTGCGAGGATGGTACAGGCGGGTGGACTTGAACCACCGACCTCTGGTTCCACAGACCAGCGCTCTAACCAACTGAGCTACGCCTGCACGCGCGATCGGCTCATTCGATGCTCGATCCGAGCGGGCGGAACCTAGGTGCCGCCTGCCCTTTTGGCAAGCGTCCACGCAGGTCGCTGCCGTAAAAACGAAAACCCGGGCATTTCAGCCCGGGCTTCGCACCCACTAGTTCCAGACGTTAACGCACAAGGGCGCGTCAGGCCGCCTTATTGAACGTGCTGCTGATGCTTTCCTTGATCGGCTCGACCGTATCGGTCGCGACCTTCTGGGCGTGCTCGGAGAGTTCCTTGGTCTGAGCGATCACGGCATCGAACTGCTTGCGCATGAAGGCGCTGGTGAGCTCAACCACCTCGGCATAGGACTTCGCGCCCATCAGCTCGCCCATCAGATCGAAGGTGGCGTCGGTGTTGGCGCGCGTGGTCTCGATCACCTTGAGGCCATAGCTCGCACAGCCCTTGGAGGCCGTGGAATAGGTGTCCTCGAGGACATCGGTCGCCTGCTCGGCCGCGCTCTTGCACTTCTCGTAGTTTTCCTTTGCCTGGGCGATGCCCTTTTCGGCGAACTCGCGAAACACAGGCGGAACCTCGAATTTCGGCATTTCAAACTTGGGCATATCGAACTTCGGCATCTCGAACTTCGGCATCTCGAAAGCGGGCGCAGCGACGGCGACCGGCTTCGGCTTGGATTTCGTGGCCGTAGAGGCGGTTTCAGGCATGAGAATCGTCCTTTGGCTGGCGGAGGGCGTGATCCCGCACGGACCACACACCCTCGGCAAATAGGCCCCATCTTTTGTGAGCCGCAGCGCATCTGCGTTCGGATGTGCCGCGATCTAAGGGTAAAACGCTTATACACCCATTTTTGATGCAATGCAATAAAAAATATTGCATTGCACAAAACTGCCAGTAGGGAACCGTTCCGGCAACCTTGCCAGGCTCAAATGACCCTCGACTGGCGGCCGGCGTGTCAATGCTGGGGTTTTTGCCCCACCATTTTCGCTGTGCGGCTGCTGAGTTCCTTCCCCTGCTCTGTGAGCGTCGCGATCTGCTTGCTTACGTATTCCGCATGCAACGCCATAACGTCATTGGAATCTTTGGCCTGCAGCAGCCTTTGCGCGAATTCGAACGACGACGTGATGTTCCGCTCGGCGAAACCCATCGCAAGCTCGCCGACTTCCTTGGCGCCGGCTTGTGCGCTCGCGGCCTGATTTTCCGCAGTGCTTACAGCGTGCTGCGCCGCTGAAATGAACACATCGAATGCCTGCTTGGCCTGCTCGACGCTCTTTTCAGCCAAGGCAAGCATGTCGGCCGGAATTTCGAAGCCGGCGTTTCCTTCCTTCGCCATGACATCCCTCCTGCATGTCCTCAGCCGCCGGTCGGCGGCCTCAAAGACATCTAGGGCGGCGCGCCGACCACGCCAGTGACCGTGACATTAACGATGTTGCGGGTTCGGACGGGGGCGCGTCCGTTGTCCCGTGGACGCCGTACCTTAGCGGCCGTATTAAGATTTTATTAGCCGTAAATTCTGCGACCTCGGAATGACGGAAGCCAACCCACAGCTTGCATATCTTCGTGATCCGCGACTGGCCGCGCATGCGCTCAGTCCTGCGCCGGTCTGGCTATGGAGTACCGACGCCGAGCATATTCTGTGGACCAATCCCGCAGGCGCGGCAATCTTCGATGCCGCCTCGCCGGGCGAAGCCTCTGCCTTGCATTTCACTACGAAGCATCCAGCGTCGACCCAGGTCGCGCGCCTCGTCTCGACGCTCCCGGGGGCGGCTACCCCACGGCTTGAACGCTTGCGCGGTTTCGGCGCCGCGTTCGGTGGTATGTTGATATGCCTGTGCTCGCGCGTGACGCTTGCCGACAACACCAGCGCAATACTGATCGTGTCGACCGAGCGCGCTGCGCGCGACCTTCCCTTGCCCGACCGCGCGCGCCGTCTGCTCGCCGATTTCGCCAGCCCTGCCGCCATGTTCACCGCCGACGGCGAGTTGATCGACGTGCAGCCTGCGGCGCGGACACTGCTCGGTGAGCGGAGGGATCTGATCGCACTCGGTGCCGAGCGGCTCGCACGCGAAGCGAGTCTCAATGGAGTTGCCGAGGGCGAGATTTCTGCCGGGCAAATCATTATGCTCAAGCTTGGCGCCGGATCGACATTCGCATTGCTCGCCGTTTTCGCAGTACCTGCGGACACGTCGGGTGTCGATTCAGAGGCGACTGACATGGCGCCAAAAACATCGGACTCCGCACCCTCGACAACACGCCCGCCTAGGCTGCCTTTGCGTTTTGTGTGGCAGACAGCCGCGGACGGCCGCTTCAGCCTCGCGACCCAGGAATTTCCCGAGCTCCTCGGGCCGAAGACGTCTGCCGTGTTTGATCGCACCTGGGCCGAGATCGCGCAGACCCTGAAGCTTGATCCCCAGGGGCAGGTTGCTGCCGCCATGACGGCACGGCAGACCTTCAGCGGGATCGTCCTGCTTTGGCCGCTTGACGACTCCGACGATCAGATGGTGGTCGAGATGTCGGGTCTGCCGGTGTTCGACCGCGAGCGAGAATTCACAGGCTTCCGCGGCTTCGGCATCTGCCGCGACCGAATGCATGCGGCTGAGAGCCCGCAGCATGCCGTCGATGAAGCTCCCGAACCCGCGCCGCCGGCGGAAGACGACCCGGCAGTGATGGTTCTTCCGTTTCCCTTCGAAGCGCGTACGCCGGAACCGAAACTTGATGCACAAGAGCACAGTGCGTTTCGAGAGTTGGCGCGCGAACTCAGCGAGCGACTGAAAAGGCCGGGTGGTCACGCAGCCGCAGCCTCGGACGATTTCGGCGCCGAGCCTCCTGTTCCTGTGGCTCAGCCGGTGCGTGAACCGCCAAAACCGCTTCCCGACATCCAGGATAGTCGGCCGATTCTTGATCGTCTGCCGGTGGGTATCCTGGTTTATCGCCTCAGCACACTGATCTATGCCAACCGGGAGTTCCTCGAGTGGACCGGTTACACGGGCCTGGATGAGCTGAGCGAAGCAGGCGGGCTCGATAGCCTGTTCATCGAGAGCAGGGACAATTCCTCGTCGCCGGACAGCAAGGGCGCTGGCAAATCGCTGACGATTGCCACCGTCAACGGCACGCAAAAGCCTGTCGAGGGCCGCCTATTCAGCGCGGCCTGGAACAATGAGAACGCGCTCGTGCTGATGGTTGATACGCGAGCCGGCAACGGAGAAAAGGCGCCACCTCGAGCGATCCCCGATGCCGAGCGCGAAAATCGCGAGCTGAGGGCAATTCTGGATACGGCAACGGACGGCGTCTTGATGCTCGATGCGAGCGGCCGCATCCTTTCGGCAAACCGCAGCGCGCAGGCGCTGTTCGGATACGACGCGAACGACTTTGCCAGCCACACTTTGGATGATCTGCTGGCTCCGGAAAGCCGCCGCGCTGCACACGAGCATCTTGACCGGCTGACGCACAGCCGGGGCGCGGGCGCACTTAGTGCCGGCCACGAAGCAATCGGCCGTGTGCGCCAGGGCGGTCTTGTTCCGCTCTACATCACGATGGGTCGTATTGAGGGCAGCGAAAAGCTGTGCGCGGTGCTACGCGACATAACCGCCTGGAAGCGCAGCGCGGAAGAACTAAACAGTGCCAAGCAGGCGGCCGAAAAAGCCTCGATCGCCAAGTCGGAATTTCTCGCCAAAATGAGCCACGAAATCCGCACACCGCTGAACGCCATCATCGGCTTTTCCGAAGTGATGATGGACGAGCGTTTCGGTCCCATCGGCAATGAACGCTACCGGCAATACCTGAAAGACATCCATGCGTCCGGCGGCCATCTCATCTCGCTGCTCAACGATCTCGTTGACCTGTCGAAAATTGAAGCGGGAATTCTTGAGCTCACCTTCGTCAGCGTCAATCTGAACGATCTTTTGCAGCAATGCGTGGCGATCATGCAGCAGCAGGCCAATCGCGAGCGCGTCATTATCCGTACGGCGCTGGCCGCCAACCTTCCGCACATCATCGCCGACGCGCGCTCGCTGCGCCAGATCGCGCTCAACCTGTTGTCGAATTCGATCAAGTATACGGGTGCAGGCGGTCAGGTGATCGTCTCGACCGCACTGACCGACGATCAGGAAGTGGTATTGCGCGTGCGTGATACCGGGAATGGAATGAGCAAGGAGGATCTCGAGACCGCACTCGAGCCATTCCGTCGCGCAGACGCCACGGGACAATGGGGCTCAACCGGAAGCGGGCTTGGCCTGCCGATAACCAAGGCTTTGGCCGAGGCCAATTACGCCCGTTTTCGCATCGCCAGCGAAGTCGGGGATGGAACACTCGTCGAGGTCGCATTTCCGACCACACGGCTGCTGGCGCACTGATTCCTAAATCGGCTAGGCTTTGCGGATGAGCTGGATCTTCCGCCGCGCGGCCATCGTACTGGCGTTTGCGAGCGCAATCTTTGCGACGTCGCCTGCGCGGACCGAGCCTGTCGATCTGCTTCTGGTCCTGGCGGCCGATGTCTCGCGCAGCGTTGACAGCCAGAAGTTCCAGCTCCAGCGCGAGGGATATGCCGCAGCGCTGTCGGATCCCCGCGTGATTGACGCCATTCAGTCGGGCCGACGTGGCCGCATCGGCGTGCTGTTCCTGGAATGGTCGGGATTCGGCAACCAGAAGGTCGTGATCGACTGGACGGTTGTTGATGGCCCCAAAACCGCGCAGGCTTTTGGCGACCGGCTCCTTAAATCGCCGCGTTCTTTCGCCGACCGCACGTCGATCAGCGGCGGTATCGACGCCGCCGTGGCCCAACTCGCGCGCGCGCCATTTGAGGCCCAACGTCGCACCATCGACGTCTCGGGCGACGGGACCAACAATGCCGGCCGCGACGTCGGACAGGCGCGCGACGAAGCTGTGGCTTTAGGCATCAGCATCAACGGGCTCGTGATTCTGAGCGAAACACCGTTGCCGTGGAATCCCGAGCACACCAATCCACCCGGTGGGCTGACGAAGTACTACCGCGACAACGTCATCGGCGGGCCCGGGAGCTTCGCGCTGGAAGCAAAGGACTTCAATTCGTTCGGCGAGGCGATCATCAAGAAGATGATCGCGGAGATCGCCGCGCTCCAATAGCCGTTGGGTATCTTAACCCTTTGATCTCTCAGCCTTGAAAGGGTCACAGACGCCATCCAAGTTGGCGGCCGTGGGACCGATGCTATAGTCCGCCGGGACCAAACACCGAAACAACCGGATTCTCCCCTTTGACGACGGCTACCGGCTTGAAACGCCTGGGATTTGTCCTGCTCGCGGTAATCGCGGGCGGCATGGCCGTGCTGACGACCGCTGGATATCTCATATCCGCCGATACGGTGCGCCAGCGGGTCTTGGCGGAGATCCGCGAAGTAACCGGCCTTGATCCGGTCCTGCGGGGGAAGGCCAGCGTTTCCCTGTTCCCGAGCGGCAGCGTGAACTTCGCCGATGTCGCCCTCGGCGATGCCAAGCATCCAGCCCTGATCGCCGATCGGCTGACAGCGCGTCTGAGGTTCTTCCCCTTGCTGATCGGTCGCGTCGAGATCGCCGACGTCTCGCTCGATCATCCGAGAATCGTGATCGAGTTCCTGCAGAACGGTCAGTCCAACTGGTCGGGCCTGATCGAAGCCTTGACGCGCAGCCAGGCGGCGGCGCATCGCGTCGCCGCGTTCTCAGAAATGCGCATCGACGGCGGCACCGTGACTATTCGCGACGAAGCGCGGCAATTCAACGAAACCTTGTACGGCGTGGAATTCTCACTGGCCTGGCCGTCGATCTCAAAGACCTTTGGCGCCACCGGCCGGCTGATCTGGCGCGATGCGCCCCTGGACGCGAGCCTGACGCTCGCCGACTTTGCTGCTGCCCTTGCCGGCAGCCGCAGCGGCGTGAAGCTGCGCATCGCCGGCGCTCCGATGAAGGCCGCATTTGACGGCGCCGTCAGCTTCAAGCCCGGGCTGAAAATCGACGGCACACTTGCCGCCGATGCGCCTTCGTTGCGCAACGCCATGATCTGGTCGGGACAGAAGCCGTTGCCTGGCGGCGGCTTCGGCCGGTTTGCGATCAAGGCAAAAACGAATGTCCTGGGCGGCACGATCAGCCTGTCGAACGTAAATGTTGAACTCGACGGCAATTCCGCCGAAGGCGTACTCACCTTTGCTGTCGATGGGCGGCAGACGCTGCAGGGCACTCTTGCCGCCGAAACACTCGATCTCACGCCTTATATTTCCACTGTCCGTCTGATCGCCGCCAACGAGCGCGCGTGGAATAACGGCCGCATTACCCTCGACGGCCTTGCGGGGATGGACCTCGATCTACGCCTGTCGGCGGCAAACGTTATCGTTTCGAATGCAAAAATTGGGCGCACCGCGATCGCGGCGAACCTGCGTAGCGGCCACCTGGTGCTGACTGTCGGCGAGGCGCAGGCCTACGGCGGCGTGATCAAGGGCTCCATGACGCTCGCCAATTTCGAGCAAGGGGTCGACATCAAATCGCAGCTGAATTTCACCGACGTCGATCTTGAAAGCTGCCTCGGCCAGCTCTTCGGTCTGCGCCGACTTGAAGGCAAGGGGAATATCGCCCTCGCCGTCGACGGCAGCGGTGACAGCATCCTCGGAGTGACGCAAACGCTCAACGGAACCGCCAGCCTGACCGGGACAAACGGCTCGCTCGCGGGCTTGAATGTCGAGCAATTGCTGCGCCGGCTGGAACGGCGTCCCCTATCGGGTGGCGGCGAGTTCCGCAGCGGTCGTACGCCTTTTGACAAGATGACGATCGCGCTGAAGATCAACCAGGGCGTGGTGTCGGTTGAGGATGTGAAGATCGAGGGCGCGGCCGTGGTTCTCGGGCTCGTCGGTTCGGCTTCGATCCCGGCGAGAGAACTCGACCTGAAGGGCACTGCCGCCCTTGTCGCTCCAGCCAAGCCCGGCGCGACGCCGTTCGAGCTGCCATTCATAGTCCAGGGGTCGTGGGACGACCCGATCATGCTGCCCGATCCGGAGTCCCTCATCCGCCGGTCCGGTGCGGCGGCTCCTCTGCTCAATGCGGTGCGCGAGCGCAGCACGCGAGATTCGGTTCGCTCCGCCATCGAACGCCTGACGGGCGGCGCACCAGCCGCCGGCAACGCTCCGGCGGACTCCGCGCCGGCGACTCCGGGGAAAACCCAATAACTCCCCTCGCCGCCATGGCTCACGCCAAAGCGGATTAGACCATCAGACCTGAGCGCCCAGCGCCGCTCGTTCGCGCCGCGCGGTGCTGCCCTTGGTAGTCAGCGATGCGATGATCGTTCCGGCTGCGACCACTGCAATCATTATTGTACACACTGCGTTGATCTCCGGTTTCACTCCCAATCGCACCTCCGAATAGATACGGATCGGCAAAGTCGTTGCGCCCGGGCCGGTGGTGAAGCTCGCGATCACGAGGTCGTCCAGCGAGAGCGTGAATGCCAGCATCCAGCCGGCGGCGATTGCCGGCGCGATGAGCGGCAACGTGATTGTCAGGAACGTCCTGAGCGGCGGGCAACCGAGATCCATCGCCGCCTCCTCGAGGCTGCGGTCGAAGCCAATGAGCCGCGATTGCACGATGACCGCGACAAAGCACATCGTGAGCGTGGTGTGGGCAATGGTGATGGTCCAGAAGCCGCGGTCCACGTTGAGGGCGACAAACAGCAGCAAGAGCGACAGACCGGTAATGACTTCCGGCATCACCAGCGGCGCATAGACCATTCCGGAAAAAAGCAATCGACCGCGAAAGGACCCCAGGCGCACGAGAGCGACAGCCGCGAGCGTGCCGATGATGGTTGCCGCCGTCGCTGAAAGGGCGGCGACGCGTACGCTGACCCATGCGGCCTGCAAGATAGCCGCATCGTTCAGCAGTTCGCGGTACCAAGTGAGCGACCACCCGCCCCAGACGGTGACCAGCCGAGAGGCATTGAACGAATAGATGACCAGGATCGTGATCGGCAGATAGAGAAACGCAAGACCGAGCGCAACCGACACGATATTGAAGGGTGAAGCGCCGCGCCGCATCACCGCCCTCCTTCCAGCGATCGCTGCTGAAGTCGCTCGAAGAAAAGCATCGGCACGAGCAGCAGAACCAGCAACGTAATGGCAATCGCGGAAGCGACTGGCCAGTCGCGATTGGCAAAGAACTCGGTCCACAACGTCTGTCCGATCATCAACGTCTCCGAACCACCGAGCAGGTCGGGGATGACGAACTCGCCGACGATCGGGATAAAGCAAAGCAGCGCTCCGGCGGCGGCTCCCGGCAGCGACAGCGGCACGACCACGAGCCAGAACGTTTTCCAGCGCGGGCAGCCGAGGTCAGCCGCGGCCTCCAGCAAGGTCTCGTCCATTTTTTCCAGCGCGGCGTAGAGCGGCAGCACCATGAAAGGCAGGTAGGAATAGACCATCCCGATGTAGATCGCGGTGTCGGAAGATAGCCAACTGACCGGCGCATCGACGATGTGCAATCTCATCAGCACGTCATTGAGCAGACCGTCCCGCTGCAGGATGTTGATCCACGCGTAGACCCTGATCAGAAAAGATGTCCAGAACGGCAGCACGACCGCCATCACCAGGAGCGGTTGCCAGCTACGCGGCGCGCGAGCGATGCCGTAAGCAAAGGGGTACCCGATCAGGAGCAGGATGATCGTAGAAATTGCCGCGACCTGCAGACTCTTGAGATAGGACAACAGATAGATCAGGTCGGTGAACAGCAGCCCGAACGAATTGAGCGAAAGTTGTCCTGCGAATTCCCGGAAGCCCGCCCATCCAGCCCAAAGATCGAACACCGGCGTATAGGGCGGCTGCGCCATTGCCGTTTGCGACAGGCTGATCTTGAGGACGATGACGAACGGGGTGAGAAAAAAGACAACGAGCCACAAATAGGGCACAAGCACGAAGGCTCGCCCGCTCCAGTTCCTTTTTTGTGAGTTGCCCTGCATCGCTACTCCGTCAAAACCACGCCGGCCTCCGGCGGCCACGACAGCCAGACAAGGTCGTTCAGCGAAAATGGTGCCCCGCACCGAGCACTGACGTTGGTGAATGCAACTTTCATCACCGACCGATCGCTGAGCAGAATCTTGTAGATCGACACGTCCCCGCGATAGCCGATCTCACACACTGTGCCTGAGACAGCGTTGAAGTCGCCCTTGGGGCGCTCGGCGGCCATGCCGATCTTTTCCGGGCGCAACGCCAGCCAGACTGTATCGCCGGGCCGGGCTTTGCCCGCTCTAATCGTGCGCATGCGGCCGAGTACACCCTCGATAATTCCGTCGGGGCCGAGCCGGCCTTCGATCATGGTCGTTTCACCGATGAAGCCGGCGACCCAGCGCGAGATTGGCCGTTCATAGATTTCCGCCGGCGTCCCAACTTGCATCAGGTGGCCGCGATCCATGACCGCGATTCGATCGGCGACGATCATCGCCTCTTCCTGGTCGTGCGTGACGATGACGAACGTCGTGCGCAGTTTGCGCTGCAGTTCCATGAGCTCGAACTGCGTCTCTCCACGTAATTTCTTGTCGAGCGCTGCCAGAGGTTCGTCGAGCAAAAGCACCCGCGGACGCTTGATCAGCGATCGAGCGAGCGCCACCCGCTGACGTTGTCCGCCGGAAAGCTGATCGATCCGCCGACCGCCGAACCCTTGCAGACGCACAAGCGCCAGCATTTCCGCAACGCGATCGGCGATCTCCGCCCGCGCGACACTCTCCTGGCGCAGGCCGAAGCCGATATTTCCCTCGACCGTCAGATGCGGAAATAGGGCGTAGCTCTGGAACATCATGTTCACCGGCCGTCGGTGCGGCTGAACGGGCACAATGTCTTCACCGTCGAGGAGGATGCGGCCCTCGGTCGGCGTTTCGAACCCGGCCAGCATCCGCAACAGCGTGGTCTTGCCGCAGCCCGAGGGACCAAGCAGCGCGAAAAATTCGTCATGCCCGATATCAAGCGAGAGCGCTTCAACCGCTCCGACCGAGCCGAACCGTTTGGTGACGGCTTCGAAGCGCACCAGCGGCCGTGTTTGGTTCGTTGCAGGTTTCTGCGCTGCCTTGCCGCCGTCCGCCATCGAATCCCCGTTTCGTGGCATCACGCTACCGGGGCGCGAGAACGCACTCAACCGGCGCGTTCGTATCACCGCGCCCGCGCGGTCAGTTCTGCTCCGTCAGCGTGCGTTGGACCGCATCACGCCAGCCGGAATATTTGCGCTCCCGCGTTTCGAAATCCATGTGCGGTTCGAAGCGCCGGTCGAGCTGCCATTGCGAGGCAAAGCCATCGAGATCGGGGCAGATGCCGGCGGCCCGGCCCGCAAGGTAGGCCGCGCCTAGCGCCGTCGTTTCCATAACGACAGGCCGATCGACGGGACTTGCAAGAATATCAGCGACATATTGCATGGTGATGTCGCTCACGGTCATTCCACCATCGACACGCAACACGGTCGTGGAAGCCTTGGCGGACGGCCAATCGGCATGCATGGCTTCGAGAAGATCGCGCGTCTGGTAGGCAACGGCTTCGAGCGCCGCGCGAGCAAGTTCAGCTGCGCCGGAGTTGCGGCTCAGACCAAAGATTGCGCCGCGCGCTTGCGCATCCCAATAGGGCGCACCCAACCCCACAAAGGCCGGCACCAAATAAACCTGCTCGGCAGGATCGGCCCGCTGTGCCAAAGGGCCGACCTCTGACGCGGTGTCGATGAGCTTCATGCCATCGCGCAGCCATTGTACGGCGGCGCCGGCGACAAAGATGGCTCCCTCTAGCGCATAGGTGCGTCGGCCCTCGAGTTGATAGGCAATCGTCGTGAGCAGACGGTTGCTTGAGGCGATGCGTTCAGTACCGGTGTTGAGAAGCGCGAAACATCCGGTGCCATATGTCGACTTCATCATCCCAGGCTTGAAACAGCCCTGCCCGATCGTGGCGGCCTGTTGATCCCCTGCGATGCCTAGAATACGGATCGGTCCGCCGAACAGATCGGGCGTCGTTTCCCCGAACATGCCTGCGCAATCGCGCACATCCGGCAAAAGACGGCGCGGTACGCCAAACAGGCGGCAAAGGTCATCGTCCCATTGCCCCTTGCCGATATCGAACAAGGACGTGCGCGCCGCATTGGTGGCATCGGTCAGGTGCACCCTGCCTCCAGTGAGACGCCACAGCAGAAAAGAGTCGATCGTGCCGAAGGCCAGCTTGCCGTTCTCGGCCGCCGTACGGGCGCCTTTCACACGATCGAGCAACCAGGCGATCTTGCTTGAAGAAAAATAGGGATCGAGCAGAAGCCCCGTCTTGGTGGCGATTTCCGGCTCATGACCGGTGCGCCTCAAGGCATCGCAATAATCCGCCGTGCGCCGGTCCTGCCAAACGATCGCGTTGTAGATCGGCTCGCCGGTTTCGCGGTCCCAGATGACCGTGGTTTCGCGTTGATTGGTGATGCCCAGGCCGGCGATGTCTTTCGCCGTGATGCGGGCTTCGGCCATGACGGCCCGCACGGTGGTAACCACCGTCTTCCATATTTCCTCAGGGTCGTGCTCGACCTCGCCCGGCGACGGATAGATCTGACGGAATTCCATTTGCGCGGTTGCGAGTGGCCGCAAGGCCTCGTCGAACGCAATCGCGCGCGTCGAGGTCGTGCCCTGGTCGATTGCGATGAGAGCGGTTGGCAAATGAATTCCCCCGGGTCGTCAACGCGCGGTTATAGCCGCCTTTCCGCCCAGTGATCCGATGAAACGATCGAGGGCCGCGCAATCCTCAGCTGTTGCCTTTAGTCCGGTTTTGCTCCGGCGCCAGAGCACATCGTCCGCATTTTGCGCCCATTCGTTTTCTACCACGTAACGCACCTCGGCAGCCGTGAGGTCGCCGCCAAAGCACGGGCCCAGGTCCTCCATGCTTTTTGCGTCTACGAGAAATCTCTCGACGCGGAGGCCATAGGCATGCATCAGCCGCTGCGCGTGGGCGACCGACAAGAAGGGCCATCGCCTCATCGTTTCTCCCACCTGCGCGGCGAACTCCTCAGGCGAAAACTCCCCGCCGGGTAGTTTCGAGTTTGCGGTCCAGGGCGGTCTCCCCCCGAAGAAATGGCCGATCTTCAGCATGGCTGCTTCTGCCAGCTTGCGGTGCGTCGTGATCTTGCCGCCATAGATCGTGAGCAACGGCGCCTGCCCGTCGCTTTGGTCGAGAACCAGTTCGTAGTCGCGCGTGACATCTTCGGGCCTGTCGGCGTGATCGTCGTACAGCGCCCGGACACCGGCAAACGACCATATCAACTCGTCCGGGATGACCTTGTCGCGAAAATACTGGTTCACGGCGTCGCAAAGATAGGCGATCTCCGTCGGGTCGGGCGCCAGCGAACCAAGATCGCCGACGAAGTTCTGATCGGTGGTGCCGATCAGCGTGAAATCATCCGCGAATGGCAGAACAAACACGACGCGCCGGTCTTTCGCCTGCAGCAGATAGCCGTAGTCGTGATCGGAGCGACGGCGGATGACGATGTGGCTGCCCTTGATCAGCCGTACAGGCGTCGGCAGGGCCCGGCGGATGACGGTGTCCGCAACCGGACCGATCCACGGACCGGCGGCATTAACCAGAACGCGCGCGGTCTTCACTTCGCGGCGCCCGCGCGCGTTCAGGACCAATTCCCATTCATCCCGCCGTTCCACCCGCGCGCAGCGCGTGCGGGTCCGAATGACGGCGCCACGCTCTGCGGCATCGAGTGCGTTGAGCACGACGAGACGTGAATCATCGACCCAGCAATCGGAATACTCGAAGCCATAGCGAAACGTGCGCTTCAGCGGCTGACCGACCTTGTGGTGGGTGAGATCGACTGTGCGCGAGGCGGGCAATAGCTTGCGTGCACCCAGCATGTCGTAGAGGATCAGGCCAAAGCGCAACAAAAGCGACGATCGTAGCCCCGGTATCGGCGGCAACATGAAACGCATCGGCCGCACCAGATGCGGCGCCATGCGCAGAAGCACTTCACGCTCGTTCAGCGCCTCGCGAACCAGACGGAAGGCTCCATGCTCAAGATAGCGCAAGCCGCCATGGATCAATTTGCTCGAAGCTGAGGACGTGCCCGAACCGAGATCGTTCATCTCGACGAGCAGTACTTTTATTCCACGGCCGGCTGCGTCGCGGGCGAGGCCCGTTCCGTTTATGCCGCCGCCGATGATGGCGAGGTCGAAATCGGCCATTGGCTGATGATTCGCTTTATTACGCAGAATGAGTGGCTTAAGCCGAGCACTCAAGGACAGAGCGTGTTAAGTTTGGGTTCGCATGGCATTCACCGCAATTGAAAAATCGCGCCGGTGCCGCCATATCGAACCAATTAATGCCCTAATTCGTTGCTTGAACGCCCGCCAAGGAAATTCCAATCGCCAATGCCCTCGCCCCGCCTGCTCGTCATCGAAGGCAATTCACCGCAAACAACCGCCGATCACGTGGCCGTCGGCGGCACCGCGGCCAGCAAGGGCTACTCCGATCTCCTGCGCGAACTTCTGCCCGGCGCTGTTGTGGATATCTGTTATCCCGGCGATCCGACGGCGCTGTTGCCGGAAGGCTCCTCGCTCGAAGGCTATGACGGCATCGCCATCACTGGTTCGAGCCTGCACGTCTACAACGGCGGGCAGGAGGTGATGCGGCAGATCGACCTGGTACGTGCCGCACTCAAGACCGGGACGCCGCTGTTCGGCTCCTGCTGGGGGCTTCAGGTCATCACCGCAGCAGCTGGCGGCAGTGTTCGCAAAAATCCAAAAGGCCGGGAACTCGGCTTCGGTCGCAGTATTCGTCTCACGGAAGCCGGCCGCAAACACCCGATGTATGCGGGCAAGCTCGATGTGTTCAACGCACCGACCGTACATCTCGATGAGGTCGAGGCGCTCGCGCCGGGCACCACCGTGCTGGCGACGAATGCAATGTCCGATGTGCAAAGCGCCGAGATCCGGACCAACGGATCGACGGCATGGGCCGTGCAATATCATCCGGAATATCCCCTGCGTGAGGTAGCGGCGATCGTTCGCCGCATCGGCTCGCGCCTTATCGAAGAAGGTTTCTTTGCCGACCAAGCGGACATCGGGACGTTTGCGCAGGATCTCGACACGCTCGATCGCGATCCCGCCTGCAAGCGGCTGGCCTGGCGGCACGGCATCAGCAAAAATGTCCTCGACAGGAAACTGAGAGTCGGCGAAGTCGCCAACTGGATCGAATTTCAGGTACTGCCGACACGCGTGAAACGAGGGCGCGGCTAACCATGGATTTCTCCGGCAAACAGGTCGTGGTGACCGGCGGCACCGGCGCACTCGGGACTGCCCTGGTCAGCAAATTGCTCGCTGCCGGCGCGACCTGCGTCGTCCCTTACGTGCACGAGGCGGAAGCGCAGCGCTTCCCCCATCGCAGCGACACGAAAGTGAAGCTGGTGGCGGTTTCCGATCTGTCCGACGAAGCCCAAGTTGCAAAGGTTTATTCCGAAGCAAAGCCCTGGGCATCGATCCACATCGCCGGCGGCTTTGCCGCAGGCAAGGTGGCCGAAACCGATAAGGCCGCGCTGATGGCGCAGATCGACAGCAATCTCGTCTCGTGTTTCCTGTGCTGCCGCGCTGCGGTGAATGCCATGCTGGCAAGTGGCGGAGGTCGTATCGTCAATGTCGCTGCAAGGCCTGCACTTGAATGGCGGTCGGGCGCGGGCATGAGCGCCTACACCGTAGCCAAGACCGGCGTCGCAGCGCTTACCGTGGCGCTGGCTGAAGAAGTCGCCAAGGACGGCATATTGGTCAATGCGGTCGCGCCCTCGATCATGGATACGGGCGCCAATCGCAAGGCGATGCCGAAGGCCGATTTTTCTGCCTGGCCGAAGGTCGAGGACGTGGCTGAGACGATTTCTTTTCTTGCGTCGCCTGAAAATAGCGTGACGCGCGGCGCAATCGTTTCAGTTTACGGAAAATCCTAGCCGGTAACCGGAACGAGTTCGAGCGGCGGCCGCAGCAAGCGCTGCACCGCGCTGGAGGCGACGACCGCGCGACCCTCCGCATAGGCCTCGTGGTTCTTCTCGATGTCATCGAGGTCGTAAAGATAGTTCACCATTAGCCCATACGCCTGCGCGATGGCGCGATCGGATGTGTCGGCAAGCCAGTTGATGCGTTCAAGCCGCGCGCCGTTGCCAAGATGGAATCGCGCGACCGGATCGACTGGTGTGCCGCGCTTGCTGCGCGCTCGCAGGAAGTACCACCCCGCGGCCCGCATCAGCGGTTCCTCAAGCTTGGTGAAGATTTCAGGATCGGTCCACCAATGTGGCCGCTCCAGCAACTCAAAGGTTACGCGATCGCTGGCGCTGATGGCCGGCGAATTCTCGTTTTTCGACTCGCCGGCCAGCCAGTGCGCGAAGCCCGGCACCGGCGACAGCGTGACGAACGTCGTGAGCTTGGGAAGTTCACGGCAAATTTCTTCGACAACCTGCTTGATCAGAAAATTGCCGAATGAAACGCCGGTCAACCCGCGCTGGCAGTTGGAGATCGAATAGAACACGGCGATGCGCGATTTGTCCGGTTCGACAAACTGCTGCCGGCCGCTGGCGAGGATCGGTGCGATAGCGCCCGGGATGTCGCGTTCGACCGCCACTTCGACGAAGATCAGCGGTTCGTCGACGAGTGCGGGATGAAAGAATGCAAAGCAGCGACGGTCCGGCGGGTCGATGCGGCGGCGAAGATCGTCCCAGCCGCGGATTTCGTGGACCGCCTCGTAGCGGATGATTTTTTCCAGCACGATCGCCGGTGTCGACCAGTCAATTCGGCGTAGCACGAGAAAGCCGCGATTGAACCAGGACGAAAACAGATGCACGAAATCGGCATCGACAGCGGCAAGATCCTCCTGCCGATGATCGAGCGAATCCATCAGCTGCTCGCGCATGCGCACCAGCGCGGCGGTTCCGCCCGGCGCGAGATTAAGTCGGCGAAACAGTTCCTGTCGACGCGGCTCCGAGGCAGCATGGATCTCGGCAGCGGTCAGGTCCGACGGATTTGCCTGCCAGGCGGCGACCGCCCGCTCAATGCGCGCGGGATCGGTGCCGAACCGTTCCGCCAACGCTTCGAAGAATGCAATGCGCGGGCCGGTCGTGAGCTCGGCATAGCGCTCGAGAATTTCACGCGCGAGTGCAACACCCGAGGCCTCTCCGCGCCCGGACAAGAGGTCTTCGCACAACTCAACCAAGCTTTCGGAGCGGGCCGACGGCGCGCCACGCCGATCGCGCGCCAGCAAAGCGCGGCCGCGCTCGGAGATAGTCTGCAGCAGTTCCCCGAAAAACGAAGTGTTCATTTTACTGTTACGGGACCCATGATCTGGTCTGGAAACCATGTGGCAATGCCCGGCGCCAGACACAATATCACGACGCCCAGAATCATCAGCCCGACAAAAGGTAGTACGCCCCACATCACGTCACGCAAGGGGATATCGGGCGCAATATTGTTAATGACGAAAATATTAAGCCCCACGGGTGGATGAATAAGGCCCGTTTCCATGACGATCGTCATGATGACGCCAAACCAGATCAGGTCGAAATTGGCTGCCCGCAGCGGTGGCAGGATAATGGGCGCCGTCATGAGAATGATCGACACCGGCGGCAGGAAAAAGCCGAGTACCACGACCATCAGCAGGATCGTGATCAACAGTACCCAGCGCGAAAGGTGCAGCGAAACGATCCATTCTGCGGTCGACTGGCTGATGTGGAGGTAGCTCATCACGTATGAATAAAGCAGCGACATGCCGATGATCAGCATCAGCATTGTCGATTCCCGCAACGTCGACACAAGGATCGGCTCAAGATCTGTCGGCGAC
The DNA here is from genome assembly GCA_963831515.1 of uncultured Alphaproteobacteria bacterium. Classification (GTDB taxonomy): domain Bacteria; phylum Pseudomonadota; class Alphaproteobacteria; order Rhizobiales; family Xanthobacteraceae; genus Pseudolabrys. Next base: position 45,637 of record CAWHQL010000020.1, on the reverse strand, counting down.
CACACGCTGTAGATCATGGCGATCAGCGCGAGCGCGAGCACGGCGCCGAGGCCAGCTGTTTCGGACGGCGTGGCAAACCCGCCATAGAGCGCAATCATCACGCCGGTCAACAACACCACAAACGGAAGAACGCGCGGCAGCAGCGCAAATTTGTCGCGCATCGACAGGTTTTCGACGCGCAGTATCTCGGACTGGGTGCCGGACTTCTCGTAGGCGGCCTTGGCCTGTCGGAATTCCCAACGGAAGTGCCACATCGCGTAAGCCGTAAAAAGCGCAACTAGTAAAAGCGCCGGACCGATCGCCGCAAGAAACAGGCGCCCCAGCGACTGCTCAGCGGCAACCGCGTAAAGGATCATGGTGATCGAAGGCGGAAGCAGGATGCCGAGTGTTCCCCCTGCAGCGATGATCCCGGCGGCAAACCCACCGGAATACCCGTGCTTGCGCATCTGTGGAATGCCGGCGGAGCCGATCGCCGAGCAGGTTGCCGGAGACGAGCCCGCCATGGCGGCAAACAAGGCGCAAGCGAAAACGTTGGCGATGCCCAGGCCACCAGGAATACGGTGCAGCCACGCATGGAGCGCGCCATAGAGGTCCTGTCCCGCGCGCGACCGCCCGATGGCGGAGCCCTTCAGAATGAAAAGCGGAATCGATAGAAGCGTGATCGACGCCATTTCCTCGTAGACGTTCTGCGTAATGGTATCGACCGATGACGAGGGCATGAATGCAATCATGAAAATCGTCGCCACCGCGCCAAGCGCGAAGGCGATCGGCATTCCCGCAAACATCACCAGCAGGGTCGACGCGCCGTAGAGAAGCCCGATGGACAGGACGCTCATTTCGACAGCCTCCAGCGGGCAATGTGATTAGCCACCTGCAGGGCGACCTGAATGCTGAGCAGAACCATTCCGCACGTCATTAGCGAATAAGGAATCCACAGCGGCGGCTGCCAGGTCGAACCGGTGCGATAGCCTTCGACGATCGCCTCATGCAGCAAGGTCCAGGACTTCCAGGAAAAATAAGCGCAGAACATCAGCGTGGCGATGTCGACGAAGAAGAGCCGGATGCGGTTTGCCCGCGGCGACATCATCGCCGATACGGCCTCGATCGCGACATGACCGCGGCGTGCCTGCACTGCTGCAGCCGACATGAAAACCGCGCCGACGATCAGAAAGACCGAGAACTCATCCTGCCAGTCGGTGGAGAAATGGAAGAAATAGCGCGAGGCAACGCTGTAGGTGAGGACAAACGAAGCAACCACCAGCGCGAGCGATGCAACGAGCGTGACAATGTGGTTGACCGGCGCCATGAAGCGCTCGAAGCCGGCGGCGTCCGCTTTTGCGGACACCGCCTCGCTTGCGGTCCCGACGTTGTCGAGGCCGTGAACCATGGTGTGGCCTATCGCGTCAGGAGACGTGCACGCCTTCAGCGAGTTTCAGCAACTCGGCCGATAGCGCAGTCTTTTGAGCATAGTCCTTCCAGGCCGTGTCGCGTGCAATAGCTCGCCACTTATCGACGATCTTTTCGTCGAGATCGACGATCTTCGCACCCTTCGCTGAGTAGACCTCAGCCACCTTCTTGTCGTCCGCGATCGCTTCATCGGTGCCGAACGTCTCGGCTTCAAGACCAAGCGACATAATGATGTCCTGCTGATCCTTCGGCAGCGAGTCGAACACCTGCTTCGACATGATCACGGGCTCAAGCATGTACCAGTAGGACTTGCCGCGACCTGACGTGAGGCTCTTGGCGATCTCTTCGAGACGGAACGAGATCAGGCTGGTCGAGGAGGTGATGCCCGCGTCGCACGCGCCGGTCTGCATGGCGGCGTAAAGTTCGTTCGACGGAATCGACAGCGTGGTCGCGCCGGCTGCCTGAAGGACCATGTCCATCTCACGGCTACCGCCGCGTATTTTCAGGCCCTTGCAGTCTTCTGGGTTAAGTATCGTTGCCGACCGGCTGGCCACTCCACCGGCCTGCCAGATCCACGCAACGATGATGACGCCCTTTTCCGCCAGGAACGACGTGAATTTCTGGCCGATCGGCGACGTCTTCCATGCCGCACCTTGCTTGTAGGAGCTGACAAGCCCCGGCATCAAACCGATATTGAGTTCGGCCAACTCACCGCCCGCATAGGAGATCGGATAGAGGCTCAGATCGAGCGCACCTTTGCGCACGGCCGAGAACTGCGCCACCGTCTTCATCAGCGACGAGTTCGGATAAACCTGCGCACCAAGCGCGCCATTGGTTTTCGTCTCGAGGCCGGCTGCAAACTTGCGGCACAGTCGGTCGCGGAAATCGCCCTGATCGATGGTGCCGCCCGGGAATTGGTGGGAAATCTTCAGAACCTTGGCTGGCGCTGCTGAGCCCAGACGCGCATGCGCGATCACGGCCGGTGCAGCCAAGGCCCCCACAAGAACACGCCGCCTGCTCAAACTCATGAAATCCTCCCTCGTAATCATTGTTTATTCGGCGTGAGCGCCGTGGCTCAGACCGATGTTTGTCGCCAACGTCAACTCTAGACAAATTTCTCCGCCCAAGCCACACAAACGAGCGAATTTGCTGAGGCGCGTAAACGCGCCGCACCGGAGGTATGAGCGCAAAATGACGAAGCCGTTAACGGGTTTACGCGTCCTTGAACTGGCCCGCATCCTTGCCGGCCCCTGGGCTGGGCAGGTGCTGGCCGACCTGGGCGCCGACGTGATCAAGGTCGAGCGCGCCGGATCCGGCGACGATACGCGCGGTTGGGGCCCGCCTTTCGTTGAAGGAACCGATGGAAACCATATCGGCTCCGCCTACTTTCACGCGACCAATCGCGGAAAGCGCTCCATCGAAATGGATTTCGAAAGCGACGAAGGCCGCCGCATCGTGCGCAAGCTGGCCGCGCGTTCGGATGTGCTGATCGAAAACTTCAAGGTCGGAGGGCTGGCCAAGTTCGGGCTCGACTACAAGAGCCTCGCACCTGAATGTCCGAGATTGATCTACTGCTCGGTGACGGGCTTCGGACAGGACGGCCCCAACGCCAAGCGCGCCGGCTACGATCTGATGGCGCAGGGGATCGGCGGCGTCATGGACGTGACCGGTATGGCCGACGGCGAGCCGACGCGCGTCGGCATCCCCGTGTCCGATATCTTCACCGGCGTCTATTCCGTGATCGGAATCCTCGCCGCTCTCGCGCAACGCGAAAGAACCGGCAAGGGCTGTTACGTCGACACCGCGCTGGTTGATTCCACTGTCGGGATTCTCTCAAACCAGGCAATGAACTTCCTCGTATCCGGCAAGGTGCCCAAGCGTATCGGCAACGCGCACGCCAACATCGTGCCGTACCAGGTATTCCCGGTTTCCGACGGGCACGTGATCGTCGCAACCGGCAACGACAACCAATTCGTCAAGTTCTGCAACGTCCTTGGCGCGTCCGAGCTCGCACAAAATGCCGCATACAAAGACAACGTCGGCAGATTGAAACACCGCGATGAGCTCATTGGGAAATTGTCTGCGCTCACCTCGCGGATGAAACGTGATGACCTGCTGAGCAAACTCGAAGCGCAGCAGGTTCCCGCAGGACCGATCAACAATCTCGAGGATGTATTCAACGACCCCCAGGTCGTTCATCGCGGCATGAAACTTTCCCTGCCAAGCAAGGCCGCAAAGGGCGGCACGATTCCCGGCGTGCGAACGCCGATCGTCATCGACGGTTGGAAGGCTGCATCCGAGCACCCCTCCCCGCGTCTGGGTCAGCACACCGCCGAAATCCTGCGCGAGATCGGCGAAGGCTAACGACCACCCCTTGATTGCGGCGGGCTGAAAGCGGAGCATCGACGCAAGCCGGCGCCTGTCGCAGCCGGCGCCGGGGAGACGTCCATGAAAATCGTTCCGTCGCTTTTTATCTGCGCGCTATCGATTACATGCGCTTTCGCCAACGACTTTCCCAAATTTCAGGTCGATGCGTCCTGGCCGAAGCCGCTGCCGAATAACTGGATCATCGGCCAGGCCGCAGGCGTCGCCGTCGATGCGCAAGACAATGTCTGGGTCATCCAGCGGCCGCGCACGCTGACCGACGATGAAAAGGCCGCATCGTTCACCCCGCCCCGCACCAAATGCTGCGTGCCGGCTCCTCCGGTCATGCAATTCGATCCGGAGGGAAATCTCCTCAAGGCGTGGGGCGGACCAGGCCAAGGCTATGACTGGTTCGAGAACGAGCACGGCATCAATATCGATTCCAAAGGATTCGTCTGGGTTGGCGGCAACGGCAACAATGATGGTCATGTTCTGAAATTCACGCAGGACGGAAAGTTCGTGCTGCAGATCGGCAAACCCGGACCGCAGACAGGCAGCGCCGATACGAGCCGCCTGGGACGGCCAGCCGATACGGAGGTCGATCCGACGACGAATGAGGTCTTCATCGCTGACGGCTACGGCAATCATCGTGTCATCGTGTTTGATGCCGAAACCGGTGCCTACAAGCGGCACTGGGGCGCCTACGGCAAACCGCCGAGCGACGACAAAGCCCCGCCCTACAATCCCGCCGGGCCCGCGCCACAGCAGTTCGCCAACCCGGTCCACTGCGTGAAGATCGCCAAAGACGGTCTCGTCTACATCTGCGATCGCCAGAACGATCGCATTCAGGTCTTCCGCAAGGACGGCACCTTCGTGAAGGAATTTTTCGTCGCCAAGGACACGCTGCAGCAGGGATCGGTCTGGGATCTCGATTTCTGGCCGGATACCAACCAGACGTTCCTGATGAATGCAGACGGAGCCAACAACGAGGTCCGCACGCTGGTACGCGAAAACGGCGAGGTCGTCGGCGCGTTCGGGCGCAACGGCCGCAACGCCGGCGAGTTTCACTGGATTCACAACCTCGCCGTGGACAGCAAGGGCAACATCTACACGACGGAAGTCGACACAGGAAAGCGTGCGCAGAAATTTCGCTATGTCGGTCCGCCGCTGAAATAGGAATTATGTAACGGCGGTCGGCGCCAGCGCTTCGATATCGGTTGCGACATCGATCACAGCCGGCCGCTTGGCGGCAATCGCCTGCGCAAGCGCCGGTCCAATGTCGCTCGCATTTTCGACACGAATGCCGAGGGCGCCCATGTCTTCGGCGAGCTTCGCAAAATTCATTGGATTGTACGTCCACAATTCGCGCGCCTGCGCAGTCTGCTCGCCGCCGTAAGCGCGATCGAAGCCGCGCTTCGACTGATTGCCGCCGCCGTTGTTGTTGACGACGGTCACTGACGCAAGATTCCAGCGTACTGCCGTTTCGACTTCCGCAATGTGGTACCAGAAGCCTGCGTCGCCGGTGAACACAACCACGGGACGCTCAGGGCACGCAGCCTTGGCGCCGATGCCGGCCGGAAAGGCCCAGCCGAGATGGCCGGCGCTGCGCATGTAGCTTTGCGCCGGCGTGCGCAGATCGTACATGCCGCCCATCCACATGCCGGCATGGCCGGTATCCACGACCACGATCGCATCATCGGGCACGTTTCGACTCAATTCGCCACAGATGCGCGCCGGATGGATCGGCACGGCGTCCGATTCAAGCATCGGCTTGTACTTGGCGTACCAGTCAGCACGCAGGGCCGCGATCTCCTTGATCCAGGGCGCGCGCTTCACAGCGCTCGATTTGTCGATCTGACCGAGCATGCGAATAAGCACACTCTTGGCGTCGCCCAGCACGCTCGCCTGCAACGGATAATTGCGGCCCAGAGCTTCCGCCTCGATGTCGATCTGGATGGCCGGCGTACCGATCCGCGGCGTCGCCCAGAAATGCGTCGTCATGCCGCCCGTCTCACTGCCGATAAAGCAGACGAGATCGGCGCTGTTCACCGCGCGATTTGCGGATTCCCGAGAATAAGTACCGACCACCCCAACCGAAAGTGGATGAACGCCCGGAATAATGTCTTTGCCATTGAGCGAAGTCGCGACCGGAATTTGCAGCGCTTCGGCAAGCGCAATGAGCTCCTTGCCAGCGCCCGAAGCGCGCGCGCCGCCGCCCGCGACGATGATCGGTCGCTCGGCTTTCTGCAGGAGTTCCAGCGCGGCCTTCACATGCGCCGCTTCCGGTTCGGGACGGAACGGCGGAACGCGCGCAAATTGCGGTTCAATCAGCCCGTCCATCTCGGCCTCTTCCAGATCCACCTGCCCTTCGTTGCCGCGAAATTGCAGGTGCACCGGACCGGGCGCGCCGGTTGTGGCCGTGCGAAACGCCTGTCGGATCATGTCGGGAATTCGCGCGACGTCGTCGACGGTGACGTTCATCTTCGTCACCGGTTCGAACGCCGGCACATCGTCGATCTCCTGATAAACCTTGCGAAACTTTGTCTTCGGGTCGCGCCCGCCCGTCATCGCGATAACCGGGGCATGCGCCAGATAGGCATCACGCAAGCCCGCGGCCAGATTGAGCGCACCGATCACCTGGGCCATGCAGACGCCTGGCTTGCCGGAGGCACGCGCATAGCCGTCAGCCATGTACGCGGCCGATTTCTCGCCATGACAATGAACGCGCGCGATCTTCGTCCGGCGCTCCATTTCGGCGAAAGTTCGCCGCAGGACCGCGGGGACCATGAAGACATGAGTTACGCCGTAGCCTGCCAGCATGTCGGCGAGCACTTCGGCGCCGACGCGCCGGGCATTGTGTCCAACTGTCGCCATGCTCAGGCCGGTTCGAATTTCAGCGCAACACCGTTGATGCAGTAGCGCAGATGTGTCGGCGGTGGTCCGTCATTAAACACGTGGCCAAGGTGGCTGCCACAGCGGCTGCAATGAACTTCGTCACGGACCATGCCATGGCTGCTATCGGTTTCTGCCTCGACCGCACCGGGCAAGGGATCATTGAAGCTCGGCCAGCCGGTCCCGCTCTCGAACTTCACTTTCGAGACAAACAACGGTTGATCGCAGGCAATGCAGCGGAATGTCCCGGCGCGCTTCTCATATAACAGTGCGCAGCTTCCGGGCATCTCTGTCCCCTGCTCGCGCATGATCGCGTACTGCTCCGGCGTCAGTATCTTGCGCCATTCAGCTTCGGTGTGTGTGACAGGATATTGCTTGTCCATGATCGCGCTCCGCGACTGCAGTTACTTGATAGCCAAAGGATTGACCGGAGAACCAACCGCCCCGGTGATCGGAATGGCGGGCGCTACGAACAGGAATTCATAGACTTTGTCCTGTTCGCAATCGTCCGCCAGCTCTTTCAGATTGAAGATCTCACCCATGGTCATTCCCATGATGGGAATGGTGATCCAGTGCCATGGCTGGTTGATGCCTTCCTCACTTTCGTTCGGCCGGACTTCACAGCCCCACGTATCGCTGGCGAGCGCGGCGAGTTGCGTGCCCTTGACGAAATCGAGCGTTTCGAAAGCGAACCCCGGCGCGTCGCCGCCGGGATAGCCGTCCCAGCTTTTCGCCTTCTGGCACCGCTCCATCATGCCAGTGCGCACGATGACATAGTCGCCACGCTTGAGTTCGACCTTCTGCTTTTTCGCCGTGCCGTACAGATCGGCATTGGTGATGCCATACCCGTCATCGAGCGACTCGACGCCCTTGTAGCGCGCCACATCGAGCAACACGCCGCGGCCGACCATCCGGTCCTTCGTTTTCTCGATGCCGCACTTCTGCGCACCAGCCGAGGTGACCTCACGACAGTCGTAGCCGTTCCACATGTAGTTCTCATAGAAGACGTGGCCAAGCCCATCCCACTGCGTCCCGCATTGGAGAGGCATGGTCACCATATCGTCGGCCGCCCGGATGCCGCGCTTGTCGAGCACGCCCGAATAGGCGTCTGTTCCAGTGCGCAGCATGGTGTGGATCGGATTGGTGCGGCCCATCGACGGATATTTGCTTTTCGCGCCTTGTGGACCCGTGTGATCGAAGTTGAGAGCGAGTGAGATCACCTTGCCCTTCTTCACGAGCCGTGTCGCAGCGACAATATCCTCTGGCGTCGTATAGTTGAGTGTGCCGACCTCGTCGTCTGGACCCCACTTGCCCCAGTTTTTGTACTTTTCGGCTGCATCACGCATGTCCTGACGAGTGATCTTTCGGGCCGGCATCGAATGTCCTCTGACGAAAATGAACAGCAGCGGGAATACACCCTTTGGGCGCGGGCGATGCAAGCCCCACTGGCAACGTCTTTGCGCAATGCTACGATAAATAAAAAGGGAGGAAACGATGGCCCAACCGTTGCGCCTTTGGGCGGCAGGCACGCTGTTGCTCGGCGCGCTATTCGCTGGTTTCGGGGTGCAGGCGCAGGACACCGCGGGCTATCCGGCACGCCCGGTCAAGATCATCGTGCCTTTCGCTCCAGCCGGACCGACTGACACAATGGCGCGCCTGATCGCCCAGAAGCTGAGCGACAGCCTGGGCAAGCAGTTCTATGTCGAGAATCATCCGGGCGCGGGTGGCAACCTTGGAATGGCGATGGTCGCCAACGCGGCGGCTGACGGGTACACGCTGCTCCTCGTCAGCTCCAGCGTCGTTGTCAATCCGAGCCTTTACGAGAAAGTTCCGTACGACATCTACAAGAGCCTCGCCCCGGTGACGCTTGCCGGTTCGAGTCCAAACATTCTGGTCGTGCATCCGTCGGTGCCGGCGAAAGATGTCAAGGAGCTCATCGCCTATGTGCAGGCCAATCCCGGCAAGGTGAGCTTCGCTTCGCCGGGCTTCGGGACTACCGCAAGCCTCGCCGCCGAGAGTTTCAAATACGCGCTCAAACTCGACATCCAACCCGTGCCGTTCAATGGCGCCGGGCCGGCCCTGAACGCAGTCGTTGCCGGGCAGGTGCAGATCGGTTTCATGGCGCTTCCACCGGTGACACCTCACCTGAAGGCCGGAACGCTGCGTGCGCTGGCGATGACAACGGAAAAACGCGTGGCCGCGGCACCAGATGTGCCGACAATGGCGGAAGCCGGCGTGCCCGGCGATCAAATCTCTGACGTGATGCAGGCCGTGTTCGCGCCGGGCGGCACGCCGAAACCGATCATCGATCTGTTGCAGAAGGAAATCGCCAAGGCCGTGGCCGCGCCCGATGTCAAAGCGAAGCTCGATTCCCTCGGCTTCGATGCTATCGCCGACACGCCCGAACATTTTGCAGCGCGCATCAAAACTGAAGTGCCGAAGTGGGCAAAAGTGATCGAGGCAGCCAAGATCGAAAAAGTGAAATAAACGAGTGCATGGGGAGGAATTGATGAAAGTCGCAGCGCGTCTGGTTGCAATCGCTGTAGCAGTATTGACCGCCGGCGCGGCCCAGGCTGCCAGTTATCCCGATCATCCGGTGAAGATCGTGGTGCCCTTCGCGCCGGCAGGCCCGACCGATGTCATGGCGCGCCTGATCGCGCAAAAACTTTCGGAGTCCCTGAAGCAACAATTTTACGTCGAGAACCATCCCGGCGCGGGCGGCAATATCGGTATGGTGCAGGTCGCGAAGTCGGCGCCCGATGGCTACACGATCCTGGTCGCGAGCTCGAGTTTTGTGGTCAATCCAAGCCTCTATGCAAGGAACCCGTACGATCCGTTCAAAGATTTTGCCCCGGTCACGCTCGCCGCGGCCTCACCGAACATCCTGGTGGTGAATGCGGATTTCCCGGCCAAAACGGTCAAAGAGCTTGTCGATCTCGTCACGAAAAATCCAGGCAAGTACAACTACGCCATGCCCGGCACCGGCACGACTCCACATCTCGCGGGCGAGTTGTTCAAGCTGACGTTCAAACTTGATCTGGCAACCGTGCCCTTCAATGGCGCCGGCCCCGCCATCCAGTCGGCAGTCGCCGGACACACACCAGTCGCTCTCACGGCGCTACCACCGACCGCGCCGCAGGTGCAGGCCGGTAAGCTACGGGGTCTCGCCGTCACCGCAACGAAGCGCTCGTCGGCGTTGCCCGACGTGCCGACCATGGCCGAAGCCGGCGTGACAGGCCAGGAATCCGAGACGATGCAAGGCATTTTTCTGCCCGCCGGCACGCCGAAGGACATTGTCGAGCTGCTGAACCGCGAGATCGCCAAAGCAATGATGCTGCCCGACGTGAAGGAGAAATGCGCCCAGCTCGGCTTCGATGTCGTCGCCAACACGCCGGATGAGTTTGCGCTCTACATCAAGAAAGAAGTCGACAAGTGGAGCAAAGTGATCAAGGACGCCAACATCCCGCAGATTCAGTGAATGCGCATCGTTGACATCCGCGAGACGGCGGTTCCGCTCAAGTCGACGCTCGCCAACTCGAGCTTCGACTTCTCCGAAATGACGACGTCGGTCGTCGCAGTGATCACCGACGTCGTGCGCAACGGAAAACCGGTCTGCGGCTTCGCGTTCAATTCCACCGGACGTTATGCCTGTGGCGCGCAAATGCGCGCCCGCTTCATCCCCCGCATTCTTGCCGCTGACCCAGCGACACTGCTCGATGAGACCGGCAACAATCTCGATCCGGGCAAGATCTTTGCCTGCATGATGCGACGGGAAAAAGCCGGCGGGCACTCGGAGCGATCAATCGCGATCGGCACCATCGACGTGGCAATATGGGATGCGGTCGCAAAGATCGCCGATAAACCGCTGCACACGTTACTCGCGGAGCGCTTCAACAGCGGCAAAGTCCCAGCCAAGGTTTTTTGCTACGTCGGCGGCGGCTGGTACTGGCCCGGTCAGACCATCGGGGATCTCCAGGACGAGATGCGGCGTCATCTCGGCGCGGGTTACGCGATGGTCAAGATGAAAGTCGGCGGACTACCGCTCGCGGAGGACCTTCGGCGCCTCGAGGCGGTGCTCGATGTCGTCGGCTCGGGAGACCGCCTCGCCGTCGACGCAAATTGCAAATTCGATCGCGACGAAGCGTTGCGCTACGCTAAAGCGCTCGCGCCCTTCAAGCTGCGCTGGTTCGAAGAGCCCTGCGACCCGCTCGATTTCGCGCTGTTTGCAGAACTTGCACACGTCTACGACCAACCGCTCGCGACCGGCGAGAACCTCTACTCGACACAGGATGTCGAGAACCTGGTGCGCTTTGGCGGCTTCCGCGCCGGGCGCGACGTCATCCAGGTCGATCCGCCGCAAGCCTACGGCATTGGCCAATACGCGCGTACGATCGAAATGTTGGCAGCGCACGGGTGGGGGCGCGCCGCTCTATTTCCCCACGGCGGCAACCAGATGTCACTCGCCATCGCTGCCGGCTTCGGCCTTGGCGGCGCCGAATCCTATCCCGGTGTCTTTGGTGATTTTGGTGGTTTTGCCGATGACGCCAAGATCGAGAACGGCGCGATTTCGCTTTCCGATCGCCCTGGCATCGGTTTCGAGGGGCAGGCGCGCCTCTACCGGATCATGCGCGAACTGGCCTCCATTTGAGGCCTTGTGGCGGTTTTCGTGATCAGCGGACACTTTTCGTAAAAGCTTTGTAAACGCTGCCAAAGCACACTTTCGTAACACGCTTGTGCGAAATCTGGGCGCATGCCCGCAACCAAGCCGCCGACCATTGCGTTCGTGATCCCTTGTTACAACGAACAAGCGGGCATCCAGCACACGCTTACGTGTCTGCTCGGCGACATCAACAAGCTGGAAAAAGCGAAGTCCCTCTCATCCAAGAGCTACGTTCTGCTGATCGACGACGGCAGCACCGATAGAACCTGGGACCTCATCGAAAAGATCTCGAAGGCGCAGCCGAAACGCGTCCGCGCCCTCAAATTGTCGCGCAATGTCGGACATCAGAATGCCTTGCTGGCGGGCCTGCTCGCCCAGATCGGCAAAGCCGATGCGGTGATATCGCTCGATGCGGACCTGCAGGACGACATGTCGGTTGTTGCCAAGATGATCGACAACTTCAGCGCCGGCGCCGAGATCGTCTTCGCCGTGCGTAAGGGGCGCAGCAGCGACAGCCGCTTCAAACGTGGCACGGCGGATTTCTACTACCGCATCCTCAATTGGCTTGGTGCTGATATCATTCCGCACCACGCCGATTTCCGCTTGATGAGTGATCGCGCCTTGCGCGCGTTGTCGCATTATGGCGAAGCGCACGTGTTCTTGCGTGGGCTTGCGGTTCAGCTCGGCTTCAAGACAGCGACCGTCGCTTATGACCGCCTGCCGCGACTGCACGGTGAAACAAAATATACGCTGGCAAAGATGGTCGCGCTGGCGATCAACGGCATTACATCCCTTTCGGTGCGACCGATCCGCATGATCGCCCTGATGGGCATGATCCTGTTTGTCGTTTTCCTCGCCATGAGCGTCTGGGTCTTTGGCACCTGGGTTGCGGGTCAGACGGTCCAGGGCTGGACCTCGGTCATGTTGCTTTTTCTTCTCATAGCCTCGTTCCAGACCTTCGCGATTGCCGTCATCGGTGAATACGTCGGAAAGATCTATTTCGAGACCAAGGCTCGTCCCCGCTACATCGTGGAAGAAGAAATCGGCATCGTTCCGGCGATGCCCGACAGCGAATTTGTGCGCAATCGCACAGAGGTTTCGCAATCTTCGCGAAATGCTATTCGCGCGTGACCGTGTAATCGGTTATTGTAGGGCGCCCGACCATGGAACGCCCGCCCGAACAAGTCCCGATAGATACTGAAGCCCTCCGACGTTTGCATTATGCCGCCGCGATTGCGTGCGGCGTATTCGCGACGTTGGTCATGCATATCCTGCTGACGGTTTTCGGGCTTGGCCTTGATTCTGCGCTTCGGTCCGCCGATCCCAGGCAACAATTTATATCAGCAATAGCCTGGTGGGCGACCGCCGCGGCGGGCTTTGTCGGCGGATGGGCCGCGGCGGCCTATCTGATCGCAGCGGCCCGCGAGCGCGAATTGATCTACAAGCTCGCGCAGTGGTTCCTGATCGCAGTGGTGTTCGTGATCGCCACAGTCGGCGGAATCATGAGCAAGACTGGCAATCTTGGCGGCACCGTTGACGTGATCGCCGGCTTCACCGCGCTCGGACTTGGTGTGCTGTGCGCATTTTGCGGCGCGCGTTTGGCTTATCTCAACGCCGAACAGGTTTAGCGGTCGCAACTATTCCCAGATCAGGACATTGGGAAGCGCGTCATCGACCTGGCGCAGTGCGGTGTAGCCGACGCCGGCGAGGCCGCGAAACAAGCCGAGATTGAATTTCCTCTGGCCACTGTTCCAGCGGTAATCGCCGGACGAAGCGGCGTTTTCAATGACCGATAAAAGGCGACGCGCAGCAAGTTCGCCAAGGTCCTTGCGCCCAAGGGCGCCCGCGGCCTCGCAAATGAATTCGACATTGCCAAGGGTGCCGCAACAAAGAGTATCGACACTGCCCGGCCATCCCTTTGTCGCGCCATCGACGGCGTGGACAACGTCGTCCGTCATCTGACCTCGTCCGTTTTTCCTGTGCCTCGCCATTGCAATACGGGCCAGTCCGATTCCGGGTGCTCCGTGACACCATTGGCAAGGCCATGATGGCTCCCCCTCGCCGCGTAAATCCGGCCAGTTGTTGCGGCCCGCATCGAAGCTTGAGTCTTCAAAGGCAATGCACTCTGCTGCTGCTGCGGCAAAGTCTTCGCGCCCTGTCGCCGTTGCCAGCGAATCAAGTGCGTAGGCAAAACCGGCGGCGCCGTGCGACATGCCGTTGAGTGCCCGTTTTCCCATGCCCTGCCCGACCCAGCTGCGAAGGCCTTCCGATCCGAGTCGACTTTGCGCGACTAGGTGTTCGCCGCATTTGATCGCGCGATTCAATGTATCGGTCGATTTACTGTCCCGATAAAGACGAAGGAGACCAAGGATCCCGCCTGCGCTGCCGCCAATGACATCCAGCTGCTTGTCCGCAGCAATCAAACCATCGCCGAACAGCGCCGAAGCGACATGGGCATCCGCTAGCAGAGTGTCGTCGCGGAGCATTTTCGACATCACGCTGAGCGCGTAAACGATCGAGCCGAGGCCGGTCGCGCCCCCCACACCGAGGGAGCGTGCCATCCGCGCCGCATTTCGGCTCTTCAGGTTCTTGCGAAGATTCGCAACGCCGGCTCGTGCCAGTTCGGCGGACGATTGCCGTCCGGTCACTGCCGCATGTGCAGCAAGAAAGAGCGCGATGCCGGAAACGCCGTTGTAAAGATCCGGCCCCAGGCAGACCAGCTGGAAGACCTCGGCATCGCCGAGCCAGTCGAGGCCGATCCATGCGGCACCCGGCCCCCGGCGAATTGCGCAGCGCGACAGCTCTTCAGCGACTCTTTCGGATTCGGCAGCAAAGATCTTTTTTGCCGACGGCAGGCTGGCATCCGACCGCTCTAGAAGCTTTGCCTGACCAGCTGCTGCGACATCGGGCGGCTTTGTCAGTGATCGCGTACTTTCCCTGATGACTTCAATCTGCCAGTCGATCTCTTTCTCATCGAAGGTTTGAATACGCTCGCGCGCGCGATTGAGGCCGGGGCTCGCCGCGACACGCACGGAATATCCGCTCGCGTCGTGGATCTCGTTTTCATCGCTGGGCGACACGAAATGCGGGACATTCAATGCAAGCAGCGCCGATCGTTCCGCGCGCTGGAGGGGCCAGAAATCATCGTTGTCCTTGTCCCACTCCGATAGCCTAGCCATGAAGTCAGCCTGCGCAGACCATAGAATTCCGTCGTCCATCGACCGAGTGTTTTTCAACCGCTGCAGCAGCATGGAGTAAAAGCGCGTGGCACGAATGACCTTGCGGACCGGAAGGCCGGCAAATTCCCTGTAGAGCCTTTCCGGTTCGGATGACCTGATGTGTCGCAGTAGAAATCCGGTGTAATCGCGGAAACCCGAGACCAGGTCTTCGGTGTGATCAGCTAGTTTAACGTAGCGACCATCAACGAACGGCAAGTTTGGATTGGTATTGGTGACTTCTTTCGACCTCGTCGGCCGCATCTCATCGGTGTTTATGTTTTCCCACTTGATCCTTATCTTTGCATTCCAATCTGCTGTCATTCCTCCGATCGCAAATACATTGTTGTCTGGCGAGCGCCCATAGGCAGGCAGCAGCCCGACCATCATGACCGAGTTGGCGAGCTTCTCGGTCGCAAGATCGAAGGCCTGCGCCTCCGGATCCGCGGTTTGGCTTTCATCGATATTCGACTGCAGGATTGTTTCGAGATCGATTGGCACCGGATGTTCGCCGGCAGCGATCATATTCTCCTGGTGCATGTCATTGGCAACGAAGCAATGAAACAGCGCGAGCCAGGCCCCGGCGCGTCGAAAAAACCGCTGGCAGCCCGCGCGATCCGTGCCCGCATGATCAATGAATTCGGTCCAGCCATAGCCATCGGACGCAATTGCGCGCACGGCCTTGAGGTCGATTGGCGGGTCGTCCCGGTTCAGCCGTTCGATCAGACTGTGCCACGCAGTGTCGAGTCGCAGATCTTTCGGCTTGTATACGATCCGTGCGCCGTCCACGAAGCTGATGATGCGCACCGAACGACCGCCATTGTGCGGGTCAGAAAATTCACCCGCGATGCGGGCGACCGGACTGTCGGCATTGGACCGCAGGATGTCACGACGAATCTCCGGAAGATCAGCATCGAGACGGGTGACGAGTTCGCGCGACGTATCGATCCACTGACGCGTCAACACGGCAATCAGGCGCAACAGGACCGGCTTCTCTTCAAACAGGCGTCGAAATCCACCGGACTTCATGTCGCCGGTGAAGCGGTCGTAAAGTGAGGTTCCCGAATTTTCCTTTGGTTGCGACTCGCTTGTCTTCCGGGCGTTGGCGAACTGCTCGTAGAGCGCCGGCGCGCAGAGATTGGACAACTCCCCAAGCAGCGAATGATGCAGGCCGGCATGCGCGGATTCCGTCAGATTGTCGAAAGCCCGCCGATCGACGCCTGACCAGACGAGGTTTGCTGCGCGCTCAACCACCGGCGCGAAAAGGTGCTCGAAAGCTACCGGTTCGAATCCATTCGAAATCCGTTTGGCATCTTTTCCCCGACTCTGCAGCGCGGTCTCGATCCAGATGGCATCGGCAACCCAGACCGGCAGTGATGTCGATGTACGACGAACGGTTGCAAATTTTTTCAGAACGCCGTCGGTCGTCCATCCATCGCGGCGAAGCCTCTGGCTGAACAGGGACCAATCCCCGCTGGCGGCGGATTGGCACCAGGCGGCAAGGCGGCGGGTAGCAATGTCCGCATCGGCCTTCTGACCCGGCAAAGCTTCGAAGTCGTCCGACAGGAGTTCATCAATGGTCGCCGCGCGAACGATCAGACGCTCATGGAAGGCATCCATCAATCTTCACTCCGACCGCGGGCAACTATAGCCACCCTTGGCCATCATGCTCGAGACCAGCCGTTTGAATGGCAAAGGAACCCATCGAGCAATGGGCCTTCCCCGAATGAACGTTTTTATGACGTGAATTGGTTAAGAGCGGACGGGATTTGTCTACAAGAATCAGCACCTGTCTGTCATAAGTGCCTGCGGATATAGGCTTATTCCATTTGACTTTGCCTGGAGCGCATCGGATCATGGTCTATGGCGCTGGGAGGGGGCGTTTTTTTGAGCAACTCTTAGCTGACTGCTGGCGCCGCTGGCGAAAGAAAGGATCGTGCAATGAAGACGATGTTGGGACTTGAGAACACTGAAAAGGAGATCCTTGCCTTCGAAGTCTCCGATGAGGCGTTGGAGATCGCGGCGGCTAAGGAAAAGGCGGGCTTCACGCTCGGTGCTTGCACCGGCTTGTCCGTGTGCGACGGCTAACCAGTCTAAGACTGGTTCTAGTCTCTCAAATAAATTTCTGACCCGCGGGACAGAGAAGTCTTGCGCGAGGCGCCGAATGCATTCGGCGCCTCGCTGCGTTTTTGCGGCCGCCTTGTCAGGTGTATCGCAGTACTCCCTCGCGCTGAACGAGTGGAACCCGTTGTTTGGTGCATCGCGACACATTCTCCACTGTCGCGATAAGTGAAAAGCACTTAGCATTGGCGCAAATTGCCCGCCCTTATTGCGCCCTCCGTGGAGCTTTAGATGAATCGCCGGTCCTTGCTTACCTCTGCGCTCGTCGTGTTTGCGGGGCAGAAACTCCCCTTACCTGACTGGATAAATTCGGCGACAGCAGAAGGGGCCAAGCACGTCTGGCGTCACGGCCTCGCAAAGTTCGGTGAACTGAAATACCCGGCGGGCTTCAAGCAATTCGACTACGCCAATCCTAGCGCTCCGAAAACTGGCGCAGCCTCGCAGATCGCGCTCGGCACGTTCGACAATTTCAATCCGGTGGTTGCCGGTGTGAAAGGGACGCTCGTTCAAGGTATCGATTTCGTCTTCGATACTCTTCTCACACCGGCGCTCGACGAAGTTTCCAGTGTCTACGGACTGCTCGCAGAATCCGTGAGCTTCCCCGAGGACATGTCTTCAGTGACTTTTCGACTCCGTCCGGAGGCGAAGTGGCAAGACGGCAAACCCGTCACACCGGATGACGTCATTTTTTCGTTCGACGCATACAAGAAGGTCAGCCCGCAAGCCGCCGCCAATTATCGCCACGTCGTGAAAGCGGAAAAGACCGCCGACCATGACGTGACTTTTGTACTCGACGGAACCGCCAGCCACGAATTGCCGCTGATTGTGGGCCAGCTCACAGTCATGCCGAAGCATTGGTGGGAAGGCGCCGACAAGGACGGCCGCAAGCGCAGCATTGAGGAGACGACACTCGAGATGCCGCTCGGCAGCGGGCCGTACAAGATCAAGGAATTCTCGCCGGCGCACGCCATCATCTTTGAACGCGTCAAGGACTACTGGGGCGCAAACGTCAACGTCAATGTCGGCCGCAACAACTTCGACGAACTTAGGTTCGAATATTTCCGCGACGCGACCGTCGCCGTCGAGGCGTTCAAGGGAGATCTGGTCGACTGGCGCACGGAGAACAGTGCCAAAAACTGGGCAACAGCCTACGACTTTCCCGCGGTCACCGAAAAACGCGTCATCCTTCAGGAATTCCCGATCAACAATGTCGGCGTAATGCAGGCTTTCGCCTTCAACCTCCGTCGCAGCAAGTTCAAGGATCCTCGTGTAAGGCAGGCATTCAACCTCGCGTTCGATTTCGAGGAGATGAACAAGAAGATCTTCTTCGGTCAGTACAAGCGAACGGGCAGCTATTTCGAAGGCACCGAGCTAGCCGCGACGGGCTTGCCAACCGGCCGCGAGCTCGAGTTGCTCGAAACGGTGCGTGACAAAGTTCCGCCTGAACTTTTCACAAAGCCTTATTCCAACCCGGTCAATGGCGATCCAAACGCCGTCCGCAACAATCTGCGTGAGGCCTTGCGGCTTTTCAAAGAGGCCGGCTACGAAGTGCGCAACCAGCAGGTCGTCAATGCGACGACGGGCGAGCCGTTGGAAGTTGAATTTCTCGCCAATGCTCCCCTGTTCGAACGCATCTTCCTGTTCTACAAGCCGTCCCTCGAACGCCTCGGCATCACGGTGTCGGTCCGCACGGTCGACCAGGCGCAGTACGAGAACCGGCTGCGTAAATGGGACTTCGACGTTATTACGTTTGCCTGGGGCGAATCTCTGCTTCCCGGAAACGAGCAGCGCGGGTACTGGGGTTCGCAGGCGGCCGATCAATCCGGATCGGACAACATCCTCGGCATCAAGAATCCGGCTGTTGATGAGATGATCACACGGATCATTTCGGCGAAAACCCGCGATGAACTCCTCGCCGCGACGAGAGCACTCGATCGTATCCTGCTGTGGAATAACTACGTCGTGCCGCAATGGGGTTATGCCAAATTGCGAACCGCGCGATGGAATCGCTTTAGTTATCGCGATCCACTGCCGAAATACGGCATGTCGGGCTTTCCGGCTCTCTGGTGGTGGGACGCTGAGAAAGCCGCCAAGACCGGCGGCAAGAGGTCATAGTCAGAGCTTGGCGCAGCCGCCACCCGAGTTGGGTTGCTTCAGGCCTTGCGCACCTCGGCGGCCGCCTTGATGAATTCGCGATGGTCGGGTGGCTCGAAATCGAGCAACGTCCCGCCTCGGGCAAAGTGCTCGACGAAAGTCATTCCAATCACGTAGGTGGCACCGACGGACAAAGCCGGTGCGGTGATCGCGCCGATTGCCGTTCCGGCGACAGGCACGCTCTTGACCATGCTGGCCACGCCCAGTCCGGTGCTCGCGGGTATCATCGTTCCGGCAAAACTGGCCACAATCGCCTTGCCGCGATTTTTCGAAAACGGAATGTCGTAAAGTTGCGAAATGCGCCGCAGCATCTGCAGTTGAACTCCGGCTACGGCGGCGATATCGACGACCGGCACCGGCAGCAGGCCAGCCACCCCTGAGTAAAGCGAGAAGCGTTCGACCAGCTTGCGGGCACGTCCTTTGCGTTCCGCCGCATCAATATCGGTGGCGACAAGGTCCTCAGGCGCGATCGAGGAGACCTGCTGTGATTTTGCCGGCCGCTTCGCCTCGGGCAAGGGCTCGGCCACCCTGGACTGTGCCTCGGGACCGCCCCTGTGAGTGATGTTGGGCCGGATTGCCTTCGGCAACTTCTTACTCATGTTTACGCCGCCTTTTTGATACCCACCAGATTATCCACTTCGCTGGCGATGGCCGCAATCTCACGCGCCGCCGGTCCTTTCCAGCTGATGAGACTCGGCGTCGCTCCCCACAGACCCGCTTCCGCATATGCGACGCGATTGTTCATCTCGTTTTCGAGCACCGGGTACCCGGCGTCCATCAATTCCGCTCGTATTTGTTTGGAGATGACCGAATCCCGCGTGGTTTGCGTGAGAATGCACCGGAAAGTCGGCCTTTTGCCGCCTGCACCATCGATCAGAGAATTGAGTGTATCCAGCATGCGGTCCACATCGAGCGGCGACGCCTTGACCGGCACAAGAAGAAAATCGGCTGCCCTGATGCAGGCGAGCGTCGCCTCTGAACGGAATCCCGGAGTGTCTATGATGATCGGGCGCCCCGAGGCCCCGAGATTCTGCGCGGTCTTCCATGCTTCCGCAGATGCGTCTTCCACCACCGGGACACCGCCAAGCGCCCGCTCCCGAAGGGCGAGCCGCGCAATCGACCGTTGAGGATCGGCATCGATGATAGTCGGGAGCCGGCCCGTCAGATGCCAATGAACTGCAAGGCAACTTGCCAGCGTGCTCTTGCCGCTACCGCCTTTCATCGTTGCTACAGTAATTATCTGTCTCATGGCCGACCTGCCTTTTCCGCTTACGCGTTATGGCGAATCACTCGGAGCCAATGCTACCGGATTCCCGTCCGCCATTCTTCACATGACCCCGGTCGGGCGTGGATATTTGCGGTTTTAGGCCCACCCAGCAAGATCGAGCGGTGCGTTCTCACCGCTATTGTCGCATCGTCGGGCTATTGCGCCTGGGTGCAGGACGCGTAGAGAACCGCCTTGAACATGTCGAAAGATTGGACGCGCACCAGGCAGTTCGTCTTCGGATCGAGCGTCAGACTGACAACATCGCCTGAGGCAACGGTCTGCTGTTTTCCATTGACGTTGATAGTGATGTTTTCGTTCGTCGGGGCTCCAATGAGCCCAACGGTCAATCGCCCAGCGGCGACGATCATCGATTGGTTCGGCTTGATGTTGTAGGTGTTCTTCGACGGAATGATCTCGTCCAACGCGGCCTCGAAAACAGAAAGCCTGTTTTGCAAGGCAACCTGCGTCGCGTTGAGGTCTGCAATCTGGGTTTTGAGTTTCTGGTTGTCGGTCCGCAACTGCTGGATCAGCTGTCTTGCGCCGGCAATATCGAGATACCCGACGTTGAGCCCGATTAAGTAAGCGACGACTCCAACCAAAATCGTAAGCAGGAATAGCCATCGGCCGGTGAACAACCGGTACAGGAATGACCGGGGCCGTATCGTTTGCTGTGCGTCAGTCATTCCGCTCACCTGCGATTCCTTCGCTCCCTACTGCTTTGGCGGCGTCGCCGCCCCGGAACCCGGGCCCGTTGCCGCCGACTTGAGCCAATCGGGAAGCCGTTGCAAGTAGTCCTTGATCTGCGACAGATCGAATGGCGAATGCCCGCTCGGCGCAGCTGCCATGGGCGTCTGAGTGACGTTGGGCGGCGTTGAGCTCGCGGCAGGCGCGTTGTTCTTCTCGGGCGCCGGCGATCCGGTTGGCTTGGGTAGTGTGTTGATCTGGCCAGACGAAATTCCAGGCGCCTTTTCGCTCGGCGTCGCATCTTCATCGGTAGCGGTCGCTTTCGAGGTTGATCCCACCGCCCCGTCAACGTTGCCGAGAATAACTGGCAACCCATCCTTGCCCCCGCCGATGATGACAACTTTCGAATTGCGGGACTGGGCGAGTGCCAGCGTCGCTTCGATGCCGCGCCAACGCAGATACGAATCCGAGATTCCTTCGCTTACCGTCCGTTGGAAGGCCGCGATGCCGTTTGCTTCGATCTGCTTGCGCGTCGATTCCTGCGCCTCGCGCTCGACACGGTACTTGTATTCCTGAATCTCATAATACTGCTGGGTCTGCCGGTTGATGGCCGCGACGATTTCCGGCGGCAGTTCGATGCCGAGCACCAGGGCATCCAGCAGGTTGATCGAATTCTGCAAGAAGTCGTTGTAGTGTTTTGGGTCCGGCTGCTCCATCGCTTCGGGCTGTACGAGACTGTTGAGATGCGTACTCAGGCTCTTTTGCGCATCCGCACGGATTTTCGACTGGATCGATTCCCGCGACGTATAGACTTCTTGCGCCGTGTATTGAGCGATGATCTCGCGCGCCCGGCTGCCGAGCTCCGGCTCCACGACCGAAGCGAGATACTGCGGGCCGATGAACTTGTGCAGCACGGCGACGTAGTTGTGCAGCAGCTGAAATCGCACGTTGATCTGCGCGCTCACATTCACGCCGTCTTTGGTGATCGCGTTATATGTCTGGGTCGAGGACTGAAGCCGCAGTGTGTAGATGTACAGCTTGTCCCAGGGCCAGATGACGTGAAGACCTTCGTCTCTCAGCTCGCGTGGATCCAGAATCGTGCCGCGGCCGACAAAGCACCAGCAATAAAGGTCGTAGCCATTGAATCGTTTCCAGAGAACGCCGACGCTGCCGCTCGGAACGGTGATCACGACATAAGGAAACAGGATGGTGGCCATGAGCAACGCCGCCAGCAAAGTGACTGACAGGCTCGGCAGATGGCGCCCGATAAAACGCCTCCAGGTGTGTGGCCTGGGTGGCATTCCATCAAGGGACTCCGGATACTTCGCCATCAATCCTTCTCCCGCTACCGACGTCTCGTTTTTGTTGTACTTTTTATCGTACGCTGGTCGACAATCTTTCCTTCGTCCATCCGGATCCTGCGAGCCGGCAAGTCGAGCTCGTCGAGATAACGATCATCGTGCGTGATCACCACGACGGTCGCGCCGGCTTTCATCAGATCCGGCAACAGTTCGTCGTAGAACTTGCGCCGGAATTCCGGATCCTGTTCGGCCGTCCATTCGTCCAGCAGGAGGATCGGACGCTTCTCGAGCAGGCTGACGATAAGGGCCAGACGTCTGCGCTGCCCCCCAGACAATTCTAGCGTGCGAAACTCACCGTCAACCAATCCGGTCTTTTCGGACAGCCGAAATAAGGCGAGAAGACGAGCAACCTCGCCTGGCTCAGGATCGGACACCCCGTAGAGCCGCCGGAACAAATGATAGTCGAAGAAAATCGCCGACATCAACGCGCGATATTCGTCGCGTGTAGAACTGTCGATGTGCCGTCCGTCGAGGATAATTTCACCCGAATCAGGGGGATAAATGCCGGAAAGAACCCTCAGGAAGGTCGATTTGCCCGAGCCATTGCCCCCGGTGATGAAAACCAGCTCCCCAGCGTTCAGGGTAAAATCGATCGGGCCAATCTTGAAGGCGGCTTCTGAGAACTTGTCGACGTAGCGAAAATTGATATTGCGCATCTCGATCTTGTCGAAACGCTTCACCACTGGAACCTCGCGCGGCCGCGCGGCCGTCGCCCGCAGTGCATTTTCCAGTTGTACCAAGGCGGTCTGCTGACGCGTTTGCATTCAGCAAGATGGGGATCGACTGCACCAGACCGAAACACGCCCCCACGATGAACATCAGGGCTGTCGTGGTTTTCGTCAGAGCCGCCCCGCCGAGCGAGTCGCTGAACTGAGGAGCCACGAACACGACGGCCCCGAGCAACACGTACATCGAAATCTGCGATGTCACGATCATCCTGAAGGTTTCGGCCTGTGTATTTATTTTGATGTTGGCGGCCGTTCGCGACACGTCGACTGCATCGTTGAAGAGATCTGTGCTGCGTGCGCTGTTAAGCCGCACTTCCTTGAACCCATCCAGAAAGTCGATGAGCCGGTCGAACAGCCGGCGCTCCCATGCGGCCGCCCTCTGCTTCTCACTGACCAAGCGGCGGTTTTTCTGGTGAAAAATAACGGCAGCTATCGAGACAACCACGATGGTTGTGAGAATGGCCGCGATCGACAGGAAGGCCACATAGATCGCCACGAAAACAATCAGGACCGCGCCTTGCACAGTGAAGGCAAGCATATTGCTCGCCTGCGTGAGCACAGCCGTATCGCTTGTGATTGCTGCGACGATCCGCGCCCGGCCGACGTCTTCGATCGACAACAGTTCCGAGTGCCTGATCTGGTCCATAAGGCGAACGCGAATCTTATGGATGATCGCCTCGATCTCGGCGGTCGTCGTGATGGTGACGTAGGATTGGGTTTTGATGAACAGAAAGAGCGCGACGATAAAAAGTGAGGCGGCCCACAGTGTTGAGCCGTTCTGCAGGCCCGAGTTGATAGCCCCCAGGATCGCCGCGGTGCTTATGCCTCCGAGTCCGGACATAAGCAGCAGCTTCGGCAGCGAGCCGTGCATTTCCCGGCGGACGAGCTGGAGGAAGGACATAACGTCTTCCGTCTACACTTTCACAAAATGCCGCCGCCGGCCCAGCAAGATACGCCCCCCGCCGAAACAAAAAATCACTTCTGATAATTCCGGCGAGGCCATTCGGCGCGACGTGATTGGCCGGTCAGAAGCAGGACAGGCAACACTACAAATGGAGTGGTGACCAGGGCCAGAAAAAAAGTGCCGAAAAAGCCCATTCGGCGGTCGACACCGCAAAGTCCCGTGAGGGCACAGAACACTATGTAGACGAAGGCTTCGAGCATGGGGCTCGGTCTCGCCGGTCGACAGCGCTACGGCTGCGGTGGATGCATTAACTCCAGTCGCGTAACCCGCGCGGGCGTGGCTATGGACCCGTTGCCGCTCCCGCTTCTGGAGACTTGGCAGCGCGGTTCTTTCGCGAATCCCACATGTCCCGTTGGGCTTTGATGAACTGCCGATAATCCGGAGGATTGAAGTCGAGCAGCGTCCCCCCGGTGGCAAAGTGCTGAATGAACGCCTTGCCGATCGCGTAGGTGGCGCCGGCTGACAAGGCGGGCATGACAAATCCGCCAGCGATCGTGCCGATAACCGGAATCGCCTTGAGCACGCTTGCGGCGCCGATGCCGCTGGTCGCAGGGATCATCGATCCCGCGAGGCTCGCGATCAAAGCCTTACCCCGGTTCTCCGAAAAGTCGATGTCATAGATTTGCGAAATGCGGCGAACCATCTGGATCTGAAGGCCACCGACCGCAACGGCGTCGAGAACTGGAACCGGAACGAGTTCGGCCACACCGGACCACAGTGCAAACCGATCAACGAGCTTCGAAGCCATCTGTTCTCGAGTCTCCGGCGTATCTGCCGCGATGGCTTCGCCCGTTTCCGATGTCGCTGACGATTTTTCTGCCATGGCGGATCCTTTCTGCATGCTTGAGCACGATGAGCACTTTGGTCGTTAAGTGCTTGTTTTTCGGCCCAAAACCCCTCTTGGCGCAAAAAGCGTATCATGGGGGATATTGGATGCCAAGCGGCTGCGACCACGCGTCAAAGCGCGCAATGCAGCACATTGTCTGCGTGACCGCGCGCGCGTGAGACGTTTATATTGCACCAGTCTCGACGCGTCCTGCGGCCCTGGCATCGCCTTGCCACGCCAGAAGCTATCTCATAGAACGCTTGCGTAGTTAATTTTTGCGGAGATCGGCCGTGACAGAGAGCGATCCTCGCCGGACCAATAACGAGCAACGCACGCCGTGGGAGCCGCCGACCATCAGAAAGGTCGCGATCGGCGCCGAAACCAAATCGGCCGCTCGAGGCGAGAACACCAATGCTGCGCTCACCGAGCCGCAGCCGCCGTCTTCCCCGTCGACGAAATTCGGGTTTTCATTCGAGATGGCCATTCCGATGTCTTCCCGCATCGACAACAAGAACTAGCAGTGCTGAAGCGAACATAGGGTAGAGTTGGCCACGCCACGCAGCAGTGGAGCCCGACAGCTTGAGCGTAACAGTCGACAGCGTTCTCGTCCGAGAGAAGGAATTGGCCCTGGCCGATGTCGACGGTCGCGCCGTTGTCCTCAGCCTCGCCGCCGGCTCTTATTTCGACTTCAACCGGGTCGCAACCGAGATATGGGCAATGCTGGCCGAACCGTGTCGGGTCGGCGAAATTTTCCGCCGTCTTTCAGATCCGGCATGACGTGGACCCAGGAACGCTCGCCACAGACGTAATCCCTTTCCTGCAAACGCTGCTGAACGAACGGCTCGTACGGGTGCTGGCCGTGGAAGAGATGCGATGAAGCCGGCAGCCATCCGCCGCGCCTACTTGCGGGAAGCTTTCGTAGCGATCGTTCTGGCGCGGATGGCCGTGCGCTTTGTCCCTCCCTCGCGAGTCTTCGCCTGGGCGAACCGTCCCCCTCGCCGCATCAATCGGTTTGCTGCCGATGAAGCAAACTGGATCTTCTGGGCGGTGGAGCAAATGGCGGCCAACGCTCTGTGTTTACCCCGCGCGCTCGCAACGCACGCCATGTTGCGACGGCGCGGCGTAACAAGCCGCCTTTGCCTCGGCGTTGCCCGACAAGATCAGGCGCTCGTCGCCCATGCATGGGTCGAGATCGGAGAAGGTGGCGCCGTCGTAGACCGTGAGGTCGAACGTTTCACGCCTTTGGCCCGGTTCGGCGGAGCAGCCTGATGAGCGGAATCGCCGGGCTGATACGTTTCGACGGCCGCAGTGTGGCGCGGCGCGATCTCGAACGCGCCGCCAATGCGCTCGATCAGTATGGACCCGACCGCGTCGAAATCGTTGCGAAGGAAAACTGTGGTCTCGCGCACGCGCTGATGCGGATGACCCCCGAAGACCGCTTCGACCGCCAGCCGTTCCAAAATGCCAGCGGATCGATCATCACCGCGGACCTGCGGCTGGACAATCGCGACGAGTTGCTTGCCCTAGCCGGAATTTCCAAAACCGAAACGGCGGAGTGGCCGGACTCGCGTTTGCTCCTGACCGCTTGGCAAAAATTGGGGGACGATGTCTGGCCGGTACTTCGCGGGCCCTTTGCAGTGGCGATCTGGGACTCGCGCAGCCGTTGCGTAACGCTGGCGCGCGATCATCTCGGATTGAATGTTGTGACTTGGCACAAAGGTAAGGAATTTTTTGCTTTTGCGAGCATGCCGAATGCACTTTTTGCATTCGATGATGTGCCGCGGGCGCTATGCGAGGAAAAGCTCGCCGATTTCCTGGTACTCAATCACGCCGATCATGCAACGACGATGTATCGGAATGTATTTCGGGTCCCACCGGCACATCTCCTTCACGTGAAACCCGACGGATCGATCGCACAACGCCGCTACTGGTCACCCGCCGATATCAAGAATATCAGGCTTCGATCCGACACCGCCTATGCGGACGGGCTGCGCGACTGCCTCGATCGCGCCGTGCGCCGTCAAATGCGCAGCATCCACCCAATCGGGAGTCTTCTGAGTGGTGGACTCGATTCGTCTTCGGTTTCCGTTCTTGCCGCGCGTGCGATGGGAGAAAAGAACCAGCGGCTCGCTGCATTCACCGGAGTCCCCGGACGCGATTTCAACGGCCCGGTGCCGGATGGGTGCTACGCCGACGAGACGCCTTATGTCGAGGCGATCCGAAGGAAAGCCGGCAATATCGACGTCGACTATGTCCACACCGATAAGTGTGATGACTTCGCACAACTCGAGCGTTTTTTTATCGCGCTCGACGGACCGGTGCGTAATCCGACCAATCTCGACTGGACGATGGCAATGCTTCAGCGCGCACGTGCACAGGGTCGGCGCGTGCTGCTCGGCGGCCTGCATGGCAACTACACCATCAGCTGGAACGGCTGGTCGCAGGCGCCCGGCCATCTGGCGCGTGGCCGGTTACTGCTGGCCTATCGGCAGTGGCGGCAGTTTTATCGCAACACCCCCTACTCGCGCTGGACGGCGTTGCGAAAGCTCCTCGTCGAGCCGCTGATCCCCAGGCGGGTGGACGATTGGGCGCATCGCCGTCGGATTGCGGCCTGGCGAGAACATGCGCCGATCCGTATCGATTTCGCAGCGGAGATGGCGGTCGAAAGCCGCGCGCGCACCGTCGGGCACGACTTTCTCTATCGCATGCGGCGCGATGAACGCATCAAAGGTCTTGCGCAGGTTGACTACCTTGGCGACTGGCAGGCGGCCGAGAAGGCCTTCACCGGTGTCGAGGTGCGCGATCCGACCGCCGACATCGATGTCATCTCCTACTGCTTCGGCATTCCGCCCGAACAATACCTTGTTGAAGGCATCGATCGTTCGCTGATCCGTCGCGCCATGTGGGGTCTGCTTCCAGAGGCTGTACTGACAAATCGCCTCAGCGGCCTGCAAGGCGCCGACTGGTACCGAAAACTTGAGGCACGCCGGGGCGAACTCGCGAGGGAACTCGATGAGCTTTCCAAATCTCCCCTCGTCCGGCGCGTCATCGACCTGGGCCGTCTCGAAAATGCAGTCAGAGATTGGCCGCGTGGCGGCTGGCACGAGGCCGAGGTCTTCCGCGAATACAATCTTGCGCTGACGCGTGGGCTGGCCGGCGGCCGCTTTATCCGTTGGATCGAATTGACAAATTAACGGCGCTCAGAGGCCATGATCGGGAATGACCTCAGCGGCCACAAGGCGATTCCACACAAATAAGATGACCAGCGCGCCAACGGTCGCGCCGATCAAGCCTGCGCCCTGACCGGGGCGATACAGCCCGGCGAAATCGCCTACGACGGAGGCAAGCACCGCTCCTGCCACGCCGATGATGGTGGTGACGACGAAACCTTTCGGCGTGTTCGGGCCCGGCATCAGCAGCCGTGCAATGACGCCGGCAATGAACCCGATGATAATGATCCAGAGAAGAACACCCATGATGGCCCCTTCTGATCAGCCGATTCCCGTCTCAGAATAGGCTTTCCATCTCCGGAAACAACCAGAGAAGAAACTGCTTTCGCGCCTCGTCAGCGCTCCGGCCCTGACAGGCTGAGATCGCGCTCGGCACGGAAGACGTTGCTGTAGAGATTAGCGACCCATTGCCGACCACTCGACGTCACGTTGAGATATCGGATGGCAGTCTGGACGTGAGGGGATACTGTCTTCCAGTAGAACTGCGGATAAAGCTCAGTGAGATCAGCCGGCGATTCATAGCCAAGCTGCCTGTTAAGTCCGACTTCCTCGAACTCATAATAAAGTGCGTTGGCCTTCCGCAGATACTGCGGGTCGCCGAGCTGACCGATGAGATCGGCCGCCCGCACCAGTGAACCCTCCTCGTTATCATCGTCCTCTGGCTCGACCGTCGAGGCCGGAAAGCGCGTGAACTCGATGGCGCGCGCGATCCGCGCCGCGTCCAGATGGTCGTGGTTGGAAAGGCGATCCATGACGAACAGTTTTGAACGGTCCACATGGTACTGCAAAAGTGCCGCGTCGGATGATCCACGCGGAACAGTGATCTTGTTCCCCCGTCCGTCGATGACATATCCGTCGACGCCGTCTCCCTTGAGAATGCCGCGCACATAGCCGATGTCGTGCAGCAGGCATGCAACCAGAAGATGCGAGTAGTCGCTCGGTGTCGTGTGCGTGAGCAGCGCACGGCCCTTCATGATGTCGTACCCGACCAGCGCCACCAGCATCGTGTGCTCGACGTTGTGATAAAGCGCGTCGCTGTTTCCGATGCACTCGAGGGACAACCGGGCGACCGACGGAATGAGCTCGGTCAGATGCGCCTCTGTCGAGTGGAAGCGGCGGCCCAGATGCGTCGACAGGTAGGACCCCAAGGCCTCCGATGCCAGCCCGGGAACGGTAATCATGTCTGCCCCCTCTTACAAAAATTGGCGCGAGAGTGATTTACCTCACAGAAATATTGGCAATACCGAGCTATCCCGTGGAGCAGCGAGAATTCCGAAAGGACATCCTGTGGTCAGCATAGCAACAACAAAAAGCGGCGTCATCGACAGGATGAGAGTCACTGCGGTCACCGCCATCACCCCTTGTGTCGGAGGCCTGGTGATTTGGTATCCGGACCATGATGATGTCGGCCGCCAGGTGCCTGAGCAGCCGGACAACAGCGATACCGGGACCAAGCGCCGCCAAAGGGCACAACAATAGGACTCGTGCCACCTTTGGGCGAAGCCCTGTTCCGACAATCATCGCGACTTGTACTGCTTGCCGACCAACGGCGCCGACAGGTCCATCGTCTTGCGCAACACCTCAAAGATAACCGCTGTCGACCAGCCAAACAGCAGCACCCCGTTCATCGCGGTTATCGGACCCAGCAGCTGCCAACGCGCCGACGGTGTAACGTCGCCATAGCCCAGCGTCGTGTAGTTGACGAAGGCAAAATATATGAGGTTGGTGCCTGGAGCGGCGATGTCGACCATTCCATAGGCCAAAGTCCACACAATGACTTCCACAGCATGCGTGACCATCAAAACTGAAACGGTCGAGCTCATCACGCCAATCAATAGAAGAGACGGGTGCAGCCACTCCTTCGTCCCCATCGATCGAGCCACCCGAACGATGATCGCCATCACGAGCGCATGAATTGCAATGTTGCAGACGCTCACAGCACCCCCGACCATGAACTGACGCAACATTCCTGCCCCCGGGATTTTACTGTCGGGACCTCTTCATCCGGTCCAGTTAAAGGTAGCATGCATTGACCGCTATTGATGCAAATCAATGATCGGTTGGTATCTGGTCGAAATCATACTGAGGCGGAAGAGCGGGACGCATCGGGGCGCAAGCAAATATGGGCGACAGACCACTCTCGGAGACGCGCTTTGCCTGGGTACCGGCTTTGCGATGGATGCGTGCGTACACGGCGCAAAATGTTCACCTTGACCTGATCGCCGGCCTGTCGCTTGCGGCCTTCGTCATCCCTGAATTGTTGGCCTATGCATCGCTGGCACAGTTACCGCCTGTCACCGGACTATACTGTTATCTCGTCGCCGGAATTGCCTATGCATTGTTCGGGACAAGCCGGCAACTAGCGGTCGGGCCGACCTCTTCGCTGGCGATCGTGCTGGCAACCAGTGTCGTTTCATTGGCCGATGGCGATGTCGCACGGGCCATGGCGCTCGTGGGGGCAGTCGCCCTTATGGTCGGATTCATCAGCATCGCCGGCCGCTTTGTCGGCCTTGCCAACGCCGCCTATTTTATTTCCGACCCGATCCTGGTCGGATTCAAAACGGGAGCAGCGCTTTATATCGCGTCGACCCAACTCCCCAAGCTGTTCGGCATTAAAGGCGTGAGTGGCAATTTCTTCGAACGTGTTTTTCACGTCGTATCTTCGCTGCCGCAAACTCACATTCTGTCACTCGCCATCGGCCTCGCCGCCATTGCTCTGTTTATAGGTTTTGAACGGACTTTCCCCGGCCGTCCGACGACGCTCGTTGTCGTCGTTGCCGCCATACTTGTGATGACGGTTTTCGGGTTGGCGGACAAAGGCATCCACATCGTCGGCGACCTTCCGACCGGCCTCCCTGATGTCAGCATCCCACATATCCACGTATCCGACATCGCGACACTCATACCGATCGCGCTCGCCTGCTTCCTGCTCGCCTATGGCGAATCGATCTCAGTCGCACGCAGCTTCGCGCAGAAGCATGGCTATGACATCAATCCGGAACAGGAGCTGACGGCCATCGGCGCGGCCAACCTCGCAACGGGTTTGACCAGCGGTTTCCCGGTCGCTGGTGGAATGTCGCAAACCGCCGTTAACGACCTGGGTGGCGCGTCCTCTCCGGCCGCATTGGTCGTGACATCGTGCGCGATCGCCCTCACATTGTTGTTCTTCGCAAAATTCTTTCACAATCTACCGGAGCCGGTTCTCGCTGCGATCGTGCTGATGGCGGCGACACACTTGGTCCGCGTCGATGATCTGCGCAAACTGCGCCTGGCATCCCGCCCCGAGTTTCGCATCGCCCTGCTCGCGTTTTTCGGCGTGCTGTTTTTCGGATTGCTTGATGGTCTCCTTCTTGCTGCGGCCGGTTCGCTCGTCATGCTTATCGCGCACGCGGCTCGCCCCAGCGTGACCCTTCTCGGACGGGAGCCGCTGACCGGCGAAT
Organism: uncultured Alphaproteobacteria bacterium; assembly: GCA_963831515.1. Classification (GTDB taxonomy): domain Bacteria; phylum Pseudomonadota; class Alphaproteobacteria; order Rhizobiales; family Xanthobacteraceae; genus Pseudolabrys. The sequence continues at coordinate 14,324 of CAWHQL010000020.1, read as the reverse complement.
TCGTCAATCGCGCCAGATATCCTGGTGCCAGAGATCCGCTCGGGGCGATCGTGATCCGCAGCCCGGGCGCGTGGTTGTATTTCAACGCCGAACATATCCGCCGCAGTATCCTCGACATGGTTGACAAGGCGCCGGACGGCACCAGGCTGTTGGTGATCGATTGTTCAATCGTGCCGCGTATAGACACAACGGCGGGCACGACATTGCGGGTGTTAGCGCGGTCGCTTAAAGCCCGCGGGATCAGGATCGTTCTTGCCGGACTACGCGATGACGTTCTTGAAAATCTCAAAGCCGTCGAGGCCGAGCAGGATCTCGGGACTCTCGCACCCCGCCGATCCATTGAAGACTGCCTGAAGCAGACCCAAAGATCGGATACTTGATCTACGCGACAAAGAACGGGGATTCAGTACGTGAAAACGGCAACACTCATCACCGTTATCATTGCGGCCACGATCACGCCCTCTCTCGCGAGGGAAATGGTCATCGTGCGCCGGTCACCGGCGTGCCTCCAGCAACAGGATCTGTCCGAGTTTTACAAACTGGCGCGTGAAAATCCCAGCATGGCGCAGCTATCGGATTTTCTCCGACATCACCAGTGCACGGCATTGAGTGCCGGTCGTCGCGTGACGATCGAACAGGAAGATTCTTCGAAGCTTTACTTTTGCGTTCGCGTTCCTCGGCGGGATCAGTGTGATTGGGTGGGACGCGACGCGCTTTATCGTAGATGATCCCGCCGGCTTTTCCCGCGAGCCGTGAGCGCCCCGGCAAAATGTCGCAGCGCCACTAAGCGCAAAAGGGCGCCATAAAATCTTCGTTAAGCTGACACGTGCCCTGCACCTTATGCCGTCAACTCTAGGGTGGGCTAAGGTCCAACTATTTCGACATACCACCTGGCTATAGCGTTGGCTGGTGGTGCAACAAATGACCCAACTTGGGAGCATCAGCGCGCCCTCTGCGCGTGAGCACCGTGACGGCTTCCACGATGGGGCTCTCGTAGCAACCGCAAACTGGCCAGCCATACATGGCGACGACGAGAAGCTGGTCCAACGCACCATAGTTGCGCTTCGGCGAGGACCGATCCGTCACCGCCGCGACCAGGTGATCGTCTGTGAGGGCGACCCTGCCCACTACATCTTTCTGGTCATCGAGGGAATTGTCCGAAGTTGCCGAACGTTTCAAAACGGCACACGGAACATTATTGGTTTCTATCTGCCCGGCGAGGTGTTTGGCTGGACCGATCTGAAGCACGCGTTGTCTGTAGAAGCGGCGACCGATGTAATGATCCTCTATCTCAAACGTAGCGCCCTCCTTTCCATCGCTGCCCGGGACAGTCGAATTTCGAGTTTTTTGCTGGATGCAACGACAAACGAGCTTCGACGTACGCAGGAGCATGCCTTGTTGATCGGCAGAAGCGCGAAATGCCGTTTGGCAACGTTTCTCCTCGATCTGTCCAGCAGGCTGGGAAAGACAAAGTACCTCGATCTTCCAATGTCTCATCAGGACATCGCCGATCACCTCGGCCTGACGATCGAGACCGTCAGCCGCACCATCACCGAACTGGAACGATCGCAGCTGGTTGCCCGCCTTTCGCCTCGAACGCTGATCCTGCTGAACCGCCCGTCGCTGCTCGCGCATAAAAAATTGAGGAATTTCAGCGTATTGGCGACGGCTGACCGCACCCGGTTTGATCCAGGTCAATACATGTCCGGCATGCCGCAACTAGTTTCCATGCGGGCGATATCCGCTTCTGCGGCGTTCGAACGGCCGAAACCACGAAAATGCTGGACTGGAAGACGAATAACGCTTGGCCGCAGGAAAAGGCGCCACCGTCCAGCAATTTGTCGCAATCATGGGCGACGACCATCTGGAAGCGGAAATCGCGCCGTGGAGTGAAGGCCACCTCAGGATCAACGGCCGCGACATCGCGCACATCGACGATGCCAAGGATCGACGCCAGGCCTTTCGTGCAATCAAGAAGATCGCAGAACGTTACGTAGAGACTCACATGAGCAAGAATAATTCACTCACGCTTCCGGCGGTGAAGGCCAAACTCCTCGAGGGGAAAAAGGGCCTCATCGTCGGAATTGCAAACGAAAATTCGATTGCGTGGGGCTGCGCGAAAGCTTTCCGAGCATTCGGAGCCGAAGTCGCCGTGACCTATCTCAACGACAAGGCAAAAAAATATGTCGAGCCGCTCGCGCGCGCGCTCGAAGCTCCCATTATGCTGCCGCTCGATGTAACCGTACCTGGGCAGATGGAGGCGGTCTTCGAACGGATCGCCAAGGAGTGGGGCAAGATCGATTTCGTCGTCCACTCCATTGCCTTTTCGCCAAAAGACGCGCTGCAGGGGCGCGTGGTCGACGTATCGCGGGAAGGCTTCGCCAAAACCATGGATGTATCGTGCTGGACTTTCATCCGCATGGCACATCTCGCCGAACCGCTGATGCGCAAAGGCGGCTCTTTGTTCACGATGTCGTACTACGGCAGCCAGATGGTGGTTAAGAACTACAACATCATGGGCGTCGCCAAAGCAGCACTCGAGTGCGCAGTCCGCTACCTCGCAGCCGAGCTCGGTCCGAAAGGAATTCGCGTTCACGCAATCTCTCCCGGGCCGCTCGCCACCAGGGCCGCATCCGGGATTCCTGAATTCGATGCGCTGCTCGACAAGGCCAAGGCGAAAGCGCCCGCACGCAGCCTGGTGAGCATCGACGACGTCGGCGTCGCGACGGCCTTTCTGGCGCACGACGCGGCGCGGCTGATCACCGGCGAGACGCTCTATGTCGACGGCGGCTACCACATCATGGATTAGGAAAAGAGAAGGAACACAACAATGTCGTCAGCGCAGACAAACCTTCCGCCAGCGGAGCCAAACACGACCGCGTTTGGCATTTTCGCGCCGGCCATGGACTACGCGATCGATGCGTTCCAGCGCAGCGTCCTGTTCTGGGATGTCATGCGTCAGCGCGGGAACCAGTATCGCGAGCACATGGCGGAAACAGCGCCGAACGTGCTCGACTACAAAGCAGAGCTTGTTGTCGATGGACGCACGCTCGAGCGCCCGGTGAACTATGTGCTTGCGCGCATCGTTCCGCCCGCGGGCGTCGAGATTAATCCGAAGCTGCGGCCTTTCATCGTCGTCGATCCGCGCGCCGGGCACGGTCCCGGCATTGGCGGGTTCAAGGCCGACAGCGAAATCGGTGTCGCATTCAAGGCCGGCCATCCTTGCTACTTCATCGGGTTTCTGCCCGATCCCGTCCCAGGGCAAACCATCGAAGATATTGCTCGGGCAGAAGCGATCTTCATCGAAAAGGTCACCGCCGCGTATCCCGAGGCGAACGGCAAGCCTTGCGTGATCGGAAATTGCCAGGCGGGCTGGGCGATCATGATGCTGGCAGCGATCCGACCCGAATTGTTCGGCCCCATCATTGTTGCCGGATCACCGCTCTCCTACTGGGCCGGCGTGCACGGCAAGTATCCCATGCGATATTCGGGTGGATTGCTGGGCGGCAGCTGGCTGACTGCGTTCGCCGGCGATCTCGGCCACGGCAAATTTGATGGCGCCTGGCTGGTGCAGAATTTCGAAAGTCAGAACCCCGCCAATACGCTGTGGAGCAAGCAATACAACCTCTATTCGAAGATCGACACTGAGGCGCCCCGATATCTGGGCTTCGAGAAGTGGTGGGGCGGCCACGTCAACCTGAACGCCGAAGAAATCCAGTTCATCGTCGATGAACTGTTTATCGGCAACAACCTTGCCGCCGGACGCATCAAGACGTCGGACGGGACAGCAATCGATCTTCGCAATATCCGCTCACCGATCGTCGTGTTCTGCTCGAAAGGCGACAACATCACGCCGCCGCAGCAAGCGCTCGACTGGATTCTTGATCTCTACGAAAGCGTCGACGACATCCGGTCCTACGGGCAGACGATCGTCTACACGATCCATGAAACCATTGGGCATCTCGGCATATTCGTTTCGGGTGGCGTCGCGAAGAAGGAGCACGGAGAGTTCTCGAGCAACATCGACCTGATCGATACGCTGCCGCCCGGCCTCTATGAGGCGATTTTCGAGGACAAGACGGCGGAAACCGCCAACCCCGATCTCGTGCTCGGAAATTGGGTCATGCGATGTGAAGCAAGAACGCTCGACGACATCCGAGCACTCGGCGGCAACGACATTGCGGATGAGCGTCGTTTCGCAACGGCCGCGCGTGTTTCCGAAATAAACCTTTCGCTCTATCGCACCTTTGCACAGCCTTTCGTGCGAGCGCTGGTCAGCAACCCGCTCGCTGACCGGATGCATGAATTGCATCCCCTCCGTCTGCAGTACGAGCTGTTTTCCGACCAGAATCCGGCAATGGCTCCGATCGCAAGTCTCGCCGAGCAAGTTCGCAGCAACAGAAAACGCATCGCGAGCGACAATCCGCTTATTGCGATGCAGGAGCAATTTTCCAACCAGATCGTCGCCGGGCTCGAAGCATGGCGCGAGGCCAGCGAAAAGTTATCGGAACGGACCTTCCTTGCAATCTATGGCTCGCCGACACTACAGGCCGCTGTGGGCGTCGATCCTGCCGGGACGCAACCGTTGCGGAAGGCGTCGAAGAATCCACTGCATCGCGAACTCCTGCAGAAGCGGATCGCCGAACTTAGATCGCAAATTTCGGCCGGCGGGCTTCGTGCAGCTGTCATTCGCGCAATTGTCTATGCCGGAGTGAGCCGTGGGGGCGTGGACGAGCGTGGCTTTGAGATGGCCCGCCGCTTGCGCGAGGAGCACGGCGACATGTCACTTGCGGATTTCAAAGCCCTGGTGCGAGAACAATTCAACATCTTGCTGGTCGACGAGGAAGCGGCGCTTGCGGCTATTCCGTCGATGCTTCCACCCGATGCGGAAACCCGGGAAAAGGCATACGGGGTCATTCGCCAGCTGATCAGCGTCCGGGGCGAGCTATCCGAGGAAAGCAAGAGAAGAATGAGCGAACTTGCCCGGCTGTTCGGCGTCGGTGGCAGCCCAACTGCTCCGCACCTGCGCGAGGTTGCAAAGAAACCGCAAGCAAAGGCATCCTGACACGGCTTCGTTTTGGGAGTTCAGCGTATGAGGCCCAATCGCGGTCGTACATGCACAGCTGCTATCGCCTTACTCTGTCTCTGTCTGTCCAGCTTTTCGGCGATTGCCGCTGACCCATCGTGCCCGAATCCGCCGGTGCCGCTGTCAATGCTGCTCATGCCTCCGCCGAAGCCGGATAGCGCGCAAACCAAGGCAGAGCTGCAGGAGCTCCAGCGGCTGCAGGAATCGCGCACTCCGGAGCAGGTCAAACATGTACGGGACGACGATCACCGAACACTCGAGCGTTTCCTCGGCGGAATCGGCATCAAGGTGGAGAACCTTTCGGCGTCCACCAGGCGCTTCTTCGACTGTATCGACGCTTCAGTGCGGCACTCGGTCCACGAGGCAAAAAACACCTTCGACCGAACACGCCCTTACCGCTTGCCGCACAACAATCTTCAGACTTTGAAGAAATTGAGCGATCGCGATTCCGCCTCGTATCCTTCCGCGCACGCGACCTACGGCGCCGCTCTCGGCATGGTGCTCGCGGAAATGATCCCGGAGAAAAAGGACGCGATCTACAAACGGATCCAGGACTACGGCTACAGCCGTATCGTTTCGGGCGCCCATTTCCGCAGCGACGTCTACGCAGGAAATGTCGCTGGGGCGGCAATTGCCGCATCGCTCCTGAGCAACGAATCGTTCCGAAACGAGTTCAAGGACGTAAAGGGACGAATTGCGCAAGGCTGTTGGCCTTGCGGACTAGCAACTCATGCCCGGCGCAGACCGGTTGAACGGCTCACGTCGTCGCAGTCGGCAGCTTGTTACCCAGCGAGTGCGTGATCTTTTGCATCATCTGCTGAGATTCATCGACAAACTGACGTGCGTCCTCCGCAGCCATCTGCATGCGCTGTGACACGCATTTCGAGTAGGCTTCGACCGCTTCGGGAACAGACTGGGTCGTACTCAGCTTGTTCGCCAGATCCGACCACAGCGAAACTTCAGATTGCATGCGGGCGAGCCAGCTTCGGCTCGCGTGGTCACACGATTCCAGAAAGGCTTTCTGAACGGCCATCGCAGCATCCGTCTGGCCCCAATTCAGAAATGGCGGCGTGCCCGCTTTCGCAGTTTGTGAACCTGTCGTTTCTTTGCTTGCCATAGCGCGATACCTCTCAGGGTTCCCGCCCCATAGTGACTGAAGCAAAGCTCCGCTCATTGACGTGCGTCAAGCGGCGGACGATTCACGTGGTCGAACAAATGCCTGCTCAGGCGCCGTCGCGCTCCTCGATCCACGAGACGAACAATTCCCAGATGACAGCCAGTACGATCGGTCCAAGGAAAAGTCCGGTGATTCCATAAGCAAGAGTGCCACCGATCACACCGATCAGAATAACGAGGATCGGCGTTTTCAATCCCCGACCCATCACGATCGGCCTGAGCAAATTGTCCAGCAAATTGACCGGCACCATGTAGGCCGTGAACAACAGGGCCGGTATCGTACCCATGAATGTCCAAGCCCAGATGATGACCGGGATCAATATGATCGACGGACCGATCTGGATAATTCCAAATACGAGAACGCCGAATGTGATCAGGCTGGCCTGCGGAATGCCGGCGACCATGAGACCGACACCTGCGAGCAGGGCTTGCAGCACCGAAATTCCGATAACACCGCGCGACACCGCGCGAATGGTTGCGCCGGCCTGTTCGACAAACTCCTCGCCGCGATCAGGATTGAGTCGGTGCGAGAATTTCTTGATCGTTTCAGCGATCCTCGGCGCCGGTGAAAAGAGAAACCCGGTGACTACGATGGCCGCGAGGAACATGATGATGCCAAGGCCAGTATCGGCGCCGATGCGCAGCAAGCTGCTGCCCAGTGGTTTTAGCTGCGGCAGGATCTGGCCCATCGCTGCGCTGAGATTTGTCGATGCCAGGTCCCAGAACTGATAGATCGGCTCGCCGATTAGTGGCCATTCTTTTATCGAAGTCGACGGGGCGGGTATCGTGAGATTTGCAAGGTCAAGCCGCTCGGAAATGAGCCGGAGACTGTCGACCAGGCCCAAGGCCAGCCAGGTTGCAGGTCCGATGATGATCAACAAGCTCAGAAGCGTAATCAGCGCGGCAGCTATCCGGCGACGGCCGCCAAGCTGACGCGATGACCATTCGAAAATAGGATAAAGCGCAACGGTCAACACTGCGCTCCAGATCGCAATCGATAAAAAAGGTTGGACAAGGATCAAAGTCCAATAGATCAGAAGAGGCAAGAGCGCCGAGCCGGATCGCCACTTCGATAAACGATGTCGTTGTCAGCCCAGACTTGGCGGTGTCTTGTTTTTCGCGTGCCACTTTTTTCCCCGGATCGGCAATCGGCCCCCCAATATACACGTCATCTCTCCAAACGGCGCGCGACGTATTCAGCGCATTCCTATGCTTCCGCTTTCCGCAGGTAGACAAACCAATAGACGGCGGCAACCATAATCGAACCGCCTATGATGTTCCCAATTGTCACGGGAAGCAGATTTCCCACGAAAAAATTGTCCCAGGTCAATTGAGGAAAATCCGCCGCCGTCTTGCCGATTGCCCTCCAGAACGACTCCGGCGCACCGGCCTTGATGAACAGGCCCATCGGGATGAAGTAGATATTCGCGATGCTGTGCTCGAACCCTGCCGCCGCAAAGGCGGCAATCGGCGGGATCGCAGTAACAACCCTGTCGATGTTCGTTCGTGCGCTGAAACACATCCAGACCGCCATGCAGACCAGTGCATTGCACATGATCCCAAGGGTCAGGGCCGGGATGAACGCCAGTGACGTTTTCGCACTTGCAATATTCAGGGCCGCCAGACCGATCGAGCCGCCGCCGAATGTGTATTGCGTGGTGTAGAACATCAGCGCCGCGGTCACGATCGCGCCGACAAAATTGCCGGCGAACGAAAGAACCCAATTGAGCAGAACCGCACGGGTTGTCACCTTTGCCGCTCGCCCAGGCCATGACCAGAAGATTGTTTCCGGTGAACAGCTCCGCCCCGCCAATGACGACCATGATGAGCCCGGCAGAGAACACCAGCCCGAAAAGAAGCCGCCCGACGCCGTAAGGCAGCTCCGCCGCTCCGGCGCTGACAGTCGTTGCGAAAATCGCCCCGAATGAAATGAACGCGCCCGCCAACGACACTGAGCACCAAGCAAGGTTGTCAGATCCATAGAGGCCCGCTTCACGCCGCTTGCTTCGGCACGCACCGCCATAAGCGGCGGCATGATCGCATCGAACGTGACGGTCTGAGGTAGGTTGGCTGAATCCTCGCGTACTTGTTTTTTCATCGCGCCCCCTCCGCCCCCGCGCGCCGCGCCCAGATCGAACCTCAGCCCCCACTCGCTCCTGCGGCTGCGAGGATACCGACGATCTGCACGGCGATAACCTTCACAATCGTCATAGACGGGAAAATCATCGCGTATCCGATGTCGGGCCGCTCGGTCGGTGCCATTCGCGTCGAGTAGACGAGAATGGCGGGATTGCCTGTCGCCCCGGACGCAACGCCAACAAGATCGTCGAAGGGAATCTTCAACAGGTAGTGCCCGACGATCAGAACAATAAGCACGGTGGTCAGCAGAACGGCAACTCCGATGAACAACATTGTGAAGCCGGATTCCGCGACGGTGCGCACGAACGGCTGACCGGCGTTTACGCCGACGGTGGCGAGGAACATCGCCAGGCCGAAATTGCGAAGAACGATATTCGCCGGCAACGGCATGGTCCACAACATCGGACCCGTCCGTCGCAATCTGCCAAGGATTAGAGCGACGATCAGAGGTCCACCGCCGATACCGAGCGTGACCGTGCCGACACCAGGAATTGGAATGGGGATGAGGCCGAGCAGCACGCCGAGCACCATGCCGATCCCGAGCGAGACATAACTGAATTCCGCCGCGGCCTTTCACGGTGTCGCCGAAATGCTTGCGGATGTCTTCTCTGCGGTCAGGCGGCATCAGCACGCCGACGCGATCGCCGAACTCGAGCATCAGATCTGGCGTCGGCACGAGATCGGCGTCATAGCGCCTCACGTGCAGCAAGTGGGCAGGAAAGCCTGCAGGCATCGGAAGACGCGACAGAGGTACGCCGACCACATTGGCTTTGCCGACAAAGACGCGAATGTAGTCCAGGTCGGCGCGATCCTTGGCCAATCGGCCAGGCTCCAGTTTTCCAAGCCGCGCAGCCGCTTCCGCGATTGCATCTTCCTGCTCGGCAATGACCAGCAGTGCGTCGCCGGACGACAGCGACGATGTCGCCCGACGGAACGATGTTATGTCCGCCTTTGCGAACCATCGTTACCTGCACGCCGCTCGGCAGCCCCTTTTCGATCTCTTCGAGTGTCTGCCCGGACACTTTCTCGCCGATGGAAATCTCGCCCATGTGAAAGCGCTGCGCCTTGGCCGGGAATTTCGGTTTCACCATCTGGGTCATGAAGTAGATACACAGAATCGGACCAATAACGCCGAACGGATATGCGATCGAATATCCGATCGAGGGATCTTTGTTCTTCATGACATCGAGCGCCGCCTGCAGCGTGGCCGTGCTTGTCATCGACCCTGCGTAGATACCGAGCGTATGACCGATCTTGATTCCGAAGATCTGGCCAAGACCGAGGGCGACCACAAGTCCTGCGACGCACGCGACCAGCGCCAGCAGATTGTATTTTCGGCCGACGCCTCTCATTCCTTCAAAAAACTGGCGGCCATATAGAATTCCAATCGCGTAAAGGAACATGATCAGTCCGGTGAGCCCGATCGGCCCGACGATCTGAGCCTTCGGGGCGAAAGCGCCGAGCGCCAGTCCCACGAACAGAACGGCTCCAACGCCAAGCGAGAACCCGAAGATGTTGATTTGACCAACCAGGTAACCCAGACCGATGGCAAGGAACAACGTGAGAATCGGTTGGGTCCCGATAATGTCGCGGGCCAAGTCAACCATGACGAAATCTCCCCGGGTTTAGATATGCGGAAACTCACGCTAGCGGGCGCGGCAACCCGCCGCGCGAAACTGCTCGATGACTCGGTTCACCAGTTCAGGCGTCGGCGGCGGCGTATTGGCGTGCTTGTAATCAAGATTCATCGCCTTCCACTTGAACTCGCCCATCTTGTGGAACGGCTGAACTTCGACCCACTCAACGTTCTTCATCGGCGCAACGAATTTGGCGATCCCCTCGACATTGGCGGGATCATCGGTGTGCCCCGGCACAAGCGTGAAGCGCACCCACACAGGTTTGTTCATTTTTGCGAGGCGCTCGGCAAAACGCAGGGTCGGCGCCAGATCGCGACCGGTCACCGCCTTGTAGGTGTCGGGATTTGAACTCTTGATATCGAGCAGAACCAGATCGAGGACGGAAAGATAGGACTCATCGACACGATCGCCCAGAAAGCCGGACGTTTCGATCGCGGTGTGCAGGCCCATTTGCTTGGCACCGGCCAGGATGCGTTTGGTAAAAGCGAGTTGCACCATCACCTCGCCGCCCGAGATCGTCAGCCCGCCATCGAGCGCACGCAGGGCTGAAGCAAATTGCCCGAGGCGATCGACGACTTGCTGGGCGGAGACGTAGGTCCCGTCCTTCAGATGCCAGGTGTCAGGGTTGTGGCAGTACGTGCAGCGGAGCAGGCAGCCCGATACGAACAAGACCGCGCGCAGGCCCGGTCCGTCGTAGCGGGACGAGGTTTCGTAGGAATGGACGTAACCGAACGCGCCCTGACCATCGTCTTTCAGCTCGCTTTCATCGGGCGCATCCGGGGAAAGTCCGACGCGCAGATCGTATCGGCTGCCGGCTTCCAGGGTCCCGAGGGTCGACATTGCAACCACCTCAGATCTGGCCGTGGAAGGTACGGCTGATCACATCCCTCTGCTGCTCCGGTGTCAGCCGGACGAAGTTGACCGCATAGCCGGACACGCGAATGGTGAGCTGCGGGTACTTGTCCGGGTTTTTCATCGCGTCTTCGAGCGTGTCCTTGTCGATCACGTTCAGATTCATGTGGAACCCGCCATGGTCGAAATAGACGTCGAAAGCTTTCGTGGCCGAATCGATGAGCTCGCGTTCCGACAGGTGTGCCTTCTGGGGCGAGACCGAAACGGTGTAGCTGATCCCGTCTTGCGAATCCTTGTAGGGAAGTTTTGCGACCGACAGGCAGGACGCGAGCCAGCCGTGGTTGTCGCGCCCGTGCATCGGATTGGCGCCCGGCCCGAACGGTTCACCCTTGCGTCGCCCGTCAGGTGTATTGCCGGTGGCTTTGCCGTAGACCACGTTCGAGGTGATCGTCAGCACGCTTTGGGTATGCGTTGCATTCCGGTAAGTCGGATGCTTGCGGAGTTTTTCCATGAAGCTCGTCACGAGCTCGGATGCAATTTTATCCACGCGATCGTCGTTGTTGCCGAATTGCGGAACGTTGGCATTGCCTTCGTTCTTGTAGTCGACGGCAAGGCCGTTCTTGTCACGAATTGTACGGATTTTACCGTATTTTATAGCGCTAAGGCTGTCGGCGACGACCGACAGACCCGCTATTCCGAAGGCCATGGTCCGCAGAATATCGCGGTCGTGCAGCGCCATCTCGAGCCGCTCGTAGAAATATTTGTCGTGCATGTAATGGATGCAGTTCATCGCATGCACGTAGGTTCGAGCGAGCCATTCCATCGTGGTGTCGAATTTCTCCATCACCTCGTCATAGTCGAGGAACTCGCCGGTTATGGCGGGAGTCGGAGGCGCGATTTGGTCGCCGGAGTTCTCGTCGCGGCCGCCATTGATGGCGTAGAGCAGCGCTTTGGCGAGATTGACGCGCGCCCCGAAGAACTGCATCTGCTTTCCGAGTTTCATCGCCGACACGCAGCACGCAATGCCGTAATCGTCTCCCCAGAATGGGCGCATCAGGTCGTCGTTCTCGTATTGCAGCGACGACGTATCGCGGCTGACCTTGACGCAAAAACGCTTGAACGGGTCCGGGAAATGTTTCGACCAGAGCACCGTAATGTTCGGCTCGGGCGCCGGACCGAGATTGTAGAGGGTGTGCAGCATGCGATAGCTGCTCTTGGTCACGAGAGTGCGGCCGTCGAGATCCATCCCACCCACACATTCGGTCGCCCAGTAGGGATCGCCGCTGAACAACGCATCGTAATCCGGCGTGCGCAGGAAACGCACGATACGGAGCTTTTGCACGAGTTGGTCCCATAGTTCCTGGGCGCCCGCTTCATCCAACTTGCCTTCACGAATGTCGCGTTCGATGTAGATGTCCAGGAACGAGGAGATGCGGCCGATCGACATCGCCGCACCGTTGGCTTCCTTGATGGCGCCAAGATAAGCGAAGTAAGTCCACTGGAAGGCCTCGCGCGCATTGGTCGCCGGAGCAGAAATGTCAAAGCCGTAGAGTTTTGCCATCGCCGCGAGATCTTTGAGCGCGCGAATTTGCTCGGCCAATTCCTCACGCTGACGGATCACTTCATCGGTTGGCCACATGTCGTTGATCTGTTCGCGCTCGATTTCCTTGACCTCGAGCAATCGATCGACGCCATAGAGTGCGACGCGGCGATAGTCGCCTATGATGCGCCCCCGCCCGTAAGCATCCGGCAGGCCGGTGATAATTCCCGATTTCCTGCACCGCATGATCTCCGGCGTATATGCGTCGAACACGCCGTCGTTGTGCGACTTTCGATATTTCGTAAATGCTTCGTGGACTTGCGGGTCGGCTTCAAACCCCGCAGCCTTGAGCCCTGCTTCGACCATACGCAGACCGCCGTAGGGGAAGATCGCACGCTTGAACGGCTGATCGGTCTGCAGGCCTACGACGACTTCGTTGTCGCGGTCGATGTAGCCAGGTTTGTGAGCCAACAGTGTCGACGGGGTCTTTGCGTCGACAGCCAGAACGCCCTTTTTCCGCTCTTCCTGGAAGTACGGCTGCAGTTTCGCCCACACCGCTTTGGTCTTAGCCGACGCCGGCGCGAGAAATTTTTCGTCCCCGGTATAGGGCGTCACATTGCGAACGATAAAATCCCTCACACCGATCGAAGTGCGCCAATCACCGGGTTTAAAGCCACGCCAAGGATCCTGACCACCTTTGGTTTCGACTTCTTTCGCAAGGGCGGCACTGCTTTTCATGGCGATTTCTCTCCCTACTTTGGCGCTTGTCGTCGCATTGTACTCCTTCGTACCGTCGCGCGGCGCCGGCCGGGCGCATTGATTTAAGTCAACGTACCATCGACAGGCCCATGCAAGTGATTGGCCGGCCTAATAAAATGCACACACTTTGAACGTAGGTGTCCGGTGGGCAGCCACGCGTTTGATGTGAATCAAAAGCACCCGATGTGGGTGCGCTAACATTCAACGGACATAGAAGCGCGACTTGCCATCGGCTTCGTGATGGCGAAAGCATGTCTCTAAGGCGAAGGATCATGTAAATGGCAAAGTCTTCCACCGCGACGCAGCAAGAAACATTACAGACGCATGCCAAATACGAGCGCTTGATCGCACGGGCCAAGGGCGTCGAGTCGGCAAAGACGCTCGTTGTTCACCCTTGCGACGAAACTTCGCTCCGTGGCGCAATGGAAGCCGCTGCCGCCGATCTTATCGTTCCCATTCTGGTCGGACCGGCAGCAAAGATTGCGGCGGTCGCACGGGCACACAAACTGGATCTGGACGGGGTCGAAATTGTCGACGCGGCGCACAGCGATGCCGCGGCCGACAAAGCCGTCGAACTCGTTCAGGCGGGAATGGGCGAAGTCTTGATGAAGGGCAGCTTGCACACAGACGAATTGATGCGCGCAGTGACCAACTCGAAAACCGGACTGCGCACTGCACGGCGTATCAGCCATGTCTTCGTTCTTGACGTACCGACATATCCGGAAACGCTGTTCATCACGGATGCTGCGATCAACATCTTCCCCGACCTCGACGCCAAGCGTGACATTGTGCAGAACGCGATCGACCTCTGGACGCAGACGGGTCTCGGGACGCCGCGCGTCGCCATTCTCTCCGCGGTCGAGACCGTCACCTCCAAAATCCCCTCGACCATCGACGCGGCGGCTCTATGCAAGATGGCAGACCGTGGTCAGATAACCGGCGGCATACTTGATGGTCCGCTCGCCTTCGACAACGCCATCGATCCCGAAGCCGTTAAGATCAAAGGCATCAAATCCGAAGTCGCAGGCCGGGCCCAGATCCTCATCGTTCCCGACCTGGAAGCCGGCAACATGCTCGCGAAAAATCTGATATTCCTCGCACACGCAGATGCCGCCGGAATTGTTCTCGGGGCGCG
>CAWHQL010000019.1:0-18465 GCA_963831515.1 uncultured Alphaproteobacteria bacterium | reverse complement strand
CGCAAATCCTGCCACTCCGACCATTCGCTTCACTAAGCCGTTCAAGCGTTTAGTGAACTTCCTGAACCTCCGCGAGAACATGAAGAAAGGCTTGCTGGCACCAGTTAGTGCAGGGTGCTTTGGACGTATCGCGCCTGCTTGAGGTCAGCGGTTTCAACCCCTTCCTGAAACCAACGATAAATCGGTTCAAGGAGCGCCCGAGCCTCCTCACGCTTTCCTTGCGTCTGCCAGAGCTCTGCGAGGCTTGTGGCAGCGCGCAATTCGAGGGATCTGGCACTTTGTTCACGTGCCACTTCAATTGACTTCTGAAGATAAACTTCAGCTTCGCCAGCCCTCGATGGATCGAGCGCGAGAAGAATGAGCGCTCTTTGACGTTGCAATTCAGCTTCCCATGATCGCCCGATGACGTCACCAACCTCACTGAGGGCCCGTTCGACAATCGCCAGCGCGCGTTCGTTCTCGTCAGTCCGGGCGTGCACCTCTGCCAGCCAGCTATCCATCATTGGCAGCATGAAACCAACGCTGTTGCGTCGCGCTTCGTCGATTCCCTGTGTTATTTCAACCTGAGCCTCTCCAAGGCGCCCGAGTTCACCGAGGGCTCTGCCTCGTGAAATTCGGGACAAAATCGCATACAGCGAAAACCGCTGTTCCCGAGACATGTCGAAGCTTCGTTCGGCGCTCTCCAGCGCGCGGACGGCATCGCCGCGCATCAGGTGTACGACAGACGTCATGTAGTGAGCGAACGTTACGGTGTAGGGGTGACCAAGAGCCTGGCCCAAGGCGAGCGCTTCTGAGACGCGGGCGAGGGATTGATCCGGGTAGCCCAGAAACCACAAGTCCCAGGACAGCAGCAGCAGCGAGGCCGCTCGCGGCTCCACCATGTACAGGTTGTAGAGCGGCCGTTCTTCCTTGCCAGCCGAAAGCCTGATCGTGTCCTCGAAATGATTAGCTGACGATGCGAAGTCGCCGACGGTCAACAATGTGCTTCCCATCACTCTGTGAGCGACCATCAACAGAACGGGATCGGACAAAGCTCGTGCCCGCGAGAGAAATTCGTCGGCCATGGTGAGTGCCTGATCGTTCCTTCCGCCCATCCAGCGATTTCCCCACAAGCCAAACAAGGCCTGGAAATACTCCGGGATGTTGCCGAGCCGCTCGCACAAGGTACGCGCGCGCGAAAACGCTTCGCGGGTCTCCGCGGCCGTATAACCTTTGACAGCGATGAGCGGAATTCCCAGCGCCAGCTGAATGTCGATCTCTTGTTTCGTACGCTCCGGCGTTTCCGGCAAAGCGTTGAGAAGCTGCAAGGCCTTGCGAAAGTTTGCGATCGCTTCGACGTTGGCGGAATGCGCGAGGGCGCGTTGCCCGGACTCGAACCAGTATCGAATGGCCATTTGGTGATTCCCCGCTTCTTGATAATGAAAGGCGAGGACTTCGGGCTGATTTTCAACCAGCCTCCGGAAGTCATGCTCCAGGATTGCCGCAATGTCTGCGTGGATCTGCTGTCGTTTGCTTTTGAGCAAAGAGTCATAGATCGCGTCACGCAACAAAACATGTTTGAAAGCGAAACGGACGGAAGGTGAAATACCGACGCGATAGACGATGTCAGCCTGTTCGAGCAGCGCGAGCGCCGACTGCATATCGTCATCGTCAATTCGTGCTGCAGCCGTCAAGAGATCGTTGGAGAACTCCCGTCCGATCACGGCCGCAATCTGCGCAACCCTGCGGCTCGGGGCGACTCGGTCGAGCCGTTCCATCAGCGCGTCGCTTAGCGTCTCGGGAACCCTGAGCGGTGCCGGCTGTTCCGTGCGCCCGGACGTCTCCTGCAAAGGCGCGCTCAAGGTACTGCTTGTCAGTTCCTCTATGTACAGCGGGACGCCATCGGCCTTTTCGATAATCTGGTCGACCAATTGTTGTGGGATGCTCCCGCCTTTCAGCAGGTCTCGGATCATCGCTTTCACCTCGGTCTGCGATAATCGCGTGAGCGAGTGCGTGGTGATGTTTGCGTGTGCCAACCATGCCGGGCGGAACTCGGGCCGACACGATATAATGAGCAACACGCGGGCGTGGCTGATCCGGCTGATGACCAGTTCAAGCAGCTCGAGTGTCGAGGCATCCAGCCAGTGCGCATCCTCGAAGACACAGAGCGTGGGACGTTGCAAAGAAAAAGCCAGGAGAACGTCAACAAGCGTGCTGATCGTCCTGTTCTTTATCTGTTGTGCGGTCAGCTCCGACAGTTCGCGGCTGGTTTCGGTCGAGATGGACAACAATTTGGCAATCAGCAGGAGCGGCTCTTTGGAACCATTGTTCGATTGCGGAAGGTACGCCTGAAGCTTTGCGATCTTTTCCGCGTCGGCTTCACGAGCGGTTAGTTGTGCCGCTTGTTCGATCTGCTCGATTATTGGAAAGAATGCACTTTGGCTGTGATAGGGCGAACACTGGTAGCGCAACAAGAGATGTGGTTCGTCCTGGATATTCGATATCAATTCGTGAAGAAGCCGTGATTTTCCGACTCCCGGAATCCCCGAAAGCAAGCTCACTTGGCCGTCACCTTCTTTGACTTTCCCCCATCTATCGAGCAGCAAGCGCAGTTCGCTTGACCGTCCAACGAGCGGGGTGAGAGAGCCGGCATGCGCAGCTTCGAATCGGCTGCCAGTACTTTTTGCCGCGAGCACGCGATACACATGAATAGGTTCGGTCACGCCCTTGAGTTCCTGGAGTCCAAGGTCGGACAAATCGAATGCCGCCGATGCGAGACGTTTTGTTGATTCCGAAACGAGTACCGCATTGGGCGCGGCGAGGGTCTGCAGACGCGCGGCAATATTGGGCGTTTCGCCCACCGCATCCATCGACCAAGAGGTGGCGGTGTTTCCAGGTTCACCGACAACAACTGGCCCGGAGCAAACGCCTACGCGGCAAGCCAGCGTAACCGGTCCTGAAATTTTCATAACGCCAGAAACAATTTCCAGGGCCGCATGAACTGCTCGAATGGCGTCATCCTCGTGTGCGTAAGGCCAACCGAAAAATGCCATCACACCATCGCCGAAATAGCGGGCGACTTCGCCTCCGTAGCGTCCGATGGCCGTGCTGCATTCCCGCCGATATGCGTCGATGAGCTTGTGCAGGTCCTCAGGGTCAAGCTTTTCGGAAAGCTGCGTCGAGCCCACCAGGTCACAGAACATCACCGTGATCTGACGGAATTCGGCCTCACGATGTTGTGCAGGGGAGGTCGCTTCCGCGCCGGTTCGTGCGACCTTCGTTGTGTCGCGCGCTTGCCTCGTTCCCCAAATTTCGTCGATGGCCCGGATTAATTTCTTGCGGTGGCCCAAGGAGACCCCGAGTTTTTCGAGATCGTCTTCGGTCAGATCCGGAAGGACGGAGTAATCGATATGGTGTTCTATGAACGTCTGGGCGTACTGGCCCAGGCCGTGTCCAGCCAGCCACTCGGCTAAATCAGCGGTCGGCCTCGGCATTGCACGGACCTAATTCTTAGCAGGAAGCCTGCCGATATCGCGACACGTTACGCCGGCCTCGTCGTAAGTCAAAAAAACGCAACCGAGACGCGCGCGACCGCGCCTCACACCATGCCAGACTGCGATGACGACTGCGCTAACCGGTCACGCCACAGGTCGAGCCACGTGCCCTTCAACGGTCGCGGAGGCTGAACCACGACCATACGGGAGCGCTTCTCCGATCGCCTTCCGAATCTCTTCGAGCATCTCGGCCTCGGATTTGAGGAGCTCGTGATTGTATCCCTCCGCCAGGAGCAATGACGATTCATACGTCTCCTGTACGACCTTGATGCGGTCATTCGCAGGAAGGGTTGAGACGAACTCGATCGTTTCCGCGACGTGACTGGCCTCGCTGCCAAGGGAGCTGTGGCTTCGCAGGAAGCGGGTCGTATCGATGCCATCCGGGCACAGCGCGCGAACTCTCGCAATATCGGCTTCCTGCTTGAGTGCGGCGATGCGCTCCAGGCTATACGAGTAGCCGATGGAGCCGATCGGGTAGTCTTCGGCGCAGAGATCGTCGAAGCGTTTGCAAAGCGGCTTGATCCCATCGGGAATGTAATTCGCGACGAGCCGCTCGCCCGGCACACCCAGCGCACGCAGATCTTTTAGCGCGAGCCGGTCGTGACCGGTCTCCTCGCGCGCACGTTCTTCGAGGTAGGCCGCGACCTCGGGCCTTCCCATGTCGTTGAAGCGGCTGGCCGCGCGGCGGAGATTTCGCGGCGTGTCAACAGATGTGTGATAGGCACCGACGAGGGCGACGATATAACCGGCGACCGTCGGCTCCGGGCGCGCGAGGCGCTTTTCAATTGCGGTGAACGCGAGATTGATCGCGCCGTCGAGCAGGCCGACCGTGCTGCCGGGCGAACCTACTCCCGTCATCGGCGTTGAGAATGGATCCGCGATTTCCTTCGTACTGTTCGGAGTATGAAACCAAACCTCTCCCAACTCGCGCGCGATGATTGAAATATTGTCCGCGACGTTGACCCATTCCGTGACCAACTGTGCCATTCGAAACTCCCATTTCCGAGTGAACAACACCCTTGTGTCTCGTGGGATGAGCCCAACGTTCTTCAAGCCAGAGATACAAGGTCCTCACGTCATATCGAGCCGTAACAGCGCTAGATTCCGTTCGGCGTGCAGGCCATCAGTAATTTTGCCGTTTCGAGACGGTTTGCGAGCGGAGGGGGAGCAGCTCTTAGTCGACCCTCGTCCGGCAACACAAAGACGACCTCATCGTCAGATTGCATGGTGTAATCACCATCATGCTCCGCTTCCGTGATAACGACAGCGCGCCTCAAATCGAGGCCCGCCAGCGTGTTCACCGCATTCGTGGCCGTTGTCACGGCGACTGTGGTTGGGACGCCCGCGGCGTCCCGATCCAATAGATCGCGTTTGAAGCCCGGGGGGCTATTTGTCCAGGCGTTGACGATCAACTGCGCGAGACCGGGATTATTGTAGGAAACGACAGGCGTCGTAATGTCGGTTTCCGTGTCATGTGCTGCACCGTGCCGGCGATACGTCACCTTCTTCCGAATGCCCACGATTGAACCCTCCCTGAATAAGCAGGTTCGGTAACTACCGTTCTCTGCTTCCGATCAGCTTAAGTTCCAAGTTCCATTGTGGCAAGTTACAATAGAAAAATGGAGATATACTCGCATAGGAGGTAACGGGTTGCCGCAACAAACACGGCTTGCGGGTACCTTGGCAAACTTAGAAGACGACGGCTTTCGTTGCCGCAGATTGAGAACAGCGCGTCAGCCGACAATGGCGCCTAAAAAAGAAGCGGCCCGATAGCGCGAAGTTATCGGACCGCTATTTTCCAAGATGGCTATTGTTTAGCTTCTCCGAGCTTCGACATGACCTCGTCCAGGTTGAAGCTTGCTGCTTTTTGTCGCTGCGGATAGTCCCTGAAAGTTGCCAGGAACTGGCCAACGTAATCCTGCGCCGGCACGAGGAGGAAGACGTGGTCGAAAAGCCAGTCGTAGTAGGTGTTCGACGTTATGTCCGCCCTCTCATACGGGTCGGTGCGAAGATTGAAGATCTTCGGGACCCGCAGGTTGGTGAAAGGATTGGCCCAGAGCAGCAACTGTCCGTTGGCCCGCTGCTCCATGAAAACGAACTTCCAATTGTCGTACCGCAGTGCGACCACTTGCTGATCGTCATTGACGTACAAGAATGATTCTCGCGGGCTCTTCGTGGCCTGGCCGGTCAGATAGGGTACGAGATTGAAGCCATCGAGATGCACTTTATAAGTTGCGTCGCCAATCTTGTAGCCGGTGCGCAATTTTTCGCTGACCTGCGGATCGCCGGCAACGCCAAGAATGGTTGGCAACATGTCGTGGTGAGCGGCCATTTCATTTGACACCTGGCCCGGCTTAATCTTGCCCGGCCAACGCAGTATCGCCGGCACGCGATAAGCGCCTTCCCAGTTCGTATTCTTCTCGCTGCGGAACGGAGTCATTCCCGCATCCGGCCAAGTGTTCATGTGCGGACCGTTGTCGGTCGAGTACATGACAAAGGTGTTGTTCGCGATACCAAGGTCATCGAGCGCCTTGAGCACCGTGCCGACATTCTTGTCATGATCGATCATGGCGTCGTGGTACGGGCCCTGCCAGCGGCCGGCCTGACCGACGCTCTCCGGCTTCGTATGGGTGCGCAAGTGCATGTGGGTGAAGTTTACCCAAACGAAGAACGGCCTGTTCGCAGTCGCTTGTCGCTTGATGAAATCGGCGGCGCGACCTGCGATATCGTCGTCGACAGTTTCCATCCGCTTCTTGGTGAGCGGACCTGTGTCGGTGCAAGTCTGCTTGCCGACTTTTCCGAAGCGTGGGTCGACGGTCGGATCGTCCCTATTGGAAGCTTTGCAGTCCAACACCCCACGCGGACCGTACTTGGCCTTGAACGCCGGGTCTTTCGGGTAGTCTGGTAACTCCGGCTCTTCTTCCGCATTCAAGTGATAAAGATTGCCGTAGAATTCGTCGAAGCCATGCACGGTCGGCAAAAATTCATTGCGGTCGCCAAGATGGTTTTTGCCGAATTGTCCTGTGGTGTAGCCGAGTGGTTTCAATAACTCGGCAACCGTGGGATCCTCTTTCTGCAGTCCGAGCGTTGCGCCGGGCAGACCGACTTTGGTCATTCCGGTTCGCAATCCTGACTGACCGGTGAGGAACGAGGCACGACCGGCCGTACAGCTTTGCTCGGCGTAATAGTCGGTAAACATCACGCCTTCGCCGGCAAGGCGATCGATGTTGGGCGTCTGATAGCCCATCATCCCTCGCGAGTAAGCGCTCACATTCGATTGTCCGATGTCGTCTCCCCAGATGACGACAATGTTGGGTCGCTGCTGCTGTTGCGCAGCAACGGGCGTCGGCCCACTGAAGAGCGTTAGCGTCGTCAGCACGGCGGCGCAGCTTAGGAGCCGTAGGGTTCGCGGTACCATGGTCTTTCCTCATCTGCGTGTGGGACAGGGGGGGTACGCTGCTTGCCTAAAACATTGCATCCGACAACAATGCACAAAATTGTGCAATTGCGATGTCGGTATGTTTCGAGATAAAGCGCACTTAACCATGCGCCGGTTTGGTTGGCTCTCCTCCCAACCCCGCGCCTTTCAGGACCAAGTGCTGGAGCTCACAGAGCTGCGACATTTTGCGGCGGGCGCCACCATCTACAATATCGGCGATGTTGCGCTCGATATTTGGGGTCTTGTGGAAGGCGAGCTGAGCGTATTCATGGCCCCAGAAGCATCCGCACCTTTCCTCGTGCACGTAGCCAAGCCGGGCTGGTGGGTGGGAGACACCGCGCTTATTTCCGAAACACCGCGTCGTGCAGAACTAATGACACGAGAGGAAAGCTGGCTGCTTCGTCTCTCCAAGCAATCGATTTATCAGCTTGCAAAGACCGATCCGGAAACCTGGCGGCGTCTCGCACTGATCAGCATTGGACATCTCGATCATGCACTGAGCATTATCGCCGGATTGACGGATCGCGATTCTCGCGCGCGCGTGGCCATTGCGCTTCGACGGCTTGCCAGCATCAGCGATAAAAATTCTCCGGGTAGCGCGACACTTAACGTCTCCCATGCAGAGCTTGGAGAAATGGTGCACCTCACACGCAATGCTCTGGCTCCGATCCTCAAGGAGTTTGAATCCCTTGGTCTGATCAGCCAGCGATATCGGGCTATCGAAATTTCCGACATCTCGGCGCTAGACCGCTACGCCGCGAGGCGCACGCTGCCCCTCGAACTGCCGGATCAAGACCGGCCGGCGAGCCGTGCTCTGACGAACTGAGTGTAGGGGATCATGACAATGATCTCGACAATGAAGTAACCGGTCAGAAAGGCGACGAATTTCGCGAACGATTGTTCGTCGAAGATGCCCCGGCCGATGATAAGCGCGACACCGATATTGCGCACCGCGCTTTCGATGACCAGAACCGGTTTCTCCTCGGGCTTCATTCCATAAGCCAGCACCTGACCGAGCAGCATTGCGCCAAGAATGAAAAGCGCGGCTGCAGGAACAATGTCGCGGGCCAGCGCGAAAGCCTGATCGCGTACGGCCCATCCCGTCGCAAGAAGAAGCGCAAAGATGATGGCAAATGATGCCAATCTGAGCGCGACCTTCTGTCGTTCAAGGGCCCGAGGAAATGTGCGCGCCAAAATCATTCCCAGGCCCATCGGAAGAATCATCAAGACCATCAGCTGGGCAATAACTTTCGATGCCGACAGATACAGCAAAGCCGGATCGAACGCCGATGAGCTGGAGATGATTTTCAGCCAAAAGGGAATGCTAACAAGGCAGAGCAGGGTACCGACTGCCGTGATCGTTGCCGAAAGCGAAACGTTGCAACGCGCCAGATAGCAATAATTGTTGGAGATCGGTCCGCCGGGACACAGGGCGATCAGCAATATTGCCGTCGACACGAACGGGCTGACCGCGCTCGCCGCTGCGACCAGGAAACTCAGGGGCGGCAACACCACCAATTGTCCGAGCGCCCCCATCAAAACAGGCCTCGGATGCTTGACGAGGAGCACGAAATCCCGAACGGCCATCTCAGTGCCTGCAATCAGCATGAGCACGAAAATGCCGGCAGGGATTCCAAGGTCGACCACGTTCTTGAGCATGTTGCCCGCTGCCAATATCTAAGCTGTTCAAGCGTTTAGTGAACTTGCTGAACCTTCGCTAGAACATGAAAAAGCATCGCTGACGCTGCTGTGGCACAGAAAAAAGCGACGGTCAGGGCTACTGCGTCGCTTTATTCCAGGACCGAAATTGCTACGCGGTTCAACGCTTTTGATAAGGGTGGAAGATATAGTCTTTCGCTTTCACGGCTACGTGGCATGCGTGTCCGCAATCTGAGGGGCTGGGATCGGCCGCAAACTTGTCGGCTGCAGCATCGTAGTTGAACAGCGCGTATCCCCATCCGCCGCTTTCCGGAAATCTCTTGCTGTCCTTTTCCATGACGAAGGCCTGCGAGAAGACGTCTGGAACATCCACGGCGAAAGGGGCTTCCGTGCTCTTTTTCGGCTTCCACTGGAGCTTCACGATTTTGGAGCCGTCGGGGAACGGCTGGCCGTTGCCCGGAACGCCGGCCTTGTACGCCTCGATCATGATCGGATTGCCGACGATCACCTTGAGCACTTCGTCGGTTCGGGCAGAAGAGACCACCGCCCAATCTTCGTATCCCTTGAAGTCGGAGAACGCGATTCCGGCCGGCGATTTCAGCGAGTATTTTTCCTGCGCATATATAGCCGTGCTGCCGAGAGCGCCGAGCACTAGCGCACCGATCACGATCTTGGACGAAGGAATTCTCGCCATTGTTCACTCCTGCACTGATGAATCAGATGTGGGCTGGGCTCAATAAGTGCGCGCTATTCGATAATCTCATCGACCCGCTGCTGAAGCGATACGGGGACGTCGAGGTCCAGCGCCTTCGCAGTCTTGAGGTTGATGACAAGTTCAAACTTGGTGGGAACCTGGATCGGCAGCTCTCCCGGACGTGCACCTTTCAGGATGCGATCGACATACGCGGCGGCGCGGCGAAAATTATCGGAGGGTACGATGCCGTACGATATGAGACCGCCTTCACGTGCAAAAAAGCTGTACGGATAAATCGCAGGCAGCCGGTGGCGCGCCGCTTGCGCCATGATCGCCTTCCGGTGAACCAGAGTATTGGGACTTGGCAAAATGATCAGACCGCCATTCGGCTCACGTGCATATTCGCCGATGACACGTTCGAACTCGGCGGCGTCGCGGCCACCAATTGCAACAAAGGGCATCGCGAATGTCGGCATCACAGCTTGGATGGCACCCAACATGCCCATCTCCGACGGAGAAGCCAGGTCGCGTACCGCGGCTATACGAACAATATGAGGCGCGATGAGCTTGAGCGTTTCCAGCCATTTGCCCGCCATCGAATACTCGAAGCTGACAAATCCGGTAATATTTCCGTTCGGACGCGCCAAGCTCTCGACAAACCCAGCTCCTACAGGATCGAGCACTTGGGCAAAAACGATCGGTATCGTGCGGGTCTCTTGCTGCATGGCCACCAACGTCGGCAAGCCGCTGTTCATGACGACCTCTGGCCCTAGGCCGACAAGCTCGGCTGCATAGCGTCGCATACGGGCGGGGTCTCCTGCCGCCCAGCGAATATCAAACTTGACGTTTTTGCCCTCGGCCCACCCGAGATCTTGCATCCCTTTCTTGAACGCTGCGACGCGTGCCTGTCCCTCCGCATCCTGCTCGGAGAGGTCCATGAATATCGCGACCCGCCGCATGTCGCTCTGCTGCGCCCGCGCCGGCAGCGGCCATGTAACCGCCGATCCGCCAAGAAGCGCGATAAAATCGCGACGTCTCATGAACTCTCCCGAAGGTTCTCAGCCAAGGGATCGTACCCGCTCGGAGCAGCAGACCGGAAGGGGCTAGGAGGTTCGTGCAGTTGAGCGGTTAAGTGGTGCCCGTTTTATCTCCAGGCGGAGCCGCAGCGCTCGCCACCCCAGCCGTCCCGCCAGCAGCGGCGACAATGCAGGCGACCCCTGCTATCGCGCCAGCAACGGTTCCATGCCGCGAGTGTCAGGTGACCTTCCGTGAAACCGGCGAGCAGGGGTGCAACCGGCATAGCCATCGCTTTTTCAGATGCAATGATAGACATCAGAACCGCGAACGATATCGCGACAATTGATTTCATATGCTCCCCCGCAAGTTCGGCTAAACGAGCTTGGCGCGAAGACGAAGAAACTCATCGTCTGTAATCGAACCTGACTTCTTCAGCTGATCAAGCTTGGAGATTTCGTCCGCCGTGCTGTAGCCGACCACGCGACGCAATTCCTCGCGCGCCTGCTGGCCCTGCTGCGCATTGCGCTCGGCCATTCCTCTGCCTTGCGTAATCAGGTAGGCGAAGATGCCGAGATAAGACGTCAATACCAGCGCTATCACCCAAAGCGCCTTGCCCCAACCGGAGATATCGTGACGTCTGAACAGATCCCCGTAAATCACCACGAGCAGCCAGAACCAGACGACGAATGCGAAAATCGCAAGCGCATCCATCAAGAAATTCGAAAACGTAAAACCGCCCTCAAAGAACATGGCAAGCCTCCGTGCTCATCCAGTGGACCGGACGGACTCTTGACGCAATCCTGGTGCCAATCGAATTGGACCAAGGTCCCATCTGGATGCGAATTTACGGGAATTGATGTCCGCGAAGAACTAGCGGACGACCGAACCGACTTTGTCGGTGAGCACGACCGGACCGCCAGCCTTAATAACGGCTGGGGTTTGCGCCGCCATGACGTCGGTGCCGAGGTTGAGCTCGCGTGCAGAAATGCCGATCACCGCGATCAGGATCGCGGCGACGAGTCCGACCACCACGATCTTCAGGTGGGTGGTGCGATCTGCGGTATAGAGGGACGAGTTCATGAGGCGACCAAATCACCTCGGACGCCAGGCGAATATTGTCTTTGGGAACAATACCCGTATACCAAGGTAGAAGGCGCCCCGGCCGGGCCGTTCGGCCCGAGGAGACGCAAAAAAATCCTCAAGTGAATCAGCGCGGTAGGCCGGCTTTTACAAGCCCGTCGCGAAGGTGCTCTCTGTCCGAATGCTGTTGATAGTGGAGGGTGCCTAGCAAGCCCTCAGCGGCGGGTTCACCGCGCATACGACCAAGGGTGTGCAATGTCACACCGGCGCGACCCCTTCGCGCTCACACCCCGAACAGCTTGCTGTAGCGGACCTTGATCTCCTCGCTCTGCGCCAACATCAGTTTGGGATCGGCCTGCAACAACTTGAAGCTCGATAGGGGCGCGCGGCCGGCCTTTTCCTTGGCCAGCGCATGGAATGAGCGGTGCGCAAACACATCGATGAAGATCTGCTGCGCTTCCACGCTGAACAGAAAACTCTGAAACAGCCGCGCAGCGTTTGGATTGGGCGCACTGCGGAAGATGCCCGACGGCACCGGAATAACCGGCGAACCCTCCGTGGCATGCACGACCTCGACAGGTTGGTTGTTCAATTTCGCAACTTCCAGGCTGTAGTCGTTGCCATCGGCCATCACCGCGCGTTCGCCAATAGCGACCTTCTTCGGCGGATCGGCGGCCGACTGGAGTTGCATCACTTTCTGCTGCGCCAGTTTTTCCAGGAATGGCCAGCCGAGTTCACGGACCCAAAGGTAGGTGTTGGTCAATATCGCGCCGCTGTAACCGGGATGGCCTTTGACAATCTTTCCCTGCCATTTCGGATCGAGCAGATCGACATAACTTCTGGGCGCGTTTTCCGGTTTCACCAGATTGGTGTTGTAGCCAATGACTTCGAGCCATGCGCACAGCGTCGCGTGCATGCCATTCGGATCACGCTGGTCTGCCGGAAAATTCTTTGCCATGTCCTCAGTGACATACGGCTCGACCCAATCCTTGTCTTTGGCGGTCCAGTCGAGGAAATGCGATGGGTCGGTGCTGCACACCACATCGACCGCATAGATACGGCTCGCCTGCTCCTGAATGATGCGCTGATAGATGCGTTCGGCGCCCGAGCGCTCGACGCGGATAGCGACTCCAGGATATTTCGCTTCGAAGGTACGCGCGAGCCGTTCCGAGGTATTGAGCTCGAGTGCCGTGTAGAAAGAAGCCTTGCCTTCCTTCCGCGCCGCCTCGATCAGGGCCGGCGTTACCGCGCTCGGCGGGGGCGCTGCGGCCTTGAGCGGTTGGGCAAAAAAGGTCGCTGCACTAACAGCAAGACTGCCTTTGAGCACGGTGCGCCGCGAGACTCGCGTCAGGTTCATGCCGTTCCTCCCGTGTGCTGTTCGCCTCATGGGCAAGTCGAACTGCAAGTCTATACTTGTCACAAGGGCTTGGGCAGCCAAGCGCTCTATGTCTCTGCACCGAAAATGCGGCGCTGGAGTCGCACCATGCCGTTGATCCAACGGTCTCGATCTTCGGTTTTCCGGCGCATGTAATCTTTTACTTCAAGATGAGGCAGGATGAGGAATGTCTCGTGCTCGATCCCCTCAATTGCAGCCTGCGCGACTTGTTCCGGAGACAAGACGCCATCTCCAGATTGCGGGCCTTGCGGAAGACGATGCAACAACGGCGTGTCCACGGCCTGCGGACAAAGAATTGATACTTTGATCCCGTCATCGCTGTGCGCGATTGCCAGATTTTCGGCAAACCCGACCGCGGCGTGCTTTGTCGTCGTGTAGATGGCACTCCCGACTTGCGTAAGGAGGCCGGCGGCCGACACGGTGACGAGGAAATAACCGCCTCCGCGCGCTTTCATGCGCGGTACAAGATGGCGCGCAGCGTAAACATGCCCCATGACATTGATGGACCAGGCTGTCTGCCAGAGGTCATCCGGTCCCGCCGCTGCATTGTCCACGGGGGAGGAGAACCCGAGGGCTACGCCTGCATTCGAGCAGTAGAGATCGATCGGCCCAAACTCCAGCTCGGTTTTTTCGATCAATAACTTGACGTCCGCTTCCTGCGCCACGTCGCAACGGGACGCAGAACCGTCGATCGTACGTGCTACTTCCTCGGCCGCTTGTCAGGTCTATGTCGGCAACAATAACTTTCTTCGCGCCGGACCGATGCACTGCCTCGCAGAGGGCGCGGCCAATGCCGCTTGCTCCTCCCGTTACGATGACCGTTTTGCCAGAGACTTGCATGTACTAGATCGAGCGATTGTTACGGTCACGGCGATGCCCGCAACCTGCCTCGTGAGACCCTTGTCTGTCGCCCACGCATCTGTTTGGATCGCGCGCGACGGCCACGCGGTTCATCAAACAACTTCAAGCGTTTAGTGAACTTCCTGAACCTCCGCAAGAACGCGAAGATACCGCTCGCCGGCATTGGGGAGACGGATGAAATCCCAGTCAAACTGGCACTTGAAGTGGGGAAACCTTGCCCAGATCGTGTCTGCGGTGGCTGCGCTATGTGCGGTCATTGGCGTGATTGTTCAACTCTACCTCATCCGCGGCAACACCAAGGAGACGAGCGCGCGGCAGGTTTACATGTCCTATAGCGAAGCGACGCTCAAGTATCCCGAACTGTCACAACCGAACCTCGACAAGATCAAAGCCGATCCGGTGGAATACGTTCGCTACAAGAACTACGTCGGCCATATGCTGTTCGCGTTCGACGAAATTCTGAGCGTCTACGATACGCCAGAGTGGAGAAACAGTTTCAACGAAGACCTCAAGTACCACATGCGCTACATCTGCGAGAGCACCACGCCGGAATACGACAAGATGTATTTTCCGAAAATGCGCGAACTTTTGGGGGAGGCGAGGAAGCGGTGCCCGACCGTGGAGAAGAAGTGACGGGCCGCCGTCTCAGTTATCGCTCGCGTGATTGAATGCCTTGCCGATGGCATTTATTCGGGCTGAACTCATACCGCCGCGCTGATCTTTTTCCTGCGAGGCGACGGCCTCGTAACAATTGACATAGCCCTTGTCCCACATCTTGCCCGTGCGGTTGTCGATGATGCGTTGCCAGCAAAGGTCGCCGCGTCCCGGCACGATGACGATCGAGCCCGTATAGTTTTCGCCATCGCGACGTTGCGGCTTCACCGAAGCTTCTTGCTGGCGGAGGACCGACCAGCCGCTCGGATGCCAGTCATAGGCGTAGAGGAACGCTGCAAGAGCAAAGCCCAGCCACACAAAAAGCACGTAGGTTCGTGGCACGTCGCGCAGAAACCAGCGTCGACGGGACGATGCACGCACAGCCTTGGTACGCACTCCAGACATGCCTGAATCTAAGTCCGGCATCGTTAAGAGATCGTTCAGGACGGCCGATGGCTGCGTCGCTAAGTCGGCCAGATAATTCAACGATTTACGTGGGGTGCAAGGAGTGCAAGCGCTCCTTTTCACTCCCTTGCACGATACGTCCTGCGCCGCGTAACGTCGGCCCGCGCAACGATGCCGGCGCGGTGAAACGGCCGGCCAGGGGAGGATACGGACATGCAGCGGTTTCTCGATGGTCGTTTCGCGGTTTGCTCTCGCGGCGGCTTGCGTTTCGCTTGTGCCGGCCGGCTATGCCGGTGCCGCCGATTATCCGGCACGGCAGCCGCACATTATTGTCGGCTACCCGGCCGGCGGCTCGACCGACATCTGTGCGCGCCTGTTCGGCGATTGGCTCAGCAAGCGTCTCGGCCAGCAGTTCATCGTGGAGAACCGCCCAGGCGCCGGCAACAATCTCGCGACCGAAGCGGTCGCCAAATCGCCGCCCGACGGTTACGCGATCCTTCTGGTCAACCCGGCCAACGCCATCAACGCGTCGCTCTACAAGCACCTCAATTTCAATTTCCTGCGTGACATCGCTCCGGTTGGCGGCTTCATCCGGGTACCGAATGTCATGGAAGTGAATCCCTCGGTGCCCGCCAAAAACGTCGCCGAATTCATTGCCTATGCGAAAGCCAACCCGGACAAGGTGAACGTGGCATCCTCGGGCAATGGCACCTCGATTCACCTCTCCGGCGAACTATTCAAGATGATGACCGGAACGAAAATGACTCACGTGCCGTACAAGGGATCAGCGCCGATGCTGACCGATCTGCTCGGCGGCCAGGTGCAAGTGACGTTCGACAATCTGCCGTCGTCGATCGGCCACATCAAAGCGGGCAAGCTGCGGGCTCTGGCGGTTACCACGGCCCAGCGCTCTGACGAGCTGCCGGATGTGCCCACCGTTGCAGAGACAGTTCCGGGCTATGAGGCGAGTGCGTTCTTTGGCTTCGGTGTCCCGACCGGAACACCAAAGGAAATCGTCGAGATCTTGAACAAGGAGATCAATCTTGCCCTGAAGGATCCGGGGATGATCGCCAAGCTCAAGGAACTGGGCGGCACGCCCATTCCCGGCACGCCGGAAGACTTCGGCAAGCTCGTTGCCGATGAGACCGCGAAATGGGAAAAGGTGGTCCGCGCGGCCGACCTGTCGGTCAATTAACAGGCTAATGCACCTGCAAGTATGAGCAAACGTAAGAGTCCCGAAGAGCTGCGCAGCCATCGCTGGCTCGGCGTCAACGACCTGCGCGCGTTTGGACACCGCGCACGGTTGCGGCAGGGCGGCTTCGACGCAGCTGATTTCCGCGGCAAGCCGGTGATCGGCATCATCAACACCTGGAGCGACATCAATTTCTGTCACACGCATCTGCGTGACCGCGCGGAAGACGTTAAACGCGGTGTGTTGCAGGCCGGCGGATTCCCGGTCGAATTGCCTGCGATGTCGCTCTCTGAGCCCTTTGTGAAGCCGTCGACCATGCTCTATCGCAATCTGCTGGCGATGGAGACGGAAGAACTCCTGCGCAGCCATCCGATCGACGGCGCCGTGCTCATGGGCGGTTGCGACAAGACCACGCCAGCGTTGATCATGGGCGCAATCAGTATGGGACTGCCGGCGATTTATGTGCCGGCGGGGCCACAACTGCGCGGCAACTGGCGTGGAGTTGAACTCGGTTCGGGCTCCGATGCGTGGAAATACTGGGATGAAAAACGTGCCGGCCGCATAAGCGAGGCCGACTGGACTGAGCTTGAAGGCAGCATCGCGCGCAGCTTCGGGACCTGCATGGTAATGGGAACCGCAGCGACAATGATGGCGATCGCCGAAACCCTTGGACTGACGATACCTGGCGCGTCGTCGATTCCCGCTGCAGACGCCGGTCACGCACGCATGTGCGCCGCGTCCGGCCGCCGCATCGTCGACATGGTGTGGGACGACCTGGTGCTGCAAAAGATACTCACGCCCGCCGCTTTCGATAACGCGATCCGCGTGCATATGGCGATGGGAGGCTCGACCAACGCCATCATTCACGTTGTTGCCATGGCTCGCCGTGCTGGCATCAAACTGGACATGAAACGTTTCGACGAAATCTCGCGCGAAATCCCCGTGCTCGCCAATGTGCGGCCCTCAGGAACATTCCTGATGGAAGATTTCTTCTACGCAGGCGGATTGCGTGCGCTGATGACGGAATTGAATGGCGCGCTGGATCTGTCCTGCCTCACTGTGACGGGCAAGAGTATTGGTGAGAACATCGCAGGCGCGGAGGTGTACAAGCGCGATGTGATCCATCCGCTGTCCGATCCGATATCGCGCGACGGCGCTACGGCTGTGTTGACCGGCAATCTTGCTCCGCGCGGCTGCGTAATGAAACCCTCGGCGGCCGACAGGCGTCTGTTGCGCCACCGCGGCAAGGTGATTGCATTCGAGGACTACAACCACATGGCGCGTGAGGTCGAACGCGATGACCTCGATGTGACGCCAGACCATATCCTCGTGCTCAAGAACGGTGGGCCGAAAGGTGGGCCCGGCATGCCCGAGTGGGGCATGCTGCCGATCCCGAAGAAGCTGGTGAAGCAGGGCGTTCGCGACATGTTGCGCATTTCCGATGCGCGTATGAGCGGCACAAGCTACGGCGCCTGCATTCTTCATGTTGCTCCGGAAAGCTTCGTCGGTGGGCCGCTTGCTTTCGTCAAGACGGGCGATGAAATCGAGGTGGACGTGCCTGCACGCCGCATTCATCTGCATGTCGCAGAGGAGGAATTAGCCCGCCGCCGCACGGCCTGGAAACCACCTGAACCGCGCTACCCGCGAGGCTACGGTGCGCTCTATTCGCAACACATTGGCCAGGCCGACGAAGGTTGCGATTTCGATTTTCTCGCGCCGCTCGGTGCAATCCCCGAGCCGGAAATCCACTGACGCAACGCGCATCCGCACAATTGCCAGGATGTGAACTGGGCCGAAATAGTGATAGGCCAGCCCCGACAATCGGGTGACCAGGCATGAGCGAAGACATTCCTTTCGACAAAAATCTCGATCTCAATCCCGATGTGGTCGACGAGCCAATGCCCGGCGTGCGTCGGATCATGGCGAACAATCCCGGTCCGTTCACGTTCAAGGGCACCGTCAGCTACATCATCGGCCGTGGGAAGGTCGCGATCGTCGATCCCGGTCCGGATGATCCGGATCATATCGGCGCGTTGCTGGATGCCGTGCGGAACGAAACCGTCACGCATATTTTTGTGACACATACCCATCGCGACCATTCGCCCGCCGTTCCGGCCATCAAGAAGGCAACCGGTGCCACGGTCTTTGCCGAGGGTCCGCATCGGGCCGCGCGACCGTTGCACATTGGCGAACTTAATCCGCTTGATGCCAGCGCCGATCGCGATTTCCGCCCGGACGTAATGCTGCGGGATGGCGAGACAGTGTCGGGTGATGGCTGGACGATTGAAGCGGTTACGACGCCAGGCCACACCGCCAATCACATGGCTTACGCGTTGAAGGAGAAATCGACGCTGTTCGCGGGCGACCACGTGATGGCCTGGGCGACTTCAATCGTCGCCCCTCCGGACGGAGCGATGAGCGATTACATGCACTCATTGGCGAAGCTTGCGCGACGCTCGGAAGCGATTTACTTGCCGGGCCACGGTCCGGCCATCGCCGACGCGCCGCGGTTCGTCAGCTATTACATTCTCCATC
>CAWHQL010000018.1:0-53738 GCA_963831515.1 uncultured Alphaproteobacteria bacterium | reverse complement strand
CCGGTGTGACAGCGTGGCCGCGGCAACGATGGCGGAGTCGGCAATGCGCACGCCATGGTGCTGTTCGTATTTGTCCTTCAGGCCGCGCAGGATCGAAATGGTGTCTTCCACAGTCGGTTCGGAAACGTAGACCGGCTGGAATCGTCGCGCGAGCGCGGCGTCCTTTTCGACATGTTTTTTGTACTCGTCGAGGGTGGTGGCACCGATACAGTGCAATTCACCGCGCGCCAGCGCCGGTTTGAGCAAGTTGGAAGCGTCCATGGCACCGTCAGCCTTGCCCGCGCCGACAAGCGTGTGCATTTCGTCGATGAAGAGGATGATGCCGCCGTCCGACGACGTGACCTCCTGCAACACCGCTTTCAGCCTCTCCTCAAACTCGCCACGATACTTGGCCCCGGCGATCATTGCGCCGAGATCGAGCGCGAGCAGCCGTTTGTCCTGCAGGCTCTCCGGCACGTCGCCGTTGACGATGCGCAGCGCGAGTCCTTCAACAATTGCCGTCTTGCCGACGCCCGGCTCGCCGATCAGCACGGGATTGTTCTTGGTTCGACGCGACAATACCTGGATCGTGCGACGGATCTCTTCGTCGCGACCGATAACCGGATCAAGCTTTCCTTCGCGCGCAACCTGCGTGAGATCGCGGGCATATTTCTTTAGCGCGTCATAAGCGTTTTCTGCGGACGCGGAATCCGCAGTGCGACCTTTGCGCAGCGCATTGATTGCCGTGTTCAGGCTCTGCGCGGTCACGCCGGCCTTTGCGAGAATTTTTCCGGCGTCACTGTCCTTTTCCAGCGCCAACGCCAGCAATAGTCGCTCGACGGTAACAAAGCTGTCGCCAGCCTTCTCGCCGGCTTTCTCGGCCGTGTCGAATACGCGGGCAAGCGCCGGATCGAGGTAAATCTGCCCTGCCCCTGCGCCGCTCACTTTCGGACGCTTGGCAAGCGATGCTTCCACGTCCCGCAACGCCTGACGTGAGTTGCCGCCCGAGCGGTCGATCAGACCGGCCGCGAGGCCTTCTGGATCATCGAGCAGAACCTTCAGGAGATGTTCGGTAGAAAATTGTTGATGGCCTTCCCGCAGGGCCAACGATTGTGCGGACTGCACGAAACCGCGGGCGCGGTCGGTAAATTTTTCGAAATCCATTCCCTAACTCCTTCGGCCCGTATGGCGCCGGTAAATTCCGGACCCCAATCAGGCGGCCCGGTTCCAGCATTATGTGGGTGCATTTTATTGCAGTTTGAAGGGTCTTTTGGCCTGTTATACGTCATCATTAATGCCTTTCCAGGCACCGCCAGAGTGGCCAGAAATCAATGACATCCGAACCCGTTTCGATCCGGGCGATCTATCGGTATCCGATTAAAGGTCTGTCGCCGCAGGCGCTTGACCGGGCCCCCCTTTCGGTCGGCCAAACCATCCCTGCCGACCGGCTCTATGCCATCGAGAACGGGCCCTGCGGTTTTGACCCTGACGCCCCGACTTATTTCCCCAAGCTTCAGTTCCTGATGTTGATGCGAAACGAACGGTTGGCGTCTTTACGTACCCACTTCGACGAGACCAGCCATACGTTGGCTATTGAATCGGAGGGGCGGGAAGCCCTGCGCGCGGATCTGCGCACGAAGGAAGGCCGATTGATCATCGAGGCGTTTTTCCGGCGCTTCATGCCGAAAGAATTGCGTGGGCCGCCAAAGGTACTTTTCGCAAAAAACGGGCACAGTTTCTCGGATGTGGCCAAAAGAGTCGTTTCGATCATCAACCTGGCCTCGGTAGCGGCCGTGGAGAATGCGACGGGAGCGCCCGTAAATCCCCTGCGCTTTCGCGGTAACCTCTATGTTGCGGGCTGGCCGGCATGGCGTGAATTCGATCTTGTTGGCCAGATTCTGTCTGTGGGCGAGAATGCGCGGCTGAAGGTCGTCAAGCGTATCCAGCGCTGTGCCGCAACTGATGTCGATCCGGACACTGGTATCCGCGACCTAACCATCCCGCGCACGCTTCTGGAAAATTTCGATCACACCGATTGTGGCGTGTATGCCGAAGTGGTGACGGCGGGTGATATCGCGATCGGCGATTCCATTGTCCACGATGCACAATGAAAAACGCCCCGCACGAGAGGCGGGGCGTTTGAATGACTTGCCGACAGCGTCTGATCAACCGCCAGGCAACACGTAAGCGTGGATGCGGCTGGCCGGATAAACCGCTTCTGCAACCGTGTGATTGTGGTTGCCGGAAACGATAATCGGATTGCCATTCGCATCGACACCGCTGACGACACCGACATGGCCACCACCGCGGCGACCCATCACGGCGATCGCGCCGACCTGTGGTCCGCCGACGCGGGTTCCATATCGGGCATAAGCGCTTGCGAGATTGCCGCCACCTGCATGCCCGGTGCGCTTAAGCACCAGGTCCATGAAGGCGCCGCACCAAAGGCTGCCGCGCCCTGTCGGGTTGGTCCCGATATATTTGCGCGCCTCCGAAACCAGCGAATTGCTGGTCGCGCCGCCATAGGCCGAATTTGAGTGCGACTGTGCACGCGCCCTGGCACCGGCCGATGAGCCGCGCGCATAGCGGCGGCCAAGGCCTTCACTTTCGCCAGCAACTTGCACGGCCGCCTGGCTCATATTGGCGGAATAGCGAACGTCCCGGTCAGCACCAGTAAACGCTTGACCGGCGGCTTGCGGGGCTTGCGCCACACGATGCCGGTGATGGACGGGTCTTGCGATGGCTGACGTTGCAAGTACCGCAACCGCTATCGAACACAACAAAATAGTCGCCCGTCTCGTTTTATAGATACTCATCAAGTCAGTCCCCTTAGCTATTAAAGCAATGCATCTCCGTCGGGTAGAAACGACGTGAGATGCATGGTTCAAACGCCGTCCGCTTATGGCATTTTCATGATCATTGGAAGGTCGTTCGTGAAACGCATACCGGGTATTCCATCGGAATACGTCTGTGAAATAAAATATACGCTCAGGGAAAACAGATATACTTAACGTGTATGATAAACACTGTTATCGTATGGATTAATACTTGTTGGCAAAGAAGTATGCCGCTACGGCGCAGTTAAGGCCGTAGAACTCGAGCAGAATTCACGTTTGGGAACTTCACTATTTGCGGCTGAGCAAAAACACGGCCTGTTCGCCAAACAGGTTCCAGAACCACCACGGCGCATTGAGCCGCAGTGGTGATCCCCAGGCGTTCAAGGCCACCGCCTTCTCCATCTTTACCCCGATCTCCGTACACAGCTGGCGGAAATCCTTGATGGTGCAATGGTGGATATTCGGCGTGTCGTACCAGCTGAATGGCAGAATGTCGGTACGCGGCATATGGCCGGCAAACAAAAGCTGCAGACGCACCTGCCAGTGCCCGAAATTCGGAAACGACACGACCGCCCGACGGCCGATACGCAGCATGTGCTCGAGCACAACGCGGGGATGGCGTGTGGCCTGAAGGGTCTGCGACAAAATCACGTAATCGAAAGCGTCATCCGGATAGTCACCAAGGTCGGTGTCGGCGTCACCCTGAATAACGGCGAGGCCCTTCGCCACGCATTCGTTGACACCCTCGCGCGACAACTCGATACCGCGGCCATCGACGCCACGCGTCTCGCTGAGAAGGCGCAGCAGTTCGCCATCTCCACAACCGACGTCGAGCACCTTGACGCCATACTCGACCATCTGCGCAACGAGCACCAGGTCGACGCGGGCGCTGCCAGGCGTGCCGGCTGCACTGGCAACGTTCAAATTGGACCCGGCATGAGTCAGTGTGCTCATCAATCAGCTCTTTGAAACCAAGCCGCGGGCTTTGCCAGCACCATCAAGGAAACCGCGAACGATTGCGAACAACTCGGGTTCTTCGAGTAGGAACGCATCGTGGCCCTTGTCGGTAACAATTTCGGCGAACGACACACGCGCGCTTGCCGCGTTGAGTGCGTGCACGATCGCGCGCGATTCGGAAGTCGGGAATAACCAGTCGCTCGTGAACGAAACCACGCAGAAACGCGTGGGAGTACCGGCAAAGGCCTTTGCCAGGGTGCCGCCATAGTCACCAGCGAGATCGAAATAATCCATCGCACGCGTCAGATAAAGATAGGAATTGGCATCAAACCGTTCGACAAACGCAATTCCTTGATGACGTAGATAGGATTCAACTTCGAAATCCGCATCGAATGAGAAAGTCGGATTTTCGCGATCCTGGAATTTACGGCCGAATTTCCGGTGGAGAGCGGCGTCAGACAAATACGTAATATGCGCGCCCATGCGCGCAACGGCGAGGCCGCGACGCGGATTTGAATTCTCCAGAAGATAACGGCCGCCGCGCCATTCCGGATCGGCCATGATCGCCTGCCGACCGACCTCATGAAACGCGATGTTCTGCGCCGAATGTCGAGTGGCACACGCGATCGGCAGCGAGCAAAACACACGCTGCGGATAGCTCGCCGCCCACTGCAACGCCTGCATGCCACCCATGGAGCCACCCGCGACGGCAAAGAGCGATTCGATGCCGAGATGATCGAGCAACATGGCCTGGGCGCGCACCATGTCGCGGATGGTAATGACCGGAAAGTCGAGCCCCCATGGCTTGCCAGTTTTCGGATCCGTGGAAGATGGGCCCGTCGTGCCCATACATGCACCCATCACATTCGGGCAGATCACGAAGTAGCGCTCGGTGTCGATAGGTTTGCCGGGGCCGACCATCGTTTCCCACCAGCCCGACTTTCGCGTCACCGGGTGGATGCTTGCCACGTGTTGATCCCCGGTGAGCGCGTGGCAAATCAACACAACGTTTGAACGTTCCGCGTTGAGCGTTCCGTAAGTCTTATAGGCAATCTGAAATGGCGACAGCTCCACTCCGGCATCAAGCTTCAGAGGTCTGTCGGCTCCAAAATGCGCGATCAGCGACTCGTGCGGCTGGTCCGCTTCGCGCGGGGAATCCGCAACTTCGGGCGTGCTGGTCCGGTCGATTTGGCCCATTGTTTCTCGTGCGCTCCTGGCGCACCACCTTATCGCGGCTCGATTAGCACAGGTTTACTGTCAACCCGGCGGGCTCCCGTCAACGTTTTCTTTGATTTCAAGGCCCGGCCCACCTATCAATGCCGCCATGGCAAAGCCAACCGAAGCACCCTCATTGGCCGATCTGCGAAAGGAGATCGACCGTATCGATGAGGCGATGCACCAGCTTCTGATCGAGCGCGGCGACATCATTGACCGCTTGATTGCAGTCAAGCGCAGCCAGGATGGCACGTCCGCGTTCCGACCCGCGCGCGAAGCGGAGATGATGCGCCGGCTGGTCCAGCGTCACAAAGGCATTTTACCGCTCGATACCGTCGAGAGCATCTGGCGGGTCATTATTTCAACTTTTACGTATGTGCAGGCGCCGTTCTCCGTTCACGCCGATTTGTCGGCCGGCGATGCCCTCATGCGCGATTCCGCCCGCTTTCATTTCGGCTTCACGGTCCCTTTCGTTCCACATATGGGCGCCGCCGGGGTGGTCGCTGCGGTGTCGGCTTCGAAAGGAGATCTTGGTCTTGTACCCGCTTTCGATATTGCATCGGCGGGCGCCTGGTGGAGTGCGCTCGAATTTGATGCCGCCCCGAAAATCATTGCACGTCTTCCATTCGTCGAGCGACCCGATCACCCGGCTGCCCTGCCCGTGTATGTTATCTGCCGGGTCGCGGCTGACGCCATGGCAACGGAAGCTGCAGTCTGGAGCGTTCGCGTTTCGGGCTGGGGTGCCGGCCCGGCACAGGCGCTGACGGAGCTTGCTGATTTCATTGCCGTACCTGACCGGGCCTTCGACGGCGCGGCACTGCTGATATCCTTGCCGAAAGAAACCAGCCTTCAATCGATCCGCACGGCTTTGGTTAAGGCCGGGGCCACAGTACGCTCGGCGGCACTCGTCGGAAGCCACGCAACCCGCTATACGGTTGCCGCCGAAAAGGCCTGATCGTTCGGAAAACCGTTAATGACTGCGAACCGCCCGCAACCGCGCCCCGGCGTGCTCGACATTGCCCCCTATGTGCCGGGCAAGAGCACCGCGCCTGGAATCGCCAAAGTGTTCAAGCTCTCCTCCAACGAGACTCCATTGGGGCCGAGCCCGAATGCGATTGCCGCGTACCGCGCGGTGGGTGAACATCTCGAGGATTATCCTGACGGCCCGGCGTCGGCACTGCGCGAAGCGATCGGCGCCGCTTTCGGCCTTGATCCCGACCGGATCGTCTGCGGGGCAGGCTCCGATGACCTGCTCAATCTGCTCGCGCGCGCC
This sequence comes from uncultured Alphaproteobacteria bacterium, assembly GCA_963831515.1. Taxonomy (GTDB): domain Bacteria; phylum Pseudomonadota; class Alphaproteobacteria; order Rhizobiales; family Xanthobacteraceae; genus Pseudolabrys. Next base: position 47,477 of record CAWHQL010000018.1, on the reverse strand, counting down.
TACCTCGGCGATGGCGACGAGGCGATCTACACGACGCACGGTTTTCTGGTTTACCCGATCGCAGCGATGGGCACCGGCGCGAAAGCAATTGCCGTCCCGGAAACGAAATTCACGGCCAATGTGGACGCGATCCTCAAAGCGGTAACGCCGAAGACGAGGGTCATCTTCCTCGCCAATCCGAATAATCCGACCGGGACCTATCTCCCATTTGACGAGGTGAAGCGCCTGCACAGCGGATTGCCCGCACATGTCCTGCTTGTGCTCGATGCCGCATACGCTGAATACGTTCAGCGTAACGACTATGAATCCGGCATCGAGCTGGTTGCCACGACGGACAACGTTGTCATGACCCGAACCTTCTCAAAAATTTACGGGCTCGCGGCACTCCGACTTGGCTGGATGTATGGGCCTGCACACGTCGTCGACGCGATCAATCGCATCCGTGGCCCGTTCAACGTCAATGCTCCTGCGATCGCCGCCGGCATAGCCGCAATCCGCGATACGGCGCATGTGGATCACGCGCGTGCGCACAACAGCCGCTGGCTTGCCTGGCTGACCGAAGAAATCGGAAAGCTAGGTCTCACCGTGACGCCGAGCGCGGGGAATTTCGTTCTGATCCATTTCCCGGAAACGAAAGGCAAAACAGCAAAAGAGGCGGATGCCTTCCTCACCAATCGTGGGCTTATTCTACGCCAGGTCGCCGCCTACAAGTTGCCGAATGCCTTGCGAATGAGCGTGGGCACCGAAGAGGCCAATCGCCTCGTCGTGCAGGCGCTCAAGGAATTCTTGGGAAGTCGGACATGAGCGAGCCGGAGCCTTTGTTCAATCGCCTGGCTCTGATCGGTGTCGGCCTTATCGGCTCATCGATAGCGCGTGCTGTCCGCGCCCAAGGTGCGGCGCGCACAATCGTCGCGACCGCGCGCTCGCCGAAGACGCGCCGGCGGGTTGCTGAACTTGGCATTGCGGATCAGGTGGTCGAGACGAACGCCGCTGCAGTCGAAGGCGCCGACTTGGTTATCATATGCATTCCGGTTGGCGCGTGCGGCGCAGTGGCCAGGGAGATCGGCCCGCATCTTTCGGCAGGGGCCATCGTGTCCGATGTCGGCTCGGTAAAAGGCGCAGTCGTGCGCGATATGGCGCCGCATCTTCCGAAGACCGTGCACTTCATTCCGGCACATCCCGTCGCCGGCACCGAGTATTCCGGCCCTGATGCCGGTTTTGCCGAGCTTTTCGTCAACCGGTGGTGCATCCTCACCCCCCCGGACGGAGCGAACGCAGACGCGGTCGAGAAACTCGCGGCATTTTGGCGCCTGCTCGGCGCCAACGTGGAGATAATGGCGCCAGATCACCACGATCTGGTGCTTGCCATCACCAGCCATCTGCCGCACCTGATCGCCTACACGATTGTCGGGACCGCGGACGAACTGCAAACGGTGACCCGCTCGGAAGTGCTAAAATTCTCTGCCGGCGGCTTTCGCGACTTCACCCGCATCGCGGCATCCGACCCAACCATGTGGCGCGACGTGTTCCTTGCCAACAAGGACGCCGTTCTCGAAATGCTTGGCCGCTTCAACGAAGACGTTTCGGCGCTGACAAAAGCCATCAGGAAAGGTGACGGCGACGCGCTGTTCGAGCAGTTCGAGCGCACGCGCGCTATCCGCAAGGGCATTGTCGAAATCGGTCAGGATTCACCGACTCCCGATTTCGGGCGTCCCCACCCGGACCTGCCGCATGAGCCCTTGCCGAAGCCTTACGCCTCGGAGAAGGGCTAAAACAAAGCCGGCGTATTGCCGATGGGGATCGGCCCAAGGTAGACCGCACCGTCGTTGAAGCGCAGCGGCAGCGTCACCGCGCGCTTGCCTTCGAGAGTCGTCTGCTCGCCGAGCAGATTGATGCCGACCGAAATATTCGCGCCAGCCTGCTGCCGTGCTACGCCGCCCAAACCGGGCGCCAGACGATCAAGCGCGCCGGCAAGCCGGTCCATGTTTGGCGAAGTCTGGATCCGTTGCTGCGCGCCAATGGCCGTCAGAAATTGTTCGAGACCCGCCATCGTGATGCGGAGCTCACCCTCCAGCCGTCCATCGGCATTGAGAGACAGGGCGCCACCGCCGATGGCAAGAATTTCGCCCTGATGCAGCCGCGCCTTGGTGATGTCGATGCGACCACCTGCAGCCTGCATCTCGCGGAAGCGCACCGGCCAGGGCTTGGGTGAGAAATCGTCCAATCCCCGCAGAACTGCCGTGACGTCGGCGTCAATTGGCGTTGCCGCGGCCGGGTGCAAATTTGGCGCCATGCCCTGATCAATCTGCAGTGCGACTTCGATCACCGGTTTGTTGGCGGCTGAGCCTTCTACCATGCGGCCGTGAAGTTCGGCGTGCTTCGCGCGCACTACGCTTTCTCGCACCGTACCGTTCGCACGCTCGACCGAAAGCAGGTCGAACACCAGCGACCCGCGCTCAGGAGCGCTCGGTGTTCCGCGGACGCTTGATTGGGCCAGCTTCCAGTCGGCGACAAATTCCGGAGCTTTTCCCGGCTCACCGACGGTCAACGGCCCGCGGAACTCACTGATGAGCAAACCAGGCTGATAGACCTGCGCGACCATCACTAGGCTCGTAGTTCTGAGTTCAATTGGGGGCTGGTTGGTGCGCAACAGTGCGGCTGCCTGATCGCAATTCACTTCGATGCGAAATGGAAAACCACCGACATCTTGCGACCCACAGGTGTAAATACGTCCCGATTTGGCCTCGCGCGCGCGCCAGCCTTCGATCGCCGTTTCGGCCTTGCCGGCGGCAAACTTCCAGAAGGCAGCCCATCCGGCTATCAGGGCGAACACGACGAAGAGAAGGATCGTGTAGCGAAGCCCGGTCCGACGCCGCGACTGAATGCTCGTTGGATCACGCATCATCTGGATAAAAACCTGCGGAATGCGGCGTTTCTGCGCCCACATTGATAACCCGATTGCAAGGGAAACCCGGCCCTGTTAGGTCGACACAGATCGCCAACCCCTAACGCCGTGGTCTGCCTCCCCCGCCACGATGAATGCTCGTTCTAATCAAAGCAACGAGGACTTCTGGGTCTTCGCCTACGGATCGCTGATGTGGCGGCCGGGCTTCGATTTTCTCGAACGGCGAAATGCCCGCCTGGTCGGAGCCCACCGTGCACTTTGCGTCTACTCATTTGTCCATCGGGGGACACCTGAGAAACCAGGCCTTGTTCTCGGTCTCGATCCCGGCGGCAACTGTCGCGGCATTGCCTACCGGGTGGCCTCAAATGTGCGCGCAAAGACGATCGACTATCTGCGCAGCCGCGAGCAAGTCACCCGCGTCTACCGCGAGGCCTGGCGCAGGGTTTGGATTGACGATGACCCTCAGCAGAGCGTGCATGCGCTCTGCTACGTTGTTGATCGCGGCCATCGCCAATACGCCGGTCGACTGAGCCTTGCCGACCAGTTGCATTATGCCCGGCAGGGACACGGTCGCTCGGGTGCGTGCCGCGAATACGTGCTGGCGGCGGTGAAAGAGTTGCAAACTCTCGGAATCAAGGACATCGAGTTGCAAATGCTGGCTGAGCGACTGAAAGGCGCCCACGAAACATCATCTGGCTGAAATCGCCGCCATGTTTCGCTCAGTGGTTCATTTTAGCGCGACCCTCGGCAATCAGACGCGCCGTTGCGCCTTCAATCTCATTCTGTAGGCGCTCAAAAAATTCATCCTTACCGAGGCCAGGAGGGATCGGGTCGAGGATTTCCGCTATCACCGTACCTGGAAAGCGTCTCAACGATCGGCGTGGCCAGAACAGACCGGAGTTGAGTGCAATCGGAACGCACGGCACACCTTCGGCCGCGTAGAGATGCGCTACACCGATCTTATAGCGGGGCTCGGCGCCCGCAGGACGACGCGTGCCCTCTGGAAAGATGATCAGTTGCCGGTTGTCGGCCAATTCGATGCGCGCGCGCTCGATCATGTCGGTCAGCGATTGCGAACCGCCGCCGCGCCGGACCGGAACCATTCGACCCTTGATGGTCAGCCAGCCGAAGATCGGAATCCACTGCAGCTCGCGCTTGAGGATGAAAACTGGATTGTCCAGCAGCGGGAGGAGCGCGAACGTTTCCCAAGCTGACTGATGTTTGGAGGCGACAATGAGTGGCACCCCCCTTGGGATTTTCTCGCGGCCACGGATCTCGCAATCGATCCCGGCTACGACGCGCAACAACACGAGATTGGTGCGGCCCCACGATTTGGCCACTGCGACAATAGCGCGATATGGCATGAAGAATGTCGGCAGCGCGGCAATCAGATAGATGATCGTATTGAGATAGAACAGGGCGTTGAATGTGATTGACCGTAAAATGAGCACGGACGCCGTCCCCTCACGCTGCACTGTCGGTATCAAGATGCATGCGCGCAAGCGCGAGCACATATTTTAGATATTCTGCGAAAAGAAAGCGTGCCGTGTCCAGATTCGACCACCATGGCTCCGTTTTCACTTTCTCAGAAATCACCGGGTAGGCAACCAGCGTGACGTCCGGAAGCTGATGCGCCAACTCGGCTATGGCGCGCGGCATGTGCCAATTCGAAGTCACCACAATCAGGGAATTGAAGTTGTGCGCGCGGGCCCAACGTTTGGTTTCGAGCGCGTTCCCGAAAGTATTGAGCGCAGACCGATCAAGATCGATGCAACAATTGAAATATCTTGAATAGAGCGGCGTCAATCGGGCAATTTCCTTCGAACTGGTCGCGCGGTGAACTCCGGTGATGAGGAGCCGCTTGCCGCGATCCGTTGCCAGCAACTCGATCGCATCGGGAATGCGTGACGCAGCACCGGTCAGGGCCACAATGCCATCTGCCTTGGTATCGAGGGTTACTTCATCGCTCGCGATGCTGAAGACGAACCATGCGAATCCCCCCGCAAGCAAGATGATCCCGGTCGCACCGGCAGCCATAGTCAGGAAACCGATCCAGCGGGCAAGCCCGGCAAACATGTCAGTCGATCATTTCAAGGGTGTTGTTGACGGTTTGACGCGACGTCAAAGCAGTGACCGCAGCGATTAGGACGATCTGAACGAGCAGAAAAACATAGCCCAGAAGGCCAATGGAGAATGTGCCGAAAAAGACCGATGTCTGATCCCCGGCCGCCGTTCCGGCGAACCAACGGCTGATGAGCCCGGCAAGGACAAACAGGATGATCGCCGCGCCGCCGCCGATGGCGCCCCCTTGCAGCCCTAGCATCAAAAAATGGTGCTGGAAGTGTCGCGCGATAAAACCGTTCTTTGCGCCGACAAAATGCAGCACCTCAATCACGGATTTGTTGGTCGCCATCGCCCCTCGGGTAGCGAAGGTGACGGACAACATCGTGGCGATGAACATCAAGATCAGAATTCCTATACTCGCACCAACTGCAGTCCGTGCCATTGTGCGCATGCGGTCCATCCAGCCGCGATGATCGTCGAGAACGGCGCCCGCAGCCTGGTCACTCAGAACGCGCCTTAGTTGCGCAAAATCGGGCGCTGCACCCGGCGCGATCTTGAGCACGATCAAACGAGGCACGGGCAGCTCGTCAAGCGAGAGTCCGCTGCCCAACCAAGGCTCGAGCAATTTACCGGATTCCTCTTTCGAAAACGGCGTGACCTCAGCAATTCCGGGAAAAGCGCGCGCGACCGAGACGGCCTTGTCAACCGTGGCGTCGACGTCGCGGCCGGACGCCGGAGACACCTGGATGGTCACTTCACGCGAGATGTCCGATTGCCACTCGCCTGCGGCCCTGCTCACGAGCACCGTGGCTCCAGTGGTCAGCGACGCAAGGAACGTCATGATGGCAACGACCGCCACGAGCGCGCGACCGGAAATCGAGTTACGCGGCACCAGTGGTGTTTCGAAACGCGGCAATGAGTCTCCCGGCATTCGCAACGGCGTGGAGAATCTGCCCTGGCCAGTTTCCGTCATTCCATTCCTCAATCGTAAATGTGCAGCCGGCCGTCGTGCAGTACCAACCGCCGCGCATCGTACTGATCCATGAGTGCGATGTCGTGGGTCGCAATGACGACCGAGGTGCCTGACTTGTTAAGCTCGATGAACAATCGCAGGAGTCGCTGCGCCAATGTTGGATCGACGTTTCCGGTGGGCTCGTCCGCCAGCAAGAGCTGCGGTCGCGCGATCACCGCACGTGCAATCGCGGCTCGCTGCTTTTCGCCGCCCGAGAGTACCGGGGGCAGCGCCCACATCCTTTCGCCAAGGCCAACCCAGTTGAGCAACTCGATGACCTCATCGCGATAGCTATCCTCCGGCCTCCCCATCACCCGCAGCGGCAGGGCGACGTTCTCGTAGGTGGTCATGTGGTCTAACAGGCGGAAGTCCTGGAACACGATCCCGATGCGACGGCGCAACGTTGCGACCGCATCGCGCGAAAGCGTAGCCACGTCATGGCCGAACTGGGTAATCAACCCGCGCGTTGGCTTCATCGACAAAAACAGAAGACGCAGCAGCGAGGTCTTGCCGGCGCCCGAAGGGCCGGTGAGGAACTGAAAGGAATGCGGATCAATGCGGAACGAGAGGTCGCGTAAAACCTCCGGTCCCAGACCGTAGCGCAAGCCAACGTTCTCGAATCGGACCACCGACCCCTCTCCGACAAATTCTAAATAAGGCGGCCGAATCACTATGCGGCCGTGGCCCTCGACACGTACGGAAACCCATCCCCCGCTCGCATCCCCGTCCAGAACTGTGGTGTTTTTTTACAGGATTATGGCAACCCCGCCATAGCAGTTGGGGCAAATTCAGTAATTCCTCCCATGTTTCCAGGGGTTGTCATGGTTTCCGATCCATTAACGGACGGCTGGTACCTTGGCACCCGAACACTTAGTGCCTCCATGCTCATAGTCTGCCCGAATTGCTCAACGTCGTATGCGGTCGAACCGGCCTCGCTGGGCGCGGCCGGCCGCACGGTTCGCTGCGCCCGCTGCAAAACCACTTGGTTCGCAAATAGCGAGCAAGCCGTCCCCGAGATGGCCAGTGCGGAGGCCGCGAGCGAAGCCGAGGAGGCTTTCAAGGGGGTGATTCGCCCCGACCACCGGGCGGGCACGGCGGGGGAAGCTGCCGATCCGTCCCCTGCGGAGACCGATCACGCCGCCGCAGAGACCGAACAGGGCGAAGCGGCGCCCGTCGCCGAGATGCCGATCGCAATTGATGCACCTTCGCTCGTGCCGTCCATCGAGTCGCCTGCACATCCGGACGCCGCATCTGAACCAGATGAGATCGAAAGCTTTGCCGCCCGGCGCAAGCGGCTACAGGCCCGGCGCAAGCAGGCCCGCCGCTCGTCGCGCTGGACGGCGCTCATTCTGGTGCTGTTCGCTTTCAATGTTGCGCTGGTTGGAGCTCGCAGTGAGGTCGTGCGATTTTTCCCGCAGACAGCTTCGCTCTTTGCTGCCGTCGGGCTGCCGGTCAATTTGCGCAATCTGAAATTTGAAAATGTGCGGATTTCGAAGGAGGTTCAGGAAGGCCTGTCTTCCCTCGTCGTAGAAGGCACCGTCTTCAGTATCACCAATAGACCATCTGAGGTGCCACGACTGCGCTTTGCGGCACGCGATGCCGCCGGGCAGGAAGTTTACACCTGGACCGCAATGCCGGGTCGCAGCATCCTTGGCCCTGGAGAAAAACTCGATTTCCGCACCCGCTTTGTCTCGCCGCCCGACAATGCTGTGGATGTAATGGTGCGCTTCGTCAACGCCCAGGATGCGGCACCCGCAGCGAAGTAACCTCCGGCAATCCGCGCGAGGCACCGCTCCGAGATTTGGATCTAGCTCAGAAGTCTTTGAGCAACCGCTCGATGTAGTCGAGCTCAAGTTGCGGCCGGAAGCCTTCGCCGAAACGCTTCCGCAGTTCCTCGAGAATGCGCCGCGCCCTTTGCGCGTCGATCTCGCCCGGCACTTTCACCGTTAGGTCGTCACCGTAGTCGCGGCCGCGCATGGGTCGGCCCAGTGGATCGGTGTCCTGCTGGGCGCGTGCCTGCCCGCGGCCGGGTCGCCCGTTAGGGCCGGGACCCATGCCTTGTTGCTGCATCGATTGCGCCAATCCCTGGGCCCCCTTGCGCATGGCGTCGAGCGCACGGCCCTGACTGTCCACCGCGCTGTCAGCATCGCCCTCACCGAGCTGGCCTTCGGCTTGGCCCATGGCTTCCCCGGCTTCGCCGAGTTGACCCATTTCGTTGCCTTCGCCCTGTTGGCCCGGCTGGCCCGGCTGGCCAAGACCGCGCTGGCGGAGTTGCTCCAACAGCTTGTTCAGCCGATCTTTCAGCCCTTGCTGGTCCTGACGCAGATCGCCCATCTGACGATCGCCCTGGCCGGGCTGTTGTCCCCGTTGACGATCGCGCCGGCTGTCCTGACCCTGACGGAAGGTCTTGTCGCGCAGCTGCTGTTGCTTGCGAATGACGTCGCCCAATTCGTCAAGCGCCGACATCATGTCGTCGTCGCCGTCATCGCCGCCGGAGGCACCGGGGCGTGCCATCTGCAGGTTTTCGAGCATCGACTGCAATTCCTCGAGCAACCGTCGCGCAGCATCCTTGTTGCCGGAGCGAGCGAGGTTCTCGAGCCGATCCAGCATGCTTTTGAGATCCTGCTGGCTGAGGGTACGCGTATTGCGGTCGAGCGGCCGTGAAAGCTGCTGAGGATTCTTGCGCATCTCTTCGGCAAGCGCCTGCAGGAATTTGTCCATGGCCGCGCGCAGCTGTTCCATGAGCTTCTTGATTTCTTCGTCGCTCGCACCGCGCTCAAGCGCCTGGCGTAATGCTTCCTGCGCCTGGCGTAACGCCTGCTCAGCCTGCGAGACGTTCCCGTCTTCGAGCTGCACCGCCATATCCCACAGCCGCGCGACCACCTCGCGCAGTGCATCGTCGCTCTTTGCGTGCTCGAGATCGTGATAAATCGAACGCAATCCAAGATAGACGCCAGACTCCGGCGTAAACCGTTCCGGTGCTATGGACAGCGTATCGAGCGCGGTCAGCACCAGCGGTTTCGACTCCGCATCGAGCGCGAGAATGCGCCGTTGCTCGATCAGGGCGCGGGCGAGCGGCTTCACAAAGATACGCTGGGGCAGTTGCAACTCGTGCGGCTGACTGCGGCCCTGGTTACCCGCTTCGTCTTTTGCCGTAAGCGTCAAGATCACGTCAGCCCCGGCCCACGGGTGCTCGGTGAGGTCGTGCGTAGTTTGCGCCGTACCGGCCTTGGTGCGGGCCTGCGGGAGCGTAAGTCCGTATTCAGGCGCAGCGAAAAGCGGGCGAGGCAGCTTCTCGGATGATTGCTCTTCTTTCAGCGCAAAGGTGGCCTTGGCTTCCACGACGCCGTAGTCGTCATCCATTTTGTAGTCGATACGCAGCGTGCCGCGGGCTTGGCGTTCAGGATCCCTGATCAACTCGATATTCGGTGCACGATCCGGAATGGCGGTGAAATTCCACACTAAGTCCGTGCCGAGAACGCCGTGGACGGCAGCGGACCCGTCGCCTTTGATCACCAGCCGTCTTTCCTCGGTTCCGGCCGGCAGTGGCGCGCGCGCCTCCGCTGGCGCGGCCTCGATGCCACCCGTATTGAGAATATCGAAACGCACCTGACCGGTCGCTCGGATGACCAATTGACTGCCCACCGGCACCGCCACGGGCGACGTCGCTTGCGCGGTTTCCCCCGGGCGCAGGCCCGGGAGCATCACGGGAGCTCGACCGGTATAGACCGGCGGCGTCACCCAGGCATCAATGCGAAAATTCGCCGGCGCGACAACGCCGTGCCAATCGAATGCCGCGACAATTCGTTTTGTTCGCTCGCCACTGGCGGCAAAGAAACTTGCCCCCACAAGAATGAGGACAAGTGCGCGGAACGCCATCGGGTCGCGCAGGGACAGTCGCGGTGTAGGCCACCCGGCCTTGAACTTGCGTGCAGAAAGCAGGGCGCGCTCGACATGCGCCTGCCAAAGCGCCTGCGCGACGGGATCGTGGCTATTCGCAGCAATGCGATCTGCAACGGTAGTCGCCGGACGATGCGTTTCACCGGTGCTGCGATCGAGCCGACGCAAACCGTCATGGAGGCTTGGCAGTCGCACGATGAGTAACGGCAACGCCGACACGACAAGCACGACCGCAAAGACGAACAGTCCGATGGCGCGAGCGAGCGGCGGCAAGACCAGCCACAGGCCCGCCCACGAAAAAGCGAGAAAAAGTCCGAGCACGGTCGCTAGCGCAGCAAGCGCCGGCCACAGCCGCTCCCACAGCAGACTGCCGCGCGCACGCTGAAGCGCCCGCGTGAGCAAAAATCTCGCGGACCGCTCGCGTTCGGGAGACCGGTTATCTGCTTCGTCCAAAAGTCGCTCCGACTCTCAGGGTCAGGAGAATCTGCCCGTCAAGGTACCACGCACGAGCCGGACCGGCCATGCGCGTATGGATGCCTCATAGCCAATCCGGCATGCGATCGAGAGCAATCAATTGGTCAACTTCAAGGCGCGGGCGTATCAGCGCCCATTCGTCGCCCTTGACCAGCACTTCCGGCACCAGGGGCCGCGTGTTGTAGGTGCCGGCCTGGACCGCGCCGTAGGCGCCAGCCGACATCACGGCAAGCAACGCACCATCTGCCGGTTCCATCATCTCCCGGTTGACGGCGAGGAAGTCGCCGCTTTCACACACCGGGCCGACTACGTCGGCGCGAAAGCGCCGTCCGGACGACGCCTTTTTCGCAACCGGCCAAATTTCATGGTGCGCGTCATATAGCGTCGGACGAATAAGATCGTTCATGGCCGCGTCGACGACGACAAAGTTCTTCGCTTCGCCATGCTTCACGAACAGCACGCGAGTCACCAAAATACCGGCATTGCCCACAAGCAGGCGCCCGGGCTCAAAGATCAACCGGCAGTCGAGATCGCGCGTCGCTCGTTTGACGACTTCGGCATAGGCCGCGGGGTGCGGCGGCGGCTCGTTGTCGTCGCGGTACGGAATCCCCAAACCGCCGCCAAGATCGACGTGCGATATCTTGTGGCCGTCCGTACGCAGGACTCGGACAAATTCGGCAAGCAACGTGAAAGCATTTCCAAATGGGTCGAGTTCGGTGATCTGACTGCCGATGTGCATATCGACTCCGGCAACCTCAAGGCCCTTTAATTTGGCCGCCCGCGCGTAAATCTCGCGAGCGCGGCTGATTGGAACGCCGAACTTGTTCTCGGCCTTGCCGGTCGCAATCTTGTGGTGCGTCTTGGCGTCGATGTCGGGATTGACGCGGATCGACACACGTGCGGTGCGCCCCTTCGCCGATGCAATTGACGACAGCAGTTCGAGCTCTGCCTCTGATTCAACATTGACGCAGAGAATTCCTTCGTCGACCGCCAGCGCGAGCTCGGACGCAGTCTTGCCGATGCCGGAGAACATAATCTTCTCCGGTGGAATATCGGCAAGCCGCGCGCGCTTGAGTTCGCCGCCCGATACGACGTCGGCCCCGGCTCCAAGCCTCGCAAGAGTCGAGACGATCGCCTGATTGGAGTTGGCCTTCATGGCGTAGCAGACGAGCGCACGCACGTCGGCGAACGCATCCGCAAAAACCTGATAGTGGCGCGTGAGGGTCGCGGTCGAATAACAATAAAACGGCGTGCCGACCGCGGCGGCGAGCGTATCGAGGTTCACCGCCTCGGCGTGCAACACGCCGTCGCGATAGGCAAAGTGGTGCATGGCACGCTCAGTTGAGAAGAACGTCGAGAGGAATTGGTTTTCTGGTGCCGGCCGGCAGGAGCACTCTTCCGTCCGGTCCATAGACCGGCTTTTCCTTGACGTCTGCGCCGGTCGGCGTCGGCTGTTGTGCCGAGTAGGATGCGCCGGGCGGCGGATCAAGCGGCCCTTTTCGCCCGCACGCCGACAGCCCAACCGACGCGATGAGCGCGCCGATCAAGGCGATACGGAGAAATGGGCGGTCGGACTGACTCACGGGCGCGGCTCCTTGCATGGAGGAACGATAGCAAAACAGCAAAACAAGGCGAAGTCAGGATTTCTCTTTTTCCAGCTTGCGCAGCCATTTTTTGGCCTGCGCGCGCACATTTTTAGGCGCGGTTCCGCCAAAACTCGTACGGCTCTTCACCGACCGATCGACCGAAAGGACACTGAATACGTCCTCGACGATCCGCGGTTCGATCTCTCGCATCGTCGAAAGTGGCATCCGATGCAACGCCATGCCCGTCTCCGCCGCCTTGGCGACGATGCGGCCGGTAATGTGATGCGCTTCCCGGAAGGGGATTTTCAGAGCACGCACAAGCCAATCGGCGAGGTCGGTCGCAGTCGCGTAGCCTTCCCCAGCGGCCTTTTTCATTCGCGCCGGATCGGGCTCGAGATCGGCAATCATCCCAGTCATTGCGGCCAGCGACAAGGAGAGCGCAGCGAGCGCATCCATCGCACCCTCTTTGTCCTCCTGCATGTCCTTGGCATAGGCCAGAGGCAAACCCTTCATCACGACCAGAAGCGCGCTGTGCGCGCCGATGATGCGGCCCGTCTTTGCGCGCACGAGCTCTGCTGCATCGGGGTTTCGCTTTTGCGGCATGATCGAGGAGCCGGTCGTGAATTTGTCCGACAGCTTGACGAGGCCGGTCAGCGGCGACGTCCAGATGACGATCTCTTCCGCAAGTCGCGACAGATGCACCGATGTGATTGCGGCGGCCGCGAGAACTTCCATGACGAAATCGCGATCGGAAACCGCATCGAGTGAATTGGCCATCGGTCGATCGAACCCCAACGCATCAGCGGTCATGTCGCGATCGACCGCAAATGAAGTACCGGCGAGTGCAGCCGCGCCAAGCGGAGATTCGTTGAGACGCTTGCGGGCGTCAGCAAGCCTGCCGCGGTCACGTCCGGCCATCTCGACGTAGGCCAACAGGTGATGTCCGAACGTGATCGGTTGCGCAGTCTGCAGATGCGTGAGCCCGGGCATCAACGTGCCGGCATGTGCCATGGCCTTTTCAGCAAGGGCACGCTGGAAGGCGGCAAGTGAAACGTCGAGCGCGTCGATGGTGTCGCGCACCCACAGTCTGAAATCGGTCGCAACCTGGTCGTTACGCGAGCGGGCCGTGTGCAACCTGCCGGCCGCCTCGCCGATCAGCTCCGCAAGGCGGCTCTCCACATTCATGTGGATGTCTTCCAGAGCCCGTTTGAATGAGAACTTGCCAGCGTCGATTTCTGACAGGATCGTGTCTAGACCGTGAGCGATCTTTTTCGCATCGTCGGCCGTAATGATTCCTTGCTTGGCCAGCATGTCCGCATGGGCCTTTGATGCCGCGATGTCCTGACGGTAAAGATGCCGGTCGAAATCGATGGAGGCGTTAATCTCCTCCATGATAGCGCCGGGGCCAGACGCGAACCGCCCACCCCACATTTTGTTGCTCATGGCATATTCACCAAACCGCTCATGACCGGGACCCAATCCAGTTTCGCCAAAAAACGCCTCGCTTTGGTTTTGGCGGGCGGAATCGCCGGAGTCGTGGTTGGGCTTGCGGGGGTATACGGGATTGCGACCCTTACGCGCAACGTGGGTGGCGACGCCACCTGCCGGCCGGCTGTCGAATTAGCCAGCAAAATAGCCCCTTTGGCGCGTGGCGAGGTAGCCGCCGTTAACGTTGCCAAAAGTCCTTTGCGCGTACCCGACCTTGCTTTCAAGGATTCGGCCGGCAAACCCGTGACACTGGAGAATTGGCGCGGGCGCACCGTCTTGCTTAACCTGTGGGCTACGTGGTGTGTGCCTTGCCGCAAGGAGATGCCCGCACTCGATGCGCTTGAGCAGCGGCTGGGCGGCCCCCAATTCGAAGTCGTAACGGTCAATATCGATACACGCGATGCCGACAAGCCGAAGGCCTGGCTGAGCGAAATCGGCGTTCAGAAGCTCGCCTATTTTGCCGACCCGACGGCGCGCGCATTTCAGGATCTCAAGGCTATCGGCCGCGCATTCGGCATGCCCACGACGCTGCTGATCGATCCCCAAGGTTGTGAGATCGCCACCATCGCTGGCCCGGCTGAATGGGCAAGTGGGGATGCGATCAAGCTCATCCAGGCGGCGCTTGGGCAATAAGCCGCCGTTCAGCGCTACGCAGTGATGTTCAGATTCTGTCCGACGCCTGCGGCAACGTTGGCGAGGCTAGCAATGTTGCGTTGCGCGGCGTTGATCACTTCGACGATGGACGCGGCGTTGTCGGCATTCATCTGCAGCATTTTCGCGGCAATGGCCATCTGCGCGCTGCTCATCTGAGCGCCGGCGAAAGCGGTTGCGAGTGATACAGGGTCCATCTCCGGCTACCTCTAATCCCTTTTGGTCAACGAAAGATAAATGCCGCTCGGCTTGACAACGAAACGCATGTCCCTATACTTAACCAAATGGTTTACTATTCAAAACCAAACCTCGATCGCACTTTTGCCGCGCTGGCAGATCCCACGCGACGCGCGTTGCTCGCCCGGTTGAGTGAAGAGAACAGCCTTTCCGTCAGCGAACTTGCCAAGCCGTTTTCGATGTCGTTGCCGGCAGTCATGAAACATCTCGACGTGTTGTCGGATGCCGGACTTGTCGGCCGCGAGAAGAGCGGCCGCATCGTGAGCTGCCGCCTGCGGGCGGAACCAATGCGCGACGCTAACGATTGGCTCAACCGATACCAGAAATTCTGGACGGATCGGTTGGACCAGCTTGCTGCCTTTTTGGAGGAAGAAACATGGCCACCACCCTCACAGTCAAACCCAGCCTCACCATCAAGCGACGCTTCAACGCGCCGCCGGAGAAAGTCTTCGCGGCATGGACCGACCCGCAAAAAGTAATGCGCTGGATGGGTCCGGGCGAAATCAAGGCTCTGCACGCAGAGAGCGATCTGCGCACCGGCGGTCGCTACCGTTGGGTCATGCGAGCTCCCGACGGCGAAGATCACGACGTCAGCGGCGTCTATCGGGAAATCATTCCGAACGAGAAACTTGTATTCACCTGGGCTTGGAAGTCGACACCGGAACGCGAGTCGCTCGTGACTCTGACTTTCAAGCGCGATGGCGACGGCACGCTCATGACGCTGCTGCATGAGAAGTTCTTCGACGACGACGCGCGCGACAGGCACCAGACCGGCTGGACCAGCGCGATGGGGAAACTCGACCAATACCTCTCCGAGTAATCACAGGAGTTACCTATGCCACACGAATGGTCCCACGGACGTTTCTACTGGAACGAGCTGATGACCCGCGACGCCGAGAAGGCGAAAAAGTTTTACAGCTCCACGGTGGGATGGACTTTTGATCCCATGCCGATGCCCGATGGCACCTACTGGGTTGCCAAGATGGGCGGCGAATATGTTGGTGGTCTTTTTCCTTTGACCAGCCCGCAATTCGATGGCGTCCCGGAATGCTGGATGTCCTATCTCGCCGTCGACGACGTCGATGCGCGAGTAAAAAAGGCCCAGTCAGCCGGCGCGACACTCATGCGGCCGATCTTCGATGTTCCCGGCGTCGGCCGCATCGCCATTCTCAAAGAGCCTGGCGGAGCCGGTGTCGGCTGGATGACACCGGCCAAAGCCTGACAGTCACGCGGAGGTGAGCCATGCAACACGCAATCGTTTCTCAAGATCAATGGCTGGCCGCGCGCAAAGCGCTGCTTGCCAAGGAAAAGGAATTCACCAGGGTGCGTGACCAGCTAAGCGAAGCACGGCGCGCGTTACCATGGGTCGAGGTCGAAAAAAGCTACGTCTTCGAAGGGCCGAACGGTCGGGAAACTCTGTCCGACCTGTTCGGCGGCAAGAGCCAGTTGATCATCTATCACTTCATGCTTGGTCCGGGCTGGGTGCAAGGCTGCCCCAGCTGCTCGTTCCTCGCCGATCATTTCGACGGCGCCGCGATCCATCTCGCTCAGCGCGATGTGGCACTCGTGGTCGTCTCGCGCGCGCCGTTCGCCGAGATCGAAGCCTACAAGAAACGCATGGGCTGGAAATTCAAATGGGTGTCTTCATACGGCAACGACTTCAATCACGACTTTCACGTGTCGTTCACGCCCGAGGAGAAGGCCCTCGGCAAGGTCGAGTACAACTACGCGCTGACCGAGTTTCCCAGCGAAGAAGCGCCGGGCCTGAGTGCGTTCATCAAGACCGACAATGGTCAAGTGTTGCACACCTATTCATCGTATGCGCGCGGCCTCGATATTCTGGTCGGCACTTACAACTTCCTCGATTTTGCGCCGAAGGGCCGCGACGAAGGCGCGTTGCCATGGAGCATGGCATGGGTGCGCCGCCACGATGAGTACGAAGTTTCACCGCCAAAAGCAGGTTGCTGCGGCTAGTCGCAATCCGCGGCGCCAATACAAAACAAGGAGTGTCTCGATGATCAAAGTGAGTGCTTTCCGTTGGGTCCCACCTTTCGCGCGCGGCCTGGTCTGCGACCTACGAGTGCGGTGGGCGCTGGAAGAGGTCGGTTTGCCATACCAGGCAAGGCTGATCGGCCCGGACGATCAGAAGTCCAAAAGCTACCGCGCGATGCAGCCGTTCGGGCAAGTGCCGACCTTCGAGGACGACAATCTCGTTCTGTTCGAATCGGGAGCCATCCTGTTGCACATCGCCGATCAGTCAGATGTCCTGATGCCGTCTGATCCGAAGGCCCGCGCTCGCGCGACCGCGTGGATGTTCGCAGCGTTGAATTCGGTCGAACCGCATATTCAGAACCTGACGACGATCGACTTGTTTCATTCGGATCAGGAATGGGCCAGGCAACGCCGCCCGGCCGCGCTTGCCCTCGCGCAAACGCGTCTGACAGCGCTGTCCGATTGGCTGAATGGCCGCGACTATCTGGAGGATCGCTTCACTGTCGCCGACCTGCTGATGACGACCGTCCTGCGGATTCCGCGCCAAACCGATCTGATTACGCAAAACCCGACGCTTGAGGCCTATCGCCTGCGTTGTGAAGCTCGGCCTGCGTTCAAGAAGGCACTCGCCGCGCAAATGGCCGACTTCACTGATGAGGCTTCGGCGGCGTAGTGCCGTACACGACTAGCGCGTCGGAACCGGCTTCTCGCCACGATAGTCGTAGAACCCACGCTGGGTTTTGCGGCCGAGCCAGCCGGCTTCGACGTACTTCACCAAAAGCGGGCATGGCCGGTACTTTGAATCGGCCAGCCCCTCGTGAAGCACCTGCATGACCGACAGACAGGTGTCGAGACCGATGAAATCGGCGAGCTCGAGCGGGCCCATGGGGTGATGTGCGCCCAGCCGCATGGCGGTGTCGATCGCCTCGACATTTCCCACGCCCTCGTAGAGCGTATAGATCGCCTCGTTGATCATCGGCAGCAGAATGCGATTGACGATGAACGCAGGGAAATCCTCCGACACCGCAATCGTCTTGCCGAGCTTTGTGACAAACGCTTTGCTGGATTCGAAGGTCCCATCGTCGGTCGCGATGCCGCGGATCAATTCGACCAACTCCATCAGCGGTACCGGATTCATGAAGTGAATGCCGATGAAGCGCTCGGGACGATCGGTCGATGACGCCAACCGCGTAATTGAAATCGACGAGGTATTCGTTGCGAGAATGGCTTCCGATTTAAGCGACTCACATACGTCGGAAAAGATCTTGCGCTTGACCTCTTCTTTTTCGGTTGCGGTCTCGATCACCAGATCGCAATCCGAAAGCCCGTCGTATTTATCCGTCCCCTTGATGCGCGCGAGCGCGCTCTTGCGATCGTCTTCGCTGATCGATTTCTTGCCGACCTGGCGGGCCATATTGCCGTTGATCGTCGCCATTCCGGCCTTGATACGATCGGCCGACAGGTCGTTAAGCAGAACCGAATACCCGGCCAGCGCGCACACATGGGCAATACCGTTACCCATCTGGCCGGCGCCGATTACTCCGACAGTTTGAATTTTTATCGCCATGTTTTCGTCCGATCGATGCGAAGTCCCGGTTCTTTGCTTCGGTTTCGGTTAGATTTCGCTAGTTCCCGGTAGTTTTACGACGTAGCGCCACATGAAGCCATTGGCGAAACGGAAATTTGCAATCGTAGTCAATGCTTGACCTTGTCGAGTTCCGCGGCCAGCTCCGGCAGCGCCTGATAGAGATCGGCCACCAGGCCGTAGTCGGCGACCTGGAAGATCGGCGCCTCCTCGTCCTTATTGATAGCAACAATCACCTTGGAGTCTTTCATCCCGGCCAGATGCTGAATTGCTCCGGAAATACCGACAGCGATATAGAGTTCCGGCGCCACCACCTTCCCGGTCTGACCGACCTGCCAGTCGTTCGGTGCATAACCGGCATCGACAGCGGCACGCGAGGCGCCGACTGCGGCACCAAGCTTGTCAGCCACCGGCTCGATGTACTTGGTGAAGTTCTCGCGGCTCTGCATTGCGCGTCCGCCGGAGATAATGATCTTTGCCGAGGTTAGTTCGGGCCGATCCGATTTCGACAGCTGTTCGCCGACGAACGATGACAGATTCGGGTCAGCAGCAGCCGCGACATTTTCCACGCTGGCTGATCCGCCTGCGCCCGCCGCCTGGAAGGTCGACGTTCGGACGGTGATCACTTTCTTTGCGTCGGATGACTTGACCGTCTGGATCGCATTGCCGGCGTAAATCGGACGCTCGAACGTGTCGGGTGAGACAACCTTCGTGATGTCGGAAATCTGCATGACGTCGAGAAGTGCCGCAACGCGCGGCATTACATTTTTTCCGGTCGTCGTCGACGGCGCAACAATGGCGTCGTACTTCGGGGCCAGCGAAACGATCAGCGCGGCAAGCGGCTCAGCAAGCTGGTGCTCATAAGCCGGAGCATCGGCTAACAGTACTTTCTTCACGCCGTCGAGTTTCGCCGCCGCGTCGGCTGCGCCCTTGCAGTCTTTGCCGGCGATCAGCACATCGACATCAGCGCCCATCGCCTTCGCCGCGGTCAGCGCCTTGCTCGTGGCATCCTTGATCGTTTTGTTGTCGTGCTCTGCGACAAGAAGCGTGGCCATGTCAGAGCACCCCCGCTTCATCTTTGAGCTTGCTGACCAGCTCGGCCGCCGATGCAACTTTAACTCCGGATTTGCGTCCCGGCGGCTCGGCGGTCTTCAACACCTGTAGTCGCGGTTTCACGTCAACGCCGTAAGCATCCGGAGTCTTTTCCTCGATCGGTTTTTTCTTCGCCTTCATGATATTCGGCAAGGAAGCATAGCGCGGCTCGTTGAGGCGCAGATCGGTCGTGACAATCGTCGGCATTTTCAGTTTGACCGTCTGCAATCCCCCATCAACCTCGCGCGTCACCTCGATTGCGTCGCCTTCAATCGCAAGCTTGGATGCAAAGGTGCCCTGCGACCAGTTCAATAGCGCCGCCAGCATTTGGCCGGTCTGATTGCAGTCATCGTCGATCGCCTGTTTGCCCATGATCACCAGGCCGGGCTTTTCCGCATCGACAATGGCTTTGAGGATCTTTGCCACGGCAAGCGGCTCGACCGGACCGTCCGTCTTCACCAGGATGCCGCGATCGGCACCCATGGCGAGCGCGGTTCGGATCGTCTCGGATGATTGCGCTGGCCCGATCGACACGGCCACGATCTCCGTCGCCTTGCCGCCCTCCTTCAAACGGATCGCTTCCTCGACCGCGATCTCGTCGAAGGGGTTCATCGACATCTTGATATTGGCAAGCTCAACGCCGGAGCCGTCCGGCTTCACGCGAATTTTGACGTTGAAATCGACCACCCGTTTTACGGGCACCAGAATCTTCATGTTCTCCCATCCGGGTGGGCGCTTACGCAGAGCGGGCGGAAGCTAAAGGCCGCCCCATTGGCCTGTCAACGCTTATGCTGCGGCGCACGCGACCAACAGCATCCTGCTGGAAAGCCCCATATTTCCCGGCCAATGCTCCTTAACGATTTTGGCCCGGCGCCCACAAAATGTCCGCCGTCCCTTTGTCGTTAGCATAGCGGCCGGCAACAAAGAGATAGTCCGACAAACGGTTTACGTATTTGAGCGAAGGGGGTGATACCTCCTCGCCCGGCTGGTCCTTAAGCTCGACCATGATCCGCTCGCCACGACGGCACACCGTCCGCGCCAGATGCAAATAGGCCGACATAGGGCTGCCCCCCGGCAAAATGAAAGATTTCAAGGGAGCGAGTTCGCCGTTGAGCCGGTCAATCTCGCCTTCAAGCCAGGTGACCTGCGCATCGGTCACCGTCAGCCTCGCGCCACCTGGCCCCTTTTCAGCCAAACAGAGGTCGGCCTCGACGTCGAAAAGATCGTTTTGAATGCGACCAAGCGCAGCGTCTAGCGTCTTGTCACTGACCGTATGCAGTCTCACCAGGCCGATGATGGCATTGACTTCGTCCAAGGTGCCATAGGCCTCAACGCGAAGGTCGTACTTCTTGCGCCGCGCACCTGTTCCAAGGGACGTCGTGCCGTCATCACCTGTCCGGGTATAGATACGGTTGAGCACGACCATATCGACCTCGCTTAGCCTTTCTCTCGACCTCGGATTCGAGGTAGCCTTATCCTATCCGGTTTCGGTCTCAAAAAACGGGGGACTACTTATGCGTATTCTAACGATTGCCCTTTCCGCCGCATTCCTCGCCCTGCCATTTGCCGCGCCCACGCAAGCCTGCGAAGCCGGGCTGCACTCTGCCAAAGCCGCCACCACTGACTACTCCGCTGCCAAAAAGAAAAAGGCAAAAAAACCGAAAGAGAAAGTGGAGTATATGCGCGCCGCACCGATGAAGTGAGACCGGCGCCTATTCCAATCTAGCGGCCCATCGCCCAGATCGTCGCCATGATGACGATGATGGCGACGAACTGAAGAAGCACGCGCAGACGCATCAGCTTCTGAGAGCGGTTCGGCGAACCGCCACGCATCATATTGATCAAGCCGAGCAGCAGCACGCCCGCCACCGCGATGATGGCGGCCGGCACAAGATAGTGTGACATGAATTGAGACATAGGCCCGCCTTCTAACACCAGCATGTGAATCAAGCCATCACGACGCGCTGCGCAGCAGCCATGCCTCGCATGTCTGAAAAACTAGAACTCTCCTCATAGTTGTATCTTATATATAATCTACAAAAGCGTGTGTATGGCCTGGGTGGCGTATGGGGAACAGTGTTGTGGGCGCGACGGGCGCCCGCTCCTTGCCAATTTTCGGTGCGGGGTCTGGCTCCTCACCGCTTGTCAGAAAACACAGAAACACTAAACGGGACCGCATTCGTCCGCACGTTTTAGCCGCCGAACGCCGCGCAGCCGCGCTCGACGTCAACGTCGATCGCATGCTGATTGGTGCGAGCCTGCGCGCCTCGAAACGACTAAGGGCGACATGGCCACAGTTTTCGGCGGCAACACTTGGATGGCGCAGCAGGGCTGCACCACTTCTGCTTCTGGCACTCGCTTTTGCTGCCATGCTCAACGCGTCAAGCACCGTAGCGCTGTCTGTTCTTGTTGTGCTGCCAGCGGCATTCCGCATCTGGATTGTTGTGCGTCCGACGATGTCTCCACCGGATGAATCCGCCGATACGCAAGACGAACAGGAGCCCGTTTACAGCGTCATCGTCCCGTTGCGCGGTGAAGCTCGCGTCGTCGACCAGCTGCTCTCGGCGATCGAGCGATTGAACTACCCGCATGAAAAACTCGACGTCATCATCGCGGTCGAGGCGGAAGACCATGCCACCCGCGCGGCAATCACCGCGCGCAAGCACCGTATCCCCATCATGATCGTTCCCGTTCCTGCGGTCGGCCCAGGGACGAAACCGAAGGCGCTTAATGTTGCTCTCCCGTTCGCGCGCGGAACATTCACCGTGATCTACGACGCCGAGGACAGGCCAGAGCGCAATCAGCTTCGCGCAGCCCTGAAGGCATTTCAGTCAGGCGGCGGAGACCTTGCTTGCGTGCAAGCGCACCTATGCATCGACACCAAGACGAGTTGGCTCGCGCGCTATTTCACCGCAGAATATGCCGGACACTTCGATGCATTTCTTCCGAAGCTCGCCGCACTCGGCTTACCGCTTGCGCTTGGTGGCTCCTCGAACCATTTTCGCACGGCAACGTTGCGCGAAGTCGGCGGATGGGATCCTCACAACGTCACCGAGGATGCTGACCTCGGCATGCGGCTAGCCCGCTTCGGATTGCGATCGGGCGTGGTGTCATCCACCACTTACGAAGAGGCTCCCGCAGATCTCGGCCGCTGGCTCAGCCAGCGGACACGCTGGTTCAAAGGCTGGATGCGCCTGTCAAGAAACAAATTTTTTCTTTGTTTTCAAAAGCGCGAACATTCATCGACTTTACATCGCAACACTATCGCAACAACTTAGTTCGTGCGCCGATGTTCGTGCACGTTCGCAATGACCGCGCGACAGATAAATGAGCGCCCCCGACGCGAGCGCACGTGACACGGCTCGGCAAAATTTCCGCTCAAAAAAATGATCTGTCATGTCTGCTTTCGAGGTCAAAGCGGACATCGGTTTGTGCGATGCACATGTCCGCTTTTGACCCAAAGCGGACATCAGCCGGGTGACCGACCAAGCGCAAGATCAACTGAACCGTCGGCCACGGAAGAAGCCCTTGTTCGTAGTGTTTTGCTTAATATTGGCAGTCTCGCCCTTTTCTGCGGCATTGGCATGATGTTCATGCTTGGCCAACTTGTCATTCGAGACTTCTTTTTTTCCGGAGTCGCTTCCGTGATCGTTCTTGCTCCGATTGGCAGGCGGAACGGGTGGCATGTTGGTAGGCATATTCGAAATCCTTGTTGCAGACGAACCCTGCGCTACGATGAGAATGATGAAGGTATAGGGGCATCCGACCTGTCCACTTTGATATTGGACTTTTTTATTTTCTTTGCCGTCTTCTTTTCGGCTTTCGCTGCGATCTTCAGTAGCTTTTTCTTTTTGCCCATTGATCCCTTCCGAAACCGCACAAGCTGCGGCCTAAGATCGTTTGGCTTCCACAGCCGCCAAAGTATTTGATTTGAACAACGACTCTGGTCTGTCAGTTCGAGGCCGATCTAGCCGCTTCGCCATTGACTGCGTGAGCTCGCACTCGACACTTCGCGTGGTGGTTTTTAGACGTCCGCTGCGTCTGCTTTTCTGCTCCACGATGACTGTACGTGACATTTGAACAAGTATCCTTGGCGCTCTGGCCCTAAAGCTTTGCGGCCCACGTGCCCAGAGCTTGGCGAACTTTGTCCGCTGAGCTGACGGGTCTCTCGTGCAACCGTTCTTGCTGCCCGTTCTTCGCTGGCTCGCTCACATTATTTGCTTCTTTTTCGTTCATGATGGTTCATATCGAGCGGGGCGCTCGGCCGCTGTTGGAAGTTGTTAGGGGGCATGTCGCTCATGTGCGCCACGCTGCATACCAAACGCTACAAGGGCCCTTACGTTCCCTAGCTATGCAGTGAACAAACGACACCATTGGCCTGCAGGCCCGTGACTGGCGGTTTAAAGCCACACGACTGCCGGTTATCTGTCCGGAAGGGTCGCCTAGCGGCGGCCTTTTCTCTTTGTGCGGACGGTTATGGCGGACTGTCTTTTCGCATAAATCAATTCGCGATGTCCGCTATTGGCGCTTAGCGGACATCCCTAGTTGCACCGCAAATGTCCGCTCTTAGGGGTAAAGCAGACATGACCTTTTGCCGTGCACATGTCTGCTTTTGACCCAAAGCGGACATTAGGGTCGCGCGCAACGGTGAATGCCAGTGGTGAATTTTTCTCAACCTGCTGTGTAAGAACCGCGCTGAATTTGCCAAACAACGGCTGCACAACGCCATATCGTATTCGTAGTGGGTGAAACCGGTTAGTCGCTCTATACTTACCCTACGAACTTGTTTTCCGAATGTCCCCTGAAAGCGACGATGTTCAAGTAGATGGCAGCGCGCCAAAGTTCACCCGAGTCCGCAATTTTTCTTTCAGACCAGCCGGCAACATCAGAGCAACGCCGCCTGGTGCTAGCCGTTGCGATACTTTTGCTTGTCGCATTCGCATTTGTTGCTCCGTTTGCAAATATATCCATACGCCGATTCGACGCCTTTATCCCGTCAGTTCAGGCGATTATTTTTGCGAACGACCTCATCACGTCGGTTTTGCTATTTGCGCATTACGCAATTGCACCAGGGAGGGCGTTGCTGGCACTCGCGAGTGGCTATCTATTTACCGCGTTGATCGTCATTCCGCATGCGCTCACTTTTCCAGGCGCGTTTTCGCCAACTGGACTTCTGGGCGCTGGTCTTCAAAGCACCGGCTGGCTGTATTACTTCTGGCATATCGGGTCGCCGATGGCGGTGCTCGCTTATGCATGCTTGAAAGATACGAGCCGCTCCAGCACCACGAATCTCGGATCGGCGTCGAAAGCGATCGGTTGGTGCGTAGCGATCATTGTCGCTCTGGTGTGCGGTCTCACATGGGTCGCTATAGTGGGATCATCGGTTCTCCCACCTTTTTTTTCCGACAGCACGCGCCACGTCCGAAGTTATTTGTACATCCTTATTCCTTTGATTCTGCTGGTTGGTTTTCTTGCGCTGGCTGTGCTGTGGGTTCGTCGACGATCGGTGCTCGATTATTGGCTCATGCTTGCAGTTTACGCGCTGATTTTGGAAGAGATACTCATCGCGCTGCTCAGTGGTGCTCGATTCTCGCTGGGGTTTTACGCTGGCCGTGCGTTTTCACTCATCACCTCTATCATTGTGCTCGTATTACTACTGTCCGAGACAACGAGATTGTACGCCCGTCTTGCACGGTCATACCGTTTGCTCGAGCACGAACGAGACAACAAACTGATGAATGTGGAGGCCATCACGGCTTCGATTGCCCACGAAGTAAGGCAGCCGCTGACGGCGATTGCCTCAGGCAGCAGCGCAGCGCTTCGGTTTCTAGACGGCGCGGAACCCGACCTTCAAAAGGTGCGGGCGCTTCTGAAGACAGTGTCCACCGAGAGTCACCGCGCCAGTGACGTTTTTGAAAGCATTCGCGTCCTGTTTCGAAAGGTTGATCAAGAACGAGAGCCGGTAGATTTGAACGATGTCACCCTCGAGGTACTGAAGTCATTTCATGAGGAGCTGCACGATCACAATGTTATAGCGCGCGCCGAATTGATGTCCGAACTGCCTACTGTAGAAGGACACCGGAGTCAGTTGCGGCAAGTTATTTTCAACCTCGTCCATAATTCGCTCGAGGCAATGGAAAAAATGACGGGTCGAAGTCGGACTTTACTACTGAGAACTGAGCTTCAGGGCAGCGATGCTGTTGTTGTAACGGTAGAAGATTCGGGACCCGGAATTGATCCAAAACTGCTGGATGGGATATTCGAAGCGTTCGTCACAACGAAGTCGCACGGGATGGGATTAGGGCTAGCCATTTGCCGCGCGATTGTTGAGCGCCACGGCGGTCAACTTTCTGCAGTATCGGACGGCATAAATGGCACGAAATTTACGTTTGCTCTGCCCATTGGCTTTTCTTAACTGAGTAATTTTGATGTTATTGTGTGGGGAGGGTTGTTGATATTTGCTAAGACAACAGAATGGCAACTGCGCTACCACAAACGCAAGCCACGGTATTTGTAGTCGATGACGACGCGGCTGTGCGTGACACCCTCGCAGCTCTTTTCCAGTCGGTTGGCTTGCAGGTGAAAACCTTCGCTTCCGCGCAGGAGTTCCTGAAAACAAAACGTTCAGATTGCCCATCCTGCTTGGTGCTAGATGTCCGGCTTCCGGGCATGAGCGGACTCGATTTCCAATCTGAACTCCTCAAGGCAGATGTTCGGGTTCCAATCATTTTTATGACCGGCCATGGTGATATTCCGATGACCGTGCGGGCAATGAAGGCAGGAGCCGTTGAGTTCTTGACCAAGCCATTTCGTGACCAGGACATGCTCGATGCAGTGCAACTCGCGCACGCGAAGGATCGTCACCGACGTGAGCTAGACCAATCAATCTCCAGTCTGAGATCCGATTTCGAAACGCTGACCTCCCGTGAAAAAGAGATCATGAAGTTGGTCGCGTCTGGCCTCATAAATAAGCAAATTGCTGGAGAGATCGGACTCAGTGAGATCACCGTCAAAGTGCATCGTGGAAGTCTGATGCGAAAATTGGGTGCAAAGACATTGGCTGACCTTGTCCGAATGGCTGACGCGCTCGGTGTCAGTCGCACGCGAGCATAGGTTTCATACGCCCGTATAATTACACTTCTCTCCATTCTGGGCGATATTGGCTTTCGCTTTGGGCGGCCTGAGTTCGCCAGCGTCACATGCCATTAGGGGCCAGAAATTGGCAAAACCTTCCATAGTTTCAGTAATTGACGACGACGAGGCCATTCGAGAAACTACCGGGGAACTTGTTCGATCGCTTGGCTACGCAGCGGCGACTTTTGCCTCCGCCGCGGAATATTTGCAGTCCGGGCGAGTTTCCGACACAGCTTGCCTTATTGCCGACGTGCAGATGCCTGGCATGAGTGGAGTAGAGCTGCAGCAGCGCTTGATTGCGGATGGTCACAAGATACCGGTCATCTTCATGACGGCATTTCCCAAGGAAGCGATGCGTGTCCACCTGCTGTCGGCGGGAGCATTTGGCTATTTGAGAAAACCATTCAGCGACAATTGCTTGATCACATGTCTCGACAAAGCTCTCGCAGGCTAGACTACTATTCAAAAGGCGAAGCTCGGAGCTTTGTCAGGCACAGCTTCAGCGACCTGCTCGCGCAGCGCCAGTACACCTGCAGCACAATATACTGACGTATAATTTTCTTCGGTTTCGATTACTCATCGTTGGCCGCGTATAGTGGCGTCTCCGCGCAGTTGCATCCTAATTTTTGCCCGAGAAAACCTGGAACCAGGAATCACGGAGCGGCGTGTGATTGCTTGCCTTTGGTCGGCTAGTGCCGTCACTCACACCAAGATCACAGTCGTATCCCTTGCAGCTGCGACGCTCTTCGCAGTTGTAGGAATTCACGGAAAAAATCTCCAACGGAATTGTGGGAGGTGTGACATGAAAATCAAACGCACCATTTTCTCGGTTGCAGCACTACTTGCCCTTGGCTGTGTCTCGGCTTCGGCTCAGCAGATCATCGGTGTCCCGGGCTCGCCAGAGGCCACCACCACAATCACCGGAAAGCAACTTCCGCCGCCCGATCCAAAATACGGCGGGGTAATCAAGGAGAAGGCCTCGGAGTCGAAGGCCTGGTGGCCGCCGCGCGTTGTCCCGCCCAAGGGCGCGCCCAACGTGTTGCTCATCATGACGGACGATGCCGGATTCGGTGCACCAAGTACATTTGGGGGCGTTATTCCGACCCCGGCGATGGATCGCATCGCGGCGGCTGGGCTGCGCTACACCAACTTCCACTCCACGTCGCTCTGCTCACCGACGCGGGCGGCGATTATCACGGGACGCAACCATCACTCGGTTGGCTTCGGGGTGGTCGGTGAAATCGCGACAGGGTTCCCGGGATACGACTCAATCATCCCGATTGAGAAAGGCACCATCGGTACAATCCTGAAGGAGAACGGCTACGCAACCTCATGGTTCGGCAAGGACCACAACACGCCCTTCTACCAATCGAGCCAAGCCGGGCCGTTCGACCAATGGCCCAACGGCATGGGCTTCGATTATTTCTATGGCTTCGTCGGCGGCGACGCCAGCCAGTGGCAACCAAACCTGTTCCGCAATACGACGGCCATCTACCCATTCCAGGGCAATCCGGGCTGGAACCTGGAGACGGCGATGGCCGACGAGGCCATCCAGTACATGAAGGAGCTCAAGGAGATCGCGCCCGGCAAGCCTTGGCTTCGTCTATTACGTGCCAGGCGCCTCCCATGCGCCACATCATCCGACGCCCGAATGGATCCAGAAGATCAGCGACATGCACCTGTTCGACGACGGCTGGAACAAGCTGCGCGAGACCATCTTCGCTAACCAAAAACGATTGGGCATCATGCCCGAAAACGCCAAGCTAACCGCGTGGCCGAAAGAACTGCCGCTATGGGATTCGCTGAGTTTTGAGGAGAAGAAGCTCTTCATCAAGCAAGCCGACGTCTATGGTGCGTACCTGGCCTACGCCGACCATGAGATCGGCCGGGTCATCCAGGCGGTCGAAGACCTCGGCGAGCTCGACAACACCTTGATCATCTACATTGGGGGCGACAACGGCGCGAGCGCCGAAGGCATGCTCAACGGCACACCGAACGAATTCACCACCTTCAATGGTGTTGCCGTGCCGGTGAAGGATCAGTTTCTCTGGTACGAGTTCTGGGGATCGGACCGGACGTTCCCGCACTTTGCAGCGCCTTGGGCATGGGCGCTGGACACCCCGTTCAAGTGGATGAAGCAGGTGGCGTCGCACTTCGGTGGGACGGCCCAGGGCGTGGCAATGTCCTGGCCCGGCCACATCAACGAGGTGGGTGGCATCCGCCGTCAATTCCATCACGTCATTGACGTCGTGCCGACCATCCTCGAAGCGGCTCGCATTCCGCAACCCGACACGATCAACGGTATCAAGCAGATTCCCATTGAAGGCGTGAGCATGGCGTACACGTGGAACAAAGCGAACGCCAACACACCCACCCGACACACGACGCAATACTTCGAGATGCTCGGCAATCGCGCCATCTATCACGACGGCTGGGTAGCGGCCACGACCCCGGTCACCCTCCCGTGGGAACTGAGCACCAAGCCGCCGCCGGATGTTATCACCGGCTACAATTGGGAGCTTTACAACGTCAAGGAGGATCCGACCGAGTTCGAACGACCTCGCTGCAAAGATGCCGGAGAAGCTCAAGCAGATGAAGGACCTCTTCTACGCCGAGGCGAAGAGGTACAACGTGCTGCCTCTCGACAACTCTACTCTCGCTCGCTGGAACACGCCGCGCCCAAGCCTCACGGCCGGACGAACGGTCTTCACATATTCGGGCGAGCTGAGCGGCGTGCCGCCCGCCGCTGCCCCGAACATCCTGGACAAGTCCTACACCATCACCGCCGAGGTTGAGATCCCCGACGGTGGTGCGGAAGGCATGATCGTCACCGAGGGCGGGCGCTTCGGCGGTTACGGTCTGTTCCTGAGCAAGGCTCCTGTAGGTGGCCCTCTCGAAATCGGTCGAGGCAAGGTGGTGTTCCTCTACAACCTGCTCGACCTCAAGCGTACGATTTGGGAAGGGCCGGAGTTGAAGCCCGGCAAGCACACCATCGTCTTTGACTTCAAAGCCGAAGGTCCAGGCTTGGGCAAGGGAGGGACGGGCGTCCTGTCCGTGGATGGAAAGGAAGTAGCTAGGAATTCAATGGAGCACACCACCCCGATCACATTCCCTGAGGACGAAACCTTCGACATCGGCATGGACACCCGCACCGGTGTCGCGCTCTTGGAGTATCGCTACGATCCGCCGTTCAAGTTCACCGGCAAGATCAACAAACTGACTTTCAAACTCGAACCGGTGCAGACCGCGAAGCAATAGCAGCTCCAGTCATCGGCAATCGCGTCGCGACCTGAATGGCAAGGTAATCGCCACGATGAAAAAGGTGCTGGTTGTCGCCGCCGTCGCTGAAGCCGCTACCGGACTGGCGTTGCTGATCGTACCCTCGCTCGTCGGGCACTTGTTGTTGGGCAGGCAGCTCGCGGGCGTCGCCATAGCGGTTGCGCGCGTGGCCGGCATCGCCTTGGTCGCTTTGGGGGTCGCCTGCTGGCCAGGGCCGCCGCTGGTCGGCATGTTGATCTACAGCGTAGCGGTCACGCTGTACCTTGCTTACCTCGGTTTCGCAGGTGGGTTTGTTGGCGTCTTTCTATGGCCGGCAGTTGCGCTTCACTTAGTTCTGTCAATCCTTCTTGGTCGTGCCTGGCTCGCCGCCGAGGCGAGATAAAAAGGCAGCTGATTTTTGGCAAGCGGGATGTCCGCCATTGGCACTTAGCGGACGCCCCGCATCAACGAGGTCCGGTCATCAAATGACAAGGGCGACAGTGAGATGGATACACACTGGAGGAAATATACATATTGGGCGGCTACCACTATCGCCGTCCTGATCGTGATGGTGGTCGTAATAAGTTACGTGTCCAACGCTAGCGAAGGTGAGCCTGTTATCCCGCTCATCCCATTGCTGATTGCCGCCGCTATTTGGTTGATGGGGTGGGCTTTCCGCGATTAGTTCGTTACACGCTGATATTCGTTCGCCACTGTCCAACTGAGAGACATTGCCGGATTTCGCAGATACGGCCGATGTCCGCTATTGGCACTTAGCGGACATCGGCTTGCGCGCTGATCACTTAACGCCAATTTTATGCGCTGGCGCTGATGTGACTCGCTACGGTGCCCCGTACTGAGCCTCGGGGGAAGCAATGAGACGGCGCGAGTTCATCACCCTTCTCGGCGGCGCGGCTGTTGGTTGGCCGCTCACGGCCCACGCGCAGCAGTCGGCGATGCCGGTGATCGGGTTTCTCGCAGCAGGGTCACCCTCGAGTCCTGTGGACGCGAGCCGCGTGCGTGCATTCCGCCAGGGGCTGGGCGAAACCGGCTATGTGGAGGGCAAGAATGTGTCGATCGAATATCGTTGGGCGGAGGGCCAAATTGACCGACTGCCGGCACTCGCGGCCGATCTTGTTCGTCGTCAGGTGCGCGTGATTTCCACCACCAGCACTTCTCCGGCACTCGCAGCAAAGGCAGCGACCACGACTACTCCGATCGTCTTCGAAATTGGGGGCAACCCAGTCGAGGTTGGACTTGTAGCAAGCCTGAACCGACCGGGTGCCAACATCACTGGCGTAACGACTTTGAATACGGAGCTTGGCGCGAAGCGGCTGCAACTGCTGCACGAGTTGGTTCCCAAAGCGACCGACATAGCGCATCTCGTCAACCCAAGGACAAATGCCGAGACCAAAGCAAGCGATCTGCGGCAGACGGCGCAGAGCCTCGGACTGCAGGTTCATGTCCTGCGTGCGAGCACTGAGCGCGACTTCGATTCGGCTTTTTTAACATTGGTGCAACTGAGGGCTGGTGCGCTCGTGATAGAACCCGACGCACTGTTCACTAACCGGATCGAACAGCTCGCCGCGCTGACGTCCCGCCACGCGGTGCCCGCCGCCTACGAGTTTCGCGAGTTCACCGCCGCCGGCGGTCTGATGAGCTATGGATCCAGTCTAACCGAAGCGATCCACCAGGTCGGCGTGTATAGCGGCAGGATTCTCAAGGGCGAAAAGCCGGCCGCCCTGCCAATCCAGCAGGCCACAAAGGTCGAACTGTTCATCAATCTCAAGTCCGCCAGCGCGCTTGGCGTCACAATCCCAAATACACTAGCCGGACGCGCCGACGAGCTGATCGAATGAATGGCGGGATGTCCGCTATTGGCACTTAGCGGACATCGGCTTGTGGGCTGCACATGTCCGCTTTTTGGGTGAAAGCGGACATCTGTTGCAGCAAAAAGTGTTTCACGAACCAGCGACGCGCACTCGTTCTGCCAGCGCGGACTGATCACGCGGCGGACCGCCAAGCCAGCGCTATGCCTCTGTGCGCGTGTCCGAGCGACGGGAGCATCATCCGCTTGAATTGACCGAAACGCCCCAGTTGTACTTGATCTCATGCCACCGCAACTTTCTCACGCCGGTCTCAAACTCCTTAAGTAAAATCGATAACCAAACATCACACAGCCGGTTGCGATGAATGTGAATTCCTCTGACCCTCTTTAGCTTTCTCCGGGATAGATACTGAGCAGTGATATGTAAGCCTATCCCGCTTCCGTCCACATCTGATTTTGGAAAACCGCTGTGCACGATACCATTTCGAAAAATATTGTATCTATTTGACGCGATCTTTCTGTAGCCCATGTATTTCTGAAGAAACTCATCAAAGCATTCGCGATTTTCAAAACGTTCGCGATTTGGATACTTACATCTAAGAACCTCGCGTCCCGCTTGTTCGATCGCGCAAAGCAACGCAATCGCCAGAGTTATGGTCACGCGAGCCTCTAAGGTTCGCTCGAACTCAAGAATTAATTCGAAGAAAAACGAACTTTGGTAATCGCCATCGACCAGGGTGTAAGGGATATCACGGCCTCTGTTATCCTTTGCCCACTCCTCTTCAAAACGGCTGCGAATACGTTTTTTCATAAAATCGAATTCAACGAAACGCCGTTGTAATGTTCTGCTAAGGGCGAAAAGCGGGTATTTAAGGCTGCCACAACACTCGTATCACTGTCGTCCGATCAACAACCGATCCGAATCATCTTTGAGCCGCACGCCCGAGAGGCGGCCCGCACGCATTGCGCGCAACATACATACCATCTTGAAGGCGGCGTCGGCGTATCCAATGCCCTCGGGTCGGACGTTAGAGATGCAGTTGCGGTCCGCATCTGTGGTCTGCGGGCCGGGCTGCCAGGTCAGGTACGCTCCCATGCTGTCGGGTGCCGATAGGCCGGGGCGTTCACCGATGAGAACGACTACGCAATTCGCGCGTAGCGCGTTGGCAACGGTATCGCCAACTGCAACCCGCCCCTGGCGGACGACGACCAGCGGCGCGATCCGCCAGCCTTCAGCGCGCAACGCCGGTAGCATGCCAGCCAGGACCGGCTCCGCATGCATCTGTGTTGCGCGTGCCGACAGGCCGTCGGTAACGACGAGCGCGACATCATAGCCATTATCATTTGCATGCTGCGCAAAAGTCGCCTCAGCATTCGGCGCGAGCCGGCGGCCGAGGTCCGGACGCATCAAATAGTCTTGCCGATCTTTGGAGGCGCTTGCGACCGAAAGAACCGGAAGTCCGAGCCCTGTGAGTTCACCAATCAGGCGCGGCTCGTCGAGCGGCTCATGCACCGCATCGCGGGCGCGGGCATGGGCGAGTTGCAAGTCAAGCAGCGGCTCCGTCGCAAGGGATGCGCCGCTCCTTTTGAGTCCGATGCGTGCTGGCGTCAGCCGGCGCAAGTCGACCCACAGTCCATCGTCCGGCGCCCGTTTCAGCCTGCGATCGGAAGGGGCGGCGGCATCGCGGTCGTTTGTCATTGTTCAAGCCGGAAGGAGCGCGCGAAAGCGGCTGGGCATGTTGCGCGGGCGGATTCGGTTCTCGGCATCCATAAAGCCCTGCCGCTCCAGCCATGTTTCGAATTCTGGCGCCGGTCGGCGCCCCAGCAGATCACGCATGGCGAGCGCATCATGGAACGAGGTGCTCTGGTAGCCCAGCATGACGTCGTCAGAACCCGGCACGCCCATCACAAAATTGACGCCGCTCGCGACCAACAGCGCCAGCAGCGTGTCTGCGTCGTCCGGGTCGGCTTCGGCATGGTTGGTGTAACAGACGTCGACACCCATCGGCACGCCCATAAGCTTGCCGCAGAAATGGTCTTCTAATCCAGCGCGTGTGATTTGCTTGCCGTTGAACAGGTATTCTGGCCCGATGAAGCCGACGACCGAGTTGACCAACAGCGGCTTAAATTGGCGTGCAACTGCATAAGCGCGCGCCTCGAGCGTCTGCTGGTCGACCCCATGATGAGCGTTGGCTGAGAGCGCGCTGCCTTGGCCGGTCTCGAAGTACATCACGTTGTTGCCGACCGTGCCGCGGCGAAGCGATAGGGCAGCGTCGCGAGCCTCTGCCAGGAGAGCGAGATTGATCCCGAAGCTCTTGTTGGCCGCTTCAGTCCCGGCGATTGATTGAAAGACCAGATCGATCGGCGAGCCCTTGCGGATCAGATCCAGCGTGGTCGTTACGTGCGCCAACACGCAGCATTGCGTGGGGATCTCGAGCTTGATTCTTATTTCATCGAGCATGAGTAACAAAGCGTGGGCGCGCTCGGGGCTATCTGTCGCAGGGTTGACCCCAATGACGGCATCCCCTGAGCCCAGCAGCAAACCATCGAGGATGCTGGCCGCGATGCCGCGTGCGTCATCGGTTGGATGGTTCGGCTGCAGCCTCACCGACAGGCGGCCGGGCAGGCCTAGCGTGTTGCGGAACCGGGTGACCACAGAGCATTTTGCGGCAATTACCATCAAATCCTGCAACCGGCTGATTTTACTGACCGCGGCCGCCATCTCTGGCATGACCCCCGGCGCCAGTGCGGCTAGCGCTGGTGTTGTCGCCTCGTCCGACAAGAGCCAGTCGCGAAACCCGCCAACAGTTAGATTCGCAATGGGCGCGAAGGCCGTCTGGTCGTGCTTTTCGACGATGAGGCGCGTTACCTCGCACGTCTCATAGGGAACAACGTGCTCATGAAGGAACGTGGCCAGCGGTAAATCAGCGAGCACATGTCTGGCGGCGACACGCTCTTCGTCCGTGTCTGCGGAAAGGCCGGCCAGTTGATCGCCGCTGCGCAATGGCGATGCCTTTGCCAGCAAATTGGCAAGATCGCGAAATTCGTAACGGCGAGCGCCGATTGTCGCACCGTACATTGCGGAGCACCGATTGTTGGCTTAATCGCGGATTATATCGGGAGACTCAGCTTGAAACACGAGTTCAATCGGCATCCATCTCCGCAAAATTATCGGTCTGAGAATGTCCGTCCCTGGCCCTTAGCGGACAACTCAGCCAAGCCAATATAAGCGACATTTTTTCTATGTGCTTTCTGCACCTAGCAGCACGACGCGCCTCGGCTCGACTGCCAAATAAACATCCCGGCCAGCCGCAATCGGCTCCATCGCGGCGCAACGGGCGACAAGCCGTTGATCGCCCCAGGAGAGATGAACCTGACTGAAGTCGCCTTGGAAAACTGTCTTTTCAATTTTAACCGGCCACACATTTCGATCCCCTACTGGTCGCTCCTGTGAAATCCGTAGGTGCACTGTGCGCACTGAGACAGTCATCTCAGGGCGGGCCACGCGTCCATAAGCCATGCCGTATATGAGCTGTCCGGTCGCAGTTTCCAGCGCCGTCAGGCCATCACCGTCCAGATCTGGCCGGTGACGCCCACGGATTAAATTGGCTGAGCCGACGAAATCGGCAACGAACTCGCTGCGCGGCAGGCTGTAGATTTCATCGGGCGTGCCAGTCTGCTCGACCAGTCCGTCGCGCATCACCACGATGCGGTCCGACATTGCCAGCGCTTCCTCGAGATCATGAGTGACGTACAGGGAGGTGATACCGAGTCGATGTTGTAGGTCGCGAAGCTCGATGCGCATGTCGGCGCGAAGCTTCGCGTCGAGATTCGACAGCGGCTCGTCGAACAGCAGCACCGACGGCTGGAACACGAAGGCGCGCGCCAGCGCCACACGTTGCTGCTGGCCACCGGAGAGTTGTGACGCGCGTCGGTCTGTGAATTCGCGCATCTGTACCAGTTCGAGTGCGCGACCCACCTTTTCCGTGATTTCCGCCGCGCTGCTTTTGCGCACCCGCAGTCCGTAGGCGACGTTGTCGAACACGGTCATGTGCGGCCAAATCGCATAGGACTGGAACACCATCGAAAGGCCGCGCTTTTCGGCCGGAATGTTGATCTTATGAGTGGACGAGAACACCGGCACACCGTCGATGCGAATCTCGCCGGCCGTCGGCCGTTCCAGGCCGGCGACCGCGCGCAGCGTCGTGGTCTTGCCGCAACCGGAGGGTCCGAGCAGCGTCAATTGTTCACCGGGCATGACGTTGAAGTTGATCCCGCGCACTGCAGGCACGCTACCGTAATAAAGTTCAAGGCCTTTGACCTCGATATGCGGGGTCGCTGGCGAAAAGGATGCGGGCGGCGACGCTGGCATGTGGTTGTGTCCTGACATCATTACTCGAGGGCGCGCGCGCTGACGCGGCGCGTGACGGCAACGAGCACGATAATTGCAAGCGCCACCACCAACGTCTGGATCAGCGCCAAAGTGGCGGTGAGTTCGGAACTGGTGCCGAACCAGGATTCGACGATGGAGGGTGTTAAGACCTTGGAATGCGGTCCCATTAGCAGGATCGAGGCGCCAAGTTCGCGCACGCTCGCAATGAACAGCAGCAACCAGGCGGCGACCAGGCCCGGTCTTAGCAGCGGGACCGTCACAGTGCGCACCCGGTATGCCCATGACGCGCCGCACATCTGGGCGCATTCCTCAAGGCTCTTGTCGATTTGCAGCATGACGCCAGCGATGGTTCGCACACCGAGCGGTAGAAAAACCGTGAGATAGGCGATCAACAAAAGCCATAGTGTGCCATAGATAGGGATCGGGAAAATCACCCAAGCCCACATCAGACCAAACGCGAACACTAGTCGCGGCACCGCTTGTGGAAACATGACGATATATTCGATCAGGCCGCTGCCAGGCAGCCGTGAGCGGTAAATAAGCCAGGCCAGAAGCCCCATCAGTAGGACGCCGATCGTGGCGGTGCCGAACGCGAGCAGCAGACTGTTGCTGATCGCCGAACGCACGGCATTCATCGTCATGGCCGTGCGAAAGTTGTCGAGGGTAAAGTTTTCGGCCGTCGGGAAGATCACCGCGATTTTCTGCAGCGAAGCGAAAAGCAAAGTGGCCAGCGGCAAGATCACGGCAGCTGATAAATAGAGCAAGCACACTCCGAGCAGCACATAGCGTAGCCGCCCGACGTCGAGCACCCGCGGCCGGAACGCTTTCCCGGTGATCGTCACATAGCTTCCGGATATCACGACGCGCCGATACACGTAGAGCATGACGAACATCACCGCGAACAGCGACGCGCCCATGGCCGCTGCTACCTGAATCTTAGGCGGGTATTGCTGAATCATCTGGTAGATCGCCGTGGTGATCACGTAATAGCGGCTCGGTAGGCCAAGCACGAGCGCGACGGCAAACGAGCCAAGCATTTCAGCAAAGACGAAGATGGCGGCACCGAAAATGCCAGGTATGACTAACGGCAAGGTGATGCGCATGATGGTGTGAATGCGGCTCGCTCCGATGACTTGCGAAGCCTCCTCGAGCGAGGGGTCCATCGATTTCATTAACGCCGCAATCATGACGAAGGCGACCGAGCCCTCGAACAGCGCCATGACCCAGGCAATGCCGTACGATGTATTGATGTCGATGAGGTGGCCCTGCCCGCCAAGCGCCCGCCAGATTCCATTGATGAAACCACTTTCTGGCTGACCGAGCAGACTCCAGGCCAGCGCGCCCAAGAGCGGCGTCAGGTAATAGGGCACGACCATGAGCTGCTCGAGTACATGGCGACCGGGCACGTTAGTGCGCGTGAGGATCCACGCCATCACGGAGCCGAACACGAGTGCCATCACGGTTGCCGCAAGCGATACCGTGAGCGTGTTGAGCATGATCTGCGGGTATTGCAGAAGGCCGCTGAAATTATCAACGCCGTAGGCGGTCGGTGGCCGAACTTGCGGGTCACCGACGTCGAAGGCGGCCTGCAGCAGAAAGTAAACCGGATAGAGGACGAACACCGCAGCAATCGCCGCGACTCCATATCCGGCTATTTTCTGGGTAGAGAGCGAAGACCCCATCGATCCCACAGGCGGTCCCCGTCACAGGCCGAGCATGCCGTTCCATTCCTTCAAGAACATCGCACTCTGCGACGCGTACTCATCCCAGTCGGAAGGATAGAGCAACTTGAAATCACCGAGCCTCACGCCAGTGGGCATCGGCGGCGCGTCGGTGCGCACCGAACCGTAATAGAGGTTCGGATTGGTCTGATACCAAGCCTGACCGCGCTTGGACATTGCCCAGTCAACGAACAGCTTTGACGCTTCCGGATGCGGTGCCTTGTTGACCGCGCCGACGACGAGCGGTGTGGTCACCAGCCCGTCAGGCGGCGCGACGAATTCGACTTTGGCGCCCTTACTCTTGAAAAGGATATAGGCAGGATATTCGCCTATGGCAGTGATCATGTCGTCGCCTTTAGACAGGCGATCGAACAATTGCACGCGCGAATCGAAGGCGTGCGGCTGGAGCTTGGCGAATTCCTTCCAGAAGCCGTCACCGTAAATCTTGCGTAGCATATACCACTGCACGAACTGCAGACCGGACGCGGAGATCTTGCAGCTGATTTTACCCTTCCAGCGAGGATCGAGAATGTCCTTCCAGCCTTTCGGCGCATCGGAGCCCGTGACCTTCTCGCCGTTGTAGGCAATGCCTGCGGGATCGACGCCGGTCCAGAAGAAAAAGCCGTTCGGCGAGCTGAGATGATCCTTTTTGTAGGCGGATGATTCCGGCGACACGTAGCGCTCGTAACCGCCTTTTTTCCGGAAATCGAAAGCAGGAGCGAGGTCGGACAGCTGAATCACGTCGACATCGAAACGCCCGGCCGCGCGCTCCGACAGAATCTTGTTATAGAGCGCCCCGGTCTGCGCGCGCACATAGCTTGTCTTGATCTTCGGGAAGTCCTTGTTGAAGCCCTCCATGATGCCGGCGGTGCCGGGCTCATTTTCGTGGCAGTAAAACACCAACTGCCCCTCCTGCTCGGCCTTCGCCACATCGGCATTGGTCATGAAGTCGAGCACCGTCGTCGGCGATTTTGACAAGCCCTGCGCCAACACACTGGGCGCCGCAATCCCGAGAAATGGCAGTGCGGTCATCGCGGTCCCGGCTTTTAGCAACCCGCGCCGCGTCAACTTTCCATTTATAAACTCGGCCATAGTTATCCTCCCCTGTGTTTTGTTTTTAGCTTTACCGCGGCAACGTTTCCTCTCACGCCAGTTAATGTGGTCCGTTACAAGCACTTTACGCCAAGACAAGAAGCCCGCTAAGGCATTCCGGACCCGGCCTTTGAAATTACGCGAGAAATCAGGCCGGCCGAGGCCCAGGCTATGTCTGCCCGCCGTAATTCATTTCGCGTGCGGCTCAATCAATTCTATCCGGTTGCCGAACGGATCGTCGACATGGCGCCTGTCGTAGCCTTCGATCGGCTCGTCTGCCGTAACTTTGTAACCGGCCTGCATTGCCTTCGTCACCATGCCCGCAAGGTCATCGACAATAAAAGCCGGGTGCGCCTTGCGCGCTGGGATGAAATTATTTTCGACCCCCAAATGAACCTGCAAGTCTCCGCTTTCAAACCAACAGCCCCCGCGCGCGGCAAGCTGCGGCGGCTTCACCTTTTCCGCGAGCCCGAGGATGCCATGGTAGAACGCCCTCGCCTCGTCCTCCCGCCCGGGCGGCATCGCAATTAAAATGTGGTCGATACGCTGAACCGGCATTCGATACCTCATAAGTGCGAATGACAAAGGCTAGTGCAACATTTGGTTTTGCTGGGGGTTTTGAAGCCACGATCCGGAAAGCCCGGCTAGGCCAGAACGCTAGATACCAGGGCGCTAAGTATCTGTTCCGCTAAATGGATAGATCAATAGTAATCTGGGCTGGCGCGAGGCCGGGGTCGCTCCCCGTGGCCGGACCACTGCCGTCTGGCTTGCCTCGCGCCGATCCTCGCGTCGGCGGTGGAGGCGGTGGTCATGAAAAATGTGCCGGATCGGATTGAAAAAAGTGGCCATTGCTACACGATTCGAGATCGTGGCCCCTTCGCCATCGGGACAGATTTTAAGGCACCGGAGCCAACAAGCAGAATTCTGCCAAAGATAATACTTTCAGACGGCGCGATGGATAAACTGGAAGCATGTTTCAGACGAGTTGAGAGAGGCGATGCATTTGTCGTAGCCGACATAAAGGCGAACCGCGCGCTCTTTACTGAGGTGACGCAGGAATTGGACCTCCAAAACGGCGTCACTGAAACGCTCGTATGGTACCTCAGCGACTGGCAATTCCAACCCGAAGAAAGAGCCGTTCGACAGCAACTAAAGAAACTTCGCAAAGCAATTGATCATTTCAAATTTGCTCTACCCGAAGAAAATTCTGCGTTCGGCAGGTTTATCTATGAGACCTACACGGGGATGGGCTTTTTACGTAAAGACCTACGTCCGTCGGAAAGTGATTTAGTTTATTTGGAAGATTTATGGAGGGAGCACCACGGCTTTCTCGCCTGCCGAGAAAAGCTAGAAGCGATGCAGCAATATGTACTGGCCGCCGAGCAATGTCTCGGCAAAAAAAAGCCACGCAACCATCGCGTTCTAGCCTTGGTTCGGAGCCTCGCCGAGTTTTGGCTTAAGCGAACGAGTTCGATGGCCCACGAGTGGACGAGATCCAGCCACCTCCAAGCAGACGGGCCCGTTTGCAGATTTTGTCCGGATCGCAAATGACGTACTTCCGCGCAATGCTCGTGCAAAGCAACTAGATTACGCAATCCGTCAAATATGTGAGGAACAAGCCCAGCGGGACTAGGCGTTTTCCTCATCCTCCGCCCCTAACTTAAATCCTTTTTACGACCCACGACGCATTTGCCATTTTCCGCCGTGCCAACCACGAACGTTGGCGCGGTCGCCGGGGCCCGTCCCGGCTGCGAGCGGCGAGAAGCGAATGGAAAAACACAAACGCGCGTCTAGCTTGGCTGATTTCTGTTCACGATACGGCATTGGCCGGACGCGCACGTACGATGAAATCAATGCGGGCCGACTGAAGGTCGTCAAAGTCGGAAGACGGACACTGGTGCCGGAAGATTCAGCCGAGTCATGGCTTAAGAGCCTTACGGCTGTCATCCCGAAAACCACCACCTAAAATCAAAAAGCCCCGGGCGCAGCTGGAACTGCGACCGGGGCAACAATCAATCCCTCTTATCAAAGGAAAATTGACGATGTTCAAGATACAGCATCGACGTTCTGTCCGCCACCACATTACGCACTTGCCGTTATTCGACTGGGCCACGTTGCGGGATATTCCGCCGCTGACCAATGGCGGGCGTTGGGT
The DNA here is from genome assembly GCA_963831515.1 of uncultured Alphaproteobacteria bacterium. Lineage (GTDB taxonomy): Bacteria > Pseudomonadota > Alphaproteobacteria > Rhizobiales > Xanthobacteraceae > Pseudolabrys. The sequence continues at coordinate 6,910 of CAWHQL010000018.1, read as the reverse complement.
GAGTCGCCGCACAGGTGTGCCCCCTCGAATCGCAAACGCCATCGCTGATCTAGCTGGTATCGGTCCTGAGCACGAGAAATAGCTTAGACCGGCTCGGCGTTGGTCCCCGGCGGGGTTTACGCCCCGTCGGACTACCCAAACCCAAACATCAATTTTACGGCGAATAATCACGGAGCCTTTATAGGCTCTCGAGGCACACATGCTGAACCCTGCAATGTCCACCTGCGGTCCACCTCGCAAGCCGAACGTGGACTTTTGCGATTACCTGCTAGCCGAACTCAGGTGCGCCGCGCTGCGCGCGCGCATCTTACAGGCAGATCTTGAAGCGATCGGCATTGCGCTCAAGCACCACATGATCACAACAGATCAGGCTCTCGGCCTGCTGCGCGACTGCGATGCGCTTCGTCTTGTCGCGCCTGAGGCAAGCACATGACGTCGAACGATGAACCCGACGCTCTAGTAATCAAACTAGACCGCAAAAAGCAAAGGCCGCCCACGAACGATCCGGTATGGTTGCAAAAGTGCGTGCTCGGTGAGACTGGGAAGCCGCTGGCGGTGTTGGCCAACGCGCTGGCGGTGCTGCGCGCCGTCATGCCTGACGCCTTCGCTTTCGACGAAATGCTGGCCTGCACCATACTCATGCGCCCGCTTAAAGAGGATCAGGATTTCATCCCACGCCCGGTAATGGATGTTGACGTCAGCGCAGTGCAGGAGCGCCTGCAACATATAGGGTTGAAGCGGCTGAGTAAGGACGTCACGCATCAGGCCGTTGATGCGCGAGCGCACGAGTGCCGGTTTCATCCCGTCCGGGACTACCTCAACAAATTAACGTGGGACGGCATAAAACGGCTATCAAACCTGATTCCATACTATTTCGGAGCCGAACAGTCGGCCTACAACAAAGAAATCGGGTCGATGTTCCTTGTGAGTATGGTGGCGCGCATCTTAGAGCCGGGCTGCAAGGCGGATCACATGGTCATCATTGAAGGTCCACAAGGCGCCTTAAAATCGACAGCTTGTAGCGTCCTCGGCGGAGAGTGGTTCTCGGACAACTTGCCTGACGTCAGCGGCGGGAAGGATGTATCCCAGCACTTGCGCGGCAAGTGGCTGATCGAGGTTTCCGAAATGCACGCAATGAGCAAGGCGGAGGCGGCTCTGCTCAAAGCATTCATCACCCGCACTACCGAACGCTATCGGCCGAGCTATGGGCGCAAAGAGGTGATCGAGCCGAGGCAATGCGTTTTCGTCGGCACGACCAACCGTACCGAATACCTGCGCGACGAAACCGGTGGCCGTCGTTTCTGGCCGATTAAAGCCGGTACCATCAACACTGACGCGCTGGTGCGTGACCGCGACCAACTTTTTGCGGAAGCGGTGGTGCAGCATCGCGAGGGCTTAGAATGGTGGCCTGACAAGGACTTTGAGCAACGGCACATCATGCCCGAACAGGCGGCTCGATATGAGGCCGATGCTTGGGAGGACAATATCCGAGAATATGTCGAACCCAAAATCCGCGTGACAGTTGGCGAAGTTGGCCGAAATGCACTCGGAATTGAGACTGGCCGCATTGGTACCGCCGACCAGCGCCGTATCACCGCTGTCTTAGAACAACAAGGCTGGAAACGCCTACCGAAAGACTGGGAAGGCAAGCGATGGTGGACGAAGGTTTGAAACAGAATGCGATCTTAAAAAGTGTCCTCACTTTGCAAGCGAGCACAGGTTTCTCAACAAGAAAAGCTAGAGGATATTAAAATAAAACGGAAAGGTCTCAGAAGCTGCGGCAGAGTGTCTACGATCAGCCCAGCCCGGTTTGATATCCTGCGTAGACGGTGCAGGAGATCGGCGTTGTCTACCACAGCACACGGCGCACCACGGCGCACTTCTCTAACGTGAGGCTAGTAATTTGGTGGGGTTAGGAAGGAAAATGCGCCGTGGTGAGTACATGCGCCGTCGTGGCTTTCGACATTCGCCTTTCCGCTGTTGACCACCTAAAGACGCAATGCACCTTCCAAGATCACGATGATTTACAGCGCAAGCTAAATGTTTGAGCTTGATTGTGATATCCTGAGTACATGTTCGACGCTGTAAACAAGCCTGAGAAACAGCGGGGTCGGCCTTTCAACGCTGGCCAATCAGGAAATCCGCACGGCCGCCCAAAAGGCTCTCGCAATAAACGCACTCGCACTTTGCTCGAGGCTGCTCAGGCTGGTGGTGAGCTGCCGCTCGACTACATGCTTGCGGTCATGCGCGATCCAAAAGCCTCGGCGCGGCGACGCGACGAAATGGCCAAGGCGGCAGCGCCATATCTGCACTCCAAGCTCGCATCTATCGAGCCCGAGGGTAACGCGACAGTCAAAAACGACAACCGAACGCTAGTCTATGTCGACGTACCTCCTCACGAAACCGCCGAGCAGTGGGAAGCCAGACAGCGCCGTCGTCTCGGACTTGATGAACCAGTATGAGCGATGCGAAGGGCCCTGGGCTCCGCAGATCTACCCGCAGACGGATGCAGGATCCAACGATGAGCATAGGCATTCAAGTGCTTGTCCCGCTTTTGCGCTGAATATGGATTTTCTTTCGAGTTCAAATCCTTAGAGAGTAAAGCAAACGACAAACAATCGGCCTCGCATCGCTATCGCAACAAGCGCGGAGATCACCGACCTGCCCGTTCCTCGCGGAGTCCGCCCGGTCACCATCAGTCATTTTTTGATGTCCGCTTTACCCCCGAGAGCGGACATGTGCGGTGCAAGAAGGGATGTCCGCTTTGTGCCAATAGCGGACATCCCGCTTGCGAGCCGCCTAAAAATAAGCAGGCCACGCATCGAGGCGCGCCAAACTTACTCTTTGCTTTTTCTTTGTTTTACAGCTTCCTCTGCCGCATCAATACGGGCGGCAATCTCCCGCCAGTTGTCACGGTCTTTGAGATGGTTGGCGCGTGTAGTCGACTTGCGCGAAGCGATCGCCTTACGATCACTCTCATCAGCCCTGTCGTGATACCAACCTGATTGCGACATAGGTTCTTTCCTATCGCCGGTCTGCGTAGAAGACGTCGCCAACCGAGGTGGTCTCTTTTGCTGGCCGCCGCAGGTAGTCCAAAGACTTCTCAACTCGCCTTAGACAGCTGGCGACTTCAAGCCAACATTCAGCAGCGGCGATGAGTTTCCGGCTGTGACGAGGATCGCGCTCCGCTTGGGCTAGTATCTCTTGAGCTCGCTTTCGGCACCTGGCTACTCCAGACATCGCTTCCGACCCCAATTTAAGACACTCCTTAGGTACAACTAAGTTGCCCAGCGCAACTGTTCAAAAGGAGACACTCTCCGCGAAGAATAGGTCCGCTGGATGTCCGCTAACGCCAAAGGCTGATCGACGATGGGGTTCTTCGCGACGGTGTCGCTGGGCACCACCAGCCAACCGGGCCGCGAGGCCCCGGTTGGCGTTTCAGTCGGCTGGCGGGTCGCAGCAGATTTGGCAGTCCTCGATGACCTTCGCGTAGTGGGCGAGGTGGCGCTTGAACCGTTCGTTTTCGGCCAGCGCCTTCTCCAATTGTTCGCCCAAGCCAACCGGAGCCGTGGGCGCGTCGGTCTTCATCAGCATCGGAGGTGTTGCCTGCTAGGGAATAAGCCGGGAGATTATGCGCCAGCGGAGGTAACTGTAGAAGTTGAAACAGCATGCTAGGTCCGTTTCGAGCATGCAGTCTGTTCAAAATTGACCACTTTACTAGATGCAAATGCAGCTCATGTGAAAACCTGCCGATGTCCGCTTTGGGTCACAAGCAGACATATGCAGCGCACAAGCCGATGTCCGCTAAGTGCCAATAGCGGACATCGGCGATGGCTTACCCTAATTAGCGCCTTTACCAGCCGCTTCGATTTTTCGCATTACATCGTCAAGATTGAAACTTGCCGGCTTCTGTCGCGGTGGGAACTCCTTGAAGCTTTCAAGCCACCCTGCAGCGAGCGCCTGCAAAGGCACTTGAACGAAGGCGCGATCTGCGAGCCATTTGTTGTATAGAATTGATTGGTCGCCTCGCTCGAACGGATCGGATCGTAAGTTGAAAAGTTTTGGCAAGCGCAGGTCGGTGAATTGGCCCTGCCATACACCGATGCCCTTGTTGTCTTGTTCCAAGAAGACAGCTTTCCAGTCTTTGTAGCGTAGGGCGACCAGTTGGCCGTCGTCATTCCAATAGACGAACTCGTTGCGTGGTGACTCCTTCACGTCTCCTTTCAAGAAAGGCATGAGGTTATAGCCGTCGAGATGAACCTTGAAAGTCTTGTTGCCGATCTGAGCACCACGGAGGACTTTGGCAACAATGTCAGGATCTCCTCCAGCCGCCGCGAAGGTCGGGATCAGGTCGTAGTGCGCGAACATCTCGTTATAGACCGTGCCGGGCTTGATAGTGCCGGGCCAACGCATGACCATCGGGGCGCGGTATCCGCCCTCCCAGTTCGTTGCCTTCTCCCCGCGGAACGGCGTGGTCCCGCCGTCGGGCCACGACATCACCTCAGCGCCATTGTCGGTCGTGAACACCACAATAGTGTTGTCGGCAATGCCGAGATCGTCGAGCTTCTTGAGCAGCTGTCCGACATAGCCATCCAATTCCACCATTCCATCGGGATAAACCCCAAGGCCGGTCTTGCCCTGTGACGCCGGCTTGAGATGTGTCCACACGTGCATGCGGGTGGGATTGAAGTAGAGGAACCACGGCTTGTTGGCTCGTTGTTGCCGGTCGATGAAATCGAGCGCGGCACCGAGAAACTCTTCGTCCACAGTCTCCATGCGTTTCGTGGTGAGTGGCCCGGTATTTTCGATCTTCCCGTCGGCTGAGGATTTGATCACGCCGCGTGGTCCGAAGCGCTGGCGAAATTGAGGGTTCTTTGGGTAGTCCGGATTTTCGGGTTCTTCCTCCGCATTGAGATGGTAAAGGTTGCCAAAGAACTCATCAAAGCCGTGCGCCGTGGGCAGAAACTCGTCTTTGTCGCCGAGATGGTTCTTGCCGAACTGACCTGTGGCGTAGCCAAGAGGCTTGAGAATTTCTGCGACACTCGGGTCTTCGGCCCGCAAACCGATGTCCGCACCGGGCAGGCCAACCTTTGTCAGGCCCGTACGGATCGGTGACTGTCCGGTGACGAAAGCGGCTCGCCCCGCAGTACAACTTTGTTCGGCGTACCAGTCGGTGAACAGCGCTCCTTCTTTGGCGATGCGGTCGATGTTGGGAGTGCGGTAACCCATGACGCCATTATTGTAGGCGCTCACGTTGAACCACCCGATGTCGTCGGCCATGATCATCAAGATATTTGGTTTGCGTGCGGATGGTGCTGTCGCGGGCCTCTGCTGGGCCTCCGTCGGTTGTGCGACCCCCAAAACTATTGCCGCCGCGAGAGTCAAGGTGATCGCCCAGAATTGAACGCTGCGGCGATTTAAGGACTGCTTCCGTACGCTTTCCATAGAACGCTCCTAAGCCGTGTGGCCCGATTGCTTGGCCCTTTTGGGGTTGGCGTTTACTTCATGATCGTTGCCCAGGCTAAGCGACGAGGCAAGTTGGAGTGAAGTCCAACTCAGCTTCGCCCAGTCGGAACGAACTTAGGAGGTAATGTCCGCTTTGGGTCAAAAGCGGACATGTGCAGTGCAAAAGGGCATGTCCGCTTTGCCACAATAGCGACCGCGAAAACGGACATGAAATTTCCCGTGTGAAAATTTTGTCGGGGCGGGTTGCGTCCGCTTCGATCCTGAAATCCGGGGCATGCCAGGGGGCGGGATGGCAAAGCATGCGCGGTTGTGTCGGTCCGTGCTGTCACGGTGCTGTCAGATCACCTTGGCCTCGACGTTCAGCCTATCTATCCCATTGATTTAATCGGCCTTGCGCCAGGCACGGAGGCTATGACGTTTCCCTGACGAGGGAAGGGAAAGTCTGACTGGTCAACCGTACAAATATCTCGCTTGCTCTTTTCGCAATTAATTTCCTGGCTGAGCGTATCCTGCATCATACTATTTCCTTCGGACGCGCCCTTGACTCACGCCTTAATCGTTTCCTTGAGCTTGTAACGTATGATCTTGCCCGACCCGGTGCGAGGGATCTCGGCGATCAACTGCACGGTATGCGGCACTTTGTAGGCCGAAAGATGAGTGCGGCAATGGGCAATCAGCCCCTCGCTTTCAACCGTCCTGCCTGGGCGCGGCACCACGAATAACACCGGAACTTCGCCAAGGTGTTCGTGCGGCATGCCAACCACGGCGCAGTCGAGGACCGCCTCGAAGGTGCTCACAACCTCTTCGATTTCCGCCGGCGCGATGTTCTGCCCTCCGCGGATAATCAGCTCTTTTAAACGGCCGGTGATGGTGAGGAAGCCGTTCTCGTCACTCTTGGCGAGGTCGCCGGTATGATACCAGCCCGCGCGCAACGCGTTGCGCGTTTCCTCAGGCTTGTTGTGATAGCCAGGCATCACGTTTGGCCCGCGCACGATCAACTCCCCTTCCTGGCCCGGCTTGCAATCCGTGCCGCTCGCGGGCTCGACGATACGCACGGCGAGGCCCGGCAGCGGCAGCCCGCAGGAGCCGAGAATACGCCCGCCGGACGGCCAGTTCATCGTCACCATGGTCGAAGTTTCGGGTGATTCCGTAGCCATCGAGCAGCGGCACGCTGAATTGCGCCTCGAATTCGCGATTAAGGGTTGCCGGCATGATCGCGCCGGCTGAAGCGCACAGTCGAAGGCCGGGGATCTTTAGATCTTTCTCGTCCTTAGTCGCTTGCAGTAAATAGTGAAACATTGTCGGCACACCGGGGAAATAAGTGAATTCGCCGGTCTTGAGCAGGCGCACCGCCTCACCAGTCGAGAAGCGCTCCATGATGTATTCACTTGCACCGGTAGCGAGTATCGAGAGCACGGAAAGATTGAGCGCATAAGAATGGAAC
>CAWHQL010000017.1:0-13129 GCA_963831515.1 uncultured Alphaproteobacteria bacterium | reverse complement strand
TACGACGCGTTATTAACTGCGCCACTCCCTGCCGCACGGCTCACACCGGAGAATTCCGGGTCGTGAGCCCGTGCATATCTCGCGGCAGTGCGGACACAGAAATACTTCCTGTCTCTTAGGGCGCCTCACGGGTGCGGGTCCGATGTAGACGCTACCCCTCGAGCCGGTCAGCCGCTCGAACTCCTCCGGTGTTACCCACGTGTGCTTCGGCATTTCGATCTCCTATGTTTTGCCCCTTCTGGGGCCGCATCGCTTGCCACCGTTGCCGGAGTTGGCTCGGTTGGCGGGACCGCCGAGGTCCTCTCAAGATGCAATTTGAATTTACCGAATATCCAAACGCCGTTCAACGTCCACTTTGAACGCTGATCGATCGTTGGCCGGCGACGGCCACGCTTGACTATTAATTTCTGTTACTCGAGCGCATGACGTCAGGCGCATCGGCCGGCCCTGGAACGACAGCTTTCTCGGCATTGTTCGCTGGGGAATTCCACTTATGATTTCTTATACTCGAGCGCTTCATGCCAGGCTGATCGGCCAGCCCCAGATCGGTCACACTCAGAGTAGGGCGGGGCGCACGATGCAGCCGCGGCTGAAGGTTATGATTTGTTCTACTCGAGCGCTTGATGTCAGGCATCGATCGTATGCCGACGATGGCCGCGCCTGACCTTATCATTTCTTGTACTCGAACGTTTGATGTCAGGCTGATCGACTGAACCTAGAGCGACGACCTTCTTTGACCTCTGTTCGTTGGGGGATTCTTCCTGTCATTTCCTGTCATTTCTTGTACTCGAGCGCTTGATGTCAGGCATCGACCGTGTGCCGGAGATGACCACGCCTGTATGTAATGATTTGTAATACTCGAGCGCTTGATGAAAAGCTGATCGGCTGGTCCCAGATCTGTCATATTTAGAGTAGGGCAGGGCAGACAATGTCGCCGCGCCTGAGCTTATGATTTTCTCTACTCGAGCGCATGTTGTCAGGCATGCCGGCGATGGCCACGCCAGAGGGTAATTTCCGTTACTCAAGCGCATGATGTCAGGCATCGATCGTATGCCGGCGATGGCCGCGCGTGACTAATGATTTCTAATACACCAACGCTTGAAGACAGACTGCTCGGCTGGCCCTGGAACGACAACCTTTTCCGCTTCTGATTGGTGGGTGATTCTTCCTATGATTTCCTATACTCGAGCGCATGATGTCAGGCATCGACCGTATGCCGGCGATGGCCACGCCTGACCTATTGATTTCTATTACTCGAACGCCCGATGACAGGCCGCAAAATCCCGCGGAATGGAGGCTCTAATGGTGGGCGCTGTAGGGATTGAACCTACGACCTCTCCCGTGTGAAGGGAACGCTCTCCCGCTGAGCTAAGCGCCCGGCCGTTGCGGACGGCGATATAAAGAATGACTGCCGGGACGTGTCAAGCGAGGCGCCTGCAGTCCCGCTAGTTGCGTGTTTTCGGATCGTCGCCTTGCGGCAGCCGGGATGCATGCGTCTGCAGCGCCCGGATGCGATCGGCCAGATTGCCGTTGTCGGGCTGTTCCGCGCTCTCGACGCTGGCAGCGCCTACTATTGGCGCCGCAGTGCTCAATCCACGTGACGTTTCCGCAGCCAACAGCGCATCGATCGGCGAATTTGGCCCCTCGAGTGCGGATGCCAGCCGTGCGACCTCCGCCGCCACATCGTTGATGCGCTCGCGCAGAAGCGCATTCTCGACGCGCTCGGAGGCCCAGGTCTCTTCCGTTTCGCGTTTGATCGAGCCGAGGTCGCGGGCATAGCGGTCGCGTTCATCCTTGGCGTGAACAAGGGTCGCCTGCAGCTGGGCGTTTTCGGTTCGCAGGTTTTGCGTTGCCGAGCTTGAACGGCTTTCCAGCTCGATGATGGCGGTGCGCAAATCGCTTTCAACCTTGCGCGCGGATTCCATTTCCTGCCGCAGGTGCTTGAGCTCGAATTCGCTCTGATTGAGCAGCCGCGACTGTTCGGTGAGGCGGCTTTCCAGATCCTGCGCGCGGTGCCCAAGAATTTCCGCTTCCTTGGTCTGCACCAGCAATTGCTGCTCGAGTTCGGCGACGCGACGGCCCAGGTTTTCGACTCGTCCGCGTTCTTCAGTCAATTCGTGACTTGCGGCCTTCAGCTCGATCCGTTCGGCATCGCGACGGTCTTCCACGGTCTTCAGCTCGAAGCCGGCACCGTCGAGACGCTCTTTCAGGGCGTCCACCTGCGTCTTGAGCGCAATGATCTCGATCTTCTGCGAATTGGCGAGCGTCGAGCGCTCGTTCAGATCGCCCGTCAGCTTGCCGAGTTCGGATTCCTTGTCGGACAGAGAACGCTGCGCGTCGTGCATCGCGCTGGTCTTCACGAGAAACTCTTCCTCGGTCGCACGGAGTTGTTCGCGCAGATTCTTGTCGCGCGCCTCGAGCGCGAAAATGGTCGCGGTCTTTTCTCCGAGTTCGACCTTCAGGCGATTGACGGCGTCCCCCTTCTTGCCAAGCTCGGCAAGTTGGCTTGTGCTTCTGGTCTTGAGTTGCTCGACGCTCATTTCCAGCCGCCGCGTCGACATGGCAAACTCGGCGCGCAGCTGATCCTTGTCGGCCTGAATCTCGGCCATCGACAGCGGCGCGGCTGCCTCGAGCCGACGCATTGTCAAACGTACGGCGCGCGTATGGACGAGAGGAACGACAACGAGCCCAATCAGAGCCGCGGCAAGAAAGCCAATGCCGAAAAACATGATCGGCTCAATCATGGACCATCCGCCTCCACTCATGTGCGCTCGGTAAAGTCAGGGAATCTGCGCCGACCGATCCCGACGGCGCGGAGGCTATCCTAAACCCGGCGAGCCGTCGCGCTACAAAAAAGTGCAGGCGTGCGAGTCAAAAAAGTTGGTAAACGCGCCGGCGGTCAGAATGGATTCCAGGTCGCCCGCGGGGTGAACTTGAGGTAGCCGATATTGGCCCCCAGCCGTAGCCCGACGCCCGAGCGAATCGGCACCACGACGATGTTGCCGGAGGCGAGCGCGGTCATGCCAAACCCGCCGATGAAATAGGCCGATCCGTCAATTCCGGCGAAACGCTGGTAGATCGCCTCCGTGGCCGGCAGGTTGTAGACCAGCATCATGGTACGGGCCCCTTCGCCGCCGGTATCAAACCCCACCGACGGTCCCTCCCAGAACACGCGGCGGTCGCCGGCATTCTTGGTGTAGAGCTTCCCGTCGCCGTATCGCAGCCCCACCACGAAGGCGCCGCTGCCTTCCTGCCCAAGCACATAACCATTGGGTTGGCCCCAACGGCTGACCGCGGTTTCAACGATTTGCGCCAGGCCGCGCGATACGCTGCCAAAGAAGCGGTGGCCCTCCCGTACCAGCTCGCCGGGCGTGAATGAGCCCGGCTTTGGCGGGGGCGGGTTCTGTGCTGCCGCAAACGGCCCGCTGAACAGCACAAGAGAGAGTGTGAGGGCGGCAAGGCGCAAGGTCGCGCGCATCGTCTGCTCCATAAGATGGTGAAATCTCAAGCCCGGTTTAACCGGACGCTCACGCGACCCGCGCTAAAGTAGCGACAAAAGGCGTGTCCCCGAATCAACTATCGTCGCCAAGAACTATGACTGCAGCACGGCAGGAACGGAAGCCGCCCCTATTGTCTCGACTGCTCCTCGGCATGGCTTTGGGGGTGGCCTTGGGGGCGGGTATCTTTGCACCCTTTGGGCCATCCCGGGCGGCCACGGACAACCAGCTGGCCGTCAACGTTACGACCGGGCTCGCCATCAGTGGCTTCGATCCGGTGGCCTATTTCACCGAAGGCAAGGCGCTGTTCGGGCGGCCCGAGTTCGAATTGAACCTGGACGGGGCAGTCTGGCGCTTCAGCAACGAGGGCAATCGCGGCGCTTTTGCCAAGAACCCCGAGGTCTATGGGCCGCGGTTCGGCGGCTATGACCCGGTCGCCATCGGCCGCGGCCGGTCCGTCCCGGGGCATCCCCTGATCTGGACGGTCGCCGGGCAACGGCTTTACCTTTTCTACAGCGAGCAGACGCGCGCTTCTTTCCTCGCCGATCCGGGCCGCATCATTGATACCGCGGAGCGCAAATGGCCCGAGGTGCGGAACCAGGGCCAATAGCCAAGCTCAGCGGCCGATGGCCGCGGACTTCTTGGCATCTCCCCAGGCGATAAAGGCCGGAACCCGAAAATTTTCTTTCGTACGGCCATATTCCAAAGGCAGGCCCTGCGGAGTTTTCACGGCGCCACCGGCGGCAACAACGATCGCCTGACCGGCGGCCACATCCCACTCGCACGTTGTCGCCAGGCGGGGGTAAATATCGGCCGCGCCCTCCGCGACCTGGCAAAACTTGATCGCCGACCCGTTGGCGGTTCGTGTGATTGGTCCAAGCGAGGCCAGAAAAGCATCCGTCGCCTTATCGAAGTGCGAGCGACTGACGGCTGCGACAGCACCCTCGCGTGGCCAGGCCCGCGTGCGGATTGGCTGAGCCTGGTCGGCGCCGTCCTCCAGCAGCCGAAGCCGCTCGGCCTTCATGCCGACAACGCCGCGCCAGACTCGGCCGCGCGCCGGTGCGGCGATGATGCCGGCGATTGGCACGCCGCCGGTAATGACGGCGAGGTTGATTGTAAACTCATCACGGCCGGCCAGGAACTCGCGCGTGCCATCAAGAGGGTCCACGATCAGGAAACTTCCATCAACACGATTGCGCGCGTCGGCAGATTCCTCGGAAAGAACGGGAACGCCCGGCAGTAGTCGCGCAATGCCTTGGATGATCAAAGCTTCGGACGCTTCATCGGCGATTGTGACCGGCGATTGATCGGCCTTCAGGCGGGGCACCAATCTTGCCGCCGAAAGCGCACTTATTTTTGCGCAAGCGCGCGCGACGATCGCGGTCAGATCGTCCAGCAGCGCAGCCGCCCTGGCGGGCGGAATTTCGGAAGCCGACGCCAAGATTCCCACGTCCCTTTGTTGCCTTTGCAGAACCTTGGCTGAACAGTAGGTGCGGTGTATCAACCTCGCAACGTCGGCGCGACCGTCGATTTGCCGATGGCCTCACCCTGCATGCCCAGCGGAGACCAGTCTATGTCCGAATTGTCCCTCGAAGCGCTCGATCTCGCGGCCCTTCTGTGCTCGCGCGTATGCCACGACCTCATCAGCCCGGTCGGCGCCATCGTCAACGGGATCGAGGTGCTGGAGGAGGAAAAGGACGAGTTGACCAAGCAATTTGCGCTCGACCTCATCAAAAGGAGCGCCACCACGGCTTCCGCGAAATTGCAGTTCTGTCGCATTGCATTCGGAGCCGCGGGCTCTGCGGGTGCCCAGATCGACCTCGGCGATGCCGAAACCATAACGCGCGGCTTCATGGAAGATGACAAAACGAAGATCGCCTGGAATTTGCCGCGCGCGCTATTGGCGAAAAACCGGGTCAAATTGCTGCTCAATATGCTGATCATCGCCGGGCAGGCGATCCCGCGCGGCGGCAAGATCACCGTCGATCCGATCGGAACCGGCGACAGCGTCGGCTTCAAGGTCACGGCCGCCGGCACCAATGCCAAGATTCCTCCGGCCGTGCCCCCGCTGTTGACGGGTGAACTGGGCAGCGAAGGTGTCGACGCGCACCGGATTTAACCTTTCTATGCCGCGCTCCTCGCCAAAGCCTGCGGCCTTAAAGCGACGATCGCAATGGATGGAGACGCCGTCGTGGTCGCCGCGCAATAGTCGCGGCGGCCGTCGGGCTTTCCGCCGGTTAACGAGCGGTTAACGCGTGCGCAATGCCGGTAATACTCAACCAAAATTAAACGCTTCATCGACACACTGGCCCTGCTTCCGACGGAAAGCGGTAGACGGGCCGGAGCTCGTCGGCGAAGGCGTTTCTTATGGACGACCTGCTGCGGGAATTTGTCACCGAGACGAATGAAAGTCTCGACGTGGTCGACGTCGAGCTCGTGCGTTTCGAGCAGGATCCCAACAACGCCCAGATCCTCGACAATATCTTCCGTCTCGTTCACACCATCAAAGGCACTTGCGGTTTTCTCGGTCTGCCGCGGCTCGAAGCGCTCGCGCACGCCGCCGAGACTTTGATGGGAAAGTTCCGCGACGGGGCGCCCGCCTCAAGCGAAGCTGTCACGCTCATCCTGTCCACCATCGATCGCATCAAGGGCATTCTCGATTCCCTGGAGCGCGAACAGCGCGAACCGGAAGGCGGCGATACCGATCTGATCTCGAGTTCTGGAGCGGATGGTCGAACGCGTCGGATCAGCGGGCAACCCGGCAGAGGCCCCGCATACTGTCGGCACGCTTGTTGCGCAGATCCTGGAACGCCCGTTGCTGCCTGATGAAGACTCGCTTGACGATCTCGAACGTGCGTTTCGTGACACCGATATCGATCCGCAGCTCGTCAAATCCAGATCCGCACCGGCTCTCGATGCCGGCGCAAAGGATGATGACGGCCGGGGCGCTAGTCAGTCGATCCGCGTGACCGTCGATACGCTTGAACACCTGATGACAATGGTGTCCGAGCTCGTCCTGACCCGCAATCAGCTGCTCGAGATCGTGCGTCGCCACGAAGAAGTTCGAATTCAAGACGCCGTTGCAACGGCTGTCCAATGTGACGGCCGAATTGCAGGAAGGCGTGATGAAGACGCGCATGCAGCCGATCGGCAATGCGTGGCAGAAACTGCCGCGCATTGTGCGCGATCTTTCCAATGAACTTGGCAAGAAGATCGAGCTCGAAATGCATGGCGCCGAGACCGAACTCGATCGCCAGGTGCTCGATCTCATCAAGGATCCGCTCACGCACATGGTGCGCAACTCGGCGGACCATGGCCTTGAAACGTCTGAACAACGGCGTGCCGCAGGCAAGCCCGAGCACGGTCTGATCCGGCTCTCCGCCTATCACGAAGGCGGTTTCATCATCATCAGGATCGCCGACGATGGGCGCGGGCTCAATACCGAGCGCATCAAGTCGAAGGCGATGGCGCAAGGCCTCGTTTCCGAAGCCGACGTCGAGAAGCTCACCGAAGCGCAGATCCACAAATTCATATTCGCCCCCGGGTTCTCCACTGCAGCCAAGGTCACCAACGTATCCGGCCGCGGCGTCGGCATGGACGTCGTTCGCAACAACATCGATCAGATCGGCGGCACGATCGACGTCAAATCCGTGGCCGGGGCGGGCCTGAGTTTCACCATCAAGATTCCGCTCACGCTGGCGATCGTCGCAGCCTTGATCGTGGAAGCAAACGGCCACCGATTTGCCATCCCGCAGCTGTCGGTCATCGAGCTCGTACGCGTGCGCGAGGGCAGCGAGCACCGCATCGAAAGCATCAAAGACACCCAGGTCCTGCGACTGCGCGACAAGCTTCTGCCTCTGGTTGGGCTCAGCCAGTTGCTTGGCCTCGAGGGCAATGCCCGGGACTTCAAAGCCAGTTTTATTGTCGTAACGCAGGTCGGCAGCCAGACGTTCGGCATTGTCGTTGACGGCGTGTTTCACACGGAAGAAATCGTCGTGAAGCCGATGTCGAGCAAGCTGCGCCACATCCAGATGTTCTCCGGCAACACGATCCTGGGCGACGGCTCCGTCATCATGATCATCGATCCGAATGGCGTTGCTCAGACGTTCGGAAATGCAGTCGCCACGCATTTGTCCGCTGTGGAAGCAGACAGTGCCGGCGGCGAGGATGTGAAAGCAACCACGTCTCTGCTGGTTTTCCGCGCGGGGTCGATGCAGCCCAAGGCGGTCCCGTTGTCGCTCATTACGCGCCTCGAGGAAGTCGACGCGCAGAAGATCGAGCTGTCGAACGGCCGCCACATGGTGCAGTACCGCGGCCAGCTGATGCCGCTCATCAGCATGAGCAACGACGTGCGCATAAAAGGGGAGGGCGCGCAGCCATTGCTCGTGTTCTCCGACGGCAGCCGTTCAATGGCGCTGGTGGTCGATCAGATTGTCGACATCGTCGAGGATAACCTCGAGATCCAGGTGGGAAGCGACAACCCCGGCGTTCTCGGATCGGCAATCATCCGCGGTCATGCGACCGAGATCGTGGACGTTGGCCATTTCCTGTCACTTGCGTTCGAAGATTGGTTCCGGCGCAAAGAGCAGCCGGCGCAGCGCCGCCAGCCGTCGGTGTTGCTTGTCGACGATTTACCGTTCTTTTTCGCAACATGCTCACCCCTGTCCTGCAGGCGGCAGGCTATTCGGTGACAGCGGTCCGGCTGCGCAAAAGATGCGCTGGCATTGCTCAGAGATGGCCGACAATTCGATGTGGCCATCACCGACATCGAAATGCCCGACATCGACGGGTTCCAGTTTGCCGAGGCCGTGCGGGGTGATCCGCGGACAGCCGAACTGCCGATCATCGCCCTGTCGTCCGTCGTATCGGCCGAAGCCATAGATCGCGGACGCCGCGTCGGATTTTACGACTATGTCGCCAAGTTCGACCGGCAGGGATTGATTGCGGCGCTCAAAGAACAGACCGACGTCGGCCGGGCAGCGTGATGGACACCATGAGCGAAGCCGCCGACCAAAACCTCCGCGAATACGTGACCGCCCTGATCGGAGGGCAGCTCTTCGGCTTGCCCATTCTGCGCGTGCAGGACGTCTTTGCTCCGGAGCGGTTGACGCGCGTGCCGTTGGCACCGGCGGAAATTGCCGGGGTGCTCAATCTGCGTGGGCGCATTGTGACGTTGATCGACATGCGGTGCCGGCTTGGCCTGGGAACGCGCGAGGACAGCGCACCGGCCATGGCCATCGGCGTGGAGACGCGCGGCGAATTCTACGGATTGCTGATCGACAACATAGGCGAGGTACTCAAGCTCGACGGTACGGCCTGCGAGCCGAATCCGTCGAACCTCGATCCACGGCTGGCAAGTGTGTCGACCGGTATCTACCGGCTCGATGGACAACTTTTGATGGTTCTCGATGTCGATCGTGTACTCGACATCGAAATGAAGGCGGCCGCGGCGTGACGCGGTCTGACGAAATGGAAATTGGGCGCGAACACAACGAGGCTGTACGATGAAAACCTGTTTGGTTGTTGACGACTCCAGTGTCATTCGCAAGGTGGCACGACGCATTCTCGAAGGACTTCGACTTCCAGATTGTCGAAGCCGAGGACGGCGAGCAGGCACTCGAAGCCTGTCGCAAGCAGTTGCCAGAGGCGATCCTGCTCGACTGGAACATGCCGAAGATGGACGGCTACGACTTTCTTCGCTCGCTCCGGCGCTTGCCGGGCGGCGACGGTCCAAAGGTCGTGTTCTGCACCACGGAAAACGACGTTGCGCACATCGCGCGCGCGCTGCACGCAGGTGCGAACGAATACATCATGAAGCCGTTCGACAAGGACATCGTGGAAGCGAAGTTCCAGGAAGTCGGACTGATCTGATCGTCATCGTGCCCGCAATCTAAGTCAGTACAGTCAGTCGCGTCCCATGAACTTAGTCGTACCCCCGCCGTCTTCCGTTGGCGCAAGCCGTCGAATCCGCGTCATGCTCGTCGATGACGCGGTCGTCGTGCGTGGCCTCTTCGCACGTTGGGTCGAATCCGAACCCGACCTCGACATGGTTGCAACGCTCCGCACCGGTCGAGAGGCCGTCAATCAGCTCGAGCGCGTTGATCCCGATGTCGTCGTGCTCGACGTCGACATGCCCGACCTCGACGGCATCGCCGCGCTTCCGCTCCTGCTCGAGAAAAAGCGCGACCTCGTCGTGATCATGGCCTCGACGCTGACGCGGCGAAACGCCGAGATCAGCTTGAAAGCGTTGTCGCTGGGTGCCGCCGACTACATTCCGAAGCCCGGCAGCAATCGCGAGATGAGCGCGTCCACGGTATTCCGCCGTGATTTGATCGAGAAGATCCGCGAGCTCGGGCGGCGCGCGAAGCGCTTGCGATCGGGGGTCGCGCCGGGCCGCACCCCGCTGGAGACGAAGTCGCCTTCAATCGTGCCGCACTTCGGCGAAGAGGCGCCGCCGCCGACTCCGCCGACGCCGCCGACACGGCCAATGCCGACCTCCCCGCCGCGTGTCCTGCTGATCGGCTCGTCCACCGGCGGGCCGCAAGCGCTCAACGGATTGATCGCAGAAATCGGCAGCGTCATGCAGCGTGCGCCGGTGCTGATTACGCAGCACATGCCGCCTACTTTTACCGCCGTGCTTGCGGAGCACCTTGCCCGCGTCGGCAAATGTCCCGTGCGCGAGGCGACCGACGGTGAGGAAATAAAATCCGGTGTCGTCTATCTCGCCCCCGGCGGCAAGCACATGAAGGTTGCCCGTCGCGACGGGACGGCCGTCATCGCGATCGAGGACGGTCCGCTGGTCAATTTTTGCAAACCTGCCGTCGATCCGATGTTCGCCTCCGCCGCCGAGGTCTGGGGCAACAAGACGCTGGCGCTGGTGCTGACCGGCATGGGCTCGGATGGACTTGCCGGCGCAAAGGCCATCGTTGCAGCCGGCGGACATGTATTTGCCCAGGACGAGGCGAGCAGCGTGGTCTGGGGCATGCCAGGTCAGGTCACCAATGCGGGCTTGTGCTCGGCGGTACTGCCGCTCTCCGACATCGCCGGCAAGCTCACGCGACTGTTCAGCGGGGAGCGCCCGTGAGCCCGCACGATTTCGACTTTCTGCGGAAGTTCCTGCGCGAACGTTCAGGTCTGGTGCTTGCGGTCGAGAAGCAGTACCTGGCCGAAAGCCCAGTTTTTCCGGGTCGCGCGGCGCAACGGCATGGCCACGCTCGACGAGCTGGTCGAGCGGCTGAAAAATAAAGCGTCAGCTCCATCGAGCGCTCAGGTGGTCGAGGCAATGACCACCAACGACGACTTTTTCTTCCGCGACAACACTTCGATTCGACCACTTTCGCGAAACCATCATGCCGGCGTTGCTCGCCGCGCGCGTGCGAGAAAAACGCATTCCGCATCTGGTGCACGGCCGCTTCCACCGGCCAGGAGCCATTTCTTTGCGATGGCGAGCAAGGACATGGGCCCGGCAGTCGCCGGCTATCGCATCGATATTCTTGCGACCGATCTTTTCGTCCGAGGTTCTGGAAGCCAAGGCCGGCGTCTACAGCCAGTTTGAAGTGCAGCGCGGGCTGCCGGTGGACAAACTGCTGGTGAAATTCGATCAGGTCGGGGAAACCTGCAACGCCAATGGAATTGCGCAGCATGGTGCAATGCCGTCAATCCCGCCCAGCGATTTCTCGCGCTCGGAAACTTCGATGCGGTGTTTCTGCTCAAACGCGCTCATCTACTTCGATCAGGACAACAAGATTGCGGTGCTCAACCGCATTTCGCGGTAGATGCCCGAGATGGATATCTGGTTCTGGGCGCTGCGAGACTGGTCACTGCTTCACCGATGCGTTCGAAGCCTCGAACTGGAGAAGGCGTGGCTCCAGGCCGCCAATGCCGCAAATCCGGCCCGAAGCGCCGACAAGATTACCGCTTTGTGCGGCAAGAGCCCGACCTCGATCATCTAGGTTCCTCAACAGGACAGGTTTACGGTCTTCGCTGCGGCGCGGCACTGTTCATATGCGTCCGAATCGTGTAAATTGCCGTCGCCGGTTGGCGCGTCGGGTTCAACTGAACGCGCGGGGCTCGCCAGTCGCGAGCATGGCCTGACGGGGGAGAGCTGCACCTTGGTCGACTACGTCGATCCGGTGCTCGGTCGTCGTCGACGACCTGAACACGATGACGCGCATCGTGGACGGTATGCTGCGCAAATGTGGTTTCGCCAATTGATCAGGTTCACGACGGCCCACAGCTCTGCAGAAGTTGCGAGAGAAGTCGTACCTCTTTGTTGTCAGCGATCGTGACGGTCGGGCATGAACGGTCTTGAGCTCGCGCGCGAGATTCGCGCCGACCCGAAGATTTGCAATGTGCCACTGGTGATCATGTCGGCGAGTTCAGAGCCGAAGCATGCGGAAGACGCGATCGCGGCCGGCGCCAATTTTTTCATGACTAAGCCCTTCAACTCATCTACCCTCAAGGACGTGATCACGCAGCTCACGCGGCCTGCGCAGAGCTAGCAAAACAGGCGTCGTACGACCCCCGCCTGCCTTGGGCGCACGCTATTTCTTGATCGTAATCCCCTTCGAAGGCGTGAGCGTTCGCCGACGGGTTGTGTTCTGGGAGTTGAGTATGCTGGGGATCTCGTTGCGTCTCGGGGAGAGACGCCGGGGGTGCTGTTGCGTCCACCGCAAGACAAGCGTGGCAGGTCCGTTTTCGCGGCTCTCATTGTGTCGCTAGGCCTGGCGATGGTGCCGTCAGCGGTACGCGCGCTCGAACTGCCCAAGCCGGAACCCGTAGCTAGATCTCGGGCAAAGCGGCCACCGGGCCGAACTATACGGTCAAGCCGCTCGTGCGCAGCGACGGTGTCATGCGGATCTTCGATGTTGATACGCCTTATGGACAATTTGCATTTGACGGGGTCGAGTTCGCCAAGTTGCGCATTCACGAACTCAATGCCATTGCCGCGATCGAGAAAATGTCGCAGTCGGAGGAATTCGGCAAAGCTTTCGGTCGCGCTGCTCTGGGACCGATCAAGTTCGGTGCCGATCTCATCACCAACCCCGCCGGGACCGTCGAGCGCTCGCTGACCGGCATAGGCAAGATGTTCGATTGTGTCGGGGTGCTGGGCTCGAACAATCGCGCCTATCTCGCGACGGGGTCGTCTACAGCCTGGTCCTCTGGTCAGCGACACCCAACGCGAGTCCGCGGTGGACCTGGATGTCGATCCCTACACCGACTTTCCGCCGTTGGCGCAAAAGTTGAAGGAGATGGCTGGATGGTAGGAGCCGGTGAGCTGCCGATCAAAGCGGGGTTATCGTTTGTGCCCGGCGGCATTGGCATCGCCGTATCATCAGTCGCGACTGTCAGCGATGCACGGGACACACTGCGCAGCAAAACCGCCGCACAAGTAATCGCTGAAACGCGCGCCACCTTGCTCGCGCTTGGCATTCCTGACGAGAGCATCAATCGCCTCGTGGAAAATCGGAACTACACGCCGGCCGATCTCCTGATCATGGCACTTGCGCTCAAGCGGCTTAATGCGGAGAACACCACTGCCTTTGTCGACCACGTAGCAGGGGCGAGCACGCGCAATGTGGCATTTTACCATCGCCGGCGCGCGCAGATCCTCGCCGCGCGCAGCAATGAGT
>CAWHQL010000016.1:0-9605 GCA_963831515.1 uncultured Alphaproteobacteria bacterium | reverse complement strand
AAACTATCTGTGCAGCTACCGTGCGTGCCCGACCAAATCTCAATCATCGCGCGCTAATGTTGGTGCTAGTTGATACCGATAGGTAGCGATTACCGGAGGCATGAACTCCCACGATATTCTGAGGACCCCTATGTCCGCTTCTGAATGTCAAGCTGACATGACGTTTTGCACCGCACATGTCCGCTTATAACCCTAAGCGGACATTCGGCTCGCTGAGCTCGGTCGCTCAATTAAAAGTTGTCTTCTGAATTTTCTTGTACGATCATACCGTCGTCTGGGGGGACATGGTATGCGTGCGATCGCCATTGTTATTGTTGCTTTAACGGCGTCTGCGTGCGCCACCATCACCCGGGGCACAACCACTCAGGTCCAACTCCATTCAAATCCACCGGAGGCACAAGCACGAACATCTATGGGGTTCGTTTGCGTCACACCCTGCACCTTACAGGTGAACCGAAAAGATGAGTTCACCGTGATATTCACGAAGCCGGGCTATCACACGGTCGAGATACCGGTGAAGACCCAAGTTGCGGGGGCGGGCGCTGCTGGTTTTGCGGGTAACATTTTAATTGGTGGAGTTGTCGGAATGGCAGCTGATGCTGCCACCGGCGCAACTCTAGAGCATTTTCCCAATCCGGTTTCTGTGACGCTCACCCCGAGAAAAAAGGGCGAGCCTGATCAGGTTATAAAAATCACACCGGAAATGCCGGCGCCTAAGCCCGAAGAAGTCAATCCAAAGACGTAGCGTGCGTGTACCTGTGCAGCTTGCGTGCAACTGCCGGGGGACGGCGACACATGCGCACCACATTGGGAGATTTTCGGCTGCATCTCGGCCGCACTCCTAATTGGCTTTGGCGCGTACGCGTTCTTCACAGAAACGACAGCTTTCTCGGCATTGTTCGCTGGGGAATTCCACTTATGATTTCTTATACTCGAGCGCTTGATGTCAGGCTGATCGGCTGGTCGCTAGAGCGGTCATATTCAGAGTAGGGCAGGGCGGACGATGCGCCGCCTCTGATGTAATGATTTGTAATACTCGAGCGCTTGATGTCAGGCATCGATCGTATGCCGGCGATGGCCGCGCCTGACCTTATCATTTCTTGTACTCGAACGTGTGATGTCAGGCTGATCGACTGGCCCTAGAACGACAACCTTTGACCTCTGTTCGCTGGGCGGTTCTTGCTGTGATTTGCTGTACTCGAGCGGTTGATGTCAGGCACCGACTGTATGCCGATGATGGCCGCCTGAAGGTTGTGATTTGTCGTATATGGTGGGCGCTGTAGGGATTGAACCTACGACCTCTCCCGTGTGAAGGGAACGCTCTCCCGCTGAGCTAAGCGCCCGGCCGTTGCGGTCGGCGATATAAAGAATGCCCGCCGGGATGTGTCAAGCGAAGCGCCTGCAGTCCCGCTAGTTGCGTGTTTTCGGATCGTCGCCTTGCGGCAGCCGCGAGGCGTGCGTCTGCAGGGCCCTGATGCGATCGGCCAGATTGCCGTCGGACGGTTCCGCGCTCTCGGCGCTGGCAGCGCCTACTATTGGCGCCGCGGTGCTCAATCCGCGCGACGTTTCGGCGGCCAAAAGCGCGTCGATCGGCGAATTTGGTCCCTCGAGCGCGGACGCCAGCCGTGCGACTTCCGCCGCGACATCGTTGATGCGCTCGCGCAGAAGCGCATTCTCGACGCGCTCGGAGGCCCAGGTCTCTTCCGTTTCGCGCTTGATCGAGCCGAGGTCGCGGGCATAGCGGTCGCGCTCGTCTTTGGCATGAACAAGGGTCGCCTGCAGCTGGGCGTTTTCGGTTCGCAGGTTTTGCGTTGCCGAGCTTGAACGGCTTTCCAGCTCGATGATGGCGGTGCGCAGATCGCTTTCAACCTTGCGCGCGGATTCCATTTCCTGCCGCAGGTGCTTGAGCTCGAATTCGCTTTGATTGAGCAGCCGCGACTGTTCGGTCAGGCGGCTTTCCAGATCCTGGGCGCGGTGCCCAAGGATTTCCGCTTCCTTGGTCTGCACCAGCAATTGCTGCTCGAGCTCGGCGACGCGACGGCCGAGGTTTTCGACTCGTCCGCGTTCTTCAGTCAATTCGTGACTTGCGGCCTTCAGTTCGATCCGTTCGGCATCGCGACGGTCTTCCACGGTCTTCAGCTCGAAGCCGGCACCATCAAGCCGCTCTTTCAGGGCATCCACCTGCGTCTTGAGCGCAATGATCTCGATCTTCTGCGAATCGGCGAGCGTCGAGCGCTGGTTCAGATCGCCCGTCAGCTTGCCGAGTTCGGATTCCTTGTCGGACAGGGAACGCTGCGCTTCGTGCATCGCGCTGGTCTTCACCAGAAACTCTTCTTCGGTTGCACGAAGTTGTTCGCGCAGATTCTTGTCCCTTGCCTCGAGAGCGAAAATGGTCGCGGTCTTTTCTCCGAGTTCGACCTTGAGGCGATTAACGGCGTCGCCCTTCTTGCCAAGCTCGGCAAGCTGGCTTGTGCTTCTGGTCTTGAGCTGCTCGACGCTCATTTCCAGTCGACGCGTCGACATGGCGAACTCGGCGCGCAGCTGATCCTTGTCGGCCTGAATCTCGGCCATCGACAGCGGCGCGGCTGCTTCGAGCCGACGCATCGTCAACCGTACGGCGCGCGTATGAACAAGAGGAACGACAACGAGCCCAATCAGAGCCGCGGCAAGAAAACCAATGCCGAAAAACATGATCGGCTCAATCATGGACCACACGCCTCCCACTCATCTGCGCTCGGTAAAATCAGGGAATCCGCACCGACCGACCCCGACGGCGCGGACGCTATCCTAAACCCGGCCGGCCGTCGCGCTACAAAAAAGTGCAGACGATCGAGTCAAAAAAGTTGGTAAACGCGCCGGCGGTCAGAACGGATTCCAGGTCGCCCGCGGGGTGAACTTGAGGTAACCGATATTGGCCCCCAGCCGCAGCCCGACGCCCGAGCGGATCGGCACCACGACGATGTTGCCGGAGGCGAGTGCGGTCATGCCAAACCCGCCGATGAAATAGGCCGATCCGTCAATGCCGGCGAAACGCTGATAGATCGCCTCCGTGGCCGGCAGGTTGTAAACCAGCATCATGGTACGGGCCCCTTCGCCGCCGGTATCGAACCCGACCGACGGTCCCTCCCAGAACACGCGACGATCGCCGGCATTCTTGGTGTAGAGCTTGCCGTCGCCGTATCGCAGCCCCACCACGAAGGCGCCGCTGCCTTCCTGGCCAAGCACATAACCATTGGGCTGCCCCCAACGGCTGACCGCGGTTTCAACGATTTGCGCCAGCCCGCGCGATACGCTGCCAAAGAAGCGGTGGCCCTCCCGTACCAGCTCGCCGGGCGTGAATGAGCCCGGCTTTGGTGGGGGCGGGTTCTGTGCTGCCGCAAACGGCCCGCTGAACAGCACAAGAGAGAGTGTGAGGGCGGCAAGGCGCAAGGTCGCGCGCATCGTCTGCTCCATAAGATGGTGAAATCTCAAGCCCGGTTTAACCGGACGCTCACGCGACCCGCGCTAAAGTAGCGACAAAAGGCGTGTCCCCGAATCATCTATCGTCGCCAAGAACTATGACTGCAGCACGGCAGGAACGGAAGCCGCCCCTATTGTCTCGACTGCTCCTCGGCATGGCTTTGGGGGTGGCCTTGGGGATGGGTATCTTTGCACCCTTTGGGCCATCCCGGGCGGCCACGGACAACCAACTGGCGGTCAACGTTACGACCGGCCTCGCCATCAGTGGCTTCGATCCGGTGGCCTATTTCACCGAAGGCAAGGCGCTATTCGGGCGGCCCGAGTTCGAATTGAACCTGGACGGGGCGGTCTGGCGCTTCAGCAACGAGGGCAATCGCGGCGCTTTTGCCAAGAACCCCGAGGTCTATGGGCCGCGGTTCGGCGGCTATGACCCGGTCGCCATCGGCCGCGGCCGGTCCGTCCCGGGGCATCCCCTGATCTGGACGGTCGCCGGGCAACGGCTTTACCTTTTCTACAGCGAACAGACGCGCGCTTCTTTCCTCGCCGATCCGGGCCGCATCATTGATACCGCGGAGCGCAAATGGCCCGAGGTGCGGAACTTGGGGCAGTAGCCTCAGCGGCCGATGGCCGCGGACTTCTTGGCATCTCCCCAGGCGATAAAGGCCGGAACACGGAAATTCTCGGCCGTGCGGCCATATTCCAAGGGCAGGCCCTGCGGAGTTTTCACGGCGCCACCGGCGGCAACAACGATCGCCTGACCGGCGGCCACATCCCACTCGCACGTTGTCGCCAGGCGGGGGTAAATATCGGCCGCGCCCTCCGCGACCTGGCAAAACTTGATCGCCGACCCGCTGGCGGTTCGTGTGATTGGTCCAAGCGAGGCCAGAAAAGCATCCGTCGCCTTATCGAAGTGCGAGCGACTGACGGCTGCGACAGCACCCTCGCGTGGCCAGGCCCGCGTGCGGATCGGCTGAGCCTGGTCGGCGCCGTCCTCCAGCAGCCGAAGCCGCTCGGCCTTCATGCCGACAACGCCGCGCCAGACTCGGCCGCGCGCCGGTGCGGCGATGATGCCGGCGATTGGCACGCCGCCGGTAATGACGGCGAGGTTGATTGTAAACTCATCACGGCCGGCCAGGAACTCGCGCGTGCCATCAAGAGGGTCCACGATCAGGAAACTTCCATCAACACGATTGCGCGCGTCGGCAGATTCCTCGGAAAGAACGGGAACGCCCGGCAGTAGTCGCGCAATGCCCTGGATGATCAAAGCTTCGGACGCTTCATCGGCGATTGTGACCGGCGATTGATCGGCCTTCAGGCGCGGCACCAATCTTGCCGCCGAAAGCGCACTTATTTTTGCGCAAGCGCGCGCGACGATCGCGGTCAGATCGTCCAGGAGCGCAGCCGCCCTGGCGGGCGGAATTTCGGAAGCCGACGCCAAGATCCCACGTCCCTTTGTTGCCTTTGCAGAACCTTGGCTGAACAGTAGGTGCGGTGTATCAACCTCGCAACGTCGGCGCGACCGTCGATTTGCCGATGGCCTCACCCTGCATGCCCAGCGGAGACCAGTCTATGTCCGAATCGTCCCTCGAAGCGCTCGATCTCGCGGCCCTTCTGTGCTCGCGCGTATGCCACGACCTCATCAGCCCGGTCGGCGCCATCGTCAACGGGATCGAGGTGCTGGAGGAGGAAAAGGACGAGTTGACCAAGCAATTTGCGCTCGACCTCATCAAAAGGAGCGCCACCACGGCTTCCGCGAAATTGCAGTTCTGTCGCATTGCATTCGGAGCCGCGGGCTCTGCGGGTGCCCAGATCGACCTCGGCGATGCCGAAACCATAACGCGCGGCTTCATGGAAGATGACAAGACGAAGATCGCCTGGAATTTGCCGCGCGCGCTATTGGCGAAAAACCGGGTTAAATTGCTGCTCAATATGCTGATCATCGCCGGGCAGGCGATCCCGCGCGGCGGCAAGATCACCGTCGATCCGATCGGAACCGGCGACAGCGTCGGCTTCAAGGTCACGGCCGCCGGCACCAATGCCAAAATTCCTCCGGCCGTGCCCCCGCTGCTGACGGGTGAACTGGGCAGCGAAGGTGTCGACGCGCACCGGATTCAACCTTTCTATGCCGCGCTCCTCGCCAAGGCCTGCGGCCTCAAAGCGACGATCGCAATGGATGGAGAAGCCGTCGTGGTCGCCGCGCAATAGTCGCGGCGGCCGTCGGGCTTTCCGCCGGTTAACGAGCGGTTAACGCGTGCGCAATGCCGGTAATACTCAACCAAAATTAAACGCTTCATCGACACACTGGCCCTGCTTCCGACGGAAAGCGGTAGACGGGCCGAAGCTCGTCGGCGAAGGCGTTTCTTATGGACGACCTGCTGCGGGAATTTGTCACCGAGACGAATGAAAGTCTCGACGTGGTCGACGTCGAGCTTGTGCGTTTCGAACAGGATCCCAACAACGCCCAGATCCTCGACAATATCTTCCGTCTCGTTCACACCATCAAAGGCACGTGCGGTTTTCTCGGTCTGCCGCGGCTCGAAGCGCTCGCGCACGCCGCCGAGACGCTGATGGGAAAGTTCCGCGACGGGGCGCCCGCCTCAAGCGAAGCCGTCACGCTCATCCTCTCCACCATCGATCGCATCAAGGGCATTCTCGATTCCCTGGAGCGCGAACAGCGCGAACCGGAAGGCGGCGATACTGATCTGATCTCGAGTTTGGAGCGGATGGTCGAACGCGTCGGATCAGCGGGCAACCCGGCAGAGGCCGCGCATACTGTCGGCACTCTTGTTGCGCAGATCCTGGAACGCCCGTTGCAGCCTGATGAAGACTCGCTTGACGATCTCGAACGTGCGTTTCGTGACACCGAAACCGATCCGCAGCTCCTCAAATCCAGATCCGCGCCGGCTCTCGATGTCGGCGCAAAGGACGATGACGGCAAGGGCGCCAGTCAATCGATCCGCGTGACCGTCGATACGCTTGAACACCTGATGACAATGGTGTCCGAGCTCGTCCTGACCCGCAATCAGCTGCTCGAGATCGTGCGTCGCCACGAAGAGTCCGAATTCAAGACGCCGTTGCAACGGCTGTCCAATGTGACGGCCGAATTGCAGGAAGGCGTGATGAAGACGCGCATGCAGCCGATCGGCAATGCGTGGCAGAAACTGCCGCGCATTGTGCGCGACCTTTCCAATGAACTTGGGAAGAAGATCGAGCTCGAAATGCATGGCGCCGAGACCGAACTCGATCGCCAGGTGCTCGATCTCATCAAGGATCCGCTCACGCACATGGTGCGTAACTCGGCGGACCATGGCCTTGAAACGTCTGAACAACGGCGCGCCGCAGGCAAGCCCGAGCACGGTCTGATCCGGCTTTCCGCCTATCACGAAGGCGGTTTCATCATCATCAGGATCGCCGACGATGGGCGCGGGCTCAATACCGAGCGCATCAAGTCGAAGGCGATGGCGCAAGGCCTCGTTTCGGAAGCCGACGTCGAGAAGCTCACCGAAGCGCAGATCCACAAGTTCATATTCGCTCCCGGGTTCTCCACTGCGGCCAAGGTCACCAATGTATCGGGCCGCGGCGTCGGCATGGACGTCGTCCGCAACAACATCGATCAGATCGGCGGCACGATTGACGTCAAGTCGGTGGCCGGGGCGGGCCTGAGTTTCACCATCAAGATTTCCGCTCACGCTGGCGATCGTCGCAGCCTTGATCGTGGAAGCAAACGGTCACCGGTTTGCCATCCCGCAGCTGTCGGTCATCGAGCTCGTACGCGTGCGCGAGGGCAGCGAGCACCGCATCGAAAGCATCAAGGACACCCAGGTTCTGCGACTGCGCGACAAGCTTCTGCCTCTGGTTGGGCTCAGCCAGTTGCTTGGCCTCGAGGGGAATGCCCGGGACTTCAAAGCCAGTTTTATTGTCGTAACGCAGGTCGGCAGCCAGACGTTCGGCATTGTCGTTGACGGCGTGTTTCACACGGAAGAGATCGTCGTGAAGCCGATGTCGAGCAAGCTGCGTCACATCCAGATGTTCTCCGGCAACACGATCCTGGGCGACGGCTCCGTCATCATGATCATCGATCCGAACGGCGTCGCTCAGACGTTCGGGAATGCAGTTGCCTCGCATTTGTCCGCCGTTGAAGCGGACAATGCCGGCGGCGAGGATGTGAAAGCGACGACGTCTCTGCTGGTTTTCCGCGCGGGATCGATGCAGCCCAAGGCTGTTCCGTTGTCGCTCATTACGCGCCTCGAGGAAGTGGACGCGCAGAAGATCGAGCTGTCGAACGGCCGCCACATGGTGCAGTACCGCGGCCAGCTGATGCCGCTCATCAGCATGAGCAACGACGTGCGCATAAAAGGGGAGGGCGCGCAGCCATTGCTCGTGTTCTCCGACGGCAGCCGTTCAATGGCGCTGGTGGTCGATCAGATTGTCGATATCGTCGAGGATAACCTCGAGATCCAGGTCGGAAGCGACAACCCCGGCGTTCTCGGATCGGCAATCATCCGCGGTCACGCGACCGAGATCGTGGACGTTGGCCATTTCCTGTCACTTGCGTTCGAAGATTGGTTCCGGCGCAAAGAGCAGCCGGCGCAGCGACGTCAGCCGTCGGTGTTGCTTGTCGACGATTTACCGTTCTTTTTGAACATGCTGACCCCTGTCTTGCAGGCGGCGGGTTATTCGGTGACGGCGGTTGGCTGCGCAAAAGATGCGCTGGCATTGCTTAGAGATGGCCGACATTTCGATGTGGCCATCACCGACATCGAAATGCCCGACATCGACGGGTTCCAATTTGCCGAGGCCGTGCGGGGTGATCCGCGGACAGCCGAACTGCCGATCATCGCCCTGTCGTCCGTCGTATCGGCCGAAGCCATAGATCGCGGACGCCGCGTCGGGTTTTACGACTATGTCGCCAAGTTCGACCGGCAGGGATTGATTGCGGCGCTCAAAGAACAGACCGACGTCGGCCGGGCAGCGTGATGGACACCATGAGCGAAGCCGCCGACCAGAACCTCCGCGAATACGTGACCGCCCTGATCGGCGGGCAGCTCTTCGGCTTGCCCATTCTGCGCGTGCAGGACGTCTTTGCGCCTGAGCGGTTGACGCGCGTGCCGTTGGCACCGGCGGAAATTGCCGGGGTGCTCAATCTGCGTGGGCGCATTGTGACGCTGATCGACATGCGGTGCCGGCTTGGCCTGGGAACGCGCGAGGACAGCGCACCGGCCATGGCCATCGGCGTGGAGACGCGCGGCGAATCTTACGGATTGCTGATCGACAACATAGGCGAGGTACTCAAGCTCGACGGTACGGCCTGCGAGCCGAATCCGTCGAACCTCGATCCACGGCTGGCAAGTGTGTCGACCGGTATCTACCGGCTCGATGGACAACTTTTGATGGTTCTCGATGTCGATCGTGTACTCGACATCGAAATGAAGGCGGCCGCGGCGTGACGCGGTCTGATGCAATGGAAATTGGGCGCGAACACAACGAGGCTGTACGATGAAAACCTGTTTGGTTGTTGACAACTCCAGTGTCATTCGCAAGGTGGCACGACGCATTCTCGAAGGAACTCGAGTTCCAGATTGTCGAAGCCGAGGACGGCGAGCAGGCGCTCGAAGCCTGTCGCAAGCAGTTGCCGGAGGCGATCCTGCTCGACTGGAACATGCCGAAGATGGACGGCTACGATTTTCTTCGCTCGCTTCGGCGCTTGCCGGGCGGCGACGGTCCAAAGGTCGTGTTCTGCACCACGGAAAACGACGTTGCGCACATCGCGCGCGCGCTGCACGCGGGTGCGAACGAATACATCATGAAGCCGTTCGACAAGGACATCGTGGAAGCGAAGTTCCAGGAAGTCGGACTGATCTGATCGTCATCGTGCCCGCAATCTAAGTCAGTACAGTCAGTCGCGTCCCATGAACTTAGTCGTACCTCCGCCGTCTTCCGTTGGCGCAAGCCGTCGAATCCGCGTCATGCTCGTCGATGACGCGGTCGTCGTGCGCGGCCTCTTCGCGCGTTGGGTCGAATCCGAACCCGATCTCGACATGGTTGCAACGCTTCGCACCGGTCGAGAGGCCGTCAATCAGCTTGAACGCGTTGATCCCGATGTCGTCGTGCTCGACGTCGACATGCCCGACCTCGACGGCATCGCC